>LADP01000009.1 GCA_000961575.1 Peptococcaceae bacterium BRH_c8a
TTATTTGTCCAGGAATAAACCTGCTGATAGGATACCTGAAATTTCTGGGCTGTTTCAGCATAATTGGATTGATGTTCAATGCAGTATTTAACGATTTCAACTCGTTCATCGAAAGTTGTTGCTCGTCCTTTGGTCATGGCGGCTACTCCTCCTGTCCCTGAGCTTTTCAACGTCTCATGACCAGTATACTTCATCACCCAGTGACGTAGTTGACGAGTTGATTTAATCCCATAGCGCTTGCATATCTCCATGTAAGAGCCAGCGCCAACCAGATAATCTTTGACCGCTGCATCTTTTAATTCTGCGGGATAGGCGCTATTCTTGGATGCACTAAGTAGTCCTTCTGGCCCTAATGATTGATAAGTCTGAAGCCATTGTTGGACAGATGAAATGTGAACATCAAGTACGGTGGCTAAATGATTTAATGAATCTTCTCCACGGAGATATTTTTCAATCGTTGCAATCTTTTCTGATCCTGATATTTTGCCTTTGCGACCCATAAAAAAAGCTCCTCCTCGTGGTAGACAGTTTTTGTTTTTCAAACTGTCTACCACAGGGGGAGCATATCAAAACCAATATTTCCGGGGTTTTTTATGTTCCAGAGCCATCACTTCCGTGGCCACGCCCCTGTCCCAGCTCGTCTGCACACTCAGTGTAACTTATTACGGTTGATGAACTAATTTTTGGGATATTGCTAATTGATTTTACTTCCCTGCTAAATTCTGATGGCTCACCTAAAATTTTAACCTGCTAAAAAATGGGTTATTTACTTTGGAAAAAATCTATGATAAAATTGATAAAAATCCATATTATGGTTTATTGTATCATAATGTGGAACATTAAGCAGTATTAACCTTACAAACGGAGGTATAAAATTGGTTGAGGGCGCTCGTTCAGTTAAAAAGGCACTGGATATTATAGATTGTTTTTCTTTTGAAAAGGTGGAATTCGGAATCACAGAGCTTTCGTCCACCCTTAACATGCCCAAGTCCACGGTTAGTAGATTGGTTGGCGAGCTAGTAGAAAAGGGCTTCCTCGAACAGAATAGTGACACAAAAAAGTTCAAGTTAGGCTTGAAACTGTTTTACTTGGGCAGTATCGTTCTGAAAAAAATGAAGTTGACTGAAGTTGCCTTGCCAATAATGCATAAAATAAGGGATGAGTTGGTTGAAAGTATTCACCTAAACATTATTAAGGATAATGAGCGGATGTGCCTTGCGTATGTGGAGTGCGACCATGACTTGCGGCCTTTCGTCCACGTTGGCCAAAGGTCACCCCTTTATGCAGGTGCATCAGCCAAAATACTTTTAGCTTTTATGAAAGATCAGGAAATCGATGAAGTTATTAAAAGAACGAGGTTAGCAAGAATTACGGAGTCCACAATCTGTGATACCCAAACACTAATAAAAGAGATAATGAAGATCAGACAAAAGGGCTATGCTTTCAGCAATGGAGAAAGAATCCCCGGACTGGTTTCTATTAGTACGCCGATAAGGAATTACACCGGGAAGGTGGTCGCCAGTATAGCCGTCGCCTTGCCTGAGGTGCGTTTTAGCCAAGATGATCTTGAAAGAATCATCGGTGTGCTAAAGAAAGGTGCGGAGAAAATATCCTTTTTACTTGGGTGGAATATATTTCCGGGAAATTAAGTAGTTTGCAAGATAGATTATGTTGTCAATTGTCGGAATTTTCAGAATTAGGGAGTTATTCTTAGGTCAAACGAAACGGGGGTGATTAATATGTAATTTCTTGATTTTTTGTTTTGCTTTAGTATTGCTTACTTTATACAGATTTTAATTTCGAAGTTAACAGCCCGGCACACGACTGGAGGAAAATATTATTAGGAGGGAAATGTTAAATGATTAAAGGCGGTTATCGAGGCAAGATAATTAGGGTAGACCTTACTGAGGGGAAGATCACTACTGAGGGTCTGCCAGACGAAAAGATTTTAAGGAAGTACCTTGGTAACTTCGGTCTCGGCCTCTGGTACCTTATGAGGGAGCTGCCAGAAGGAGTAGGGGCGCTAGAACCTGAAAACCCCATGATAATTCTAAACGCGCCCCTGGTCGGTGTAAGAGTGCCATCTTCAAACAATTGCACCATCACCACCCTTAACGCCGATACCGGATTTACCGCCGGTCGTTCTCACTCCCACGGCTGGCTTGCAGTTCATTTAGGCCGTGCAGGGTATGACGGCATAATCATTACAGGTAAATCTGACAAATGGGTATACCTATGGATCAACGATGACAAAGTGGTACTGCGTGACGCTAGCAAATTCTTGGACAAGGACACCCATGACACAGAAGACTTGATTAAGGAAGATTTAGGTCTGTCTAAGGAATGTGGTTCAGAAGACGGCTGTAGCGTGGCAGCCATCGGCCCCGCCGGCGAAAATGTGTGCATGGGTGCAGCTATTGCAAATGACAAACACCACCTGTTCGCTCACTCCGGGGTAGGCGCGGTAATGGGCTCAAAACTTTTAAAGGCGATTGCGGTTAAGGGAACAGGCGCGGAAACCCCGGTTGCGGATGCCGAAAGGCTTAAAAGTGCTTCCCGGGAGTGGACTAAGCTAACCACCCAGGTGGGCCTTTCTCCCATTGTTGGCAAAGCTGGAGTTCCACGGGACGAATATGAAGGAGTGCGGAACTTGGTGGGCCTTTCCTCCAAAAACTGGCTAGTCAATGATATTCCTGGCTTCGGTAAAGGTATGGCTTCTCATGAAATAAAAACTGTTCCGTGCTACCGCTGCCCCGTGGCATGCTGTTATGAGGTGAAAGCCACTTCTGGGCCATATAAGGGATATGTGGCCACATTATCCGGTGGAGGGGAAAACCAAGAAGGAGCAGCCTCCATTGTGGGTGTGGGGGCCAACGATCCCGGTGAGGTCTGGTACCTGACCGACCTGAACGACCGTCTGGGCTTTGAGTCAAGCACCGTGGGCTGTGCAATGGCTGTAGCCTTTGAAGCGTACGAGAAGGGTCTGATTACCAAGGACCAGACCGACGGCCTAGAGCTTAAATGGGGCGATGTTAAGGTAGTGGAAACACTGCTTAAAAAGGTTGCCCACCGGGAAGGATTCGGGAACTGGCTGGCTGATGGAATCATTAACGCTGCCAGTCGGGTAGGATTGCCCGAGGCGGGTGTACACATCAAGGGTGCAGGCATGAACCTGCATGATTGGCGTAGGGCCTGGGGATGTCTCCTGGGTCAGGTTGTTGGTGGTGGAGCGGGCTGGCCGCCGCCGGGAGCTGACTGCTGGACCCCCGAGGCAGATGCAGGATACCCAGAAAAGACTGATCCACTTAGCCCCTTCGAAAAAGGCAAAGAAGTAGCTCTCACTGGTATCGTGAAAATGCTGCAGGACTGTGTCGGCTGTTGTTGGTTTGCTACTTGGGGAATTCCCGGGATTCTTAAGTTTGAATCAGAAGCCTTAGCTGCCGTTACAGGGTGGGAGGACTTCACCCCGCAAGAGGCTTGGGAGGTCGGAGAACGCACCCTAACCTTGGAGAGAATATTCAACATGCGCCAGGGACTGACGGCTGAAGATGACCTCAAGGTTTCTCCTCGGTTAAGTGACCCCGCTCCCCCGGATGCTGGACCTGCTGCAGGCAAGAGCATCGCCCCTTACCTGGAGGGCTGGGTACGCGAGTATTATAAAACGCTAGGCTGGGAGGAAAAAACCGGCAAGCCACTTAAGTCCACAATAAAGAGACTTGGTATGGAGGAGTTCCAGAACATTATCTGGCCCAGATGAAGTCAGATCTGTGGGCCTTGCTTGAAAAAAAGGATCACCAATACAAAACAATGAAGCGAAAACAGGCTGGGGGATCAGTCAGTTGATTAAAGGGCTGGCAAGGGATAAACTCCTCCTGCCAGCCTTAATGAAATACCTATTAGGGAGGTAGAAAGATGATCCCTCGATCAGCCTTTAATGTAGAAAAACCTGTTTACGAAATCGATGAACGTGTTTACCGAAGGTTCCCTGTACATAAGCAGTCCTTTGTAACTCTGGGGCAAAAGGATACCGGTCAGACGGGGACAATGTTCTGGGTAGGCAAAATGTTAGCCCAAGCTGGATTCAACATACTAAGCAACACTAAGGGCAAATCGCGGTTGGACTACGCCCTAGACTTTGGTGGCAACGCCCTGAACATGATCCTAGGCACATATGGAATGCCCAACAGCCAGTTTCTTAAATGGAACCCCTTGTTTATACCTGAATTATTGTCAGAAAACCCAATCGAAATGGAACCAGATAGGCTAACAGAACTGGCTAAGTTTGCTTCCAGAGTCTATGGGAGTGACCTTGTGGGCGTAGCTGGACTTGACCAGAGATGGGTATATTCTGAGGATATTTCGTGCAAATCCTTTGCTTTTGAGGATCTTTTTCGGGAGGATACTTCGTTGAATTTAAAGATCAAACCCATAGTCTTTGAAGAGGTTACTGAGCCAACAGAGACCGATGATAAATTTATTATTCCCAATTCGGTAGATAAATCTATTGTAATGGCGGTAGCCATGAACATAGATTTTATCACTACCTCCCCGGCGGTTCTGGCCAGCACGGCTGCGGAAATAGGTTACTCTCGTATGGGAATTTTGGCAATCTCAATGGCTGAATTTATCCGGTCCCTGGGTTACGTTGCCATACCATGTATGAACGATACCGCTCTGAGTATCCCCCTGGCGATTGACGCCGGACTTGGCCAAATTGGCAGAAACGGACTTCTAATAACCCCCGAATACGGCCCCTGCGTGAGGCTTTGCAAGGTTCTCACTAATATGCCTTTAATCCCCGATAAGCCCATTGATTATGGGATAACTGATTTTTGCAAGCAGTGCTTGCTTTGCGCCAGTAAATGCCCGTCCGGATCAATCAGCTTTGATAAACAGAGCTTTGAGCCGGTTTGCGAGAACAACAACCCAGGCGTGAATAAGTGGTACTTAGAACCGGAAAACTGCCTGCAGTTCTGGCAGCAAAACGGAACCGCTTGTTCTAACTGCATTTCGGTCTGCCCCTTCACCTCTGGGTTTGTGGCCGAGCAGTGCGTGGAATGTGAATCGTGCGACAACCCTAATGGGTGCTCGCTTCAGACTGTGACTTTCGAACGCGATAAATACGGTTACTCTCAGAGAACAACATGGGGGTCCAAGCCAGTGAGCTGCCCTCTGGTCAGGGTTGGCCTTTAATACCGAGAAAGAATATCCGTTAATATGGCTCGGTTCGTTAGGGGAGGTAAATAATTCATGGAAGAGCAGGGAAAGGAATCTACCGTTACGGATAAGGTAGGGATAGCGCTTAAAAGCAGAATGGTGTGCTACCGAGAAACCGGAAGCTATTCGATACTGCCGGCGGAAACGGTGAAGAGAGTAAGTGCCGTCAACCAAAAAATAGGCATAAATACCGTGGATTTGATCAACCCACTCTATACTGATGGGGTGCCCATTTACAGGGTCAACAATGCTTTTGACCGGGCGAAGTGCCATCGTGCCCTCTTCCTTTGGTCCTCTCCGCCTACCCCATTGAACAACCCCGTCCGGGAAAACTATGGCAAGGGGATGACCGCTGAGCAGTCGAAGGCAAGCGCCATGATGGAAGCCGTGGAAAGGTTCTGTGGACAGAGATTCAGCCACCAACCGTTGCTCCGTGGTGAATATGAGGATGTTCGGAACATCGCCGTTAACCCTTTTGAATTCAGCTTCCCAACCCTCCCCCTTAAATGCTTATACTGCAGGGCCAGAGAACGTATGTGCTTTCAGGACCTTAGCCATGTCTGTCGGGAATGGACTTGGGGCTACTCGCTTGTCCGAAACAAGCCCATACTCGTACCGGCCGCAATGGTCTTCTATCCGTACATGTCGGCTGAGAACATTTCCTTTATCTTCAATGATACAGGGGGGCTCGCAGCAGGAAACACTATTGAAGAAGCCCTATTGCAGGGGATTGCTGAGATCATTGAAAGAGATGCGTTATACCAGACCTTCAACCTAGAAGACCCAGAGAATATGAATGTTATCGATTTTAGCATGGCTGGTAGCCCGCATATTCAAAAATTCATACGTGAGGTTCTGCCCGCAAAAAGTGTTTTTGCCTTCAAGGTAGCAAACAATAAGCTGGGAACAGACATTTCCACTTATACCGCTTTCACCTGCTACTTAGATAATAAACGCCGGTTTTTCGGGGGCTCGGGCACCAGCCTAGATCCTGAAGCCGGTCTTTTGAGAGCGTTGACTGAAATGGAACAACAAAAGGTTAGGCAAAAGGTGTGGAGGCGCTTTAACCCTGAGAGAATGGTGCAGCACGGCCGAGCCAGGAACGGTTGTATGACCTGTATAAATGATATACCCAACCAGTCGGCCAGTGACATAAAAACTGATCTGGAACTTTACCTGTCGGAATTTGAAAAAAGGAGGATCGAGGTAATAGCGGTTGATTTGACCCACCCCGATGTAGGAATTCCGGTGGTTCGAGTAATCATACCAAAACTTATTTCCTACTCGGGCAGTCTTATAAAGGAAGCCATACTGACACACATTATGCAATCCTTCTACTATAATTCCGGATAGCTTGGTTATGGAGGGAAATACCTTGGCTGAATTGCTAATGTCTCTTGAGAAAGCCGTCCGGAGACTGGTTCACGACGGTGATACCATTGCCATTGGCGGCTTTACCATAAACAGAAAGCCTTATGCCCTAGTGCGTGAGATCGTCCGACAGGGGAAAAAAAATTTATACATTGAAGGAAGCGGTTCCGGTGGTGGGGAGACTGATCTGCTGATTGGAGCCGGTTGTGTAAAGCTAATCGTCAATGCCTATCTTGCCAATGCAGCCTTCGGAAAGATAGGGCGACGCTTTCGCAGAGCCATCGAACGGGGAGAAATAGAGTTCGAGGACTATAGCTCCGACATCCAGCCACTACGGTTTCATGCGGCCGCCCTGGGGTTGCCCTTTATCTCTGTACCGCACCTGCTTATGGGCTCAGACTTGGAAGCCCAGTGGGGAATTCCGACGGAAAAATATAAAGAGGACCCCAAGCTGCCGCCAGCCAAGTTTTTAATCCGAGAAAACCCCTTTAACCTCGGGGAAAAATTGGTTTATTTACCGACACCCAAGATAGACACGGGTCTCATCCACGTCCAGAAGGCCGCCCCTGATGGCACGGTCCGTATTGAAGGACCCACTTTTCTTGATGTAGACCTGGCCATGGCCGCCCGGTTTCTTATTGTAAGTTGTGAGGAACTGGTGGATCCGGATGAACTCCGACGGGAACCCTGGCAGAACCAAATCCCGGGTCTAATCCCGGACGCCTTAGTCCATCTTCCTTATGGTGCCCACCCCACGCAATGTACCAACTACTACGATTACGACCCTGAGTTTTTATATCTCTACGACGCTGTCAGCCGGGACGATACTCTATTCGTTCGATTTTTAGATGAATATGTATACTCCCTGGCAGACCACCGGGCTTATATAAAAAAGATCGGTTTTGAGTTACTGAAAAAGCTCAAGGTAGGGGAAAAAAACTATGTCAATAACTTGCCGAGGAGAAATGTCCGGCCATGAAATATGAAAGTATATACACCAGGCGGGAAATGATGGCGGTGGCACTGGCCCGCCAAGTAAAGGACGGTATGATTTGTATCGCAGGCACAGGATTGCCTCTAATTGGGGCTACCCTAGCTAAACTGACCACCGCTCCTAATTCCGTAATTATTTCCGAGACCGGGATCATTGACGGCCATTTGGAAGAACTACCCGGTGGGGTTTCAGACACCCGTTTCGCATACCATGCTTCGGTTTGGTGGCCCCGTTACCGGTACTGCGGATTTTTATTGAAATATAAGGATAAAATTGATTTTGGATTTCTTGGGGGCGCTCAGATAGATCCTTATGGCAATCTTAATTCCACCTGTATTGGCGGCTATCACTGCCCCATTACCAGATTAACCGGCAGCGGAGGTGCGAACGGAATCGCTTCCTGTCTCAACACAGTTATAGTAATGCGGCATGAAAAGAGGCGGTTTATTGAGAAGGTGGATTACGTTACCAGCCCTGGTTGGATAGACGGGCCGGGAGGCCGGAAGAAAGCAGGTCTACCGGAAGACAAGGGTCCTTCCGCAGTGGTCACCACATTAGGTATTATGCGTTTCCATGGCCAAAGCAAGCTAATGTATTTGAGTGAATTTTACCCTGGGGTTTCACTCGCCGAGATTACGGAACAGACTGGCTTTCCCGTGGATGTGTCCGGGGCAGTGGAGGCTGAGCCTCCATCTGCTGATGTACTGGATCTGCTGCGCAAAAAAATTGATCCCGACCATTTATATATCTGATTATTTGGTTAACACACAATACGTTAAAGGAGTGAGGCCTGGTGTTTCAGTTAACTGAAGAACAGGTACAAATCCAGTTGGTAACCCGTCGGTTTGCCGAAAAAGAAGTGGCACCTTACGCCGATCAGTGGGAGGAAGATGCATACCTACCAAGGAGTATTTTTGATAAAATGGCCGAGCTTGGATTTGCAGGGATGTATTGCTCCGAAGAGTACGGTGGGACCGGTTTGGATCGCGTTTCGGCCGTTTTGGTGGCTGAGGAACTGGGGCGGCTCCATCGGGCCATGGGCTTTATCTTCATTCACAATATGGTCCTTGAACTTATTTACCGTAATGGAACCGAGGAGCAGAAACGCCTGTGGCTACCTTCCCTTGCTGCCGGGAAAATGCTGGCAGCATTCGGGCTAACTGAGCCTGGGGCAGGTTCCGACGCCTCCCAGATCCGCACAAGGGCGGATCTGGATGGAGACCATTATATCCTCAACGGCCAAAAATGTTTTATCACAAATGCCGACGTGGCCGACGTCATTGTCATTGCAGCAAAAACAGATCAGGCTGCGGGTCCCCGTGGAATCAGCGTCTTTGTCGTACCCAAAGGCACTTATGGACTGTCAGTACCGAAGGTAGAAAAAACCATGGGGGTCCGTAGTACACACATCTGTGAAGTGGTCCTGCAAGAGTGCGCAGTGCCGTTTTCCAACCTTTTAGGGGGAGTTGAGAATAAAGGCTTTTCCATGCTGATGAAGGCACTGGAGGGTGGCCGTGTCACTAACGGCGCCCTAGCGGTAGGCATCGCCCAGGGAGCTTTTGAAATAGCCAGGGATTATGCCCGGCAGAGAAATGCTTTCGGTAGCCCTATAGCTTCTCTCCAGGGTATCCAGTTTATGCTGGCCGACATGGCTACGGAAATTGAAGCCGCCCGCTGGTTGGTCCGCTATGCCGCGTGGCGTAAGGACCAAGGGTTCCCGGTCGGAATGTACGCTTCTATGGCTAAACGTTTTGGGGCTGATACGGCTATGAAAGTTACCACCGACGCCGTCCAAATCCTTGGCGGCTATGGTTATATACAGGATTACAAAGTGGAACGAATGATGCGGGACGCCAAAATGACTCAAATCGTCGAGGGTACCAGCCAGATCCAAAGGCTAATCATTGCCCGGGAGTTATTAAGGTTGGACTGATAAAATGGCCGGCCTTGTCTCGGCCCCATAACCAGAATGGACGGTGAAAAATGGGTGTTTTAGATAATATCAAGATTCTAGATTTTACACGATTATTGCCGGGTCCCTTTTGTACTCTGCTTCTCGCCGATTTAGGGGCGAATGTCATTAAGGTCGAGGAAAAGGGACGGGGTGACTATGCCAGGGAAATGCTGCCGGGGGCCTATTATTCCGTTAATAGGAACAAGCGCAGCTTAGCAATTGACCTAAAAAAAGACGGAGGAAAAGAAATAATAAAGGACCTGGCGGCAAAGAGCGATGTCCTGGTGGAAGGCTTTCGACCGGGAGTAGCTTGTAGGCTTGGGATTGATTATAATACGATAGTTGAACATAACCCGGAAGTCATTTACTGCTCATTGTCCGGCTACGGCCAATACGGCCCATATAAGCTGGATCCCGGTCATGATATCAACTATTTGTCCCTTACAGGGGTAATGAGTATTCCAGGACAGGTTGGCTTACCTCCGGCAAGAAGCGGATTGCCCGTGGGAGATCTAGCAGCTGCCATGTACGCCGTCGTAAGCATCCTGGCGGCATTATACCATCGGCGGGAAAGCGGTGAAGGTCAATTTATTGACATATCCATTACCGATTGCGTATTTTCATGGGCAAGCACTCGTTTCGGAGGGATGGGTTTAGAACTAAACGAGGAACCGGAACAGGTTTTCGACCACATCAGGGCCACCAATGATATTTTCACTACCGGTGACGGAAAAAAAATCGCCCTAGGCATAATTGAAGAACCATTTTGGGAGAATTTTTGCAAGGTGATTGGTAGACCTGATCTGTTGGAGGATGAAAAATTTAAAAGCGATTCTTTGAGGTGCCAAAACAGTTTATCTTTACACAAGATATTAACCGATATTTTTCTTAGCAATACCCGAGATTATTGGTTGGATTTACTTAGCAAAAACGTACCTGTATCAACTATCAATAGTATAAAAGAAGCGCTTTCCGACCCCCATCTTAGTGCCAGGAACATGATCCAAAGAATCAAGGTCCCTTATTTGAACAAAGAAATAATTCAGGTTCCCTTCGCCGGAAAACTTTCCAAAACGCCCCCTGATATTCGCCAAGCTCCTCCTACTTTAGGTCAGCATACCGAAGAGATTTTAACGAAGGAACTTGGTCTTACCCCTCTGGAAATTAAGAATCTGCGTCAGAACGGTGTCATCGATTAATAAACGTGAGGTTTTCCCCGGTTATAATATTGCCGTTAGTCTAGTTAATATCGGTTCGGAGCAAGAGATTAACGACTTTATTGTAATTCTATTCAAAAAAACAAAAGACCATAACAAGATACACCCCTTTAAGCTTTCTTGACTAAATGAATTGTTATATTAAATGAATCACAAAATATACCAAATCATAAAGAAAATTATCCATAAAGAAGTTTAAGTGTCAGGGGCTTGGATAACTGATAACTTATTAACAAAGGAAGATAAAACGATAAGGTTAGTTAATGAATGGGAAGTAGAGAAAGTAAAAACTTCTCCGTATTTAAATATCGACCGATAAAATATAGTTATGTTTTTGTGCCATTTTTGGATTCTCAACAAGAAAAATTTGCAATAAATGATACTTGCACCGAGTTGTTGCCTACACCAGGTACTCCACTTTGGCCCCGGGGAAGTGCTTATCCAGCTCCCGGCGGAACAGTTCATCCATCTCTTGAAGCGTCGACTTTGGATAAACGTACTTTCCGTAACCATAGGCAAAAATAAAAAGCCCGCAATCCCTTGCATACCAAGAGATTGCGGGCTTTTTCGTAAACCTTTTTACTTTGGATAAGCCGCTTTTTGTTTCAAATAGTACATCTCCCCAAAAAGACCTGTAAAGTTGGTCTCATGCCTTTTGGTGAACCTGTACAGAGGCCTGACCTAGTTAAGTTTTTTAATATAGCTATTTTTTCCGGTGCCTTATATTTTAGACACAAATATGTAGAGGTTTTAATTTCATCTGTCTACCTTGGGGGAGCATATAGGCCCCAGGCAAATGTTCAAATTTTAATGCCGAAATTTTTGATACATATTGTGTCTAATAATTAAAAAAGATGTTGCTAACCCGGAGATATCTATTTAATCGCCTCATCATTACAATTAATTAGAGGTTTATGTAATTATTTGTTGAATATTTGGCTTTAATCATTAAAAAGGATTTATTTGGGAGGCGTTTATGTTTATGAATTATTTAACTAAAAATATAAAAGGATTGCTAACTAATAGCTTGGCTTTTGCTTTATTTGTATCTTTTATTCTCTTAGTGATGACTATCCTGCCTCAAGGAGCTCAAGCTGCCGAATCCTCGATATGGAAGATGACCACTAATAACAACAGTGCAACCGGCTATGGCGATAATATTGGAAGGTCAGTATCAACATTTGGCGGAACCGGCGCCATAGCACCATCCTCTTCTAGTTATTCGAGTACAAATTATTTATATGTTTATGCAAACAATTGGGCGGATGGTGCGGGAACAAAAGGCTTTAAAATTGAAGTTAAAACCATAAATTTTACTAATATTACAATCTCTTATGCCCAAACATCCGATGATTTTAACGGTACTAATATCGGCCCCAGGGATTTTAAACTGCAGTACAGTTTAGATGATGTGAATTATTATGATGTTACAGGCGGCGCTGCTGTTTTGGGCAACGGGTGGGGTGAAGTTGTTACCAAAACTGATCTGCAGCTGCCTGCAACTTGTGACAACGTTAATTCAGTCTATCTAAGATGGATTATGACAAGTAATACCGGTGTAAACGGAAAAACGATTACAACGGCAGGGGAAGCAGAGCTTGCCAATATTGATGTAGAAGGCATAGCCATGCCGGTAGCGCCATCGGATATTACTTTGAGTAATAACATCCTTGTTCCCGATTCCCCTTCCGGTACACCAATAGGCACTTTTTCTGTTACCGATTTTAATACAACAGATACACATACATTAACTTTAGTTGGCGGAGAAGGTTCTACTGATAATACTTCCTTCCAAATCGTTGGTAACGAGCTTCGTTCCGCCGGCGTTCTGAGCCAGGGAACTTATTCAATAAGAGTCAATGCCAACGACGGCACTTATGATTTCGCCAAAGTGTTTTCAATAATTGTTGATATAGTGTATCCGGACATAAACGGGTTTGACCAAACATGGGACTATATTACAAACGTTACCTTCAATACAATAAACAATACCACTGTGGCTGAAAGCGGTGGATACGGGGATTATACGGCAGTTACCACATCTGTAACGAGAGGTCAATCATATGACCTTATAGTAACTAACCCCCCAACTGAAGTTATTGACCCTGCTTATCCTCAATATATAAAAGCCTGGATAGACTGGAACCACGACGGCGATTTTAATGATGCCGGGGAAGCTTTTGAAGTTGCAGGGAATTTATCAACTCAACTAAATTCCCAGATAAGCATTATAGTACCAGCCGATGCTGCTATCACAACTACAAGAATGAGGGTTGTCATCTGGGGTACGGATATTACTGCTTTCCCGCCAAATGCCGGGTCGTTCGATTTCGGAGAGGCTGAAGACTATTCAATTGAAATCGTCGATGTCCTGCTCAACACTGCTCCCTCATTAGACGTCACCGCGCCTAGTATGGGTTCTACCGACGAGGATACAACTACCAGTCCAATATTGATTTCTGATTACCTTGGCTCTGTTACAGACCCCGACCCGGGCGCTCTTTCCGGTGTTGCTATCAGTTCCGTAACAGGTAATGGCACCTGGCAGTACTCTCTTGACGGATCCACCTGGTCCGCGGTGGGAGCCGTAAGCGATACCAGCGCGCTTCTGCTCC
This sequence comes from Peptococcaceae bacterium BRH_c8a, assembly GCA_000961575.1. GTDB lineage: Bacteria > Bacillota > Desulfotomaculia > Desulfotomaculales > Desulfallaceae > BRH-c8a. Next base: position 13,369 of record LADP01000009.1, read on the forward strand.
GTTCTACCGATTCTATCAGATATATTCCGGACGGCACCAACGGCGAAACAGTCACCATCACCTACCGGGCCTGGGACCAGACTTCAGGTGTCCCTGGCGACAAGGCGGACACAACGACCAATGGTGGCTCAACCGCGTTTTCAGCAAATACCGGCACGGTAACCTTGACGGTTGCTTCCGTAAACGATGCCCCGACCATTACAGGCCTACCTGCAGATGTGACAGTTACTGAGGATACCGCAAGCAACCTGGATTTATCAGTAACCACCTTTAGCGATGTTGACGCCGGTGCTAACCCTGTTACTTTGACACTGACTGCCGATAGTGGCACTATCACCTCGGCCAGCGGTGGTGGCGTAACCGTAAGTGGATCGGGCACTTCTATACTGACGCTGACCGGTACACCGGCAAATATAGATACATTTCTTAATACCGTTAGCAACATCCAATACCAGGGGGCATTAAACTTATATGGCAACGATGCCGATACTATTACTTTAGTTGCCAACGATGGCGGTAATAGTGGAAGCGGCGGCGGGACAGATGTCACCCTCGGTAGCGTAAATGCTGATATCACAGCGGTAAACGATGCACCCACCGTTGCCGGAACCTACACGCTTGATCCAACTGATGAGGATACTACCTCCACGGGAGTTCGTGTTTCTACCATTATGCCTGACCTGAGCGGCAGTGATGTGGACGGTAATCCTCTAGGTGCTGCTATAACCGCATGGAACGGTAATGGCACTTGGCAGTACTCTACGGAACCCTCGACCTGGTCGGATGTGGGCAGTGTTTCCGATACCAGCGCGCTTTTGCTGAGTGCTACTACCTGGCTCCGCTATGTGCCGGATGGACAAAACGGTGAGACTGCAGGTTGTACCTTTAGGGCCTGGGATCAAACAGTCGGCACTGCCTCAGGTACTGGTACTCCCCAGACCGTTAATACTACAACTAATGGCGGCACATCAGCGTACTCAGCAAATACCGGTACGGTAACCTTGACGGTTACTTCAGTAAACGACCCGCCCGTGACGTCATTTAATACAATTACTGTAATTGAAGATAGTACTTATACTTTTACGGCGGCAGACTTTAACTTTACCGACGTGGATACGGGCGACACTCTGCAATCGGTTCTTATCGATTTATTGCCTGGTGCCGGCACTTTGGCCCTAAATGGTGTGGCTGTTAGCGCTGGAGATAGTATCAGCGTGTCGGATATTAACTCCGGGCTTTTGACATTCACTCCGGCAGCAGACGCCCACGACCCATTTTACGCCGAATTTGGATTTAGAGTAAGCGACGGCACAGCATTGAGCAACTACACCACCATACTCATAGATGTACAGGCGGTTAACGACGCACCCGCGGTGACCGCACCGGCTAGTATTACCGTAGCAGAGGATATTGCATCCCCGATCACCGGTATCTCTTTTGCCGATGTGGATGCGTGGTCAGGTGAATTAACAACCACCTTCACGGTGGACTCTGGTACGCTATCAGCTGTATCAACAAGCGAGGTAACCGTAGGCGGCACGTCAACGACACGGACCTTAACCGGTAAACTCGCCGACATTAACAGCTTTATTGCTGCAGGCGGCCTTACTTACACCACCGCCCAAAATATGATTGACAGTGTAACCCTTGGTGCTTTAATGAACGACAAGGGCAACACCGGTAGCGGCGGAGCCAAGGATTCACAGACCGCGTATGTCACCTTGACTGTTACGCCAACCAATGATCCTCCGTCACTGGATCTTAACGGTCCAGGAGGGAGTGATAGTTCCTCTGCCATCTTCTGTGCCGGCGGGTATGCAGTGAATATCAGCCCAGACGCCACCCTCACCGAAATGGATTTGGGTGATGATATTGTATCCCTTACGGCCGTGCTTGAAGCGACCCCGGATAGTGCAGACGAAAGCCTTTCGCTTAACGCCAGTGCAACCGCAGCGGCTGCCGGCCTGACTGTTAGTTACAATGCCGGTACCGGGATGTTATCCATAACGGGTGCTGCTTCACCTGCCACTTACGAAACCATCCTGTGCGGTATTGTCTATCATAACGCTGCTAACCCGGCTTTTATCTTTACCGGAACCCGGACTATTTCCGTCTATGCTGACGATGGAGAATCTATTTCCAATATTGCAAACAGTATGGTAGCGATAGTCACTGCTCCAATTACAGACCTGGGAGGCGACGGTGGTTCAAGCGATACCAGCGCATCTTTTACAGAAGGTGGCGGTTCCATTTTCGTAGCGCCTGATGCCACAATTGGTGATCCGGACAATGACAATCTAAACCAGCTAATTATTCAGTTAACCAATCCCCAAGATGGCACGGCGGAAAGTATTAACATAAGTGGGTATGATAACGGTGATGTTGTAAGCGGTATCACCATAACCTATAACTCGGCAACCCGCATCACCATGACCGGCGTTACTACAGCGACTGACTACCAGGCCCTTTTGCGCCAACTGACATATAACAATACTTCCGAAGACCCTGACGCCACCAGCTGGACCATCACCGCCCAGGCTAGGGACATAAATGGATACTTCGGGCCCATTGCTACGGCTACCGTTTCAGTTATGCCGGTCAACGATGCACCCATGTTGACAGCTAATACAGGCGCTACCTTGGACGAAGGAGCAACCGTTACCCTGACCAATACAATGCTTGGGTGCAGCGACCCGGACAACACAGCAGACCAATTAACTTATACAGTTAGCCAACCGCCAAATGGTAGTTTGATGTTAAACGACAGCCCCCTGACCGGCGGCACTTTTACCCAGAACGATATCGACAACAACCGGGTGGCCTATGCCCACGACGGCAGTGAGTCCCCCGCCGACAGTTTTACCTTTACAGTAACTGACGGAACAGGGGGCAATATCTCGAACACAACTTTTGCCATAACAGTAAACCCGGTAAACGATGTCCCTGTGATTGTGGTCAACCAGGAACTTGCCTTAGCTGGCGGAAACACAGTCACCATTGGCAATGATTATTTGGCCGCCAGTGATGCCGACAATAACCCGGGCCAGTTAACTTACACAATAAACATAGCACCGGCCAGTGGTACGCTTTACAATAACGGCTCGGCCATACCTGCCGGAGGCACCTTTACCCAGCTGGATATTGACTATAACCTGGTAACGTATACCCATGATAACAGTGAAACTACCGCCGACAGCTTTAGCTTTACGGTTACCGACGGCGCCGGTGGAAGCGTAAGCGGTACCTTCGATTTTAGCATCGAGCCTACTGTTATAAACCCCGACACCTCCGGCATGTCGTTTACCACCGGCTCGGTTGCGGCCGACGGCACGGCCACTGCAACCATTACCGTGGTGGTTAAAAACGTAAACGCCATCCCCCTGGCCGGGCATACCATCACTTTGGACCAGGGCAGCGGCAGCTCTATCATCAGCCCGACAAGCTCTGTCACAAGCGCAGAAGGCAAAGCAGAGTTTACAGTAAAAAGCGACCGGGCCGAGACGGTAACCTATACCGCTTACGACCAAACGGACAATCAATATATTACCCAAACCGTCCAGGTTACATTTGAACCGGGAATCACGGTCACGCCTACTTCCGGCAGCGCCGTTGAAGGCCAAAGCATGCAATACGAAGTAGCGATTGTATCCCAGCCAACGGCCGATGTAGTAATAAGTGCAAGTTGCGGTGGCCAGTTGGAGTTAGATAATGATAGCCTTACCTTTACGCCGGCAAACTACAGTGTGCCTCAATCGGTAATTGTAACCGCCTTCGATAACGATGTGGCCGAGGGGCCGCACTCGGCAACGGTATCCCACAGTGTTTACAGCGCAGATGCGGAATATAACAATTACGATATGGCTGACGTTACAGTTACTATCATGGATAACGACTCCCCGGGCATCAGCATCATCCAAAGCAGCGGCTCGACACAGGTGTCAGAAGCAGGCGGACACGATATATTTGACCTGGTGTTGACAACCAGGCCGGCAGATAGCGTAACAGTCAGTGTTTACGGTGACCGGGATGTTGATGTATCCCCGGAAACGGTTATATTTGCCCCGGGCAATTGGAATGTCCTGCAAAGTGTCACCGTGACGGCGGTTGATGATAATACCGTGGAATTTGCACATACGGGAACGGTCACTTATGCGGTCTACAGCCCTGACCCCGACTATAACGGATTTTTGATACCTGACCTTGTGGTGCAGGTCACGGACAATGATTTGCCCAGCATTGCCAGCCTGGCCGGTCTTGTTATCAGCAGCGGCACGCTGACACCGGCCTTTGACCCGGCAGTAACATCTTATACGGCTAGCGTACCTAACGGGGTAAGCAGTTTAACAGTCACAGCCACCCCCCAAGATGGTGCGGCCACGGTTAAAATAAATAACCAACCAATATACGGAGGCCAGTCCGGGCCCATTGCTTTGAATGTGGGTGACAACACCATTACCGTATTGGTTACGGCCCAGGATAACAGTACCACCGAAGAATATGTAATAACCGTCCGGCGCGCTGCCTCTTCGGGTGGAAGCAGTGGCAGTGGCAGGGATAGTGGTAATGTAACTCCTCCCGCCGATGGCACGAACGAAAGTATCAAGTCGGATAGCGGCGGTACAGTCAGCCTTGATAGGGTAACTGTCGATATTCCGCCCGATGCTCTGCCTGCTGAAGCCACAGTGAGTATTACTAAACTTACCACCAGCGAGGCAACTAAAGTGGTGCCTGCAGGACTGCGCGTAAAGATGGCCAGCGACGTATACGAGATTACCACCAGCGGGGAAAGGCAATTCGGCGATAATACCATCACCATAAAAATAGCCTATGACCCGGCTAAAGCAGCGGAAGGCGAATACCCGGCCATCCATTATTACGACGAAACACTGGGCCAGTGGGTAAAACTTAAAACTGAACACGTAGAGGAAAACGGCACATGGTATGCCGTAACCCGGGTCAACCACCTGACCAAGTTTACCGTGTTCAGCGTACCGGCAGAGGAGAGACGGGTTATTACCCTGACCATCGGGCAAATACAGGCATCGGTTAACAATAGCCCATACACCCTGGATGCCGCCCCCTATGTGGACCAAAAGGCCGGGCGCACACTGGTGCCACTGCGGTTTGTCAGTGAAGCATTGGGCGCGGATGTACAGTGGGACGCCGCTACCCAACAGGTGACTATATTAAATGGTGGCAGAACCATTACCATCACCTTAAATTCCAATCGTGTGTTGGTAGACGGCCAATCCCAAACAATTGATTGTGCTCCGGTAGTACTGCCGCCCGGCCGCACCTTTGTACCACTGCGGTTTGTCAGCGAAACCCTGGGCTCGCAGGTGGAATATAACGCACAAACCAAGTCAATTATATTAACAGGTGTCAGTGATAGATTTATGGAAGTGCCCACGGTTATATAGTAGAGTAGCAAGGGTATTGACACAAATAGAGGATTTTGTCAATTTACGATGAATTATTATAGTAATCAACTTGTGCCAGCATCTTTAGGGATGTTGGCTTTCATTTTTTAGGGAGAAAATTAAAATGGGAATTTATGATAGGGTATTGTATCGGGAATCAGTTTGAAAAGCGTGCCTTAATGTCTAGCAAATTATCCGAAGTTAGGGCGCAAAAAAGCTCAAACCCGAATCAGAGTTTGAGTAAATTAGAAGGCAGGTTTTGGTGGAGATGCTACTTACCTAACTTTGGATAATTACATTGCACGAAACCGCGGTAATGGGTGACTTTGCTATGGGGATTGAATATCTCATCTCCTGTCTTATTTATATGACCTAAAGGGAAACTCGACAACAAAATGTATCAGGGGCAACGTTAGACTTTGGTGAAATAGACATAGATTCCCCCTCCCCATGACAGGGCAATTTCTTAAATACATTCAATTTGGATACTGATAGGGGGAGATTTACCCAGGCTCATAAATCGTTTGAGTTTTTCCGAGCCGCAGATAGGGCATTTAGATAAATCTATTCCGGTAAGCTTCTGGATGAGTTGAAGCGTAGATGCTTTTTCTTGAGTTAAAAGAGGCGTATGGGTAAGTTGTTTGCAAATCTTCAGTTTGGTCGTCTTATTACGATTGCCCAGCAAGCCGTAGTGTCTGATTTTCATAAAGCCGCTCGGTAGGATATGAATAAGAAATCTACGGATAAACTCATCGGCGGAAAGCGTCATCACCTTATGCTTATTGTCATCCTTATAGTCCCGCCATTTGAGGGAAACAACATCCTTTTCAATACTAACGATGCGCTTATTGGATATAGCCACTCGGTGAGTATAACGACCCAGGTATTCAACAACACAAGCAGCATTTTTAAATGGTGGTTTGCAGTAAACAATCCACTCTTTGCAGTAGAGAGAGGAGAGCAACGTTTCAAATTCATTATTGTCGGCAAGATAGGTCTGACTGCCGTGGAATTCAAGCTTATTTTGGTTGTGGAGTTGTTTAAGGTAATACAAAAACTTACCTCTGAACTTGCGGGATAATACCTTAACCGGGATGAAAAATTTCTTTCTGCTATTCACCCATTTTCCGATGGAAGATAATCCACCGCCGGGTACAATGCAGTGAATATGCGGGTGGTGCATGAGGTTTTGTCCCCATGTATGCAGAACAGCTGAAAACCCAATCTTTGCACCGAGATATTTTTTGTCAGCAGCTAATTCGGTAAGAGTTTCAGCAGCGGCCTTAAACAAAAGGGTATAGACTACTTTTTGATTTTGATAGGCCAGTAAATTGAGCGTATCAGGGATAGTGAATACCACATGGAAGTATCCAACATTGAGTAGATTGCTTTTCTGGTTTTCAATCCAGCGTTCTTTGGCAAGAGCTTGGCATTTAGGGCAGTGCCTGTTGCGGCAAGAATTGTAGGAAATTCGGGTATGCCCACAACTGTCACAAACCTCCTTATGACCGCCTAACTGTGATGTTCTGCATTTTTGAATGGCCGACATCGCTTTATGCTGCATAAGAGTGAGTTTGTGTTTGGTTCGAAAACTATTGCCGTAATTTAGGAAGATATCTTGAACCTCAGCCATTGGCTTTTTCCGATTCAGTTATCTGATCAAGGGGACTGGTTACGTTAAGAGATTCAATCTTAACCAAATGCAAGTAAACGCAGGTCGTGTTGATATTTGAGTGACCGAGTAGTTGCTTGATGTGGTAAATACTTGTGCCGGATTCTAATAGATGAGTGGCGAAACTATGCCTCATAGTATGGACTGTCACTTTTTTAGTAATCTTAGCTTTCTTTACATATTTTTTAAAGAGATTCTCTATTGCTTTAGGAGTCATGTGTGTACCAGTATGATTCCTGCTGTAAAAAAGCCACTCTTTGGGGCGATAAGCCTTCCAGTAAGCTCTAAGCATCTCAAGATTGGCTTGAGAAAGTAGGGCATATCGATCTTTGCTGCCTTTGGCGTTTCGAATAAACAATTGCATTTTATCGCTATGGATATCTGCTACTTTAAGGGAAGCCACTTCGCTTAGGCGAAGTCCTGCACCATAGAGGGTCATAAGAATACATCTATCTCTCAAGTTGTCGCAGACGTTAAAAAGGGCTTGTATCTCTTCTTGGGTAAGGATGTCAGGGAGTTTGTGTGGTTTACGGTGGCGAGGGATTTGCCTGAGGTTTAAATTAACGTTCAAGGTTACGCCATACAAAAAACGGAGGCCGCTATTGTAGGTGTTTACCGATTCAGGTGCAAGCTTCTTAACTGTAGTGAGATAATGAAGAAACTGTCTAACATCTTCTACGCCTAGCTCAGTTGCAGGTTTATCAAAGTAATCTTGAAATATTTTAGCTTTAGTGAGGTATTCATCTTGTGTATTTTTGCTTAGCCCCCTGAGTTCTATATCGAATTTCAGCTTTTCTAAAACCTGTTCTTTTGTCATAATTTCGAACATCTCCTTTAAAATTAAAATTAGTTATATTTTAAAGGAGATTAATAAAAAAGGAACTGATTACAGTATCAGCTCGGTTAAACTAGTTTGGTAATATTACAGAAACTACCGCGAAGCGGTTTAGTGCTATGTCTATTAGGAGAAGTTGAAAAGATTAAAAAGCAAGCTCCAACTACAAGGTATACGAAACACGTCGTAAATACCTTACATATAGAAGTATTAACGAATTTCGCTAGCTCGGTAATACCAAAGTTACATAAGGAGTATACCTGTCCATGAATGTAAATTTTAAAAAGTCAAAAATACCTATATTATGGCTAGATACTTTTGCAATAATAAGGTTTGCCAAAATATTAAAGGGTGAATCTTTGCCATCAACAGAACAAGAGCGATATGTAAAACTTTTGGATTTACTGAATAAAAAAATAAAAGAGAAAAAATTGATTTGTGTTAAGAGTGAACAGATAGAGGAAATTAAGCTTGGACGACGTTTAATTAAAGAATGCGATGATATAATTACCCGTCTATCAGTTGGTAATCATATACAACCACCCTATGGTATAGAACAATCTCAACTCTACACTTTTATGAATGCATATTATCATTCATTGGAAGAGGTAGAGTTAGATTATAAAACTGCATTTTTTAGAGATCCAATTGTAAGCTTTCAGACAAAAAGTTTATTATTTATATAAAAGAAAAGACTGAAGAAAAATCAATCAAAGAAATGGAAGAACGCAAGAATAAACTAATTGCTGAGTTTGAATCTTTAAGACAGGATAGAGTTAATAATGGAATTGCTTATGAAAAACAACTAGAACTAGAAAGACAGGGAACTATAGAAGCTATTCAAGTCTATCTTAGTCAAGAGAAGAGTAAGTTTGACTTCAGTGAATACATGGCATTAATTGGAGACGCATTATCTTGCTGGAAAAGAATATCAGGTAAAGCTAATGATTTAAAAGGCTTAATAGAATTTTATAAATCTGAGTACTATAAAAATATGCCTTATAATGATATTAAAGCAAAACTTTATGCACGAATAATTACAGATAGAAATCCTATTGAGACTGGTGATTCTATGGATGTTGCTAATATCTCATCCATGGCTCCCTATTGTAATATGATACTAACCGACAAGAAAATGAGAAATAGAATATATGATTTGTCAATTCACATCAATTATGATGTGAATATATTTTCTTTAAAGAATTACGATGAATTGATGGATTATATACAAGCTATTTGAGAAAAAAGAAAATAGCAACGACACATAACATTTTATTTTACAAAATCTGAGAGAATATGAATGTAGTAACCAGACTTCGGAATTCACGAGACGTTAGCTGAAATATGACCTTCGGTTTTTACTTTGGGGATAGTAAATATTTTTATTTAGTCAGGGGGTTTTTAATTGTGGATTTAAGACAGTTTATGAAAAAGGGTGGAGAATATTTTACCGTAATAAGGGAGGGAAAAAAGATTGGAGAAATTGAAGGAATTAGAAATACTGAGCAATCTTCTAAGAGAAAATATGTAGGGTTTTACCCCCAATCTGAAATTAAACCAGGGGATTGGATTAAGGGAAACTTATCTAATGATGAATATTACATAGTAGATACTGATTCCGATATTATTAATAGTAAAGTGTTTCAAATTAAAGGGTATTACGAGACAAAAGCTCAGCATGAAAGACGTAGCGAAAATGAAGCTACTTCTATATACAATATTGGGAATGCTTATGGTTCCATAATAGGTAGTCAGCAAGTCCCAACCATAAATAACTCGTATAATCTAGAAGAAATTAGGGACTTAATAAAGCAATATGGTAATGAAGATAAAGAAGAACTTAATGAAATGATTGATACTATTAAGGCAATAACTGAAAATAATATCCCAGTACAAAAAGGAACATTAGGACATTTTAGTGAACTTTTAGCTAAACACTCCTGGATAACTGGACCAATTGCTCAATCAATTATCGGTTGGATAATGGGCAAATAATAGCTAGATTACTTTTATAGTGAAGGAAATTCTCAAAAACAGCTTTCTTTAAATAAGGATACTTTAGCTAACACATCCATTCCCACAACTTAGTTAATTGGATGTACTATGACACTGAGGGAATGGCGAGGACGGTTAAGTAATATAAACAGCTCATTAGGCTAATAATACGAAGCTAAAAGAAGTTTTATTATTTATATAACATGCAAAATAACAAGTGTTTGATGTTCGGCAAGTCTAAAGCTTTTTAGAGGAGACGATATAAATTATGTCTAGCAATTATAAGGTAATTGATGAAAATAATTGGAAACGTGCACTACACTGTCAAATATTTACGAATAGTATTGAACCGTCATATTGTGTGACTTTTGAGCTGGACATAACCAATTTCTTGGCAAGAGTACGGGCCATGAAGTATTCATTTACAATGGCTCTAATCTTTGTTGTTTCTAAATGTGCAAACGAAATTGAGGAGTTTCGATACCGCTTCGTAGATGGTCAGATCGTACTTTACGATAGAATTGATACAGCCTTTACATATATGGACAAAGACACCGAGCTTTTTAAGGTTGTCAAGGTAGAAATGCAGGATACATTAGAAGAATATGTTGCAATAGCTATTAAAAGGGCCGAGGATCAAAAAGAGTATTTTACAGGGCCACTAAGTAATGATGTATTTCAGTTTTCACCAATGCCGTGGGTGTCATATACTCATATCTCACATACGAACTCTGGGAAAAAAGATAATGCTACACCTCTTTTTGATTGGGGAAAATTTTTCGAAAGAGATGATAAATGGATTCTCCCATTTTCTGTTCAAGTGCATCATTCCTTTATTGATGGGATACATATTGGAAAGTTGGCAGATTCTTTGCAAAACTATTTAAATAGTATCCAATTTGATTAGTTGATTTATGCGCATAATATAAATTTTGTTTGAATTTAAGAGCTGCACATTATTCTAAGTCAATTATACGAAGTTAGGCCGCGAAAAAGCTCAACCTAAAAAGATAGCTTGAGCTTTGGAATGGCAGAAAAGCAGCCTAACTTTGGATAATTCGGATAGCACGAAACTGCCTGCTTAGTAATGTTGATGATATGGAGACTTCCAAAACTTTTATCAAAATGTACTTGGTCAAAAGTGAGATTTGATTTTGGTACGGTTATGAGACAAGCAATCTATGAATTAAAATATGGTTATGATGAATACTTATAAAACTTCTGAAATAGCAAAAATATGCAGAGTGCATTTAAATACGGTGAGGTTGTACGAGGACCTCGGTTTCATTCCGCCGGTACCTAGAGCGGGGAATGGTTACCGAATCTACAATGAACTTCATCTTGAGCATGTGCGCCTGGTACGAACAGCTTTTAAGAGCACCTGGCTTGGCGGGGCCATCCGGCAAAAGTCGCTGTTGGTTCTGCAGCTTTCTGCCGCCGGCAGTTATGATGAAGCAATACAGGTGGCAAAGGAGCACCTAAGACTGGTTATTGAAGAGCGGGAGAAAGCTGAGACTGCCGCCAGGTATCTTGAGGCTTGGGCGGTGGAAAGCGATAATCATACCGATTCGGCTGGTCTGTGCTGGAGAGTCAATAAGGTAACTGAAGGGTTGGACATCACCCATGATATGCTTCGCAGTTGGGAGAGAAATGGTCTTATTACCGTACCTAGGGACCCGGAAAACGGATACCGGATTTATGGTGAGAAGGAACTTCGCAGGCTGTATGTGATCAGGGCTTTACGAAAAGCACGGTTTAGCCTAATGTCCATTTACCATATGTTAAGACAATATGACCGGGGGCTAAGAGAGGGGCTTACCGGTATCCTGAATGAATTGCCTCCCGAAGAGGAAGACATCGTTTTTAATACCAACCAGTGGCTCACCAAGGTCCGAATTATCGAAAAGTCCGCTTATAATTTGATCGACCGGCTTGATTTGATTAAAACCCTAACTTAAGTTGGTAAAAACCCTCCATTTGCGCACCAGGGTTAGCGTTTGATGTAATATTGGAGTAAATATCAGAACGGGAGGGTTTTAGTTATAGTTAGCTTTAAAGGCAAGAACCATGGATTTGATAAAGTAGACTTTAATCGTTACGAGTATATACAGCACTGTCTGAAACGGCTTACGGTGGAGATTGGGCCCCGGCCGGCCGGATCCCTGGCGAATAGGTCCGCGGCTGGTTACATAGCCGGGGAAATGGAACAGGCAGGATACAAAGTGGTTTCGCAGGAATACTCCTGTCCTGATTGGCAGGCTTTGTGCGGCGAACTAACGGTGGCTGGGAAAAAGATGCGTGCAGTAGTGAATACCTATTCGCCGTCCTGTGATATTGAGGCCGAGTTGGTTCCTGTCTCCTCGGTTGAGGATCTTAAGGGCCTTAAAATAACAGGCAAAATTGCGGTGGTTTACGGAGAGATAACGAGGACTGGTTTTATGCCTAAAAACTTCGACCGCCGCTATTACGCAGATGTGGATAAAGACTGGTTTATGGAATTAATGGAGCAATCCAAGCCAAGCGCGGTAGTTACAGTGAGCCATTATGATGTTCCGATCCCGGTATTTGAAGACAGCGAATTAAATATACCCTCGGTCACGGTGCACAGGGATGACGGAATGTTCGTGGTTGAAAACGCAGGAGCGACAGCCACGCTTAAGATTGTTTCTGAAAGGAGAGAAAGTAACGGCTCAAATGTGATCGGGCGGCGCGGCAATAGCGCAAAAAAAATCCTGGTGTGTGCTCACTATGACACGAAGCCTGGAACACCAGGAGCCATGGATAACGGGGCCGGAATATCAGCCTTGCTATTACTGGCACGGTATCTGAAAGAGGTTGAAACCGAGCTAGCTATTGAATTGGTGGCCTATGGTGGTGAGGATAGCTGGTTTCCCGGAGATGCTTTGTACATTGAGGAATATCCCCCGGATAACCTCGTTGCGGCCATCAACATTGACGGCATCGGAATGAAGGATGCAAAAACTATGATTGCCTTTTTCGGATGTCCAGAAAAGCTAGTAAACCAGATAATAGATGTTACCAGGGATTACGGAGAATATGTACAGGGTTCGTTCGTTGAAAGTGATCACAGCTTTTTCTGGCCGTTGGGGATTCCGACCCTGGCCTTTACGTCCATGTGTATGGACCTCCTTGGCGGAGTTACCCACACCGAAAACGATACTATGGACTTGTTGGATACTCGGAAGATTGAACAGACTGCTGGCCTGGTACGTGAGATTGTAATGATTTTTGATAAGCAATCCTAAACAAGCACAGGGGACGATGAGAAAAAGAATGATTAATATTACTGATAGCATCAAGGCGCCAATTTATGGTAACCAAACAATTGATTGGAAAGTAGGATAATAAAGTGGACGCAGTCATCCGAACTATTAGCTGGAGCAAAGCGGGCATAATTTTTTTAGTTTTCACGGGCTACTTTCTTGTGCTTGTTTCGTTTTTTATACCGTTTCTTAGTCAACAGTTATCTATTAATCCGGCTTTGTATTGGTTCATTACAGGGTACTTGCTCTTTGTTCCTCTGTTCGTATGTGCGCTTTGTTTAATCCGAGCAGAAGGTTTTTCTAAGAAAAAAGAATTGCTGAAGGCGTTGTCAATTAAATCGATGACCAATAGGGATTGGAAGTATACAATAGGCTCAACAATACTGGCCTTTGTTTTGACTGGACTTATAATGACGTTTTCTCTTTTTCTGAGCGAAACCTTTGGCCTTAAACCCCTGGACACCACTCCTTGGTTTATGGAGTTTAAGCCCTTTCATGGTATAGAAAAACTTTTACTTTTAGTCTGGTTACCAATGTTCGCTTTTAACATTTTAGGTGAAGAATTCTTATGGCGTGGCTATATTCAAACCCGGCTTGAAAGAAAAAGTAACTATGCGTGGCTCTTTGTCTCTTTATTTTGGTTGATCTTCCATATCCCTTTTGGATTTGATTTATTGCTTGTTTTAATTCCCATAGTTTTAATTCTTCCTTACGCAATACATAAGACTAAAAATACTACGGTTGGTATTATAATACATGCCTTGTATAACGGGCCATCCTTTGTCTTGATATCTTTGGGGTTTATTGGATAGAATCCAACACATAGTGCTCATTCCTTTTGATATACCTCCGTTAAAAGAAAGCTTCGATACGAAAGCGAAATTAATTTTAAATGCAGGGGGAGTATTTGTATGAATTCCTGGCTCAAAGAATTGCTTAAGAATATTGATAATAATGTAAATGAACAAACTAAAATAAAAATAATGGAAGCATCTGGTGAAAACTGTCCTTTTACCCATCTTACCGATAATAGATTACTGGAGATAAAAAGCAATTCTAAAAACGACTTCGATTTCTTGAAAAAATTGTCAGAAGAATGGCGAGTGAAAATTGAAGGTGACAATATCTATGTTGTCTTTGATAAATGTTATTGCCCACTTATTAATGAAGACATAAAAGGTGCTTCTAAAACTCTCTGTTATTGTACTCAAGGCAATATCAAAAAGAAATTTAGAGTTGGATTAGATAAAGATGTAGACGTTTTGATGGAAAAGACAATTCTTGCTGGTGATGATGAGTGCCGATTTAAAGTGTTTTATAAAGGATAATCAAAAAGTTTGAAATGAGTTAAAGAAAACGTGCTATCATAAATAGGAAGTCGCGCTCCACTTCCCATTATTCTAAGTCAATTATACGAAGTTAGGCCGCGAAAAAGCTCAACCTAAAAAGATAGCTTGAGCTTTGGAATGGCAGAAAAGTAGCCTAACTTTGGATAATTCGGATAGCACGAAACTGCGGAGGGTGAGGCAACAATTTATGGAGTTTCGATTGTTTTTGTCCTCCGTAAAAATACGATGTTCAAAGTTTTAGAGCAGTACTTTCTAATACAATAATGCCAAAAAATCTTAAAATGTATTAAAAACGGGCATAGCTTCCCCCTCCCCAAAACGGGCATGATTTTAGAGTTATGCAGTTTGAATGGCAATTGGCGGAGCCTTTCCAAAGTCCATATACCGACTGAGTTTGTCCGAACCGCAGTTGGGACATTTCGAAGCATCTTTACCGGTGATTTTTTGTATCAGCTGGAGGGTGGAAGCTTTTTCAAACGGTAAAATAGGCGTACTCGTCAACTTTTTACAAAGAGTCAGTTTAGATGCTTTATTGCGATTGCCAAGTAGCCCATAATGCCTAATTTTCATGAACCTGGCGGGCAAAATGTGAATGAGAAA
>LADP01000038.1 GCA_000961575.1 Peptococcaceae bacterium BRH_c8a
ACGAACCTCGAAGGTAGTGCTCAGGAAATCATCCGGATTAACCAGCGGCGCTGGGAGATTGAAGAATGTTTCCGGATTATGAAAAGCGAGTTTAAAGCCCGGCCGGTGTACTTAAGTCGCGAGGATAGAATTAAGGCACATTTTACTACCTGCTTTATGTCCCTCATCATTTATCGATTGTTGGAAAAGAAACTAGGAAATAAGTTTACATGCAGTGAAATCATCAACGGATTAAAAGAAATGAATTTCTATGAGATTAAGGGCGAGGGGTATATACCGACCTATACAAGAACCGAATTTACTGATGCACTACATGAATCTTTTGGTTTTCGAACGGATTACGAGATTATAAAAAAGACACTGATGAAAAAATTTTTTAGCATAACTAAAAAATAAAAATATTACTCACTTTTTTGTAGTGCAAAAAAGCTTGAAAACCCTGCAAATACAGGGTTTTCAAGCTTTTTCATGGTTTATAACTGTTAAAGACAGGATTTTAACAGAAATATCGGGGCAATCATATAGGACTTTAATTTCCTTTACCCCGTTTGCTGTTGGTTATTCTCTGTTTCAAAAAGTGCGTCCACAAATTCACGGGCGTTAAAGGGGCGCAGGTCTCCAATGCCCTCGCCGATGCCAATCAGTTTTACCGGCACATCCAGGATTTGCTTTATCGCCACTACTACGCCTCCCCGGGCAGTTCCGTCCAGTTTGGTCAGGGCCACGCCGGTGACGCCCACCGCTTCTTTAAACAGCCGGGCCTGGTTGATGGCGTTTTGGCCGGTAGTGGCGTCCAAAACCAGCAACACTTCCTGTGGCGCATCGGGCATCTCCCGACCCAGCACCCGGTGTATTTTTTTTAGTTCATCCATGAGGTTGCTTCTGGTATGCAGCCGCCCGGCAGTGTCTACAATTAAAACGTCTACCTGCCTTGCTTTGGCGGCTTGCAGCGAGTCGTATGCCACCGCAGCCGGGTCGGAGCCCTCATTGTGCTTGATGACGTTAATTCCTACCCGCTGGCCCCATATTTCAAGCTGGTCAATAGCAGCCGCCCGGAAAGTGTCAGCCGCACCAAGCAGCACACTTTTGCCATCTTCCTTAAGATTATGGGCCAACTTGCCAATGGTGGTGGTCTTACCAACACCGTTAACCCCCACCACCATAATCACGGTGGGCTTATCACCGTCCATGTTGAGTGCTGCAGTTTCGGCACCCAGTATTTCCAGCATTTGTTCTTTCAATAACGCCTTTAATTCTTCGGGTTCACCAATGCGTCGTTTTTTTACTTCTGTTCGCATCTTTTCTACTAGGTCTACAGCGGCTTCAATGCCCACGTCAGCCTGAATAAGCGCTTCTTCTAGTTCTTCGTACATTTCCTCGTCTATATGCCGGCGCCCGGTGACGATGGTATCGATCTTCTCGACAAAATTTTTGCGGGTTTTGCTAAGGCTTTCTTTTAACTTACCAAACAGGCCCATTTTTTACCCCCCCGGCGCGTTCATCTTCGGCTAGTTTTTCCATGGCCATCCTTGCCGCCTGCTGCTCGGCTTCCTTTTTCGAACGACCTCTGCCTTCACCCAGCCTGATTCCCAGGTGCACTACTACCGCAGTGAACACCTTGTCATGGTCGGGACCAGATTCGTCCACGATACGGTAAGTCACAGGTTCAGTGGAGTCACGTTGCAGCAGTTCCTGCAATTCGGACTTGTAATCCTGGATTGCCTGGCCTGTGATAACGTCTTCCATGACATCGGCCAGCAAGCGCAGTGTTACGCGACGGGATTCCTCAAGACCGGCGTCCAGGTAAATAGAACCAAGCAGTGCCTCGACTGCGTCCGCCAGCAAAGAGGTGCGTGCACGTCCGCCAGTTCTTTCTTCACCACGACCCAATAGGATGAACCTACCCAGTTCCAGGCTTCTGGCTACCCTGGCCAGCGACGTTTCACAAACCGTCAGGGCTCGCATCTTAGATAGTTCGCCTTCAGTTTTATCATCAAAAAGTTTGTAATAATGTTCGCTGACAATAATTTGTAGTACGGCATCACCCAGAAATTCGAGACGTTCGTTATTAAATTCTTCCCTGTCCCGGCTTTCGTAAGTGAAAGAACTATGCACCAGCGCCTGGTGTAAAAGGGATTGGTCATGCCATCTATATTGTAACAGCAGCTGCAATTTTTGCATATCGGTTACCGGCTTACCCATGATTTTTAGCCTTTCCTTTCGGGACTAAACCTTTCAAATACCAGTGTAGCGTTGTGGCCACCAAAACCGAAAGAATTGGTTAATGCAATATCGACCTTGGTTTGGCGTGCCTTGTTAGGCACGTAGTCTAAGTCGCATTCCGGATCCGGCTCTTCCATGTTTATGGTGGGGGGGATTACGCCCCTGGTAATAGACAACGCGCAAACCGCGGCTTCCAGACCTCCAGCAGACCCCAAAAGGTGACCGGTCATTGATTTGGTGGAACTTACAGCCAGTTTACGGGCGTGCTCCCCAAATACTTCCTTGATGGCCAATGTCTCCAATTTGTCGCCTAATGGTGTAGAAGTGCCGTGAGCGTTAATATAATCCACTTTATCAGGCGCCAAACCGGCATCATCCAGGGCCAGGCGCATCGCCATTGCTGCCCCGGTTCCCTCAGGATCCGGCGCTGTTATATGGTAGGCGTCACATGATGCCCCGTAACCGATTAATTCTGCCAGTATATTGGCACCCCGATCTATGGCGTGTTGCATTTCCTCAAGTACTAGGATTACAGCACCTTCGCCAATTACGAAACCGTCCCGACCGGCTTCAAAGGGCCTGCTGGCCCCGGCAGGGTCATCGTTACGTGTAGAGAGAGCCTTCATCGAACAAAAACCCGCTACGGCCAGTGATGTGATAGGGGCTTCGGTGCCCCCCGTGATCATTAAATCAGCTTGTCCACGCTGGATTAATTTAAACGCGTCCCCTATGGCGTTGGTGCTGGAAGCACAGGCACTGGTCGTAGTGACGTTAAAACCACGCAGCCCGTAGGCGATAGAGACCTGCCCCGACCCCATGTTGGAAATCATCATTGGAATGAAAAAGGGGCTGATCCGGCCCGGGCCTCGATCTAAGAGGATCCGGTGCTGCTGTTCCAGGGTTTCAATGCCGCCCACGCCTGAACCTAAGATTACGCCGCAGCGGGCACGGTTGAGTTTTTCAATGTCCAGGCCGGCGTTTTCCACCGCCATGCCCGTAGCGGCTACCGCAAATTGGGTAAACCGATCCATACGGCGCGCTTCTTTACGGTCAATATAATCCGCCGGCTCAAAATTCTTTACCTCTGCCGCTATTTTACTAGTATAGCCTTCAGTATCAAAACGGGTAATCGGGCCCACGCCACTTTTGCCATCGGTCAAGTTGGTCCAAAATTCCTCCAGATTGTTTCCCGCCGGAGTAACCACACCAATGCCCGTTACCACTGCTCTCTTTAACAAACCTGCACCTCCCGGGCGGCTAATTTGAAAATATTTTTAGGTAGTCAGAATTCAGTAGTCAGTAGTCAGAATAAATTAAAATCTTTTGTTGTTTATTCTGACTCCTGACTCCTGACTCCTGACTCCTGTTTCCTGTGTAGTTACACATATTTCAAAAAAACCCACCGGTGTATAGCCGGCGGGATTTTTGATTGTTTATTGATGTTCCTGAATATATTTAACAGCTTCTCCCACCTTGCGGATTTTTTCGGCATCCTCATCGGGTATCTGCAAATCGAACTTTTCTTCCAGAGCCATAACCAGTTCCACAATGTCAAGCGAGTCTGCTCCCAGGTCGTCGACAAAAGAGGCCTCAGTTTTGACGTCCTCGGCGTCAACTCCCAACTGTTCAACGATAATTGCTTTTACCTGATCATAAATTGAAGACACATCATTCACCTCCTTTTTATTTTTTCTACATAACCATTCCGCCATCCACTACTATCACCTGACCGGTAATGTAACCTGCTTCCTCGCTGGCTAAAAAAGCCACCACGGAGGCCACTTCATCCGGTTTGCCCAATCTTCGCAGGGCCACACGGCTAAGAAGAGCGTCTTTGTTTTCATTCGGTAACAGAGCTGTCATTTCAGTTTCTATATACCCCGGTGCCACAGCGTTCACTGTAATGTTGCGGGAGCCCATTTCCTGGGCTACCGATTTAGTGAGCCCCAGCAGTCCAGCCTTGGAAGCAGCATAGTTTGCCTGTCCCGGGTTACCGGTTAGCCCAACCACTGAGCTGATGTTTATAATACGTCCCCACTTTGCTTTCAACATTGGTCGCATCACAGCCCGTGAACAGTTATAAGCACCTTTAAGGTTAACGTTAAGCACGGCATCCCAGTCTTCCTCACGCAGCCGGGGCAGCAAGTTATCGCGGGTTACCCCGGCATTATTCACTAGGATGTCCAACCGGCCATATTCCCCCAGGACGGACTTGACCATACTATCCACTTGTTCCTGAACCGCCACATCCGCCCTGACAACCATCGCCCGCGCTCCTGTATCCCGCACGGCAACGGCTGTTTCCTCAGCCGCTGCCTCGTTACCGGTGTAGTTCACGACCACCGCGGCACCCTGCCTGGCCAGTCCCAGTGCCACCGCCCGCCCGATGCCCCGGGAAGAGCCTGTCACCAGCGCCACCCTGCCGTTAAGGTTCATTCACATAACCTCCTTGAACCGGGCCATAATTTTTTCCGGTTCTAATTCTCCTTGCAGGTTGACCAGACTGACTTCTTTATTAATTTTCTTGATTAAACCGGTAAGCACCTGGCCTGGACCTACTTCCAGGAAAACTTTGTGTCCATCAGCTATCAGCCTTTTTACGGACTGTTCCCACATTACGGCTCCCGAAACCTGCCTGAGCAGGGCATCCCGTACCGCACTCGCTGTCTTGACATAGCCGGCGTTTACATTGGCTACCACCGGAATTTGCGGATCTTTAATTTCCACCTGTTCAAGCTGAGGCTGCAGTTTGCGGGCAGCGGACAGCATCAAGCTACTGTGGAATGGCGCACTAACCTGAAGCGGTATACAGCGCCGGGCACCCATTTCTTTAAAAATTTCCATAGCTCGCTTTAGGGCGGCAGTCTCTCCGGCCACCACCACCTGACCGGGGCAGTTGAAATTAGCGGTTTCTACAGTGCCTACTTCGGATACACGCCGGCAGCCTGCTTCAATCTCATCCCCGGTTAGACCAAGCACAGCCACCATACCGCCCTGTCCCAGAGGCACAGCATCCTGCATATACTGACCGCGCAAACGTACCAAATGTACTGCATCGCGAAAACGTAACGCACCCGCCGCCACCAGGGCTGAGTATTCGCCAAGGCTGTGGCCGGCTACTGCATCAGGCTGGATGCCGCTTCGCTTCAGCAGTTCATGCATGGCCACACTAATGGTCAATATAGCCGGCTGGGCATTAGCGGTTTTCCGCAGTTCATCTTCAGGCCCCCCGAAGATTAAATCAGTAACCGAAAAACCCAATACTTGATCAGCTTCACTAAAGATTTCCCGCACGAAATCGTACCGTTCAAATAACGATTTACCCATTCCCACCTGCTGAGAACCCTGTCCTGGAAAAACGAATGCTATCATTGCTGCAAATTCACCTTCCCATTGTATATGTCCGTGATTATTTTTTCCGCCCCGCTGATTACATCACGGATTATTAACCCCGCCGGCTGAATGCCCGATACCATCGCGGACACCTGCCCGGCCATCACCGAGCCCATTTCCACGTCGCCCTCGACCATGGCCAACCTGAGTCTGCCCACACCAAGTTTTTCCAATTCTTCCCCGGGCGTGCATATTTCTTCCAACTCCATGAATTTTCTGGCAAGTTTGTTTTTTAAAACCCGTACTGGATGACCTGTATTGCGGCCTGTGACCACAGTGTCACGATCCTTGGATTTAATGACCATTTCTTTTACCCGGTTGTGAACAGTGCATTCAGCAGCGCACATAAATCTGGTGCCCATCTGAACACCTTGTGCACCCAGCATCAGCACCGCGGCCATACTCCGCCCGTCGTATATGCCGCCGGCAGCGATAACCGGTATAGTCACAGCGTCCACTATTTGCGGTACCAAGGCCATAGTGGTTAGTTCGCCCACATGACCGCCGGATTCCATGCCTTCGGCAATTAGGGCATCAACACCACTCCGTTCAAGGCGCTTGGCCAATGCCACAGATGATACCACCGGTATAACTTTGATACCGGCATCGTGCAACATATTAACATATTTGCCCGGATTTCCGGCTCCGGTGGTAACCACCGAAACTTTTTCCTCAGCCAGAAAACGCAAAATGTTTTCAGCGTGGGGTGAAAGTAACATTACATTTACACCAAAAGGTTTATCAGTGAGTTCTTTGGCTTTAAGAACCTGTTCCATCAACCATTCCGGTGGTGCCTGTCCTGAACCGATAATACCCAATCCGCCACCCTCACTAACAGCAGCTGCCAATTCCGCAGTGGATACCCAGGCCATTCCGCCCTGTAATATCGGGTAATCTATATTCAACAATTCACTGATACGCGTTCTGATACCTTTTCCCCCTTCCGCCTATCTATGACAGTCATACCATTTGATTAATAAACCAGCCCAAGTTAGGCCTGCCCCAAAACCAATCATAATCACGTTGTCCCCGTCTTTAATCTTACCGTTCTGCAGCGCTTCTTCCAGGGCCAGGGGTACCGACGCCGTTGATGTGTTACCATAACGGTCTACGTTTACTACCACCCGTTCCATGGGCAGATGCAGTTTTTTGGCAGCATGTTCGATAATCCGGATATTAGCCTGGTGGGGCACCAAAAAATCCACATCATTAACAGTAAGCCCGGCCCGGCGCAGTACCTCGCTGGATCCTTCTTCCATGGCCCGGACGGCAAACTTATATACCTCCCGGCCATTCATTTGTAAACAATGCAAATCTGCGGCCACGGTGTCGGGAGTAGCCGGCATCCTTGAACCGCCGGCAGGCATTTTGAGGAATTTACCGCCGCTGCCGTCTGAACCAAGCACTACCGACAGGATGCCTCTGTCTTCAGGTACCTGCTTCATTACCACCGCTCCGGCGCCGTCGCCGAAGAGCACGCAAGTGTTCCGATCCTTCCAATTAAGAACTTTGGTCAGGGTTTCCGAACCGACCACCAGCACGGTTCGCGCCGTTCCTGCGGCTATAAACTGGGCCGCTACCACTGCTGCGTATATAAATCCGGTGCAGCCGGCCAGTATGTCAAATGCACCGGCATTTTTAGCCCCCAGGCCGTCCTGCAGCAGACAGGCCGAGGCCGGGAAAAGCATATCCGGAGTATTAGTGCCAATAATTATCAGGTCCAGTTCATCCGGGCTTACCCCCGCATTTTCCAGTGCCTTCCAGGATGCTTTAAGGGCCATATCCGAAGTGGACTCATCATCAGCGGACAACCGCCGTTCCCGAATCCCCGAACGGCTGCGAATCCACTCGTCGCTGGTATCTAAAATCTCCGGGAGTTCAAAATTAGTCATTACCCGCTCCGGTACGTATGTGCCCACACCCACAATGCCGGCCCTTTTAACTTCACATTTCATTGGCGCAACTTACCTCCCTTGCCGGGTCGTACAGACGGGCACCGATAGATTTAATCAAATCTGTATCCACCGATTCCTTGGCACTGCTAAGAGCGTTTCTAATGGCCTGGGCCTGGGAACTACCGTGGCATACAATGGCCACACCGTTAATCCCCAACAGTGGCGCCCCGCCATATTCTGAATAATCGAGCCGTTTTTTAAGGTTTTTTAAAGAGGGTAAAGCCAGGATAGCGCCTATCTTGGCCAGGTTACTGTGCTGCATTTCACTCTTAACCATACTCATCAGCACTTTGGCCAGGCCCTCGCTGGTTTTTAAGACCACATTACCCACAAACCCATCGCATACCACTACGTCCATGGTGCCGGTAAAGATGTCTCGGCCTTCAATATTACCGCAAAAATTGATATCGTTGTTCATGAACAGCGGGTATGCTTCCTGAGTCAGCTCGTTGCCCTTGGTGCTTTCTTCACCCACATTAAGCAGACCAACTCTGGGTTTTTCAATACCCAACACTTTTCTGGCGTATAGTGCCCCCATAATAGCAAACTGCAGTAGATTTTTGGCCTTGCAATCCACATTGGCCCCCACATCAAGCAGTATGGTAGCCCCTTTCTCAGTGGGAAGCACACTGGCAATGGCCGGTCGATCAATGCCCTTAATCCGACCCAGTCGCAGTAACGCCGCTGCCATCGTAGCACCAGTGCTTCCTGCTGAAACCATGGCTACTGCCTCTCCGCTGCGCACTAAATCGGCAGCCATCACCACTGAAGAATTTTTCTTGCGCCGAACCGCCGCAGCAGGTGCCTCATGCATGCTGATTACTTCCGGCGCATGCACAATCTCAAGCCCGTCGCAGGGTCCCAATAAATCTATCTCCCGCTGTAATATGTCCCGATCGCCCACCATTATCACTTTCAGCCCGTTATATCGGCAGGTTTCCCACGCACCGCGTACTATTTCACCCGGTGCGTGGTCACCGCCCATTGCGTCAAGGGCTATCTTCAAGCTGTTTGACCTCCTTGGACAAATCAAATACCAAGAATTTACCCATAAAAACCAGTTCGTCCTTAACCTGGGACGAAACTCTTACCATATATTTATTGCCTTTTTTAGCGGTGATAATCGCCCGGGCCACCACTTTTTCACCTTCTAAAACCGGCCTTTTATAGCTGACCCGGGCTGTGCCCGTGAGGGTTACATTACTGCCTATCAACCCTACGGCCAAAGTATTGGCCTGGGCGAATAGATATTGACCGTTTAGAACCCGGGTTTTCTGCAAAGTCATTTCTCCGGTGACTTCAAGCACCGACATCCCTCTTTGTCCTACAACCAGATCCACCAATTCACCAACTATTTCACTGCCGGCGATAGCCCTTAATTCCTGATATGATTCTCGGGCCATTTTACTAATTCGCGCCCTCATTTCAGGGATGTCCAACTCAACCCTGTCCAACCGCACGGTTTGGATGCTTACGCCCAGTACCCGCGCCAGGTCGTCATCGGTTAAAAAAGGATTGTCTTCAAGGTGTCTTACCAGACTTCCTTGTCTATCTAATTTTGTCTGGCTCATATAGATCATCTCTTCTCATACATTGGGGACATTCCTCGACCCTAAAGACTAACCCCAAAGCTGAGGTGTGTCCCCTTTCCGCTAACCTGGGATGTTAGTACCAGGTACTAAGCCTGAGTATATCTCAGGTGGCAAAAAAAAGCAACCCGAAGCAACCATTACAAACATAAAAAAATAAGCCCCTTTGCGAGCTTATTTTTATCTCACCACTATTTTACTGCTACTGCTTCCCTGCCCTTATAGTATCCGCACCCGGGACAGGCCCGGTGGGTTGCTGTCAATGCTTGACATTGCGGGCACTTTACCAGCTTGGGGGCTTCAATCTTCCAATGCGCCCTGCGCTGCCGTTTCTTTTGTTTGGACGTTCTTCTTTTGGGAACTCCCATCGTTTAACACCCCCTTGTAGTCACATTACCACATTAATTTAATAAATCCTTTAATTTGGCCAACCGTGGGTCTAATTCATCGCGCGGGCATTGACACTGATTATTATTTAAATCCACGCCGCATACTGAACATAAACCGCGGCAGTCTTCCCGGCATATAAAGCGCATGGGCAGATTAACCAGTATGGTTTGAGTCACTTCTGGCGCTATGTCAATTTGGTCGCCCGAAAAGGGAACCCAATCAGGTTGTTTGTCGCCCGACTGCGGTAAATTGCAGTCGTAATAAGTTTCCTGCAACTGTGCTTCCATGGGGTAGACAAAACTATCCAGACAGCGGTTGCATTGAACCAGCAGGTCCACCTTAATTATTCCGTCAACGACAATAGCATTGTCGGCATTGGTTAAGGAAAGCCTGTATTCAACTTCCTGCGTAGGCTTTATATCTTCGCCTTCCACGGGTAGTGGGGGTAACTTTTCACGGCATTGAAAATCAACGCGCTCCCCTCTATTCATTTTAAGCTTACTCACATCTAATAAGGGCATAGCTAACCCCCCAGCATATCAACAGCTAAAATTATATAAATATGTGGTTATATTGTCAAGAAGAGTACGACTTTCTATACATTATTTCCGCTTCATTTCCGTAGCCGGGTGGCTTTTTTTGGTAAATAATTTTTGCCTATCTCTGACGAACAGCTCACAAAGTCATTCGGTTCGGAATGTTAAGCAGGCTTGTTCAATATATTTAATTGACTAGCCGTAAAATAAATTTTTTCGGAGTGACATATAACACTAACCCATACGGGGAATTTAGTCTTTTTAAAGAAAGAAACGGAGGTCTTGAGTTTGCAACCCGAGACCCGCGGGCATATTAAAGTGCTGTGGGCCGTATTGGCCGTTGTTTTTGTCATATTGATGGTTACCCACCCGAAAACAGTATTTGAAGGCGCATCGTCGGGTGTGCAAACCTGGTGGAATATCGTTTTTCCTGCCCTGCTGCCTTTCTTTATTGCCTCGGAATTATTAATGAGCTTTGGCGTAGTCAGGTTCATGGGTGTACTTTTAGAACCTGTGATGCGCCCGCTGTTTAATGTTCCCGGTACTGGATCCTTTGTTGTGGCAGTAGGTTTTACCAGTGGATACCCGATAGGGGCCATGCTTACGGCTAAGCTGCGTACACAAGGGTCTATATCCCGGGTGGAGGCAGAGCGCTTGGTATCATTTACCAACAACTCCAGCCCATTATTTATGTTAGTGGCGGTGGCTGTTGGGATGTTCAACATGCCTGCCTTAGGTTATTTAATTGCCGGTAGTCACTACCTGGGCAACTTAACCCTGGGCTTGGCGCTTCGCTTCTATCAGCGCCATGACATAAACAAAACGCCTGCGACACCCTGGCAGGGGAACTGGATCCGCGGTGCATTTAGGGATATGATGCGGGTCATCCAAGCCGAACAGCGTCCCCCGGGGCGTATTATAAGCGATGCAGTAAGGAACTCCATCAACAATTTGTTGAGCATTGGTGGATTTATCATCCTTTTTGCTGTAATTATCCGCTTGTTTGAGCAGGCTGGTTTAATCCATTTACTGGCGGGCTTATTTTCAATGCTGCTGGTACCGCTTGGTTATGCTCCTGAAACCATGCCTGCTCTGGCCACCGGCCTTTTTGAAATGACCCTTGGCACGCGGGCCGCTGTGGAATCACAAACGACCCTACTGCAGCAGCTAATGGCGGTAGCCGTAATTCTGGCCTGGAGTGGTTTATCTATTCAGGCCCAGGTGGTGAGCATGGTTTCCGGTACCGATATAAGGCTCTGGCCATTTTTAATAAGCCGTATTTGCCACGCCGGGCTGGCTACTATGTACACGGTACTGCTATATCCAATATTTATATTAGAGAGCAAACCGGTCAGTACTTTTGATTTCCCTTTGGGAAATCTTATCTTTCACCCGAGCTATGCTGATTACTTACAGGTTTCATGTTTTATAATGTTGGCTTTTCTTATTATACCCTTACTGCTTCACCTAGCCTATATTTTTGTTACAGCATCCCGGCTAGGTATCAGACGTTGAAATTCTCTTTGGTTGAAAAACAATTTCAACTAAAGAGAATTTCAACGTCTGATACCATTATTGACAACACTTTATTTATTAACAACATTTTATTTGCTATGTAACTAGTTACTTACTATTTTTCATTCCTTGTAGTTCGTTTCTTCCTTCATGTATTTGTTGTGTAATTAAGTCCAGTTTACTTCCCAGGTCAGCTAATATCTCGTCAGCGTAATCCCTGGCACCTTGTTTAATCTGCAGCGCCACTTCTTCTGCCTGAGCCTCAATTTGGGCAGCCAAGTCTTGGGCCTTGCGGGTTACTTCGGATTCGTCCGCCTTTTTCTCCAGTTGCTTCTCGGCGTCTTCCATAATACGCAAGGCTTCCCGTTTAGAATCGGTAATTACTTTCTCCCGTTCTTGGAGCACCCATTTGGCCTGGCGTAACTCATCAGGCAGGGATGTTCTAATCCGGTCCAGGAAATCCAACAACCTGTCCTCGTCAACCAGAACCCGCCTGGTCATTGGAACCTTGGGACTGCTTTCAATCAATTCTTCCATTTCGTTAATAAGATTAAACAATTCCAAAGCGGTTCCCTCCCTTTAATTCTCATTAATATATTTATCTCGTAATCGCTTTTGCACCAGCGGCGGCACCAGTTCTCCGACGCAACCTCCGAATGAGGCCACTTCTTTGACAGCGCTGGAGCTAATGAAAGAATACTCTGCCCTGGTCATAAGGAAAATTGTTTCCACAGCAGGCTTTAATTTTTTATTGGTCAGGGCCATCATGAATTCGTTTTCGAAGTCCGATATAGCCCTGAGACCCCTGATGATGGCTTTAGCGTTTTTTTCGCACGCGAAATTAACCGTTAAACCTTTATAAGAATCGGTAGTCACATTATCAAAATGCCTGGTAACTTCCGATATCATTTGCAATCGTTCCTCTACGGTAAAAAGTGGTTTTTTACCCGGGTTCATAGATACTGCAACAATTAGTCTGTCAAAAAGAGTAGCGGCCCGTTCAATTATATCAAGATGTCCGTTAGTTACCGGGTCAAAGCTACCTGGGTAAATAGCTAAACGCAAATTAATCCTCCTTCACACCGGCTGGTAAAAGGATAACGCGGTGTCACCGTATTTTTCCCGCCGCCATAACACGAAAACGCCTGTATCTTCGGGTAGTTCCTCATTTGAGTCTGTTTCCAAAACTATCAGGACGTCCACTTGCCATACCGGATACCTGGCTAAAGTATTCAACATAGTTGCCGCTAGTCCCTGCCGGTAAGGAGGATCTGCAAAAATAATGTCATATTTTTCACACCTCTGAGCCACCCGGCGTAATGCCAGGTCAACATCACAGTGCACTATTTCTGCTTTATTGTTAAGACCGGTCAGTTTAATATTTTCTGCCAGTAGCCGAGCCACACGGGGGTCTTTTTCCGCAAACAAGACCTTGCCGGCGCCACGACTGAGCGCTTCGATACCCACTCCACCTGTGCCGGCATACAAATCGGCAAAACTACAACCGGGTACTCTCAAGTTTAATATATTAAACAACGCTTCTTTAACCCGATCTGCTGTCGGTCTAACCGGTAAATTGCCCGGGGACTTAAGACGCCTTTTTTTGGCCGTGCCGGCGATCACCCGCAAATAATCATGTCCCCTTTCTAACAGGTCTGTGTGTATTTTTTAGTTTTATACATCAAAATTAGCAATAATTATAACATAATTGTAACATAAAATCGATTTATTGTACTTCCACCCATTTATTTCATAATTAATGTACTTAATTACTTTTTGCATATAAATGCTTTGACGGGTAAATATATAAAGAGCAACCTGCTATTAGGCCTGTTGCTAAACTTCGCAAATAACTGCAATTAAAACAGGAGTGGTTTTATTGGACAGCGCATTTCTGAAAAATATGGGCATCTCCATGGACTTGGCTCTTGAAGCCAGGGAAATTATCCGGGGTGAAACCGGCCGTGAAATACCTGGTGTGCGGGTGGATAAGGAAACTTATAACCACGCCGTAGTTACCACTGTACATGTTGAAGATGAAGCTGCCCAGGCTGTGATGGGTAAACCGGTGGGCAAGTACATAACTATTGAGGCACCGGTAATTAGGGAAAACAACCCCGAAGCACATCGTGAAGTCGCCCAGGTTTTAGCGGCTCAGTTAAACAAATTAATCCAACTTTCCATGGAAGCCAACACTCTAATTGTGGGGCTGGGTAATTGGAATGCCACCCCAGACGCGTTAGGACCAAAAGTGGTCAGCAAGTGTCTGGTTACTAGACATTTGTTTAAATACGCACCCCAGGAGCTTCAGGGGGGTATGCGACCGGTGAGTGCGCTGGCCCCCGGGGTTTTGGGTATCACCGGAATCGAAACCGCTGAAGTTATCAAGGGTGTGGTAGAAAAAGTTCAACCTGAGGTAATAATAGCCATTGATTCACTGGCTGCCCGCAGTGTTGACCGTATCGCCACTACCATCCAACTGGCTGATACCGGCATTAACCCCGGTTCGGGAATTGGCAACAAACGGATCGGTATCAACGAGGAAACCATGGGTGTAAAGGTAATAGCTATTGGGATACCGACGGTATCACATGCCGCGGTAATTGCCCAGGATGCCATTGAAAAATATATCCAGAGTACCGGCGCCAGCCCCGGCGATACCACCACAGTGATTAACAATATTCTGCAACCTTTTGGCGGCAACCTGACAGTAACGCCAAAGGAAATAGATACCTTAATAGAAGACACGGCGCATATTATTTCCGGCGGGTTGTCCATTGCGCTGCACCCTGGTGTCAGCCCTGAGGATTATGGCTATTACCTCCATTAAAATGCTTGTGACTGAACCTCTTTAAAAGCAAAACAAGCGGCCATAGACCGCTTGTCGGCTCCCGCGTGCCGGGCAACCCTGGTGCAACACTCACTTTGACCGGTTGCCCGGCAGTAAGGAATTAAGGAGTCGTTTTCTGGTTGGTCACTTGCGGGGTAGCAGGCTGTTGGCCCTGAGCCAGGCTTTGTTCATAGGCGGCTACCATTTTCTTAACCATATTGCCGCCTATAGCCCCGTTAACCCGGGACGGCAGGTCACCCATGTAACCACCTTGGGGCACTGAGATACCCAGTTCAGAAGCGGTTTCCCACTTGAACTGCTCCAACCCTTGGGAGGGGAACAACTTGCGGTTGGTGTTTTGTCCTGATGCCATTTGTTTTTCACCTCCTCGCCGTGAAGTTGAAATTATTATTAGATTTTTCGATGACGATTATGTAGGTACATTTTTCACGACTTGGATTTTTAACGACTTGGAGTGCAACAAGAAAAGCGCCTAAATCAGTTTTTTAACGCCCTTTTTAAAAACTTCGTTTTTTTTGCTATTTATAGTTAGTTCCCCCTAAAAAAGCCCTTCGCGAACGAACTCATTAGTAAATTAAACAACTCATCCATACCATCCGGCCAGCAGGAAGTGGACACCGGGATAGCGAATAATGTTTTCATTTAAATGCAATAGTGGAGGCGACAAAATGGACTTATTATCCGCTATAGGAAACACACCACTGGTGGAGCTGAAATCACTTAGTCCCAACAGCAAGGTTAAAATTTTCGGCAAATTGGAAGGCAGCAACCCGGGTGGCTCCATCAAGGACCGGCCCGCCTATTACATGATTAAAAAGGCTGAGGAATTAGGTGAACTCACCAGGGATAAGATTATTATCGAACCGACCTCGGGCAACACCGGAATAGCACTGGCCATGATTGGTGCGGCCAGGGGATATCGGGTTATGTTGGTTATACCGGGTTGTGTAAGTATGGAAAGAAGCCGTATCCTTGAAGCCTATGGTGCCGAGGTGATATTAACCCCCGCCGAGGAAGGCACCGACGGCTCGATTAGAGAGGCACACCATATTGTGAACAGCAATCCGGATAGATATTATATGCCTAATCAGTTTAGTAATCAAAACAATATACTGTCCCACTACGAGTCCACCGGGCCGGAAATTTATACCCAGACAAACGGCATGGTTGATGTATTTATTGCCGGCATGGGAACAACGGGAACCCTGATGGGTACGGGCAGGTACCTTAAAGAGAAAAAGCCCGGGATTAGGGTAATTGGTGTTGAGCCTATCAAAGGCCACGCTATACAGGGGTTGAAGAATATGGAAGAGGCAATAATTCCAGAAATTTATCGCCCGGAACTATTAGACGAAAAAATCATCGTGGAAGACGAGGAAGCTTTCGAAACTGCAAGGATGCTAGCCACCAGGGAGGGTATTTTTGTAGGCATGTCCAGCGGAGCGGCTGTTGCAGGGGCGCTGCGGGTGGCCGGAAGTATGGAGTCCGGCAATATCGTGACTATACTACCGGATCGCGGTGACCGGTATCTTAGCACCACCCTGTTCAGATCCATCTGCGCCAAATGTTCTCCTTAATGTAACCAGACAAGGGGACAGGGAACTGTCTGTTCTTTGAACAGACAGTTCCCTGTCCCCTTGTCTGGTTTCTGTCCCCTTGTCTGGTTAATGATCAACTAATGTGATAAAAATTCTCCCGCTGCCGGAGACGATGCAGATGTTCTTTAAGGGATCGGTTCTCTTCCGATTCCAAGTTAGGGTCAGAACGCAGCAGTTCCTCCGCCCGACGACGGGCGACCTGTAACAGATCCTGGTCACGCACCAAGTCGGCTATTTTAAACTCCGGCAGTCCGGACTGCCGGACACCGGTGACATCCCCCGGCCCCCTAATCTGCAGGTCTTTTTCCGCCAGGTAGAACCCGTCGTTACTGGCTTTCATAGCTCTGATGCGTTCGGCTGCCTCCTTGGTGCGCAACCGGGCGGCCAGTATGCAGTGCGCTTCTCCGCCACCCCGACCTACCCGGCCCCTTAACTGGTGCAGTTGGGCCAACCCGAACCGGTCGGCGTCTATAATCACCATTACATTGGCATTGGGTACATCCACGCCTACTTCAATTACCGTGGTACTTACCAAAACTTGCGTCTCTCCGGCACGAAACTTGTGCATTACTGCTTCCTTTTCATTGCCCGGCATGCGCCCGTGCAGCAGATCCACTCGGCAAAGGCGGAGTTCATTTTCAATAAGCTGTGTGTAAAGTTCCTCGGCTGCCTGCAGATCCATTTTTTCCGATTCTTCCACCAGCGGGCAAATCACAAAGGCCTGGCGTCCGGTTTTAACCTGTTCGTCAACAAACTGAAAGACCCGGGGCAATTCTCCCGGGGATACATAGTATGTGCGTACCGGCTGCCGCCCTGGAGGCATAGTGTCGATAACGGACATGTCCAGGTCGCCATAAACCGTCATGGACAATGTCCTTGGAATGGGTGTTGCTGTCATGATCAGGACGTCGGGCTGAACACTTTTTTCTTGCAAAATAGCGCGCTGGCGCACTCCAAAACGATGCTGTTCATCAATTACCGCCAGGGCCAGGTTCTTAAAAGATACATCGTACTGCAGCAACGCCTGGGTGCCCACAATCACTGCTATATCACCTATGGCGATACGTTCAATCAAGGCACGGCGCTCTTTGGCCGGCATTCCGCCTCTAAGCAGGGCCACGTTAACCCCAAGGGGTTCCAGGGACGCAGTGAGCGAGAGAAAATGCTGCTCGGCCAACACCTCGGTGGGAGCCATGAATGCGCCCTGCATCCCGCCTTCCACAGCCCGCAGCAGCGCCAGGATCGCCACCACGG
Source organism: Peptococcaceae bacterium BRH_c8a (assembly GCA_000961575.1). GTDB lineage: Bacteria > Bacillota > Desulfotomaculia > Desulfotomaculales > Desulfallaceae > BRH-c8a. The sequence continues at coordinate 17,305 of LADP01000038.1, forward strand.
TCTTGCCTGACCCCACGTCGCCCTGTAGCAGTCTGTTCATAGGATAGGGCTTGTCCAAATCGGCCATTATTTCACCCGTCACTCTTTGCTGAGCTTCGGTCAACTCAAATTTCAGGCCGGATATGTAAGCCTGCTGCAGCCCGTTGTCCTTGGCATAGATATGCGTTTTTTGTACCCGGGTAAGATTTTGACGAAGTTTTAAAAGCTGCAACTGAATGATAAAAAATTCCTCAAATACAAACCTGCGGCGTGCTTCCATGGCATTTTCCCGGTGATCTGGAAAATGAATCTGTCTCAAGGCAACGGAGATGGGTACCAGATTTTCTCGTTCCATTAACCACCGGGGTAAAAATTCGGTATAATTCTTTTCCCACTGCTCCAAGGCAGCGTATGTAAAAGATCGCATCATACGTTGACTTAGCCCGGTTGTGGCATGATATACCGGCACCATCCGCCCTGCGTGCAACAAGTCGCCATTTTGGTTTAGCACTTCAAAATCGTGCACCTGAACCTGCACTGCACCAAACCCAAGATCCAGTTTACCGCTCACCAATAGTTCTGTTCCCGGACGGAGAACTTTTTTAACGTGAGACTGATTAAACCATACGCCGTAAAACACGCCGCGTTCAGAATCCAGGGCTGCTCTGGTAATGGTAAGGTTCCTGCGCGGTTTTGTTTCCTGGGCACTGATTACCGTACCGCGCACTGTAACATTAGCCCCGTTTTCCTGGCCGAAGGGCGAAACTGTCCGACTGCGATCCAGGTATTCACGTGGAAAATGGTAAAGTAAATCGTGTACGTTAAATATCTTTAACCGGGCCAATTGTTCAGCCCGGCGCGGTCCAACCATTTTCAGGTATTTTACCGGCGTTTCAAACTGGTCGCCACTTTTACCAGCGTCCATATTTTTTCTCTCCTGTATAAAAAGCCTTATTAAATTATATCGCAGTTGCATAGAACCAATGAATCTGATAAAATATTAAAGTCTTGTATTGAAGGAGGTGTTTACCATGGCTAGGAAATGCTCAGTATGCGGTAAAGGTATTACCGTAGGCATGAAAGTCAGTCACTCTCACATACGCACCAAGAAAAAATGGGCGCCCAACTTGCAAAGGGTCAAGGCCAACATTAACGGTACGCCCCGCAGGATCGTGGTCTGCACCAGGTGCCTCCGCAGTGGTAAGGTTCAAAGAGCCATTTAATTAAAAAGCATTATCACAAAAGCGGCGTAAGCCGTTTTTTGCTTTACAGCTTTAAATAATAAAGCGCGCACCAGGGATTTATCCAGGGCGCGCTTTATTATTTAAGGAGTCAGTAGTCAGGAGTCCCTAAGGCATTATTTTTTCCAGCCGTGAGGTAGGGGTAACCCCTGGAATACGGCCCCGTTTGGCTACCGGTTTACCTTTAATCTCTTTGATATCCATGGTCATGTCTATGGCCGGAGCGCCGGAAATATAGCTGCCCACACCAAAGGAATCTGCTCCGGCCTCGGATAGCAGCCGGATACGTTCCGGTGTTAATCCACCGGAAACAAATATTTTAACATGCTGACACCCGGCCTGATCCAGCCTGGCTCTGATTTCGCGTACCAGTCCCGGGGTCACGCCACCCCTTTCACTGGCTGTATCCAACCTGACCCCTTGTAGGTTCTTACCCAGTGCCTCGGCCACCCGCAGCGTTTCTTCGGCTTCGTCCTTGAAGGTATCCACCAAAATAATAACCGGTGAGCCCGGGGGCATAACCTGCCGGTAGTGTTTGGCCACTTCCAGCGTATCGCCTACAATTAGCATCACCGCATGGGGCATGGTGCCCAGTGGTTCTTTGCCTGCCAGTTTGGCGCCGAGGATGCAACTGGCCCCGTTGGCACCGCCTAAAATAGCGGCCCTCTCCATTACCGGTGCCACTGCAGGGTGCAGATGCCGAGCACCGAAACTAACCATGCTTTTGCTACCCGCCGCCTCCCGGCATTTACTGGCTGCGGTGGCCCAACCACTGGAACTGGCCAACATGCCCAGCAGGGCGGTTTCATAAATCCCAAAATCATCGTAGGCTCCACTGATGCGCATAATCACTTCTTTTTTACCAAACGAGGCACCTTCGGGTAACGACCAAACTTCTATGGGCAGCCCCACCAGTAGGTTCCTGGCTTCTGTAATACCGGCCAACATTCCCTCCTTACCGGAGAAAATTTCAGCTGTTACCGGTGTTCGATCCAGTCCCATATGCCTGAGTAATTCCCTAGTGCGGATAAAATAAATGTCTGTTGTCAAACCGTAAATAATCTCGTCCTGGGAGGCCGAGAAAAGCCGTCTGTCCGGCGAAGGCCTGAAAGCGGCAACTTCTGCCAGGTTTTGTAGTGTCTTATTATCCATAACCGCCTCCGATAAGATAGTCAAATAAGAAGGTCTAAGGTCGAAAGTCAAATATGTCAAAATCTTGGACTTCGAACCTTGGACTTTCCTTTAGGACACTAACGCCCTGGTTAAATTGGCCATTTCAATGGCGGTAACCGCGGCATCCCACCCCTTGTTGCCCGCTTTGGTGCCGGCTCTTTCAATAGCCTGCTCTATAGTATCCGCTGTAATGACACCGAAAATTACCGGCACACCGGTATCCAGGCCTACTTTGGCGATGCCCTTGGATACCTCTGCAGCCACGTAGTCGAAGTGAGGAGTGGCCCCTCTGATTATTGCGCCCAGGCAAATTACCGCATCATAACGGCCGATGTCTACCATCCGCCGGGCTACCATAGGTATTTCGAAAGCCCCGGGAACCCAAGCCACTTCCATGTCCTGTTCGGAAACGCCGTGACGTTGCAGCGCATCCAAAGCCCCGGTATACAATTTGTTGGTAATAAATTCATTGAAACGTCCGACCACGATACCGAATTTTAATCCTTCTCCAACAAGATGGCCTTCATATACTTTAACCAATGCAATCCTCTCCTTGTCATAATATCTCTATTTTTCAGCCAGGGACAGCAGGTGGCCCAGTTTACGCTTTTTGGTGCTAAGATAAAACTTGTTATCACAGCCCGGGCATATTTCAATGGGTAACCGTCCTACCACTTGCAGTCCGTGGCCCTCCAGTCCGGCAATTTTCCTGGGGTTGTTGGTGATTAAACGAATTTTATTCAGACCCAGGTCAACCAGGATTTGGGCTCCGATACCATAGTCGCGGAGATCGGCGGGAAAGCCTAAAGCCTCGTTGGCTTCAACGGTATCCTTACCCTGATCCTGAAGCTTGTACGCTCTTATTTTATTGGATAATCCAATGCCGCGCCCTTCCTGGCGCATATAAAGCAGTACCCCTGCCCCTTCCTGCTCGATTACCTGCAGGGCCCGGGCCAATTGATCGCCGCAATCGCACCGGCTGGAACCAAAGACATCGCCGGTAAGGCATTCGGAGTGCACCCGCACCACAGGCGCTTCGACGTTGCTCAGGTCACCCTTGACCAAGGCGATATGTTCTTTATTGTCCAGCAGACTTTCGTAAGCCACCGCGGTAAAATTGCCGTACTTGGTGGGTAAGTTAGCCGAATCCACCCGCCGGATTAATCTTTCGTGACGCCGCCGGTATTCAATTAAGTCCGCTATGGTAACCAACTTCAAGCCGTGGGTTTTGCTAAACTCTAAGAGTTCCGGCACCCTAGCCATAGTGCCGTCATCCTTCATAATTTCACAAATTACGCCGGCCGGGTACACACCGGCCAAACGAGCCAGGTCAACTGCCGCCTCGGTGTGTCCGGCGCGGCGCAAAACTCCGCCATCCTTGGCCCGCAGCGGAAAAATGTGTCCGGGACGCCGCAGGTCTTCTGGTTTTGTATTCGGATCCAGCATGCCGAGTACTGTAGTCGCCCGCTCGTGTGCCGATATACCGGTGCTGGTATCTTTGAAATCAACTGAAACAGTAAATGCAGTACCATGCGGGTCGGTGTTATGTGACACCATGGCCGGTAGGTCTAACTGATCCAAACGGGAACCGACTATAGGCATGCAAATTAAACCCCGCCCATAGGAGGCCATAAAAGCGATGGCTTCGGGGGTCACCTTTTCCGCAGCCATAATCAGGTCTCCCTCGTTCTCACGGTCTTCGTCGTCTACAACTACCAGTATTCTGCCCTGCCGTATTTCTTCAATTGCTTCGTCGATGGTGCTAAATGGCATATCATTACACCCTTCCTGTACTTATTAAAATCAGGTACTAAAAATTTATAGAAAACCATGTTTGGCCAGAAAACCACCTGTTAATGAGCTGCCTTTACGGATTTCATCCTGCCCGCCTCTGTCCGCATTTACCCAGCGTTCCACGTACTTGCCGATCAAGTCTCCTTCCAGGTTAACCCGATCACCCGGCTTTTTGCTGCCCAGTACCGTAGCGTGAGCGGTATGCGGAATCAGTGATACTACAAAACTGGTTTGTTCATAATCCACCACTGTCAGGCTGGTACCGTCAATTGCCACCGAACCTTTTTTAATAATGTAACGCATTACTGACGGTGGGGCGGATATCGTGACCAGGGTGGCAATATCATGCTTGTCCTTTTTTATAATCTCACCTACTCCGTCAATATGACCGCTTACCATGTGCCCCCCCAGTCGATCCCCCAATCTTAACGCCCTTTCCAGGTTTAACCGATCCCCGGGCAGCAATTCGCCCAGGTTAGTTTGGGCCAGTGTTTCGGCCATTACGTCAGCGTTAAAGGCATTGCGATCAAAAGTGGTTACTGTCAGGCACACTCCGTTTACGGCAATGCTGTCTCCCACCGCCAAATTATCCATAATCAGCCGGGCGGAAATCTTCAACCGGGCCGAGTCCGCACCCCGGCGCAATGATATTAATTGGCCCAATTCCTCAACTAGTCCGGTAAATATTGTTCATTCACCCCGTTTCGCCACATAGCCTTCAATACCTATATCTTCCCCATAGCGTTGCAGCGAGATGTCACTTAATTTCATGGCATCCGCCAGTGCGGTTATTCCAATGCCGCCCACTGGTCCCGGCGCTGCATGACCGCCGATAATCTTGGGTGCGATAAACCAACAAACCTTGTCCACCAGGTTACTATTGATAAACGTACCGTTTACCCGGGTTCCGCCTTCCACCAGCAAGCTGGTTATTTCTCGTTCTGCTAATTTACACAACAATTCATGCAGGCAGATCCCGTTATCGTCAGCTGACAATTGCATTATTTGCGCCCCGGCGTCTGATAGCTGCTGCAGTTTGACACGCGGCGCATCAGATGTGGTGACTATAATGGTTGGGGAGTGGGATGATTGGGTTATTATTTGCGCATCTACCGGTGTCCTGGCCCGTGAATCCAGGACCACCCGCACCGGATCTTTGCCCCCGCCTTCCGATAGCCTGGTAGTCAAAGATGGGTTATCTGCCAGCACGGTTCCCACCCCCACCAGAATAGCATCGTATCGATCCCGCAACCGGTGTACCATAGCCCTGGATGCCGGTCCGGTAATCCATTGGGACTCCCCACTGGCGGTGGCAATTTTGCCGTCCAGACTCATGGCCGTTTTCATAACCACGAAAGGCAGTCTGGTGCTGATATACTTAATGAATACCTCATTTAGGCGCCTGGACTGTTCTTCCAAAACCCCGGTCTCCACCGTAATACCTGCATTTTGTAATATTTTAACGCCCTTACCGGCAACTTTGGGGTTAGGATCCTCCATGGCCACTACTACTTTTGTGATCCCTGCCTTGATAACCGCTTCGGTGCAAGGGCCGGTTCGCCCGTGATGGCAGCATGGTTCCAGTGTCACGTACAGCGTGGCTCCGCAGGCCTTTGCTCCGGCTTCACGCAGTGCATGCACCTCGGCATGGGGGGTACCTGCCCGGGCGTGGTATCCCGAACCAACCACTTGTCCGTCCCTGACCACCACAGCACCAACCATCGGATTGGGGCTTGTACGGCCCAGAGCTTTTCCTGCCGTTTCCAAGGCCATTTGCATATAATAGATATTCTCTCCCCGCAACTGTCCACCATCCTGACTAAAATGAATCTCTCGTTTTAAAACAAATAAAGCCCTGAAGCAATCTTCAGGGCACAAATACGCAAGGCACATAACACCCAACGGGCGAAAAAATGCCTTAAAGTAATTACCTTCTCCCATCCAGACTTTACTGTCGGCTCCGGAGTTACACCGGATCAACCCTTGCGGGCTCGCGGGCTTGAAGCTTAACCTCTTACCGCCGGTACGGAATTTCACCTGTCCCTGAAGGTTTTATTTTTTTATTATAGCACTTGGTATGTTAATTTTAATTATGTTAATTATAGTTATATGTAAAAACAGTGTCAATATTTCCGTACAATATTAAAATAACACCAATACCTAGACAATTATGCCAACGTTTGTTAAAATAAGAACAGTGTGCTGGCAACTTAAATTATATACCTAGTGTGCTGGCATATTGTTTTAGCAAGGCAATTTGTCTAATCATTATAACAACTAAAGACAAACATAAATTAACATAGAACTAAACATAAATTGAATAACCACCACCAGAAAATTAAGTTATAAAAGGGAAGGATTGAGCACCGGGTTGAGTAAGGTCAGTGTAAAAAACTTATATAAAATTTTCGGGGAACACTCGAATCGAGCTTTAAAAATGCTGCAAGAGGGCAAAAGCAAAGAAGAAATACTGCAAGCCACCAAAAGCACAGTCGGCGTACAAAATGTATCCTTTGATGTAAATGCCGGCGAGACATTTGTTTTGATGGGTCTTTCCGGTAGCGGAAAATCAACACTGCTGCGTTGTATCAATCGGTTGATTCAACCTACCAGCGGACAAGTGCTAATTGACGATGAAGATATTACAACCGTTGATGAAGCAACGCTGCGGCAGGTCAGGCGCGTCAAACTGGGGATGGTTTTTCAGCGTTTCGCACTATTTCCTCATCGCACAGTACTGGACAACGTTTCCTACGGCCTGGAAGTTCAGGGCATGGAAAAGAATGAAAGGCTGGCCAAGGCCACGGAAGTGTTGGAAGTGGTTGGACTTAAGGAATGGGAGAACAGTATGCCCGACCAGCTTAGCGGCGGAATGCAGCAGCGGGTGGGCTTGGCCCGGGCACTGGCCAGCGACCCGGACATATTACTCATGGATGAAGCTTTTAGCGCGTTGGATCCGTTAATTAGAAAGGGCATGCAGGACGAACTGCTATCACTGCAGGCTACCCTGAACAAGACGATTATTTTTGTTACTCATGACCTGGACGAAGCACTTAAAATTGGCGACCGCATCGCCCTGATGAAGGATGGGGCCATTATTCAAATCGGCACCCCGGAAGGGATTCTCACCAATCCGGCCGACGAATATGTAGCCAAATTTGTTGAGGATGTGGACATGTCCAAGGTGCTTACCGCCGAGGGTGTGATGAAAAAACCGGATACCGTTGTAACTACTAAGGACGGGCCGCGTCACGCCTTGCGTCGAATGAAAGAAAACGGCATATCCAGTATCTTTGTCGTGACCAAAGACCGTCGCCTGGCCGGACTGATACTGGCCGATGATGCCCTGAGAGCCATTGAAGAAAAAAAAGAAACCCTGGACGACTTTATCATTAAAGATACACCCAGGGTACCGCCTGAATATCCGCTATCTGACCTAATACCTCTAGTTGCTGATTCACGTTATCCGATTGCTGTTGTAAATGAGCAGGAAAAACTACTGGGCATTATTGTGCGAGGCTCGGTACTGGCCGGCATGGTACGCAGGGGTGGTGAAGCAGTTGATTCCTAAAATTCCAGTTGGACAGTGGGTAGAATGGCTTGTAGATTGGGCCACTATCAACCTTGCCCCTATATTTGGGGTCATTAAGATAATTATTAAATATCTGGTGGACAATCTTTCTGGAGCATTCCTGTTCCTCCCGCCAGTGGTTTTTATTATCCTGTTCTTTTTGCTAGCCTGGTATATTGCCGGGCTGCGGGTGGCGATAGGCACCGGAGTAGGCCTGTTCATGCTCCATAACCTGGATATATGGGAACCTTCCATGCATACCTTGGCCATGGTTATATCCGCTACGATAGTAGCTTTGTTTGTTGGCATTCCGATGGGTATCTGGACGGCTCGCAGTAACACAGCCAGTCGAATCATCATGCCATTACTTGATTTCATGCAGACCATGCCACCATTCGTATACCTGATACCCGCGGTCTTTTTCTTCGGCATCGGCACGGTACCGGGTCTGATTGCAACTGTTGTTTTCGCCATGCCGCCTGCCATTCGTCTAACCGGTCTGGGCATCCGGCAGGTACCGGTTGAACTGGTTGAAGCAGCAGAAGCTTTTGGTTCCACGCAGTATCAAAAACTGGTCAAAGTTCAGCTCCCGGTAGCCATGCCAACTATCATGGCCGGGGTTAACCAGTGTATTATGCTATCGCTGTCCATGGTGGTAATTGCAGCTATGATCGGTGCCAGTGGTCTGGGTAAGGAAGTCTTACGGGGCATCCAACGACTCGATGTTTCTACTGGCTTTGAAGGTGGATTGGCCATTGTGATTATAGCCATCATCCTGGATCGGATCACCCAAAACCTGAGTCGAAAAAGCAATTAACCCCCATAAACGTTTTATAAAATGACCAATAAAAAAAGGAGGAGATAAATTTTGAAAAAATTAACTAAAGCGGTTACCCTTGTAATGGTGCTTGCCTTCCTCTCGGTTGCCGTGCTTGGCTGCAACAACGGGAACCAGCAAGAAGCGGCAGGTAAGGGTACAATTGTAGGCATTGAACCAGGAGCCGGCATTATGAAGGCCACTGAACAAGCTATTACAGATTATGAACTTGATTTTGAATTACAGGACAGCAGCAGCGCGGCCATGGCAGCTGCACTAAAGACAGCCATTGACAACGAAGAATGGGTTGTCGTAACCGGCTGGACACCACACTGGAAGTTTGCCAAGTGGGATCTTAAATACCTTGACGATCCCAAGGGTATCTACGGCGGCGAGGAGCATATCGCCACCATCGTACGCCAGGGTCTTAAAGAGGACAAGCCGGAAGTATATGCCCTGCTTGATAACTTTTACTGGAGCCCGGACGACATGGCAGCTGTGATGGTGGACATTCAAGAAGGCATGAGCCCCGACGAAGCAGCTCAAAAGTGGATTGAAGAGAATAGCGACAAGGTTAATGAATGGATTCCCGCCGAAGAGGCAGCTGAAAAAGGTACCGTAACTCTGGGTTACGTGGAATGGGATTCCGAGATTGCCAGCACCCACGTGGTGAAAAATGTATTCGAGAACATGGGTTACGAAGTTGAAGCCATTGGTGTGGATGCCGGCATTATGTTTACTGGTATCGGCACAGGCGAATTTGACGGCATCGTTGCCGCGTGGCTGCCCGGTACCCACGCCGATTATTTCGCAGAAATCGAAGACACCGTAGAAAACCTGGGACCCAACCTGGAAGGGGCTAAAATCGGCCTGGTGGTACCTTCGTACGTGGAAATTGACTCCATCGAACAACTAAACGACGTTAAAGACAAATTCCAGTAAACAAGTATTAATAAAAAGGGCGGCCTCTAGGGGTCGCCCTTTTTTATTTTAAAAACCAATGAATTTATGAAGGTTCAAAAGCTTAATTGCCATAACCACCACCGTGACCACCAGAAAAACGCGTATCCATTTATCGCCCTTATGGACAGTAAAGACGCTCCCCAGATAGGCCCCCAGAGCGTTTCCACCAGCCAACACTACACCCGGCAACCATTCAACCTTGCCGCTTAAAACAAAAACCAGCAGTGATGAAAGCATGTAAATGGCTGTAATCAATACCTTAAGGCTGTTAATCTTCACCAGAGTCATGCCGGTTATCAAAGCCAGGGCAGCGATGATGATAAAACCTACCCCCGCCTGGATAAAACCACCATAAAACCCCACCCCGAAAAAGACTAGGGCGGCAACCGCCAATCGCGACGGACTGTAATTTTCTTGCTCGGCGCTGATAAATTTTTTCTCTGGTCGCCAGATGATTAAAACCAATACCACCAACATTACCACAGCCAGTATTTTATTAAATGTTTCATCCGTAAGGGCTATGGCAAATTTAGCTCCAACTATGGAGCCCAAGATGGCCGGTGCGGCAAGCATGGCACTTAGTTTGGGATAAAAAAAACCTTTTTGACGAAAGTATCCTATCGCTACAAGACTTTGAACCATTAGGGCTATACGGTTAGTTCCATTGGCCACCGCAGAAGGCAGGCCCAGGAATATAAGGGCGGGCAGAGACACCAACGAGCCTCCACCGCCAACAATATTAACAAACCCGGCCACCAGTCCGGCAGCAAATATTAACAACATTTGTTCTATGGTCAATAAAATTTCACCCTTCCTTTTAGGATTCTAAGTTATCCTAAAAGGAATTTCAACAATTATTTTATTTTGTGTCTCCTGAGAAAGTCTAATGTTTTGCTTAATGCGTTATGGAGGCAGTGTTAGTTTATTTCCTGTTTACTTAGGGTACTCCGGTACCGGTGTAGGTCGGAAATAATGCCGGTCATACGGTCAATTACCGCCTTATTTCTCCAGTAAACGTCAGGATTAACGCATCGATTCAAACAGCCGTATAATACGCTTAAACGTAAATACAGGCGCCGGGGTAAAAGTGCCACATCTCCTCCTAGTTTGTGCCAGGCTTCGGTAACAAAAATAGTTTGTTCTCTGTCTCTTTCTCGGCGCTGATACTGTTCCGTATTACCACTCTGGATATCTTCCACCATGGTCTTGTTTTTTTTCAATTCATCCAGCAGTTCATCGATCACGAATAATCTTTTCTCGGATACTTCCTGAGATCTAACCATTTGGTAATACCAAACCGTTACAATTACTCCCAACAGGGTCAGTAGACCACCTAGGGCCGCCTCGTTAAACCCGCGAGCAAATTCGGGCGTATTAACCTGTTCACCGAGCGCGTCAAAAAGGAGGGGAAATGTACCGGAAAACCATTCCCAGTTGGCCATTATAACAATTAGCTCCCTGTTCAGTGACAGGATAACCCAAATTAAAAAAGGGCTAAAGATCATCGTCATGCAGATTAGAACTTTTTTTAGCATCCGCATGGTCTTGCGGACTATACCGCGCTCTTTAAGAGAGAAAAAGCTTTTTATGGGTGTCTTTCCACTTTGGCTGCAGCCGGACAATTACATTCACCTACCATTTTCCATCAAAAAAACCACCGTCGCAAAGTCCGGTGGTTTTTTATCTTTTCCCGTAGTAAGTTTTTTATCCCAGGTAATTAAAGTGTTCTTAAACGTTAATTAAAGTAACTGACCCAGAAACGCGCGTGTTCTTTCGTTTTTAGGGTTTGAAAAAATTTCGTCGGGTTGACCGTTTTCCACAATTTTTCCTTCATCCATATAATACACCCGGTCTCCCACCTCCCTGGCAAACCCCATCTCGTGGGTTACCACCACCATCGTCATTCCCTCTTTGGCCAGCTCTTTCATCACCTGCAGCACCTCACCCACCAGTTCCGGATCCAGCGCCGAGGTGGGCTCGTCAAATAGCATGATCTTCGGGCTCATGGCCAGTGCCCGGGCAATGGCCACCCGCTGTTTCTGCCCGCCGGAGAGTTGATCCGGATAACTTTTGGCCTTATCCGCCAGCCCCACCTTCTCTAAAAGCTGCATCGCCATATCAACCGCCGCGCTCTTTTTTAGCTTGCGCACAAAAATCGGCGCTTCGGTTACGTTCTCCAGCACCGACCGGTGCGGGAACAGGTTGAAATGTTGAAACACCATCCCCACCTCGGAGCGAATTTGGTTCAGGTTATCCTTTTGGGGATCCACCGTCTGGCCCATAATAGAAATCTCGTCGCTGCCGCTGTCGGGAATCTCCAAAAAGTTGATGCACCTTAGCAGCGTGCTCTTTCCCGACCCACTGGCCCCGATTAGCACCACCACCTCGCGTTCGGATACGCTAAGATCCACGTCCTTTAACACGTGCAGTGAACCGAATGATTTGTTCAGCCTTTTAATGCGAATCATCTATTTAGTCACCTCGCTTTGCTCCACGCTCAGCCGTTGTTCCAGTTTGTTTACCAGCCAGGTGAATATGATTACCAGTACCAGGTAATAGCAACCGGCCACCATGTAGGTTTCAAAAGGTTGGAAGTTGGCGGCCTGGGCGTACAGCGCGGTACCGTAGATCTCGGACACGCCCAGGTAGGCCACCAGCGAGGAGTCTTTGAGCCCGATGATAAATTGGTTGCCCAGCGCCGGGATGGCCCGCTTGAACGCCTGGGGCAGGATGATGCGGCGCATGGCCAGCGGGTAGGTCATGCCCAGTGAGCGGGCGGCTTCCATCTGACCGCGGTTGATGGATTGGATGCTGCCGCGGAATATCTCGGCGATATACGCGCCGGAGTGGATGGCCAGGGCCAGCGCGCCCGCCCAGAAGGCGGGCAGTACTACCAGTTGGATGATCCCGAAGTATAAGAACATCAGCTGGACGATTAGCGGCGTGCCGCGGATAACGGTGATGTACAGCTGGGCGATACTGTAAAGGATTTTGCTGCCGGAGATTTTGAAGAAGGCAAACACCAGCCCGATGACCATGGCCAGTACCAGTGACACGGCGGTGAGTTTTAAGGTCATGCCGGTGGCAAATAGGAAGGCTTCCCAGTTTTCGATAAAAATTTCGATGATAGCTGTCATTTTGTCACCTCTTTGTGGTGTGGAGCTGCTTAAAGTGGTGGGGCGCGTTTGGTTTAAACGCGCCCCGGGGTGTAGTCATGTTGTTGGGGTGAATTATTCGCCCAGGATGCTGCGTCCGAACCATTTTTCGCTGATGGTGTCGTAGGTGCCGTCGGCGATCATTTCTTCCAGGGCGGCGTTAACTTTCTCTAGCAGCTCGGTGTTGTCTTTCATGATCGGGATAGCCATTTCGTCTACCCACAGCGGCTCGCCCACGTCTTTAATCTTAAGCTCGTTCTTAATGGCTTCAAAGCCTACCATCTGGTCGGTGATTACGGCGTCGATACGGCCGGTGGGCAGTTCCTGCAGTGCGATGACGTCGCTGTCATAGCCGGTGACGTTTTTTTCGTCGGTGTATTCCAGGGCTACGTCACGGAAGGTGCTGGCTTTAACCACGCCGATCTTTTTGCCTTTCAGGTCGTCGGCGGT
>LADP01000047.1 GCA_000961575.1 Peptococcaceae bacterium BRH_c8a
GGTAAATGATTGGATAGATGCGTTCTAAGGGCCGCGATTGCCATTCTGTTACTACGGGTAGGATTTTATCCGTTACTTTGCTAACCATAGTTGGGGATACGTCGATACCGTAGATGTCCCGCATATGGCTTTCAATATCACGGGTAGACATGCCTTTGGCGTACATGGCGATAATCTGATCTTCTAGGTCATTAGAGGTTGTCTCGTACTTCTTGATGACCCTTGGTTCGAAGTCCCCGTTACGATCCCGGGGGATTTCAATATCCGTTTTACCAAGCTTTGTTTGGATGGTTTTCTTGCTGTAACCGTTACGGCTGTTGCCTGTGTTATTGCCTTCCAGACTGTGCTTATTGTAGCCTAAGTGGTCTTCCATTTCAGCTTCGAATATTTGCTGCAGGGTATCCTTGAAGAGGTTCTTGAGCAAGTTGTGTACGTCTTCTACGGTATCGCATTCCCCAGCCAGTTCCTTGATAGTCTTGTTCGCATAATCTTGCATAAATGGTCAGCTCCTTTTACTGTAAGTTATAACCATTTACACAAAATTATCTACGTTCTCATCTTGAGAGATATAATGGACCTACTGCTAATGATAAAACCAGAACCGGTCGAACATTACCCATTACCCCTAAGACAGATATAGGCTAAAACTAGGGGTACTCCCCTACTCTAACGACTACCACTGAGGCATAAAAAATAGACTGGGCATAGTTACCCAGCCTACTTAATTTATTTCTCAGCCCAACTTTCCCCAACCGACATCGGCTTTGAAGGAAGGTACCGACCAGCAGAGCAGTATACTCATTGGCTTAGTCTCGATTACCAGGAAACAGGGTTACTACAAAAGTTGGCTTGCCCGCTATTTGTAACTGCATCAACCATTTTTAGACATCTTCTATAATAACTATTTGAATTGAGCAATTTACTTCATGTCCGGCCTTTTGAGTCAAAATAATATCCGTCCCGGAAGTGGATACATCCAGTACATCGGATATATCGGTATCTGCTGCCAAAGCAGCCCTTATTCTTTCCGCCACCATAACGGCTGAATCATGGGCAACTACAGTCACCGGTACAACCTTATCGAGCTCGTACTGGGTGACTTTGACTTGTATAGTCTCAGACACAGTTGATCCCGTCAAAACCGGCGTGGTGCTGATAGCTGCTACCGGTGCATAACCTGGTTGGCTCTCGCCGCCAACAACGTTAAATATTACACCAGTGTTATCCGGGTCACGAAACTGAATAGTAACCGGCTTATCCTCTTCTTTTGTTTTATTGGTTACCATGATGTACCCGGGACTGTAATTATTTATTGCTTCGTAAGCAGAATTAAATTCTGCATTATCATTAAGAGCCTGTGCTAATCTATCCGCTGCAAGAATAGTTCCTTCGGGCATAGCAACCGGTGCTGTGACGGTGATATTAATATCCCCATCATTAAACAACAGCTCCAACGTTCCATTATTCATGTACGCATTACTACTGTTTGAATAGCCTATAGCGTTTATTTCATATTGCCCCGGGTACCCTGGTCTGGTCATGACACTTGCCCCCAGTGTAACATGGGTAAGTTCCGCCAGTGGTATATTATCCGTTTGCCATTGGAAATACGGATAAGAAGCCGGGTCGGTATCCGTCGTCCAGACAGTTCCGAATTCCCAACCGGTAAAAGTTTCTTGGTCGATCATCTCCGCGGTTGTTTTTGGTACTCCTTTGCCGGTATCCGATTGGCCGGTGGTCTCGGTATCGTAGCAGCTGTTGGAAACTGTGTAGTCGCCAGTCAGATACCCAATCAGGCCGCCAACGTCACTGCTTCCCGAAACAGAACCCAATGCATAGCTATTGGTAATAACCTGTCTGTTATCCCCTGCCAGACCGCCGACACGGCTATTGCCTGTTACATCTCCCGTGGCATAGCAGTTGTCAATTGTACCTAGATAGTTGTATCCCACCAGGCCACCTACACTTAAGTAGGTGCTTACAACATCCCCGGTGGCATAACTTTCACTAATTAAACCATTATTATAACCTACCAAACCGCCGATAAATTCGTTATATCCTCCGATGCCCGTTACACCACTTGTTGAGTAGCACCTGTTAACTTCACCATCACTATGGCCAACTAAACCGCCGATACGTTTCGTACCTGTAACTGTTCCGCCAGAATGGCTATTTTCAATTGTTGTCAATGATATGTCACCCACCAGCCCGCCAACATAGGACGGACCACTGACATTTCCTGAAGCAAAGCAATTCTGTATTAGGGTATCTGCCGCAGCTTCACCGACCAACCCGCCGACGTCGCCGTAGCTTCCCGTGACGCTGCCTGTTGCGTAACATTCATTGATGTTGGTTGTACTGGCATCACCAACAAGACCGCCAACCCGGTCACTCCCGACAACTGCGCCCGTTGAATAAGAACTCTCTATATCTCCATAGGAATCATTACCAATCAGGCCGCCTACCACTTCATCACCAGTGACGTCGACACTGCTATAGCAGTTTAGAACACTTCCGGATTCAGCTAAATATATATCCCCGCTATATGAGCCATTTTCACCAATCAGACCTCCGACATAGGAATAGGTGCTCTCGACTTCTCCGGTGGCATAACTGTCTTGTACTACGCCATAGTTAATTCCTATTAAGCCGCCGACATTCCTATATCCGGCAAGATCCACGTTGATTGACGAACAATCTGACACTGTGCCGTAATTCACGCCCACAAGGCTGCCGATCTCATGTTTCCCGCTTAGAACGGCATCTTCCAAAATAATATCCCGAAGTGCCGCGTCCTTGGAAGTGTGTCCAAACAGACCGGTGTACCAGCCATTATCCGGATCAGAAAAGGTCATGCCGGTAATCTTAAAACGGTCACCGTCGTATGTTCCTGTGAATTTGGTACTGTTATTCCCAACGGGTACCCAACCTTTTCCTTCGTTATACCCGTCTCCACCAACACTTAGATAATCGGTCAAATCGATGTCTGCGATCTGAATAAAATGCTTGTCCAGATATTCATGAACCTTGTCCAACTGCTCCGCCGTGGCCACTTGATAGGGGTTTTCCACCGTACCGTCACCGCCGGCAAATGGACCTGGTTCCACCACTGTAACTAAAGCGCTGCCTTTCACTTCCGAACCGTCATTGGCAGTGGCCTTGACTGTAACCGTACCCGCACCCGTCCCGGTCAATAAGCCGTTGGTATCAATGGCCGCTGCTCCGGTACCGGCTTCAACACTCCAGCTTACACTTGGATCAGTGGCATTGGCAGGTTCAACCGCCGCTGTCATTTGGAGGTTCTGTCCAACAACAACGGTTGTCGCCTCTCCTTCGCCCGATACGGTTATTGCCGTGACCGGCACTGCTTCAGATATTACCGTGTACGAAAAAGTTGCTGTACTGCTGGCATTCCAACCGCTTTTTAATGCCTTTGCCTTAATGGTCACGGCTTCGGTTATGGTTATTGGGGAGGAATACTGGGTACTCGTTGTGGTTGGTTCACTACCGTCGGTTGTATAGCGTATGGTAGCCCCGGTTGTGTTTGTGCTCAAAACGACTTCGGTGCCGGCCTGTACCGCACCGGATGCGGGGCTGGCCGTGGGTGTGGCCGCGGTACCGGTACTGATGCCACCGCCACCACCTCCGGAAGATGTTACCAGGGCGTAAGTAGTCCTGATTGTGCCGATGGACTGGCTGCCTGCCGTCTCGGCTTCGATATTGTCGAGCAATATTTCAAGCCCGGATGTCGGCTTGTTGTTTTTGTAACCGCGTACCTTGTATTTTTTTCCTGCCGGTACGTATACTTTAAAATCTCCGGAACCATCCGTGGAGGTTAAAAAGGTAGGGTTGGTGGTAAAGAACAGTTTGGCGTTCTTTACGGCACTGCCGTTTTTGTCCACCAGCCGCCCGCTGATGAGAGTGCCTTCAGCCAGCGCAAGATCCTGAACCACACCATCCCCGGTAAAGGATACGTTTGCGGCATAGGCCACGAATTTGTCTTTGGCGGCGGTGATGTCGTAAGTTCCGGCGTCCACCTGAAAAGCGTATTTTCCGTCCCTGCCGGATGTTGTTTCATTAATCGGTTCAATGCCGTTTTCGGCAAAGAGCAGCACAACAGCGCCCTCCATTACCTTGCCATCCATTGTAATGCTGCCCATAATACCCTCAGATATAACTGGGGGGGTGCGTGTGGTATTTGACGCCCGATCCAGGGTTACCACTGCCTCTGCCCTGGTGATGGGGTTGGTACCTTTGAAGGTGCCGTCAGTGTAACCGCTCATGATACCGGCAGTCGACACAGCGTTAACCGCATCCCGAGCCCAGGGAGCGATGGATTCGGCGTCGGCGTAGTTTTTATCTGCTGCACCGGCGCCAAGCTCAAGCAGTCTGGTTACTATTGAGGCCACTTCATGCCTGGTGATAGGGTTTAAGGGCCTGAAGGTGCCGTCGGTGTAACCGGCACAATAACCCTCAGCACTGGCCATCGCCACTTCGGCGTAAAACCAGTCAGAGTCTTTGACATCCTTGAAGTCCACCCGGACTGTTTTGTCTTTTTTCCCGAAGGCTCGGTTGGTCAGAGCCACAAATTCCGCCCGGGTTATCTGGTTGTTGGGCCTAAAAGTGCCATCGGTATAGCCCCCGGCGAGTCCCCTGTCCACCCAGTCGTTAATTTGCCATTCCGCCCAGTTGCCCTTGATGTCCGAAAACTGAGCATAAGCCGGTTGGACGGGCATTGCGCCAAATACTATGGAGCAGAGGAAGATAAGCGTCAAGGCCAGTGAAAACTTTTTTGATTTTAGTCTGTGCTGCACAATAAATCACCCTTTCTTTAATTGTTAAATTAATCTGCTGCTTGTCCTAATATAGTCTGCAGCCTAAAGATTGAAGCCCGGTATTGCGAATCACTACACCCATCATTCGGATAAATCGCCCCACCTCCAGAGATCACGTCTTCTAATATTTGCAACCACTTCGTCCAGAGCCTGTTGCGTTACTGGCAGCACCAAATAACCACTGGCCTGTTCCTCAAAGGCTATGACTGCATAGCTTTTTACACTGGATATAAAAACAATCCTCGTGACCGGAGATATCCCCTTGGTTTCCATGGCTAGAGACAACCCCTGAAGACCCGGGCTGTCCACTCGGATAAATACTATATGTATGTTTCCTTTTTCCAGTTCGCCCAGGTATTCTGACCACTGGTGAAAGCAGGTCACCGAATTGATTAACCCGTTTTCCTTTAGCAAGCGGGAAATGTGATTCAGACAACCGTTATCGGTATCAATAACCACAGTGTTATACAAAATGTCATCCCTTTTCATCCTGATGCTGTTATTGTAAAGTAAGCCACTAAACCACGACTAAACAAGCTTATTCAGTTAGTAAAAAAAAACAACGCAAAACACGTTGGTGTTCTACGTTGCCATAATTGATTGTTGGGCGACATATCATATGAAATTCCTGTATTAACAAACCCTTGAAGTACCAAAAACATCGCCACCGTGGAAACGTAGTAACGACGGGGCCAAGTGAGGATGGTGGACATGGTGAGGGTACTTGTTTAATTCTTTAGCTGTTTTTAATGCCTGCCAGTAAAAGGTCAAAGTGCTGTAAAACCTCTTTTTTTAAATCAAAATCGGGGTAACGTGCACACCATTCAAAGGTCATTCCCCTTATGCTCATGACGCAATGGTTTGAAACGGAATCTATAGTAAGTGTTTCCCTAAACTCCCCCTGCCGGACTCCCTGCATAATAATCTGGCTGTATATTTGATTAAGTTTGCGGTTATAGTTAAGCAACCCCTGCGTACCGTCAGCTTTTTTAAGCGCAGCCTCATAAAGAGTTCTCATCACATCAAATTCGAGATCGTTTACCAGCACGTCTACAATTTTTTCTGTTACCAGCAGCAGCATCTTTGATGGCTTAATATCAGGGGGAATAGAATTAAAGAACTCCTCATAACCATCATCTATTGTGCTGACATAGTCCGCAACCAATGAAAACTTGGATTTAAAATGAACATAGAATGTCCCTACGGATACTCCGGCCGCCTTTACGATGTCATCTACAGTGAAATTATCAAGACCGCGCTTTCTCATTAACTCCATAGTACATTCATAAATTCTCCTTTTTGTCTCAGCCGCCTTCAGTTTTCTTGAATTTGACCTAACCTTCATAAATTTTCCCCTTATCTTGACATGATTATGGAAAAACAATATAATTTACCTTAGTCACTGAATCCATTCACTGAGTAACCTCACTGAATAAACCCAACACAAATTATAACATTGACCTGTATCTATTACAAGCGTTTAACTCTCTTGATTGACTATCTCATTAATTAGCTCTATTAATGAACGTTTGTTGGTAAATATAAATAATCAACTTGCTACATCCAAACATAAGTCTCTTGTATAAGTATAATTTGGAGAGCGATGACCCCCTGGTTTGAAATGGACGCTTATAAGCCAGGGGCGAGCCAGTAGCGTAACCGGCCACTTTTTTAAGTGGTCTTTTTTTATACTTAGTTTGTTAATTATTGTTTATATTAAAAGGGGGAGAAATAATGGTAAAGAAAAAAAGCTTCAAAAGATCTTTAAGCATCACCCTATCGTTACTCTTGCTGTTTGGGCTTGGATTGACCGTCCTGTGGACTGAAAGAGCAGATGCTGAGGATAGATACGGTAAGGTCGTTGAAACATTTTATCCGGGCCAGCACACTTGGGCGGTCCCACCTGGCGTTACTGAGGTCTTTGTCGAAGCCTGGGGCGGTGGTGGAGCAGGTGGAGGAGTTGATGCTACAAGAAGCAGTTTATTTATACAGGTAGGCGGAGGCGGTGGAGGCGGTGCATACGCAAGCTCAACCCTCCTTGTAGAACCTGGTGAAACGTTAACCATTAAGGTAGCGGATGAGACACCTGCACATACCAATGGTATTGATGGTGAACATTCCTTCGTGGGACCGGACACAAACCCCGAGAATGCATTTGTTCTCGCTGCAGGTGGTTCCGGTGGACAGAATATCACCCATGTTGGTGACACTTTCGCAGCGGGTGGTGCAGGTGGGTCTAAAGCAGAGTCTATTGGCGATATTGTAATTGCCGGGGAAGCTGGGGATGATGGCAATTCGATCGATCATAATAATTTTGAAGTTTATTCGGGAGCAGGCGGTGATGCAGGCGGAGACGGCGGAGCAGGTGGCGCGGGGATTGGTGGGGTTCGTCCGCTTACTAACCCGGGAGAGGCACCCGGTGGAGGCGGCAGTGGAGGATTTTTTGGCCCAAGGCAACATCGTAGTGAACGGGGTGACCAAGGCGCAAGAGGCGAAGTAGAATTTACGTACGCTCGGCCAGAGGGGTATATCATTAACCTAATGGTGACGGATGAAAATGAGGAACCAATTGATGGAGCAAATGTGGATGTCGGGGACATTAGGAGAATCACCAACTCTTACGGTGAGGCTTTGTTCGTAGGTTTAGCGCCTGGCACGTACGATTACACCGTGAACAAGGCTGGATATGAGTCCGCCGAGGCTCAGATAACCATTGTCGATGACGACGTCAACCTAATGATTGCCATGAAAGAATCTACCTTCGATATAACCTTTACTGTCTTCGAAGCTAATGAGCATTTGCTCCAAGGCGCTGAGGTTTACTTAGGGGGTAGGAACACGCAGGTAACCGAAGAAGCAGGTATAGTTACATTCCCAAGTGTTGCACCTGGCAATTACTATTACAGCGTGAGCAAGGCTTGCTATGAGACCATCGAGGACTGGGTTAATATTGTTGATAATGACATCAACCTACAGATTACACTGGAAGTGGAAGAGGAACCAAACGCTATCATCTATGTATTATCTAACGCAGCTGGAGCAAATGATGGTGATTCATGGGAAAATGCCTTTACATACCTCCAATACGCTTGGGAATAGCTGAGCCGGGGCAACAGATCTGGGTTGCAAAGGGTACCTATCATCCCGTTGGAAACGAGTACGGGCACTTCGAGATGAAAAATGGTGTCGCAATCTACGGAGGCTTTGCCGGAAACGAGGAGCCCGAGTTTGACCTGAGTAACCGGGATTTTATAAGTAATGAAACCATCCTCAGTGGTTTCCCATACAATTATCATGTTTTTTACCATGATAATTTGCAACTGGATGATGCGTTATTGGATGGGTTTACTATCACAGAAGGCAACGCCGACGGCAACAACTCTGGGGCTAAAGGGTTTGATTTCTATGGCGGCGGTATGGTAAACATAAATAGCAGCCCGACACTTACCAATATCATCTTCAGCGAGAATAGGGCCTACTATGGCGGCGGGATGTATAACGATGGATCCAGCAACCCAACACTTATTAATGTTACTTTTAACGAGAATTATGCTAAGTATTTTGGCGGCGGGATGCATAACGATGACAGCAGCCCAACACTTACCAACGTCACCTTCAGCGGGAATAGGGCTGATTATTATGGCGGCGGGATGTATAACGTTGGATCCAGCAACCCCAAAATTGTAAATTCTATATTTTGGGGTAATACGGCGGGATCCGATGGCGTCGATTATTTCAACATTCCCGGCTGCTCATCTATTATCAGCTACAGCTTAATAAAAGGTTCAGGCGGCAGCGGTGTTGGTTGGGATGACAGTCTAGGAATTGATGGCGGCGGTAACATTGATGCAGACCCCTTGTTTATTTGGCAGAACGGCTTAAGGCTTCATAAGGGCTCTCCAGCCATTGATGCCGGCACAAATGCCACCTTTGATGAAGATGGTGTCGCTTATGGAGTTACTACTGACTTCCCTTGCGTTTTGTTAGTGAAATTATGGGCGCAAAGGTGGACTGGGATGAAGCAACCCGTCAAGTTACGATAAGGAAGTAAAGCCTTGCTATTGGAGAAATATGTTTACAAAAACAACAAAGCCGTAATTCCTTACCCCACAAGGAACTACGGCTTTTTCATTATCTGAGTTGCAACAAAAATGAGCACAATCAATAAGGTTTTGTCATAATATGGAACAATTCCGGTCCATTTATTTTAAAGAATGGTAAATAATAAGCAAAAATAATAACCATCGTGGTATCCGGTAATTGCTGCGGAAACCAGGCTCGAGGAGGTTATTAAATGAAAAAAAATTCAATGGAGGAGCCTGCATTTAAGGAGACCACCCTTGACGAAACAAGGAATAACGCAAATTTAACCGTTGTGGTAAAGGATTTTAATAGCGGGGCTTTAATTTCGTCATTTAAATTCATTGTTAACGAAAATAATGTAGGAGACCCGCAAGTCGATCTGCCACTGGATGAGCGAGACCCCAATCTGTTTCCTTCATTAAAACCCGGTGCCAGCCATAGCCCGGTAGTTGCCACGGGTGAAGCTTCGGAAACCTCAGCGCCTGTGGTAGCACTGCCAAACGGTAAATACTTGGTTTCGGTATTATCTCCCCGCTACAAAATGGGTGGCAATTGGGTAACTATGGATAATGCGGATAAAACATTGGAAGTTGCCCTGTACCCCAACCCTTTACCCCTGTCCAAAATAAGGGTGCATGTCTTTCATGATAACAACCCGGTCAACGGTGAAGACGATATCCCGCTGGAGAGCGGGCTGGTGGGTTTCAGCATTATTATCGGGGACGCGGTTGGTGAAGTAACCGTAGACTATTTCGGCAACCCGCTGGGCACAGAATATGAGCGGGATGAGTTCGGCAATTTGATTTTGGAGGCCGGTAATCCCATTCCTATCCCGGGTACCGGAGGAAAAATACTCACTGACGATAACGGGGACGCGCTGATCGACAACCTTCCCCCCGGCAAATACGGGGTGCAGGCCATCCCGGCGGACGGCACGGACTGGATTCAAACAACTACTATTGAAGGTACCCATACCATAGATGCCTGGATTGAGGAAGGTAATGACGGCTACAGTCCCAGGGAAGGGTTTAAGATGCCCCTGGTATGGTTCGGATTTGTCAGGCCAATGGGGTTTGGGCCGCCCAGCCCCTGGGAAACCGGGCTAATTACGGGCCGGGTGCGGGCTGTTATTGAATTTATCCCGCCTTTTAAACCGCTAACTTTAGGGGGGCCGGTGGATCGTCCCTGGATAGCCCTTTGTGACATCGGAGCCAATGACCAGCAGGTTTATACCGGGCGTGGTGACAGTAACGGCAACTTCATCATTGAGAACGTGCCGCCGGGTTTGTATCAGATGGCTATTTGGGACGAACCGCTGGATTACATTATCTCCTTCCGCACGGTACAGGTGCAGCCGGGTGAAACCGTCGATATGGGTGACATCGGTATTCCAAGATGGTATGGCTACATTAAGGGTACAGTTTTTAATGACCTGAACAGTGATGGAGTGCGTGATCCCGGCGAGGACGGTATACCAAATGTTGCGGTAAATACCCGTTTTAAAGACGGCAGCATTCAGTACAGCACTATCACAGATATGCATGGCAATTATGCGTTTAATGAAGTATTTGAGCTGGAACGCTTGGCAGTGGCCGAGGTGGATTTTACCCGTTTTGCCCGTACCGGAGCTACGGCTACTCCGGACTATGGGATACCGGTGCCCAACCCGGCTAACCCGGATGTTTTATGCCGGGACGACCGCGGTAATTACGTCAGGTGTTCAGAGACCTATGACGGTGTCCTGACTCTCGCAGAGCTTACCTGGGCCGCCAAAACCAACCGGATTGACTGGGGTAAAAGGCCGTATAACAGGGGGGAAAACGGCGGCATTTCCGGCATGGTTTATTATGCTACCATGCGCAACGAGACCGATCCCAGATACGAAATAGCTGAAGAATACGAGCCCGGCATTCCCAATGTAACCCTTAACCTTTATACGGCGGTTGTAGACGCGGAAGGTAAGGTAATCCAGGGGGATTTAATCAACACCGCTGTCACTGACGCCTGGGAGCACCCCACGGACTGTATGGACCCGGACGGCAACCTTGATGAAAAATGTATCGAGGTACCCAACATATCAAACCAGATTAAACCCGGTGTTTTTGACGGTGGTTATGCATTTGAAACTTATTGGGACCCATACTACGGGCACCCCGAAGCGGTAGAAAAACCGCTCCCTGCCGGTACGTATATCGTGGAAGTGGTACCGCCTGTGGAATATAATGTACTGGACCGGGACGGTTCTGTTAATACGGAACAGGGCGATGACTTTGTCGGCACCGCTCTCTTCCGCATGCCCCCTCCGCCATATCTCCCCACTACACCTCCGGACTTTGATGTTTACAAGAAAGTGGTCAATGTTGTCGATGGAATGAATGCTGTGGCAGACTTTTTCCTTTATACCGATGTCCCCGTGCCCGGCCGTATTGTAGGGTTTTTGCTGGACGATGTCAACCTGGAAACCGATCCGAATTTTATCTACTTCGGGGAAAAAAGGGGCATCCCGAACACTCCGGTAGGCATACGGGACTTTACCGGTAGGTTAATCACCACGGTGCACTCGGATATTAACGGTATTTTTGAAGTGCTGCTGCCTTCCACTTATACCCGCAATGTACCCACCCCTTCAGGGGTAGCGCCGGGCATGTACCAGGTTATCGGCAATGATCCGGGGGATCCGGATCAGCCCAATGTTCACTATAACCCCAATTACCAGTCTTTAAAGCTGGTTTTCGACCTATGGCCCGGGAAAACGACCTATGCCGATGTGGCCCTATTCCCGATTACGGCTTTTACCGGCACACCCGGTGGGCAATTCTCACAACCTCCGCAATGCAGTATCCCGGCAGATACGCCTCAAATATTCCAGGTAAGCCGTGTGGAGGTAAATTTACTGGACCCCAATGACGAGGACCGTGCGGTTAATATTGCCGGCACCGGTTTCGGAGATGCGCCGGGCCAGGTAACACTGGACGGGCAGGAAATCAGCATCCTGGGATGGACCGAACAGTCGATTCAAGCTTTTGTACCCCAAGGTTTTAGTGCCGCCGGCCCTGGCCCTGTACAATTATTGGTCACAAACGCCGCCGGAAATACAAGCAGAAAGGGTATCACTTTCCATCTCAGCCGGCAGGGCGCGTACCAGCCCAATATAGCGAGGGTTCAAGAAGACGGCACCGCTGACTATACCACTATTCAGGAAGCCATCGACAATGAACCCGACGGGACAATTGTAGTTGTGTCGGCTGAAACTTATTATGAAAGCCCTATACTCTATAAGAACATTAAGCTGCAGGGTCTGGGGCCGGGAGGGATACGGCCGGACGGTACTGCGGTTGCCGGTTCCGTTATAGATGGCCGCTTCTACCTTTCCTATACCAACCAGTGGATTGATAAACTGGCCGGTATAGATTTTGACGGCCCGGAATTGGTGCCGCCAGGCGAGGTTAAAGAGATCACCAGGGGGCAAGTTCTGACGGTAGTTGCCCAAGCGGGGGCTTTTAGCGACACGTTCAGGCCCCAGGTGGACGGTTTTAAGATCACGGGCGCCAGGGGTGAAGATGGCGGCGGCATATACGTAAACGCGCACTGCAACCACCTGGTGATTAGTAATAATATCATCCAGAGTAACGGCGGCGGTTTCGGTGGCGCCATTAATATCGGCAGAGCTTACGTGGGAGACAATTATAACGATAATATCCTGATCAGCCACAACCGTATACTAAACAACGGCGGTATCAGTTTGGCCGGCGGTATCGGCATCTTTAACGGCGCTGACAATTATGAGATTGCCAATAACGATATTTGCGGTAATTACTCAGCTGAATATGGCGGGGGCTTATCGCACTTCGGCTACAGCCCGGGCGGGAAAATCCACCACAATCGTATTCTATTTAACGCCTCGTTTGATGAAGGAGCCGGCGTGTTTGTGGGCGGAGAACAGCCTGTCCCACCGGAAACGCTTACCACCGGTTCAGGGGAAGTCGATATCTACAATAACCTTATCCAGGGTAACCTGGCCAACGACGACGGCGGGGGCATCCGGCTGCTGCAGCCCCTGGACTACCGGATCAATATTTATAACAATGTGATTGTAAATAATGTCTCCACCGATGTGGGCGGCGGTATAGCCTTGGATGACGCTTGTAATGTCGTCATAGTCAACAATACTATCGCCAAGAACATTACTACCGCCACGGCAGAGGACAGTGACGGTCTACCCCATGCCGCCGGTTTGGTGAGCGAACCAAACAGTGCCGCCTTCCAGGCTTACCTGGACAGTAACCAACCGGGCGCGCCCACTTTCAGTGACCCGGTGCTGTTTAACAACATTTTTTGGGATAACAGAGCAGGCATTTTTAACCAAACCCTTAATGAGGGCCGGGGAGGTATCAGCGGCATCGGGGCCGACGGTGATCCACAACCCGTTAATATTATGGATTTAGAGGTGTTTGGCACCGCGGCACTGTTAAGTCCCCAGTATTGCAGCCTGTCGGAACCATATACCGGAGGCAGCCAAAATGTTTACGGTGACCCGGTGTTTGCGGGTGCATATGACACCGCGCTAACGGCCGTGGCTTTTAACATGGAACCTAATTTTAAATCGGTTAAAATAGTGACCGTTATTCCCGAACTAACCGGTGATTATCACCTTACCAATAGTTCTATTACGGTTATAAACCGGGGTACCAATGCAATCACCAGGGAAGACGAAGTGTTCCAGGCCCCACAAACAGACTTTGATGACCGCCCCAGGCCACAGGGCGCAGGCTATGATATTGGTGCCTATGAACATGTTGAACTTCCCTAGTGCCGGAAAGGAGCATTGAATATGGCCACAGTAATCAAGCGATTCGGTGCTACAGACGGGTGGGTAAGCATGCCGGACGGCACCGACCATTATATATTTGGCTTTGTTGATATCAGCGTAGTGCCTGAGAATCAAATTTTCCAGTACCGGGGTAAAGCTACTCTGCTGGCCCCTTTACTGGATGTTTACGAAGGTGATGAGGTTTATTTAACCCTTACTAACCTGGGTTTCCCGAACAGGCCGGATTTGGATGACACCCATACCATCCACTGGCACGGTTTCCCCAACCAAATCCCCTTATGGGACGGTGTTCCTGAAGCATCCATTTCTGTGCCGGTGGGCAGGGATTTTACTTACTATTACCAGCCGTTGGACCCGGGTACCTATATCCATCACTGCCATTTTGAGCCTGTTGAACACATTCAAATGGGTATGGTTGGTCCTGTAACGGTACGGCCAAAACTAGAAAAAGAACTGGGACTTAAGTTTGCTTATAATGATGAAAATACAGCGTATGATCGGGAAGGTCTTATCTTTCTCACGGAATTGGACCCCAGGCCCCATCATCTGGTGGCCAACGTGCAGGAATTTGACTGGACGGAGTACAGCCCGGAATACTGGTTGATAAATGGGCGAAGTTATCCTGATACGGTGAAACCGGCTAACGACCAGTCTATGCCCCAACAGCCCTTTTCTGCGCTGGTTGAGGCATACCAAGGAGAAAAGGTGTTGCTCCGGTTCGTGAATATTGGGTTTCAGCAACACTGCCTGCAGATACCCGGAGTACCTTTAAAGGTTGTGGGATTGGATGCCCAGCAGCTACGCGGGTATAACGGTGAGGACATTAGCTATTGGAGAGATGTTATATATATTGCCGCTGGCCAAACGATGGATGTCATCTTCACCGCCCCGCGTGCAGGAATATATCCCCTTTATAACCGCAACCTCAATAAAAATACCATAGCGGGAACGGAATTCGGCGGCATGGTCACGGAAATAAGGGTGTCTCCAAAACCTTAACCTTATTAAAAATCTTTAGTGCCGGCGGTTAAACTTGGGTGAAAACCAAAGGAGAGAATAAAATGCCTGTAATAGACCTTTGGGCAAAAGACGGCTATTTAAGTACCCCTGACGGCAACAGTATTTATTTTTGGGGCTTTTCCAAAAGTGAAACCGGCCCTGCTCAATTACCGGGACCTCACATTGTTGCCAGGCAGGGAGAAACAATTAATATTAACCTATACAATACATTGACCGAACCGGTTTCCATTTCTTTTTCCGGCCAGTCAGGGATAATGGCGGATGGGCAACCGGTACAGCCGCAATATACCGACGGCAAACTTTTGTCCTTTTTCAACCACGCTGAACCAGGTGGTATGGTGTCGTATACATTTACGCCTTCCTTCCCCGGAACCTTTATTTACGAAAGCGGGACTAACCCGCACAAGCAAGTTCCTATGGGGTTGTACGGGGGAATGGTGGTGCGGCCTGCTGATTACAACCCGGATGCCCGGGAGTTTAAAACCGCCTACGGTGCCGGCACGGATACGGAATACGACCGGGAATATTTGCTAATCACCTGGGAGATTGATCCTGACATGCACCAGGCGGTTGAGGAAGGTAAGCCATACCAGGTCAGCAAATTTTTGCCCCGCTACTGGACATTAAACGGGCGCTGTGCGCCGGATACCATGTTGATGGACGGTTTAGATTATCTCCCCCACCAGCCGTACGGCTCTATGATTATGGGGCAGCCCGGAGAAAAAATTTTAATGCGCTACATCGGGGCCGGTATCGAGAATCACCCCCTTCATCCACACGGTACCCATACCAGGGTGGTGGCGGTGGACGGACGATTGCTAAGAAATGAAAATGTCGATTTATCTTTTAAACGTTTTACGGTCCTGGTCGGAGCCGGCCAGACTTACGACCAAATTTATCAGTGGGATGATTTAGGCTACACCACCCAAAACCCCATCCCTACAATTTTACCCAACCTGCGGAACATGGGCGTAGGAGATGCCGGGTGGACCATGTGGAGCGGGAGCCCCTACCTCGGAGTCAAAGGAGATATCCCCGTAGGGGTAGTTTCCTATAATGAATTCGGTGAATATTACTTTATGCTGCACTCCCACGAGGAACTACAAATTACTAACTGGGGTGAGTTTCCGGGTGGAATGATGACAATGGTAGCCATATACCCGTCATTATCCCCTGCCGTTGGAATTTTAGAGTAGTACTTCGAAAAAGGAGTGAAAGGCATGGCGACAATAACTAGGGTTCTGCAAGTTAGTACCGGGTCCTTATCTTTGCCCGGCGGGAATATTCCCTTTTGGGGTTTTGCCGATGCCCTAAGGGTTATTCCCCAGCTGCCCGGTCCGATTATCGAAGCAACAGCCGGCGATCGAATACTAATATTTTTAATGCGAAATTTCTTCAGACCCATAGGAGAACCAATCTCAATATTATTTCCGGGGCAGGAGAATGTACTGGTCAGAAAAATTCCCGGAGGGCCTTTTATCTTAGAACCGGTTAAACCCCAATACTCTTCGGGTAAAATAATATCCTTTACAAACTTTCTGGATGAATTACAGGACCTTATAATCGAGTATAGCTTTATAGCCAGAAAGGCCGGAATTTATTTGTATGAAAGTGGTACCAACCCGGAAAAACAAATTCAGATGGGGTTATATGGGATAATAATAATTAGGCCGCCTGGTTATAACAATCCCGGTCACCCCAACTTTAAAACGGCCTACGGCACCGATACAAATTCATTTTTTGATGTGGAAAAGATATTGGTTTTGAGTGAAATTGACAGTGTTATGCATAATGATGTTCTCCCCAATGTCTATTACGATATGCTTAAATTCAAACCGGATAACTGGGTAATAAACGGCCGTTCTTTCCCGGATACAGTTAATGAGGATAACAATTCAAGCCAGCCCTACGGTTCCCAAATAAATTGCCGGGTGGGGCAGCGAGTATTATTAAGGATAGTAAACGCCGGGTTGCAAAACCATACACTTAATTTGGGTGGCTTCGTAGGGCTGGTAGTTGCCGAGGACAGTTTCCCCTTAAAAACCTCCACACTGGATGCTACCTATGAGAAAACAAGCCTGACCCTAGGCTCGGGACAAAGAATGGACATAATAATTACCCCGAATGCCTCGGGTGAATATTATTTGTTTGACAGAGGATATCATCACCTAGTGAATAATGACCATTTCCCGGGAGGTATGATGACTAAGATAAACGTAAGTAGTTAATAAAAGTAATGCACAAAAGGGTTAATAATCATGGTTAAAAAATTAGTCATTCATCCCTCTGATGGTGCCGCGCTAGCGGCATTGGCGTCTACCTGTTATTTTTTTCAAAATCAAGACTTGCAGTATGTTACAAACAAACAAAATATAGATAATAACGGGGAACTTATTAAATAAGGAGCGGCAAATGCTACTCCTTATTTATGGGTATAGGAAAGTGGTAATCTTAGCAACTGATTGAAACATTTTGGGGAACGGTTGTAGGATTTTTAATAGATTTTACCGTTGGTGGAATGTTCGGCGTAATCCTGGGTTTATTAATAGAATGGCGGGGGCTGGGCTATACTGGTCCAGGCTTTTTTTACTTAAATATCATAGCCATTTTTGTTGACATATTATATGTCAGGATGTACAATGACATATAATATGTCAAAGGAGATGTAGTTTAATGGATATAACAAAAGGTTTACATACGAAAACGACATTAGAGCACCTCATTTTCTTGAGCAATAAAAACATCGTAAGCGTATGTAAAGAACTGCAAATTACGCCACAGCAGTTTTCTGACTGGATTAAAAATAGGCGACCAATCCCCACCGATCGACTGGAGCAACTCGTTGAGTATTTCCAGGTTCCTGAAGAGATGTTGGTGGATAGAAAGTTTGCTCGCCGCCTTTCTGCCCTGACTGCGGTGGAGTTGGAGATGGTGGTGGCTGCTAACCGGTTGCAATGCTGCGCTAATGAGGAAAAAGAAGAACTTAATTATCGGTTGGATTGCTTGAAAGCAGAACGGGAAAAGCAGATTAGAATTGCCCGTTTGACGGCGATTCTGGAGGAAAACGAGCCTGTAAAGATGGATAAGATCGATGCTTTTTTAAATAAATTGGAGGAAAAATAGTATGGAACCACAATTTAACACACTTGACCTCACAAGCTGGCCAAGGGGGCAGATGTTTTATTACTTTTCTAAAATGGCACCTACCGGTTACTCCATTTGTGTTGATGTGGATATTACGCTTACAAGGAAGGCACTTAAGGCGCAAGGTAAGAAGTTTTTTCCTGCATATTTATACCTGGTAACTAGGCTGCTTAATAAACAAACTGAATTCAAAGTGGCCTATCAAGATGAAACATTGGGATACTGGAATACTTTAACTCCACTCTACGCCACTTTCCATGAGGATGACAAAACAATATCCTTTCTTTGGACGGAATTCAGTGACGACTTTGCTGAATTTTATGAGCAATATATCGAGGACGGTGAACAATATGGCAATAACCACGGCGTGTTGGCAAGGCCTGGTGTTCCGCCTGCCAACAGCTATACGGTTTCTTGTGTGCCATGGATTAGCTTTAAGGAATTTTGCGTGCATAGCTACGACAACAAGAATTACTTCTTCCCGTCTATCGAGGCAGGTAAGTTTTTTGAGAACGACGGCAGGATCATCATGCCATTGTCCATAACGGCACACCATGCTACAACCGATGGATATCATATTAATCTGTTCCTTGAAAAATTGCAGCAAGAAATGAATCACCCTGAAAACTGGTTAAAATAAACAATTAATCCTTTGAGCAATAGATTAAAGTCCTCAATACCACCAAGGAAAATAAATAAAGATATTATATCGCGCACACGCAAGGCCAACATAAACTCCGGTTAACAACTCGACATGTTCCATCATCAACAATTCTTTATTTTTCTAGCTTCATAATAACAGTATCAATGCCGGCAGGATTTTTCCCTCCATCTTTGAAGTCTATAAAGCCAAACTTTAAATACATCTTTCTTGCCATCTCGCCGTCTTTTATGTTTGGAGAAAAGGTTTGCACGAAAACAGGTCTCTTATTATCCAAAAAACTAAGTGCCCTTGCAACCAACTGATGGCCATACCTTTTACCGCGACTTTCCTCTCTGACCGCCAGCCATATTATCTCATTTGTATTACTATTGACAGCTATTATGCCTTGAATTTTATTATTACTCTCAATACAAAAAGCTAATGAATTAAAAATGCATTCCCTAATACCATTTTCAAAATCTATATCATCAACCATTTTACCAAATATAGGTTCAACTTCTTTAGCTAAATCCAGCCAGGCATTATAATCATCCATTTTAACGAATCTAACAACCATGATGTAATCTCCTTTTTATCTATTAGAGCGAATCGTACACCTTCTACCCTGTTGGCAAGGTGTTGGTTATATCCAGAAGTTCTACCTTGAGGATAAAATAACCTCTTCTAAAGAACTGATATATAGCAGAGATCCATCTAATGTACTAATTAATCTGCCCTGCTCGTCATGCTTAAATTTTTCTTTGTCGTCCTTTATTTCATCAAATCTATAAACGTTAGGGGATAGGTCTTTAAGGCCAACCAAAACCGCTTTTTGCTTGAAGGGATGCTAGAGGTAATATCAGAGTTCTATAACATGAACCTGGTCAATGAGACAAGAAAAGGTATGACGGAAAACGCCAAGCGTGGGTTCCATAACGGCGGGGCTGCACCTTATGGTTACCGCAACTACCGCTATGATCATAACGGTACCATTAAAACAATTTGGGTTCTAGGATCAGAGGAAGAGGTCGCAACAGTAAAGCGTATTTACCACTTGTACTGCTATGAAAACATGGGTTACAAGAAGATAGCCAGTATGCTTAATGAAGAAGGCATTCCTTGTCCCACCAGAACAAAATGGAGCTTATCAACTATTTGGCACATACTCCACAATGAAACCTATATAGGTAACAGGGTCTGGATCAAGCAAGAATATAATATACCCGGACAGAAATGGAAGTCAAAAGACCAATGGATCAGGGTTGAAAATGCCCATCCTGCCATTGTCAGTAAGGAAGCTTTTGAACTGGTTAAAGTGAAAGCAAAACAGAAAACTAAGAATGCCTCACCTTTTAAGGCCTCTGGATCGGATTTAGCTAACAACATGTTCAGGATTATTATAGGTATTCCGCATTCAGACCCAGATGCTGACCCATTGTTAGAGAAAGTATGCTACGCTGGGTATGTGTGCTCATAAGAATCGATGCGGTCACCTAATCGATATTGACCACAAAAAAGCAGGGTTCAGAATCACAACCTGCAAAACTCAATAACAAAGCGGTCTCCGGTAACCAAGCCGAAGACCGCATTATCCTCATAAAAGCAAAAACCGCCCAAAGGCGGTTAATAGCTTATAAGGTTGGTGGAGGCGGGCCTCATGTCCACGTATACACAGACACAGACAATGCTTCTTTTTTTATATTTTTCTCAGAACCCAGACCTGTTAGTACATGAGACATCTTCCTTCAGGAAAAGAATTCCCGGGAAATCCGTGCCACCTCCTATGGCCAGGGCTTCATTCATAATAATGTATAGCCTTTGACTGAAAGCCGGTATTTAGATAAAAACAAATTTATTGTTGCGACACATTTTTGTGACATTTGTTATCTATAGTTAACACGCATAGTTTATTACTATTGCGCCAACAAATATTTACAGATGGAGGTCTTGCTTTGAAAAAAATCATCTTATTAATTGTCGCTGCTCTAACCTTGTTTGTTGCCGTACCTGCTTTCGCTGCTCCCGCGGAAAACGCTAATCCAAGGGCTTTTCAGGTCTAGGTTATCAAGGTTTGTCGTGATATGATGAGGGATGCTGTTGATACAAAAATGATTACCAAGGAACAGGCCAAAGCCTGTATAGAGATGATGAAAACTGCTCCCTGCCCCGATATGCTGACTACAACTACTGAATAAGTGCAATCTTGGGCATTAATAAATTAATGTTCAGCAAAAACCAGGTCCTAGGGTTTACACTAACATCATTAGGACCTGGTTTTAGTTTAATAATGTTGAGATTTAAGCACATCAATTGCTTTCAATAT
Source organism: Peptococcaceae bacterium BRH_c8a (assembly GCA_000961575.1). Lineage (GTDB taxonomy): Bacteria > Bacillota > Desulfotomaculia > Desulfotomaculales > Desulfallaceae > BRH-c8a. Next base: position 20,880 of record LADP01000047.1, read on the forward strand.
TCAACTTTTTTCCTTTACTTAAAACAGGTATGAAAGCCGGTGTAACTTCCCTGTACTTAACATAATCATCACCGAAATAATCTATAGAATCTATTTCTTCCTGTTTTGCAAGCCGCCTGTAAATCCAAACCAAGACGGGGAACATCAGCAGTGTTAATAATGTGGGCCACTGCAGTAAAAAGGCGATCATAATTAACATGAACGCTGTATATTGAGGGTGGCGAATATAGGCATACAAGCCGGTGGTTGCCATTACACCTTTTTGTTGTGCCGCATGCAGAACTCTCCAGGCGCTGATGATCATATACATACCGGCAAAAATTAATACGTTGCTTAACAAATGAACTGGCGAAGTATGAGGATCACCTTCCAAACCTAAAAGAGTGTACCACAGGTGTCCGGCATCATGCGTCAATAAGTTTAAGCCCGGGAAACTTGTCCCCAACCATCCCGAAAGAAAGTAAATAGTTAGCGGGAAACCGTACATTTCGGTGAAGAGCGCGATAATAAACGCAGAAAATCCCCCAAATGAACGCCAGTCCCGTGTTGTTTTGGGCTTAAAAAAGCTAAAAGCAAAAATGATGAAGATCAAAGAATTGATCAAAACCACTGTCCATAAGCCGTATCCGTTGGTTATGCTTTCCATTAAAACTCTCCTTCCCCTGATACTCTACTGGTGATGCGCGTTGTGATCGACAATGTAAGCAGGGTTTGTCATGGCTGCCGGTTCAAACTGGGCAGTCAAATAGTTGTTATAATAAATACCGGCTGCTAATATAACCACTAAGACCGTAACCATTAAAATTATTGTTTTTTTCATTTTTTGACCTCCGGTTTTTTAGCTACTTTTATAGAACCATTGAAAAGCATATAAGAATTATACAAAGCCAATATCACAATAGTTTCACAAAAGGTTAACAGTTTTGTGACGTTTAAACAGCTAAAACCTAAAAAGGCTTGCTTAATAAGCCCACCAGTACAAAGATGCTGTCAGGACGTTTACCTGACAGCATCTTTGTATAAAAGCTAACATGGGGGATTGGTGTAACAGCTTTTAGGAAGCCATATTCCGACAAGCCTGGGCACATTCACGGCAAATTTGGGCGCAAGCCTGGCAATGGTCGTCTTTAAACATTTCACATTCTTTAGCACAAGCGTCGCAGATATCGGCGCACAGATTGCAAATCGGATTGGCAAAACTGCTGTTTCTGGCCATGAATTGCACGGCCTGCAGGCAAATCTCGGCGCAATCGTTCAAGGTTTTGATGCATTTGTCCCGGGCTTTTACATCTGCCTCTTCCAGGCAGGCGGTAAAGCATTCTTCACAGGCCCGAGCGCATTTAACGCAAGAATTAATGCAGGCATCCATAGTTTTTGGTGAATTAGGTAATACACCCATTGGTTTAGAACCTCGTATTTAAGTTTAAACCTATTATGCTTGGGTTGAATAAAAAAAATACTTAAAATGCTATATACTTACAACCACGTAACTAAAGATGGTGAAGTTCTGCCATTATTTAGGCAAGGTTTCAAAGAGATCCCAATTTCTTTACCATTAACGGCCGGGCATTTCCGTTTACAGTGCCTCTTTATACCGGAATGGGCGAACGGGTACGTTGTAGAACTCAGTGCCATAACCCCGGGGCATGGCCGCTGGTTGGAACTAAACCGTTTCACACACTTCTAACAACGGGGAGACTCCCGGTGGGATGACCAGGTTTATTTATCAGCGCAGGACTTTAAATAAAAAGTATAAGCTTGCATAAGGTTTTTGTTGCTGTTAATAATAAAAACGCACAGCTAACGTTTAATTTTTAGTTCTTTAGAGGTGTAACCCATGTTATCCCAGATGGATGTAGCTTTAATGAAAAGCCATTTGATGGATCATCAGGCCGGCATCAACAAACTAAACGCCTACCTTGGTCAGGTCCGTGACCCGCAGCTTGCCCAGGCGATTCAACTGCAGCAGCAAACCATGCAAAGGCACTATCAAATTATGGTAAATTTATTGCAAAACAGCGGCGGAACCCAGTATGCCATGAACCAACCTGTCACCCAAAGGAGTGAATTTTATGTTTGATGAACACACCATTGCCGTGGACGCAATGACAATGGCCAATAAGTTTCCTTGACACCCCGAAAAATGGGGTGTTTTGCTTTAGAGCGTAAATATACGTTTAATTGTTCGGGCAGCAACCTGTTAATAAAATAGCATCAACTTGCAAAATACTAAGGATTAAAGTAATTAAGGGGGACGACATGAGCCAAAAAGTATCCTTTAATGTGCAGGGTATGGAGTGTGCATCCTGTGCGGCAAAAATAGAACGGCAGCTTAAAAAAACAGTCGGAGTTTTAGATGTGGCGGTAAACCTTGCGGTAACCAAGATTACTGTGGAATACGATCCCGACCGGGTGGGAGTGGACAAGCTGATCGGTGTGGTAGCCGACCTGGGTTACCGTATTCCCACCCGGCGGGTGGATTTAAAAATTAGCGGCATGAGTTGCGCCGCCTGCGCCGCCCGGGTGGAAAAAACCCTGGCCGGCCAGGAGGGGGTACTTCGCGCCAACGTCAACTTTGCCCTCGAGCGGGCTACCGTGGAATATGACCCCAGCCGGGTGGACGTGGCAGATCTTACAAAAACGGTAACCGATGCCGGTTACCGGGCCGAAGCCGGGGATAAGCGTTATGACGCTGACGAGGAAAAATTGGCGCGTGAGCGGGAAACCAGGCGGCAGACCAACCTGCTCATTTTATCCGCCGCGTTATCCATTCCACTTTTGGCCATGATGTTTGCGGAACTGTTTAATATCCATCTCCCCGCCCTGGTACATAACAAGGTATTTCAATTCGCCCTGGCCACTCCGGTGCAGTTTATCGCGGGCTTCCAGTTTTACCGCGGGGCGTATAAATCTTTAAGGCACGGCAGCGCCAATATGGATGTGCTTATTGCTATGGGCACCTCCGCCGCTTATTTTTACAGCGTGGCCACCACCTTTTTTGTCCCGGGCCATGTTTATTATGAAACGGGCGCCATCATCATTACCCTCATTATCCTGGGCCGGTTGCTGGAGTCCGTCGCCAAAGGGCGCACCTCCGAAGCCATCAAAAAACTGATGGGTCTGCAGGCCAGAATGGCCCGAGTTTATAGAGACGGCCGGGAAATGGATATCCCCGTGGAAGAAGTGCAGGTAAGCGATTTGCTCCTGGTGCGGCCAGGAGAAAAGGTGCCCGTGGACGGCATCATAGAAGATGGCTTTTCCACCATTGACGAATCCATGCTTACCGGGGAGAGCATACCGGTGGATAAACGCGCCGGTGACGAAGTAATCGGCGGCACCATCAACAAGCATGGCGCGTTTAAATTTAAAGCCACCAAAGTCGGCGCCGATACCGCGCTTTCGCAGATTATTAAAATAGTTGAGGAAGCCCAGGGTTCAAAGGCCCCTATTCAACGCCTGGCCGACGTGATTTCAGCTTATTTTGTGCCTGCCGTGATGGGCATTGCCATCACTGCCTTTCTGGCCTGGTATTTTATCGGCGACACCGGGAATTTTAGCCGGGCACTGATTAATTTTACAGCAGTGCTGGTGATTGCCTGTCCCTGCGCCCTGGGTTTGGCCACCCCCACTTCGATTATGGTGGGCACCGGGCGGGGAGCGGAAAACGGTATCCTAATCAAGGGCGGTGAGCATTTGGAAAAGGCCTATGCCCTTAATACCATTGTCCTTGATAAAACTGGCACCATCACCCGGGGAGAGCCTTCCTTAACCGACTTACTTATTACCGCGCCCGACATGGACGAGCGCGAACTGCTCGGGCTGGTGGCGGCTTTGGAGAAGGGCTCGGAGCACCCGCTGGGGGAGGCTATCGTCAAGGGCGCGCGGGAAAAGGATATCGAACTGGTGGACCCGCAGGGCTTTGAGGCCATCCCCGGCCACGGCGTGTCCGGCCACAAGTTGGGGACAAGCAGTTGCTGGTGGGCAATCGCCGATTATTAGCTTCCCGCAACGTAGATATTGCGCCCATTATGGATAAGGTAGAAAAACTCGAAGGAGAAGGGAAAACCGCCATGCTGGTGGCTGTAAACGGTCATGCCGCCGGCGTGGTAGCCGTGGCCGACACCGTAAAAGAAACTTCCGCGGCGGCTATCAAGGCACTACGGGAGATGGGCATTGAAACGATTATGATTACGGGCGATAACCGGCGCACCGCCGAAGCCATCGCCCGGGAGGTGGGGATTGCCTCCGAAAACGTGCTGGCCGAGGTGCTGCCCCAGGACAAGGCGCGTGAAGTGGGTAGACTGAAAGAACAGGGCCGAGTAGTTGGGATGGTCGGTGACGGTATCAACGACGCGCCGGCGCTGGCCACCGCCGACGTGGGATTTGCCATTGGCACCGGTACCGACGTGGCTATGGAAGCAGCTGACATAACCTTAATGCGTGGGGACCTGCGGGGTGTGGCGGCCAGCATCAAGTTAAGCCGCGCTACCATGCGCAATATCAAACAAAACCTGTTCTGGGCCTTTATTTACAACAGTTTGGGTATTCCCGTGGCGGCCCTGGGCTTTCTTTCACCGGTGTTGGCCGGCGCGGCAATGGCTTTTTCTTCGGTTTCTGTGGTGGCCAACTCCCTGAGGTTAAAGCGTTTTGACCCGTACCGGGACTTTAGAGAAAAGGAACGGACGGCTTTTCGCTTGTTGCCCGCACCGGCCCGGCGGCCTAAATAAATTAAATTAAACTGGGGGTTATGTGAAATGGAATTTTTAGAAGACTCGCTGCTGGCGATAGCTCTGGTGGCCGGGGTGGCCATAGCCTGGTGGGTTGTTGCTTACCGAAAAAATATAAAGAAGAAATAAATAGACGGGGTTAGACAATTATTTATTGCACTCGGGCCGTTATCCATGTACAGCTTAAGTAACTATATCCAAGCCAAAGGCCAATGGGAATATAAAGCAAAGATAATACATAAATGGGCCACATTTGCGGCAACAGGTAGCAGAAAGAAATGCAAACAACTGCCGCAGCCAATCCGGTAAATGCACCATATAACTTGCCTTTGTTCCTTTGATTTATTTTCATGTCCTAGCCTCTAAAAAGCGAATTTATAAGATATTTATAGTGGGTGGTGGTTGTAGTATTTACTCCCAATGCTTGTTCTTCATAATTCGACAATTTCCTGCAACCACCAGCTGTCATAGGGGATACGTTAGAAAAAGTAGAAGCCGAGAATATTCCCGGCAAAAGACTGGCTGGCAATGATAAATTCAATTAAGAGAAAAGCAATTAATTCTTACGTTTAAGGTCAACCTCTAAGCAAATCCTCTTTCATGCTGCTGAAATCTTCTTTGGAAATCTCTCCACTGGCATATCTTTTTTTCAGGACAAATTTGTTACAACGGGTTGAGAAAGTGCCAGACTAAAAAATATTAACGGAGGGTAACATAAATTAACAATTGGAAAAGGGGAATTTATATGGTTTTTAGGTTACGACACAAAAATACACGGAAAAAAGCTAAAAAAAAGTAGTTGACAATAAACCCATACCGGAGCGCCAGGATTTAGAACAAATTTTAAGCGGGTTATGATTTATTGTTTCATATTATAAGCTACATAGCTTATGGTTTGGCAGTTGCTTATACCATTTTTAAGTTTACCCACCTGAAAGAACAAAACTGATGATATCAAAAAACTTTGTGAAAAAGTCTTTAATCTTTTGTGATAGAATCGTGACATTTTTTTAATAACCTAAAGCCAGACAAACCAAATCAAATTTAAAGGAGGCTATTTATCAATGAGGAAAAACAAGATTTGGTTACTGGCGGCAGCAGGTCTTCTGGTTTTAGCCCTGGCGGCTCCCACCGCTTTCGGAGCAGTTGCAGGTGATGGCCAGAATGCACAGAATCAGCAGTTTGTTGACCAAATGTTTGGATGGCATCAAAGCTGGCTTGACCAGGCTGAAAAGGACGGCAGTGTAACGCCGGAACAGGCTAAGGCCTGGCAGGAACACTTCAATTACATGCGTGATTTCCATGCCCAAAACGGTTTCGGCCCGATGATGGGCGGCGGCGGTATGATGGGCCCCGGCATGATGGGCAATTATGACGGCGGTAACGGATTTGGCGAAATGATGGGCGGGTTCAACAACCAGTCCCAAACGAATTAACACTGGCGGGCGGGGGACACCCCGCCCTTACTAACATCGGTTAAGGAAAGGTGATTAATATGGAGAAATGGTACTTGTTACTCTTTCTGCTATGTCCCATCATGCACTTGCTGATGATGCGCGGCCATAAACACGGGAGCCATGCCGGTTGCCATAAAACTACGGCTAAAGGGCCAAGCAGCTCATTCGAGGAAAACTAAAGGATCATTTTGGCATATCCCCGCAGCACCACCTACCCCTGCGCAGTGCAGGGGTTATTTATATCGTTTTGGCTAACGGCCTGCCTGCAAAGGCAGGCCGGCGCATGCCTGCATTTACTTCGGAAATTACGGCATCCTAACCGGGAGGTAGGCTGGTGGAAAATACTAATATTCTAGTGGTGGACGATGAGCGCAAGATTCGTGATTTAGTGCGGCTTTACTTGGAAAAAGAAGGCTTTAACGTGGGCGAAGCTGATGACGGACAGAAAGCCTTGAACATATATCAACAGGGGCAATATGAATTAATCGTCCTGGACCTGATGATGCCGGGCATGGACGGCTGGGAAGTTTGTAAAGAAGTAAGGAGAAAATCCAATGTACCCATCATTATGCTCACCGCATTGAAACAATTATACTACGACCTGGCGGAAGCACACGAAGAAATGGAAATAAATACAATGAAACCACAAAATAAAAAGGAGATGAAGATATGAATAACGGACAAATGATTCTTCGTACTCCAGATAAAAGGCTTGCCGCCGTTTGCGGGTTGTTTTGTCCTGCTTGTCCCTTATTTATTGGAAACAAAGAAGCTCCAGAAAAGCTAAAAATGTTTACCAAACTTTTTAAACGCCCAATTGAAGAATTAAAATGTGAAGGTTGCCGGACAGATAAGCGATCCTTTTACTGTAATGAAAACTGTAAAATGACAAACTGTGCTACTAAAAAAGGTATAGACTTCTGTGGAGAATGTACCGATTACCCATGTGAAGATTTGAGAATGTTTCAAGCCGAAATGCCGAATAGAATCGAGTTGTGGAAATCTTAAGAACGCATCAAAAAGGTTGGCTACGAGAAATGGTATACAGAGATGATTGAGCATTATTCATGTCCCGAATGTCGAACAATTAATTCTATCTCTGATATGGCATGCAGGAAATGCGGTACAACTCCGAGTTGTACGTATGTAAGTCAGCATAAAGGTGAAATAATCAAACACCAGGCTAGATTGAGGCTTAAACTTGAACTTAAATAAACCATCCATGTTGCAAATAATTCAGTGTAAAAACCAACTGAAGGCCAAATTTCATGGTATAAGAAGAATAACAAGTTAAACCTCGTCAAGGAAGCAATTCCTGAGCGGGGTATTTTCGTTCGGGGTCAAGGTAAAATCAATATCCCTTGGCCCTTTTATTTTCATGAAAGGAGCTAAAGGAAATGTCCACAAAATATCCTGACCTATCAAAACTCTCAGTTAATCAGTTGCTGGCCATAACCATCAGGGAGAGCGCCGATAACCAAGTTATCAAATTACAGCGCATTACCCTTCCCTCAAAGAATTAACAGAGGCCACATTTGCAGAGTTAACACAGATAAAAGGTATAGGCCCTCGCAAGGCCTCAGCAATCCTGGCCTTGATTGAATTGGCCAAGCGCCTATCAACCCCACCGCCACAAGAGCAACCCATGCAAATCCTCAGCCCCCAAGACGTAGTTAACATGGTCACACCAGAGATGCGTTATTACTGTCGACTGGGTAGAGAAGATCTGCGAGCAGGTACCCAGGCGCTTGAGGCTCGTTAAAACAAGCCTCTTATGCTTTTTGCAGGAACAGGGGATTCTCAAAATGCCTGATGAGAATGATTTGCTGCAAGCCAGAATCTTAAAGCAAATTGAACAGATCCCAGCCGGATTTAGAAGGCTTGTGAACATTTACTACCAAACCCGTTTAGAACTGAGAAATCGTCAAATAAGCCATAATGAAGCTACGCCCCTATCTTTGCAGACCATCAACAGCGACATCGGAATATTCTCCCGGTTCGTCAAGTGGCTTGACCATGAGCACCAGGAAGTAAGCTCCTGGAACCTGGTTCAGGAAAGCCACGTCCACGAATTCTTGCTGATATTGACTCCCCATAATAGAGAGATAGTTAGGAAAGATCTCTACGTCTTGTTTAAGCTAGCCAGGCGCAGAAAAGCGATCACCCACATTCCTATGACCAACTACCCTGCCAGAGAACTGCCTCCGGTCTCCGAACCGCTGAGCATGACTGAACAAAAGCGGGTAGCCAGGATCCTGCTGCAGAGCATTCATTTGAATCCCCTCGGATGCCTTTTGGGATGCCTGTGTTTTTTCCACGGGCTCACCACAAAACAAATCCAAAGTATTAAGCTTTCCGTTGTCGATCTGGCCGGCAAAAAAATCATCGTTAAAGATAGGCCGCCCGTATATTTATCAACGGAGGAACTACTGGCCTTAGAAAACTATGTAAAACTCCGCTCTCACATGAGAAATGTTAACAAAAGAGAGTATCTGGTCATCGGAGATTGGGGTGCCAGAATCTATGAGAACAGGCCATTGGGAAGCAGGGCTATTCTGAAACAGGTTAAGGAATTAACGGGCTATACCACAAAGCAGTTGCGGATAACGTGCTATCATTCATTCTCGGCCAGATTTGGCCCTTTGATGCTAATAGACGCTTTTGGACTATCAAAAACTCAGGCGTCCAGGTATGGCAGGTTTGAGGAATACCTACTGGAAGAAGAGATCCGTTCACAGAGAGATTGATTAATTAACCAAACTCCAGGGTACCAGCCGAAGGCAGATCGGCCTTGCCGGACAAAAGGGTTGATGGAAGCAAAATAAGTAGCAGCAAGCTAAAAAGACAGTTCAGGCAACTTGAGTCGGTTCCCACAACAACTATCAGTAACCTACTATAAAACCATTCAACAATTTAGATGGGGTTTTTGTTGCGCTTAATCTTTGTATTGTACCATAAATCTAGAAATTGACCGGGCAGGAATTCATCAAAGTGAAAGAGAAAATCCAATTAAACAGAACTAATATGGAGGTTGTCATGAATTTTAAAAAAAACATTGAAGATATTTGTACTCGCTTAGATGGGGTAGACCTATTTGGCGTTGCACCAATAGAAAGGTTTTTAGATCTCCCAGAAAATAAAAGACCAACTAATTTACTTCCTGATGCGAAATCCGTTATCGTCTTAGCTTCCCAAGTATTTAAAATTCTTACAGATAAACTTTCAGTTTCAAACAAAGTAGGCGAAATCTCTTACCGGGATATCTATAATGCCCATAACGAAACTGTGATCAATGATTTAAGGCAAACAGGTTATCGTGTTGCCCGATACTTGACAAACAAGGGCTTTACTTCAATTAACTTAGGACAAGATCTAACTGATTACCGTACAATATCTTCAATTTTTTCTTTCAAATATGCAGCCGTTGCGGCAGGCCTCGGTGTCATTGGTAAAAATGGATTGCTTATTACCCCAATTTACGGACCTCGGATAAAATTAACCGCAGTAATCACTGAAGCACCCATTGAGCCGGATGCAGTAAACGCGGAAGACCCCTGTCAGGACTGTAATATTTGCATAAAGGTGTGCCCCTCCGGGGCTTTAAAAGAACCAGAGCAAGACCAACGGGTAAACCACAACCGTTTTGTTTGTAATTCATATTATACGGCTAGCGGAGGGTGTGGACTTTGTATGAGCCGGTGCCCCCGTTAGGATTACAACGCATAATAAACATTAGCAATAACTCAAGTATATTGAGTCACGATGAAATTATTAAAGCTAATAGAATTATTTTAAAATGCTAACACCTAATTAATTCTATAAGCGTTCTTCACAAGAGGCCAAAAAATAATTGTTTCTAATAAAAAACCGCTCATTTATTTTAAAGATAAAAATACCACACCCCCTGCCGGTACTTGTCCCTGTTAACCGGACCAGGTTCTTTCCCTTCGGATTGAAATCCCTTTTTTACATCCTCAGCCGCTTCCTTGCTGCCGTATACCCTCACAAACTCTTTGCCACCGCGAGTACGGCCGGTCTCAACCTTGACTCCACTTTGCTCACCGATAGTAGTCGTAGTATTAGGATTACTGTTCTCCCGTTCATCTCCAATCCTTTGTTGTTCCTGCTGCCCTATAATGCCCGAAAGCTGATGGTGTTGCCTGTCCAAAAGTTGCCATATATAATGATCATATCATGAAGAAAGGAAAGACGCCCCTGTTTAAATGTGCAACTGCGCCAACAGAAGCACCAGAGGCGTCCACCACTGATTGTATGGTCATTTTAACAGAATATGAGCTAATTGAAAACCTTGAAAAATGTGTTTTTTGTAAAGAGCGCGGAGCAGATTCCCTGCCCCTGTTGTAACGGGTCACTAGATGTCATCGGCAGCCGGCAACGAAAGTACATAAATGGCCTTGGCGATCAAATAGTTCTCATCATTCGCCGGCTCCGTTGTGAACACTGCCAGCGGATACATCACGAACTTCCGGATATCGTCGTCCCGTACAAACGCTACGGCAGAGCAAGTATCGAGGCGGTCATAACCGGAGACACGGCACTAACCGTCACCGCCGACGAATCCACCCTAGGCCGTTGGCGTAACTGGTTTAGTGAAATGTACTATCACTTCCTGGGTTGCCTGGCCTCCATCGATACCCTACTCGGTAACCAATCTGTGAAAGAATCGTCCTGTCTTTCCCAGTCTGCGCTCACAAGGATTTGGGACTATGTTGGCAATGCGTCCGGCTGGCTGGCCAGAGTTGTCCGACCAGTGGCAAACACGAATTGTTGGGTACATACCCGTTCTGCATTCCTGTCCTAACGGGCAGGATATAAACTCATGCTAAAGCCTAAAAATTAGGGGGTTTTAGCATGAAAGACCAACAAAAGGCCGAAGAGATTGCCGCCCAGCGGGTGCAACTACTATCCCCGCTGCTAGCGGACGGGCTTGATGTGGCCAAAATCAGGGAAATCAAGAAAAATATCTGCCAGCAGACCGGCCTATCCGAGCGTACACTGCGCAGATACCTGGCCCAGTACCGGGCAGTAGGTTTTGGGGGATTAAAACCTAAAGGTAAAGG
>LADP01000030.1 GCA_000961575.1 Peptococcaceae bacterium BRH_c8a
TTATTCTAAGTCAATTATACGAAGTTAGGCCGCGAAAAAGCTCAACCTAAAAAGATAGCTTGAGCTTTGGAATGGCAGAAAAGTAGCCTAACTTTGGATAATTCGGATAGCACGAAACTGCGGAGGGTGAGGCAACAATTTATGGAGTTTCGATTGTTTTTGTCCTCCGTAAAAATACGATGTTCAAAGTTTTAGAGCAGTACTTTCTAATACAATAATGCCAAAAAATCTTAAAATGTATTAAAAACGGGCATAGCTTCCCCCTCCCCAAAACGGGCATGATTTTAGAGTTATGCAGTTTGAATGGCAATTGGCGGAGCCTTTCCAAAGTCCATATACCGACTGAGTTTGTCCGAACCGCAGTTGGGACATTTCGAAGCATCTTTACCGGTGATTTTTTGTATCAGCTGGAGGGTGGAAGCTTTTTCAAACGGTAAAATAGGCGTACTCGTCAACTTTTTACAAAGAGTCAGTTTAGATGCTTTATTGCGATTGCCAAGTAGCCCATAATGCCTAATTTTCATGAACCTGGCGGGCAAAATGTGAATGAGAAACCTTCGGATGAACTCATCAGCTGAGACAGTCATAACTTTCCACTTGTTGGCGTCTTTGTAATCACGCCATTTGAAGCTGACATTGCCGTTTTCTAAACTTAAAATACGATTATTCGATATGGCAACCCTGTGCGTATAACGTCCGAGATATTCGACAACACAAGCAGCGCTTTTAAACGGTGGCTTGCAGTAAACAATCCATTCCTTTTGATAAAGCTGAGAAAGGAAACCGTTGAAACTGATGGGGTTCGATAAATAATTTTGCTCTCCATAAAATTTAAGATCAGCTTGTTTTAGATAATACAAAAACTTGCCCCTAAACTTTCGGGATAACACCTTAACGGGCAGGAAGAATTTCTTGCGCGAGCTGACCCATTTGCCAATTGAGTTTAAACCGCCTCCCGGTACAATACAGTGCAAATGCGGATGATGCATGAGGTTCTGACCCCACGTATGCAGTATAGAAGTAAAGCCCAATGTAGCACCCAAATACTTTTTGTCGGAGGATAACTCCTGCAAAGTTTCGGCAGCAGCTTTAAACAGCATCGTATACAGTTCCTTTTGATTTTGAAAAACAAGGGTATTGAGCGTATCCGGAATTGTAAAAACCACATGAAAATATCCTACATTTAATAGATTGTTTTTCTGATTATCAATCCAGCGTTCCTTTGAAAGCGTCTGGCATTTGGGGCAATGGCGGTTGCGGCAGGAGTTGTAGGAGATTCTTGTATACCCGCATTCATTGCAAACATCCTTATGACCACCTAAATCAGCGCTCCTGCACCGTTCAATTGCGGACATAGCTTTCAACAAATGTACGGGCAGTTTATACTTTTGACGGTACTGGTTACCTTGCATGAGGAAAATATCCTGGACTTCAGGCATTATCAGTTTACCTCTGGAGATAAGGTATCGAGAGGACTGACAACGTTTAATTCGCTGATTTTAACAATATGAAGATAAAAACAGGTCGTACTGATATCCGCGTGGCCGAGAAGCTGCTTAATATGATAGATGCTGACCCCGTTTTCAAGTAAGTGGGTTGCAAAAGAGTGTCTCAATGTATGCGTTGTACACTTTTTCTTAATACCGGCAATGTCCTTATACTTATTGAAAATATTCTGGGTTGCCCTGGAAGTAATATGTGTTCCGGTTTTATTCCGGCTGTTGAAGAGCCATTCTTTGGGCCGGTATTCCCGGTAGTATTGGCGTAGGACGTTAAGGTTGGACTGAGATAAAAGTGCAAATCTGTCCTTACCGCCTTTGCCGTTTCGAATGAAAATCTGCATTTTCTTACTGTCAATATCGATAACTTTGAGACTGGATACTTCACTCAGCCTAAGCCCAGCTCCGTACATGGTCATGAGGATGCTTTTATCCCTCAAGTTATCGCAGGCGTTGAAAAGATTAGTGACTTCATCGCGGGTTAAAATATCTGGGATGCGACGTTGCTTATGATGGCAGGGGATTTGGTTTCCGTTGACGGGGTTGTTTAAAGTTACGTTGTACAAGAATCTCAGACCGCTGTTATACGTGTTGATTGAGCCGGGTGCAAGCTTTTTTTCTGTTAAGAGATAGTACAAGTAGTTTTTGATATCATCGATGTCCAGCTCTGTTGCGGGTTTGTCGTAGTAGTCCTGAAAACGCTTGGCCTTGGTGTAATACTCATCTTGGGTGTTTTGGCTCAGCCCTCTGATTCGGGTGTCAAACTTCAACTTTTTGAGGATTTCTTCTTTTGTCATGGTATAAGCTCCTTTAAAATATTTCAGTGCTTGCCGGCACTATGAATATTTTAGAGGCGTGACCATAAAAAGAAAATACTGCTACAAACCGGTAGCAGTGTGGATAAAGAAGCATAGGCGCAATGTTGTTTAACCACTGCGTCAGCAGTTTAGTGCTATCCATAAAATACAAACCATTTATGAAATTCCATATAAACACCACGTAAAAAATACCTAAATCTTTTTAATATCTAGCATAATTGCAACGGTATCAATAAATGCCATCAAGCTTACTGATGTAATATTTTGTACATGTTATAATGTGGGTGAATTTAATAGAAATAATCATGTAACTGGCGGCAATGGAATTAACCATAGGAAGCATGATATAGGAAAAGTATCGACCGTCTGGGTAAAATAGAATTAATCCCAGGCTTTTTTTGTTTTTAAATACAATTTTGGAGGTAAGATCTATGAAAGAATTTATTCTAAAGTATGGATGTAATCCACATCAAAAGCCGGCAAAAATTTATTCAAAACAGGGAGATCTACCATTTAAAATCTTAAACGGGAAACCAGGATATATTAATTTTTTAGATGCGTTTAATTCATGGCAATTGGTTAAGGAATTAAAACTAGCATTAAATCTACCGGCTGCTGCTTCTTTCAAACATGTTAGCCCGGCGGGTGCTGCAGTTGGGGTTCCTTTGAGTAATCAACTAAAAAAATCATATTTTGTTGAAGATATTGAATTATCCCCCGTAGCTACAGCCTATGCAAGAGCCAGAGGGGCTGATCGGATGTCATCCTTCGGGGATTGGGTTGCTATAAGTGATATCGTTGATTTACCTACAGCAACAATTTTAAGCAGATCTGTTTCAGATGGAATAATAGCTCCAGGTTATACTAAAGAGGCATTAGAGTTGTTAAAGAAAAAGAAAAAGGGCAGCTATTGTATTATTGAAATGGATTTTAACTATGAACCGGAAGGTACGGAAAGAAGAGAGGTTTATGGTATTACTTTTGAGCAAAAGAGGAATACTGCTTTAATTAATGATGCAAAATTAACGAATATCGTAACCAAAAACAAAGAAATTCCGGAAGCAGCGAAAAGAGATTTAATCTTAGCAATGAGTACGCTTAAATATACCCAATCAAATTCTGTATGTTATACTTTTAATGGTCAAGTTATTGGATGCGGAGCCGGGCAGCAATCTCGTATCCACTGTACAAGACTTGCAGGGTCAAAAGCGGATATATGGTATTTAAGACAACATCCTACAGTACTTAACTTACGTTTTAAAGAAGGTGTAACACGGCCTAATATTGATAATGCTATTGATCAATTCTTAAGAGATGATGTGACTGAAGTTGAAAAAGAAGGCTGGCGCGATATATTTGATGAAATGCCAATACAATTGACGCAGGAAGAAAAAGCACAATGGCTTTCAACATTGAAGGGAGTTTCATTAGGTTCAGATGCATTTTTCCCGTTTCGTGATAATATTGATCGAGCGGCCCAAAGCGGCGTGAAATATATTGTTCAACCAGGCGGTTCTGTAAGAGATGATATTGTAATCGAATCATGTAATGAAAATGATATGATTATGGCATTTTCGGGGTTAAGGCTGTTTCATCATTAAATCAGGTTTCTTTAACATTTGGGAACAAAGGGCAACGATTGAGGGCATAGCATACTTCACATTATTCTAAGTCAATTATACGAAGTTAGGCCGCGAAAAAGCTCAACCTAAAAAGATAGCTTGAGCTTTGGAATGGCAGAAAAGTAGCCTAACTTTGGATAATTCGGATAGCACGAAACTGCGGAGGGTGAGGCAACAATTTATGGAGTTTCGATTGTTTTTGTCCTCCGTAAAAATACGATGTTCAAAGTTTTAGAGCAGTACTTTCTAATACAATAATGCCAAAAAATCTTAAAATGTATTAAAAACGGGCATAGCTTCCCCCTCCCCAAAACGGGCATGATTTTAGAGTTATGCAGTTTGAATGGCAATTGGCGGAGCCTTTCCAAAGTCCATATACCGACTGAGTTTGTCCGAACCGCAGTTGGGACATTTCGAAGCATCTTTACCGGTGATTTTTTGTATCAGCTGGAGGGTGGAAGCTTTTTCAAACGGTAAAATAGGCGTACTCGTCAACTTTTTACAAAGAGTCAGTTTAGATGCTTTATTGCGATTGCCAAGTAGCCCATAATGCCTAATTTTCATGAACCTGGCGGGCAAAATGTGAATGAGAAACCTTCGGATGAACTCATCAGCTGAGACAGTCATAACTTTCCACTTGTTGGCGTCTTTGTAATCACGCCATTTGAAGCTGACATTGCCGTTTTCTAAACTTAAAATACGATTATTCGATATGGCAACCCTGTGCGTATAACGTCCGAGATATTCGACAACACAAGCAGCGCTTTTAAACGGTGGCTTGCAGTAAACAATCCATTCCTTTTGATAAAGCTGAGAAAGGAAACCGTTGAAACTGATGGGGTTCGATAAATAATTTTGCTCTCCATAAAATTTAAGATCAGCTTGTTTTAGATAATACAAAAACTTGCCCCTAAACTTTCGGGATAACACCTTAACGGGCAGGAAGAATTTCTTGCGCGAGCTGACCCATTTGCCAATTGAGTTTAAACCGCCTCCCGGTACAATACAGTGCAAATGCGGATGATGCATGAGGTTCTGACCCCACGTATGCAGTATAGAAGTAAAGCCCAATGTAGCACCCAAATACTTTTTGTCGGAGGATAACTCCTGCAAAGTTTCGGCAGCAGCTTTAAACAGCATCGTATACAGTTCCTTTTGATTTTGAAAAACAAGGGTATTGAGCGTATCCGGAATTGTAAAAACCACATGAAAATATCCTACATTTAATAGATTGTTTTTCTGATTATCAATCCAGCGTTCCTTTGAAAGCGTCTGGCATTTGGGGCAATGGCGGTTGCGGCAGGAGTTGTAGGAGATTCTTGTATACCCGCATTCATTGCAAACATCCTTATGACCACCTAAATCAGCGCTCCTGCACCGTTCAATTGCGGACATAGCTTTCAACAAATGTACGGGCAGTTTATACTTTTGACGGTACTGGTTACCTTGCATGAGGAAAATATCCTGGACTTCAGGCATTATCAGTTTACCTCTGGAGATAAGGTATCGAGAGGACTGACAACGTTTAATTCGCTGATTTTAACAATATGAAGATAAAAACAGGTCGTACTGATATCCGCGTGGCCGAGAAGCTGCTTAATATGATAGATGCTGACCCCGTTTTCAAGTAAGTGGGTTGCAAAAGAGTGTCTCAATGTATGCGTTGTACACTTTTTCTTAATACCGGCAATGTCCTTATACTTATTGAAAATATTCTGGGTTGCCCTGGAAGTAATATGTGTTCCGGTTTTATTCCGGCTGTTGAAGAGCCATTCTTTGGGCCGGTATTCCCGGTAGTATTGGCGTAGGACGTTAAGGTTGGACTGAGATAAAAGTGCAAATCTGTCCTTACCGCCTTTGCCGTTTCGAATGAAAATCTGCATTTTCTTACTGTCAATATCGATAACTTTGAGACTGGATACTTCACTCAGCCTAAGCCCAGCTCCGTACATGGTCATGAGGATGCTTTTATCCCTCAAGTTATCGCAGGCGTTGAAAAGATTAGTGACTTCATCGCGGGTTAAAATATCTGGGATGCGACGTTGCTTATGATGGCAGGGGATTTGGTTTCCGTTGACGGGGTTGTTTAAAGTTACGTTGTACAAGAATCTCAGACCGCTGTTATACGTGTTGATTGAGCCGGGTGCAAGCTTTTTTTCTGTTAAGAGATAGTACAAGTAGTTTTTGATATCATCGATGTCCAGCTCTGTTGCGGGTTTGTCGTAGTAGTCCTGAAAACGCTTGGCCTTGGTGTAATACTCATCTTGGGTGTTTTGGCTCAGCCCTCTGATTCGGGTGTCAAACTTCAACTTTTTGAGGATTTCTTCTTTTGTCATGGTATAAGCTCCTTTAAAATATTTCAGTGCTTGCCGGCACTATGAATATTTTAGAGGCGTGACCATAAAAAGAAAATACTGCTACAAACCGGTAGCAGTGTGGATAAAGAAGCATAGGCGCAATGTTGTTTAACCACTGCGTCAGCAGTTTAGTGCTAT
>LADP01000003.1 GCA_000961575.1 Peptococcaceae bacterium BRH_c8a
CAGCTTCCCGGGCGGCACGGCAGATTTCTTCGTTGATTTCTATTAAAGCTTTGTTGCCAAAACGTTTACGAAAGTGGACCATAAGGGAAGGGTCAAACGGTGCTCGGTTCTGGTATTCCCTAAGGCCGATGAAGTACTGAAGGTAGGGGTTCTCAGTGATCTGCTCCACTGTTTCACGGTCGGTGAAACCGCATCTTTCTTTGATGATTAGTGCACCGAGGGCCATCCGGACGGGTTTGGCCTTCTGACCGCGGTGGCTAGTAAAACGGTTGGCATAGCGTTCTTCGATACTTTTCCATGGAATAAGCTTAGCTAGTTTTACCCAGCGGTTATCGGCTCTTAATTTGCCTTCAAAGGGCAGAATGAATTCTTCGAGATAGTATTGGTTTTCTATTTTTTGGAACATGTTTGTCCCTCCAGGTGCACGGTTTTTGCATTATTTACCGCGTTTTCCATGCATCTTATTTCGACAAATATGCTCCTAAATCCTTGATTTTATTGGGTTTTTGTTTCGTTCAGCAAGCCCTAATTAATCTATATTAAGCGAACTTCCAAACTATTTTATTTAACAGCCTGCTGGACGTTATAAGGTGGCAGTAACACTAGACGCCACACATAATAAAAAAGTAAACCCACTATACTACTTATTATTGAATAAAAAGAATTTAATTTTTGCAGATTAAGTAGAATTATTGCGGAAATATCTTCGGCGAGCTATCAAAACTCTCCGCTTCGCTCCAACCGCAAGCGGCAGCTACAGGGTAGTTAGCGCTTAAGGGGCATTTCCCCTTCCCTCGGGGAGACCGCCGAGTCTTTAATTGCCGGTACTAATACACTTTGCTTTTGATTCTGATTCTGATTCTTCCGTTCGCCCAGGCTTGTTCCAAACAATTTCGTCTAATGACCAGTCTCTGATTGGGCCTGACCATCCCTTAGATGGCGTAATTTAGCTTCTTCGACCGGTTTGTCCGATTTTTTTATTTAAACAGTACACATATTAATCTATTAAAAAGGAACTACTATATTTCGGCTTCCGGGAATTATCTTTTTCGCATCGAATAAAGATTTTTAATTTTATTCGACTTTTTTCTACAATATTCCTGCAAAAATTTGCATTAAGCTAGAAATTAGTAAAGCTATTTCGTCGTTCCGGTCTAACTTTAACAGTCAAGGATAAAAATATAGATCAATTGTTTTGCCAGGAACTCGATAAGCACTTCTACAGCGCTAAGTAAATTGCCAGGTTAGGTAATAAAGATGTTAATACCGACATGTTCGGTAGGGCGCACTCTGTTTACACTGTGCAACATTGAAAACTAACGGGGAGAAATTTTAAATTAAAGTCCCGATGTTTTTCTTATTTAAAGTAAAAAGACAGGAATTTTCCTGTCTTTTTTACACTCTAATTTAATTTTTTCTTTTTCTGGACGGTTACAATCAATACTCCTAACAAAATTAGTGAGCCGCCAACAAAGAAATTCAAATCCAAATGTTCACTGAGTAATAACCATCCCAAAAAGGAACCGACTAATGGTTGGAAAAAGAAAAACAGCGAACCAATTCCAGTATCCATCATTTCCATTCCCTTGTTCCACAGAAAGAAAGCAGCAGCCGTTGATACTATTCCCAAATATAGAACTCCAAGGATGATTGAAGAATTATTAAAGAGAATGTTGTTTGTTTGAATCTCCCATAACATGAATGGTGTTGTAAAAACTAATGCAAATAAAATTGCATAAGTTGTTATAGTTAGTGAGGAATAGTTGTAAGATGCAACCTTAACATATACAGATAGTAAAGCCCATGTTATCGCAGCACCTACTAAAATGACACTTCCCCAAAAGTAAGTTCCAAGGGTTGGACTCCATCCAACAACAATTGCAACACCAATAGTGGCTAATAAAAGAGAGAGAATCTTACGTATAGTAAGAGTTTCCTTCAAGACGAATCGAGCAAATATCACAATAAAGGCTGGTGTTGCCGAAGTGATTAGAGCACCCGTATGGGCATCCGAAAGTTTTGTTCCAATAAATTGAAAAGAAATCGAAACAAAATATCCGATAAATCCAATCCAGCCTAATAGTAGCCAATCCTTCTTTTCAAGTTTGGTACAATTTTTTGTTTTACGTTGAGATATTTTTAAAATTGCATACAAAACAGCAAACGCAATAACATATCGTAACCAAACAAGAGTAAATGGGGGAATAAAATCGAGTACATATTTACTCACAACATACATACCGCCCCAAATACTAGCTGCTAAAGATAAACATATTGCTCCTAATATCGTATTTCCCATTATTTATTACCTCCGCCTTATTTAATGAGATTTTATAAGCAAATCTCTAAGACGGGGCAGTTTTAGAACTTAGCTGTTCATCCCCGTCCTAGGAATGAACAGTGGGTTGGTCATTTTCAAACAAGTTAAAGTAATACATTTGAATTCTCCTTTCTAAAAATAATATACATTAATTATAACATAAAAAATTAAAGCGGGCTTAATTAACATGCTGCACAGTAAACATTTATAGGCTGCAATTATCAAAGCAAGACAAGACTCCTTATAGCTGTGCTTTGCAGGTAAAATGTTCAGCAAGCTGATTTCTCATTTTGTTATGGTCATTGTTAATTATGTTTAATAATTTAGGTTTTGGAAGGAAATTTGAACGTATGTAAAGAATATGTTCGGAATTAATAGCCTTGAAACGTGTTATTATTCTGGGTGAACATAACAATGATTATGCGGCACAACTAATAAAATCCCAGACTTTCACAGATAAACAGTGGAAGGCAATGAGATTCACTTCATGGACGTATTAAGCACCGATGCAGAGGCTGTGGCTGAACTGGTGGCCAAGAATCTGGACTGTGAGCAGTTGTGGCGCAAACTAAAACACCTTACTCCGCAAGAGAGGAATGTTCTGGTACTGCGTTACGGGCTCCGCGGCAAGAAACGCCGGACACAGAAAGAAATCGCTAAAAATATGGGTATTTCCCGCTCCTACGTAAGCAGGATTGAAAAGAGAGCCATTGACCGCCTGTCGGAGCAATTCTTGGCGGAGGCTTAACGATGGTTACGTTTATCTGCAGCATACTGATGATTAAATTGCTTTTCAACAAGTTGCGAAAGATTCCCAATTGGCGTAAATGTTTAGCCCGGCCGTTTTAGGCCGGGCTAAACATTTTAGGACTAACTAAAACTTACTTCTTTTGAGAGGTATTAACCCAGGACAGCCTTGATGTCTTCTTCCGGTGTGGTGATAAGCTGCAGGTTATAATTCTCTTGTATGACTGCCAGCACGTTGGGGGTCAGGAACGCCGGGGCCGTGGGGCCGATGCGGATATTTTTGATCCCCAGATGCAGCAGAGTGAACAGAATGGCTACCGCTTTTTGTTCGAACCACGACAGCACCAAGGTGAGCGGTAGGTCGTTTACGCCGCAGTTGAATACTTTGGACAGCGCCACGGCCACCTGGATGGCTGAATAGGCGTTATTGCACTGACCCATATCTAAGAGGCGCGGGATACCGTCGATATCGCCCAGATCCAGGTCGTTAAAACGGTACTTGCCGCAGCCCAGGGTAATGACTACGCAATCCTTGGGCACTTGTTTGACGAAGTCGGTGAAGTAACTGCGGGATGACCGGGAGCCTTCACAGCCGCCCACCAGGAAGAAGTGGCGAATCTTACCGGCTTTTACCGCATCGACAATCTTATCGGCGATGGAGAGCACGAAATTGTGGTGGAAACCGGTGGTTAGTGTGCCGCCTTGTTTCTCTGTGGCGGGCGGCAACGACTTGGCCTTTTCAACCACCGCGCTGAAATCACGGTCGGCGATGTGTGTCACACCGGGAAGACGGGCAATGCCACAGGTAAACATACGGTCTTTATAGGATTCCTTGGGGATCAGCACACAGTTAGTGGTGCCCAGGATGGCGCCTGGAAACTCGTCAAACTCTTTCTTCTGGTTCTGCCACGCTGAGCCATAATTTCCCACCAGGTTGGGGAACTTGTTAAGTAACGGATAGGCATGGGCCGGCAGCATTTCACCGTGGGTGTACACGTTTACTCCGGCGGCCTGGGCTTGCTTTAGAAGCTCGTGCAGATCCAGCAAGTCGTGGCCGGTAATCAGGATGGCCGGGCCGGGCTTAAGGCCGGTGGACACCTGGGTGGGCATTGGAGAACCGAACCGGTTAACGTTGGCCTTGTCAAGCAATTCCATGGCCCGGTAATTCATTTCACCACATTGGAGAACTTTTTCCACGTGGTTACCCAAGTCGAAATTTACGTTGGTCAGGGTGCTAAACAGCGCGTCATGCATAAAGGCGTCTACCTGCTCATCACGCTCGCCCAGTTCCCTGGCGTGGAAAGCATAGGCGGCTACACCTTTTAGACCGATAATCAGTGCGTCCTGCAAACTAGCGATATCCTCGTTCTTGCCGCAAACTCCCACTTTGGTGCAGCCGGTACCGCCGGCTGTCTGTTCACATTGGTAACAAAACATTATTCATGGCCTCCTTTTGTATTGTAAATATGTTATTCCTCTTTGGTTACTTATAGCTTACTGAATATTTAACCGGCTATCTATGATGCATCTCACACTTTGAATTCGAAGTTCGTCACAACAAATTAGTGACATTCTGTAGGTGTGTCCCCTTTCCCAAAAAGTGGTTACCAGCTATGCTGTTGACAAACAGACCAGACAATTGATAAACTATAAAAGTGTATTGTACACAACTAATTAAAAAGTGCTCTTATCCGGAGTGGTGGAGGGACTGGCCCTGTGAAGCCCGGCAACCGCCCCGCCTATGGCGGAGGTATGGTGCTAATTCCTGCAGAAGTAATAACTTCTGGCAGATAAGAGGTGACGTATCTAAAACCTCTTCTGTACCCTGAAGGGGTTTTATTTGTCGGAGCGGAGCACAAAACCAATGGAGGTGCTGTATGGCAACGGAAAGAACATTCCGGGAAATTAATGAACGCATCAAGCAGGGTAAAGCGGTGGTAATTACCGCTGAAGAACTGGTGACCCTGGTCAAAGAAAAAGGCGTGAGCTATGCCACGTCGGAGGTCGACGTGGTGACCACCGGAACATTTGGACCCATGTGCTCTTCCGGCGCTTTTTTAAACCTGGGGCATTCCAAACCCAGAATTAAGATGCAGAAAGTATGGTTGAACGGAGTACCTGCTTATTCAGGTATCGCTGCCGTCGACGCCTACATCGGAGCCACCGAAGTTAGGGAAGACGACCCGCTGAACAGTGACTATCCGGGCGAGTTTCGGTACGGCGGCGGGCACGTAATTCAGGATTTGGTGGCTGGCAAGAAAGTAAATTTGCGAACCACCGGTTATGGCACCGACTGTTACCCGCGCCGGGAATTTGAAGCCCAAATTACCCTGGACGACATTAACGAGGCAATCCTGTTTAACCCGCGTAACGCTTATCAGAATTATAGCTGCGCTGTTAACCCAAGCTCCAAAACCATCCATACCTACATGGGGGTACTTAAAAGCAACATGCAAAACGCCCATTATTCAACGTCGGGACAGTTAAGCCCGCTGCTTAAGGATCCGTGGTTTAAGACTATCGGTATTGGAACCCGCATATTCCTGGGTGGTAGTGTGGGTTATGTGGCCTGGAACGGCACCCAGCACTTCCCTTCCTTTATGAAGGATGAAAGCGGGCAAGATTTAAGCCCGGCTGGGGCTACCCTATCGGTAATCGGTGATCTGAAAAAAATGAGTCCCCGTTGGCTGGCCGGTGCCAGCATGCTGGGTTACGGTGCCAGTCTATCTGTTGGCCTGGGCATCCCTATCCCCATCCTGAACGAGGACGTTTGCCGATTTGCTGCCGCTGGTGACGATGAACTGTTCGCTCCCATTATAGACTACAGCCAGGCTTTTCCCGAGCGTGAGTCCGGTAATCTCGGTCACGTGAGCTATGCTGAATTAAAGAGCGGCACCATCAAAATTAACGGCCGGGAAGTGACCACGGCACCGATGTCCAGTTACCCGCGGGCCAGGGAAATTGCAGGACTTTTAAAAACCTGGATCCAAAAGGGTGAGTTCCTGCTGGGTGAGCCGGTAGAACTGTTGCCCGATGCCAACGCAGGAATCAACGCTAATGCGTTGCAGGGTTAATAAAGAAGACCTGTGCGAAGATTGATTAAAAGGAGTGTGGGAAAATGGCCCCTAAAAAGGTAGTGCTGCGATTTAGCGCCGACATATCGGATCAGCCCATGATTTACAAGCTGGTAAAGGACTATAATCTGGTTATTAATATACTGAAGGCCAATGTAAACCCCCAAATGGAAGGCACTATGGTGATGGACATCAGCGGTGAGAACATCGAAGCGGGTATTGAATACCTAAGAAGCGTCGGAGTTGGTGTGCAGTCCCTGACCGAGGAAATCATTCAGAACGAAGATAAATGCGTAAGCTGCGGTTCCTGCACTGCTATCTGCCCTTCAGGGGCGCTGTTCATCGAACGGCCGGACATGATAGTGCGCTTTGACAGTGACCGCTGTGTGGTTTGTCACCTGTGTCTAAAAGCGTGTCCCATGCGGGCCATGGAGGTTCGTTTTTGAACGAATATGTAAATCGTGCTTACCGGCTGTTGCACCGGCAGGATGACCTGGTTTTTTTTCAGCTGCTAGTTAAGGAAACCGATCTGGATATCGGCATCCCACGTGCCAGGTTGAACCAGGAACTTTTTGACGGCGCCAGGCAGGCGGTTATGGCAGTACGGTCACAGTTGGAACAGTATATCTTAAAAGATGAAAATTTTAGGCGCGCTTTAGAACCGCGTACGCCCCAACCCGGTGCGCCGGCCATCGTCCTAAGTATGGCGATGGCCGGTCAGGCCGCTGGTACCGGGCCCATGGCAGCCGTGGCCGGGGCTATTGCCCAGCATATCGGTGAATACCTGGCCCGGCGTACCCGGGAAGTAATCGTGGAAAACGGCGGCGACATCTTCATGCGTACTGAACGGGTGCGCCGGATCGGTATCTTTGCCGGCCCTTCTACTTTTACCAACCGCCTGGCCCTGGAAATTGAACCGCACCGTACACCCCTGGGCATTTGTACCTCATCCGGTACTGTAGGCCATTCCCTCAGTCTGGGCTGTGCCGATGCGATGGTGGTACTGGCCCCGTCAGCGGCGTTGGCCGACGCAGTAGCCACGGCAGCGGGCAACCTGGTACATAACGAGTCGGACTTGCAGTCAGCGGTGGATTTTGCCCTGGGAGTCAAGTCGGTAACCGGTGCGCTGGCGATTAAGAATGATAAACTGGCTGCCGCCGGCAACATTAAGTTGGCACCCATGTAATGCGTTCAAGTCGGGGACGGTTCTTGACTTGAACGCTCCAACTCGAAAGGCCCAAAGCTAAAGCGGACAAGATTTTACTTGTCCGCTTTATTTATCATGAGACAGATTAAATACTAATTTACCTTGCGGTCGCGCCCGGCCCATTCCTTATCACGTAGTTTGTATTTCATAATTTTGCCGGTGGACGTTTTGGGTAGTTCACCAAATTCAATAGCCTTGGGCACCTTGAAGCGGGCCATGTTTTCCCGGCAGTAGTTGATGATGTCTTCGGCAGTGGGGTTGGTGCCGGGTTTGGGTACTATGAAAGCCTTGGCTACCTCGCCCCATTTGGGATCCGGTATGGATATGACTGCCACTTCGTTTACATCCGGGTGGTTGTAAATAATGTTCTCCACCTCAACGGTGGAAATATTCTCGCCGCCGCTGATGATAATATCCTTCATGCGATCCTTAATTTCTACATAGCCGTTGGGGTGAACCACCGCCAAGTCGCCACTGTGGAACCAACCACCCCGGAAAGCTTCATCGCTGGATTCAGGTTGCTTGTAATAACCAAGCATCACGTTATTGCCGCGCATAACTATTTCACCCATGGTTTCGCCGTCCCAGGCCACCGGTGCCATGCTGGCGGGATCGACAACGTCCATGTAATGGGCCGTAATATAGGGAACTCCCTGGCGGGCCTTAATTTTAGCCCTTTCGTCAGCCGACAAGCTATCCCATTGGGGCTGCCACTCGCAGATGCTGTGCGGCCCGTAAACTTCGGTTAAACCGTAAACCTGGGTTACATTGGCCCCGATTACTTCCATATTCTTAATTATCGCCGGTGCCGGCGGTGCCCCCGCCGTTATTACATTCAACTGGCGGGTCATCTTTACTTCTTTGGCGCCGGGGAAAGTGGACATCGCTATTAATACCGTGGGGGCAGCACACAGGTGGGAGATACCTTCCTCTTCCACCAAGCGGTAGATTTCTTCCGGAACCACCTTGCGCAGGCACACATGGGTACCCCCTACTGCTGTTACACCCCAGGTGAAGCACCACCCGTTGCAGTGGAACATGGGCAGGGTCCACAGGTAAACGGATTGCGAATTCATACCACATTCCAGCGCTTCGCCAAGGGCATTAAGGTAAGCCCCCCGGTGGTGATACATAACCCCCTTGGGCAGCCCGGTAGTGCCGCTGGTGTAGTTAATAGTGGCCACCTGGTACTCATCGTCCACATCTATTTCCACCGGCTCCTCGGAACCGCCGGCGATGAATTCTTCGTAATCCGGCCCTGCCAGAGGTTTTTCGGCACTGATATCGCATATGTTAACAATATTGGTTACATTGGTTAACTCATTAATAATTGGCTTGATTAGCCCGGCAAATTCGTTATCTACAAAAAGGGCCTTGGCGTCGGAATGATTAATAATGTAAGCAATTTCTTTTGCTACCAAGCGGATGTTAATACTAACCAGCGTAGCACCGATCATCGGTACCGCGTAATGAGCTTCCAACATTGGCGGCGTGTTGGGGCAGATAAAGGCAACCTTATCACCTTTACCGATACCCGCATTTTTCAAAGCATTGGCCAGGCGGTTAACCCGGTTATAAAACTCCCGGTAACTATATCGCTGATCATTGTATACAACCGCTTCCTTATCACTGTAAGTCAAAGCGCTGCGGGGTAAAAATTTGACCGGCGACAATACATCATAGTTAACACTTCTTTTCGACATCAATTGTGACCTCCCTTGATATTCTGTTGCTCGGACAACGTTGTCACGAGAAAATGCTGCTGTTAATTTTTCTACTCTTCCATCAAGTGTAAAGATTCTGAATAAATAGATTATTCGACCTTGTCGTTTTGTTTTCCTGCTGGAATTAAAAAACAAGCATCTTTAAATGAAGGCTGTTAAAGAAGTCCGGGTACGGTTCATGCTAAAAGGAAACAAAGCGAAATGGAGAATCAAAACTTGGCAATTATTAAAACATATCGGCCAGTGCCTTAATGGCTACTTGGGCCATTTTACTGTTTCCCGCGTTGCTCAGATGTGCTTCGTCAATGAAATAAAACGGGTCCCCAATCTGGGTGCCCGTCTGGCATAGCGGTGTAAAATAATCAATCAGTGGGATGGATTGGGCGGCAGCGTATTCCTGCAGCCAAACCCGGTGCCGGTTTAGCCAGTTGATAATTTCATCTAATCCGAAAGGAAAAAAGCTGTTACCGCCATCAGCTACTGTACATACCGGGGTAGTGATGCCCAGTATTGGCGTTATATTCTTTTTGAAACACATTTGCACCATTTGCTCAATACAACGTCTTGAATATTCCGGATTGCTTTCCATCCAGGCATCGTTTGTACCGCCTAGAATATGCACATGGGATACGCCGGGGTTCCTTAATTCCTCGGGTAGCCGATGAAGCATGTCTGACGTGGTATTTCCGTTCATGCCCCGGTTTAGCGGCATGACAGCAATTTTGCCGGCCAATACTTTTACCCAGGACGATTGTGGGCCGTAGGGGAAACCGTATGTGATGCTGTCGCCAAGGCAAACCAGAATTTTATTGTGGGGTGTTTTGTCTGCATGGTTCATGCTTTTCACTCCACCAGCCTCCCAGCAATTCCATGTCGTTATGTTTTTTATTCTGACTACTGACTACTGTCTACTGAATACTGAGTTTTTACAGTACCCTGGCTGAACCGCGGTAGACCAAGCCCCGTTGCCCATCCACGGTAATGGTTTCCCCATCGGGGATAATGTTTGTGGCCCCGGACACTCCCACCACTACCGGGATGCCAAACTCCAAACCCACGATAGCGGCATGGGAGGTCAAGCCGCCTACTTCGGTAATAATGGCCCCGGCCTTTTCTATAGCCGGGATGAAGTCCCGGTCGGTATCATTGGTCACTAAAATATCGCCCCTGGATATTCTTTCCACTGCCTGGCGGGCATTAACCGCCACACATGCCTTGCCAGTCATAGCCCGGTTGCCAATGCCGGTACCATTGGCCATGATGTCACCCACGGTCTGCACCTTAATCAAGTTGGTGGTGCCATGCACGCCGACGGGAACCCCGGCTGTAATGATAATTAAATCCCCGCCCTTAATTAATTGGGACTTTAAAGAAACATCCACTGCCGCAGCGATCATACTGTCGGTATCCTCCGTGCGTTCCACCAGCAGCGGCTGGGTTCCCCAGATCAGAACCATTTTACGCAATACGTTTTTATGGGGTGTTACCGCTATAATAGTGGCCTTGGGGCGGTACTTGCTAACCATTTTAGCTGTATACCCCGACTCAGTGGAAGTAATGATAGCTGCCGCCCCCAGATCCAGGGCGGTGGTAACGGTGGCGTGGCTTATGGCATCGGTGATGGTGCGGGAAATAGCCCGTCGTTTACTCCTGAGCAGTTCGTCATACTCCAGAGCCGCTTCTGCCCGGGCCGCAATGCGGCCCATGGTTTGTATAGCCGCCACCGGGTATTTGCCGGCAGCCGTTTCACCGGACAGCATGACGGCGTCTGTCCCGTCCAGAATAGCGTTGGCCACGTCGCTGGCTTCAGCCCGGGTGGGCCGCGGGTTCTGCACCATCGACTCCAGCATTTGGGTGGCTGTAATCACTGGTTTGCCGGCCAGGTTGCACCGCTCAATGATGGCCTTCTGTATTATAGGTACTTCTTCCGGTGGTATCTCCACGCCCAGGTCACCCCGGGCAACCATAATACCGTCGGAAACCTTGATAATTTCGTCCAGATTGTCAACGGCTTCCTGATTTTCTATCTTAGCAATTATATCCATATGGCCATTGTTTTCTTCAATAATCCGCCTGATGGCCAGTACATCCCCGGCTTTACGGACAAAAGAAACGGCAATGAAATCAAAATTATTATTAATGCCAAACAAAATATCATCTTTATCTCTTTCGGTCAGTGACGGCAGGTTAATTCGGACTCCGGGTACATTTACTCCTTTTTGGCTGGTCAGTTTGCCGCCGTTTTCCACCACACAGAGGATCTCGCATGCTTCAACTTCTTTAACCAGGAGAGCGATCAGCCCATCTGAGATTAAAA
This sequence comes from Peptococcaceae bacterium BRH_c8a, assembly GCA_000961575.1. Classification (GTDB taxonomy): domain Bacteria; phylum Bacillota; class Desulfotomaculia; order Desulfotomaculales; family Desulfallaceae; genus BRH-c8a. The sequence continues at coordinate 11,390 of LADP01000003.1, forward strand.
TCCGATCTCCTGGTTGCACGTCCCTGGGAAGGTCTTTATATGTAACCGGCAGCACCTTTTCATTGCCTTTAACGTCATCAGTGGTGATCCGGACTTCTGCGCCGGGCAATAATTCAACCGATTCCCGTTCCAGGAAACCCAACCTTATTTCCGGTCCCTTGGTATCCAAAAGAATAGCAATGTTATTGCTGGTTTTAATGGCCGCCCTACGGACGGCCTGCACACGCCTTAAATGATCTTCGTGGTTGCCGTGAGAAAAATTTAGCCGGGCCACGTTCATCCCGGCCAGCATCATTTTTTCCAGCACTTCCATTTGCTCGCTGGCGGGGCCGATGGTGCATACTATCTTGGTGCGCCGCAATGTTATTCCCCCCATTAATTGGTAAACATCCTATCGGCTATATTCCTCATTTGATGAGAAAAATAGCCATTTTTCATAAACAACTAATATGGCCAATAGATATTAAATTGATAATATACCCGCCAGGTTATAAACATCCATGTCGATAGGTTTTTTGACAGTAAAAACAGTTTCCAGGGGGCAGGCTATTATTTCACCCGCAACCATGCCCACCATATGCTGGCGGTAACCTGACATCAGCAAGTCTACAGCTCTGGCTCCCATGCGGCTGGCCAGGATACGGTCGAAGGCGGTAGGTGTCCCTCCGCGCTGTAAATGGCCCAAGATGGTTACTTTGGTATCTAACCCTGTTTTTTCTTTAATGGCCCGACTGACATCAATGCCGCTGGCTGCTCCTTCAGCTACAATGATAATACTATGCAATTTTCCTCGCTTATAGCCTCGGTAAAGCTTATCACATACCTCATCGAGGTTATATTCCAATTCCGGGATTAGAATTGATTCCGCCCCCCCGGCTAGTCCGGAAGTCATGGCAATACAACCGCTTTCCCGGCCCATTACCTCTACAATAAAAGTGCGCTCGTGGGAAGTAGCGGTATCTCTTATTTTATTGATCGCTTCAACCACGGTATTTACCGCAGTGTCAAATCCGATGGAATAATCGGTTCCGGCAATATCATTATCAATGGTTCCCGGCACTCCCGTCACCGGCACGTTAAATTCGTTGTGGAATATTTCCGCGCCTTTAAAAGAGCCGTCACCACCGATAACCACCAGTCCCTGAATGCCGAACCTTTCTACGTTGGCGTAGGCTCTTGCTCGTCCTTGGCTAGTCATGAATTCCTCGGAACGGGCGGTGCGCAGAATGGTGCCGCCGCGGTGGATGATGTCGGCTACCGAGCCTAGATTCATAGGGCCCATGTCAGCCTCTATAAAACCGCTAAACCCCCGCTGGATACCAATCACTTCCAGCCCATGGTAAATAGCTTTACGCACTACGGCACGGATAGCAGCATTCATGCCCGGGGAGTCGCCGCCACTGGTCAAAACGGCAATTCTGAGCAAATTCCATGGCCACCTTTCCTAATATTAAAATAATTAATATTACTCTTTGGATCCAGTAGATTAAATATGCAATTTCATTTTTGCGACTTTTAGGAAACTATGGTTTCACATTAGAGGTTTGGATTTATTAGCTGTTGGATAAAAATTTTTAAAATTGAAGGTATGGTTGGGTACGGGCATTAAACCTGTGAAACAAGTATATCCAGAGTTAAACTCTGGATATTTTGCTTACACGTCGGTTTTTAGGCTACCGTGCTTGGTCATTACCTCAGCCCGGCCGCGGATTTTGATAGCGGAGGTGTGTTCGGTAAATTGGGCAATCATTATTTCGCCTTTATCTAGTTTCTCTGAATGGTGGAACTTGGTGTCCCGACCCCGAGTGAGGCCGATAATGGTCACCCCGTTTTCCAACGCTTTAATAACTACGTATTGGCCAGCTATTTCACTTGATGTATTCATTTTTTTCACCCCGTGTTATTACCATTACTTCTTACGATGCTACAGAATCATGATATCATAAGGCCACCGGTTTGACAAGTTATACCATGCCGCCGGAGCTGTTTTCCGGGTCTTGTAAAACTTGCTCTTTTACTTTCACCTGGTCAGGGCCCAACAGCTCCGCCATCTCTTCAACCACGCCGGAGTCCAGGTTTACCCAGAACCGTCGGTCGGTGCGGGCCAATTTTTTGGAGTCGGGAAAATAAAGGTAAACTGGGCACTCTCCAGGAAAGGAACTCAACACCTGCTGGATTTTAGCCACCAATCCGGTAGTAACCTGCTCCAGCTTAAGAAATAATTCCCCATACTGCTTCTTTATCAGCGGTTTCATGGAATTAACAATCACTTTTACTTCATCGGCGCTTTGGTTGGTGACACCGCTTACCAGCACTGCCCCCTCGTCTTTTAGCAGGGTGGCGCACTCCCGGAAAGTATGCGGGAAAATGACCAACTCGGTTACACCGGTTAAATCCTCCAAGCTGGCAAAAGCCATGTTGTCGCCCCGCTTGGTAATAATTTTTTTAATACCTGACAACAGGCCGCTCACCACCACCTCGGATCGCTCATCCAGTTCGCCGAGACCGGCAATCCGATGCGAAGCACTGCGATTGATAACTTCCCGGTACTCGGTAAGCGGGTGACCGCTAACGTACAGGCCCAGTGCTTCTTTTTCCAGAACCAGCATTTCCGATGGCGGAAATTCTCTGATGTTTGGCATGTCAATGTTGACAGTGTTTTTGACGTCTTCACCCCAGAAATCCAGTAGTGATAGTTGGCCGTTTTTCCGGTCTTTATGTGAAGCCTGAGCCAGGCCCAAGCCCGCCTCCACTGCCGTCATCATTTGGGATCGGAAATGGCCCAGTGAATCCAGGGCGCCGCTCTTGATCAGGTTCTCCAGCACCCGCCGGTTGATCACCTTGGTTTCCATCCGCTGACAGAAATCAGCAAAGGATAGGTAGGGACCGCCCTGCTTTTTAATCTCGATGATGGATTGCACCGCGCCCTGGCCTACGTTCTTAATCACTGCCAGGCCGAACCTAATTTTATCGTCATCTACAGTAAAATTAATCCCGCTGATATTGACATCCGGCGGCAGCACGTCTATATTCATCCGCCGGCTTTCCTCAATGTAATAAGCTACTTTATCTGAGTTATCATTGACCGATGTCAGTAGAGCCGCCATATATTCTACCGGGTAGTTGGCTTTTAGGAAGGCGGTCTGGTAAGAGACCATGGCATAAGCAGCGCTATGACTTTTATTGAACCCGTACCCGGCAAAATAGGCCATCAGGTCAAATATTTGCCCGGCCACGTTAGCGTCCACTTCGTTTTTAACTGCACCTTCTACGAACTGAGCCCGCAAATCGGCAATTATTTCCGGCTTCTTTTTGCCCATCGCCCGGCGTAGCATGTCGGCTTCACCCAAGGTAAAGCCGGCTAGGTCGCTGGCAATGCGCATCACCTGCTCTTGGTACAATATCACCCCGTAAGTGTCGCGGAGAATGGGTTCCAGCTTGGGGTGCAGGTAAGCTGCCTTTTTTTCACCGTGTTTGCTTTTGATAAAGTCTTCCACCATACCGCTGCCCAGCGGTCCCGGTCGGTACAGGGCCACCAGGGCAATGATATCCTCGAATACTTCGGGTTTTAAATCCCTAAGGATAGCCCGCATGCCGCTGCTTTCAAGCTGGAATACGCCTACCCCTTCACCGCGGATTAAAAGTTCGAATGCGTTATGATCGTCTAGTGGAATCTCATCAATATCAATTTGCACGCCGCGGTTTTGCTTAATCATTTGTAGCGCGTCAGTGATTACAGTTAATGTGCGCAAGCCCAGGAAGTCCATTTTTAATAGACCCAACTCTTCCACCGGATCCTTAGCGAACTGGGTGGTTAGCGGGCCGTCCGCAGCCTTGCACAGAGGCAGGTAGTGGGTCAGCGGCTCACGGGTGATTACCACGCCGGCGGCATGGGTGGACGCGTGCCGAGGCATCCCTTCCAGCAAGGATGCGGTGTCGATTAGTTTGCGTACCTGGTCGTCTTCCCGGTACAGGGCACTCAGCTCGGGGGTATCGTTGAGCGCTTTTTCAATGGTAATGTGCAGTTCAGTAGGTATCAGCTTGGCGATACGGTCAACGTCGCCGTAAGGTATACCCAGCGCCCGGCCCACGTCCTTAATGGCCGCCCGGGCCGCCATCGTGCCAAAGGTAGCAATTTGGGCCACCCGGTCTGAACCATACTTTTCGGCCACGTAGTCAATAACCCGGCCGCGTTTTTCGTAACAAAAATCTATATCTATATCCGGCATGGACACCCGTTCGGGGTTGAGGAATCGTTCGAAAAGCAGATCGTACCGCAGCGGGTCGATATTGGTAATCCCCAGCGCGTAGGCCACAATGCTGCCTGCCGCCGAGCCACGGCCGGGACCCACCGGGATATCATTTTTTCTGGCAAAATCTATAAAGTCCCAAACAATCAGGAAATAGGTTGTGTAACCCATTTGTTTGATTACTTTAAGCTCAAATGTAAGCCTTTGGTCAATGGTGTCGTTCATTTCACCGTAGCGCCATTTAATACCCTCAAGGCAAAGCTCTAGTAGGTAGGAATCGGGGGTGTGCTCTTGGGGTACATGGTATTCAGGCAGGTGCAGTGTGCCAAACTGCAACTCCACGTTGCACCGCTGGGCTATCAGGGCGGTATTCTCCAGCGCATCCCCGTATTCACCGAACAGCAAGGCCATTTCCCGTTGATCCTTAAGGTAAAATTCCTTGGAATCAAAACGCATCCGGTTTGGGTCGTCCACTGTTTTACCGGTTTGGATGCAAAGCAGTACATCCTGCATTTCGGAATGGCTTTTCAGCACGTAGTGTACGTCGTTGGTGGCCACCAGGGGGATGCCCATTTTACGGTGCAGTTCCAGCAGGCCACGGTTGGCAGTTTTCTGCCCGTCCAGGCCGTGATCCTGAAGTTCCAAGTAAAAGTTGTGCTTTCCGAAAATATTCACATATTCATTGGCGCTTTTAGCGGCCTGCTCCATGTTGCTATTAATTATGTGGGTGGCCACTTCCCCGGCAATGCAGCCACTTAACGCAATTAATCCCTCACTGTGTGCGGCCAGCAGTTCCTTGTCCACCCGTGGTTTGTAATAGAAGCCTTCGGTAAAGCCCAATGAAACCAGGCGCAGCAGGTTGCGATAACCTGTTTCGTTTTCCGCCAGCAGTACCAGGTGGTACAGATTGTCATCCACCTTGGGGGTGCGGTCGTGCCTGGTTCGTGGTGCTACGTAAACTTCGCAGCCTAGGATGGGCTTGATGTTTTGCTTCAAACAAGCTTTGTAAAAATCGACCACACCGTACATAACTCCGTGGTCGGTAATGGCCAGGGACTGCATACCCATGCCGGCGGCGGTTTCCACTACCTTCTTTATACGGGAGGCACCGTCTAAAAGGCTGTACTCGGTATGTACGTGCAGGTGGATAAATCGGTTGTTACGGTTGTTTAAATTGTTGTCGGCTGACATAACCGGACCTCCACGCTTATTTAGTTCCTCTGAGTGCCCGCAGGGCGCGAGTTCTTCGGCGCCCGTAGGCGAATGAGTGCCTCAAGGTAAAGAGTTTAGTTGGTCTTCATAAGATGGATCTTAATTTCGTAATAGGGAAAATACGGGTCGTCAATGATTACCGGTACTACGGCCTCCCGCTCTTCTACCACGTCCAGGGTTGTCCTCAGTGCCTGTAGAAATTCACCGGTGGCGGGCCGGCCCGGGTGGGCGGCCAGAATGCAACCACCGGGGGTAATAAGTTTTGGCAGTAACCGCAATAAGTGTATGTTTAATTGGGGATTATAAAATATGTCCGAACCTAACACCCAGTTATATTTCTTTTCTGGCTGATAAGTGCGCCAATCGGCCTGCAGAGTAGAAAAAACGGCCAGGTCGTTGCGTTTGGCGTTTGCAGCGGCCATTTCAAGGGCTAAAGGGTTAAAGTCCGAAAAGGTCACCCGGGCTCCTTTCAGCCCGCACACTATGCCAGGCAAGCCAAGGCCGGCACCCAATTCGATGAGCTCGTCGCCATCGAACCGTAAGTGTTCCCAAATCCAGTGTGCTGCTCCATGGGCAGCGGGCCATATATCGGCCCAGTAAGGCACTTTATCTTCATCACCCGGGTCGGTGATTAGCTTCTCTATATCCCTCACCAGGAGCAGGCTAACCTTGTGGCCGGGTAGTTCGAAGGTTGTTTCCCTGGTTTCAATAGTCAAATAAAAATCCCCCTTCTCAAGGGGAATTTTATCCTAATTTCAGGTTTTATTCAATTAGTACTTTTAATTATTAGTGCCTAATTACAACCCAATTTGGTATTGCTTTATTTTCTTGTATAACCAGGCGCGAGAAATGCCCAAAGCCTTGGCGGCGCGAAGCTTGTTGCCGCCGGTTTTCTCCAGTGCTTCGATGAGTGCTTCCTTTTCAACACTTTCCAAAAGCACCGGCAGCGTCTTATCGTTATTCATCGGCCTAACTGTTTCCTTTTGTTTAATCAGGTATTGAGGTAAATTATTTAGCTCAATTTTATCGCTTTCCACCAGGTTGAAGGCCCGCTCAATTATATTTTCCAATTCCCGGACGTTGCCCGGCCAGTTATATGCTTCAAACAAGCCGGCCACTTCAGCGTCGAGACGCTTAATGTTCAGGTTGAACTCCCGGTTGAAATGCGTGATAAAATAATTGGCCAGTTCAGGGATGTCTTCTCTCCTATCCCGCAGAGGTGGAATGCTGATGTTAATCACGTTCAGACGAAAGTACAAATCTTGGCGGAATTTACCTTCACTAATCATTTCGGTAAGATTGCGGTTGGTGGCAGCCAGTACCCGTACGTCAATCTTTTTGGGAGCCCGATCCCCCAACTTTTCAATTTCTTTTTCCTGCAGTACCCTAAGCAGCTTAGCCTGCATTGACATAGGCATGTCACCTATTTCATCAAGCAGAATGGTACCTTTGTGGGCCAGTTCAAACTTGCCTGTCTGGCCACCTTTCCGGGCGCCCGTAAAGGCGCCTTCCCGGTAACCGAACAGCTCCGATTCAAGAAGGTTTTCGGGCACTGCGGCGCAGTTGACCTTGATAAAAGGCCCGTCACAGCGGGAAGAATGGGCATGCAGAGCGTGAGCAAACAACTCCTTACCGGTTCCGCTCTCTCCGGTTATCATCACCGTGGATGGCCCTCTAGCCACCCGCCGGGTCATATCCTTAAGTTGGCTGATAGTTTTGCCGGCGCCGATAATGTCATCCAGCCTGTAATGCGCTCCATCCGCACGACTTTCCTGCTTGGCATGGTTTTTACGCTGGGCTATTGCCGCCAGTTTGTCGAGATCCTGACAAATAACTCTGCAAACAGCGCCATCAACCTGGCCGTTATTAGACACCGGGAAACGGCTAATGAGGATATTTTGGTTACCCAGTTGCACCAATTCGTTATGTTGCGAAGTGCCGTCAATTTGTAACAGGTGCAGTTGGGTCTCCGGTATTACCTCGGTTATATGGCGGCCCAGGATGTTATCGGAGGATACGCTTAATAATTCCACCATCGCCGGGTTAATTAAATTAATATAACCCTCTTTGTTAATCGATAAATAACCTTCACGGGTATGTTTGAAAATCGATGTCAAGGCCTGCTTTTGCCTGTTAGTTTCATCCAGTTCGGTGGCCTGTTTATGTAGTTCGATGGCCTCCTGAGCTACGCCAATGGCCCCGACAACCTGATTATTCTTTATAATGGGCGTGCGGTTGGCTATGTAAAGGTCGTTGCCAAACACAACCTTGCGCCCAATATGGGCTTTACCCGTTTTAAGCACTTTAATTAAGCCGGTGTAAGGTACGACTTCCTTAATCGGCTTGCCGATGGCATCGCTGGCTAAAATGCCAAAGATTCTTTCACAAGTATGGTTAAAGATTGTTATACAAGCGCGGTTGTCTATGGCTATTACCAAGTTGGCCATGCTATTGTAAATAAAATTATCGTCAATTAAGGCAAAATGTTTGCGCGCCGCGCTATTTTTAACTGCCATATCCAACACTCTCCCTTATTATCGCAGAACTTTATGACAATTTAAAATATTCGGCACAAAAAGTGTTACTCCTGCTTACACAATCAAAAAAATTAAGTTTTTTATTTCACTTGCCACTACATTTATTGGGTTTTTTATCTTTAAAAGTCTTATTTGTTACCATTTATAACTATGGGCATTATGACACAAACAATATTTAATATTACATAAGCACTTTTTTAGGTTCCTTTTTTATGCTTTGTTTTACGTTTCATTACATAATACGTAAAATTATTTTATTCAAATCTTGCCTAAAATTATTTAATTAGATTTTTTTCAGATAAGAACTAATGCTAGTGCGTAATATTATATTACACTAAATTTTTACCTGCTGCCGCCCGAACCAAGTTTTCCAGTCCCAGTTCGTTCTTTAGCAGTTCCTGGTCGTCTCTGTTTTTCAATAGCAGGTTCAGGGTCTTGCCTATATTACCGGCGGTCAGAGAATCTTCCCCCAGCGTAATAAGTGCTCTGGTCCAATCTATGGTTTCAGCAATCGATGGTTTTTTGCGCAGGTTCAAGTTGGTACGAATATAGCTGGCAGCGTTGGCAATCTGGGCAATAATTTTTTCGCCGGCCTCGGGAACTTTAACTTGCAAAATACGAGACTCTTTTTCTATTGAAGGAAAATCTATGTATAGGTAAACGCACCGCCTCTTCAAGCCGTCGGAAAGTTCCCTCTCCCCGTTACTGGTAAGCACCACCATTGGAATGTGCCTGGCACCAATAGTACCAAGTTCAGGTATGGAAATCTGAAAGTCGGAAAGCAGTTCAAACAAAAACGCTTCAAATTCAGATTCAACCTTGTCTACCTCATCGATTAAAAGTACAACTTTAGATTCGGCTCTGATGGCTCGGAGTAACGGGCGCTCCAGCAGGTAATCTTCACTGAACAGGTTCCGTTCCAGTTGTTCGCCCGGGTCACTGTTCCGGGAGATTTGGATCTTAATTAATTGCCGCTGGTAGTTCCACTCATACAGCGCTTTGTTTTCATCCAAACCTTCGTAACACTGAAGACGAATTAATTCGGTGTTAAAAATACCGGCCAAAACTTTGGCAACTTCTGTTTTACCCACCCCCGGTGCCCCTTCAATCAATAATGGTTTTTCCAGGGCCAGCGCCAGGAAAATGGTTACCGCCACTTCATCTTCGCTAATGTAGCCTTGGTTTTCCATGGCTAGGCGTAATTCCGGTATAGTATTAGGCATATTAATCCTCCTATTGTGGCATGCTATTTTATGCGTTTTTTTTAAGAGGATGTTCGAACACCCACTTTAATTTCATTTCATCCCGGCAAAGCTGTTTTGCCTTAGTGCTTCGTAAAGCACAATAGCCACCGAGTTCGAAAGGTTCAAGGAACGGGCCTCGTTTAACATGGGGATACGAATGCAGTTAGCGCTAAAGTTATTAATTATTTCTTCCGGGAGCCCGGCAGTTTCTCGCCCAAAAACAAGGAAATCATCAGACCCGTAATTAACCTCCGTGAAAAAACGGCTGCCTTTGGTGGTGGCAAAGTAAAACTGGTGGTCAGGGTAAGTATTAAGCACATCGTAAAAATTATCATGGTAATGGATGCTAAGCAGGTGCCAGTAATCCAAACCAGCTCTTTTAAGCTGTTTATCGTCTACAGAAAAACCTAGTGGTTTCACTAAATGAAGATGGGCTCCGGTGACAGCGCATGTGCGAGCTACGTTACCGGTGTTAGCCGGGATTTCCGGTTCCACCAGTACAAGATGCATAATCAACAACCCCCTGTATCTATCCTTAAATACTAATAAACGTTACCTGTTGGGATGACTTTTTTGGAACCCCTACGATTCATAAGGAAATGCGACTGGGGCAGTATAAACGTACTACGCAGTTGTCGCAGTCCGGTTTACGGGCGGTGCAGGTCGACCTGCCGAAGTGGATTAACCTGTGATGCCAAATCCCCAGTTCGCTGGGAGGTATAAGCCGGGTTAAATCTTGTTCCACCAGCAAAGGGTTTTTGCCGTTTGATAGGCCCAACCGGCGGGTTACCCGGAAAATGTGTGTATCAACGGGAAATGCGGGGATGCCGAAAGCTACGCTGAGCACAACGTTGGCTGTTTTACGTCCCACACCTGGTAGTGATTCCAAATCTTCTAAGTTATGCGGAACCAGTCCGCCGAATTTATCCAACAGTATCCGTGATGTTTCGATGATGTGCCGGCTTTTGTTACGGTAAAGGCCGCAGTCCCTAATTTCCTCGGCCAGATTCTTTTGCTCCAGAGCGGCGAAATCCCGGGGGGTGCGGTACTGGGTAAACAGCCTCGCGGTGATTATGTTCACCCGCCGGTCGGTACACTGAGCTGATAGCATTACCGCCACCAGCAGTTCAAAGGGGTTGCTGTAATGTAGGGTGGGGTTCGCAGTAGGGATATGTCCGGCCAGCAGTTTGAGTATTGTTTTTTGATTGTTTTTGGGTATCATATTTGCCATTGCCTCAATTGCTAGTGCTCCTAAAAACCCTGATTAAGTTTACGTTCTTCTGATTGGCATTCTTATGGTGAGATAAAATAGCTTTCTTTATCTTTATTATAAAGGTAGTATCCCACAGTTGCCAAGCAACCGGGCATGTTCAACCTTTATACACTTGTCCATAATGATGGAAATCCCGGCCTTGTCGGCTATGTCAGCGGCTTCTTCATTCATTATACCCAGTTGCAGCCAAATGGCCTTTGGGTTGAGGTGCAATGCGTCGCTCACAACCGGGGGCACCAGTTCGCTGCGCCGGAAAACGTTAATTATATCCACTGGTTCCGGGATAGACAACAGGTCAGGATAGCTTTCTTCTCCAAGTATGGTTTTAAGACGCGGATTTACGGGAATAATGCGATAACCATGCTCTTGCATGTATTTGGCGACGCGGTAGCTGTCGCGGTGGGTTTTATCAGAAAGACCAACCACGGCAATAGTTTTCACTTGTTGCAACAACTGGCGAATGTGCTCATCCGCAGGTAAGCAATACATAAAAACACTCCTGTTTTTTAGATTTTAATTCTATTAAAAATAATTATATACCTGCCCGGAATGCAAGTGGGTTATAATTTAGGATTTTATCCCGTTGGGTTAAGAAAAATATCACAGATTCTGATAGTTTTACGAGAGCTAATCACCGTTTTATATTTATAATCAAAAAGGGTACTGGCAATAATAAAAAAAACTCCGCTAAATGAAAACTACGCTGCGGATAGCCTTTACGGCATTTATCCCGCTGTTTTTTTGTTTGTAAGAATGTTGTATTTCAATTTCATAAAACACAAGGAGGGTAATGCATGAACATTATGGCCTGGGTTTTAGGGTTGGCAGCATTTTTGCTGCTCCTGGCCGTTATTGTGTGGCGGGCCGGCATCAACCAGAGAGCCTTAAGAAAAAAATTTGGCTCATCTATAGCGTCCCCCATGGAAGAATTTGCCGATGAGATTGCCGGCGATTTTTTGGTTGCACCGACACCGTATCCTAAAACAAAACCACAGCACCCGGAGATCCCCTGGCATTACGGGGCCGACAGAATGGTATTAATGGTGCGCGATCCAAACTGGCTGTTTGCCTACTGGGAGATTACGGCAGCCAAACAGGATGAATTTAGCCAGCAGTACGGGGAATCGGCTTGGAGTTCGTCCAGACCAGTTTTAAGGGTTTATGATGTGACTGGCGTTGAATTTAACGGCAACAATGCCAATAACTATATTGATTTCGCCATCAGTGATTACGTTGATAACTGGCATTTGGATGTATCACGTCCCAACAGTACTTTATGTGTTGACGTAGGTAGGGTTTTTCCGGACGGCAGATTTGTTACCATTTTGCGTTCCAACCTTGTGCATACCCCCAGTATGGAAGTTTCCAATCTGGTTGATGAAGAGTGGATGTGGATTGAGGGCATTTATCGTACTATTACTCGACTGCATCCGGGCAGTTCGCCAATGATGTTGGAAGATGTTTCCCAACGTATGGGTCTGGTGCCGCTGGGGATTAGCTCACCCGAGTTCGCAAAACCCGGCCATAATGGAAACGTATCATAAGCTGGTATAAAGATTTATATAAAAACTGTTGCAGAAAGGAAGAACCGGAATTTGAATAAAGGAAACCTATGTTTTGTGCTTCATGCCCATTTGCCATTTGTCAGGCATCCCGAAGACGAGCATTTTTTGGAAGAACGATGGTTTTATGAAGCCGTCACTGAATCGTATATCCCGCTGATTAACGCTTTTGACGAACTGGTAGAAGAAGGCGTTCCTTTTCGGTTGACTTTTTCTGTCTCCCCCACCCTGATTACAATGTTGACCGACGGGTTGCTTCAGGAAAGATACCTTCGACATTTAGATAAACTTATTGAATTGGCCGAAAAAGAAGTACAGCGTACTACCAATACGGTTTTACATCCTGTGGCAGTGATGTACCGGGATAGGTTCCATCACGCCAGATATATATTCGCCCAAAAATACGGTTGCAACCTGATTAATGCTCTTAGGAGACTGCAAGACCTTGGGCGGTTGGAGGTAATTACCTGTGCGGCTACGCATGGATTCCTGCCACTGTTGATGACTCAACCGGGCGCGGTACGCGCCCAAATAGGGGTTGCCGTCGAGCTTTACACCAAGCATTTCGGCAGGCCGCCTGTGGGCATTTGGCTTCCCGAATGTGCTTACACTCATGGAACAGACGAAATATTAAAAGAGTTTGATATCAAATACTTTTTTACCGATACCCACGGGGTGCTTTTTGCTTCCCATCGGCCCAAGTACGGTGTATTTGCGCCGGTTTTCTGCCCCACCGGTGTTGCCGTCTTCGGCCGGGATTTGGAATCTTCCAGACAAGTATGGAGTTCCAACGAGGGTTATCCGGGAGACTTCGATTACCGGGAGTATTACAGGGATATAGGACACGAACTTGACTATGATTACATTAGCCCTTACATCCATCCAGACGGCCTAAGATTAAACACAGGTATTAAATATTGCCGCATCACGGGCAAGAGTTATGATAAAGAGCCTTACCATGTTGATTATGCGCGTTCTAAAGCCCAAGACCATGCCGGTAATTTTCTCTTTAACCGGGAACACCAGTTTCAACACCTGAACTCACTGATGGACAGGGAACCGATCATTGTGGCCCCGTATGATGCTGAACTGTTTGGACACTGGTGGTTCGAGGGCCCCTACTGGTTGCAAAATGTACTGCGCAAAGCTCATTACGACTTTCCCGGCATTGACACAATTACGCCGGGGGACTATTTGAAAAAATACCCCTGCAACCAGGTCGTCCGGCCCTGCCCTTCCACGTGGGGCAATAAAGGTTACAACGAGGTGTGGTTGTGCCGGGAAAACGACTGGGTATATCGGCATCTGCACATTGCCGCCACGCGCATGGTTGAGTTGGCCGGCGAACACGCCTACGCAGACGGGCTAAAAGAACGGGCTGTGAAACAAGCGGCCCGGGAACTGCTTTTGGCCCAAAGCAGCGATTGGGCTTTCATTATGCACACCGGCACCATGGTAGATTATGCTATCAGAAGAACCAAACAGCATATGCAGAACTTTTTACGGTTGTATGAGCAAATTAAGACTAATAGTATCGATGAGTCTTTTGTAGGGGATTTGGAATATCGAAATAATATTTTCCCGGATATTAATATCAATCATTTTAAAGATAAAAACCCTGAGGCCTACTCAGCAACGGGGTAATCTTTTTAAAAACTGTTTTTAATTATCCATTAGGGGGTTTGTGGGGAAACCTACTTTTTCAGTGGTTTCGTCTGCGAACCTCCTGTTTTTATTGAGTAAATACATGCACAAAAAGAGTTAGAAAAAACAACTTCCCTTTGTTTGTTGTTCAAACTGCTCGTATAACTGGTTCAGGTTATTTATTCGTCTTCTTTGTAATTCAACTAGTTGAAGAAGAAAAACTTCAGCAGTTAAAAGACAGTCCCCCAGTGCAGAATGACGTCCAACAGGCCTAATCTTATATTGATTAAGCAAATTGTCCAAAGAGTAATCAGATAAAACCGGATATAGGTAACGGGCCACTGCTTTAGTGTCAAAGATAATAGAATTTATTTTACCGGCCTTGTATTGGGAAAGTTTATAGTTTAAAAAACCAATATCAAAACCCAGGGCGTGCCCTGCTATCACGCCGTCACCCAGAAGGTTGAGGAATTCTTTAATCGCCTGGTATACCGAAGGCCTTCCTTTAACCATACCATCGTGTATCCCGGTTAATTCGCTAATACTGTCTGGTATGGGGCGAAACGGGTTAACCAGATGGTTCAGAGAGCTTTGCAGGCAAATTGTGTCACCCTGCACCACTACCGCAGCCAAAGAGATGACCTCGTCACCGTTATCGGCCTCAAAACCGGTAGTTTCGATATCAATAATTACAAAACGTACCTTATTAAATGGTACATGCAGGTAAGCTCTACCAGTGTATTTTTTAGTCATTTGTCGCAAAGCGGCCAGCGTCTGTTCGTTGAGCCCGGGGCACCCGGGCGCAGGTTCCGGGCCCGGTAGGCGTGGAATCGTAAAAAACATGCTTACCATCTCCTTCCCGGGGAAAAATAGTAACCCAATATAGCTGCACAAGTTTTAATATTAAAAACATATGCAAAATTCTAACTCTAAAATATGAACCAGTCAATTATTCAGGTTAATTATCTTGCTATATACATGCCAGTTTAAATGATGCTTCGAACTCATTGAGCAGAACTCTTTTTATGATACTCATAGCTGGTATTTGGCTTTACGATACTATAAAGCGGGTTGGAATGTTATCGGATGCAGTTTTCAGAGCATGTTACAAGTGTTTACAGTGTATGTGGCAATGGGCACTGTCGTCTCAAGCGTACTGGTATTAGGGATTTTGTTTAATAGCAGGCATTTATTGTACACGCCCTATACAGTGGACTAATCTTAAAAAAGCATTTGAGCACTGGGTGGCGGTTTTTTTTGTTGCTATTTGTATTATATATTGCCTGAGTTATTGTTTAAAGATTGAAAATTGATTGAAAATTGTAGAATTTAGGCACAATTGTTGCAATTAAATATCATGGCATAGTTGTTGCTGCCAAAAGGAAAAAGCATGCCAAGTAAAAAAACGCGGTTTTTTCACAACGGGAGCAAATTACCGGGGAGGTGGTTGTTGGCAAAACGTTTAGAGGTCAGTGGTCTGTGACGCCACTTGACGGCCAATAGAGTTTACTTTAACTAAAGGGGTGCATTGTGTGAACAAAGGAATGTATCAAAAGGAAATCCTTTTAACTGTTGGTTTTACGCTATTATTTCTTGTATTGGGCCATGCCGCATCTATTTTTGTTCTTTTCCCCGGTTTGCAGGGTAGTTGGATGTGGGGATTCCCCGTGCATTATATTGTCCCTTTGCTGCTTGGTTGGTTTGGTCTTACTGCTGCCTCCATATTGTTTACATTAGTTATGAACAAGTTTGACGACGACATGGAAGCAATGGTTAAAGGCAGTAGAAGCGCTAAACAAGTTCCATCTCAGACCATGTCGGCTTCGAAGGGGGATTAATTGATGGGTGAACAAAGTTTTTATATAACTAATTTACCACTTGCTATGGGTGTTGTTATCGCTCTTTTCGCAATTTTCTACTATATTGGCTGGAGTTCTTCCCGCAAGACGACAACCACCGGTGATCTGTATGCGGCCGGTTTTACCATTGGTCCGGTGACCAACGGTTTGGCCATGTCTGCCACCTGGGCCAGCCTGGCAACCTTCATGGGATTAAGTGGATTAATTCTGGCATTAAAGGCGCCCTTTGTGTTCCTATGGATCCAGTGGGCTATTTCCATTCCCCTGATTACATTACTTTATGGTACAACTTTAAGGAGAATGGAAGTTTATACGCCGGCTTCTTTTATTAAAATGCGCTATGGTAACAGTTGCACAGTGGTTATCGCAGGCTGGATGATCTTAACCATGGTTATGTACGCCTTGGGACAGATGATCGGTCTGGGACAAGCGTTTGAAATTTTGTTTGGCATTCCGTATATCACTGCGCTGATTATCGCCGGCGTGGCTACGGTTGGCTTTATCACCCTGGGCGGCATGCTTGGCGCTTCCTACAACGCAGCATTCCAGATGATTGTTATGACCATCGCGCTGGTGGTGCCTATGGGCGCGATCATGAAAGTAATGGGTTCATCCGGTTGGTGGTTCCCGCCACTGGCTTATGGTGATATGGTGCCGGCTATGTTAGCTGCGGTGCCCGATTTCTTTGACACCCACTATGATTATCGCTGGTATTTTGCTTTAATTCCTGCTTTTACCCTGGGCCCCATTGCATTGCCGCACCTGGCTATGCGTGTATTTACAGCGACCAGTGTTAAGTCAGCCCGCTGGGCAGTTGTTTGGTTTAACCTGTTCCTTGGTTTCTTATTCAGCGGCGGTTATATTGTCGGTTTTGCCGGTAACTTCTATACTGCGACAACCGGTACCGTCATTACCAAGCCGGACCAAATTATATTTATCCTGAACGTTATCTACAATCCGGAATGGGTAACGGCGTTTGTGGTGGGCGGTGCGTTGGCCGCCGGGCTTTCCACGGTGGCAGGCAACCTGATGGCCGTTGCTGCTCTGGTGGGTCACGATTTACTCAGTGTTTTTGCGCCCAACATGGAGACCAAGACCAAACTGCGCATTGGTTACGTGGCCTTGGGACTGGGCGGTCTTATCGCCATCTTACTGGCTTTCAATCCACCCAAGTTCCTGGTAACCAGTATTCTGTGGGCTTTCGGACTACTGGCCAGCGCAGTTACCCCGGCTATCTTGCTGGGTGTATGGTGGAAAGAGGCAAACCGGTTGGCGATGTTTATATCGTCACTGTTCTGCGGTATCACTTACATTATCATCTCACCACACGTGTTACCCAATATTGTTGTGGGTAACGGCGTTACAGCTGCATTGGGTATGGCTAGCGGTTTAATTACCGTGCCCCTATCCTTCGGCATGTTCATTATATTATCGCTAATCTTCAACCGGATACCCGCTCTGTCAGCTTATGCTCCCACCGAAGAGGATAAGCGCATGATTGACCGTATTCACGGTTGGGGCGATGACTATGATGAGAAGCGCTACGCCAGCGTGGTTTGGCCGCTTATTGCTGTGGTCGGCTGTGTAGCAGTCTTTTTCTGGGGCATGGTTCCCTGGGCTTAAGCTAAAACTGAAAAGGCCTGAGGGTTACCCCCTCGGGCCTTTTTCTCTCTATTGTTAAACTTTGAATTTGCTAAAATGAAGCTAACTGGTTTATAATGTAAGCAATACTGCTCGCTGAACGCAGGTTAGATATTAATGCCAGGCAAAACCGGGAGGGGATTATTTGAGCTATTTGAGATATCTAGGCCGTTTGTTCCGTTTTGATTTTTCTGTTTTTTCACCGGGTGGGTTACCGGCGCGTCCTTTTTTGTTTTCATTTATTAATGTCTTCATTGTTGGTTTACTTTACGGGAGTTTCTCACTGCTGTACAACCAACAGCAACTTAGCGTTTTTACGGACTCATTCAGTAAAAATCTTACCGCTGGCTTAATAGTGCTATCCGGTGCCCTAGTTGCATTAATTGTCCACGCTGGCGCTTCACTTTTTATCTGGACCTTCTGCCGCGGCGTGGGAGGTAATACGGGCCTAATTTATTATTACGTGGCCACCGGCCTTGCCGTTCCGCTATTGTGGTTGGCCATGCCGTTTTTATCCGCATATAATGCCGGCCTAACCAGTTATTTTATCTTAATTGCTATTGCGTTTCCACTGGCTGCATTTTTGGCATCGATGGCGGCATCGTTAAAAGAAGCATCCGGTCTGTCAGTGCCCAGGCTTGTGGCGGGCCTATCGCTGACGGTGGTTGTCGTAGGCAGCTTCTTATACCTGTGGCTATAAAATCAGTAGTCAGTAGTCAGAATAAGAACAAAGTACTCAGAATTTAAGAGTACTTTGTTCTTATTCTGACTACTGACTACTGACTACTGACTCCTGACTACTAAAAGTGAGGGCTGTTTAAAGACAGCCCTCACTTTTTTATTGCGCCTTCTTGCCGGTGCCGGCGATGCTGATAATTTTATCAATATAAAAGTCAGCTAGAGATTCGGCGACCTCCATGGTACTTCCTTCACTGAAAACCCGGCATATCGGTTCATCCGGATCCGGCAGCACCAGGGCCCACCCTTCGGGGTGGTATACCTTGACCCCTTCCAGCAGTTCCATCTCATGGCCGTCTGTATCTTCGGCAATGCTTCTAATTACAGTCCCTTTGGCTTCCCATGGTACTGATGTCTCTTTATTGGTCATAAAATAAGCAGGTATTTCGTCAATGAGAGTTGACATGTTCATTTTCTCCGTTACCAGGTATTCAGCTATTTTGCTTACTGCCGCCAAGGCATCAAAGTGCAGCAGGGATTGGGATACACCAACCGGCGGGGCGTTGCCGGTGGTGTGTTCCAGATCCAGCATCTTCTCGTAGAAATCTTGCAGTGCGGTTTTAGTTCGAATAACCCTGGCCCCGTAGCGGGCGGCTATGTTTTCCACTGCCCGGGTTGCGGTAACCGGTACCACCACCGCCTCCCCGCGGCTGCGCAGGATCATTAAAGCGATTAGAGCCAATAGCATATCTTCCTGTACCGTTCGGCCCAGATTGTCAATGAGTACAAAATGGTCGGCACCGGGATCCATAATTACTCCAAAATCCAATCCCCGGCTTGTAATCTGGTCAGCCGCGTGCTCGGCAAGGATGCGGTGTTCACTCCAGTTGGCCGGTAAATGGACTGCCCCTGCGCTTTGCAAGGGTTCCAAGGTAATATTAAGCTCGTTGCATAAAGGTTCCAGCAAGAGCCCGGCATTTAGAGGGTCGTATGCCGCGGCAATCCTTAGGCCAGCCTTTTTGACCAGGCCGGTGTTAATGTTATTTAACAACCAGCCCAAATACGTTTCCGGCATAGCGGGTACAAACCGCGGTTCAATAATTTGCGTACTATCCGAGCGGCTAAAGTCTTCCCGGGCTAGCAGGTTTTCGACTTTACGTTCCAGGCTGCGGGGGATATTCCCGCCCCTGGCACCGGTAAATATTATATTCACTGCATTAGGGCGCCGGGGCGAGGTGCGTACATGCATTCCGCCGTCGCAGTTTATTTCACGTACCGCAAAACGGTGCAGTGGTGTAGTCCCTTCCGCAGAGGTAAAAGCGTTTGCTCCCGCTGATTGCAAACCACAAACCAGCGCGTTTTTAAGCATTTGGGACATGTTAGCGGTGTCGCTGCTAACCAGCACCCGGCAGCCCGTGCCAAGAGCGGATGCGAATGCGGCTGCTGCTCTGGCTGCTAGTTCCGGAGTAATCTCCAGGTTGGCTATTCCCGACATCCCGTCAGTACCAAATAGGCGGCGCGTAGCCCGGGTACTCCACACCAGGCTTTCTCGCACCACCGATCCCGTTTCCACAATCTTGTGCGGCCAGAGTTTTACGTCCGGGTTAATCGAGCACCTTTCTCTGATTATACAATCGTTACCGATTACGGCCCCTTCATAAATATTGCTGCCGGGGTGTACCTGCACCCGGCTGCCAATTACTGCACCGCGCAGGCTGGCCCCCGGGCCGGTGAAAACGTTATTCCAGAGTACACTTCGTTTTATTGATGCGCCTTCCCTTACGGTGCACCCAGATCCGAGCACCGAGAACTGTTCCACCCTGGCCCCTTTGCCGATAACAGTACCGGAACCAAGATATACCGGGCCTTCTATGTTAGCGGATTCTGCCACAGACACATCTTTTTCTATAAAAACACCGGGTTTAACTTGTTGCGCCGGGATATCCAAATGCACTGCGCCGGAAAGGAAGTCAAAGTGGGCCTGCAGGTACTGGGTCAGGTCACCTATGTCGCACCAGTAACCATCCAGTACTGCGCCAAAAAGTGGCCGGCCTTCTTTCAACAGCAGGGGGAACAAATCCTTGCTAAAGTCGAACTTCTGGCCCGGCGGTATGTAATCTAGTACTTCCGGTTCCAGGATATAAATACCCGTGTTTACGGTATCGCTAAAAACCTCGCCCCAGCCCGGTTTTTCCAAAAAGCGAACAATTTTACCGTCCCGCCCGGTAATTACCACCCCATATTCCAGAGGTATAGTCACCCGGGTCAGTACCAGGGTAACTAGAGCGCCTGCTTTTCTATGGAATGCCATGGCCCGGGAAAGGTCAAAGTCGGTTAGCGCATCACCACTAATGACGATAAAGGTACTGTCCAGCAACTGTTCAGCATTCTTTACACTGCCTGCCGTGCCCAGTGGTGTTTCCTCTACGTAATAACTAAGATTAACACCGTATTCGCTTCCGTTACCAAAGTGGTTGCGGATTTCTTCGGGCATATACTGTAAGGTGACCCCGATATCAGAAAAACCATGTTTTTTAAGCAAATTGATAATGTAATGCATGATCGGTCTGTTTAATACCGGCACCAGCGGTTTTGGCAGTCCGCAGGTCAGGGGCCTCAGGCGGGAGCCTTCTCCACCGGCCATTATTATTGCTTTCATCTCTTTAGGCCTCCTTTGTTAATTTTGGGCGTTTTTCCCCAATCCTCTGGAAAACCGGCCAAAAATACCGCCCTGCCGGACATACCAATTCTGGCCTCGGTGCTCTTCGTACACGTCCTTGTATACTTCCAGGGTCTTGGCGGCAATGTCATGCCAGTTAAATTGCAGTTTTATTTTTTGGTATGCGTTTTGTTTCAGTTGAATCCCCAACTTAGGATTACCAAGGATGGCCAGGATATTGTCCGCCAGTGAGCGGGGATTACCCGGATACGTTTTAAGCCCGTCTAAATTGTGGATCACGATTTCACTTAGTCCCCCGGCATCTGATACAACTACCGGGGTTTGCGCGGCCATTGCTTCCAGGGCCACGATGCCGAAGGGCTCGTACAGGCTGGGGAATACTGCTACGTCGGACCAACTGTAAAGCGAGTTGCGGGTATAATCGTCGATGTATCCGGTAAAATACACCCGCTTGGAGATACCCATACGGGCGGCTTGGTTTTGCAATTCATTAAGGTGCGGCCCCTTGCCGGCAATGATGAACTTGGTACTGGGCATATAAGCAAGCACCTTGGGGACTGCGTCCAACAGCACCTGGACTCCTTTTTCCCGTACCAGTCGGCCTACGTAAAAAACAATTTTTTCTCCGGTTGCTGCATAGTCGTTACGAGAAAGCTTAGTGCTTTTTTGGGCGTAGTTCTTGGGATCAACCCCATTGGGAATGACCACCAGTTTGTCGTCGGGGATTTGGAAAACAAACTTGATTTCTCCCTCCATATAATGGCTGCAACATATAACCCGCCAGGCTTCGTATCCCAACCACCATTCCACGTCACTGATATGGCGCTGGTTGTCATTATGCAGGCCGTGGTTCCGACCATATTCAGTGGCATGGATTGTGGCCACCATCGGAATCTTGTAAGCATGTTTTAGCGCCCGGGCGGCGTAAGCCACCAGCCAGTCGTGGGCATGTACCACATTCCAGTTTCCGTGCTCGTTCATAACCGGGATGGCCTTTTCCATCATGGCCACGTTAAACTGGGAAACCCAGGTAGTGAAATCAGGAGAAGAAACATTATAAGGGGTAATGCGGTAAACGTGCACCCCGTTAACCCGTTCATATTCCGGTATACCTGGCTCACCCATGGTGAAAAGATGTACTTCTGCCCCGTGATCGGCAATAGCGCTGGTGAGGTCGTAAACGTGCTGGGCCAGCCCACCGACACTCTTGGGTGGGTATTCCCAGGAAAGCATGGCAACGCGCATAGATGTCCTCCTTAAGTTAGGGATATTCCATATTGGTGATAATCCAACTTCTAACTTCTAATGTGAGGTGTGTCCCTTTACTTATTTAACTATTGCTTTTTGACAACATTACTATTTTATGTAAGTTAAGGCTAATTTATAATTTTTGTTTTAACTTTTACTTAAAAAACTTGGTCAACAAAAAACACCACTTATGTCAGTGGTGTTTTAGGAGTGAACAGATTTAAGACTTCTAGTGGTTAAACTATAATAGCAACCCCCTTAATGACGCCTGCCGTTATGGATTTCAAAACTCCAGTTGATGCCGTTATTATTGTCCCAATTGCCGGCCCCGTCGTGAAAACAAAAATTATATCTGTCGTCATCCGGTATCTCCATTGTTTTTACCCAGCCCCAGCCTGTTTTAGACATCCGCAGATCATGGGCGTTGCGCCATTCCCTGGCGTCACCATAGCCAACGTGCAGGTACATTTGGGTTGCGCCGCTGGCATCCAGCAGTCCGTCATATAAAACGGTTATCTCTTCACCGGCGGTAATGGGGGTGGGATCTACAACTACACCGCCTGGATAGCGGGCATCATGCATGGCTTTAAGCTTGTTTTCTCCGGTTCCAAAATTAGTAGGATTGGACATTTAATATCTCCTCCGATAATAGTTTTGCTCAAAACTATTATCCATAATCCCACTTGTTTTTATGCGAAAAAAAAAGTGTCAGGCATTTAAAGTTTAAATGCCTGACACTAAAGCATGTTTGTTGTAGGGGCAAACGCAACCCCTGTGGCTGCCCCTAGATAATTATAATTGATCAATAATAGCGTCAGCCATTTGGCTGGTGCTGGCGTTGCCGCCCAGATCGTAGGTCAATGATTTGCCCTCTTCCAGAACGGTGTTGACCGCTTGCGCCACTGCTCCTGCAGCACTGTGTTCGCCAAGATGGTGAAGCATCATCACGCCACTTAAAATGATGGCCAGCGGGTTAACCTTGTTCTTACCGGCATGTTTGGGGGCACTACCGTGTACCGGTTCAAAGACTGAGGACTCCAAGCCGATATTGGCCCCGGGAGCCACGCCCAGACCGCCTACCAGACCGGCACACAGGTCGCTGACTATATCACCGTACAGGTTGGGCAGCACCATAACATCGTAGTTTTCCGGTGACTGCACCAGTTTCATGCACATGGCGTCCACGATCATGTCTTCAAATTCAATGCCAGGGTAATCCTCGGCTACATTGCGGGCACATTCCAAGAATAGGCCGTCGGATAGTTTCATAATATTGGCCTTGTGCACTGCCGTGACCTTTTTGCGGCCCTGTTTAATGGCTAGATCAAAGGCGTAGCGGCAAATACGTTCCGATGCTTCCCTGGTAATTATTTTTATACTTTCTGCGGCATCTTTCCCTACCCTGTGCTCGATACCCGCGTATAGATCCTCAGTATTTTCCCTAACCACAATCAGGTCTATATCTTTATACCGGGATACAATACCAGGTAAAGATCTGGCCGGTCTCACATTGGCGTACAAGTCCAGATTTTGCCTTAAAGTTACATTGACACTGCGAAAACCTTTGCCCACCGGGGTAGTTAGAGGTCCTTTTAAAGCCACCCCGTTTTTCTTTACCGAGTCCAGCACATAATCGGGCAACGGAGTACCATAACGTTCAATTACCGCTTCGCCGGCATCCACCACTTCCCAGTTAATGCCCGGGCAAGCGGCGTCGATAACCCTACGCGAGGCTTTGGAAATCTCCGGGCCGATACCGTCGCCCGGTATCAGTGTTATATCGTATGTCACTTTCTAACCTCCTAGTTTTATGTATTTCGTTCTGCATATCATTCTGTATGTAACAATAAATGAAATCTCCGCCGGTTAGGGCGGAGCCATTTAAAATTTGGAGTAAGGTTCCGGGGGCTGGGCACCCCTGTTTAATCCCTGTGTATTCCGCCGTAATAGTCCTCATAAATATACATTAATTCCTTGTCAAACAGTGGCCGCTTCATTGAAACAGTGTAGGAACGAATCTTGGGTAGCAACTCCTCGGCCTGGTGCTCGGTAAGCCGGATACCATACTCGGCGTATTTGGATTTAAGGGCAGCGGTACCCGAGTGTTTGCCTACCACAATCTGCCTTTCCAGGCCCACTTCCTCGGGCAGGAAAGCTTCGTATGTCTTGGGATTTTTAAGCACCCCGTCCCCGTGGATGCCAGACTCGTGGGCGAACATGTTTGAACCTACAATGGCTTTCCAGGTCGGCAGTTCCCTACCGGAGGCCTGCGATACGTACTCGGCCACTTCCCGGAACATTTCCGTCTTAAAGTTAAGATTAATCTTGAACAGATGTTTAAGCGCCATAACAACTTCTTCTAGTGCAGAGTTGCCGGCCCGTTCACCAAGTCCCATAACGGTAACCCCGATGTAGTTGGCCCCCGCCATCACTCCGGCCAGGGCGTTGGCCGTGGCCATCCCGAAGTCGTTGTGAGTATGCATCTCAATATCTATGTCCACATTGTCCATAATTTTCTTGATGTTATCAAAAGTGGTGAACGGTTCAAGAATGCCGACCGTATCACAGTAACGCAATCGGTTGGCACCAGCCTCTTTAGCAGCCTTGGCGAAATGTATTAAAAAATCCATGTCGCTACGGGATGCGTCCTCTGCGTTAACGGATATGTACATGCCTTCTTTCTTGGCAAACTCGACGGCTCTGACCATATTTTCAACAACCCATTCGCGGCTTGTCCGTAACTTGTGCTTGATATGGACGTCCGAGGTGGAAATGGAAATAGCCACCGCGTCTACGCCGCAATCGATAGATTCCTCAATATCCTTAATAACCGGGCGGTTCCAGCCCATGATACTGGATTTTAGTCCGCACTGGCAGATTTTCTTAATGGATTCCTTTTCGTCGCCGCCCATAATGGGGATTCCCGCTTCTATTTGGTGAACACCTAGCTCGTCTAGAAACTTGGCTATTCTTACCTTTTCGCGGTTAGCAAATACCACGCCGGCGGTCTGTTCGCCATCCCGTAGGGTAGTATCAACAATATAGATGGTTTTAGTCTGTGGTACAAAACTTTCCAGCATTAAACATTCTTCCTTTCAAATTTTGTTGATTTATATGGGAAACAAGGGAATTAGTTAACTCGTTAAAGTAGCCTAGATTTACATTTTATCATAATTAAAAGATGGTGGAAAGTTGTGCTGGTGTTAAATACTGTATACTTAGAAAAGAGGCATCTACCATGAGAATAGAGTTTATGGATTGTCATCCTGAGCGTAGCGAAGGATCTGATCTTTTAAGATTCTTCACTTCGTACAGAATAACAATCCAAACAAAAACGGAACAGCGGTTCAGACCGCTGTTCCAAGCTTCTTTGCTTTTATGTTAAGCTATAAATGGTATAAATTAAAGCTTATCCTTCAGCATTTTGTTTACCATCCCGGGGTTGGCCTTGCCCTTGGATGCTTTCATCACTTGGCCCACCAAAAAGCCCAGCGCCTGGGTCTTACCAGCGCGGTAATCTTCCACCGACTTGGGGTTATTGGCCAGCACATCGTTAACTATCGATTCAATGGCCCCTTCGTCGCTAATCTGAACCAGGCCTTTTTCTTGTACAATTAGGTCTGGATCCTTGCCGGTGGCAAACATATCTTCAAATACGGTCTTGGCGATTTTGCCACTGATGGTCCCTTTTTCAAGCAATTGCAGCATCTTGGCCAGTTGAGCAGGTTGGATACGTACGTCGGTAATTTCCATGTTGTCTGCGTTCATCAAGCGTGAAAAATCACCCATCATCCAATTGCTGATGGCCTTGGGGTTATTATATTGCTCCACACACTGTTCGTAAAAATCGGCCATTTCCTTTAATGATGTCAGCACCATGGCATCGTAGGCCGGCAGTCCGTACTGCTCAACAAACCGGGCTTGGCGTTCGTCCGGCAATTCAGGTAGCGTAGCCCTGATTTCATCTACCCAGTTGTCGGAAATCACCATTGGTACCAAATCCGGTTCCGGGAAATAGCGGTAATCATGGGCTTCTTCCTTGCTGCGCAGGGACAGGCTAACGCCCTTGGCTTCATCCCAGGAACGGGTCTCCTGAACCACCCGACCGCCTTCTTCGTTTATTTCAATTTGGCGCTCAATCTCGTAAACCAGGGCCTTTTGCAGAGCCTTAAACGAGTTCATATTTTTTAGTTCTGCCCGGGTGCCGAATTCTTGCTGTCCCAGTGGCCGCACCGAAACGTTGGCGTCACAGCGCAGCGAGCCCTCCTGCATTTTACAGTCACTGATGCCGGTATACTGGATGATGGCTTTGAGCTTTTCCAGGTAAGCGGTGGCCTCTTCCGGGCTGCGCAGGTCTGGTTCGGATACGATTTCAATCAAGGGCACTCCGGTGCGGTTATAGTCAACCAAAGAGAAAGGCGAGGTGGCGATGGTGCCCTGGTGTACCAGTTTACCGGCGTCCTCTTCCATGTGCACCCTGGTGATCCCCACCCGCTTGGTATTGCCGTCCACCTCTATTTCAAGAAAACCATGTTCAGCAATAGGCAGGTCGAACTGCGATACCTGGTAGTTCTTGGGCAGGTCGGGGTAGTAATAATTTTTACGGTCAAATTTAGAAAAAGGTGCAATTTTACAATTCAAGGCCAGCCCGGCCTTGATGGCGAATTCAACTACTTTTTTATTGGTAACAGGCAGCACTCCGGGCAGGCCCAGACATACCGGGCAGGTATGGTGGTTGGGGTCGGCGCCGAATGCAGTGCTGGAATTGCAAAATATCTTGGTATTGGTCTTAAGTTCAACGTGTACTTCCAGGCCGATAACCGGTTCGTATTGGGCCAAAACGGCACACCTCCAGGGATTTTCTACCGGTGCCTGGTGCCAGGTGTTGCAACACCTGGCACCAAAGCCTACTACTCAACTTGCAACAAAATCAACTTGCAACACCTGGCACCAGATGGTGATGGTCGGTGGTTTGTTCAAAGGCGTAGGCTGCCCGCAGAATGTCGCCTTCGCCAAAAGGTTTGCCCATCAGCTGAAGTCCCACGGGTAGCTTGTTTGCAAATCCAGCCGGTATGGATATGGCCGGTATGCCGGCCAGGTTGATGGAAAGCGTACAGATGTCCACCATGTACATCTGCAGCGGGTCGTCCATTTTTTCACCGCGTTTAAATGCCGGGCCCGGCGCAACGGGTGAAAGCAGCAGATCATATTTTGCAAAAGCCCGGTCAAAATCAGCCTTAATCAAGGTTCGCACTTTTTGGGCCTTGTTATAATAGGCATCGTAATAACCCGCGGAAAGTGCGTATGTACCAAGCATGATTCTCCTTTTTACTTCGGCGCCGAATCCTTCACTACGGGTTTTCATAAACATGTCCACTATATCCTCGGCCTCTTCATTACGGTAACCGTAGCGCACGCCGTCGTAACGCGCCAGGTTGGAACTGGCCTCGGCCGTAGCCAGCAGATAGTAAGCCGGCAGGGCGTATTCGCTATGGGGCAGCGATGTCTCTTCCACCTCGGCGCCCAAGCCGGTGAACACATTGACGTTTTCCCGGATTACCTCTCTAACGGCCGGGTCAATGCCTTCGCCCATGTACTCTTTAGGTACACCAATTTTTAGGCCTTTAATATCGCCGGTGAGGTAACTGGTATAGTCGGGCTGATTATATGGCGCTGAGGTGGAATCTTGGGGGTCGTGGCCGCTGATGGTGTTGAAAACCAGAGCACAGTCGGTGACGTCACGGGTAATGGGTCCGATCTGATCCAAGGATGAGGCATAGGCCACCAGTCCGAAGCGGGACACCGACCCATAGGTGGGCTTTAAACCCACTACTCCGCAGTACGATGCAGGCTGGCGGATGGAACCGCCGGTATCAGAGCCCAAAGCCACAATGGTTTCGCCAGCGGCCACTGCTGCCGCTGACCCGCCACTGGAACCGCCGGGCACCCGGTCAGTATCCCAGGGATTACAGGTGGTGAAAAAGGCCGAGTTTTCTGTGGATGACCCCATGGCAAATTCATCCATGTTGGTTTTGCCGGTCATTACGGAGCGGGCTTCGGTAAGCCGTTGTACAACCGTAGCGTTATATGGGGGTACGAAGTTATACAGAATTTTGGATGCACAGGTGGTGCGCACCCCTGCGGTGCACATGTTGTCCTTGAATGCGATAGGAATACCCGCTAACGGGGCTATTTTTTCTCCCATAGCAATGGACTTGTCCACTGCCCGGGCCTGCCTTTCAGCGGTTTCCCGGGTCAGGGTGACATAGGCCCTAATTTTATCTTCCACCGCATCGATGCGTCCAAAAACTGCGCGGGTGATTTCCTCAGCGCTAATCTCTTTTTTAATTAGCATGTCATGTAATTGATGTGCAGTCAGATAATATAATTCCAAAACTGTCCCTCCAACCATTTAGCTATAGTATCCTGGGCACCTTGAAGTAGTCATCCTGGCGATCAGGCGCATTGGCCAGCACCTTTTCCGTGGCCATATGTTCGCCGGGCCGATCCTCACGAAATACGTTCTGCAGCGGCAGTACGTGTGAGGTGGGCGGCACGTTGGCAGTGTCCAGATCCTGCAGTTTACGGGCGTGTTCCAAAATATCGCTTAACTGCTTGGAGTAAAGCTTTTTTTCTTCCTCAGTAAGTTCCAGCCGTCCTAGCAAGGCAACGTGTTCCACTTCTTTAAGGCTAATCATATTACACCATCCTATTCTACTAAAAACTGACATCATTATACCACGTCCTGATGCCGGGTGTTCAGCCAACCTCAACTTGCAACAAAATCAACTTGCAACACCTGGCACCAAAGCCTACTTCCCAGTTAACTCAAACAACTCTTTTTCACCGATGATGGTTACGCCGAGTTTGATTGCTTTGTCGTATTTACTGCCGGGGCTTTCGCCCGCCACTACGTAGCCGGTGTTTTTGCTTACTGCGGAGACTACTTTGCCGCCCTGGTTTTCGATTAGCTCTTTGGCCTCGTCCCGTTTCAGAGTGGGCAGGGTACCGGTGAGTACAAAGGTTTGACCGGCCAGGGGGGCGTCAATACTATTCGCTTCGCTTTTCTTTGCTGTGGTGACATTAAGGCCCAGTTCGGTTAACCGCCCAATTAGGGCCTGGTTTTGCTCTTGGCGCATAAAATTAACTACGCTTTCAGCGATTTTAGGGCCAATCTCCGGGATGACGACTAGTTCATCGGCCTCGGCATCCATAATTCGGCGTATGTCGCCAAAATGATCAGCTAAAATACGGGAGGCCCGGTCACCCACATGCCTGATACCCAGAGCGAACAGCAGACGGTGCAGGGGTCTTGCCTTGCTGGCCTGGATAGCCTGAACCAGGTTTTCCGCCGACTTATCTGCGAATCGTTCCAGTTGCACCAGTTGGTCGCTGGTAAGCCGGTAAACATCCGCTACATCTTGCACCAGGCCTGCGCTGACAAGCTGGGTAACAACGGCAGGCCCCATGCCGGCGATGTCCATGGCACCCCGGGAAGCAAAATGAAACAATCCCTCCAGAAGCTGCGCCGGGCAGGCAGCGCCGGTGCACCTGTAGGCAGACTCACCGGTCTGGCGTACCACTTCGGCGCCGCAAACCGGACAGGCAGGGGGCATGATAAACTCTTTTTCGCTCCCGCTCCTTTTATCCACCAGCACTCTAACTACTTCCGGGATCACGTCCCCGGCCTTATGTATAATCACTCTGTCCCCGATACGCACATCTTTTTCCCGAATCATATCCTCGTTGTGCAACGTGGCCCGGCTGATGGTGGAGCCGGCCACTGTAACCGGTTCCAGGATAGCTGTTGGTGTTACCGCACCGGTGCGGCCTACGCTGACAATAATGTCCCGTATTGTTGTTTCGGCTTCCTCGGCGGGAAACTTGAAGGCGATGGCCCAGCGGGGGCTTTTCATAGTGGCACCTAATGCGGCCTGCTGCTCAAGGGAATTAACCTTAATCACCAGCCCGTCGATGGTATAGGGCAGTTCGGCTTTTTTATCTGTCCAAAGGCGGCAGTAGCTAATTACTTCTTCAATATTCCGGCACAATTGATAATGTGTATTTACTCTAAGCCCCAGCCGATCCAGTAACTCCAGTGTTTCAACGTGGGAATCAGGCGCTTTTTTACCTGGCAGTTCTATGTTACCGGCGCTGTAAACAAATATTGACAAGTTCCGTTTGGCGGTTACTGAAGGGTCAAGTTGGCGTATGGACCCGGCGGCGGCGTTGCGCGGGTTGGCGAAAAGGGCCTCATCCCGCTCCTCCCGTACCCGGTTAAGTTCCAGGAACGACTCCTTGGACATATAAACCTCGCCCCGCACCTCCAGGTTGGCCGCCGGTTCAAGCAGGCGCAGGGGAATACTTTTAACGGTTTTAAGGTTGTGGGTGATGTCTTCGCCGTATTCCCCGTCACCTCT
Source organism: Peptococcaceae bacterium BRH_c8a (assembly GCA_000961575.1). GTDB lineage: Bacteria > Bacillota > Desulfotomaculia > Desulfotomaculales > Desulfallaceae > BRH-c8a. The sequence goes on from LADP01000003.1 coordinate 41,638, forward strand.
GGTGGCTCCGCGTACCAGGAGGCCCTCCCGGTAAAGAAGCGATACAGCCAGGCCGTCAATTTTTAATTCCACCACATAAGTTGGGGACAGGGGAGTTTCCTTAGTTGCCCCTCCCAGAGCGTTCTGCACCCGGCGGTCAAATTCACGTAAATCTTGTTCATCAAAGGCGTTGGCCAGGCTGAGCATGGGCACGTTATGCCTAACGGTTACGAACCCTTCCCGCAGTTTACCCCCTACCCGTTGAGTGGGCGAGTCGGGAGTTACCAGTTCCGGGTAGTCCTTTTCTAGCTGCTGCAGTTCCATCATTAAACGATCATATTCTGCGTCGGTTACTGCAGGTGCGTCCAGTGCATGGTATAAGTAATCATGTTTTTGGATCTCCCTGCGCAGGGTTTCTGCCCTGGCACGCACTTTTTCCATTCCGGCGCTCATCCAAGGATCCCCTTTCCAACAACTAAGCTACAGTCTAACTTTTGACTTATGCTGTTAACATTTTTCCAGCGGTGCGTAGCGGGCCAGCAGGGTCTTGACCCCCAGTCCCGGAAAATCAATGCTTATTTCAGATTTTTCCCCCTGGCCTTTGACGCTTACCACCGTGCCCCGACCCCATTTGCGGTGTTCTACCTGGTCACCGTACTGTAGTTCAAAGGCGGTGGTTGAGTTTCTCTGTACACCGGGGTTATAACTATTATTTGTCACAGCTGAATTATTCTCTCGTCTCGGCTGACTAGAAGTTTGATCCAACGAGTCAGAATCGGCAACCAGTTCCTGAGGCAATTCACTCAAAAAGCGTGATGGTTCGTTCATCCGGGTGTGGCCGTATATGGTGCGTTGCCAACTGTGTGAAAGATACAGCAACTCCCGGGCCCTGGTAATGCCCACGTAGCAGAGCCTTCTTTCCTCTTCCAGTTCGTGCCTGTCTTCCAGTGAACGGGAATGGGGGAAAACTCCCTCTTCCAAACCAGTCAGGAAAACCACGGGGAATTCCAGGCCCTTGGCACTGTGCAGTGTCATCAGCGTCACCCGATCCGTTTCTTCACTGTAGTCGTCCATGTCAGTGAGCAGCGAAAGCCCGGCCAAAAAATCGTCTAAACTGCCGTCGGGGTAATTTTTGTCGTATTCACCAGTCACAGAGTAAAATTCTTTCAGGTTTTCCAGCCTGGTGGCAGCCTCAATGGTGCGCTCGTTTTCCAGGGCCAGCCGATATCCGGTATCCTGTAATACCATCTCCACCAGAACGGTGACGTTCAATTGGGGTAACAGCTTGCGCAGTGCACCCAGCGTGCGGCCGAAACCCATGGCGCCCTTGCCCGCCTTGCCGGCCAGACCGGGAACTGACTCCTGACTCTCCAGCAGTTCCAGGGGGGTAATGCCCAGTTCATCGGCCCGGGTAAATATCTTATCTATCGACGCTTCACCAATGCCCCGTTTCGGTTCATTAATCACCCGGCGCAGGCTGACCCTGTCCCCCGGATTAACCAGTAACCGCAAAAAGGCCAGTAAGTCCTTGATTTCCTTGCGTTCGTAAAAGCGCAGGCCGCCTACGATAACGTACGGAATGCCTGCCACGAGGAATTTATCCTCAAGTACCCGGGATTGGGCGTGGGTGCGGTACAGCACTGCAAAATCATTGTATGATCTATCCCGGACATTATGCCAGCGTCTAATCCGCTCCACCACAAAATTTGCCTCGGAGTGCTCGTCCCGGGCCGTGAATATAACCAGTGGATCCCCGGTGGCACCGGCGGTCCATAGATTCTTGGGTTTACGTTCCCGGTTGTGATTAATGACTTCGTTGGCGGAGTCCAGTATCGAACGGGTGGAGCGATAATTCTGCTCCAGCAGGATTACCTCTGCTTCAGGGTAATCCTGCTCGAAATTCATGATATTTGATATATCGGCTCCCCGCCAGCCATAAATCCCCTGGTCGGGGTCACCCACCACGCACAGGTTGCGGTGTTTGCCGGCCAGCAGGTTTACCAGCACGTATTGGGCGTGGTTGGTGTCCTGGTACTCGTCCACCATGATGTAGCGGAACCGATCCTGGTAATAGGCCAGCACCGCCGGGTTTTCCCGGAACAGGCGAACAGTGTGCAGCAGCAAATCGTCAAAATCCAGGGCGTTATTCTGATGTAATTTTTCCTGATACAGCCGGTAGACCTCACAAACCTTTTGACTAAAGTAGTCAAAAGATTTCTTCTCCAGTTCGGCAGGTCCGTAAAGAACGTTCTTGGCCTGGGAAATGGCAGCGCTGATAGCGGGTGGGGCGAATTTTTTCTCGTCCAGGTTTAGCTTTTTAAGACATTCTTTAATGACGGTTTTCTGATCGGCAGTATCGTAGATGACGAAGTTTGTCGTGTAGCCGGCAAAACCAGATTGTCTTCTCAATATGCGCAGGCAGGTGGCGTGAAAAGTAAACACCCACAAATCCCGTGCCTGGTCGGGCACCGCAGCGGCAATCCTTTCCCGCATTTCCCGGGCCGCCTTATTGGTAAAGGTGATGGCCAGTATATTGAAGGGGTCAATCCCTTTTTCTTTTAACAAGTAGGCAATCCGGGTGGTCAGTACCCTGGTTTTACCACTGCCTGCCCCGGCCAGGATCAGCATCGGGCCGTTGTCGTAGGTAACCGCCTCAAGTTGTGCTTTATTTAAAGAATTTAAATCCATGCCAACCTCCATAAATTGGGAACATTGGGACATTATACGTTAGACTATTTTCTATTTCATCCTGAGCGTAAGTTAATTAAAGAATCATAAGATCCTTCGCTTGCGCTCAGGATGACAACGATATATTTAATTTAGGGGCATTAATGCATCCTACTGCAACAAAAGACCACCTTGCGGTGGTTTTTGAATTTACTCCCGGCCGTAAACTTTTTCCGGGTCAAACAACTGCTGTCCTTTGATGGTTACAGTTCCGTCCGGCGCCAGCGCGTAGTGGAAGCAGGTGAAATAACCCTCGTGACAAGCCGCATCTTTTTGCTCCACCAGCAAAAGAAGCGTGTCGCGGTCACAGTCGAAATATACCTCCACCACCTTTTGCACGTTACCGGATGTTTCACCTTTGTGCCAAAACTTTTGCCTGCTGCGGCTCCAGAACCAGGTTTCCCCGGTAGCCAGAGTTTTGGCCACCGCCTCACAGTTCATATAGGCCATCATCAACACTTCTTTAGTGGCGACGTCCTGTACTATAGCCGGTATCAGGCCGCTGGCATCGTATTTTAATTCTTCTGGTTTAATCTGCATTTATTACACCTCATGACCGGTGCCAGGTGTTGCAAGTTGGATTTGTTGCAAGTTGGCCAACTTGCAACAAATCCAACTTGCAACACCTGGCACCAAGGTTTAGATTCTTACCGGTACGTTATGCTTGCTTAAATACTGCTTGGTTTCGGCTATTGAGTAAGTACCAAAGTGGAATATGGATGCCGCCAGGGCGGCGTCAGCTTCTCCAGCGGTCAGGCCCTCGACTATGTGATCCAAATTACCTACGCCCCCCGAGGCGATGACGGGGATTTGCACGGCTCGGGAAATAACACTGGTGAGAGGAATATCATACCCGTCCAGGGTGCCGTCCCGATCCATGCTGGTAAGCATAATTTCGCCTGCTCCCAGTCTTTCCATCTCCGTGGCCCACCAAACCGCGTCGATGCCGGTGGGCGTTCGTCCACCGTGTATGTATACTTCCCATTTGCCGGGCTCGGTGCTGCGGGCATCAATGGCCACCACAATGCACTGGCTGCCGAACCGGGCTGAGGCTTCGGTGATTAGCTGCGGGTTTTTAACCGCGGCAGTATTGATGGAAACCTTGTCCGCCCCGGCGGTAAGCATAGCCCGGATATCTTCCAGCGTGCCAATACCCCCGCCAACGGTATAAGGAATAAATACTTCTTCAGCTGTGCGTCGTACCATGTCCAGCACAGTTTTGCGCCCTTCATGCGAAGCTGTTATATCAAGAAAGATAAGTTCGTCAGCCCCTGCACGGTCATAAAAAGCAGCCAGTTCCACCGGGTCGCCGGCATCACGCAGGTTGACGAAATTGGTGCCTTTGACCACCCGGCCGCCGGTGACGTCAAGACAGGGGATAATCCTTTTCATTAACATGATATAGATCTTTTTTCTTCCGCCACCGCCAGGGCGTCGAAAATATCAACGGTACCGGCATAAAGAGCCTTGCCGACAATAACCCCTTCCACACCGTGGGGTTCCAGTGTTTTCAATGCCTCAATGTCTTTGATGGTGGAGACTCCTCCTGAGGCAATAATTTTAATTTTACAGGCCAAAGCCAGTTTTTTTACAGCCTCCAGGTTGGGGCCTTTAAGGGTGCCGTCCCGGGAGATATCAGTAAAAATAACTCTAGAAACCCCTACCCGGCTTACTTCCAAGGCCAGTTCCTGGACATCTTTTTCAGCTGTAAGGCCCCAGCCTTCAATGGCCACTTTACCGTCGCGGGCATCAATCCCCACTACGATCCGATCCCCGAAGCGTTCCACCGCCTCAGCAACCAGTAAAGGTTTCTGAATAGCCACGGTACCCAGGATAACCCTGGCCACACCCATCTGCAGCAGCTTGTCCACCGTTTCCAGGTCACGGATACCACCGCCCACCTGAACCGGTATGCTAATCGAACTGATAATGCTGCTGATGGTATCAAGGTTTCTGGGTGAACCGGCAAAAGCGCCGTCCAAATCCACGATGTGCAGCAACGGCGCCCCGCTGTTTTCCCAAATGTGGGCCACTGCCGCCGGGTCGTCAGAATAGATAGTTTCGCGGTCCAGTTTCCCTTCCACCAAGCGGACGCATTTACCAGCCCGCAGGTCGATAGCTGGGATGATTAACATTTTTCTACCAACCCCCCAAATTTTTGCAAGATACGCAGGCCTAGGGCACTGCTTTTTTCCGGGTGGAACTGGATGCCGAACACATTATCCCTGGCTGCCACCGAGGTAAACTCAATGCCGTAATCGGTGGTGCAGGCCGCAAGTGACGGTTCAGCAGGTTCCACGTAATATGAATGAACAAAATAGAAAGCGGCGTTCTCCGGTAGGTCGGAGAAAAGTGGACAGGGGTTTTGCACCTTAATTGTGTTCCAACCCATGTGCGGCACTTTCAAGCCAGGGGGCAGTTTGCGAACCCGCCCGGGAAATACGCCCAGTCCTTCCGAGGTACCCCACTCTTCGCTGGATTCAAATAATAATTGCAATCCAAGGCAGATACCCAGAAATGGCTTTCCTTTTTTTACTGCCCGGTGGACTGCTTCCTCTAGGCCCAGTTTTCTTAAATTACTCATGGCATCAGAAAAAGCACCCACCCCTGGTAATACTACTCCCGGTGCGTCATCCACAACTCTGGGACTGTCTGTTACCCGGGCATCAATGCCCATTTTTTCAAAACCTTTAGCTACGCTGCGCAGGTTGCCCATACCGTAATCAATTATGGCAATCAAATATTTCCCTCTTCCCCGGTCACTCTTTCTCTAATACACCTAATTCTCCGGACTCAGAATGAGAAAAAAACTAGCGGTATGCAAACATATTCTTGGGACATTCTGAATTCTGACTATTGAATTCTGACTCCTTACAAACTTACAATACTCCTTTTGTGGAAGGCACTCCCCGGCTGGGGTCTATAATCTCTACTGCCGAGTGCAGGGCGCGACCCAGGCCTTTAAAAACAGCCTCTATAATATGATGGGTGTTACTACCGGCCAAAAGTTTCACGTGCAGGGTGAGCCCGGCGTTAACGGCCAGGGCGCGCATGAATTCTTCAACCAGTTCGGTGTCAAATGCGCCTACTTTAGCTGTGGGCATGGGCACCTCAAAGGCCAGGTAACCGCGCCCGCTTATGTCTACGGCCACCAGCACCAGGGACTCGTCCATGGGTAGTATAACGTGACCATACCGCCCGATGCCGCTTTTATCGCCCAGCGCCTCCCGGACAGCCTGTCCCAGGCAGATTCCCACATCTTCCACGGTGTGATGAGCGTCTACATCAATGTCACCGGTGGCGTGAAGCTCCAGGTTGAATCCACCGTGCCTGGTAAACAGCGTCAGCATATGATTCATAAATGGTACACCGGTGTTAATTACTGCACTGCCGTTACCGTCCACACAAAGTTTCAACTGGATATCGGTTTCACCCGTGACGCGTTGCACGTTGGACTTGCGCGAGAAATTTTTCTCAATCATTTTTTTTCTCCCCCAGGGTATCAATAACCTTCCTTAACGCACGTAAAAATATTTTGTTTTCCTCCGGAGTGCCGACAGTCACCCGCAGGTAACGGGCCAGGAGCGGATCGCCAAAATTTCTAATCAGCACCTTCTCCTGCAATAAACCTTTATATACCTCGTTTGCCGGGGCGCTGGTGGCAAAGAGCAGATAATTTGTATCTGACGGGTAGACTTGTATACCGGGCATGTCTTGCAGCGCCTGGTATAGTTTTTCCTTTGCGCCGGTTATTTGCGCCACCTGCCAGGCAAATAAGTCCCGATTACGTAGCACCTCCCGGGCGGCAGCCTGAGAAAAATTGTTCAGGTTAAATGGTTGTTTAACTTTAAACAAGAAATTAAGTAGACCGGGATTGGCAAACAAATAACCCACCCGCAGCCCGGCCAAGCCAAAGGCCTTGGAAAACGTGCGTAAAATTACCAGATTATCATATTCAGCCAACAAAGGCTGCATATCTGTACCGCCGAACTCCAGGTAGGCCTGGTCAACCACCACCGGGCAGTGGCAGCAGCCTTCCAGTATGGCAATAAGTTGTTCGGTGGTGGCTGAATTACCGGATGGATTGTTGGGCGAACAAATTACCACCAGCCCCGCACCACTTCCGGCCTGCACAATTTCATTCACCACCAGGTCGAAGTTTCGGTCTCTGGGCACTTCGACTATTTCTGCACCGGCCACCCGGGCATGAATTCCGTACATTGAAAAAGTGGGTACCGCTATAACCACCCGGTTGCCGGCCCCAAATGTAAGCATTAAGTTTTGAATCAGTTCATCAGAACCGTTGCCCAACATAACCTGATTCGGGTCAAGTCCGTAACAGGTGCAGATTTCATGTACTAGTTTGCCGGCCATAGCGTCCGGGTACCGGGTGAAAGTTTCCGTGCCGAGTGCCCTGCATATTCTTTCTTGGATGTCCTTGGGGAATGGGTAGGGGTTTTCATTGGCGTCCAATTTTACACATTCCGGGTAAACGTCCGGATTGTAAGGTGTTAACCCCTTAATCTCCTCCCGGACGAATATTTCGGCATTAAAGCTGCTGCTCATCACAGTCATCCTTTCCGTCCAGGTCGCTAGTGTCCTCGGGTTTGCTGCCGCCGGCGTGCCCGGTTCGATTCGTTTTTTGCGCCCTGGTATCCTTATGTAGGTCGCCAAAACTCGGTTTTAATGATTGCATACCCGGTAAATCTCGCAAACCCTGGTTGTTAAGGGATGAATTTTCGGCGGGTTGGTCATTTGACCTGCGCACACGGTTGCCGTTACCGTTTCCTGATTGAGTATTGTTCTGTTTAACTAGCATGTTTTCCAGTCTGATTCTTATTGATCCGGCGTGTGCATCAAGGCCTTCAGTTTCAGCAAGAACCACGGCATGCCTGCCGTCCTGCTGTAATGCCTGGGGTGAATAATCAATTAGGCTGGTCTTTTTAGTAAAGGTATCCACATTAAGCGGTGAAAAAAACCTGGCCGTACCACTGGTAGGTAGTACATGGTTCGGACCGGCTATATAATCCCCTACCGCCTCCGGTGAATAGTGGCCCAGAAAGACTGCCCCGGCACCGCTCACCCGGCCAAGCCAGCGGTATGGTTCCGCCAGCATAAGTTCCAGGTGCTCGGGAGCAAAGCGGTTGGCCACTGCAAAGGCTTCTTCCAGGTCGGCCGTCAAGACAATACAACCATGATCGGCAATCGATTTGGTTGCTACCGCCTGACGGTTTAACCCGGCCAGCTGGGTTGCCAGTTCCTGCCTGACGTTCTCGGCCAGTTGCCGGTCAGGTGTAACCAGGATGGCTGAGGCCATCTCATCATGCTCGGCTTGGGCCAGCATGTCTGCGGCGACAAAATCAGGCCTGGCTGTGTCGTCTGCCACAATGAGCACTTCACTGGGCCCGGCCAGCATGTCGATATCCACAACGCCGTAAACTTGGCGTTTAGCAGCGGTCACGTATATATTCCCGGGGCCGGTTATTTTATCTACCTTTTTAATAGTGGCTGTACCGTATGCCAGGGCGGCCACTGCCTGAGCCCCGCCCACCCGGTAGATTTCCGTGACCCCTGATTCGGCCGCTGCTACCAGGGTGCAGGGATTTACCAAACCATCCTTACCGGGGGGGGTGACCATAACTATCTCCGGCACACCGGCCACTGCCGCCGGGATAGCATTCATTAATACTGATGATGGGTAAGAAGCCTTTCCGCCGGGCACGTAAATGCCCACTCTTTGCAGGGGGGTGATAAGCTGCCCTAATACCGTGCCGTTAGGCTGGGGGTCGAACCAGGAATTTTTTAGTTGGCGACGGTGATAACGATAGATATTCTCGGCGGCCAAGCGCAAGGCGTTTAAAAAATCTTCGCTTACCTGGCTATAGGCATCCTTAATTTCACCGGCGGTTACAGGCAGGCGGGGCGGTTCTATTTCAATGCCGTCAAAACGGGCGGTAGTGGCGCATAACTCCTCGTCCCCGCCTATTTTAACAGCGTTGACGATGGCTGCAACTGTTGTTTCAACCTTCTCCAGGTCAAAAGTTCTTCCTTGCAGCAGGGTGGAAAAACGTTCCTCTCCCGGCTTGATAATCGGGATCATTTTTAACCCCCTTTACTACGTTAAAGTAATGATACAATAAAATACTAAAGCAATGCCCGGGCCATGTCAATAATTTTTAACTGTCCGAAAAATAGACTTTAGGCATAATACAAATTAGGAGATTATTTGTTGTCCGGGGTTGTTTTTAATCTTTTCAGCACTGTTTTATACCCGTCGGCTCCATAATGAAGGCACCTTTTAACCCTGCTGATAGTTGCGGTGCTGGCTCCGGTACGGGCGGCTATTTCTCCATAAGTATAATTATCCTCCAACATCCTGGCTACTTCCAGCCTTTGGGCCATGGATTTGATTTCGGACACCGTACAGACGTCCTCAAAAAATTGGTAGCAATCGTCAAGATCGCTTAAATGTAAAATGGCCTGGAAGAGCTGATCCAGCATCGGATCCCGCAGTTTTCCGCTGTATGCCACTTAAGTTTCCACCCCCAATTAATATAGCCGGTACCGCTCCCTTCTTGCTTTGGGTATTATTTCATTTATCATCTCCTGTAATTCGACAACGGGATTGCAAATCCTTTCAAAATCCTTTAATTAAGCAAAGTGTTAATATGAAAAAGACAACTCTCCCAAAGAATGAGAGAGTTGATTCTTTTAGATTCGAATTTGGTAAAATTGTTACTTAGGGCGTAGCGAAGGAGCTTTTTAAGCAATATAGTACCCGTGAAAAAAATACTTTTAATGTTGTTGTAGTGGGGCGATCCGGTGATATCGTTCCGCTCTCTCTTGCAATTCTTATTGTTGTGGTCGGAGCGGATTATTGACACCGCATGGCATAAACTGCTTAACCGTTTGGCTACGCCCTAAGCAGTCATGAATTCGGGGCTATGACGGGCTAATCAACGCATCCAGGTGCACCGTTCGCTCCAGATATCACCGGATCGCCTGCGATGGCTGTTTTGGGTGCCCCTACGGATGTTGGTGTAGTTGGGCGAATTCGGTGACATCGCTCCGAAAATGGCTCACTTTAAAGCTTTTTTACCAATGTCCTTGCGGTAATGCATGCCTTCATAATGTACCTTGGACACTCCCTGGTACGCCAGATTAATGGCGGCGGGTATGTTTTCGGCCAGGGCGGTGATGCCCAGCACCCGCCCGCCGGCGGTGACTACCTGGTTACCCTTTAGACCTGTACCGGCGTGAAAAGCCATCACGTTTTCGGGCATGTCATGCAGACCGGTAATGATGTCGCCTTTACGGTAATTGCCGGGGTAGCCGCCCGAGGATAGCACCACGCAAACCGAGGCGCCGCTGTTCCAGCGCAAATCCACCTGGTTTAGTTCACCCGCCAGTAATGCTTCTAAAACATCAGCCAGGTCGGATTCCAGCATCATTAGGATGGGCTGGGCCTCAGGGTCGCCGAAACGGGCGTTATACTCCAGAACGTAAGGCCCCCGGTCGGTAATCATCAGCCCGGCGTAGAGTATGCCGCGGTACGGGCGGCCTTCTGCCGCCATGCCGCGCACCGTGGGAATTAATATTTTTTCCAGGGCTTCTTTTTGCAGCGCTGCGGTCATTACCGGCGCTGGTGCATAAGCTCCCATGCCGCCTGTGTTCGGCCCCCGGTCATCGTCGTAAACCCGTTTGTGATCCTGGGCCGGCAGCATCGGGATGACATGTTCCCCGTCAGTAAAAGCCAGTATGCTGGCTTCCTCGCCTCGCAGGCATTCTTCAACAATAATCCGGTCACCGGCGGCGCCGAATGCTCGCTGTTTCATGATCAAATCTACTGATGCCAGCGCGGTATCCACGTCCTCGGCCACAATGACACCTTTGCCGGCGGCCAGGCCATCTGCTTTTACCACACAGGGGCCGCCTATTTTTTTGATATAACTGGCCGCTTGTTCAGCGTTGTCAAATACACCATACCAGGCAGTGGGGATGTCGTACTTAAGCATAATCTCTTTGGCCAGTACTTTACTGCCTTCTATTTCCGCCGCTTTCCTGCGGGGGCCGAAGACCGGGTAGCCCTCATGCTCCAGGGCATCAACCAGGCCTGCCACCAGCGGCGCCTCGGGCCCCACTACGGTCAGGTCAATTTTTTCGCTCCGCACCAAGTCCAGGATAGCAGGTACGTTATCGGATTGGATGTTCACACATTCCGCTAGCGCGGCAATCCCGGCGTTGCCCGGGGCGCAGAATATTTTTTTTACCCGGGGGCTAAGGCTAAATTTCCAGGCCAGGGCATGTTCACGCCCGCCTCCGCCTACAATTAATACTTTCACGGGTATTCCCTCCCATGATTTTTTAATCTTTTATTTTTGCGTGTCTATATCTTAATGCCTAAAATGACGCATGCCGGTAAACACCATCGCCATACCGCTAGCATCGGCAACAGTCACTGATTCGTCGTCCCGCATTGAACCGCCGGGTTGGATGGCCGCTGTAACACCGGCCTTGACGGCTTCTTCCAGGGTATCCGGGAAGGGGAAGAAAGCATCCGAAGCCAGTACGGCACCACGGGCCGCTTCGCCGGCGTGGGTCAGTGCTATCCGGGCTGAGGTCACCCGGTTCATCTGGCCCGCTCCTACACCCAACACTTTTTTGTTTTTAGCTACTACAATAGCATTGGACTTGACATGCTTACACACCGCCATGGCGAAAAGCAGATCATCCATTTCGGCACTGGAAGGCTCGCGTTCAGTTACCGTTTTTAATTTCTCACTGTCTACTACGCCCAGATCCAAGCCTTGCACCAGCAGACCACCATTAACTTTGCGCAGATTAGCACGATCGGTGGACACCGCCTCTATGGGCTCGGTTTGCATAATCCGCAGATCTTTCTTTTGCTTCAATCTAGCCAGCGCATCATCGTCGTAACCCGGAGCGATAATGGCCTCGATAAATATTTTGTTCATTTCCTCGGCGGTGGCCACATCTACCTTGGTGTTACTGGCCACAATGCCGCCATAGGCGGATACCGGGTCGCCTTCATAAGCGCCGATGTACGCGTCAACAAGCCTGGGGGCGCAGGCAACGCCGCAGGGGTTGTTATGCTTGACGATCACCACTGCGGTAGTATTGAATTCCTTAACGGCTTCGAATGCCGCATTCAGATCCAGAATGTTGTTATAGGAAAGTTCTTTACCGTGCAGTTGCCGGGCGCCGCCCGCACAGGCACCAGTAACACCGGGGTCACGGTAAAAGGCCGCCTGCTGGTGAGGATTCTCGCCGTAACGCAGGGTTTGAACCAGTTCATACTGCTTCTGCCACAGCGGCGCAAATTCACCGGTTGCGGTTGGCTCTTTTAGCCCGGACAGGTAGCCTGAAATAGCCCCGTCGTATGCCGCAGTATGAGCAAAGGCCTCCCGGGACAGTGCCAGGCGGAACTCCTCGGTTACCGCATCCTTATCCAGGGTTTCGATGACTTCACTGTAACGCTGCGGGTTCACTACCACCAGTACGTAGCGGTGATTTTTGGCCGCTGCCCGAACCATAGCCGGGCCGCCGATATCAATATTTTCTATGGCTTCTTCCAGGGTTACCCCGGCCTTGGCTACTGTCTCCCTAAACGGATACAGGTTTACCGCCACCAGGTCGATGGGGGTGATATCCTGTTCCCGAAGCTGAGCCAGGTGTTCATCGGTGCGCATGGCCAAGATGCCCCCGTGCACCCGGGGGTGCAGGGTTTTTACCCGGCCGTCCAGTATTTCGGGGCAACCGGTAACGTCTGTTATGTAAGTGACAGGCACTTGTGCTTCACGCAGCGTCTTGGCCGTACCGCCGGTGGAAACTATTTCATAACCCAGGCGATGCAACTCCCGGGCGAATTCCACCACGCCGCGCTTGTCGGACACGCTAATCAGCGCTCTTTTCATTTTTAACATCTCCTTGGTGGTAGGCTTTGGTGCCAGGTGTTGCAAGTTAAGTTTGTTGCAAGTTGCAGGAAATATGTAACAATTTTAGTCTTTAACGCGTACCCGGCGTCCTTCCAACACCAGTTTACCTGTGGCATACAGCTTAATGGCCTCAGGGTAAATGCGGTGTTCCTGCTCTAAAATACGCGCAGCCAGGTGGTCAGCCGTATCATCTTCCAGAACAGGCACCACCGCCTGGATGATGATGGGGCCGGTGTCCATGCCCTCGTCCACGAAGTGCACGGTGCAACCGCTGTATTTTACGCCATAGTGCCAGGCTTGTTCCTGACCGTGCAGCCCGGGAAAGGCGGGCAGCAGAGCCGGGTGGATGTTTATAATGCGTCCCGGAAAGGCTTGCAGCAATTCCGTTCCCACCAGGCGCATGTAGCCGGCCAGGCAAACTAAATGGACTTTGTTTTCATTCAGAGCCTGGATGATCTTGCGCTCGTATGCTTCTTTGGTGTCAAAACCACCGACCCTGGCATGAACCGCCGGTATCCCAGCCAGGCGGGCCCTCTCCAGGGCATAGGCATCGGGGTTATCGCTAAACACCACAGCCACTCGGGCCGGAATCAATCCCGCTGCGCAAGCGTCCATGATGGATTGCAGATTGGAACCCCGGCCCGAAGCCAGCACGCCCAGGTTTAATATGCTCATACTTTCCCCCCGCTGGTGTTATTTAATCAAGCTGGACGGTACCGGCACCGGCAATCACCCGGCCGATGACCCGGGCGTCTTCGCCCTGCCGCGTAAGTTGCTCCAGCGCCGTCCCGGCTTCATTCTCTGCCACCGCCAGCACCAGGCCGATACCCATGTTAAATACCCGGTACATTTCGGATTTTTCCACCGGTCCTTCCCGGGCGATTAATTCAAACACCGCCGGTTTATTCCAGGTACCGGTATCAATTTGGGCCGCGGTGCCCGGCGGCAGCATGCGGGGTACGTTTTCCGACAGCCCGCCCCCGGTAATGTGAGCAATACCCTTGACGGTGCACTGCCCGGTTAAAGCCAGCACCGGACGCACATAAATCCTGGTTGGTTCCAGCATTTCTTCAGCTACGGAGCGCCCCAGTGCCGGGTGCACCTGATCCACCGGGTACTCCGGGTTATCCAGCAGCACCCGCCGGGCCAGGGAATAACCATTACTGTGCAGGCCCGAAGAAGGCAAGCCAATGAGCACGTCCCCGGGGGTGATGGCCGCGCCGTCAATAATCCTGTCCCGTTCGGCGACTCCCACAGCAAAGCCGGCAATATCATACTCTCCATCCCCGTAGAAGTCGGGCATTTCGGCGGTCTCCCCGCCGATAAGAGCGCAACCTGCCTGGCGGCAGCCTTCAGCCACGCCTGATACGATGTCGGCTACCTTCTCGGGTTCCAATCGACCCACGGCCAGGTAATCCAGGAAAAAGAGCGGCTCTGCACCCAGAGCCAAGATATCGTTAACGCACATGGCCACGGCGTCAATACCGATGGTGTCGTGTTTGTCCAATAAAAATGCGATGCGTAGTTTGGTGCCCACCCCGTCGGTACCGGATACCAACACGGGCTGGCGGTACTTGGCGGTGTCAATGGCGAACAGGCCTCCAAACCCACCGATCCCGGTAAGCACTCCGGGCCGGAAAGTTGAGGCCACCGAATTTTTCATCAATTTAACGGCGCGGTTGCCGGCGTCTATGTTGACCCCCGCCTCCGCGTAAGTTACCGGTTTTTTTTCCGGCATGCGTCTCCCCCGTTTCCGCATTTATTCCAAACTGTATTTGCCAGTGTCCCTGGGCTGGGGCACTTCCACCGGGTAGTGACCGTCGAAGCAGGCGGTACAAAAATTATTCCGCGTCTCGCCGAAAATACCCAGCAGGCCTTCCAGGGAAAGATAATGCAGCCCGTCAGCGCCGATGGAACGGCGGATTTCATCCAGGGATTTTTGGGCTGCAATCAACTCTTTTTTGTTGGAAGTGTCGATGCCGTAGTAACATGAATTGGTGATCGGTGGGGAACTCAGGCACATATGCACTTCCCGTACCCCGCAGTCCCGCAGCATATTGACCAGTTTGTTGCTGGTGGTGCCCCGGACGATGGAATCGTCCACCATAACCACCCGCTTGCCGTTCAGCACCTCCCGAACCGGGTTCAGTTTTAGCCTTACGCCCAGCTCACGCATGTCCTGGGTGGGCTGGATAAAGGTGCGGCCGATGTAGCGGTTTTTCATTAAGCCCTCTTCGAAAGGGATGCCTGCCGCTTCGGCGAAACCCCGGGCTGCCGTGGTGCCGGAATCGGGCACCGAAATCACGATATCGGCGTCCACCGGATATTCAGCAGCTAGTACCCGGCCCATTTCCTGCCTGACCTTATACACGTTGAAGCCGTCTATTTTGCTGTCCGGACGGGCAAAGTAAATGTATTCAAAAATACAGTGGGATCGATGACGGGGTTTAAACATCTGGATCGATTCCAGGCCGTTTTTGTCGATGACCACAATTTCACCGGGCTGGACGTCCCGCAGGAATGTTGCTCCCACAGTATCCAAGGCGCAGGATTCGGAAGCCACCACGTAACCACCATCACCCAGGGTGCCCAGGCAAAGCGGCCTGAATCCGTGGGGGTCACGCATAGCCAGCAGCTGATTTTCAGTAATGATTACCAGTGAGTATGATCCCCGGACATCGATCATGCTTTTAATCAGCCCGTCCATCAGATTGTTTTGGGCGGAACGGGCAATAATGTTGACAATTACCTCGCTGTCGGTGGATGACTGAAACACCGAACCGTTGGTCAACAACTGGGAGCGTAACTCGGTGACATTGGTAATGTTGCCGTTGTGGGCCAAGCCCAGCATGCCACCGGAATAACGGAACAGCAGTGGCTGTGCGTTTACGGGATGGCTGGCACCGGTGGTGGAATAACGCACGTGTCCAATGGCCGCAAAGCCTGGCAGGCTTTGTAACTGGTTGCCTGAAAATACTTCCGGTACCAAGCCCATGCCTTTATACAACTGTATCTTGGTGCCGTCGGCTACTGCAATGCCTGCGCTTTCCTGGCCACGATGCTGCAGAGCGTATAGCCCGTAGTAAGAAAGCTGGGCCACATCGTGCCCCGGGGCGTAAATACCAAATACACCGCATTCTTCCCTGGGTCTGTCCAGCAAGCTGATTTTTTCCGGGCAGTTGGTTCGGCAGCCTCCCATAATATATCTCCCCCATGTTTAGGTATTCAGGTAGTCAGAAGTCAGGAGTCAGAATAGAGACGATAACCTTTCCCTCATTCTGAATTCTGACTACTGACTCCTGACTCCTGACTTCTATTGCACTATTTCCCCGTCAGCCGGCGGTATACCTCCTGGTATGCTTCCTCCACATTACCCAGGTCCTGGCGAAAACGATCCTTATCAAGTTTTTCCCTGGTATTCTTGTCCCAGAAACGGCAAGTGTCGGGCGATATTTCGTCGCCCAGCATTAGTTCTCCGTTGTGCAAGCCAAACTCCAGTTTAAAGTCGATTAAATCCAGTTCACGTTCGGCCAGGTGGGCGCGTAGCACTTCGTTAACCTTCAGGGCAATTTCTTTAATCCGCGTCATTTGTTCCGGGGTAGCCAGTTCCAACACCTTGATATGGTCGTCGTTAATCAGCGGGTCGTGCAGTTCGTCGCTTTTATAATAGTACTCTACAACGGTGGACGGCATTACAGTGCCCTCAGCCAAACCAAGGCGCTTGGACAGACTGCCGGCGGCGATATTGCGTACCACCACTTCTACCAGGATTATTTGCAGCGCTTTGACTACCATTTCCCGGTCGGATTTTTCTTCCACGAAATGGGACTCGACGCCGTTTTCGGCCAGCAACCGGAAAAAATAAGCCGAAATTTTGTTATTCAATGGACCTTTGCCGGTAATGGTACCCTTTTTAAGGCCGTCCAAGGCAGTGGCATCGTCTTTGTAGTCCACCCAAAATAGGTTTTCATCATCAGTACGGTAAACCCTTTTGGCTTTACCCTCGTACAACATTTCTTTTTTTTGCACAATACTTCCCCCCGGTTTTTATTGAGGTGCCCGATGTGGTTCTGCGAAAGACTTTCTAAATAATCTTTTATAACCCGAACCGTTTGTATATTTCATCTACATACTGCAGGTGGTAACTGCTATCGAAAAGGGCTTCAATTTCGTTTTCCGGCAGCACCGCAGTAATTTCGCTGTCATGCAGCAGCAGCTGTTTGAAATCCTCGCCCTCGTTCCAGGAACGCATGGCGTTACGCTGCACCAGTTCGTAGGCATTTTCCCTTGACTGGCCCTTGTCTACCAGGGCCAGCAGGGCCCGCTGGGAAAAAATCAGCCCATGTGTTTTGTCCAAATTCTTTTGCATGTTTTCCGGGTAAACTATCAGGTTTTGCATGATATCGGTAAATTTATACAGCATGTAATCCATGGTAATGGTGCTGTCCGGAATAATCACCCTTTCTACCGAGGAGTGGGATATATCCCGCTCGTGCCACAGGGGCACGTTTTCCATGGCCACCAGGGCGTTGCCCCGCAGTAGGCGGGCCAGACCGCTGATGCGTTCCGTGGTAATGGGATTGCGTTTGTGAGGCATGGCTGAAGAGCCTTTTTGGCCTTTTTTGAAAAATTCTTCGGCTTCCAAAATATCGGTGCGCTGCAGACTTCTGATTTCCGTGGCGAACTTGTCCAGTGAACTGCCGATTACCGCCAGGGTAGTCATGAATTCAGCATGCCTGTCCCGCTGCAGCACCTGGGTGGATACCCGGGCGGGCTCGAGGCCCAGTTTACGGCATACATATGCCTCCACAAAGGGGTCAATATTAGCGTAAGTGCCCACAGCACCGGAAATTTTACCTGCACTGACGGTTGCCACCGCGCTTTCCATCCGCTTGATGTTTCGTTCCGTTTCCGCCACCCAGAGCAGCATCTTCAGCCCGAAGGTGGTGGGCTCGGCGTGGATGCCGTGGGTGCGCCCAATCATAATCGTATTGCGGTGGGCCACGGCTTTTTCCAGCAGCGCCAGTCGCAATTCTTTCATCCGGCGCAAGATCTGTTCGCCGGCTTCCTTAATCTGCACAGCCAGGGCGGTGTCCAGCACATCCGAAGAGGTGAGCCCAAGGTGTATGTATTTGGCTGAGTCGCCGACATATTCGGCCACACAGGTTAAAAAGGCAATCACGTCGTGGTTGGTGACAGCCTCAATTTCATCAATCCGCGTCACTGTAAAATTGGCCTTGGCCTTAATTTCCCGCAGTGCGTCAGCCGGGACAATACCTTTTTCGGCTAGGGCCTCGCAAGCGCATATTTCTACATCCAGCCATTTGCGGTATTTGTTTTCCTGAGACCAAATCGCCTTCATTTCTGGTAATGTGTAACGGTCAATCAATTTTTATTTCCCCCCCATTTGCTCCAGGTAACCGGCAATGCCCAGTTCCTGCAGTTTTTGCGACTTATTATCCACCTGCCGGGCCATTTGTTCCTTAAAAGAAACAATTCTGGCCCTTATATCCGGCTGGCCGGCCCCGATAATTTGGGCCGCCAAAATGCCGGCGTTTCTGGCCCCGTTAATGGCAACCGTGGCCACCGGGATCCCCGGGGGCATCTGCACCGTGGCGTACAGGGCGTCCACGCCCTGCATGGCGCCTGAGGCAATGGGTACACCAATCACCGGTAGCGGCGCATGTCCGGCAATTACTCCGGCCAGGTGGGCCGCCCCACCGGCCCCGGCGATGATTACTTGCAGACCCCGGGATGCCGCATCACGGGCATAGACTGCGGTTTTTTCCGGAGCCCGGTGGGCTGATGAAATAACTATTTCCCAGGGAATACCCAGCTCGTCCAGTACTGCGGCCGCATTTTTCATAACAGGCAGATCAGAATCGCTGCCCATAACAATCCCCACCAATGGTCTGTTCGTCATAAGTCCTCCTTGTAACAAATAATGATTAATTTAGAATATCAATATCATTATTCTGAACCGGGCAACCAGTAATAACACGCTTTAGTATTAATCTGTTGCAAAGTTAATATAATCCGGTTAAAAAAATAGTAAAACCCAGGCAGTAGGCTCTGTTTGAGGAAACCTACCCGCCTGGGCTTTTATCCCGACCGGTGTAGCCGCGCTGTTGCTGCGCTGCCTGTACCGCTTGGACCGAGCCGCCGGTAAGCCGGCGTGGAACCCTAGGTACACTTTCTCTCGTAATTGTTATTTAAAAAAACATATTTCCACATTAATAATAAATAAGCTCGTTAGATTAGTCAAGAAAAAAAGGGGTAAATTTTGGATTATACTTTTATTCCCACTCAATGGTCGCCGGGGGTTTGGAGGTAATGTCATAGACCACCCGGTTAATTTCCTTGTTTTCGCTGACGATGCGGCCCGAGATACGCTCCAGCACGTCGTAAGGTATTTTAGCCCAGTCAGCGGTCATGCCGTCATGGGAATATACCGCCCGGATGCTCACTGTGTGAGCGTAAGTACGTTCGTCGCCCATTACCCCTACGCTGTACAAGCCGGGCAGTACCGCGAAATACTGCCAGATCTCCCGATCCAATCCCGCCCGGGCAATTTCACCGGTGACAATGGCGTCAGCCTCCTGAAGTAAGGCTACCTTATCAGGCGTTACCTCGCCCAGGATGCGTACTGCCAGGCCGGGGCCGGGGAAGGGTTGGCGCCACACTATATTATCGGGCATACCTAATTCTTCACCAACCCGCCGCACCTCATCTTTGAACAGCCAGCGCAAAGGTTCAATTAAAGAAAGACGCATGTTTTCCGGCAGCCCGCCCACGTTATGGTGCGATTTAATTACTGCTGCGGTGGCGGTACCGCTTTCCACCACGTCGGGGTACAGGGTACCCTGGACTAAATAATCAATTTCTCCCACCTTGGCCGCCTCTTCCTCAAAGACCCGGATAAATTCTTCGCCGATTATTTTACGTTTACGTTCCGGGTCGGTAACACCCTGTAACCTGGTCAGAAACCGCTTAGAGGCATCGACGTAGACCAAATTAATGTTGAATTTACCTCGGAATAGTTCCTGCACTGTTTCAGCTTCGTCCTTACGCAGCAGCCCGTGGTTAACAAATACGCAAGTCAATTGGTCACCGATGGCCCGGTGGATCAGCACTGCCGCCACTGATGAATCTACGCCGCCGCTTAACGCGCATAGTACTCGCCGGTCACCTACCTTGGCCCGAACCTCAGCCACGGTTTGTTCGATGAAGGAATCCATGGTCCAGCTTCCGGAACAGCCGCAAATGTTGAACAGGAAGTAACGCAAAATATCTTGTCCCCGGGGAGTGTGCACTACCTCGGGGTGAAATTGCACCGCATATAAATTGCGCCCGGGTTCAAACATGGCGGCCACCGGTGCCTTCTCGGTGCGAGCCAGCACTTTGAATCCCGGCGGTGGTGCTTCCACCCGGTCACCATGACTCATCCAACACAGGTCTTTCTCACTCATGCATTCTAGTAGCCCGCTCTGAGGCAACACCTCAATTTCGGTTTTGCCGTATTCACGCATCATTGCCCCGTTCACTTCACCGCCTAGTTGGAAAGCCATTAACTGCATACCGTAGCAAATGCCCAGCACAGGAATGCCCAGGTCGTAAATGGCCGGATCGATGCGTGGCGCCCCTTCCTGGTAAACACTTGACGGACCCCCGGAAAAAATCAAGGCCCGGGGCTTTTTGCTTTTAATTTCGTCCAGTGGAGTGTTGTAAGCAAGCATCTCACAAAACACGTTGTGTTCGCGGATGCGGCGGGCAATCAGCTGGCTGTACTGGCCGCCGAAGTCCACCACGATAACTAATTCCTGTTCCGGGACAATCATGGGCTGTTTCCTCCTTAATTTGTGAGCACCATTGAAAAAACCAACATCAGAGGGTGAGCTTTTGTTGTCATCCTGAGCGTTAGCGAAGGATCTAGATTCTTCACTGCGTTCAGAATGACAATCCTAGATTTTCATCCTCTAATGGTGCCGCGTTAGCGGCCTGGGGTCTACTTGGTTATTTTATATACTTCCTGTTTCAACACATAAATCTCCGGCAGGTTGCGGTACATTTCATTGTAATCCAGCCCGTAGCCCACCACAAATTCGTCCGGGATAGAAAAACCGTTGAAATCAACCGGCACTTTTACTTCCCGGCGAGACGGTTTATCCAGCAGCGCACAAATGCGCACACTGGCCGGTTCACGCGCCTTCAGGATGTCCAGCAGGTAATTAAGGGTCAGTCCGGTGTCCACAATATCCTCAACCACCAGGATGTGACGGCCCTGAATGTTTTGATCCAGGTCTTTTATTATGCGCACCACGCCTGTGGATTTGCTGGATGAACCGTAGCTGGATACCGCCATAAAGTCAAACTGTACGTCTATGGATATGGCCCGTACCAAGTCGGCCATGAAAATCATGGCCCCTTTTAGGATCCCGACAATTAACAGGTTCTTGCCGTGATACTCCTCGGAAATGGCCAGAGCCATCTCGTTTACTTTTTTGTCTATGTCTGCTCTCGAGATTAAAACTCTTTCTACGCCCTGATGCAATTTAATTCCCCCTCGTCAAAATCTGGGTTATTATAACAAGATGCGGTAACAGGTGTCAATATAGGTTGTCCTGGCGGCTGTAGTGATGATAACATAATAATGGTGAATTAGTACCATAAAGGAGTGGTTTTAATGGCAGAAGTCTATTTTACCGACCTGCGTACAAGCAGCAAGGAAAACCTGCTGGACAAGCTGTCCCGGCTTTGTGAACAAGTTGGCCTTAAAGATGTTGTAAAAAAGAATGACCTGGTGGCTCTCAAAATACACTTTGGCGAAAAGGGTAATCTGGCTTATGTCAGGCCCCAGTTCGTGCGGTTAATCGTAGACAAAGTCAGGGCGGCAGGCGGTAAACCGTTTCTTACCGATGCCAACACCCTGTACGTGGGCTCCAGGGCTAATGCCGTAGACCATTTGGAAACGGCCGTATTAAACGGTTTCGATTTTGCAGTGGTGGGCGCTCCGCTGGTCATTGCCGATGGGCTTAGCGGTAAAGATTACATTAATGTGCCCATTGAAGGTAAGCATTTTAAAGATGTCAAAATCGGCAGCGCTGCCGTCCATGCCGGTGCATTGGTTTCGATAACCCATTTCAAGGGTCACGAACTAACCGGATTTGGCGGGGTGTTAAAAAACATCGGCATGGGACTGGGCAGCCGCAGCGGTAAACAGATGATGCACTCGGACGTACTGCCAAAGGTCAAAGAAGAAAAATGCCTGGCCTGTGGCATGTGTTCAGACTGGTGCCCGGCCGGAGCCATCAGCGTTGAAGAGCGCGCCTTCATCGACGAACAGGTCTGCTGGGGCTGCGGCGAGTGCACGGTTACCTGTCCCGAGGGGGCTATCGGGATCAACTGGAGATCCAGGCCCAATGTGGTGCAGGAAAAAATAGTCGAATATGCTATAGGTGTATTAAAAAACAAGCACGATAAGGCGATACACATTTCATTTGTCATGAACGTATCACCCGAATGCGACTGCTGCTCATTTAACGACGCCCCGGTGGTACGGGATATCGGTATCCTGGCTTCCCGGGATCCGGTGGCCCTGGATCAGGCCTGTATCGACCTGGTGAACGGAGAAAAAGTACTACCAGGTTCCCGCCTGGGAGAATCCCCGGATATCCAGGACAAATTCGGGGCGCTGCACAAAAACATCGACTGGTCGGTGCAGTTGGCTTACGGGGAAGAAATAGGCCTGGGCACCAGGGAGTACCGGTTGATTAAAGTGTAACCCGGCTTCGTGGTACGCTACCTAAAATAGTATTGGTGCGAGACTTGATGCCAAGATATCCGACCTGCTTAAGAACTGGAGCGGGTCGTTTTTTATTACCCCCTGAAAAAATAAGCATAACTGGGGTTTGGTGTTAATCGGAGGGTTACCCGGAGATTAACACCAAACCCCTTACCAAGACTTTTTCAGGAGACCATACCTAATATTACATCGTTATTATGTGAAATAAGCAACGTGCAAAAAAGACCTTTCAAGTGTAAATTCTGTTATCAGGGCTCCCAAGTATTGCCGATTAAGAGATTTGAGTATATTACTAAGATAAGTAATAAAACTGCTTACGGAGGAGGTCATTATAATGCCTAGTGAAGCAAAAATAAAGGATTTTATGATTTCAATGTCTGATTATCCCACCATTAGCATCAACAAAACCCTGGGTCAAGCCGTTAAAATAATGAGTAACATGGCCAAAGAAAAAGGCTACCGTTGGGTTATCGTGTTGGATGAAAGCGGCAGACTGGCTGGTTTTTTAACCATGCGCAACGTCTTTGAATGCATTAACGATTTAATTCCCGAATTAAGTGACTGGATGGCCATATATACTAAGGCGCAGCTAATTAAACATACCACCCTCGATCAATGCATTCACCCGCTGGTAAACATTTCAGTTCAGGAGTCCGATCACCCGGTAAAAGCCGCAGATATGATTTTAAAACACCGGGTCACTATACTGCCCGTGCTCAATGAACATTCGGAGGTTGTAGGCATCATCAGACCGGTAGATATAATGCAGTTTATTGATAAACTATTTAACGATTAACGGTTTAATGATTAAACAATAATAATATCTAATCATGTAAATTATAGTACATGACCTATGCGTTAGGGACTGTCCCCAACTTGGGCTGTTTTACGGGCCTGGCTTTGGGATAAAACCAAAAATGCGACCACCGATACCAGGGCCAGTATTGAACAGGAAGTATACAGGAAACGGGCGCCAAAGCCATCCATGATGTACCCGCCCAGCAGTGAACCCATGATACCAGCCACACCTCCCGAGAATGTGGAAAGCAGTCCTTGCCCGCTGGCCCGCAAGTGTTGGGGCACAATTTTACCGATATAGGAAACCGCCGAAACGTAAAATAAACCAAATGACAGCCCGTGCATGACCTGAATTGCCGTCACCAGCGCGGGGTCAGTGGTAATGGAAAATAAAAACCAACGTAAAGAATATATTGCCGCTGCCAGCGCCAGTAAAGTCAGTTCATTAAACCTGACCAAAAATAAAAATGAAAAGGCAAATACCGGCACCTCACTAAGGGGCCCGATGGTCCAGGCCAAACCAACATCGGCCTCTGAACCACCAATCCCGCGCATAAAAATACCCATGAAAGCGTCGTTGACCTTGTTGGTTGTATTGAGCAGGGCGATTAAAAGCAGGAACAGCAGCACTTCCTTGCGGGTAACCAGTTTTTTGAGCTGGTCAAAACCGACCGGTTGGGCCGCCTGCGGGGCATCCTGGGCCAGAGCTGCAAATAGCAAAGCAAGCAGCAGCAACCCCTGGTAAATACGATCCACTCTTTCGATACCCACTACAGCCAGCACTGAGCCGGCCACCAGCGCGGTAACGGCAAACCCCAGCGATCCCCAAAGGCGGTAACTGCCGAAACTACCGCCTTTTTCCCTGGCAATGGCCAGGGTTAGACAGTCAATAAGCGGCAAGGGTGGCCAGGCGAAGGCAAAAAACAGAAATGCCGCCGGTAAAAGCAGGTAAAAAGAATCCAGGCTAAATAGCAAAAAACTCAATAAAAAAGCCATCATGATTTGGAACATCACCACTTTTTTTACTGTGCGCAGCCGATCGCTCAGGTAACCCCAGGGGGATTGCACCAGCATGGAAACCAGCGGGCCGATGGCCATCAACATGCCGATTTGACCGTTGGTAAGCCCCCGGGACTGAAACAGCAGGGGCAAAAAGGGCAGAATGATACCAATGGATGCCAGGTAAAAAAAACTGAGTAATTTAATTCGCCATTTCATATCTAAAAACTCCCTGCAGCTAATCCGCCCTTATAACAATCTTCATAGAGAATACATTCTTATATTGTAATGATTTTTTGCACTTCAGGAAAGAGTATCCTTTGGCATATTTAAGGTCAGCAATGAAAGTGCCTGCAGACACAAAAAAACCGCCCGGGGGCGGTTTTGTCTATTTGCCATGCTTTTTATTAATTTATAGGATTAATAAGTAAAGGTAAATGCGTCTAATTTTACGCTTACCGGCCGGGCTTTTAGATATTTATTGGTTATCCAGTGTTCCCAGAAGTACAAAGCGCCGTTTGAGGGATCCCAGCCGTTAAGTGCGTCCTTGGCTGCTTTTTTGGCGGTCTCGTTGGCCGGCCTGTTGATCCAGCCGTTGAGTACTGGCTCGAACTGGTACTTCCCGCCGGAGTCAACTTGGTATACAACTCCGCGGATGGTATTGGGGAACAGCGGGCTATCTACCCGGTTCAGGACAACGGCTCCAACCGCTACCTGGGTGATATAGGATTCCGAAGCGGCCTCGGCGGTGATGATCCGAGCCAGCGCATCGATTTCAGCCCAGTTAAAACTACCCCTGCTGGTGGTGTTGACTGCCCGCCCAATAGGTACATAAAGAGTTTGGCCCGGGTTTATGGAGTTGACTTTGAGGTTGCTGGCAGCCTTTATGCGGTTGTAATCCACACCAAACTTTTTGCCAATCAGGAACAGGGTGTCCCCTTTTTGCACAGTGTATCTCTGTGGTATGGTCAGGTTTTGGCCTGGATAGATACTGTCGGTCCATACATTGTTGGTATAGCGCAGGGCGAACTGGCTGACATTGTAACTGCCTGCTATTTTATGTATAGTATCTCCCTTGCTTACCGAATGTACCTGGCCCATCGCTATACCTGGTAGCACTACTAGCGCCATGATCAAGAACAAAAAAACTAGCTTACCTTTGGTGATTTTACCCCTGATGTCCAAAAACATTACCTCCCTGGTCTTAAGTTGTCGGCTTTATTATACAAGCCTGCCGATTAAATAACCAAGGAGTAAATTATGTCAGGTTTTTAGTGTTCTCTTTTTACCGACCGTCCGTACATTTTAGCGTTGATATGCTCCACCAGAAACATGGTTGAAAAAACATGGAAAATGCGATTGGCCACGCTTTCCAGAGGGCAGTCAAGTTTATGCAGCTCGCCTTTAAGCAGTGGGCGGAAGCCGAATTTCATCTCCAGATCATCCAGAAATGAGCTGATTATTTCCTGTCGCAGGGCTTCTTCACCCACGCTGTGCCATTGAGCCAAAGGATTGTTAGCGTTACCCGGGGAGTGCCGGTCCACCGCTTCCAAAAACCAGTCCCTAAACTGATTAAATGTTGGGCGTGTGCGGCTGAAACTTTTAGACATAGAATGCCCCTCCTTGTTTTTACATCCCTAAAAATTTGCGCATCAGTGCCGGTCCGTCGGGAACATGTATGCCAGTAGATGCAGCGTCTGCTTCGCTGTACCCAATGCCGGATGCAGCATTGTCCGTGCTGCTCATGATGGCGTAGGGTACCGGTTCGGATGTATGGGTTCGAATATTTAAAGGTGTAGGGTGATCCGGCAGCAGTAGAATTTTGTAATCGCCAATGTCGTCCAATCCCTCCAGCAGAGTTCCCAGTACCTGGCGGTCTATTTCCTCAATGGCCCGGACTTTGGTTTCAGTATCTCCTTGATGACCTGCTTCATCCGGGGCTTCTACATGTAAGTATATAAAATCAGCTCGCCTCTGCAGCGCTTCCAGAGCGGCTTGGGCCTTGCCGTGGAAATTGGTGTGGATGTTACCGGTGGCACCCGGTACTTTTAGCACTTCCAGGCCGGCACAGATGCCGATGCCCATAAGTAGGTCAACGGCAGAAACCACCGCCCCTTCCAGCCCGTATAAATCCTTAAAAAGAGGCAGGGCCGGCTTTTTACCCTGGCCCCATAACCAAATCGAGTTGGCCGGATTTTGTTTTTTAGCCCGCCGGGCCAGGTTAACGGGATGGTTGTTTAGCATGTTGTTACTCTGCCGCATTAAATCCAGCAGTGCTTCGCCGCCCTTGCCACGGGGCAGGTATTCGGTCACCTGCCGGCCGGAGATGTCGTGGGGCGGGGTTAGCTCGGGATGCTCCGGGCCATCGCTCCATACCATCAGGTGGCGGTAGCTGATGCCCGGGTAAAAATGTTTGTCGCCGCCGCCAAAAAGCGATTCGACCGCCAAAATTAGCTCTCGGGCTTCCTCGCTGGTTATCTCCCCGGCACTATAATCGATCATTTGTTTGTCTGAATACACGGTATCATCTGAAAGGGTAACCAGATTACAGCGAAAAGCTACGTCGTCGACCGCTAAATTAACCCCCATGCTTACAGCCTCCAGGGGTGAGCGACCGGTATAGTACTGCTGCGGCGCGTAGCCCATAACCGATAAGTTGGCCACGTCACTGCCCGGGGGGTAGCCTTCCGGCACGGTTTTAACCAGGCCGGTTTCCCCCCGGGAGACCAGGATGTCCATGTTCGGGGTACGGGCAAACTGCAGTGGTGTCTTATTGTCCAGTTCCGGGCGGGGATCATCGGCCATGCCGTCCCCCACCAGCACAATATACTTCATCACAAACCTCCAAATATTTCACAAGCCATATCCCCACATGATCCTATGTTTTCGTCGGTTTTCTAATTCTGACTCCTGACTACTGACTCCTGACTTATGCGCAGCAGTTGCAATTGGTTGCTTCGGCCAGGGCAAATCTACGGTGCAGTACGTTCATGGCTTTTTCAGCTTCACCGTTCTTGATGATGCAGGAAATTTTGATGTCGGAGGTGGAGATCATATCGATATTAATCTCTTCGTCGGCCAGCGCGCCAAAAGTCATGGCGGCCACCCCGGGGTTGCCGTTCATGCCCGCACCCACCACGGAAACCATGGCTACATGGGCATTATGCGTATAACCGGTGGCTCCCACCACTTTAATAATTTCTTCTATAGTTTCCAGGGATTTGCGTAGTTCGTCCTGGCTGACGGTAAAAGAAATATCATTTACGCCGTCACGCATGGAACTTTGCACGATCATATCCACGCTAATATTACGGTCGGCCAACATTTTAAATACCATATAGGCCACGCCGGGTTGATCCGGTACACCAAAAATGCCTAATTTAGCCACGTTTTTGTTGCAGGTGACACCGGTGACAATCAGGTTTTTTTCCATATCGCATTCCTCCTTGACAATGGTTCCGGGATTATCGTTAAAACTGCACCGTACATGCAGCGGGATATTGTAAATTTTGGCGCATTCCACTGCTCTGGGATGCAGTACCGCCGCTCCCAGATGGGCCAGTTCCAACATTTCGTCATAGGTAATGGAATCTAGCTTGCGGGCGTCGGGTACCACTCGCGGATCCGTGGTGTATACGCCGTCCACGTCGGTATATATCTCACACATGTCGGCCTTCACTGCTGCAGCCAGCGCCACCGCGGTGGTGTCTGATCCACCCCGGCCCAGGGTGGTAATGTCGCCGCTGTCACAAAGTCCCTGGAAACCGGCCACCACTATTATTTTACCTGCCTCAAGCTCGGCAATTAACCTGGAGTTGTCGATATCAGTAATCCGTGCCCTGGAATGTATGCTCTCAGTTTTAATCCCCGCCTGGGGGCCGGTAAGGGAGACCACGTCAGGTCCCAAACTCTTGATAGCAATAGCCAGCAGGGCAATAGATACCTGTTCACCGGTGGACATGAGCATGTCCATTTCCCGGGGGGACGGGTTGTTGGTGATCTCCCGGGCCAGCTTAATCAGATCATCGGTGGTATCGCCCATAGCTGATACCACGACCATCATTTGATGCCCCTCACGATACTTGTTGACCACCCGCCTGGCCACGTTTTTTATGCGGCCTGCATCACCCACGGATGTGCCGCCGTACTTTTGGACAATCAACATTGCTACCACTCCCGTTTCACTTATCTACATTATCTTCAGCGACCTTGCACCCACCGGACTGGGTGTTAGAACCAGGGAACGGGCATTGACGCCGCTTTCCCTGAAGGTGTCTCTCATTACATCGGCAATCAGTTTAAAGTTTTTATCCGCTAGCGCTATTATGGAAGGCCCGGCTCCGCTTAACGCCACACCCCGGGCACCGGCCAGACGGGCTGCGGAAATAACTTTTTTAAAGCCTGTTATAGCACCGGCCCGGAACGGTTGATGCAACCTGTCATCCATGGCGGTGCCCAGTACGGTCAGGTCGCCTTTTTGCAATGCCGCTACCAGCAGCGCCACCCGGCCGAGGTTATATACTGCATCCCGCATGGTTACCAATTGCGGCAGGGATTCCCGGGAATCCCTGGTATTCAAGGCAAAGTCAGGTATGGCCACCACGGCTTTAAGACCTGGCGGTAGATTAACCTTAAACCAGGTTATGTCTCCGTCAACGGCGGTATAAATAACCAGACCGCCCAGCAATGCCGGTGCTACGTTATCCGGGTGCCCTTCCAGTGAACAGGCCAGGTTAAGGATTTCCCTTTGGCTAAGCCCGGCACCGGACATAGCATCTGCCGCGATAATGCCGCCGATAACAGCTGCGGCACTACTGCCCAGGCCCCGGCCCGGGGGTATACCGTTAACCAACCTGATGCGCAGGCCCGGCGGCTTAAACCCTTGGCGTTCAAAAACCAGCCTGGCTGCCCGGTAGACCAGGTTGCTTTCATCCCTTGGAAGCCCATCTGCTCCTTCCCCCTCGACTTCAATAAAAATTCCTTTGGGGGTGGCACTAAACTCCACACTGTTATAAAGCTCCAGAGCTATGCCCAGGCAGTCAAAACCTGGTCCCAGGTTGGCAGAGGTGGCGGGAACCTGTACTCTTATCAATGGGTTATTCACCTTCTACACGAATTACATTGGAAACCGCACTTACCGAGGAAAGATGATTAATAATCTTCAGTGCATCTTGCATATTTCCTTCCCTTACGGTATGGGTAACCACTACAATTTCGGCGGTGGCCAGGTCTGTCTGTTTTTGTAGTACCGAGGCCAGGCTGACATCTTTGTCACCAAAAGCATAGGCGATGGAAGCCAGCACACCCGGTTTGTCGGCTACCTGTAAACGCACGTAATATTTACAGGCCACTTCCTGCATGCTTTTAACCGGTTTTTCTTCAAAACAAGTGCAAGATATAATGCCCTGTACATTACGCAGCAGATCCCGGGCCGCATCCATTATATCAGCCGTTACCGCGCTGGCTGTAGGCATTTCTCCGGCGCCTCGCCCATAAAACATGGTGTCCCCAACGGCGTCTCCGGATACATAAATCGCGTTATATACATCGTTTACTGCTGCCAGTGGATGGTCCAGCGGTATTAATGAAGGGTGCACCCGGGCTTCGATACCAGCTTCGGTTTCTTTGGCAATGGCCAGCAGTTTAACAATATAGTTTAGCTCACTGGCGTAGGCGATATCGGCAGCGGTGATCTTGGTAATTCCCTCCACATAAATATCGTCCGGTAACACCCGCGAATTAAAGGCAATAGAGGCTAGGATAGCCAGTTTGCGGGCGGC
Source organism: Peptococcaceae bacterium BRH_c8a (assembly GCA_000961575.1). Lineage (GTDB taxonomy): Bacteria > Bacillota > Desulfotomaculia > Desulfotomaculales > Desulfallaceae > BRH-c8a. The sequence goes on from LADP01000003.1 coordinate 71,679, forward strand.
GTCAAACCCGCCTATGTCGGCGGTGGGGTCAGCTTCGGCATAGCCCAGGGACTGAGCCTCCTGCAGCGCCTCGTTAAAGTCTGAGCCTTCCCGGGTCATTTTGGTCAACATGTAGTTAGTGGTGCCGTTGACAATGCCTATGATTTGAGAAAGACGGTTTCCTGCCAGGCATTGCTTAAGCGGTCTAATGATGGGTATACCACCGGCCACGCTGGCTTCGAATAAAAGGTCGGCATTGTTGGCCTCAGCTATCTCAAACAGCATTTTGCCGTGGGAGGCGATCATATCTTTGTTGGCGGTGACTACGCTTTTGCCGTTTTTAAGCGCCCTAACCACGTAGTCCAGGGTCGGTTCCAGACCGCCCATTACCTCCACCACTATTCTTATTTCGGGGTCACTAATTATATCCTCGGGGTTGGTGGTAAATACAGCCGGGTTTAGATCAAGACCGCGATCCTTGGCCGTGTCCCGCACCAGTATTCTTTTAACTTCAATACCGGCACCGATTTTGCGTTTGATGCTTTCGCTATTGCCGGTAATGATGCGGTACACTCCCCTGCCCACCGTACCCAGGCCCAGCAAACCTATTTTAAGGTTGTCATCCGACATGCTCCATGCCTTCTTTCCTGTAAATTGGGGACATTCCACCGTTCCCCTTTATGCACCTAAAAGCTTGGCCCGCTTGACGCCGATAGTATTATGCAGTAATTTTAGCAGCTTTTCCGGATCACAGCTCAGGCCCGAGGTTTCTATGGTCACAGTAGCTGAAGCAACCCCCTGCTGAGGTAGATTCTGGTTAATAGTTACAATGTTGCCTCCTACCGCAGCGATGCTGCTGAGTACCGATGACAGCACCCCGGAACGGTGCTCCAGTATAATTTCCAAGGTCATGGTCTGATCCCGGTTCCAGCGGTTGAATGGGTATACTTTATCCTTATATTTATAAAATGCACTGCGGCTTAAATTAACCTTGTCTACTGCTTCGGCAACGGTTAATACCTTACCGGCCAGCAGCAGTTCTTTAGCCTGTACCGTTTTGCTGATTGCTTCAGGCAGAATGTCCTCTTGTACCAAAAAAAACCGAGATTCTTTGCCTGCCACTCAGTTGCACCTCCCGGGCAGTCCACTTAGTGCGGATATAAATCCATGCACGATAGACATTATATCATTGGCCGGTATATCTGGCAATCATTTACCTGTAAAAAAAACAAAGAAAAACCATTAAAAATGGGATGTTGTTTGCGCCCCAACGCAAAAAAAAGAATAGCCCTTTAGCACAAGATAAAAGGTGCATTCTTTTTTTGCCTAACCCAAATTAAGAAACAATTCAGTTATAATTGTTTTGGATATTTGAACAAAAAAAAAACCGAGCCTTGCGGCCGGTTTTAGATGATGATACAGATTAAACCTCCACTACCTTCATTAACAATGCGTTGTACTGTCTCCTGCAGTTTATCCTGCGCGTTTTCCGGCATCCGCGTTAATTTGTTCTGAATGCCTTCCCGCACCAGGTCACTGACAGATTTGCCGAAGATTTCCGAATCCCAAATTTTGCGTGGATTCTCTTCGAATTCGTTAAGCATATAACGGACCAGTTCCTCGCACTGCTTTTCGGTGCCGATGATGGGGGTAATTTCAGTATTGATATTGGCATTAATCATATGGATGGAGGGGGCACTCGCTTTAAGCTTAACGCCAAAACGGCTGCCCTGCCTGATTAATTCAGGTTCCTCCAGGAGCATATCATCCACGGCAGGGTTGACTACCCCGTACCCGTTTTCGCGCACCTCCATCAGGGCGGCGGACACTTTATCGTACTCGCGCTTGGCAACGGCCAGTTCCCTGACCAGTCTGAACAACTGGTGATCCCCTTCCAGTTGGAACCCCGTTTCTTCTTGCAGTACCCGGTAAAATAGTTCGGGCTTGGATATAATCTCTATGGCTGCAGTACCGGTGCCCAGGTCCATGTTTTTCAGGTTAACCTGTTGCACCATCTCATACCCGCCTAGTCTTTCCACTGCCCCGTCAATGTCCCTGAGGCGCCTTACCTGCTGTACCGTTTCCTGTACCGCTCCGTCAAACTGATCCCGCAGCCAGTGTTTCGGTTCCAATTCCTCCACCCAAAGTGGCATAGAAATAGACACTTCGTTAACCGGGAATTCAAACAGTGCCTTTTCCATTACCAGCAGGATATCCTGCTGATTCATCTCGGCGCAGTTAACCGGCACAACCGGAACATCGTACTTTTCAGCCAATTCGTCTGCCAGCATAAGCGTATCCTCGCCATCAGGTTCGGTGCTGTTCAGTACTAGTAAGAATGGCCGGCTGATTTCCTTAAGCTCCTGGACTACCCTTTCCTCGGCGGGGACAAAATCGTCCCTATCAATATCGGTGGTAGTGCCGTCGGTGGTGACCACAATGCCGATGGTGGAGTGCTCACTGATAACTTTTCTGGTACCAATCTCGGCGGCTTCCTCGAACGGGATCGGATCGTCAAACCATGGAGTGGATACCATGCGCGGGTTGCCTTCTTCATCCTCGTAACCCAGAGCCCCTTCCACCCGGTAGCCCACGCAGTCTACCAAGCGTACTTTGACCTTTAAATTGGGGCTGATTTCAACTTCCACTGCTTCGTTTGGTACAAACTTTGGTTCAGTGGTCATGATGGTTTTGCCGTTCCCGCTTTGGGGCAATTCATCCCTGGCTCTTTCTTTTTCGTAGTCGTTTTCAATGTTCGGTATAACCATTAGTTCCATAAACCGCTTGATGAAAGTTGATTTCCCCGTCCTTACGCCGCCGCTTACACCCAAGTAAATATCGCCTTCGGTGCGTTCCGCTATATCGCGGAAAATATCATACTTTTCCATGAACGCACTCCTCCTTTAAAAAAAGTGCAAAATTTATCTGCAACTTGTTAAAACCCGTTTAGAGCATCCCCCCCACCGTCTGGAAGGACGGTGATATAAGCCGTTGTTACGGCGAGTGAACATTTTTTTCCAGTGGCATACAGTAACAATATATATATATGAGGTATATTACCGTTTATTACTAAATATAAAAAATTATTTAGCCGCAAGATGAGGTATTTAAATTTTAAATCTAGAAGGAAAACTTGTCCTCGTGTCGAATATTTTGGCATTAAGGAAAGGGGACACCCCTCAGCTTAAGGGTAAGGGCTTTGGGGTCGAGGAATGTCCCCAACGTATGAAAGGGGACACACCTTACCTGACAAAACCTAAACAACGAAAGGAGTATTTATGGGCAAAAGATTATTATTGGTTTTGTGCAGTTCCTTAATTATTCTAACTATGGTTTCCGGTGAGGCGCTGGCTGTTCCCATGCAACGCACTGTTACTGTAGTTGACGGCAGGGATAATATTGTCTTCCAGGAAAATATCCTATACAGCAATACATATAAAAAACCTGAAACAAAAATTACTGCAAATACTGTAGTAACAACAGAAAACGTTATTAAAGAACGTAGCCCTGTACCGGCAACTTCCCGGGGTGGCACGGATGTGCGCCAGGTCTTAAAGACTGCCTCCGATTTGCTGGGTAAATCATATATTTACGGAGCCAGCGGTCCAAACAGTTTTGACTGTTCGGGGTTTACCATGTATGTGTATCAAAAACATGGCGTTAATCTGCCGCACAACGCTGCGGCTCAGTTTAGTTACGGCGTGAAGGTAGCACGCGGGGATCTGGTAGCCGGCGATCTGGTATTCTTCGGTTATTACGGCAGTGCCGGCATCAATCACGTGGGTATTTACACCGGTGAAGGAAAATTTATTCATTCTTCAACTAAACAGGGAGTAATAATAACAGCGCTGGATTCGGCCTATTACGCCAGCAATTATAAAGGCGCGGTGCGCGTACTGCGTTAGCTAACCGGGAATTAAAAACCGCAAAAACGTACAAAATGCCACTGGGACGAGCTGTCCGGTGGCATTTTTAATCATTGCTCAAGTTGTCATCGACTAAATATACATATGTACCTTACGCTTTGTCCCCTTTGTCACAGTCGGCCCACCAAGTGACCCTGGTCAAAGCCACTTCCTCCACCTCGTGTGTTTTGGTGCGGGTCATCAGGTTTTTTACCGTCTGGGAAGGATGCAACCCTTCAAACAAAACCCGGTATATTTGCTCGGTGATGGGCATTTCCACGCCCCATTTCTTGGCCAGCCCGCGGGTGGCTCTAGTTGTGCGTACACCCTCCACTACCATGTCTACATCTTCAAGCGCTTCATAAAGTTTCTTGCCCCGGCCGATTTCAATACCGGCCCGGCGGTTACGGCTATGCATACTGGTACAGGTTACAATAAGATCCCCCAATCCGGCCAGTCCGGCAAAGGTTAACGGATTGGCGTGCATAGCCAGGCCCAGACGAGTGATTTCGGTCAGGCCTCTGGTCATCAACGCTGCCTTGGCATTGTCACTGCCGATTAACCCGTCGATGATACCGGTGCCCAGGGCAATAATGTTTTTTAATGCACCGCCAATTTCCACTCCAGTTATATCAGGGTTAGTGTACACCCTGAATTTTTCCCCCATAAAAAGATCCTGAGCAGATTGGGCATATTCTAGGGAAGCCGATGCGATCACCACCGCCGTGGGCATTTTTTGCGCTACCTCTTCGGCATGACTGGGGCCGGAAAGCACAGCGTAATCACCGGCCCGTTCTGCTCCCGCGACCTGGGTAAATACCTCGGACATTCTAAGCAATGTATCTTCCTCAATGCCCTTGGCTGTGTTGACCACCAGGGTGCCGGGAGTGATTAAGGGGATGGCTAATTCAAGCACCTCTCTGAAGCTGTGCGACGGTGCACTAGATATCACCGCCACCGAGCCCGCCAGGGTTTCTTCAATATCGGCCGTTACTATAACTTGTTTGGGTAACCGGATCCCCGGCAGGTAACGCGTGTTTTCCCCGGTTGTAATTATCTTTTCGACCTGCTGTAGCCGCCTGGACCACAGGTACACAACATTATCGAGGGAGGCCAGGTGGCAGGCCAGAGCAGTGCCCCAACTACCGGCGCCCAGGACTGCGACCTTGTTCTTAACCGTCATATTTATTTACGCCCCCCCTTCGTTACTTTAAACTCTGTCCCGTCTAGTATTCTGCTGATATTGGCCCGGTGTTTATACACCGCCAGCACCGCCATGGCTGCGCCGAAGGTGATGTGCCACGGGCTCATTTTTATTATTGCCATGGTTACCGGTATCGACACGGCGGCCAAAATGGAGCCCAGTGACACGTATCTGGTGACGGCAACCGTGGTGATCCAAACGACAAAACCTACTAAAACCAATATCGGTGACATAGCCAAAACAACTCCACCGCCGGTGGCAATCATCTTGCCGCCTTTAAAGCGCAGGAACACAGACCAACTGTGACCACATATGGCGGCTATGGCAGCCAGCAGTTCAGTTTCAATGCCGCCTAAGTATTTCCCGATTAAAACGGCAGCCGCTCCCTTGCCCATATCCAACAGCAGCACCGCCAGCCCCGGCACCGGCCCCATGTTGCGCCACACGTTAGTGGCGCCGATGTTCCCGCTGCCATGTTCCATAATGTCGATCCCTTTTAACCTGGCCAGCAAGTAGCCAAAGGGAATTGAACCAATTAGGTAGCTAATAACGACAGCTAGAAAAGTGTCCAAAAACTTCACTTCCTTAATTGGGTCTTAGAGGTTTAGTATTTACTATCCCTCTTGCGCATTACCAACCGTATCGGTGTGCCTTCGAAACCGTATGCATCACGCAGGCGGTTTTCAAGGTAGCGCAGGTAGGAAAAATGCATCAGTTCTGGTTCATTTACAAAAAGGATAAAAGTGGGGGGCTTTACTCCAGCCTGGGTGATGTAAAATATCTTTAACCGGTGGCCCTTATCGGTTGGCGCCGGGTTGCGCAACACGGCATCCCTTAATAAATCATTCAAACCGCTGGTAGAAACGCGCATGTTTTGCTGCTCGCTGACATAATCAACCAGTTCCAGAACCCGGTGGATGCGCTGCCGGGTCAAAGCGCTGGCAAACAGCACCGGAGCGTACTGCATAAAGCCCAGCCCTTCCCGCAGATCTTCCACATAACGGTTAGAGGTCTTATCATCCTTTTCCACCAAATCCCACTTGTTAACAATTAGTATTATACCTTTACCTTTTTCATGAACATAGCCGGCAATTTTTTTGTCCTGCTCGGTAAGGCGTTCTACCGCATCAATCATCATCAAGGCTACGTCGCCACGGTCTATGGCACGCAGCGAACGAATGACACTGTATTTTTCGGTGGATTGATCAATACGGCTGCGGCGCCGCATACCTGCGGTATCGATAAGTGTATACGCCTTATCGCCACGCACTACGCGGGTGTCAATAGCATCCCGGGTGGTGCCGGGGATGTCGCTGACAATAACCCGTTCCTCGCCCAAGATGGCATTAACCAAAGAAGATTTGCCTACGTTGGGGCGACCCACCACGGTAATTTTAACTAGATCTTCTTCCTCTTCCGGTTCTTCCGGAGGCGGCAGTTCATCCAGAACCATGTCCAGCAAGTCACCGGTGTTCCTGCCCTCCATGGCAGAAATGGGCAGCGGCTCACCCAACCCCAGGCGGTAAAAGTCGTAAAGGAGGCTTTTATTATCAAAGTTCTCCACCTTGTTGGCCACCAAAATGACGGGCTTTTCGGATTTGCGCAGTACCTGCCCCACTTCCTCATCAATCCCGGTTAGCCCGGCCCGGGCATCCACTATGAACAGCACCAGGTCAGCGTCACGGATGGCCAGTTCAGCTTGGCCGCGCACACGCGAAGCAAACACTCCTTCGTCCTGGTAGTCCAAACCGCCGGTATCAACCAGCGTAAAACTCCGGCCGTTCCATTCGGCATTCTGGTAGAGCCGGTCTCTGGTTATGCCGGGCAGACCTTCAACAATAGCCACCCGGCCTCCTACAATGCGGTTAAATAAGGTTGATTTGCCCACGTTTGGTCGTCCTATAATAGCTACAATTGGTTCGGCCATTTTAACGCACCATCTCTCTCACAATATCTTTTGGCCCGTCCACAGGTATAACCGGTACCCCAAACCGGCGGGAAAGCTCCTCTACGGTAACGTCGTCCAGAAAGGTTGACTCACCCTCCCGTAACATCACCGAGGGAATAAATACTTTATCGCCCAGTTCATGCCCGGTTAACCCATCGATTAGATCCTGGCCGGTAAGCAGTCCGGCTACAGTAACATTATGGCCGAAAAAGTTGTTCTTCAAAACATAAAGCACTGCTTCCACTTCATCTATACAGTTAAGCTCGTCCACCACCTGCTGTAACAGCGGTCCGGCCAGTGAACCGGTAACTACTGCCAACCGTAACGGTTTAGTGACAGCCCCGGGCAGTTGGCGCCGGGCTCTGCTCCATTGATCTTTGAAAATCCGAACCAGGCCGACACCGTTCTCGGTTTGAGGAAAACCGCCATAACGGGCAGCCGAGGGTACAGTGACGCCGGCGGTGAGGTAGAACTCGTCACTGGCAAAAACCAGTGGGTATTCGTACTGGGATTGGAAGATTTTTTGCCAACGGTGCACCTGATCAACTACCACCCTGGCTTCTTCAGGCTGGTACGGGCGCAGGTGAAACAGCCCCCGCCGGTAGGCAGTGAGACCCACCGGAACCACCGCCAGCGAGCGAACCGCCGGCCAAAGGGAACCGAGATCCCCAATGGTGCGCTCCAGTTCGTCACCGTCGTTTATACCAGGACACAAAACAGCCTGGGTGTGCATTTCAATACCGGCTTGGGCTAGGAATTGTAATTGATCCATCACGCGGCCGGCCCGGGCATGACCCATCATTTTTTGGCGCAAATCCGGGTTGGTGGTATGTATTGAAACATACATCGGACTCATCCGCATGCGGGCTATGCGGTCTAGTTCAGCGGTTCCGGTGTTGGTCAGGGTGATAAAGTTACCTTGGGCGAAGGACAGGCGATAATCATCGTCCTTTACATATAGGGATGGGCGCATCTTGGCAGGCATCTGATCAACAAAACAAAAAATGCACTTATTCTGGCAGCGGCGGGTACGTCCGATGCCCTCACTGTCAAAATTAACCCCCAAAGTTTCGTCAAAATCCTTTTCGATTTCTAGTAGCCACTGCTCACCGTTATTTTTTTGCACCAGTACCTGCAGGTTTTCATCAGCGCAGTAAAATTTGTAATCAATGATGTCTTCAATATCTGTTCCGTTGACTTGCAGGATGGTATCACCTTGCTCCACGCCCATTTCCGCGGCGATACTGTCATGGTCAACGTCTTTAACTACCAACCCCCGGGTCTGCATGGGAATATTTCCTCCAATGGTATTATTGCTTGTTACATTATCTGATAGCCGGGGGAGTTAGTCAAGACAGGCCTGTTTAATTAGTCTGGCGTCCTTGATAAGGCCGTCGTAAATGTCTTCAATGCTGCGGTGAATCAGACCCAGACCGGTGTCGCGCAGTAAGGGCAGTTTGGTCAGCCATGTCCCGACTGTCATTACAGGCGTCTTTTCATAATCAAGCTTGACCAGTGTGTAGTTTTCAATTTGGTAAAGACCCAAAAAGCTGGTTATAGCCCTTTGCACCATGTCGCCTTGCCCGTGGGTCCACAGGGCCAGACATTTTTCACCGTCTGCTTCTTTTTCAAAACTATATATGCTGGCGTCACCCTTACCCATCCCGTGGTGCAGAACACTTGCCAATTCTTCTATTTGCGGGCGTCTGTCGGCCGGAAGCCGGCCGGTGCGGATAGCTGCTGCCAGGATTGAGAACGGAAAACCGGTATCGCTGTAAAATATCAATTGTTTCACTAACCGTTGCTCTCCTCAGCTAATACGTTGCGCACTAGCTTAATTATTTCCGGGTAAGCCCAAACCGTCCCCAGAGTGACCAGCGGGCGGCCGGTTTTAATCCACCGGAATCGACGGGATAAGAAACCGCCTATTTTCATGCTGATGTTAACCTTGTGCATTACATTAACCAGCCGGTAGCTGTCTGCCGGAAGGTTAAAATTTTGAGCCAATCCGTTAACAACGTTTTCCAGGATGTAAGGCTTACCTCTCTGCCCGGCAAAATATACCTCGTTTCCCATGCTGTCCACACCCAACAATGTAATATCGCCATGATCGTTACCTTCCCGGGTATCGAAGAATGGCAAAGACAACAATTCCCGGGGGCTTGGTGATCGATCACGGGATAAACGGCCCAAGTGAGCGGAGGCAGCGGTAACAGAGGAGTGTGTACCTCCAAAACAATGGTAAATTATTTTCATTTTGCATCACCTAGTGTTTGACGATGTAATATACTCCGTTTTCCAGGTCGTGCACCATGGCGTCCAGGGTGCTGGCCAGGTACCGGGCAACTTTTTCTTTTTCCTCTTCACTGTCGGCTATGAAAATCGGCACGGCCCCGGTGACCTTATTTCTATCGGTGGTGATCACGGCCAGGATTCCCTTGGCTGCTTCGCTCATTTATTCACCCCCATCGCAACGGTGCCGGATTAATCCGATGCAATCCGTCCGGCCTGGGTTTTTAATGGTTTAAGGCGGGCACTTTCTAGCAAAGGTGTCCTTCTTACCGCAGCCAGAAGCGCCTCGATATCCTTTTCCATGGGCACTATGTAAAGCGCTACTGCTCCGGTGTCGATGTTTTTGCGCACCAGCGGGGTAAATTCCGGCATGTCTACTTCGTTTTTGCTGCCCATAATCACCGCCGCGGTGTGCGAGATGGCCATGCGCTGGCCCATGTCGTGCAATGTGGCCCGGGAATTGTCATTTAAAGGTTTAATCATTACTCCCAGCGCGTCATGCAATATTTTTTCTCTGGATTCCCGCAAGCCCACCGTCATGATGTTAATATCACCGACAAAAAGAAGGGTATCTTTGAAATGAATTTTGGCCGGCGCAACCTCGCAGATGTCGCCAACTACTTCGCCGGCCATAAACCTGACGCTGGCGAGCAGTAGAACCACAGCTGCTGCCAAGGCCTGCCAAACTCCGGCCAGGGCGACGGCGCTGGTGATAAAAGATGTGGCCATTACCAGGTAGTTACGGGCTTCAAATGTTCTGGCAATACCTTCAATATAGTCTTTGCCTCGCTTTTCCAGCCTCATTTCCTCAAGGTTTTGCAGGGTTTCCCGTTCAATGTTTCTAATTTCCCGAAACTGTTGGGCGGCCAGGGCCAAAAAAGTGAAAGCGGTAAAATCTTTATTCATCAGGGCGGGCACCGCGACGGCACCCAGGGCAGCCGCAATGGCCCCCAGTGAAAGGTGCGATATTAACCCGTGGGGGTAACCCGGATACTGGCGATAATCCAATCGCATCAGAAAAATGCGTGTAATTATCCCGGCCAGACTACCGGCGATTATGTTAAATAGGTATGGTTCCAACCGGCTCACACCTTCAATTCCTCTATTTGGGGACATACAAAAAGTAATGAAAGGCGCGCGCGATGGAAAACTAATTATAACGGCGCCTTTCTTATAATGGTAATTTAATAGGTTTATGTCATTTTGAACGAAGTGAAGAATCTAGATCCTTCGATACGCCCAGGATGACAAAGCCCAAAGTCTATTTTAGGGTAGACCACCATGCCGCTATGCGGCGCCATCAGTAGGATGAAAAACCACCTTCGCGGCGATCCGGTGATATCCGGAGCGAACGGTGCACCTGGATGCGTTGAATAGTGCAGCAACGCAAAAGCAAGTAAGAACCTACTTTAAACTTAAAACCTTGGATGCTTTTGCGTTAAAGCTGCACGTTTTAATCATGGCATGCGCCGCAGGCGCTTGCCTCGTCATAGCCCCGAATTCATAGCTGCTTAGGGCGTAGCCAAACGGGTATGCAGTTTGTGCCGTGCGGTAACAATAACCCGCTCCGATCACAACAATAAGAATTGCAAGAGAGAGCGGAGCGATATCACCGGAGCGCAGCGTCCACTACAACCCACATTAAATGTATTTTCAGGGTAACTAAGGTTATTTTTTAACAACAATGCTTACTGTTCGCCGTCCGGTTTATCCCGCTTCTCTTCGCCGGGCTTTCTAGCCGGTGCGCCAAGTCCGGAAATCTCCTGCCCCCAAAACTTGCTCATCCGCTGCCTGGCCTTGTCCCAGCCACCGGAACTGATTAACAGGAACGCCCCGCCGCCCAGAATCAATACGCCCAGGATCCAAGCCAAGGTTATCCACCCCGAAGGCGTTTGTGAGGTAGGGCCATAACCTCCACCACCCGGTGTTGTTCCGGCCACACCCAGTATAGTCGGCAGGGCATCGGCAAACAGGGCCGCGCCTTTTTCTGCCTCTTCACGGGAATTGGTGTGGGTGCCGACTTCTATGAGCATGGCACTGGACATCAAGTCCTGGTTGTAATTACCCCGGGCAACAAATATCTCCTTGATAATGCCCGGTTGTATCTTATTTGCCGAGGCCATCACCCGTTTGGCAAATTCCATATTGGACTGCATTTTGGGGTTCTGTCTACCCACCACCAGCCGCAGTTGCGTAACTTTTTCTCCGGCAACGTCCTTCGTGTAGAATTCGGGATCTGGTATGCCGTCACGGTGCACATCCACCAAAGCGACCGGGTTTTGTTTCATCATGTCCGCAGCGGTACGCCTGGAACGGTAATACGCGTTGCTGTCCCTGGGCTCATGAGGGGTTTTATCATGCAGAACCTTAACCCCTTTTTTGCGCAACTCTTCAGCAAAGACATCACCAACCGCAAAAATACCGCCTTGATAGGGCTTACTTTCAGTTCCGTCTGAAGGGACGTATGATTCGGCGCTGTGCGTATGATAAACGGCTATGGGCCTATTTTTCCATTCCTCTTGTCCGGCCTGCTTGGTTTGACCTGCCGTCGGTAGAGACAGGTTGTCATATTCGTCAATCATGGCCAATAGTTCCCGATCCATACCGATAAATTCTGCCTGGGCATCGAATTTGTTCACCGTTTTAACCTTGTAGCGCCGCCCGTCTCCACGAACCAGTTCATCACCCACGTTAATAGATCGGGACATTTTGCTCAACATTTTGTTGCTGCTGTCCATGATGGTGAAAACCTGACCGTCGGTATGATCCGCCTCCGCTGAACTGTTAAATAGACCCCCGGGAGACCAGGCCGGGTAATCCTGACCCAGCACCGTGAAATACGCCAACAGGGAAATGCCCAGGGCCAGGATCCCGGCACCGATTGCTATCTTATAGCGGTTCCTGTTCATGAGCGCTCCTCCTCCCTGTCTTTTACTTCATTTTCTTTCGCTTTAATACCAGCTTCATTACTATCTTCATTACCAGCTGTTTGGTGCTCCACCGGTTTACGCAACCCTTCCATTAGTTCATGGGGCCGTTCACCTGACGGTCCACCCTGCAGCCTTTCTCTGGTTTCGCCGATTACCTCGGCCAATAAAACAGCCACAATACCGGCCAGCACAATGCCGTCAAAGGCACCTGCACCACCGATGGCTACCGTACCCGCCGGGGCGCCGGTGTTGACCAGCCAAACCAAATACGCTACGTCAACCAGCACTAGTCCCAAAGTGGCGGCAATAAATGCGGAACGCCTGGATCTTCCGGCCAGGTAGGCCACTAGGCCGCCGATAATGGGATACATCCACAGGGAGTCCAGGTAACCAAAAAACCGCCCGCCGGGTTCTGCATCACCGCGACCAATAAAATTACCTACCCCGTAGATTACGGCACCAGTAATTACCGCCGCCGCCAGAGCCCGGCCCCACTCCTTGGATGTTCCCGCCTTGTACAACAGATAAGCGGCCACCCCCAACGGAACCAGGGCACCACCCACATTAACGGACACATCGAAGCGCCCGGTAGAAAGGGGGATATCGATAAAACTTCCCACTATCAGTAAAACGATGATGGCCAGGGCAGCTCGGTCAGACAACCGCATCCGGTCAAGGACACGTTGAGCCAGTCCGAAGTAAATCAGTGCCGAGACCACCAGAAGTACGATGATACCAATAGGCAGCGTCGTCATGGTACTCCTCCTCGGGCAAATTTAGTATTAATACGTAGCATTATGCTTCCCCGCCGGATGGTAAATATGCAAAATCAGTAATCAGAATTCAGAGGCAGGGAGACCAGACAAGGGGACAGGGACTCAGACAAGGGGACAGGGACTTGTCTGGTCAAAGACCAGACAAGTCCCTGTCCCCTTGTCTGGTCTCCCTGCCGCTTTGCAAAAAAAAGAGACTGTTTCCAGTCTCTTTAATGGTTAAATTTAATTGATAAGGTAAAAACCTTAATAAATTACTCTTTCTTTTCGTCGAATATATCCCCAAACATCTCACCGATGGTAACCGACCCACCGTCGCTGGTTGGCTGTTCAGGCTGTTTGGGTGTGTTTTCCCGGATTTGGGGCTTACGGGGTTCTCTGTTAACTTCCCTATTTACTTCCCTGATGGAAAGACGGATCCGCTTATCATCGGGTTCAACGCTGAGAACCTTAACTTCAATTTCTTCCCCCTCCTGAACCACTTCATCCGGGGTTGCCACGTGGCGATCAGCCAGGTGGGATATATGGATTAAGCCCTCTACACCAGGTTCAAGCTGTACGAAAGCGCCGAAGGGAGCCAGACGCACGACCTTGGCCCGGACAACGCTACCCACCGGATACTTGCCTTCTACCTCATCCCATGGGTTGGCCAATACCTGCTTAAGGCCTAAGGATACTTTTTCGTTCTCCCGGTCTACCCGCAGCACCATTACTTCAAGCTCATCACCAACCTGGACAACATCGGATGGGTGATTAATGCGGTACCAGGCCATTTCAGAAATATGCATTAATCCATCCACGCCGCCGATATCCACAAAAGCGCCAAAGTTGGTTAGCCGCCTGACCACGCCTTTGACCACTTGGCCTTCTTCCAGATTTTCAAGCAACTCTTCCCGATTACGGGAATATTCTTCTTCCAAAACAGCCTTGCGGGAAAGAATAACCTTGCGCTTGCCACGGTTTAGTTCAATAACACGGGCTTCAATATCCAGGTTCAGATATTTGCTCAGGTCTTCAACATATCCCATCTCCACCAGTGAGGCGGGCAGGAATGCTCGCACACCCACATCCACCAACAGACCGCCCTTTACTACTTCGCGGACGATTCCCGTGACCGGTTCGCCACTTTCTTTTAGTTCGTCCAGGCTGGCCCATGATTTTTCTGCGTCGGCCCTTTCCTTGGAAAGGATTAGCTTACCCTCGTTGTCTTCAGACTTGAGGACAAAAACATCTATTTCATCACCCACTTTTACTACTGACTGTGGGTCATTGACGGTATAGCAGGTTAGTTCCCGCAGGGGGATGACACCTTCGGTTTTAGCGCCCACATCAACCAGCACTTCGTCCTGGTTAACTTGAACTACAACACCTCTGACGACTTCACCATGTTTGAGAGTTCTAACCTCCATAGATTCATCCATTTCTTGAGATTCATCGTTTTCTTGTGAATCATCACTTTCTTGCTGCATCTCTTCCTCAGGAGCTGTTTCAACTACGGTTTCAGTTTGCTCTTCTCCCTCGGACTGCTGTTCGACCACTTCTTCCGTCATGTCCTTTTCGCTGTTTTCGTTAAAATCATTCATTCTACAGTGAACCTCCTCTATAATCCAGCCGGGTGTTGAAGCACCAGCCGTAATTCCGACTGCTGAAAGACCTTTAATCCACGCCGGATCCAGTTCCGCTGCGGTTTCTATCCAATATACAGGAATTCCGCAGCCACGGCAAATTTGCACCAGCTTTGAAGTGTTGGCACTGTTCTTGCCGCCAAGCACCAGCATGGCATCCACCTGACCGGCTAGTTCCAGCGTTTCTTTTTGCCTTTCAGCTGTGGCCAGGCAAATGGTGTTAAACACTTGTACCCGGCTTCCGCTTTCTTGCAAGACTTCGACCACAGCATTTAAATTTTCCAGGCGCTGGGTCGTTTGGGCAACTACGCCTACCCGGGGGAGAAATTTCATGGCCCGGGCCTGCTCTGGATCCCTAATCACTTCGGCCATGTTCTCGGACCACCCTACAATGCCTCGTACTTCGGGGTGCTCCGGGTCTCCCACAACCACCACGGGCATGTTCTCACGTACTAGGTTGTGAACAGTTTTTTGCACTTTGCGTACAAAAGGGCAGGTGGCGTCGACTATATTCAGCCCTTTTTCCCTGGCCCGTTGTACAACATCGGGCGCAACTCCGTGGGAGCGGATGATTAAAGTCCCGGGCCCGGACAAATCATCCAGGTCATTTACCACCGTTATCCCTTCCCGTGACAACAGATCGGTTACTTGGCGGTTATGGATAATTGGACCCAGGGTAAACACTGGTTTAGCACGGCTTTTTAAACACTCGCGGGCAATATCGACAGCTCGTTTTACACCAAAGCAAAAACCCGCTCTGGCAGCAACTTTCACCTTCATAGTCTTCACCGCATTATAACTGCTATTATTTTTCAACTACCGCCAGCAGCCGGCCTATTTCTTCCATAGCCTTCCGGCTGACCGATTCCATTTCGGCCCTGGAGACTTTGCGCCGGTTAGGGGTGTCAAAATACAATGGTTTGCCGATAACAACTTTTACCTGGCCCCAAAACCCTTTAGTCCCGCTGACCGCTACCGGCAACAAAGGAACACCCCCTTTTAACGCCAACATGGCAGCTCCAAGATGGGGGTTTAACAGTTCGCCAGTTTTACTGCGCGTACCCTCCGGAAAAATGCCGACCACATTGCCTCTTTCAACCAGTTCCAGCGCTCTTTTAATAGATGTCCGGCCCCCCCCGCTCCTTTGAGCGGGAAAAGCACCAAGTTTTTTAACCAACCAGGCCAGCCCGGGAATGTGAAACAGTTCTGCTTTGGCCATAAAAAAGATATTTCTATCTATGGCACAGCCGATGACCACCGGATCCCAGTAACTGACGTGGTTGGCGACCAGTATTAGGCCTTGCCCCGGGGGCAAATGGGGGTCACCAATAACCTTCCAGCGGCGGATGACCAAAAGCACTGTCCGGCAAATAAACTTGGCCACTATGTAAATCATTATTTTATCCCCCCCGAAACCCGGGCCAGCATAATTTCAATTACCCGGTCTGCACAGAAATCGGAACAATCAATGATTTCCGCGTCCGGGGCCGGTTTCAGAGGCGCTAATGACCTATTGGAATCGATTTCATCGCGTTGCCTAATATCTCTAATTACTTCACTTAGCTGAATTTGATAACCACGCTGTTTAAGTTCCTCATGCCTGCGACGGGCTCGTTCCTCTACAGATGCGGTCAGGAAAAACTTAGCCTCTGCATCAGGCAGCACATGAGTGCCTATGTCTCTACCTTCCATTACCACGCCGCCCCGGGAGGCCAGCTCTCTTTGCATACTGGACATCTTATATCGCACACCCGGTATTCGGGAGACAAGGGAAACATATCTTGAAACCTGCGGTGATCTAATCTGCCGGGTTACGTCCCGGTCGTCTAAAAACAGCCTGGTAATGCCGGTATCATCTGCCTTAAACTCTAACTTGGCATCCTCGGTAATTCGGGCAATCGCCGTTTCATCGTCCATATTTATTTTATCCATTAAAGCCTTTAATGTTACGGCTCTGTACATGGCACCGGTATCAATGTATATAAAGCCCAGTCTTGCGGCTAAGAGCCTGGCTGCGGTGCTTTTGCCCGCGCCTGCCGGGCCGTCGATGGCAATATTTGGTTGGCGTTTCATGCCAGTTCCACTCCATGATTTAAACGAATACCATAACTTTTTCGACATGTCGAGTTAATATCCTCTTTTATATAAAAAATAAACCGCTAAAGGCAAACTACTCCAAAAGTATTATTTCACAATTATACCATTTAATGTATCAAAGAAATCGGGAAATGATACATCAACGCATTCCGCACCGTTAATGGTGGTTGATCCATGGGCCGATAACCCTGCTACGGCGGCAGCCATAGCCATCCGGTGATCACCAAAACTGTCGCAGGGTGCTCCTTTGAGCTGCCGTCCGCCCCGCACTACAAACCCGTCAGGACTTTCACTGACGTCAGCTCCCAGAGCACCAAGCAGGCGTACCACAGCGGTGATGCGATCCGATTCCTTGTGGCGCAGTTCAGCAGCGTCCCGAACCACGGTTTCGCCCTCTGCCAGTGCGGCCACCACAGCCAGCACCGGGATCTCGTCAATTAGCTTGGGGATGATCTCGCCGCCGATAACCGTGCCTTTAAGCTGGCTGCCGCGCACTTTCAGGTCGGCCACCGGCTCACCATTAACTTCCCTCCGGTTATGCAGTGTTATATCGGCACCCATATCCTTTAGTATGGCCAGTGCGCCGGTACGGGTGGGGTTAATCCCTACGTTTAATATATCCAGCTTAGCCCCGGGCACGGTTATTCCGGCGGCGATAAAAAACATAGCCGAGGAGATATCGCCGGGAATAGTTATTTTTTTGCCGGTCAGGTTCGGTCTGCCCCAAATGGAAACCCGTTGGCCGTCAACTTCCACCCGCGCACCAAAATACTTAAGCATGCGTTCGGTATGATCCCTGGAACGGGCCGGCTCAATTACCGTGGTTACTCCCGCGGTAAACAAACCAGCCAGCATAACCGCCGATTTAACTTGGGCGCTGGCCACCGGCGAACAGTATTCCATAGCCTGCAGCTTGCCGCCCTGGATAGCCAGGGGAGCCAGGGAATTGCCTTTGCGGGCTGTAATCCGGGCCCCCATTGCGGTGAGCGGTTTAATTACCCGGCCCATAGGCCGCTGGCGCAGCGAGTTGTCTCCGGTAAGCACCGAAAAAAAGGGACAGCCCGACAGCACTCCGGCCATCAGGCGCATGGTGGTGCCGGAATTGCCTGCATCCAGCATGTTTTCAGGTTCTAGCAGCGCGTCCATACCACCGCTGCGCACAACCACCCGATTTTTTTCTGTAAATACCTGCACGCCCAGGGCACGGATGATCTCAATAGTAGACAGACAATCCGCGCCAAACAGGAAATGATCAATTTCTGTTTCACCGTAGGCCAGAGCACCTAGCATTACAGCCCGGTGAGAGATTGACTTGTCACCCGGCACCCGCACCTGACCGCGCAGTTCCTTGGTCGGTAGAATGGTTACTTCCAAATAAGTACACTCCTATACTTTACGCCTTGGGTCGGCATTTGATATTCTTGGCTCGGAACAAATCGCAGGCCCGATTTTGCTCGTCAGAGGTGGCAAAACCCACCCTGATAGTACCGCCGTATCCTTCCCTAGCATGCAGGATCTCAATTTCTGATATATTTATCCCGGCGTCCCCCAAAAGACTGGCCAGTGTGGCAATAATTCCGGGCCGATCCGGGACGGTTACCACCACCTCATAAACATAAGGCAGGTACCCCCTGGGCTTGATGGGCAATTCCCGGCGTACTTTACTGGCTTCGCTCAAAGTGTGATAAATGCGTTCGCCTTCCCCCGCCCGAATAGCCTCTTCCAGTTCTTCAACAGCGGCCCGGAAAAAGGCTAGCGAGTCCAATACGCGATCCCGGTTGGTGATGAATATATCCCGCCACATTTGCGGGCTGCCCGCAGCAATGCGGGTGGTATCCCTAAAACCTCCGGCAGAAAGGGCCAGGGCCCTGTCTGCAACGGGCATATTGGTTACCGCGTTGACCAGGGCCACCGCTACAAAATGAGGCAAGTGGCTAATTGCCGCCGTGATAAACTCGTGTTCATCCGGCGGTATTTCCATCACCAGCGCCCCAATGCCTTCTACTACCCCGCGTACCAGATCCATGGCGGCAGGGCTTGTCTCGGGGGTGGGGGTCAACAAGTAAAAGGCGTTTTCAAACAGGTACGAGTCAGCGCCGGCAAAACCCGAAGCCTCTGAACCGGCCATCGGGTGACCGCCCACAAAGTGGATGTCCGGTCTGAGTATGCTTTTCGCTTCGTCCACAATGGCTTGCTTGGTACTGCCCACATCGGTCACCACGGTGCCTGGTTTTAGCCAACCGTTTATTTTACTAAGCAGGTCGGGGATGGCCCCCACCGGGACGGATATAATCACCAGATCGGCGTCAATTACGGCTGCTTTTAAATCGACTGCCTCATGCACAGCTTCGGCAGCTAGCGCCATGGCAAGGTTCTCCCGGTTGGTATCCACCCCATAAATATGCCTGGCCAGCTTACGTTCGTTCATAGCTAGGCCCAGTGAGCCGCCGATCAGGCCCAAACCGATGATGGCGCACCGGTTAATCATTACAAGGTACCCATTTTGCGATCCATTACCCCGGCCATATGTTCAAGTTTGTGCATCAAATTATAGAAATTATCCGGCGTAAGCGATTGAGGCCCGTCACAAAGTGCTTCCTCGGGATGGGGATGCACCTCAATCAGCAAGCCGTCGGCACCGGCGGCGATAGCGGCCTGAGCCATGGGCTCAACGAAACGCCATTTGCCGATGGCATGGCTGGGGTCTACAATAACAGGCAGGTGACTAAGGTATTTGACCACCGGCACTGCTGTAAGATCCAGGGTGTTACGGGTGTAGTTTTCAAAAGTCCTGATGCCCCGTTCACAAAGGACTACGTCCCGGTTACCCTCGGCCAGGATATACTCAGCCGCCAAAAGCCACTCTTCGATGGTAGCCGAAGCCCCGCGTTTTAACAGTACCGGCTTGCCGGCCCGGGCCACTTCCCGCAGCAGAAAAAAGTTCTGCATATTACGGGCTCCAATTTGGAGCATATCGGCGTATTCCGCCACCATGTCCAGGTTCCGGGGATCCATCACCTCGGTAACTATCTGCAGGCCGGTTTTCTCCCTGGCTTCAGCCAACAGTTCCAAACCTTTTTGCTCCAACCCCTGAAATGAGTACGGTGATGTGCGGGGTTTGAACGCACCACCCCGCAGTAATGTAGCGCCGGCCCGGCGGACTATTTCCGCCGCTTCCAGCAACTGTTCCCTGCTTTCTACCGCGCAGGGGCCGGCCATTACCTGGATACTATCGCCGCCAATTTCTACATTGCCAACTTTAACCACAGTGGGGCCATCCATGTAGGCCTTGCTGACCAGTTTATAAGGTTGAAGTATGGGGACCACTTTTTCCACTCCCGGCATGGCTTCCACAGCCAAATCATTCAACCTGGTCTTGTCGCCGATGGCGCCTATAATCGTTCTTTCAACGCCCTGGGAGAGGTGAATTTGAAATCCGGCGTCTTCCAATTTAGCCAACACCCGGTCTATTTCTATCTCACTGGCTTTATGTGCCATTACGACTATCATAGTATACATACCTCCGCTTTGCTATCTTAAATTCAGTCAAAAGCCTAATGAATAATGTTCTTGCTTAATAAAACGCTTAAAAAAGCAAAAAACTCCCCCTTGGGAGTGCTTATGTAAACATAGTCCAACGCCCCCTACCATCCTACCGTCCTGTTTTACGCCGGCATCGTGCCGTCGATCCTAGTACCCACCAACTACCATACTAAACCATTCTACCGTATTGACATGATAACACCTTTTATAATCTGGTGCAATATGCCTTTCCTTTTAAAACCTAACCCATTCGGCCGTGGTCAGGTATCCGTCGATACCTGCTTCATGCTTTAATGGGTGGTGGGTTACCGAGATCCGGGCGTAATTTTACAGCCTCTCCCAGGTAAACGTGCTTGATATCGCGCTGGTTTTTATTAGTGTTTGCCAGCATCAGCACTCTAATACATTTACCCATGCTCCCTGGTACGTCCACTTCCACGGCGCACAGCATGGGCACCAGATTCCAGCCCTGAATTTGTCTGGCTGAAGCGGCTGGAAAGGCTGCATTTAGGTCCTTGGTCATGGTGAACATAACGCTGATGATATCCTTTGTATCGGCTTCATTTTCCAACATCATGGCCAGGAGCAGTTTCCTGGTGGCTTCACCGATGGCCGCCGCGGTGTTTTCCGGCACGTTTACTGCTCCCCTAATACCGCGCATCCTTAAAATACCCCCGTTTTAATCAAGGTTAAAAACTGTTGATTTTGTTAGCGGATAAAAAAATTAGGACGAAACAGCCCGGTGGCCCATTCCTATGGCGACTTCATCCAAGTGCAGTAATCCAACGCCAAAGAATACAGCTACACTAATATGATCTTGGTACCTGGCAATACCGATCTTTCCTCCCACGTTGAGGCCAAGGGCTTTGGGCATCACCTGAGTCAAAGCTTCCCTGGTGGCACCGGCCACCGCTCCCTCATCGGCATGCACCTCGCGTATAACGCCTTCCCTCTTCGCTGCCACCACAGCTCGTTCGGTGATCTTGTTTACCGAAGCGATAAAGTCACCACCGTGATCCACTGCTGCGGTTCTGATACCATCTTTAAAAAATCGGGCCTTAAATTCTCTTTCCTGTTCCCGGGTTTCGGAAATGGCCATCTTTATGGCTGCCCGGGCTACTTCTCTGCTGCCCACGGGTGTCAAGTATATCCCTCCCAAAATTCTAGCTATCGCGAGCTGTATTTTCTCTCCAGACGGTTAATGTAACTCCTAAATTCCTCGTGCATTTTAAACAACAGGCGCTCCATATCATACTTGGTCAGGTACTGGTGCCCCGGTTCAATCACTTCTATTTTGCGGAATTCTTCCCGGGCAATAAACCGCAGCAGGTCAACCATGCTTTCAACTGTAACGGTCAGGATTACGGGCGCGAATGCCGCATCACTGTTGCTCAATTCATCCCAAACAGTGTACACATCCGTGCTCATTTCGATATCCTCTATATGAACGCCCTGAAAGGGAACATTTCTAAACAGTGCCACCTGCTGCTCGCGTATTTCCTCAGCTACTTTATCCACCGGCTTACCGCCAAATAAAAAGCGTCCGGGCCGGGCCTGGCCTCTAAAATCCAACCTTATTTTAACTTTTAATTCGCTGGTTTCGTTTAAATCTACCTTCATTGCGGCGCACCTCCGGTCGGAGTTTGTTTTTCTAATTTCTACTGGCAGGATAAAATATCCTGCCAGTAGTGCGCCTTCGCTTATATTTTTGCTATTTTTTTCAATTGCACTAATTCCCCGGTGTTCAGGTACCGGAACTGGCCTGGTTGCATCTGTCCCAAATGCAAGGGCCCGATACTCTCCCGGCGTAGATGTTGCACTTGGTGACCGATGTGCTCGCACATACGGCGTACCTGTCTGTTCCGTCCTTCATGAATGGTAATTTGTAAAATACCTGCCCCGTTTTGGGTGCCAACCAGGGTTACTTTGGCCGGGGCGGTGAGGCCGTCCTCCAGTTCAATCCCCCGGGTCAGTGCCTTCAGCTTGTCCGGTCCGGGAACGCCTGCCACCCAGGCCCGGTATGTTTTAGGTACTTCATGACTGGGATGGGTCAGGGCGTAGGTTAGTGCGCCGTCGTTGGTCAGCAAAAGCAGTCCTTCGGAGTCGTAATCCAGTCGCCCTACCGGGTAAACCCGCTGTTTAATGCCGTGCAAAAGGTCGGTAACCTTGCGACGCCCCTCGGGATCGCTGACCGTAGATACACAGCCCACAGGTTTATAAAGCAGAATGTAAACCAAATCCTCGGTTTTTTTTAATACCTGCCCCTTTACCTCTACCCGGTCGGACAGCGGGTCAATTTTTAACCCCGGCGTGCTAACGGTCTGACCGTTAACCTTCACCAATCCCCTGGCGATAAGTTCCTCACTCTGCCGGCGCGAAGCCACTCCGGCCCGGGCCATGTACTTTTGTAACCGCTCCATATATAATCACCTGCATAGATTTTACCACTAATCCCGTAAAAAGCAAAAAGGGGGTCAGGCCTTAACTAATTAACTAACTTCTGAATTACGCAGTTAGTTAATTAGTTAAGGCCTGCCCCCCTCTTAAACCTAGCTGCCGAATACTTTGTGGCACACGTAAATGGAGGCAATTAAGGTGGTAAAGTCGGCAGTCAGTCCCGAGAATATAGAGTAGCGGTAGCGGCTGATGCCAACTGAGCCAAAGTACAGGGTCAGCACATAAAATGTAGTATCAGAACTGCCTTGCATGGTGGAAACCAGGCGGCCGATAAAGCTGTCGGGACCATTGGTTTTAACCACATCGGTAGCGATACCAAGGGCTGCGCCACCGGACAGAGGCCGCATAATAGCGTGGGGTAAAACTTCGGCCGGCATACCAATCGCGCTGAGTACAGGTGAAAATAGCACTACCATGTAATCAAGTGCTCCGGAGGCCCTGAAAACACTAACAGCCACCAACATAGCCACCAAGTAGGGAATTGTTTTAATAGCCGTGGCAAAACCGGCCTCCGCACCTTCCACAAAAGTTTCGAAAACGTTGACTTTCCTGGCTGCGGCAATAAGAGGCACTAATAGTAAAACAATTGGGATGGCCCAGCGGGACAAATCGGATACGATACCAAACATTAGTTTACCTCCCCCGGGAATAAATGTACCGGAACAGCCTGTCCGCACTAATGGCCACCGTCATGCCGGCTGCAGTGGCAAAAACGGTGGTGCCGACTATCTCCGTCGGATCCGCCGAACCGTAAATTAGCCTGATGCCGATAATAGTGGTGGGGATTAGGGTAATACAGGAAGTATTAAGGGCTAGGAATGTGCACATGGCGTCGCTGGCCGTTTTAGGGTCGCCCCGGTTGAGCTTTTGCAGTTCCTGCATGGCTATCAGTCCCATGGGCGTGGCCGCGTTGCCCAGGCCCAGTATATTGGCGCTCAAATTCATTACAATGGCACCCATGGCAGGATGTTCCCTGGGTACGCTGGGGAAGAGAAAGGTGGTAACGGGCTGTACCAGACGGGCCAAAGCCCGCACCAACCCCGCGGCTTCAGCAAGTTTCATGATGCCCAACCAAAAGGTGATGATGGCGATCAGGTCTAAAGCGACCTGCACACCTATTTGCGCGCCTTCCAGGGCCGCCTTGGTGACCACCTCGATATGTCCGTTAAAGCCTGCTACTAAAACGCCGATAACCATCATGCCAAGCCAGACAAAGTTGACCATACCAATTTCCTCCAAAAGGTTACTAATAAAAAGGTATGATCAACCTGTAGTTATTATGTAAAAAATTACTAAATACCCATTAGACCAGACAAGGGGACAGGGATTTGTCTGTTATGTCTAACAGACAAATCCCTGTCCCCTTGTCTGGTCTGCCCTGTCCACTAATCTAATTCCGGTTTTTTATCCTTTTTGGCTTTTTCAAACATACCCTGTATTTGGCTGAGCAACTGCGGTGTCATATCCATCAATCGATCCAGCAGCGCGTTACCGTCTACCGGGAGCATGCGCACATGACCGTTGCCGGCAACCAGAAAGCCCACCGGTTTCACCGACATGCCGGCACCACTGCCTCCGCCAAAGGCCGGAGACATTTGTTCGTCTTCGTTCCCGCCTTTGCTTTTACCGGCTATCTCAAACTCGCTGCCCCCGGCCCCAAAACCGCAGGAAACCCTGGAAACCGGTATAATTACACTACCATCCGGCGTTTCCACCGGTTCACCCACCACCGAGTTTACAGATACCATTTCCTGAATAGCTTCCATGGCGGTTCTCATTAAGCCTTCTATTGGGTGCTGTTGTTCATCCATTTTATCACCCTCATTTTTAATGTTATTCTTTTATATAACCGGAAGATGCCTCTTATATGGGTCTCATGAATTTCCCTGTTTTTAGGTCAACGGAACACCTTACTTAAACTCAGAATTTACGCCGGTTTATTAAAAAAAACCAGCCTACCAGTATGCCTGTATAAATAATATGACCGCTCCTAAGGCTAAATATGCAATCGAAATTAACCCGCAGTAACTGACCGTCAAACACCGGCACCACTTCCAGTTCTGGCATGGGGGCTTGCCGGTCTAGCATCCGGTAAAGAAAAGAAGTAGTATTGCTTTTGATAACCCACAGCGCCCCCACCGCCATACCGGTTTGCCCGGCTTCCGGCAGACCCAAGCCGGTGCTCCACTTGAAATGATGTAGTGTTGTTCTGGATAGCATAAACCGGTATGCAGGCTTGGTGGCCCGGTAAAATTTTAGCGCTTGCCTGTAAAGCTCAATAGCGCGGCCCGCTGTGAGCCTGGTTTTTTCCTTGGCCAGTGTAGCCCCGGAGCGTTTGCTAAACCTGGCCCGAAGCTTCAAAACCGGGGTAAACGCCTGGTGAGCCAGTTTGAAGTAAGAAAGCTTCAGGCGCAAGTTAATGAGACCCCAAAGCAGGGAAAAACGAACGCCCCTGTCCGGCACATATTCCTGTGGTGTGCCGGACAGGGGGGCATTGAACCTATAGTAGGTGTACTTAATTTCCACTTTTACCGGTGATAGTAATATAATCACGAACACCAAAACAGTAACCATAATTACAGCTGCGAGCCACATGCTACACCCCGTCCCTTATTCTGCCAAGGTGGGTGTATAAATATACGAACGGAGCATTTCTTTACTACTAACTACGGTAAAAAAACTCCATTTTGGATAACCCTATTATAGTTCGCACCATCACCAGCAGCCAGATAGCCAGCAGTATTAAAAAACAAAAAAAGCCATATAAATCTATGGCCGATGAGTTAATAGAAGAGGCAATCAAATGTGTGGCCACGGTATAGGCCCCCAGGGGGAAAGTAAAGGCCCACCAAGCCAGGGAAAAATGCAAGCTACCTTCTCTAAGGTAATAAATGGTTAAGCTCACGGCGCAAATTAGCCACCATAAGCCAAACCCCCATATTAAAAGGGCCAGCAGATTGATCACCGGCAGTACTTGATGGCCTAAAAAAGGCGTGCTGGCCGAGCCCAAGTTATAAAGAGCAATAGTGCCAACACCAATGGGACCCAGGTTTATCCAGGCGGTAGGTGCCAATGCGCCGGGTAGTGGCGGGCAGCAAAAGAAACGGAATAAACAAATGGCACCTAAAAACAAAAATAGGAAAAAACCACTGCTCCATGAAATGTAATTAAAAACCAGCAATAATTGCTGCCAACTGTCGGGCCAGTAGGGGATCAGCTTGGCACCGGAGACAGGAATCACGATTAAGCTTACCGGTGGCATAAACCAGGCCGGGTTAATTTGTTCGATTTTAACCTCCCGGCTGATAAAGTTTAACAGCGGAATGGTCACTGCCAGCAACACAGCCAAAACCACGCCTGTTAACCAGAACCCTTTGGCCAGTACAACGGCCAGGTTAATACCCAAATGCTGACTGCCAATGATCAGCAAATCGGCTGCCAGCACAAGGCAGGCGATGGGCATGGTGGCAAAAAACTGTCCAATTACCGGATCCCGCAAATCTTTGTAGCACTCTTGTCGGTGAAGTAAAATCCTCATTACCCAGGGGACAAACAGAACTACAAATAATAGCATGTTTAATATCCAGAGCACAGTTGCTAAACTTTGCAACCAGCTCCAGTAATGAGCGTAGTAAAAACTAGCTATTGCCATAATACCTGTGCCCATGACACTGGCGAACCAGGAAGGGGCAAAATCTTTTATAACCAAGAAAAATTTATTCACCGGTAACTACCTCTGGTTAATCCATGGTCTTGATATAAACGGTTTTGCCTTCTTTGGTTCCTGTTAGCAATTCACAGTGACGCAGTACAGCAAAATTTCGTTCCATTTCCCACTCTTTTAAATCAAAATGCTCAGCAATATCCGGGCGGGTAACCTTGCCCTTTTCTTTTACGAAATCATAGATTTTTTTCTGTAACTCAGTTAACCCATCCGTACCACTCTGACCAGCCATTTTACGGTGAGTTACAGCGCTATGTACCGCTGCCACGTCGCAAGTTTTCGGCGGCTGAACGGCAACGATGAAGCAATCTTCACACAAAGTTTCGCCATTCAATTGCATCTCATCGCCCACATCAATTTCTTCCCGGCATTTTTCGCAGATCATGCCCAGTCACCTCCTGTTTGTCTGTCAACCACATTCTGATAATCAGCACATGATTGTCAAAGTTATTTTATCATTTTATTGTTAACATGTTAACTAAATATAAGTAGTAATTTTATCAAAAAGGCTCAACTAGTAGCTAATACTACGCAGTTGAGCCTTTTATAAACCAAAATTATAACATTTAAGAAGCTTAACGCCGCTAAATCAAAATCTGTCGATTAGCCCTTAAAAACTTTGGGCCACACCATATCCATGGTCCGCCGGGCCTCTTCGGTTGCTCTTTTGGTTCCTGCTTCGAGAATATCGTCAATATAGCTCCGATTGTTAATAATAGACTCCCTTTTTTCCCTGATTGGAGCCATGAATTCCTCCATGGTGCCGGTTAACATTCTTTTACAGGCTACGCAGCCGATGCCCCCGGCTTTACATTCGGCCTCTAATCCGGACAGCTCGTCCGCCCGGTAGATACCATGGTACTTATGCACCACGCATACTTCGGGATGTCCGGGGTC
Source organism: Peptococcaceae bacterium BRH_c8a (assembly GCA_000961575.1). GTDB lineage: Bacteria > Bacillota > Desulfotomaculia > Desulfotomaculales > Desulfallaceae > BRH-c8a. The sequence continues at coordinate 99,053 of LADP01000003.1, forward strand.
TGTCTTGCGGATTCTGGCCGGGTCGGTGACCATTGAGTTAACTCCGGTTTGCAATTCCTTGGCCGTGGCGGCTAGCTCAATGACATTGGCGTAACTCTTACTCATTTTGCGCCCGTCCACGCCGGGCAGCAGGGGAACTCTGGCCAACAGCGCCTGAGGATCGGGAAAGACGTGGCCGTAAATGTGGTTGAAGCGCCTGCCCACTTCGCGGCAAAGTTCCAGGTGGGGTAGTTGGTCTTCACCCACCGGTACGGCGTTGGCCCGGTACATCAGGATATCCGCGGCCTGCAGCAGCGGGTAGCCCAAAAAGCCGTAGGTGGTGACATCTTTGCCCCTTTCCCGGTGCTGCAGCACAATGTCCTTATAGGTTGGAACCCGCTCCAACCAACTTAAGGGCGTAATCATAGAAAACAACAGATGCAGTTCGGCATGGTGCGGGATTTTTGACTGCAGAAAAATCACGCTTTTTTCTGGGTCTATGCCGGCCGCCAGCCAGTCCGCCAACATCTGCCTGATATTTTCTCGGATGTTTTCGGTTTCATCAAAGGATGTAGTCAGCGCGTGCAGATCCGCCACGAAAAAGAAGCATTGGTAGGAATCCTGCAAGCTGGCCCAGTTTTCCAGGACGCTTAAATGCCCGATGTGCAGGCGCCCGGTGGGCCGCATGCCGCTTAAGATTCTTCCCTTCTTAACCATTGTTTTATGGCTCCCTTCTAAACAGTCCAATATATAAGTCTAAGATCCTTCAACTAAGTCTTAATAAGGTATTCCGCCTATGAACTTAAAAATCCCAACCACTAAATTAACTACCGGCCACAGAACCTTACCGATGAAACCTGTAAACATTAGCAGGAGCAGTATTACCATACCGTAGGTTTCCATGCCATAAATGAACTTGGCCTGACTGGGAAAAAGTCCAGCCAGTATTTTCGAACCGTCCAGCGGAGGAACCGGCAACAGGTTGAATATGGCCAGCACTACATTAATCTGAATGATTAAAATAAGCAATATAGCACCGTAACCGTATGGGATTAGGTCATGAATACCCAGACGCCACAGCAGAGCTGCTGCCAGGGCAACCAAAATGTTGGCTGCCGGGCCGGCCAGCGAAACCATCAACATGCCCTTGGCGGGATCCATACGCAGGTTATACGGGTTGACGGGGACGGGCTTAGCCCAGCCGAACCGGAACAGAATCAGCATTAAAAATCCCATGGGATCAATATGAGCGATGGGGTTTAAGGTCAGCCTCCCCTGATTCCTGGCGGTAGAGTCACCCAACCGGTCAGCCACCCAGCCGTGAGCAAATTCGTGAAAGGTCAGTCCGATTAGGATGGCCGGCAGTAATAAAGCCAACTCAGTCAGACTTGGTAAATTAAACATTTTTCCCTCCTTCAATTGCCCGGGCCATGTAATCGCGTATAAATGCTTGTTCGTCTGCTTCAGAGGTTACATTACCATCCAGCCGTTCGTGCCACAGCGCTTCCAGCGCTTGCCGGTAAACAGGGCCGGGACGGTAACCCAATTCCTTGATATACTTGCCGTTAATCCTGGGCTTGTTATCCTTAATGGTCACCAAAAGCTGCCTGAACCGGACTTTAATCCAGTCCTCTTCCAGGATGGCCATTAACATGGGGTATGATTCCCGGGGCATTTTCAACAGCACCTTGGCCAAGTTACTAATTTTGATGTCCTGAGGTGCTTTCCAGATCAGGGACACCGCCTGTCGCCAGCCTTCCAATGCCGCCAGCACCTTTTCGGTCTGCCTTTTGCTCATATTGTAGCGCTGGCATATTTTTTCGGCTGCTTCGGCATCAGACCAGTGCAGGATGGCAACGATGTAGGGCAGCCATTTTTCAGTTGGCCCCATCAGCCCCCACTCGTTGATAATTTCCATGGCCTGATGCAGTTCTTTTAATACCGGATCTATTTCCCAGTAATTAATGTCGGGGAAAAGGTAGGGCCACACCTGGAGTTTTTCCAGACGCAGCAGCATTTTAGCTGCCTCCCTTTCCATCAGTATATGCTTTAACTCCTCCCAAATGCGCTCCGGGGTCACCTTGCCCAGGACCCCCTGACGCACAGCTTCATTGAGCAGTTTCAAGGTCTGCGGTTCAATACTAAAACCATAACGTTGTTCAAACCGTACCGCCCTGAGAATCCGGGTCGGATCTTCAATAAAGCTAAGGTTGTGCAGCACCCTGACCAACCCCTGGTTCAGGTCTTCCCGGCCGCTAAAGAAATCCACTAGTTCGCCAAAGTTATCCAAGTTTAAAGAAACGGCCATAGCGTTGATGGTAAAGTCGCGGCGGTATAAATCCTGGTGCAGCGAAGAACTTTCCACCTGCGGCAGCGCGGCGGGAAAAGCATAAAACTCCACCCTGGCAGTGGCTACATCCACCTTGAACTCGTCGGAATAAACCACTTCTGCGGTACCAAATTTCCAGTGGGATCTTACCTTGGCCAGGTGGTTTTTACCCAGTTCTTCGGCCAGCAAAATGCCTTCTCCCTCCACCACCAGGTCCACGTCCAAACTTTCCTGGCCCATCATTACATCACGAACCAGGCCTCCGGCAGTGTAAACCTTGTAACCCATTTCGTCGGCGATGCGCCCGGCCTCGTCCAGTATATCCAGCACCTTCGGGGTCAAATTCTGCTGCATCAGCTTTTTAATATGCCGGTGTTGGGTTATTTGTGCTACATTGGCATTATTATAAGTAATATGGTGCCGGCTTTGAACTTCCCCGTGCAGTGTCCTTAATACGTCGGTGCGCGACACAATGCCCACCAACTTGTCGTTCTCCACCACCGGCACGCGTCCGATATCATGACTAATCATCAATTCCTGTACTTCGGAAACTGGCATGTCGCTGGGGACACACACCACCCTAACGGTCATAAAACCCTTCACCGGGGCGTGGCCCAGCCCGTGATGCAGCGCTTTTTCCGCATCCCGACGTGATATGACGCCCATCATTTTTTCTTCTTTGGCTACCGGTAGGCCGGAGTGTCCGTAGCGCAGCATAATATGGCCGGCTTCATCGATGGTCATCTCCGGTGCCACGGTTTTTACCGGCGCAGACATGATATCTGCCGCGCACAAGGGTGGGCGTATTTTTTTATAGATCTCGTCCAGTAGTTCCCAGATCACATCATCCAGGCCAATCTTTTTTACAGTGGCCGAAGCCGCAGAGGCATGACCGCCACCCTTAAAGTGTTTGAGAATATCGCCCACGTTGGCCTGGGGAATGCTGCTGCGGGCTACAATATGTACCCGGTCTTCCATTTCGGCCACGACAAAGACCACGTCCAGCCTCTCTATTTCGGAAATGGTATGGGCAATCAGGGCTAATCCAACAATAAACTCTTCGGTTTTGGCCCTGGCAATGAGAACTTTAGCGCCGCTAATTTGGTGCCGGTCGGCATTGACTAAAAGATCCTTAAGCAGAGACTTCTGCTCCAGGGTCATGGGCCGGCCCAAAAAATCAGCTACCACCGCCAGATTGGCACCTTGTTGAAGCAGATATGAAACCGCGTCCACGTCTCTAGAGGTGGTGCTGGTAAATACCAGTGAACCGGTGTCGCCGTATATGCCAAGGCAAAGAATGGAGGCTTCCAGAGGAGTCAGTTCAATGTTGTTTTCCCTAATCCTCTCCACTAGTAAGGTGGTTGATGCGCCTACCGGAGCCACCATTTCCACCGAGCCCCGGAGATCCCCGTCCACCCAGGGATGATGATCGTAGATGTGTATATCCACACCGGGCTTGTCCAGTATTTCAGCAATTTTACCCAGTCGGCGGGGACTCTTGGTATCCACTACGATGACCCTGGTCACCCGGTCCAGATCAATTTGTTTAATACTATACAGGTTTAGAGCGTCTTTATGCAGGGAGACGAATTCCTCCACGTTGCGGGAAAGTTTGCCGGGTAATACCGGCCTGGCGTCCGGATATAGCCTTAGCGCTGCCACCATAGCGGCCAGTCCGTCCATATCTGTATTGGTGTGGGTGGTGATTATCTCCACCTTTTTATCCCTCCGCCTGATGAATAATGTTGCACTAAGTTCATATTATACCATATAAATTGGGGTCAGACTTAAACAAACTATAATAACGTATAAAGCATATAATACGTTTTATAGTTTGTTTAAGTCTGACCCCTAATCTCCCAGGTTATCTGGCCAGTTTAACTACTTTTTGCTTCTCCTGTAAACGAGCGGGCACCTGGTCGTTTCGTAACAGGTCGTCATACGTTTCCCTGGCTACGATAATGTCGGCGTGGCCCTCTTTGACCAGTACCATAGCGGGTCGGGGCAGCCGGTTGTAATTCATGGACATGGAATAATTATATGCGCCGGTAGCGGAAACAGCCAGTATGTCGCCGGGTTGCGGCGAGGGCAGCTTAATGTCCCAGATTAACATATCGCCTGATTCGCAACATCTGCCGGCAATGGAAACCGTTTCCTGCGGTTCTTCGGAAGCCCGGTTGGCCAGCAGCGCTTCGTAGCGCGACTGGTACATAGCCGGCCTGGGGTTGTCGCCCATGCCGCCGTCAACCGCCACGTACTTGCGGATGCCGGGAATATCTTTCACTGCGCCCACGGTATATAGTGTGGAACCGGCGGGCCCGCTAATGGAACGGCCGGGTTCAACCATTAACCTCGGCGCCGGCAGGCCGTACTGGGCGGCTATGCTGCGCACCGCCTGGATGGCTGTATCGGCATAATGTTCTACCGGTTGTGGTTCATCGCCATGAGCGTAATAGATACCCAACCCGCCGCCCAGATTCAACTCATCCGGTGCCCAACCGGTCTCCCGGTGTACTGCGGCAGCAAAACGCATCATCACATCAGCAGCGTGGCTGTATGATTCCAGCTCGAATATCTGTGAGCCGATGTGGCAATGGAATCCTCTCAGACGCACACCCTCGGTGGACAACGCCAGTTGCACCGTTTCCAGTGCCTGGCCGTTTTCGATAACAATGCCGAATTTACTGTCAACCTGGCCAGTCTTGATGTATTCGTGGGTATGGGCTTCGACGCCGGGTGTCAGGCGCAAAATAATATCGGCGGTAACTCCGGATTCCCGGGCCAACCGGCCAAGTAATTTCAGTTCGTATTGGTTATCAACCATAAACCGGCCCACTTTGTAATCCAGGGCCATCTGTAATTCCTTGGCAGACTTGTTATTGCCGTGGAAGTACACTTTTTCCATGGGGAAACAAGCTTTCCTAGCGGTGTGTAATTCACCGCCGGAAACTACATCCAAACCCAGTCCTTCCTGGGCTACCATGTGACACACGGCCAGGGTTAGCAAAGTTTTACCGGCGTAGATTACAATGCCGTCATGTTTTTCGGTGAAAGCCCGGTAATAATTGCGGCAATTTTGCCGAAAATGAGCTTCGTCCAGCACGTAAAGCGGGGTCTCAAACCGTTCCGCCAACTCGGTGGTGTCGCATCCGCCAATTTCCAGGTGTCCACTGGCGTTAATCTTCATCGTACCATGCAATTTCATGCTACAGTTCCTCCAATTCTGGGCTAAAGTAAAAAGGATTAAAACATAAACACTCCAGGCGAGTGAAAGGCGGCCTAAAACGCAACACCCTTTCCGGCTCTCCGGTGGATAGCGCCCCTCGTCTCAGATGAGGGGCGTGTTTTCGTTAATATACTTTAACATGGCTTAAACGCCAAGTCAATTAGAAAAAATAAACGGGGTCAGACTCTTAACAGTTTAAGAGCCAGACCCCGCTTTAAGTGGTCGTTTCTTTATTTCACGTCAGGCAGATTCTGCAGCGACCTGGTCAGGATGTCCTCAGGCAGAGGATAGTCTATCAATTTGCCGGTCAGGTATGCCTCGTAGGAGGGCATGTCCAACAGACCGTGTCCGCTAAGGCTAAACAGAATGGTACGGGCCTCGCCCGCTTCCCTGGCTTCCAGTGCTTCAGCGATAGCGTTCTGGATGGCATGGGATGATTCCGGTGCCGGAACAATACCTTCGCTCCGGGCGAACAGTTTGGCTGCTTCAAAAACCGAGGTTTGATCAATGGCCGCTGCTTCGATGATGCCGTCGTGTACCAACTGGCAAAGCAGAGGTGAGTCGCCGTGGTAACGCAACCCGCCGGAGTGGATGCCCGGGGGCATGAATTCGGCGCCCAAGGTGTACATATGAACCAAGGGAGTCAAACCTGCAGTATCGCCGTAATCGTAGGCGAACTTACCGCGGGTCAAGGTGGGGCAGGCCGATGGTTCCACGCCGACCAAACGAACTTTGGCCCCGTTAACCAGCTTGTCGTGCACAAACGGGAAGGCGATGCCGCTAAAGTTGCTGCCTCCGCCGCAGCAGCCGATAACCACGTCGGGATAGTCGCCGGCTTTGGCCATTTGTGCCTTGGCTTCCAGGCCGATGATGGTCTGGTGCATAATTACGTGGTTCAATACACTGCCCAGAGCGTAATTAGTGTCTCCACGTTGGGCGGCAATTTCCACCGCTTCACTGATGGCAATGCCCAAGCTGCCCGGAGTGTTCGGGTCGGCGGCCAGTGCTTTGCGACCATATTCCGTATCGGTGCTGGGGCTGGGTAACACGCTGCCCCCGAATAATTCCATCATGGTGCGGCGGTAGGGTTTTTGATCATAGCTAACCCTGACCATGAATATCCGGCATTCCATGCCGAAAAAGTTGCAAGCCTGGCTAAGAGCGATACCCCACTGGCCGGCGCCGGTTTCAGTGGACAAACGCATAATACCTTCTTGTTTATTATAGTAGGCCTGGGCCACGGCGGTGTTTAGCTTGTGACTGCCGGCCGGGCTGACACCTTCATACTTATAGTAAATTTTAGCCGGGGTATCCAGGGCTTTTTCCAGGCGACGGGCCCTGTGCATGGGCGACGGGCGCCATAACCGGTAAATTTCCCGCACCTCGTCGGGGATCTCAATCCAACGTTCCTGGCTTACTTCCTGTTTGATCAGTTCCATGGGGAAGATGGCCGACAGGTCATCGGGGCCAATGGGCTGCTTGGTACCGGGGTGCAGTGGCGGTTTGGGCAGATTAGGCATGTCCGCCATTACATTGTACCATTTCTCAGGGATTTCATTTTCCGTGAGCAGAATTTTAACTTCGCTCATCTCTTCTCGCACTCCTCTCTAAGCTAAACTGTTTTTAAAAACTCATAAAACTATTTTAGACTAAGAGGTTATTTTGCGCAAGGAAAGTTAGTTATTTTTCCCCTTAAAAACTAAATTTCGTATAGTCCCCACTGAAAAACGACATAACAAACCCCTCACCACAAGATTGGTCTAACTAGTTTCCCCTGAAAAACTAAGCATCACTGGGGTTTGGTGTTAATCGGAGGGTTACGTAGGAGCTTAAATCAAAGAGTGAGAGAGTCCGAGGAAAAGCGCCGGTGCATGTCTGAGCGCCCGCAGGGCGCGAGTTCTCCGGCGCCCGAGGACGAACGAGCTCGTTCAAGCATAACGGCGAGTAGTTACCCGGTATTAACACCAAACCCCTTACCAAGACTTTTTCAGGAGACACTAACTGATTTTTTCTTCATTAGCCAACGCATTGCTCCACCGGCCACAGCGATCACCCCAGCGCGCGATAACCCGGCCGCCCTCCTGAATTTCCACCACTTCACATATGTTGGGACAGCCGTCACAGGCAAACCCGCCGCTGCAAAAATCGCTATCGGCAACCTGAAAACCTCTGAAGCCGGTCTTTCTGCGGTTGGTGCTTTCCCGGGCCAGCATAGCTGCGCCAAGGGCACCCATAACGTTGAAATAAGGAGGCACAATTACTTCAATCTCGAGCGCCTTTTCGAAGGCCCATTTCATCCCGGCGTTGGCCGCCACACCGCCCTGGAATACCACCGGAGCCAGGATTTCTTTGCCTTTGCCGACATTATTCATATAATTACGTACCAGCGCTTCGCACAGCCCGGCCAGGATGTCGGGTATGTTATAGCCCATCTGCTGTTTGTGGATCATGTCACTTTCGGCAAACACGGCGCAACGTCCGGCAATCTGTACCGGCACTTTGGACTGCAGCGCCTGTGGCCCAAAGTCCTCAATATCCAGGTTCAGCCGTGAGGCCTGCTGATCCAAAAATGATCCCGTGCCTGCGGCACACACTGTGTTCATGGCGAAATCGGACACCACCCCGTTACGCAGGATAATAATTTTAGAATCCTGCCCGCCAATCTCCAGGATGGTTTGCACACCAGGCACCACATTGGAGGCAGCTATGGCATGGGTGGTAATCTCATTTTTGACCACATCAGCACCGGTCATTACGCCGGCCAGATGCCGTCCGCTGCCAGTGGTGCCCACGCCGGCCACCTTGGTGCCGGGCGGCAGCGCTAAATGCATTAGTTTAAGCCCTTTTTGCACCACTTCAATGGGCTTACCGCTGGTGCGCATGTAAATACTGTGCTTTATGGTGCCGTCTTCACCGGTGGCCACCAGGTTAGTGCTCACCGAGCCAACGTCAATACCAAGGTATACATACATTCAGGCAGTTCCCTCCCTGATTTCTTTTTTCCTATTTAATAAATCTACAAATGCCTCCAGCCTAGTAACCATGCCCGCCTCGCCGGATTGTTCGTCCACAATAAGAGTCATCACCGGGATGCCTAAATCAGAACTAACCTGAGGCAGAATGCTTTGGGCTACTATTTCAGGCATACAGGTGAAGGGCAACAACTGGATAACGCCGTCAAAACCCTGCTCGGCGTAAAGAATAGTGCTCCCTACTGTCTCCAAACCGTGACCGCCCACCGTGTGACCCAAGTAAGACAGACCTTTTTCTTTGGCTGGTTTGCTGCTACGCTCATTTTTGACCAAGCCCATAAACAGATGGTCGTTAATCCATTCACTCAGATGGATTGAGCGATCCACTTCTACGCCCATCTTACCGAGCTTACGCTCGATTTCCTGGTTGGCGAAGGGTTCCAACAGGGTAAATATTTCACCCACCAGACCAATCCGTACCACTGGCCGGTGTTGATCAACGGCGACACCATTCATGATTTTTAAAGCCGCATCCAGGGCGGCAGGCATCTCTTCCGGGGTTTTGGCAGCGATAATGATGGCTAGTGCTTGCTTAAGTGCCCGTTCAGTTTCACCCGGCCTGAGTTCACGGGGTCGGGAGTAGTAAGCTCGTTGTTCCACATGATCTACGGCACTTGCTTTTAGGTAACCCAATCGGATGCCTTTAATTACCTTAAACCAAGAACGGTTTTGGGTGATGTACCGTATTTTGCCGATTAGTTCGGCGATATGTTTTTCAGGCGGTTCCAGCACCACCAACTGGTACCGGTAGCCCAGGTCATTTAGTATGGCGTGTTCCACCTGGGCGTAGTAACCAAACCGGCAGGGACCGCACCCGCCCGCCATTACCACGGTGTCGGCGCCCATTTGGGCCGCCTCCATAAAATTGCCCAAGTTAAGTTTCAGGGGCATACAGGCAAATTCGGGGCCGTGCTTGACGCCCAGTTGCATTGTTTTTTTACTGGATGGCGGCGGTATCACCACTTCGACGCCCAGATATTCCAGCATCCCTTTGATACATATCCACATGTGGCCCATGTGGGGATAAGTGACACGCAAAGGTCATCGCTCCTATCGGTACTCATCCTGAGCGCAGCGAAGGATCTTATCTTTTAAAGGTTCTTCACTTTGTTCAGAATAACGTAATACTTATAAAGTGGCGGCTGCATCGGCTAGATTCCGCCGCCAGCGCACCATGTCCATAAAGGCCTCCAGGCGGGTGACCATGCCCGCTTCCCCGGTGTGCTCGTCAACGGTCAGGCTTAACATGGGTTTGTGGGAGCCGCAGCGGGCGCATCTTTCAATTAACTCTCCGGTGAAGGAATCGGTGCCACAGCCGAAAGAGGCCACGTGGATTAACCCGTGCACATCCTCCCGGCCGAAATAATGGTAGGCTGCTCCCACCATGCGTTGGTTGATTGTCCAGAACATTTTTTTAGGCAGCCTGAAAGCCTCTTCCCGAACCACCGATTCCGGCAGGTGATCCGCGGTTAGCACCCGGGCTCCGCTATCCCTTAATCGTTTAACCATGTTCATGCTGATGTAATTGTCGTAAATAACGTAAGGGTGGCCGATGACTGCTATATTAATACCGTTACAATTACCGACCCCGTCGGCGGCATGCTCCTGTCGTACCGGCAGGCACTCCGATTGCATGTCCAAATTGTGTTTTTCCAACGCCGCCTTGGAAGCGTTATAAGCCATGATTATTTTAGCCGGGTTGCGGGTGAAAAACTTACCGACCTGGAAATAAAAATCCGCCGGGCTGCTGCCCTTGTGGTATAAGTTAAAATTGCAATCAATAATAGGCGGCAGGTTATTGATGGTATGCCGAACCATATCGGGAAAACCGAGAAACTTGGGGCAAATATATTCTTTCCGGGCGGTACTTACGATGCGGGGTAAAAATATATAGTCGACCCGGTCGCGTAAATCCAGTACATGGCCCACCGCCAATTTGACGGGCAAACAGGCCTCGTCCACTGTGGATTTCAAACCCTTATCCAGTAAACCCCGGGTGGTTTCCCGCGAGACTACGGTTTCTACTCCCAACCGGCGGAAAAAAGTAACCCACTGGGGATGGTAATAATAATAAAGCAGAGCCCTTGGTATGCCCACTTTAATTGACATGCTGATATCAGCCCCCGTTCAATGCTGCTGTTCATACCAATTTAGTATGACCAAAAAAAGGATAGATATACGGGAACTGCTCAGGAGTCAGAATTCAGGATAAAAAAACGATTCATCGTCGCGTGTGTCATTCTGAACACAGTGAAGAACCTTAAAGGATAAGATCCTTCGCTGCGCTCAGGATGACACTTCCCAAAGCTATTTTTTAAATACAAACAGCACCGGGGAACGGTGTCCCGACGGTGCTGTTTGGCAGGTTGCAGGTCATTATTTTGCCTTTTTGTTGGTCGCCCTGGTGGCATTTTGTCCAGGTTTGCGGGCCGGGACGGGTGTGGCTTGGCGGCTGGCATCCCGGGGTTTTAACATACTGGGCCTGATATTGGATGTGGGCACCGGGCGGCGCACCAGTATGGACATCAAGGCCTTGCCGTTAAACGGAATCAGCGGCCACATGTAAGGAACCCCGAAGGAACGGGTAAATATCATCAAGGCCAGGGTTAGCGCCAGCGCGATGAGAAATCCCGGCAGGCCGAGTAGTCCCACCGCAATCAGCAAAAACAGGCGGATTAGGCGGTTGGCCAAACCCAGCTCGTAACTGGGAGTCATAAAAGTGCCCACTACGGCGGCCGCGGTATACATAACCACCTCGGCATTGAACAGGCCTACAGTTACCGCCAAATCGCCGATTAACAGGGCGGCAATCAGACCCAGAGCGGTGGCCAGCGCCGTGGGCGTGTGGATAGTAGCCATACGCACCATATCCACCGCCAGTTCGGCAAAAAGAAACTGGACAAAAATTGGTATGGCACCCACTTTATCAGGCCCGATAAATTTCAATGCCGGGGGCAAGATTTGCGGCTGCAGTACTGCTAGAAGCCACAGTGGCAGCAGGAAAATGGATATAAAAACGCCGGCGAACCTCACCCATCTTAAATATACTCCGGCGACGGGGTTTTGCCTGTATTCTTCGGCGTGTTGCAAGTGGTGAAAATAAGTGGCCGGCGTAATCATAATGCTGGGCGATGTGTCCACCATCACCAGCACGTGACCTTCCAGCAGGTGGATCGCTGCCACATCAGGCCGCTCAGTGTAGCGCACTCGTGGAAGCGGGTTCCAGTAATTGCCCGGCATAATCAGCTCTTCCACTGCCTTTTCAGCCATTGGCAAGCCGTCCAGGTTAATGCTGGATATTTTTTCCCGGATACTGTCCACCAGGTTTTCGTTGGCGATGTCTTCGATGTAGCAAATTACGATATCGGTCTTGGAGCGGTTGCCTGCCTGAGCGTATTCCATACGCAACTTGGGATCCCGAATCCGCCGGCGAATTAAGGCGGTGTTGAACACCAGCGTTTCGGTAAAACCGTCCCGGGAACCCCGCACCACTTTTTCCAAATCCGGTTCTGCAGGACTGCGCGCCGGGTAAGTACGTACATCCAGCAGGATGGCCTTTTCAGAACCGTCAATGAGCAACGCCAGCGGACCCGAAAGCATTTTTTCCACCAGTACCTCAAGGTGCTCGGACTCTTCCACTTCGACGTAATTAATGTGCCGGTCAAATAATTTCCGAAAGGCGTCCACCGAGAGGTCTTCTCGATCCAGTGCCGTCAGGTTGCGCAATATTTCAGTCATCAGGTCGGCGTTGGCAAAAGCGTCTACGAAGACCATCATCATCTTGCGGCCGCCAATAATCATTTCCCGCCTGACGATGTCAAAATTTTTATCAAAGGCCAGCTTTTCATCAAGCAGGTCTTTGTTAGTGGCCAGGTCCTTGCTCAGCCTTGTTTGGTGTTCAATGGCCGCAGGCCCCATTACTGTATCCACTCCTTCTGATTATTTCGCGCAGCGCCTTAGTTGTTAGCGGTGCGCCCGTAGTGAAGTCATCAGCACCGTCCATCTTGCCCACATCACCGATGCCAATCACCACCTGCAGATTTAGGCTGTCCAGCAATTCCACGGTGTCACCGCTCAGTTCGTCGCCCAGGAGCGCGTCGGTGCGGCCAAGTTTATCCACTGGGCCGTCCACCAGTTTGCCCCGGCGGTCAATCGAAAAATTAACATGAGCTCCTTCATCGAAGCCGCTGTTGGAGGCCACGGCCAGCACACCCAGGATATTAATATCAGGGTGCCTGGCCAGGCAGGCCAGCGCCGATTCCCCGCGTCCCTGCCCCTCATAGCCCCGGTCGTCCAGCATCACTACCACTGGTTCGTGGGCGGCCTTTTTAACCAGATCTACAATTTGTTCCCCGGTGAGCGCAGTGGGGTTTCCGGCCGAGGCGGATATGCACCTGGCCCCCACGTTGTGTGCAGCCGTTTCCACCGTCCTGCGCGCCACCTGGTCTCCGTCGGTAACAACGATTACACTTACGGGTGTGTTAACGGACATATGTAACCTCCGTATTAATCTTGGTTTAGGGGGTTGGTATTATTAATTGATGATAAAAGTAAAGACACCGCTTAAGGTGTCCTTACAACAGAGAATTCTGAAAAAATCAATTAACTTGTGTGAGCTATCTTAACGTTGGCTTTGTATTCGACTACTTTGCCGTTTTCTACGTTGGCAGTAAAGTTTACCACTTCGACCGCAACGATGTTATTTGTTGTACTACTGGCTTCAGTGATTGCAGATTGTACGGCGCTACGCCAACCGTCCGCTGATTCGCCTACCATCTCCATAACCTTAACGTGCATAACAAAGACCTCCTTTGCTAAATATCTTGCAGCAATTGTATTATTTGTACTGCATCGATTTTTATGCAACGTATTCAAGTCGGGGACGGTTCTTGTCTTGAATGATTTAGGCTAATTGGATATTTCCATCATCTCCCGCAGTTTTTTCAGAGCTTGTCGTTCCAGGCGGGAAACCTGCACCTGAGAAAGGCCCAGTTTGGCGGCAATCTCCCCTTGGGTTTTATCGGCAAAAAACCTCCACAGTAGGATCATCCTGTCCCGGTCGGGAAGCTGTTTAAGTATCTCTTTAACTGCTATAGTGTCCAGGTGGGGCAGCATGGCTCCGTCGTCTTCGCTTAGCTGGTCCAACAGATATATGGGATCCCCGTCGTCTTGGTGCAGCGTTTCGTAAATAGAGGTGGGAGGCTGTAGGGCTTCCAGCGCGGTTACCACCTCTTCGCGAGACATGCCGATTTCGGTCGCGATTTCACTAATCGTTGGTTCACGGCCCATTTTTGAGGTTAAAGCTTCTCTGCCCTGCTGCACCTTATAGGCAGTCTCTTTAATTGACCTACTCACTTTTACCGGGTTGTCGTCTCTTAAAAAACGTCGGATTTCTCCCACAATCATAGGTACGGCATAGGTGGAAAACCGCACATTAAAATCAAGGTTGAACTTGTCAATAGCCTTCATTAAGCCGATACAGCCGATTTGAAACAGGTCCTCCAGTTCGTAACCCCGGTTATGAAAGCGCTTGACCAGGTTGAAAACCAGCTTGAGGTTGCAGTTAATCAGACGCTCCCTGGCATGGGCGTCCCCTTTTTGGGCGCGGGCCAGCAAGTCTTTCATTTCCGCATCTTTGAGCAGAGGGAACCGGGGCAGGTTCATATCCGTTAATTTACCGCTCATTTTCCCTACCCCCTATTGTTCCGGCACTGCCGCCCGACGGGTCGCTCCCGCCCTCCTACTCATTTTTACCCGGGTACCTTGGCCCGGTTCGGACTGCACATTGAACTTGTCCATAAATGACTGCATGAATGAAAAACCCAGTCCCATTCGTTCCGGATCTGTGGAGAATGCTGGCTCCAGCGCTTTTTCAATATCCTCAATGCCTATGCCCCGGTCTATTACCACCAGTTCCATGTATTCATCGGCAATGCTGATTTCCAGGCGGACTACCTGGTCGGGGTTGTTCTCGTAACCATGAATGATGGCGTTGGACACCGCTTCGGATACAGCTACCTTGATTTCTTCAAGGTCCGGCAGGGTGAAGTCAACCTGGGACACGAAGGTAGCCACCGTCACCCGGGCAAAGGCCACGTTTTCAGCCCGGCTGGAAAATTCAAGCACCGCTTTGTTCATTTTATATAAACCTCCTTCGAGCAAGTTGGTTAATTAAAATCGCTCAGTTAGTGTTTCCTGGGTAAGTCTGGGAGGGGTTTGGTGTTATCTCCAGGATGCAACTCGCCATTACACTTGAACGAGCCCGTTCGCCTTCGGGCGCCGGAGAACTCGCACCCTGCGGGCGCTCAGACATGCACCGGCGCTTTTCCTCAAGCTCTCTCGCTCTTTGAACTAAGCTCCTACGCATCCTTCCAATAACACCAAACCCCGCTAAGGCTCGTTTTTAAGAGAGAACTAGCTGATTTTGCTGATGACGTGTTCTACAGACGGGTGTTCTTCCATCAGTGTTAACAAACCGGACAGTTCCAGAACCTTTCTAACCTGGGGGGCGGCGCCGGTCAAAAAAACTCTGCCTCCCGCCGCAGTAACCTTTTTATACCGGCCCAAAATTACTCCCAGACCGGAACTGTCCACAAAACTGACCCCGGCCAGGTCAAATACAATATTAAAAACTTCGTTTTGCTGCAACGCACGATCCACGTCACGGCGCAGGGCATCAGTAATGCTCATATCAATTTCGCCCATCGGTACAACCACCAGGCAGTTATTTTCTTTTTTAATTGTATAGTTCATGCTTGTCACCCCGGTTAACAATAAATTCAATTACATGGCCCATAAGTTCTACGTGCCGTTATTTGTTAGATTCTACCATATATTTACTTGGTAATCAAACATGTAACTTTATGATTAAAAGCATCCTGCCAAAGAAATGGGGTCAGACTCTTTTGGAGCCTGACCCTGTAGGGTTGAAGCCCCGGTTACTTGGTTAGGGCCTGGTCCAGAACTTTGTACATTTGCTGTAGTACCGAGGCCCGTTCGACATCATTTTGAGCCAGCAGCGGCACTTTCATAACTTCTTTATTTTCTAAAGTCACCACAAATTCGCCTACTTTTTGCCCCTTCTTCACCGGGGCCACCACTTCTTCAGGCAATGCCGCCCGGCCTATGTATTTATCTTTTTTACCTTTGGGTACAGCCATGGCGATGTCGGCACTCGAGATTACGTTAACCTGATCCAGGGCGCCCTTGCTAACCTTGATGGTGTTTATTTTATCACCCTGCCTGGCCAGGTTTACCGCTTCGTAACGGGCAAACCCGTAATTATAAATTTTTATTGATTCCCTAAAGTGGCTTCTTACTTCGGGGGTGCCAAGCACTACGGTAATCAAGCGTAATCCGTCTCTTTCAGCGGTGGAGGCCAGGCAGTACTTTGCTTCGTTTGTCCAGCCGGTTTTACCCGCATCAACCCCCCGGTACCACTTAAGCAGCTTGTTGGTATTCCAAAGTACAAAATCGCCACCCCGCAGGTCATACCTGTACATAGATGAATACTCCTTGAAAATAGGGTGTTTTAGTGCCTCACGGAGTATAACGGCCATATCGTAAGCCGAGGTGTAATGGGGAGTTTCCGCGGGCAGGCCGTTACAGTTGGCAAACCGGGTGTGCTTAAGGCCCAGTTCTTTAGCACGACGGTTCATCAACTCCACGAACGCTTCCTCCGAGCCGGCGATGTGTTCGGCCACCGCCACGCTGGCGTCATTGGCCGAGCCCACGGCTACGGCAATGAGCATTTCCTTCATACTCATCTCCTCGCCCGGTTCCAGGTAAATTTGCGAGCCTCCCATTTTCCACGCATTTTCGGTTACCGTAACCCGATCTTGCAGGCTTATTTCACCTTTTTCCAGTGCTTCATTGGCTAACAGCTGGGTCATGATTTTAGTTACACTGGCCATCGGCAATTCTTTATCCGGTTCCTTGGCCCAAAGTACGGCGCCTGTGGCTGCGTCCATCAGCATCGCCGATTCGGCGGTGGTCTCCAGACCGGCGACAGCACCACTGCTATCTTCAGCAGCCAGCGCCATCGTTGCACCCACCGGGAAAAAGCACATTGACAATCCAAGCAATAAAACCAATATGTAATTCATTTTATTTTCCTCCCCCGTTTTTTACTGGTTCAAAATATTATGTGAAGCAAAATAAAAGTTATACGAAAAAGAAGTGTATAGGAATGTACACATGTTATTAACAAATGTAACAAAACCCTGCCAACATACAATCTAAAAGGCTGCAGATGCGGCATTTCCGGCTTGTAATTTTTACAAATCGGACCCAAAAGAGCTGGTATATATTTTGCTTGAATTATCAGAAAGATTGAATTAATCAGAATATAATAGGGGGTATTGACATGTTAATGAGCGGCGCTCAGTACATGGAAAGCATGAAAAAATACAACCCGCGCATTTTCCTGGGCGGACAGCAGGTAAAACTATTGGAGAACCCCACCACAATGACGGTGATTAGGGCCAATGCGGCGGTTTACGACCTAGCCTTGGAACAACAGCACAAAGATGTAATGACGGTATATTCGGATTACACAGACGCCGTGGTTAACCGCAACCTGCATATTGCCCGCAGTGCGGCCGACCTGGAAAAAAGAGCGGAAATGGCATTGTTAACCAGCCAGGTACTGGGGACTTGTAATTACCGCTGCGTGGGTGCGGATATCCTAAACGCGATTGCCGGGGTAACCTGGGAGATGGATCGTGAACTGGGTACCGATTACCACCAGCGATTTACCAAACACCTGAAGTATCTCCAGGAAAACGACCTGGCCTGCAGCGGCGCTGTTACCGACCCCAAGGGCGACCGGCTTAAAAGGCCGGGCCAGCAGGAAGACCCCGATGTTTATGTGCACATTAAGGAAAAAAGAGCAGACGGCATTGTGGTGCGGGGGGCCAAGGTGTCACAAAGCGGGGCCATCGGCGCACACGAAACTATGGTTATCCCCACCATGGGCATGAAACCCGGCGAAGAAGATTTTGCGGTTGCCTTTGCAGTACCCAATGGCGCCGAAGGTATTACTTATATATCCCAGTACACACCGTTTACTGCCGAACGCGAGCTTAACGACCCCAAGTACCTGGGGAACCCGCAATACGGCCAGCGGGAAACCTGTATTATGGTGTTTGATGACGTGTTTATTCCTTGGGAAAAAGTGTTCCTGTGTGGAGAGACCAAGTACTGCGGCAAACTGATTGCCCGGTTTGCCAAAACCCACCGCATGAACTGCGGCGGTGCCTGCAAGGTTGGTTTCGCCGACATCATCATTGGTGCTACGCAATTAATGGCGGAATACTCGGGGGTGCATAAGGCCCCCCACATCGTAGATAAAATTACCGATATGGTGCGCATCTGTGAAACGGCCCGGGCTTGCAGCGTAGCAGCAGCACTTAAAGGCCGGGAAGAACCGGTGGGCTCAGGTTTCTACCAACCTGACGACGTTTTCGGTAATGCCGCCAAGCTTACAGTGGCTGAAGGTTTCTGGGATTTAATGAAGTGGGCGGGCGACATCGGCGGCGGCATGGCGGTAACCATGCCTTCGGAAAAAGAGCTGGATAATCCCGAAACAGGGGAATATGTACGCAAGTTCATGAAGGCTTCGGCTCCCGCCGAGGCGAGGCTGCGGATAGGTAAAGTAATCCAAAACTGGTGTGCCGGACTGCACGGCGCCGGCACCTGGCACGGGGCCGGCTCACCAATGGCCCAGAAGATGGCCCTTTACCACCTGGCCAACCTGGATGAAAAGAAAGCCCTGGCGAAGAAAATAGCCGGGTTGGAAGAGTAAAAAACTAGGATCGGGGTGTGTCAGGGGGACGGTTCCTTTGACACACTTTTTCCTACACCACGGTTTCCAGTATCAGCGGGGCTGGGTTTGGTGGGGTGTCGCTGACGGTGAATGCCCCGGCAATTACCGCCGCTGCTTCAGCAAGTGTATGCTGCCGGTTGGTGTATAAAACGGCCACGGGTTCTCCTGCCTTGACGGGATCCCCGGGCTTTTTTTTCAGCTCAATGCCGGCGGCATGGTCTATTTGATCTTCCTTGGTCATCCGGCCGGCGCCCAGCAGCATGGCCGAGCGGCCCACCTGCATGGCGTCGATGGAAACCACGTATCCTGCACGGGGTGCCGGCACTTCCAGCTTGATAGACGCCTCCGGTAATACCGCCGGGTCATCGACAACCGTAGGATCTCCCCCCTGCGCCTGAACCAGATCTTTAAACTTTTGTAGTGCCTCTCCGTTATCCAGTAGCTCTTCCAGCTTGGCCCGGGCAGTTTCATAGGAGCTGGTTATTTTCCCCAGTACCAGCATGTGCGAGCCCAGAGTGAGACATAATTCCCGCAGATCATCCGGGCCCTGTCCCCGCAACGTATCCAGAGCTTCGCGCACTTCCAGGGCATTGCCCACGAAATGGCCCAGGGGGCGGCTCATGTCAGTCACCACGGCCATCATTTCCCGGCCCACCTGGCGGCCGATGTCCACCATAGCCCTGGCCAGGGCTGCGGCGTCCTCACGTGTCTTCATGAACGCTCCGCTGCCGCACTTGACGTCCAGCAGGATGGCGTTGGCCCCCGAAGCAATTTTTTTAGACGTCACGCTGGAAGCGATGAGCGGTATACTGTCCACCGTGGCAGTTACGTCCCGCAGCGCGTACAGCTTCTTATCGGCCGGGGCCAGCGCACCGGTCTGGGCCATCAGGGCTATGTTAATCTCCCTGACCTGCCTAATGAATGCGCCCGGTTCCAGTGCGGCATTGAAGCCGGGGATGGATTCCAATTTATCGATGGTACCGCCGGTATGACCCAGTCCCCGGCCGCTCATTTTGGCCACTGGCACACCGGCGGCCGCCGCCAGGGGGCCCAGCACCAGGGTAGTCTTGTCCCCTACCCCGCCGGTGCTGTGCTTGTCCACCTTTATCCCGGGTATTTCGGCCAGGTCAATCCTGGTGCCGGAGTTGACAATGGCCATAGTCAGTTCGGCGGTTTCACGGCTGTTCATGCCTTGAAAGTATACCGCCATTAGCAGTGCCGCCACTTGGTAATCCGGTATCTCATCCCGGGTATAACCGGAGATAATAAAATCAATCTCAGCCCCGGATAGTTCGCCGCCGTTCCTTTTTTTCAAAATCAGGTCATACATCTGCATTAGGCGTCACCGGCCGGAAGAATTTCTTGCGCAAAACTGGTGCCGATATTAAATTCCAGGCCGAACAATTCAGCCACTGTTGCCGCCACATCGCTGAAACTGGCCCGTACCCCCAGGTTTACACCCTGTTTTAAGCCGGGCCCGTAAACCAGTAGGGGCACGTATTCCCGACTGTGATCGGTGCTGGGGGTGGTAGGGTCGGTGCCGTGGTCGGCGGTGATAATAAGCCCGTCTTGCTCCCCCAGGACGCCCATTATTTCCGGCAGTCTCCGGTCAAATTCCTCCAGCGCGTCAGCGTAGCCCCTGGGATCGTTGCGATGACCGTACATCTGGTCAAAGTCTACCAGGTTAGTAAACAAAAGACCGCTGAAGTCCTCTTTCATTAAGGTCAAGGTTTGATTCACCCCGTCGGTATTGCCTCTGGTATGTATAGCTCTGGAGACACCCACGCCGGCAAAGATGTCCTGGATTTTACCAACCCCTACCACTTCCAACCCGTTTGCCAAAAGCAAATCTAAAACCGTGGGAGCCGGCGGCTTAACCGAAAAATCATGGCGGTTGGGCGTGCGTTCAAAGGCTCCTGGAGTGCCGACAAAGGGCCGGGCTATGACCCTGCCCACTTCGTGCTTGCCGGTGAGCAATTCCCTGGCTGTGCGGCACATGCTGTACAGCTCTTCCAGCGGAATCACTTCCTCATGGGCAGCGATTTGAAATACGCTGTCGGCCGAGGTGTAAACGATGGGGGAACCCGTTTGCATATGCAGTTCACCAAGCTCATCAATGATGCCGGTGCCCGAGGCCGCTTTATTGCCCAGGATGTCCCTGCCGATCCGTTGTTTAAATGGGGCTATGATTTCAGGTGGAAAACCAGCGGGGTAAACGGGAAACGGTTTTTCCAGGATGATACCGGCCAGTTCCCAGTGGCCGGTGGTGGTGTCCTTACCAGGTGAGCGTTCGATCATTTTACCGTAACTGGCCAGAGGCTTGTCCGCCACGGGTACGCCGGCCAGATTTGTAAGCAGGCCCAGTCCCAGCCTGCCCAGGTAGGGCACTTTCAGGCCACCTACGGCCATCGAGCAGTTGCGTAAAGTGTTGCACCCTTCATCGCCGTATTCCTCGGCATCAGGTAGGGCCCCAATCCCCGCACTGTCCAAAACGATAATGGTTATTTTTCTATGTGGCTGTTTCAATGTTAGTAAGCAACCTCCTTGATAGCCATGTTCTTCAAGCCCTGGGGTGGTATTTCTTAAACTCATCCCTCAATCTAGTGTCGGTAAGGTGAGTGTATATCTGGGTGGTGGAAATGTCTGCATGGCCGAGCATTTCCTGCACCGAGCGCAGGTCGGCACCGTTTTCCAAAAGATGAGTAGCAAAGGAGTGGCGCAGGGTATGCGGATTGATTTCAATATTAATACCGGCAGCCCGGGCGTGTTTTTTTAATATTTTCCAAAAGCCCTGTCTGGTAAGTCTCTTGCCCCGCATATTTAGAAAAAGGGCTTTTTGACCGGTGCTGGTTTTTATTTTAGCCCTGCCGCGCCGCAGGTATTCCGAAATGTATTTGGTCGCTATGGTACCCACGGGCACAATTCGCTCCTTGGAGCCTTTACCCATACAGCGCACATAGCCGTGTTCACAGTCCACGTGGTTTACATCCAGAGACAGCAGTTCGGTCACTCGCATGCCGGTGGCGTACATTAGCTCAAACATGGCTTTATCGCGCAGTCCGGGAGTGTTTCCCACCCGGGGTTGTTCCAGCAGCCTGGCCACTTCCTCCTGGTCAAGTACGGCGGGCAATTTTTTCTTTACCCCCGGCGATTCCATGTTTTCAGTGGGTTCTGTCTCCAACCATCCTTCATCCACCAGGTAACGGCTAAACACCTTTAGGGCGGCCATCTGCCTAGCAATAGTGGCGGTAGAGCGCCCCTTTTTCTTAAGATCCAATATATAATTCATAATTACGACCCGATCCAGAGACTCGACATCGCTTATTTGCCGCTGCATGCAAAAATTTTTAAATTGTTTCAAATCCAAGGCATAAGATGTCACAGTATTAGCGGCCAGCCCTCTTTCCACGGCCAGGTAGTTAATAAAATTTTTAATATGCCTGTCCATTTAAAATACCTCCGGATTTAGTGTTTTTTCCACGGACCACGTGGTAATTCCTGCAACTCCTCACCACCCAGCAAGAAAGGTAGCCGAAAAACGAGTCAGTTCAGGAGTGATATACGCTTCAGTCAGGGCAGCGATGAAGAATACAACCATCACGCCGGCCATAATCAGGGTATAACTTAAAAAGCCGGGCCAGACTGTGATTTGTGAATTATAAAACCTTCTGATTAACAGAATGGAAAACGACAGCGAAGCTGTACCACCAATGATCAAGGCGGGCACAAAAAAGATATTGTGTGGCAGCATGGACATCAATACGATAAAAAAACCCTGCATTTGATGCTGCGTGGCTAAAAAACCAACGGTAAACCCAAGCACGAAGCCGCGGATAAAAATAAAAGCCAGCACTAGTGGCAGGCAGATAATGGTCAACCCCAGGATATACATAATCGCTCCCGCCAGCAGGTTGTCATATAATGCGCTTCTAGCCATCTGCGCCCGATCTAAATCAATATCTGAGACCTGGGCCAGGAAAGTCTGTATATAACGGTGCAACTCCGCCGCCTGCTCTGGCTGCAGCGAATTGGCTCCCAGCGAACCCGTTAATATGCCCAGGCTCAAGATGCCGGTTACTGCCAGATACAGCGGCCAGCCCTGCCGGAGGGAAGCGGAAATTAACCGACGCGGGTATACCATAGTAACCGCTCCCTTTAAATCACACTCAATAAGGTATGTCCATGTCTAATTTATATGAGCGGTGCCGTACCGGTTATAACCCTTTTTACATAAATGTTTCTGTAATAACATTTGGGTAGTCAGGAGTCAGGAGTCAGTATTCAGAATACTAAAGACGATAAACCGTATCTCATTGCTATAAATACAACTAACCTGAGATCCTTCGCTGCGCTCAGGATGACAAGCTTAGTCTGGGGTACCGCCAACAAAACACGGCTTTAGGTAAATATAAGCTGCATAAGGCTCATATCGCTGTATCATATCGCTGTAAAATTGTTAGAACCGGGGCGAAACCATTGAATATAACGCCTCAATAATAAGTAGCCGGTTTTAAATTTACAACATATAGTGGTAAATAATGTTCGCCAATTATTTTAACTTGGCAAGCAGCTTATCTCAGTGCCAATAACCCCGGGGCATGGCCGCTGGTTGGAACTAAACCGTTTCACGCTTCTAACAACGGGGAGACTCCCGGTGGAATGATGACCAGGTTTATTTATCAGTAGAATAAATGAGGAATAAGGATGGGTTTATATGAATGAGCGATATTACGATCCCTGTTACTATTCCGGGCGGGTGCCCGTTCGGCCAGGGGATTTTTATCTGCAGAGCGGCTACCGGCTGGAACCTGTAATTACAGGATTAACTTACCCGACCAGCGTTACATTTGACAACGCCGGCAATATTTACGTTGGTGAGGCCGGATATTCCTATGGACCTGCGAAAGCCGACGGGCAGGGACGCATCCTGGCTGTTGGTCCCGGTGGCCGGGTCAAAGAGGTGGCCAGGGGTTTCCGCGGCCCGATGACCAGCGTTAAGTGGCACAAGGGATACTTTTACGTGGCCGAAGGGGCTTTCCCCGGGCGAATCTACCGGGTAGCCAGGGATGGCCGCAGGGTTGAACTGGTCAGCGGTTTACGTTCCGGTGGGGACCATTTTACCACGGAAATAGTTTTTGGACCGGATGAAGCAATGTACTTTGGGGTAGGGACATTTACCAATTCGGCCGTGGTCGGTATAGATAATTTCTTTTACGGATGGCTTGCCGAACTGCCCAACCAGCACGATGTGCCATGCCGGGATATTGTTTTAAGAGGGATTAATTTTGCGAGTATTGATCCTTTCGCCCTGACCGAAGGAGAAGTAAAGATTGTTGAAACCGGGGCCTTTAAACCTTTTGGCACGGTAAGTTATCCCGGTGAAGTTGTCAAAGGTGAGCTTTATTGCAACGGTGTTATTTACCGGTGTGCCCCGGATGGTTCAGGGCTGGCGCCTTTTGCAGATGGCTTTAGAAACCCCTTTGGGCTGGGTTTTTCACCCTCCGGAAGGTTTTATGCCATTGACCAGGGTTATGATGCGCGGGGCAGCCGCCCGGTGACAAATTCGCTGGACCCCATGTGGGAGGTTATCCCCGGAGGCTGGTATGGATGGCCAGATTTTGTTGGTGGAGAACCGATAACTAAACCCGAATTCAGCGCAGAGGGGAAACCGCCGCATCAATTTGTCATGAAATATCATCCTCCCCTAGCCGGAAGGCCCATATTGCAGTTTGCCCACCACTCGGCAACAATGAAATTTGATTTCTCGACCAACCCCTATTTCGGATATCCAAACCAGGCTTTTGCAGCCCAGTTTGGCTCGGCCGCCCCGATTACCGGTCACCCGCATGGAAGGCCTGGATTCAGGGTTGTCCGCTTTGACCCGCAAGTAGGCCAAGTGCATGATTTCCTGGTTAGTAACAACCCCGGGCCGGATGGCACGGGTCCCGCCCGGCCGGTGGATGTCAAGTTTGACCCCCGGGGGGAAAACCTGTATATTGTGGATTTTGGGGTCATGCAGGCAAACCAGGGGGCCATTATCCCTTGGTCCGGAACCGGGTCCCTGTGGAAAGTTTCCAGGATTTAATAAAGTGCGATGATGTTCTTACTTGACGACATAACCGTAAATGCCAGGGAAATTCACCAACGTTTTATCCAGGAATCAAACCGTTTTAGGGAAATTGCGCTTGTGGCCCAGCTTTGCGTACTGGCGGCCATATTGCAGTCTGCCGGTGGATTCTATCCCGGGGTGGGTTATCTGGTGAGCGCTATGTCCACGGGGCCGGTGGTCATAGCCTCTGTTTTTTCCCTGCGGTGCGGGTTTCAAACCTACTTGGCGGCGTGCATGCTGCTCTTATTTTTCCATCCCGGAGAAATAATCATATTTGCCTTTACCACCGGGCCATTGGGGTTGGGGTTGGGCGTGGCGTTCCTGACCATTAGAAAAAGGTTGGCCGTAGTTGTTTTAACTTCGTTGTTTTTACTAACTGGCATAGTGATTCTTTTATACGGACTCAAGTTTCCCGTTTTAGGCCCGGTGGTAACTAAAGACGCTGTTTTATCCAGCATAGTGCCTGTCTATGGTTTTTGTTTTATCTATTCTTGCTTCTGGGCCGAAGCCTGTCGCCTTTTCTTTAAACGTTACAAAAATATTTTTCAAACCAGGATAACTTAAAATAGACTGGTGATTACTACCAATGCGATAAATTCATAGGTTACATCCAGAACGGTCGTTATCAGTTCTGAGAAATAACCTACTAAAAAAAGATGCTGTTAGGAGGTTACGGCAAATTTTAGCGCAGGTCTTTAAATAAAAAGTATAAGCTTGCATAAGGTTTTTATTGTTGTAAATAATAAATCCGATCAGCTAACGATTGATTTTGATGGAGGTGCAACACATGTTATCTCAGATGGACGTAGCGCTGATGAAAAGCCATTTGATGGATCACCAGGCCGGCATCAACAAACTAAACGCCTACCTTGGCCAGGTGCGTGACCCACAACTTGCCCAGGCGCTACAACTGCAGCAGCAAACCATGCAAAGGCACTATCAAATTATGGTCGGTTTATTGCAAAACAGCGGCGGAACCCAGTATGCCATGAACCAACCCGTCACCCAAAGGAGTGGATTTTATGCTTGATGAACGCACCATTGCCATCGACGTTATGACGATGGCCAAATATACCGCTGTTCTTAACCTGGAATCGGCCTTGAACATGAGTGATCCTCAAGCAAGACAGGCCCATCAAAGAATGAGCCAGGATGATGCCCAAGTTGCAGACCAGCTGCATCAAATTCTGGTACAGCGGGGTTGGGATCAGCCTCTCCCAGCCAATCCTCAACAAACCCTGCAAGTTGCCCAACAGTTTGCGGCCATGCCGCCCGCGTAAATTTTTTTTAGTGCTGGCACTTATGAATCCCGTTCCGTTTACCGATTGCTTGAACATCGGTGGCAAGTGGTAGGCAATAAGTGATTATTCTATGGTTCAACCATATTAGTAAGGCCACACATCACCAGGCCCGGATTTGGTAATAACCTTTCGGGTTAGGCCTGGTCGTCATGTGTGGCTTTATTGTTACATGCCCCGAATCCAGGTAAATTTGCTCCTTGGAGGGTGAGTTTATGGTTGTTGAGATTTCTGCATGCGGGTTTCATCGCTTTGTTCTATTTGGTGCTGCATGGTGAAGGGTTCCGCTTGAATGTTATCTTCTTGGTCATATTCATGTTTCCCCTCCATCACGGACGTGTCATTTGTAAGTGAATTGCCAGGGGTATTCATCATACCTCGCTGAGTCTCGGTATTCATATCCGGGTGCACTTGGACCATGCCCAAAAGCTCCTCCGGTGTAGTCCCTGCCCCTTCTAACGCCAATCTGATAGATGTATTCTTCAGCTGCTCGGCAGTAAGGGATAAACCATTGGACTTGCTTTGTTCCAGCACATAATACTGGCTGGCCGAAAGACCCAATTCACCGGCCTTCGCTATAAAACCCTTGTCATGGCGCGACATGACCATGAAAGGGGTTTTTTCACCGCTGTTCATACTGCTCAAAATAGCCTCTTTAAGTTTCTCCTCATCAATGTAGTGACTGCCGTCCTTTGTCATATCGGCAAAACTCATAATTATAATGCCATTGCCGTAATCATCCAGAACACTTGCTTTGGATGCAATTACCGAAACCGCCTGGTATATATCATTGCCTTTAATGTCCGGTGCTGTCAGTTGACTGGTTCCTTTATATTTCATATCAGTGACTCTGTTATCTCTGTCCAGCCAGAACTCTGCGCTGCTCTTATCCAGGTCTAAACTGAAATAGGCTTCCGCTGGTTGGGAAATAAGCGGGTTGGCCAATCCGAAAACTAAAAGCACAATTGCTGCGGCCGCAATCATCGTTTTCCACCCGGAAATGTTCCAGTGACGGGCTGAAGATAGGTTTTTGAGAAATAATACCTGGCCGACCTGATGACTTTTTCTGCGGGGTATGTAAATAAATTGCCCGTCTTCCGCATAAGTTACAGAACTGCGGCCATTAAACGACACGATAATTACTCTGGTCTTCTCCATAATCCTTCTCTCCTTGATAACCATAAAAATTGGTAAAACGTTTAAGCGGTGACAATATGGGGTCTGATAAGATGAGGGTAATGGCAATAATGTATTTTCTGCCGCGCTCTATTATTTTTCGACTTAAACCTGTGGATGCACATAATAATTTAACCGGGACTTGACCATATTTTTGTAAATAATCCAACATATCTGGGTTTCGGGACAATACAATCGCCGCTTGAAGCAGATTTTCCCGGGTGTCCCGGTGTTTGGGGGATACTTCCGGCAGTTGGCCAATATCTATTCCATATCCAACCAATAAACCTTGGTAGTAGGTTATTATGCCGACCAGGTTTTCCTTGGTCTGGTCATCATTATAGAGGCTTATTGATTTGGCATTGATTCCTGTTTTAAGCTCATTTTTTTCTTCAAAAGTTGAGGACAAGACTTCTTTTTCGAACTTGGCTTGATGCCTGAAGTAATCAATTAACCTTCTTTTTATTACAACCCCCGCAAAAGTGCTGAATTTGACATCCCCCGCAGTATCAAAGGCATCTATGGCTTCATTAAACGCAAGTAATCCAATGCTTAATTCATCATCGTTTTCCCAAATTAGATACCTTTTACAAACCTTTGAGCATATCTTGGCTATAAAGTGATAATGCTTTTTAATCAGCTTCTCACGACTTAGCGGATCCCCTTTCTGCGCGCTGGTTATTAGAGTATTTAAATTAAATAAAAACAACTTAATCAACCCCATTATATTTATCGAGAGCAAAACGAATTTTTGGGTAGGCACTTCCCGAAAAGTTAAAAAACCCTCATTATTGAAGGAGGGTTTCTTTACTTTAGCAGTTTAATTTAACAATTTTGTCTCGTTTATGTGTCATTTTTGTAAACATTTTAGCAAAATTTAACTTTTGCAAAGATCATTCACCGCCCGCTTTTTTACCCGAGGTCAGTCGGGATTTTAAAAGGGGTGATTAGCTCACCCCTTTTGGACTACCCGTTATATTTAACTTCTCATCATGCCACCTTTTTCGGATTTCATTTTTGCGCCGGCCTGATGCATATCATCCGCATTGGGCATTGATTCATGCTGCCCAGCCATCTTGTTATTCCTTGACATATCCTGATAAATCTCGTTCATTTTCTCCTGGTTTTGTTTATGCGTTTCTGCCATTTGCTCGGAAGTCTTGTCACCCATCAGTTGGGGCCCCGTTTTTGAGGCTTGGCTACCTTTTACACCGGCATCGCTGTGCTTACCCTTTTCTTTGGCGGTGTCTTGCCCGGCTTTCTGGCCGGCGGAATTCTGTACCTTATGCTGATTGCTGTCCATTGCCTTAGTCATCGCATCCGAATCTTGCTGGTTCATATAAACCTGATGTTGGACTGATTTCGCGGGTGCAGTTTGACGTGTGCTGTCAAAAGTACCGGCGCTGGCAACACCAACCATTGCAGCACTCAGAGCTACAGTGCTTAGAGCAAGGAAAAACTTATTCTTCTTCATTAATGTGCCTCCTTAATTACAACCCATATTTTTGGAAGGTCATTTTCCGGGCCCGGAAACTTACTTCCTCTTGGCATCTATCCTTTCGAAGTCGCGCTGCGATTTTGGAGGGTGTTAACTGATTATTTTATTAAGCATAGTGTTAATGACCGCAGCCATCCCAAACCGTAAATGAAAAAAACAAGCCGGTCATCGAAATCCAGAGAAAAAGTGGATAATGGCAGCGGTTAGGGTAATCTTTGGCCAAATTAATAAGGCTGTGACGTGGAGGTCAACAGCCTTACTAATTTTAATGTTTGCTTTTTATTGATGTTCGCACGTCTTTAAACAAAGCCACTTAATTTTTAGTGTTAATCGCCTCTTCCATAGCCGGGCGTACCCGGTTATCACCGGCCATATCCCTGATTACCGGCTGCATTTCAGGGAGAGCCATCATTTCGATAAAATTCTTGCGCGCCTCGGGGGTGGACATAATCTGTGACATGGCTTGCCTCATCCTGGCGTCTTGCATCATGTCGATCATGGACTGCCTCATTTCAGGCTGCTGCATCGCGTCTATCATAGCCTGACGCATTTGCGGGGAACTCATAATATCCACCATAGCGCGTCGGTTTTCCTGTGAGCCCATCATATTAGCCATATCGTCCCAATTGGTGGAATCGTGCATATAGTCCATCATGTAACCTTGCCCCTGCCCGTAACCCGGGCCTGCGCCCGGTCCCGGTGCGGGTTTGGCGTAACCGCCCCCCATCCAATACCGGGGACCGGCCATAGAACCGATCACTAAGCCCAACACAAGTGTGCCCAGTGCCGCTGCCCACCACCACTTTCTCATATCAAACCTCCATTCGTTCTTGTAGGGCGTTCTCAGGCTATTTTTTCACCCGCGCTGGTTATCTATGTATAGCTTGTTTAGCTTTGTTGCGGTACATGGTTTCATCGGCCCGGCACAATAACACATCCGCAGTTTGCCCATCTTCCGGGTACACTGAAATGCCTGCCGAGATGCCTAATGGATATTTGTTGACCTGCTGCGCAACTGTTTTTTTAATTCTCTGTACCAGGCCGGCGCTTTGTGCTCTTGTTAAACCCGGACATAAAATCACAAACTCGTCCCCGCCAATACGTCCAACTACATCGGTGGAGCGGACATTGGCTGCAATTGTGTTGGCAATAATCTGCAAGGCGTAGTCCCCTTGCTCATGCCCGTACCGGTCATTGATTTGCTTGAACTTATCCACGTCAATAAATATTATAGATAGCATTGCACCGCTTTTATCTGCATGCGCAAGGTGCCTGTGCAGCATCTGAATCAGCATTCTGCGGTTGACCGCACCGGTTAGCGTATCAAAACTGGCCAGGTGGTTGATACGGTCATAAGTATAACCAATCCAAAGTCCAATGGGAATATAAAGCAAAGTTAATATATAAATAGGCCACATTTTCGGCATCAGGTAGCAGTAAGTGATACAAACAATAGCTATAGCTAATCCAATCAAGGTACCATAAAACTTACCTTTGTTTCTTTGATTAATTTTCATGTCCAAGCCCCCGTAAAAACTAATTTACAAGAAATTTATCAATTTATATTATAGTTGGTAGTAAAGATTTACTCCTAACGCTTGTTCTTCATATTCCGACAATTTCCTGCAGTAAAAAGACGTTATTGAGGAATGTTCGAAAAAAAGTAAAAGCCGGGAATATAACCCGGCTAAGCTGGTCTAACAACGATATATTTCTTTAGGATTAAGAAAAGAGTAGTTAAAGCTCTGTTAGGTTACCCTCTTAATAAATCCTCTTTCATGCTGCTGAAATCTTCTTTGGAGATCTCGCCGCTGGCGTATCGTTTTTTCAGGACCAATAGCGGATCCGGTGCATCATATTCGCCAACGGACACTTTTTTTCTCCGTTCAAACAGGCTTAACCCCAAATAAACCACACCCACTATAATGAGCACCGGCAGGAGCATCGAAAACAGCATAGCTAAACTCCACAGCAGTGAACTGATGCCGTCGCCAAATCCAAATCCCATCATAATTAGTTACCCCCCCTTGGTGGTATTTTTTTTCATAGGTTAATCTTAAAAAAAAATCTTCACAAATCATTCTCAAAACTTTAACAAATATGTCACAATAAACGACGGAACTAGCAGTTTAAAAAACATTGACGGAGGGTAACATAAATTAACAATTGCTTGGTAAAGGGGAGTTTCTATATGGTTTTTCGGTTACGGAACAAAAATGCACGCAAAAAAGCTAAAAAAGAAGTAGCTGCTGAAAGAGAAGTAGTTATAGATAAACCTATAAGGGAGCGCCAAGATTTAAAGCAAATTTTAGGTAATGAAAACGCCAATATAGAAAGTATTAGAGTCCGCTATGATTATGAACCGGCTGCCGAACTTGCTCCTACCATTAATCAAACATTACAAGCAGAATCGACCAAAAGTTTGGTGGAAAAGGCTATTAATGATACTTTTCTAACTGGTGCCGTGGCGGGAATACTGGGCACGATTATTTTACACATACTTTCTTTTCTATGGCTAAACTTGGGGTTTATTAATACTACAACCATGCAGGTTTCGGGGGAGATTTTCCTTACCCCAGGTCAAATAAATACTTTGGCGGGGTTTTGGGTTAGTATTTTTGTCCATTTTGTAGTTGGTTCCGCGGGAGGAGTATTGCTGGCTTATTTCATGAGATTTGCGGGTTATGATTTTTACTGGATCAAGGGTTTGGCATTAGCAGGGTTTATGCTGTTAATGGGCATGGGGCTTGTCATTGATGTAATGGGTATTGCGCCCCAAATGCGCCATAATGCCGTAGGAGTATTGTTCCATATTATCAGCTACATAGCTTATGGATTAGCAGTTGCTTATATTCTTTATAAATTTGCCAATATTAGAAAAGGCTTTAACAACTAAAAAATTTAGATAACTAAACTCGCATAAGTTACATGATATAGCCCGGATTTTCCGGGCTATATCTTTATTCTTTGCGCATTGATTGCTGCGCAGCCTGCTGCTGGTCGAAGGCCGCCTGGGTCATGTTTTCCATTTTAAATTGTGGTTCCTGGCCCTCGACATAGTTGACTCTGTTGGTCAGGTCCTGCACCATCTGGTCCAGTTTTTTAGTGAAACCCATGTACATCTGCTTGGCCATTGGGTCCTGGGTGCGATTGGCAAAAGTCTGAAATTGGCCACTGGACATTTTCAACATGCCTAAAGCTTGATGTAGTTCTTTTCCGACAGTCATGTGAACCCTCCTTTTGTTTTCAATAGTGTTACATAATACAGCTATTTTTATTATTAGGGTTGGGTATCAAGCATAGTGATTATGTGGCAGGGTATTATAAAAAAGGTGATATCATGAAACGTTTCGGTCTTTATTTATCTCTTGCATTAATTTTGTTTTTAATACTTGCCCCGCTTGTTGCGGTAAAGGAAGCTTTCAGCACGGGCAAGATACCCCGGGTTATCGACAGGCTGCACCTTAATACCGGCAACACCACCAGGTTGACCGAACAGGACTGGCCTTCAATGCAGCGTCTTGTTCTGAAGCAACGATATGACGGTGTTCAGGCGGATGCGGTGGTAGTGGTGGATGCGGATGCCTGGCCGTTGGCATTGGCCTGCCAAAGTTTCAGTGCGGAACCATTAAAACTGCCGGTCATTTTATTTAAATCTACCGAGACCGCAATTAATGAAGTCGTTACCAACATAAATAAGTGGTCACCACGGGGTTTGAACGAGTTTAACGGGGCAGATGTGCTGCTGGTCGGCGAAAATACTTCATCATTACAAAATGAACTGCAGCAAGGGGGACACAGCACTTTAGTTCTGACCAGCCCGGATATTTATAAGGCTATTGCATCTGTCAGGGATACGCTGCTAACAGCAGGCGCTAATAAAAGACAGGATCTAATTGTAGTTGGAGCCGACAACGTTAAATATGCTCTACCTGCGGCTGCCTGGATGGCCCGCCGCGGCACCCCGGTGCTGTTGGTTGAACGAGATAAGATACCGGATGCGACAAGCAAGGCCCTTGACGAAATTACCTCCAACAACATATATGTTTTAGCTCCCCCCAGCCAGGTAAGCAACAGTGTGGTAAATGAGCTGCAAAAATGGGGACAAGTTACCAGAATAGGCGAGGAAGACCCGGCCGCGCATGCAGTATTCTTCGCCAGGTTCTACGATGAAACAAACCGCTTTGGCTGGCAGGCCACCCAGGATACAGCCGAGGCGGCCCGTCACTACCTGCTGGGTTCAGTGACAGAAGACTGGCTTATGTTTTTAGCAGGAAACCAGCTATTTTCGGGCTCCAATTTTGGCCCTTTGTTATTTACGTCAGCGGACAAGCTGCCGGCCCAAACGGAAAAATTTTTATGGTCCACCACGCCGGACTGGTGGGTTACACCGGCCGAGGGGCCATTTAATCATACTTGGATTCTAGGCGAACCAACACAGATCTCCTATGCCGTGCAAGGCCGGGTGGATTTTATTCAAGAACTGCGGGATTATCTGGACCAGGGTGACCAGGGTATTAGCGGCATTGAAGCCCTGGCCCTGGTGTGGTTTGCCCTGGCACTGGCTTGTGCCATTTGGACCTGGTTTCATCTGTCCACCAGGTTAACTCAGATAGCTCCCTTTATGAAACTATCCTGGTTGTTAGTCATGTTGGTATTGGGCCCTGTTGGCCTGTGGTCATATTACATATGTTACCGCGGCTATAACCACCAGGTGGCCCTGGGCGAATTCCCCCGCCCGCTTTGGGTGCAAGTATTGTCAGCTACACTGGGAACCGCTGGGTTTGGTATGTCCACAATGGTTACCGTGGCATTTTTGCTAGCCTATTTTGGCCTCCCACTTATTATTTTACAGGGTCCGTTGTTTTGGCTGGGCAGCCCCATGACCCAGTCCATTTTATGGTCGTACTTGGCGGCGCTGGCGGTTAATATTTTTATTTTTGTGCCCTTAATGCTTAGATCCAAGGAATCATCCACTTACCGGGACACTGTACGCGACAACGCCCTTACAGTCTTTTTTAGTATGACTGCCATCAGCATCGGTATGATGGGGGCTATGTGGCTCATGCAGATGCGCGGTTTAACCGTGATGCCGGAAGAAGAGAACCTCATTTGGTGGGCTACCGTATGGGGTGCCAATGTCATCGGGCTTATCACCGGATACATCGGCAATTGGCCGCTGCTGGTAAGGGGCCGTAAGATCGGCACCATGTAGGGAGGTGGCGTTTTGAATTTTAACAGGCGTATGAACCATGTTCGCTGGGGTCTCGGCGCTGTCACCGCTTTGGCGGTTTTATTGCTGCTGGCGGTATTGTTCTACCGTCCCGATTACTACAAAGCCGAAAATGTAACCAATCCGGCACCGGTGCAAATAACCCAAAACACGACCCGGGTGCCCGGTGAAGATGTTTTTCAGGTATCCGCGTCCATTGCACAAATCGTTTACCCGGCCACATTTGCGGATAATAAACCGAACGCAGTTATTCTGGTCCCGCAGGGCGACTGGCGGCGTGCCCTGGCGGCAGTTAATCTGATTCATTTCCCTATTGATGCACCAATCCTATTCATTAAAGAAAATGAGATACCTGAAATAATAAAACAGGAAATCAAGCGGCTTGATCCGGAAGGGCTTTTTGTTGATGGGAATACCAAGGCTTATATAGTAGGTCCCGTTGAGCAAAAGGTTAAAGACGAACTGCGGGGAATGAAAATTAAATTCAGGCAGTTTGATGCCGTTAATGTGTATGAGTTGGCCGCTATGATTGACCAGTACCGGGCAACCATCAATTCCGACCATACAGATATGGTGATGATAGCTAATGAGAACGCTCCGGAGTTCTCCATATTCAGCGCCTCCTGGACTGCCCATGCGGGCAGCCCGACGTTTTTTGTTACGGATAATGAGGTACCTGAAGCCACTAAGATAGCTTTGAAACGCCGGGCTCAAGATGCATTTATTTACCTGCTGGGCAGTGAAGATGTGATATCAGCCGAAATTGCCGATGAACTGGCCCGGTATGGTCATGTGCAGCGTATTCCGGGTACAGATCCTTTTGGCATGTCCACCGGTTTTGCGGGCTATGCGGACTTTGGGCCCAACTTCGGATACTGGGTGGCCAAAACCATTCGCATGTTCGGTTGGGGCATCGCCGAAGCAGGCCATAATTTTATCTTGGTTAACCCCGCCCAGCCGGAAATGGCCGTGCCGGCGGGCATTCTTAGTCACCGGGGAAAACACGGGCCCATGCTTTTGGTGCAGGAAAATGCTATTCCAGAACCGGTGATGCGCTACCTGAAAATAGTACAACCCACTTACCTGAGCAGCCAGGAACAACTTTTTAACTTTGGCTGGATTATTGGCAGCCCGTCTGTAATTGGTGAACAGGTGCAGATAGAAGCAGATAAACTATTGCAAGTTAAAATGCCTGAAAGTAGGGTTAAGGAGTAAATCGACAATGGCCAAAATAGTTGCTTTACTGCCGGATGATGTTGATGTAAGTGCTGTTGACCGGCAATTACAGGCCCGGAACATTTCCAACTACAGGGTTGTTGATGTTGCTGACGATTATGAACAGCACATCAGGCAAGAAGTCTTTTTAACCAGGCATGAAAAACGAGTAACTATTATCGGAGCACTAATGGGTGCCGCAGCGGGGGCTTTGCTTGTGGCCTGGCTGCTGCAAAATCATCCCTATGGTTTGGTAATTAGCCCCCTTTGGGCCAATACAATTTATTCATCCTTGTTTGTCGGCACCGGGATGGGGCTTGCCTTTGGTGCCTTATGGGCCGGGGCTTATGCCATTTCAAGACCGCTGCCCGAGGGACTTTTAGGTCACCAAATGATGATTATATTTTGCGACCCGGCGCAGCTGCGAGAGGCAAGAAATATAATCAGCCGGTACAACGCAATAAACCTTTTATGAACATCCAAACTTTGAAGCCATCCATTTTCGACTGTAATATAAGGCAATAAATGATTAATTAAACTACTTCGTTGGCATTGCCTCCTTATGAATAAAAGCCTAGTTCCTTAGCGTACATGAAGTATGCCCTTTTCTTCGTTTATCGTGGTGCGGGACGCATGGTAATTCTGACTCCTGAGTCGTTATAATTTTTCTAGAATTAACCTGGTGATAAACTCTGCCGCCAGAATATCCTCCAGGGAGTTGCCGCTGGCGGCGACCACCGAAATTCCGGTACCCAGTTCCCGGGCCTTATCAACGGCCCGTTGAGCAGCAGCCCGTGCCGGAGCATGGCCTTTCTTATGCCTGGTTCTGGCCACGGTGCCCGTGATTACCGCGGGGGCGCCGGCAGTTAACGCTGCGTCAAAGGCTACCCCCCCGGTGCCCGTGGCGGCGATTAGCACCTTGCCTCGCAACTCGTAAAGCTTTACCGTTTCGGCCCCTAAATTGGGCAGCACGGCTTTAACGACGGCTCCTGCCCGCTGCAATCCAGCCACAGTTTTAGACATGCCCGCCAGCCGTTCCTTATCGGAACCTACCCGGGGTTCTCCCACCAGCACTATTCCGACACCCTTTGCCACCGCCAGTTTACCGGCTAGCTGCCCTATTTTGAATGGGTTTACAGCCACCGGCGGTGTCGCCTTATCCGGGGCGGCGCCAAAAACAGCCAGCGCGCCCTCGTCCAGAGCGGCTTCCAGGGTGGTGGACATATCAATGATATCAACAATAACCACTACGTCCCCGCCGGCACCAGCTGCTGCGGCTCCGCTGGCGTTAACGGTCATTTTAACAATCGGTACGGTCAATTTTTTACCCTCGCTTATGGTATAACCATGTTTTAATCAGCATACTTATTTGGTAAATATTACATAGACAAAGGAGAATGACATGCGTTTATATGTAACCAGAAATGGATTTTTCTGCTGTGGTACGCCTAGAGAAGTATTAAAAATGCTGGCCCCGCTTTCCGGCACCCGCATTACTTTGAAGGAATACATCCACTCCTTACTGCACTAGGTAAAATTTCATTCCTTCCGGCGGTGCCGCGCGGCATAAATGCCTGCTGCTCCGGCCGCCAGGAAAAAGGCGGGATCTTGTTGTGGGGTGCGGCCCATTGAGGTAACCTTTACCCCCTTGCTTTCCAGTTCCGTTAACGCTGAGCGGCCGTCCTGTGAAACTAGGGTATGTTTGTCCGGCGACCAGGCTTGCGCTATCTGCTTTAAAATTATTTGGGACCAGGACGGGTTGTCTAGATCAGGCAGCACCACCGTGCAGGAAGTGAGGGCTATTTTGCCCAGGGCGGTGGCGGTGTGGTGGCTTAACCCCCGGTGCCTGTCTCTGGGGTCGGCGAAACTGATCCTGGGTATGGCTACCGGTGTGCCACCCAGGATGTTGACAGCATTGATGATTTCCCCCTGTTCCACCCCGGTGAACCCATACCGGGACGCGGTGCCCACAATCCCTGGCCCCATTGCTACGATAATCACATCAGCCTTGGCAGCAGCCACCGCGGTGAGCAGGGCGGAATAAACATTGACCGCTTCCCAGTCACCGCCAAAGGCGTGTCCGCAGGTGATGGTGGCATCCAATAGACTGCATTCTTTTAGCTGGTGCACAAGGTTGCTTAAATAAATCGGCAGGGCTGCCCCGTCGGTCATTATGTAAACTACCCGGGCCTGGCCATCGGAAGCTGACTTGATACCGGCCGCCGCCGGAGCCAGCACGCTGTGCAACTCGCCCACGACTACCGGGGTGCCTGCAAGTGAATCCGTGTTGCGGATGCTTTCGGCCCAGGGGCTTTCCGGTTCCTCGGCGGCCAGTACCTTTACCTGGGCGGGGCTGTAACGCATTTTCATAATATGACCGGCTGCACCGGTATCCCGTTCAGGGCGGGTTAGGTTGGCCATAACAAAATGAGCACCGCCGGTTCCCAATTTTTTTGCCACCGCGGTGGTGTTTAAAATAACGTTGTCTCCTACCTCAACCGGGCCGGTCAGTCCATCGTAGTTATATGCTTTTTGGTCACCTACGCCCGGTATGGCAGCGAGCAACTCAGTAAGGCCAATTCTTTTGTTTAATATTTGGGTCACTGAACCCTGCCTGATCCTGATCAAAAGCAAAACTCCTTTGATACGATGCTTAAATAGACTTTGGGAATGTCATCCTGAGCGTTAGCGAAGGATGCCGCGCAGCATAACAATAAAAATTTATTAATCTTTATTTTTTATCTTCTCCGGCGGCTTCTTTGATAATAGCCAGCACGTAGGAAGCCACGGCGCTCAGGTCTTCCACCCGGATGAATTCATCAGTGGTGTGCACTTTTTGCATCGCGATGCCCAGGTTGACGGCTGGAATACCATGATCATTAAACACGTGTGTATCGCTCCCGCCACCGGTGCCGCGAATAATCGGGTCAAGTCCCAGCTGCTCTGCCGTCCGTTTGGCCAGTTTTACCACAGCGGAATCTCCGGGAACGTGCATGGCCGGGTATATCGTGGCCACATCCAGAAGTAGTCTCGCACCTGATTCTTGGACTGCTTCCTTTAGGGTATCGCAAATGAGCTGGGTTTGCAGTACGCGCTTTTCGTCCTGCAGGCTTCTTGTTTCACCATGCAGGGTAACCCTGTCCGGTACAACGTTTATAGCTACACCGCCGGAAATGAGTCCGATGTTGACGGTGGTTTCCTCGTCTATGCGTCCCAACTGCATTTTAGCCACGGCGCGGGACGCCACTTGGATGGCGTTGATTCCGTGCTCGGGATTGATTCCGGCATGGGCCGCCTTGCCCAGCACTTCAGCTTTAATTTTATCCTGGGATGGCCCCCTGTTGACAATGGTGCCGGGAGGCCCGTCACAGTCCAGAACAAACCCCATATCAGCGGAAAGCAGGGAAAAATCCAGGTTTTTAGCGCCGGACAGCCCGGTCTCCTCGCAAATGGTGAAAACCAATTCCAGGTTGCCATGAGCTATTTTTTCTTGCTGCAGTACGGTGACCGCTTCAATCACTGCAGCGATGCCGGCTTTGTCATCGGCTCCGAGCACCGTTTCACCTGCCGAGCTGATTATGCCGTTTTCCAGCACCGGTTTAATACCGCGCCCCGGCGTTATGGTATCCATATGGGCACAGAACATCAATGTCGGTCCGTTAACGGTGCCTTTCATTCTAGCAATCAAGTTACCGGTTTCCGTGCCGGTTATCTTGGCAGCGTCGTCAGTAATAACTTCCATGCCAAGACTGGTAAGCTTATGTCTAAGAGTTTCAACCATTTGTCCCTCATGGCCGCTTTCGCTGTCCACCTGAACCAGTTCCATAAAATTGGACACTAACCGTTTTTCGTTTATCAATGTAATACCACCTTTGGCAAGTACTTCCCTTAATATTAGCATAAAATGATGGCTTTGGTGCCAGGTGTTGCAAGTTGAAAGTTGCGTATTTTGCAGCTTTCAACTTGCAACACCTGGCACCTTACGTTAACGATCCGTTCTTTTATTCTGACTACTGAATACTGACTCCTGACTCCTGAATTTAAAACTATTTGCCAGACTCTTTTTCCCGGCCCAATAGATCCAGGTAGTTAAGTACCGGGTTGGCTGAAATAATCCGGGTTAGAGAAAACTTTTCGGTAATCACATGCACCAGCAGCACCAGTACCAGGTATCCAACCCGGTAATAGCCATCCAGGGCAACTGCCGCGGTTATGCCTATGACTACGCCCAGGGTGTTGGAGCCGGCGTCCCCCATCATGGCCCGGGCTTTTAAATCCGCAGGTAAAAAGGCCAGCAAAGCGCCCAGAACTACAGCAACGGGAACGATTTCCGGCTGCCCGATTAAAGACGGCAGCATGGCCAGGCAAAGCAGGATAAAAACTTTGCCCGCCCGGCCAGGCCGCAGATCAAACAGGTTTAACAGGTTTATGGACAGGGCAATAATCAGCGCACTGTCTATTATTCTCCATGGCTGGCCCGGAAAAAGCTGTGCGCCGAGGAAAAGGCCTAAAACTCCGCCCCCCAGCGCCTTGACGGCACCGGTGGTCAATCTGCCCTTAAGCAGGGCCTTAAAGTGGCCAAGCAGTCCCGATGTATCCCTGGCACCCCAAAAATCGTCCATTAATCCCAGACAGGTTGCCGCAGCCATAGCAAAGATGTAAAGCTGCAGCATGTCCCCTATGCCGGTAGGTGCTGCAACCAGCAGGGGTAATGAGGCGGGCAGTACGGAGATAAAAAAAATAACCCCTGCCGACAGCGGGATATCCAAGCCTTTAAAATTGGGACGAGTAAAACCGCCGCCAACGATCATGGCCAGTACCTTATCCCGTACCAGCAGGGTCAGGGTAAATGCCAGCCCGAAACCGGCGGCGGCGTATATTGTTTCCGGTACCACTTGCACAAAATCACCTCTGTATGTATGAAAACCAGTATTCAGGAGTCAGGAGTCAGAATTTAGGAATCATGAATCAGAAAGCATTTTTCATAACAATTGTGCACCATAGAGGGCGGCTACCATGACTGTCATCCTGTCATCCTGAGCGTAGCGAAGGATCTAGATCTTACTTCGTTCAGAATTACCACGCGTTCCCGCACCACGATAAATGAATACAACTTTCTGGTTGTAAGCTTTGCGCCGGGCTTTGGTGCCAGGTGTTGCAAGTTGAATTAACTTGCAACACCTGGCACCTTACCGGTTAACCGTTCTTTTATTCTGACTACTGAATACTGACTCCTGACTCCTTCTTGTTACTTAAGCACTGCCACCCGCAATAGAGTCCTGGTAATGTGCCAGAACTGCCTGCCCCGGTGGCGGAATCCTTTTAAATCCCGGCCGGTTTCGGCGTGGGTCATCTGTACCGGCACTTCCAGTACCCGGTATCCCAGCCGGGCCGCCTTAATGGTCATGCCTACCTCGACACCGTATCCTGAAGCAAAAGGATAAACACTGTCCAGCACCTGGCGAGTCATGGCTCTTTGTCCGGAAAGCGGTGATTTCATAACCTGACCGGTAAATACAAGAATCCCCCAGCGGGCCAAACCTTTAACCAGACCGAAACCACCCTTGCGGCGCGGCGGCGGAAACTGGGCCACGGTCATGTCCGCCCGCCCTGTAAGCACCGGCTCCAGCAATAGCCCGGCATCGGATGCAGAAGTACCCAAGTCACCGTCCAGAAGCAGGTAAATGTCCGCTGACGCCGATTGTACGCCAATATTAAGAGCCGCTCCCTTACCGGCGTTTTTTTCCAGGGTCATCACCCTGGCCCCGGCCCGGGCAGCCAATACAGCTGTGTTATCACTGGATGCATCATCTACCACTAATACCTCTGTAACCGATGGTGTCTTAACCAGCGCCGTTACAGTTTCGAAAATGAATTCGGCTTCGTTATAAGCCGGTACTATGGCGGTTACCTTTTTGTGGGACATGTACCTTCACCTTCTATTTATCTGGGGATATTTAATCCATCCCAGTTTACTTCGGGCAGCAGCATCTGGGCAGAGGATTTAATTCCGTAATTGCCGGGCTGCCCGCCTAAAGCCAGCACCATCGCCAACTGGCCAGGTGCGGTGTCTATATTGTCAATGGTACTAACGTGTTTACGCTGGTAATCCTTAACATAAGAAAAGTTAACATCGGTCTCTTCCACGCAAAGCACCGGTATATTTAAGTCCTGGAAGTAATCTATGGTATGCAGGTCAAATTGCATATCCCGCTTATCATCACCGTAACCACCGCCAACAATAATCAGGCCGTCTACCGGTATACCGTAATCGCCGGATGTTTTAATGACGCCGTGTTCCTTTAAGGTTTCAAAAAACACTTCTTTATCGCCGCTGTTAATACCGGCCGCCACCTCGGCAGCCAGTTTAGGGGTCTGCTTGCCGGGGTCGGTTTCCTCCCAGCCCAGCACGGCGAAAAGATCGTCCAGTGTCTCATGGTTATCATAAATATTATTGATGGAAGTAACCGAGGTAACCTGACCGCCGGCATCGTTAATAATGCGTGTAATTTCCGGTGGAAATCCAAAAGTGTTTAGTTCTATCAATGCAAAATTTTTATTCTCCAAACGTCCGGCCACCAGTACGGGAATAACTTCTTTTTCAAATTGTTTGTGAATACCCGAGTCAACCTCTAAAGCACTCGCTTTGGCCTGAATTGATTCGTTGGTCTCCCGCATGGACTGTAGCTGGTTCTCCAGTCTGTCGGTAACCTGTTTTTGATATTCAATTAAGGTGTCGTTGCCTAACATGGTACTGCCGATTAAAATTCCTATGCCCAACGCCAAAAAAACAGCCACCAGCGAGGCAATATGGTACTTGTAATCAATAATCATTTTATTTCTCCTAAATCCCCGTTAATATCCTGAATTGAATGATCAGCAGGCGCAATAATTCACGGGTTGACGGTGATATCACAATTACAGCGACCACCGGGAGCAAGGCGGCTATAAATATGGGTGCCAGATCCTTAACCCGTGGTTTGCTTTTATACAACCTGCTTACCCCTTTGGCGTCTACGAGGATGGGCCCCACCTTGGCCCGGACCAGAAATGTGCTGGCCATACCTTTGCGTCCTTTTTCCAAAAAGTCGATCATGTTCGAATGCGTTCCCACCGCCACTATCAATTCAGCGCCCAGTTCGTAGGCCATTAGCATAGCAATGTCCTCACTGGTGCCGGGGGCTGCAAAAACAAGTCCCGGCAGACCCATTTGCTGGAGCCGGTCCATGCCTGGCGCCCTGCCATTAGGGTAGGCGTGCACCACCAGTTCCGAGCCGCCCGCTAACACGCTGTCGCTGACGCTGTCCATGTCCCCGACGATAATATCCGGCTGCAGTCCGAATTCCGTCAGGGCGTCTGCACCACCGTCAACCCCGATGATTACCGGCTTCATTTCATCAATGTAAGACTTAATGGCTTTTAAATCTTCTTTGTAGTTTTTACCACGCACCACAATTAAAGCATGCCTGCCGTCAAAGGAGGTTTTAACCTGCGGAATCTCAAATTCATTGCAGATTAGGCCTATTTCATGGCGGGCATATTCCATAGTGTTTTCAATAAATCGCGATAGTTCGGCTTCCAGGTTGGCTTTAGTCGATTTCATGTGTTCTTTAATCAAATTAACGGTCAGCTCTTGCCCACATGCCAGTTCGCGGCCGTTTATGTTAACCGTGCTGCCCCTTATTTCTATTTCCTGTCCTTCAGTCAACAGCGTAAAAAGCTCACCATGCGGGCAGTCCAGCAGTTTAACTCCTGATTCAACCAGGCGTATTGGACCTTCATTAGGATAATTTTCACTCATGGAAGGCGAAACGTTAATAACTGCCTTAACCCTTGCCTCTACTAATGCATTG
Source organism: Peptococcaceae bacterium BRH_c8a (assembly GCA_000961575.1). Classification (GTDB taxonomy): domain Bacteria; phylum Bacillota; class Desulfotomaculia; order Desulfotomaculales; family Desulfallaceae; genus BRH-c8a. The sequence continues at coordinate 141,827 of LADP01000003.1, forward strand.
GCAGCCACTTCATCAAGGTCGGCGTGGTCGATCACAGCTATATCACCCGGTTGAATTCTTTTAACCAGATCTTTTGTTCGCTTATCCAGTTTAACCGGTCCTTTAATCACTGTGCTTTTGATTTCCATCACCCGCCTTAATTAAAACCATTTTACAATTTTTGTTCATAAGCGTCAAGATTTAGGCTTTTATGTCATAAATAACTTAATGTAAAAAAAACCTGACCCTTAAGCCAGGTTTAGATAATCCAAAGCACAACAATGAGAACATGAAAACAAATCTATCTAACTAATGCAATAAGCTTAACTTACTTTAGATTCGATTCTCAATTTGTCGGCTACCATGGCTATAAACTCAGAATTAGTAGGTTTAACGCGTTCAAGGTTAATTGTATAACCGAAGAACTTAGTCATCATCTCCACATTACCCCGATCCCAGGCCAGCTCAATGGCATGTCTAATTGCTCGTTCCACGCGGCTGGGAGTGGTCTGGTATTTTTGGGCGATAGCCGGATATAATTCCTTGGTTACCGCGCCTAAAAGGTTAACATCCTCAATAACTTCCAGGATGGCATCCCTCAGGTAGTGGTAACCTTTAATATGAGCCGGAACACCCATTTCATGAATTATGTTAGTCACAGCAACGTCCAGGCTTTTAGGCTTGGACACCGAGATGTACTGGGAAGGCTTAAAACCTCCCGTAAGCTGTTTAATTCTGGTTGCCAGCACCGCAAAGTCAAAAGGTTTTAAGATATAATAGTCTGCCCCCAACTCCACGGCTTTTTGGGTGATGCTCTCCTGTCCGAATGCAGTTAAAATTATGACCTTGGGCCTATGACTTGTTGAATTTTCACATAACTTCTCCAGGACGCCAATACCGTCTAGGTGCGGCATAATTACATCCAGGACCAACACGTCTGGTAATTGTTCTTTAATAATTTCAAGGGCTTCGATACCATTATAAGCTACACCGGTGATTTTCAATTCATCTTGTTGTGAGAGAAAATCCTTCAAAAGCTCGCAAAATTCTTTGTTATCGTCTGCTATTACCACCTTTGTTACAGTTTTCATGAAAATTCCCGCCTCCTAAAAATTTGCTATTATTTCTCTATGATACATTCTTTCGACGGAGGCGGAATTACTCCTTTAATTTATTTTACTATATTTGTTAATTATTAACAATTTTACTCCCTAAATATACAAATTAACTGGCTATATTTTCATCTTTCTTAATATTTATAAGATTTACTTCCATTAACATATTTTCTGCTGCTACTCCGTAACCCCGGGTGGGGTCGTTGATAAAAACATGGGTAACGGCTCCGGCAAGCCGGCCGTCTTGAATAATGGGACTTCCGCTCATACCTTGAATGATACCACCGGAGCGTTTCAGCAAGGCCGGATCTGTTACCCTGATAATCATATCTTTGCCTTGCTCATCGCCGGTTATAACTTTCTCTATATAGATGTTAAATTTTTCGATTTTGTTCCCTTGCAAAACAGTTAAAATTTCTGCGGGTCCTTCACTAATGTGGTACTTCATAGCCACAGGAATGGGCTCGGCGTAATATGAATTGGCTATATCCTTATCCAGGCGGCCAAATATACCGTGTTGTGTGTTTTTATCTATACTGCCAATAATATCTCTGTTTCCTTTAAATACACCCAATTTTTCACCTGGTTGACCCTTGCGGCCCGGGTGCAAATCTTTAACTGACGCATCTACGATCCTTCCATCTCTTAAATTAACGGTTTGGCCACTGTTATTATCTGCTATTATGTGACCCAACGCTCCATATATTTGGCTTTGCGGCTCATAGAATGTCATCGTTCCCACACCAGCTGCAGTACCTTTTATAAATAAACCTACCCGGAAACGGCCGGTTTTGTCACACAGTACGGGGTCGACTTTCATTTGGATGGTTTTATCTCCATGTTTAACTAACAGTATAATATCATTACCTTTATTACCGCATTTATCGATTAAATCCTGTAACTGGCTTTCATTTTGAACCTTTACCCCATTAGCTTTCAATATTACATCCCCTGCGGATATGCCGGCATTGCGGGCGGGAAAATATTTTTTTCCATCCGATAACACCGGGGCTTCACCAACCACAACCACCCCCTCGGAGTGCATCAGTATGCCAATAGAATGTCCTCCCGGGACAACCTGGGGTGAAGTTACCACGTTGACGGTCATCCGATGCAGGGGTAAAAAACCAAACAACCTCATTTGCATTTCCAGCTGGCCTGGCTTGAGTGCCACCGGGGTTGTATCACCCGCTGTAAAGGTTAATTCCCGGTAATTGTTACCGCCGGCTGAAAAAAAAGCACCCGCCGAGCGCAGGTGAAAAGTAATATTCCTGCTTATTGGCCCTGGTAATTCCCTGCCGGTGGTAATTTCATCGCCTACCCTGACTAACTGCTGGTAGGGCAGAAAATTATGCCATGCCGAATACATCGACATGAATGAAATGGTTAGTGCAAATACTACAATAAATACTGCTCCGAAACGTCTGGATACACTGCTGGGTTTCAGGCGGCACACCTCCCTTTAATTAAGTTGTATAAGTTGTAAATTTGATCGAAAAGTAGATTGTGTCATTGATATGAAATCTGTCATTGATATGAAATCTGTCATTGATATAAAATCTTTCATTGATATGAAATCTGTCATTCTGAGCGCAGCGAAGAATCTTAAAGATTAGATCCTTCGCTACGCTCAGGATGACAAGACGCTCAGGATGACAAGCTTAATTTTGAAAAAGGATTCGGTGCCCGCGGGGTTAATATTATTAAATTTGCCTTCCGATAGTGTATTTATTCCGCCCTGTTGTGCCGTACATTGGCATGTGCGCTGGTTATAAAGGCCGGCGCTGCGTTGTAACATATTGAAAAAGCTCCGGGGAATAAAAAAAGAATAGTGTCTTAAAAACAGAAAAACCGCGTTAAAAACGCGGTTTTTGATACAAAAAACAGTGCTAAGAAACTGCCAATTAAAGTTTTATGTTACTATTCAGGCATCCATTCAGGTTTTCCTAACCAACTACTTAATCATTTTGCGTACGTAACCAGCCAACAGTTCAGAATTTTCGTCCCCACCCAGCATCCGGTTAAGTTCCCTAATCCTTGCTTCACCGTCTAGCTTTTTCACACTGGTAACCGTGCGGTCAGCCGCAATCGATTTTTGTACCAGGTAGTGGGTGGTAGCGCAGGCGGCTACAATAGCGGCGTGGGTGATACTGATGATTTGCCTGTGCTCGCTTAACCGGTCGAGTTTTTCGGCCATTGTATGGATGGTTCGCCCACCGATGCCGGCATCAATTTCATCGAACACCAAGGTTGCAGTGTCATCGGCAAGGGCCAATATGGTTCTTAGGGCCAGCATGACCCTGGATAATTCCCCGCCGGAGGCAGTCCTGGAAAGCGGCCGCAGCGGCTCGCCCGGGTTGGGGGAAAACAAAAATTGCATTTTATCACTGCCGGTCGAGGATGGTTCACCGCAAGTTAATGCAACGGTAAAATTAATTTGCATCATGGCCAGTTCCTGTAATTCCCGTTTAATTTCCCTTTCCAACTGCCGGGCGGCTTTTTCCCTTAATAAACTGGTTTGAGTCGCCAGTTCGTGGTAGATTCTTTCTTTTTCCTCTACCTGGGCCTGCATTCCGGCGGCATCGGTTTCAGCAGCCAGCAATTCTTCCAGCTCCGCCGCCGCGTTGTCCCGGTACTCTAAAATTCCGGCCAAACTGTCGGCATACTTTCTTTTTAAGCGTTCGACCAGAGCCAGTCTGTCTTGAACAAAATTTAACTCTTCCGGGCCAATATCCATGTTTTCCCGATAAACAGCAATGTCCCGGGCCGTGTCTTCCACCAAACAAAGGGCCGAATATAGGTTGTCCAGACAGTTCTTTACCTTGGGTAGGTAGTTGCAAAGTTCATCCAAATCCTGCCTGGCTTCGCCCAGCAGATCCACTGCCGCCGGGCAGTGCCCCTGGCCCTGGTGAATTTTTTGCAAGACAGACTCGGCTAGTTGGCCAATTTTTTCTGCATTGGCCAGCCTGTTTCTTTTTTCGTACAGCACCGTCTCATCTTCTCCAACCAGGGAGGCAGAATCAATCTCCTTAATCTGAAATTTAAGGGTGTCTACACGTTGTCGTCTTTCCCTATTTCCAGAGTTAATGGCATCGCGTTTGCCTACGGCCGCGCGCCAATCGCGGAATGCTTGCCCCGCTTGAGCCACCATAGCCGTTAATTCCAGCCCGCCGTATCTGTCCAGCAGCAAAAGTTGTTTTTCCGACACCAGCAAGGACTGCTGCTCGTGCTGCCCGTGCATATCGACCAACAGCCCGGCCAGCTCACGAAAAACGCCCAGGTTGACAATGCGCCCGTTAACGCGGCAAATATTACGGCCCTGCCGGTTTAGTTCACGGGTCAAAATTAATAATTCTTCCCCGGTATCACCAGCCGCCAGGCCGCATTCGGTTAATTTTCGGGCCATCGTTTCGTTTTTGGCAGTGTCAAAACTGGACTGCACCAAAGCCCGTTCCCGGCCGGTTCTAATCAGGTCGGCCTGGCATCGCCCGCCCAATGATACATTAAGTGCTTGCACCAAAATAGTTTTGCCTGCTCCGGTTTCGCCGGACAGCACGTTAAACCCGGCGCCAAAATCCAGCTCCAGCTTGTCCACCAAACCAAAGTTTTCTATGTACAGAGAAACCAGCACCGCCAGTTACCTCCCGGCTAAAGAAACAAATTTTCGCATTACCGTGGGGGTGATTTTTTTGGGTTTGGTAATCACCAGGATAGTGTCGTCACCGGCTACAGTGCCGATTATTTCCGGCCACTCGGCGTTGTCAATGGCTGAAGCCACCCCCTGGGCTTCCCCGGGTAAAGTTTTTATAATTACCAGATTCTCGCTGCTGTCCATGGAAACCACCGAACTCCTGAACAAACGTTTAATGCGGTCGTCATTTTTATGGTTTACCGTATCACCGGGCAGCGCGTATCGGGACACCCCGGCACCGCCGGGCACTTTAATCAAGCCCAGTTCCTTGATATCCCGAGAAATTGTAGCTTGAGTGACCTTAAACCCGGCTTTATTTAGTTCCTGAACCAGTTCGTCCTGGGTACTGATATCTTTTTCCTTGATGATTTCAACAATCTGTTTGCTGCGCCAGGTCTTCATCTTTGGCAATCGCCCTTTCAATTAAAATCAGGTAGGGGGCGTGTTCGGCCCGGTTGGCAAACTGCACTTTAAGGACACCAAAAACCTGTGGGTTTAGGCTGCTGGTCATGTTCTGCACAGCCCGGCTTTCGTCCAAAGCACCGCTGTGCCCCGTATACACTACCACGGCAATTCGTCCACCCGGCTTAAGCAGCTCAACAGCGGTGTTTAGAGCGGTTACAGTTGTGTCCGGCCGAGTGAATAAGGCATGGTCGCCGCCGGGCAAGTAACCCAGGTTGAATAAAAAAGCATCCACCGGTTCGGTCAAGTGCAAAGCCATAGCTTCGTGTCCCGCCCGGATTAACACCACTCGATCTTGCAGGCCCGCTTCTTTTAACCGGGTGCCGGTAACATCAAGGGCGGCGGATTGAATGTCAAAAGCGTAGACTTTTCCGCCGGTACCCACTCGGCCGGCCAAAAACAGGGTGTCGTTACCGTTGCCTGCTGTTGCGTCCACCGCCAGGCAGCCGTCATGCAGTACTGCAGCCACAAAATTTTGAGCCAGCAAGACGGCATTCCCCTTAACGCCTGCAAATCGGGTTGGCGGATTAGCCATTTTACCCAATCTCCCTTTTAATGTCGCCTTCATTAAACTTTTCTCTCAAGATATCAAAAAATGTTTGGTTATTTAGTTTAATAAACCTGGCCCGGCAGTTTGATCTTTTAACCCTTACAATATCACCATACTGCAGGTGCGTGCCCAACTGCCCGTCTACTGTCAGCATTACTTCCCCCAGACTCGATTGCAGGGTTACTTGCACTTCACTGTCCGGAGGAATAACCAGTGGCCTGGCCCACAGAGCGTGGGGACAGATCGGTGTAAAAAGGAGTAGATCCAGGTCAGGTACCACCAACGGTCCTCCGGCTGAAAGTGAATAAGCTGTAGAACCGGTGGGAGTAGCAATAATCACACCGTCTGCATGATAAGTGTTAAAATGCCGCCGGTCTACCGTGGTATCCAGAATAATCAACCGGGCAAAAGCCCCCTTGGTAATGACGGCGTCGTTAAGTCCCATTAGCGGCAGGGAAGCTTTATTATCCCTAATTACGCTAGCCTCAAGCATCATTCTTTCTTCTATGTAATACTCCCCGGCCAGCAGCAGCTCAAGTGCTTTAAACAAATGGGGCACGTCCACCTCGGTCAAAAACCCCAGCCGACCCATGTTGACCCCAAAGACCGGCACTCTGGATGGTGCAGCCAGGCGGGCACTGTTTAACAGGGTGCCGTCACCACCCAGCACCATCAGGCAGTCAGACCGGCTAACCAGTTCCCTGCGCGGGCATGATCCATTGGACCAGTTAGTCCTTTCCGCGCATTCGTCGTCCACCAGCATATTCACGCCGCGACCGGCCAGCCAGGTATGGATATCTTCCAGCAAGCCAGTAATTCTATCTTTTTTCAGGTTGGATATCAGACCAATGGTCTTCAAGTTTCCGCCCTCCCCGTGCCTTGCTATTCCGCTTAGTGTGTGCCTAGATTCATTAGTTGGTTTCCGTCCCCGGCAGCAATTTATGAGGCCAGTTGTCTATTTGATGGGCTCTTTCAACCACCCGGTCAAGCATTGCATCCACTTTAGTTGGGGACATTCCTATACCGATTCCTTTATCGGAGGTGTGTCCCCTTTCCTCTGCTAGGGACATTCCAATTCCTATACCGGTATCGGATGAGGTATCTGTTTTCTTAAAATGAACCAAATATTCTATATTCCCTTCGGGGCCTTTCACCGGTGAGTGGTCGGCGCCCAACACCAGCGCGCCGCAACCGGTAATGGAACGAACCACTTTATCCAGTACCTGTCTGTGTACGGCAGGATCTTTAACCACGCCTTTTTTACCCACATTTTCCCGGCCTGCCTCGAACTGGGGCTTAACCAGGGTTACTCCCTCATAATAGTGTAGCAGGTAATCTAGCCGGGGCAGCACCAGAGTTAGAGAGATAAATGAAACATCAACCGTTACGAAGTCAGGGCGGCCCAGGGTAAAGATATCTTGCTCCAGGTGGCGGATGTTGGTGCGTTCCAATACCACCACCCGCGGGTCAGTGCGCAGCGACCAGGCCATCTGGCCATACCCAACATCAACAGCGTAAACCCTGGCTGCGCCGTTTTGCAGGGCGCAATCGGTGAATCCTCCGGTGGAGGCACCCACGTCCAGCATCACCCTGCCCCGCAGGTCAATATTAAAAGACTGCAGTGCCCGGGCCAGTTTATAACCGCCCCGGCTTACGTAAGGCATTTTTTCCTTGACTTCAATGACCGGGTTATCATCAATTTGATGACCCGGCTTGGTGACCACATTGCCGTTTACTTTAATGTCTCCGGCCATAACAGCCGCCCGGGCCTTTTCCCTACTGGTGAATAACCCCTTTTGCACCAGCAACAGATCCAACCTGGTTTTGCTAGCCAAATCAACGCCCTCCACTGAGCTTGACTATCCTGGCGCACCGTTTTTGGTGCGGTTTAATCATACCCAGAGCAGTATCAGCTATAAAATCCGGGGACAGTCCGTATTTTTCACGCAGCAACGGCTGGCTGCCGTGCTCCACAAAAATATCCGGAATACCCAGGCATTTAACCTTAATTTCATTTAGCATTCCTCCGGCAGCTGTGTTGCTAAGAAGCTCCAAAACGGCAGAGCCAAATCCACCTGCCAACATGTTTTCTTCCACTGTGATCAGTCGTCCGGTGCGCCTAGCGTGATGGATAATGCATTCGGCATCCAGAGGCTTTACGAACCTGGCGTTAATTACCGTTGACGATACACCAGCGTCCTGAAGCATTTCAGCAGCTCTAACAGCTACCGGCACCATGTTGCCCACAGCCAGGATAGTAACGTCCTTGCCTTCGGTAATCACTTCCGCCTTACCCCAGGGGATTTCAGTCCACTGCTGTCCCAGGGCCACGCCGAGTCCGGTTCCTCGCGGGTAACGCAGTGCGCATGGCCCTTCGGCATTTAAAGCGGTGTACAGCATATCCTGAACTTCTTTTTCATTGGTGGGAGCCAGTATATTTATATTGGGCAACGGGCGGAGAAACGACAGATCGAACAACCCGTGGTGGGTGGGACCGTCATCGCCGACAATTCCGGCCCGGTCGATGGCAAAAACCACCGGCAGGTTCTGCAAACAAACGTCGTGGATAATCTGGTCGTAAGCCCGCTGCAAAAACGTAGAGTACACAGCCACCACCGGTTTGAGGCCGGCTTTGGCCAGCCCTGCCGCCAGCGTCACGGCATGCTGTTCAGCAATACCCACATCGTAAAAACGCCCGGGAAAATGATGAGCAAAATCGGCCAGGCCGGTGCCGCTGCACATCGCCGCGGTGATAGCCACAATCCGGTGATCTTGCTCGGCCAGCCGCACCAGTGTACTTCCGAACACTTCGGTGTATGTGCTGGTGTCGCTGCTTTTAATGCAGGTGCCAGATTTAACGTCAAAAGGCCCAATGCCATGAAACATGTCTGCTTTTTCCACGGCCGGGGCGTATCCTTTACCCTTTTCAGTAATCACGTGTACCAAAACCGGCCCGCCCAGGGTTTTAGCCTGTTCAAGGGTGTTAATCATCGATGGAATGTTATGCCCGTTTATCGGACCCAGGTAAGTAAAGCCAAGTTCCTCGAAAATAATTCCCGGTACCAAAAAATATTTTAGGCTATCCTTAAACCGCTCGGCAAACTTAAGCACGGTGGAGCCGATGGAAGGGATGCGTTTCATTAACTGTTCAAATTCGTCCTTGCCCTTGGAGTACTTGGGGTCGGTTCTAATTCTGGTTAAATACCCAGACATAGCGCCCACGTTATGGGAGATGCTCATTTCATTGTCATTAAGCACTACGATCAGGTCGGTATTTAGGTGCCCGGCGTGGTTTAAGGCTTCAAAAGCCATTCCACCTGTCATAGCCCCGTCGCCAATTACCGCCACAACGGAGTTCTTATCACCTTTGAGATCTCTGGCCAGAGCCAAGCCCAGGGAAGCAGATATTGATGTACTACTGTGACCCGTGGTAAAAGCATCGTGTTCGCTTTCATCGGGCCGGGGGAAACCGCTTAAACCACCGTAACGGCGCAGGGTATGAAACTTTTCCCGTCTGCCGGTAACCAGTTTATGCACATAGCTTTGATGGCCGACATCCCAAATGATTTTGTCCCGGGGGGTCTGAAAAACCCGGTGCAGGGCCAACGTTAATTCTACAACGCCAAGATTAGGCGCCAGGTGGCCGCCGTTGACGGCCACGGTATTTATAATAGTTTGTCTTATTTCCACAGCAAGCTGTTCCAGTTGGGTCATATTTAGATTTTGCAAGTCCTGCGGAGAATTAATATGTTCTAAAAAACCGCCCAATTAATCACCCTCATTGCTACTGACTACTGTTTTTATTATTTCTTTACCACCCTGATACCAGTTATTCCGCTAACCGTTGCGATTAAGCGGCCGACAAAAAAAATAACGTCGTTGGGGCGGCTAAGGGCTATCTTTTTGCCGAACGCCTTGCCGCCCACGGTAAGAGCGGCAATGAAAGCCGTAATCAACATGTTCAATGTGGACAGGTTCAATTCCTCCCACATTTGAATAATCTGCAGAACCAGAGCAATACCTAAAGCACCGCTAACGGTGCCGGCAATGTCACCTACCACATCGTTGGCAATATTGGCCACCCGGTCTGCGTTGCGGATTAAAAAAACGCTCTCATGGGCGCCTTTAATCCGCTTGGAGGCCTTGGCATGGAAAGGTTTTTCATCTGCCGCCGCCACCGATGTGCCCACCAGATCAGAGGTAATACCGACAAAGATAATCATAATTAAGAAAATAAAAGATAATATGGGGCTGTTTAAAGCGCGGGCAAAAAATTCAGATAATAGGAAAAATAGCGCGGCGATGATAAAAGAAATAAAACCGACAAATATTACGAACTTGCCGGAAACTGTAGACTTATTATTTTTCAACTGATCCTCTCCACGGTTTAAATCCCTTGGTATTTAATCGTCGTAACCTGGTATTTAGTATGTATACTGACAAGTGACAACGATACGGGTAAATGTTGTGGCTTAGGTCCAGCAGGTTTTCCCAATTCCATACCGGTTGTCGCCAAACCGGCGGTTTCCCTTTAAACGGAATCCCGGATCGTCACCGAGTCCGTGGCTGAATTACCACTTAGTCCACACTATAATCCCCGTATCGTCACAATTTCTCATCGTACAGCCTAGGAGTTTTCCTCTACAGGATTACCTTTTTTTAGCCTCTTTTGCAGTGACGGTTTAAACCCGCAGCATATAGGGTAAGGGCCCTTACACCAGTATGCCGCTTAATGGACCTCCACCGGCACCACTCAAGGCAGGCTACACTGCACGCAGCTTTCCCCACATGCAGGTTTATACCCGAGCCATAGTCGTATAACTAATACTCCCACGCACACGGGTCTCCGCGGGGGCAGGGTCAACGCCCACATGCCATTGCGGGTCGCCCCGCCCCCTTAACTCCCAGTACCGACCCCCAACTGGGCGTCAGCAGCCAGCACCAGGAACTTCATTGATGTGCCCTTAACGGATTTTTAGGCCCGCCTTCAAAAAAGGGTTCCCGACTAGGATACTGTGTCACTTGTCCAAAAAATTATTATATCATTAAAAATTATAGCATGCCGCCATATCGGCGGCAAATGTCTATTATGACTTCTTATCATCAATTATGACCCCTAAAGACTGTTTTCAATACAGGCAACCGTTTTATTATCAATTATCTAACGCGGTCAGGCTCTTAACTACTATTGGTTGCGATTAATTACGAATTGGACGAGTCCGCGCAGGAATTGGGCTTCTGAGCCAAAGCTGTTTAGTGACGACAGCGCCGTTTCGGCGGCTTCGGTGGCTTTTTGCCTAGCGGCATCCAGGCCGAACAATGCGGGATAGGTTGCTTTTTGATTCCTCTGGTCGCTGCCCACCGGTTTGCCGATGATTTGCTCATCCCCCACCACATCCAGAATATCGTCTACGATTTGAAAAGCCAGCCCCAGGCTATTGGCATAATCGGTCAGTTTTTGCAACTGCGCCTCGGAGGCACCGGATAATATGGCCCCGGCGCGTACTGAAACCCTAATTAAAGCCCCGGTTTTACGGGTATGGATGTACTCCAGCATATCTTCGTCAACAGTATCGCCCTCCGAAGCCAGGTCTACCACCTGACCGCCAATTAGACCCTGGGTTCCGGCGGCTTGAGCCAGTTCGGAAATCACCCGCACCACCCGTTCCGGAGCAACGCCGGCGCTTTGCGGCAGTTGGGCCAAAACATTAAAAGACGACGTGAGCAGGGCGTCACCCGCTAAAATAGCCATTGCTTCACCAAAGGCCCTGTGGCAGGTGGGTTGACCCCGGCGCAGGTCGTCGTTGTCCATAGCGGGCAAATCGTCGTGCACCAGTGAGTACGTATGTAATAGTTCAACAGCGCAGGCGGCAGGCATTACCGTTTCTGTGTTGCCCCCCACCGCTTCAGCCCCGGCCAGCACCAGGATTGGCCGCAGCCTTTTACCACCGGCGAATACGCTATACCGGACAGCCTGGTGAATGGCTGGCGGGTACGCGTTCACGGATGGCAGACACTGGTCCAGCGCCTTGTTTACCACTTTTGCCCGCTCGGCCAGTTCATCCCTGAAGTTCATGGTTAGAGCTCCTCTTCCTTGATTACCGGGTTCCCGTCGCTGTCTTCCATCAGGATGCTGATATGTTTTTCAGCTTGTTCCAGCTTTTTAGAGCACTGCCTGGTAAGCTGGATACCTTCGGCAAACAGCTGCAGAGATTCTTCAAGGGGCAGGTTGCCTTCTTCCAGCTTGTTAACTAGAATTTCAAGCCTTTCCAGGGCTTCTTCAAAAGCCATGTTCTTTTGTTCGCTCATTAATAATTATCTCCAAACTCCAGTTTTTTAAGGGTCAGACTCTTTAGTTATAACCTATTGCCCAATTATAGCCAATAAGTTGGTAACCAAAAAGCCTGACCCCAAAATACTACAACCTATTTCATCCGCTCTTGTACCACAGCCACGGCCTTGTCTTTCAATTCTTTGGCCATTGCTACCATTTGCTCTTTTTCCGCTAAAATATTTTTAACGTATTCTTCGTCCTTAACCATTGGGATGTTAATGTCCACGCTAAGAAGCACTCCGTTTAGCGACGCTTCACATACGTAAGCAGCCACGCCGGCATCGCTGATGGCCATCGTGTTGCCAATTTTGGCTAGTTTGTCGGTTATAACCAATGCATCCAGCAGCGTCCTGGCAATTTCCATGGGAGTATCAGTGGCCTTTTTCAACGCTTTCTGCATTTGTTCTTCCCGCTTGGCCTTCTCTTCATCGGTGGTTTTAGGTAAACGATATACGTCCATAAACTTACCAAAGGCCGCTATATCGGCTGCCACCAGTTTTTCCAGCTGGTTTATGATAAAATAGGCGGCGCCGGTGATTTCCTTAACTTCGGGTTCTACATCCTTAAATTTGGGCCGGCCAACGGTAAGGTTGCCTACCATAGCTGTCATGGCCACACCTAGGGTGCCCACTAGAGCAGAAACGCTGCCGCCGCCCGGAGTGGGCGCGTCGGATGCGGATACCGCCACTACCTTACGAAACGAAAAATCATAAATCTCGCTCACTATATCACCTCTTTTTTAGAATTCAGAATTCAGGAGTCAGAATTCAGTAGACTCTATGCTAATCCCTGCAGTTTAATGGCTTTAAGAACGTTTTTCTGGATTAGCACTGTGGTCAGGCTGCCTACGCCGCCCGGTACGGGGCTGATGGCGCCGGCTACTTCTTTGGCGTTTTCAAAATCTACGTCTCCGCAAATGCCGCCGCCCTCAGCGGGGTTAATCCCGGCATCAACCACAATAGCGCCAGGTTTAATCATATCGGCGGTCACCATTTTAGCTCTACCAACAGCAGCGATGACAATATCGGCCTGCCTGGTGTGGTAGCCAAGATCCTGGGTTTTGGTATGGCACACAGTTACGGTGGCGTTCTGGTTCAGCATCATGAAAACCAGCGGTTTGCCCACGGTTTCGCCGCGGCCCACGATAACAGCGTTTTTACCTTTGATATCAAAGCCCGAACGCAGCATCACTTCAATGCAGCTTTCCGGGGTGGCCGGGAACAGGCCTTCGCCGCCGCTAAGAATATAACCCCGGTTGATGGGGTGCGAGCCGTCTACGTCTTTCTTGGGATTAACGGCTTCCAATACAACTTTTTTGTCCATGCCCTTGGGCAGCGGCAGTTCAATCATAATGCCGTGCACTTTGGGGTCTTTATTCCAGCCGTCGATAGTAGCCAGCACTTCTTCCACGGGGGTGGTGCCGGGCATGGTGACCAGTTCAAATTCAATACCAACGTTACTGCATGATTTTTCCTTGGAACGGGCGTAAACCACCGAAGCCGGATCGTCACCAACCAGCAGAACGCTAAGCTTGGGAACGATACCTTTATCCCGCAACGCAGCTACATCTGCCTTGACTTCCGCCCTGATGGTTGCCGCAATAGCTTTGCCATCAATAAGAGTTGCAGCCATTATATATCCTCCTATTTATCTTTAATTTCATGTCTTCGTTTCATCAACCCGGCAGGCCAACTTGCCCTGATGCAGATGCACCTTAATTTGATCGCCGGGTTTAACTAGAGCCGCATTCTGTAACACCTTGCCGTCAGGCCCGGTGGTGTAACTGTAACCCCTGGAAAGGGTGGCCAGGGGGCTTAAAGCATTTAACCGGCCAGCCAGCAGAGCCAGTCGGCTTTGGACACTGCGCATGCTTTCGCCGGCAGCACGTCTCATTTGCTTTTCATGCCAGTCCAAAACTTGCCGGCGCTGGTCGCAAATAACTGCCACCGGCCTGGATATAGCCCTGCTGGCACTGCAGCGATCCAGACGCTGTCTGTACAAGCCTGTTTTGTGTTTGATGCTTCGGGTCAATCTGACCCGAAGCATCATTATGTTCCTTTTTATTTCCGCGCGGTCGGGAACCGCTATTTCCGCCGCTGCCGACGGAGTAGGCGCCCTTAAGTCGGCAACCATATCGGCAATGGTGAAATCGGTCTCGTGCCCCACGGCAGATATTATGGGTATCTGCGAGGCGGCTATGCTCCGAGCCACCAACTCGGTATTAAAGGTCCAGAGTTCCTCCAGGGAACCGCCGCCGCGACCTACTATCAAAAGGTCTACATTCTCGGTGCGGTTAAAGAGGGTAATAGCCCTGACCACCTCGGCGGGAGCATTATCGCCCTGAACTGCTACCGGAGCCAGGTAAATCTGTACCATCGGCCAGCGGCGGCGCAAAATATTAAGTATATCCCGTACTGCGGCGCCTGTTGGCGAGGTTACAATGCCAATACACCGGGGAAAACGGGGCAGGTTTTGCTTGCGCCCGGTGTCAAAAAGACCTTCAGCAGCCAGCTTCGCTTTAAGCTTTTCAAAAGCGGCGTAAAGTGCTCCTGCTCCATCAGGCTCAATTTCCTCGGCGTAAAGCTGGTACTGTCCGTCTCTTTCGAAGACCGTCACGTAACCACGTACCCGTACGGCCATGCCGTTATCCGGTTTAAACCGCAACAGCCTGGCCCGGGAACGGAACATTACTGTTCGGATACTGGAATTGCTGTCCTTCAAGGTAAAGTAAACATGCCCCGAAGCAGCCTGCTTAAAGTTGGAGATTTCCCCCTTGACCCACAGGTTGGCAAGTTTACTGTCACCTTCCAGCAATCCCTTAATATAGCTGGTTAAATCGTGTACTGATAAAACACTCATCTTAACTCCGTTACATATTCCAATAATTTTATTTGCTGCTCAGATATTCGTGGATGGAGTTGGCCGCGGTACGGCCCGCACCCATAGCCAGGATAACAGTAGCTGCACCGGTAACCACGTCGCCGCCGGCATATACGCCGGGTTTGGAGGTGGCGGCCTTCTCGTCGGCCACAATGTTGCCACGCTTGGTCAGTTCCAGTCCCTTGGTGGTTCTGGGAACCAGCGGGTTGGGGCCCTGGCCGATGGCTACAACTACAGTGTCAATATCCATAAGAAACTCAGAGCCTTCAATGGCTACCGGACGGCGTCTGCCGGAAGCGTCGGGTTCGCCAAGTTCGTACTTCAGACACTTCATACCGGTGACCCAGCCATCTTCGTTCTGGACGATTTCTGTCGGGGAGGTCAGGAACGCAAACTTGACGCCCTCTTCCTCGGCGTGTTCGGCCTCTTCTTTACGGGCCGGCAGTTCTTCATGAGAACGGCGGTAAACAATATAGGATTCCTCGGCGCCCAGGCGCAGTGCAGTACGGGCAGAGTCCATAGCCACGTTACCGCCGCCTAAAACGGCAACCTTTTTACCCAGTTTAATGGGTGTATCACAATCGGGGAATTGGTAAGCCTTCATCAGGTTGGTACGGGTTAAAAATTCATTGGCGGAGTAAACACCGCAGGCGTTTTCGCCGGGGATATTCATAAAGTAGGGTAGGCCGGCGCCGGTGCCGATGTATACGGCATCAAAACCCTGTTCTTCCATAAGAGCATCAACAGTGGTAAACTTGCCCACCACCGAGTTAACTTCTATTTCCACACCAATTTTTCTAAGGTTTTCAACTTCAGCCTGCACTACAGCCTTGGGCAGTCTGAACTCGGGGATGCCGTACATCAGCACGCCGCCCGCCACGTGCAGGGCCTCAAACATAACCACTTTGTGACCAAGTTTGGCCAGGTCGGCAGCGCAGGTCAAACCACCAGGGCCGGAACCAACAATGGCCACTCTTTTACCGGTGGGGGGAGCAACTTCAGGCACTTTCACACCGGTGGCAAGTTCCCAGTCGGCGCAGAAACGCTCGATACGACCGATCCCAACCGGATCATGCTTTTTACCCAGGGTGCAATATTTTTCGCACTGGGCTTCCTGGGGGCAAACCCGACCGCAAACTGCGGGCAGGGCGTTCTTTTCTTTAATTTTAGAAATGGCACCGGTAAAATCGCCTTCGGCTACTAAACCGATAAACGCGGGGATGTCCACTTCAACAGGGCAACCTTGGCGGCAGGGCTCTTTTCTGCACTGCAGGCAACGCTTGGCTTCGTCAATAACCGTTTCCTGGGTGTAACCAGTGGCCACTTCGCTAAAGTTCTTGGCCCTTACCAGGGCATCCTGAGCCGGCATGGGGTTCTTGACCGGTTTAATTTCCTTTTTAGGTTTCTTAGCTTCAGTCATTATTTAGCACCTCCGCATCCGGAACCACATTTGCATACGTGATGTTCCATGGCTTTTTGTTCTTTGTCCCTAAAGATACCGCCACGGCGGCTAAGTTCAAACCAGTCTACATCGTGGCCGTCAAATTCGGGGCCATCCACGCAAACAAACTTGGTGGCGCCAGCAATAGATACCCGGCAGCAACCGCACATACCGGTGCCGTCTACCATTGTGGCGTTTAGGCTGACAACGGTTTTAACTCCGTATTCTTTGGTCAGGTTGCAAACTGCCCGCATCATGGGCTGGGGTCCGATAGCCAGCACCAGGGGGATGTTCTCTTTACCTTTGGCTTCGATGATTTCCTTTAAGACATCGGTAACAAAACCTTTACGTACGTAACTGCCATCATCAGTGGTAACCTGCAGTTCCGAGCAAGCATCGCGCATTTTGTCTTCCCAGAAAAGCAGATCGCCGGACCGGGAACCAATAATGCCAATAACATTGTTGCCGGCTTCTTTAAGATCACGCGCGATGGGATGTACCGGAGCAATACCCACGCCGCCGCCTACAACTACCACGGTGCCGTCAAACTTTTCTATATGCGAAGGCTCGCCCAGGGGGCCGACAAAATCCTTGATATAGTCGCCCACTTCCATCTGGCCCAGTTGCGTGGTTGTTTTGCCTACTTCTTGGAAAACAATCGTAATGGTGCCCTTTTCCCGATCATAATCAGCGATGGTCAGCGGAATCCGCTCGCCCTCTTCGTGGATCCGAAGAATGATGAATTGACCGGACTTGCAGCTTTTGGCCACTTTTGGTGCTTCAACAACTAATTCTTTGATAATTGGTGAGAATACTTGTTTCTCTAAAATTTTGTACATATTTAAACTTTTCCCCTCCCCTATGAGATTTTGCGAAGCCAGACTTAATTATATATTTCTAGGCCAAGCATATGATTCCTTCTGCATTGTTCATTAATGACCGAATTAATGAACAATTTTTTAAAAAAATAAAACGGCCCAATTAAAGAACCGTTTTTTGTGTAATTTGATCTGATATTTTTTTTGTACATTTTGTTACTGAGTCACTTTTTGTTTTTCTTGCGCCACTTTGCCTAAGATGCCGTTAATAAATTTACTGGATTGATCACCACAGAATTTCTTGGCAATTTCAACGGCTTCGTTAATTGAGACATTATAAGGTGTACCCGGGTCGTAAAAAATTTCGTACAGAGCCATCCGCAGTATACTACGGTCTACTGCGGCTATGCGTTCCAGTTTCCAGTCCCGGCTTAACCGGCTTATTTCAGAGTCCAGTTCAGGCAACTTATCAATGGTCCCTAACACTAGGTGACGGGCAAAATTCAAATCCCGAACCTCGATATTAATATTTAATTTTTCCTGCAAGTGTTGGAATGCGTCATCCACATCCATTTTGCCCACGTCTACCTGGTAAAGCACTTGCATTGCAGATTCTCTGGCTTTTCTTCTGCTCATATAGTACCTTTCGTCACCTTTCTCCCAGCAAGCGCAAAATCTTGTCCCTAATATCCACCCGGTCGTCCAACTGCTTACCTGCCAGGTAACCCAAAACCACACAGATGGCTACAAAAAATGTCTTCAAAACACCAAATAAAATTATCGAAATGCCTACGGCCAAACCAGCCACCGCACCAAGTATTTTGCCCCGGTGCAGCGTAATCCATTCTATGACAAGATGTTTGTCCATGCTAGGCCACTCCCTATTCCACCCTGTTTTTGCGGCTGGTGAAGCTTTCCACAGCCACCCGCACCTCGTGTACCGCAATGCCGGCCACGTTCAATACGCTGTCCCTAACCTGCTGCTGAATGTCTTTGGACAGCGCCGGCACGTTAATATCCGGGGAGACGTTTATGTTCATATGCATATTAATACCCTGGGGAGCGGAAACAACCTTGGCCCGGACATCCCTAACCCCATTAATGGGGGAAACCACTTTTTCAGCCAACGACTCGATGGCGGTCAAAGAAACGCGTACATCGCCTAGTTCACCGTCCTGAACCACCGCCTGTTTTTTACGTTCGATAACTAATCCTTTCCAAAACAACCGGACACCAATTAGCACGTACAGGCCACCCAAAATCCACAAAATTTCTTGTTGCCCGGGTAAGGCCGCCTCTCGCATCAGTTCATTAAACGGCTCCTGCCATCCGGCAAAAAAAGCTGCCAAAGCAAGAAACAGCAGTGTAGTTGTTAAAGTGTATAATAATAGTATTCCACGATCTAACGGCCCCATAACGAGTCTTGCCCCCTGTTTATCTTCGCAAGTCTTCTTTATTTTACTCTGGTTTCTTCCTCGCCGGTTTCGTTTGCAAATGCCACGCCTTGCACGTTTACGTTTACTTCGACTACCCTAAGGCCGGTCATTTTTTCAATGGAGGTTTTTACTGCGCTCTGAATAGTGGCTGCTACGTCGGGAATGCGTGAACCATAGTCAACTATAATGGAAAGGTCGACGGCGGTTTCTGTTTCGCCAACCTCAACTTTAACACCTGTTGATAAATTTTTACGTCCCAGGCGTTCTGCGATACCGCCTACCACGCCGCCGCTCATACTGGAAACACCGGTCACTTCGGTGGCGGCCATCCCGGCAATGATGCGTACAACTTCTTCTGCCACACGTATGGAGCCGAGGGTGTTTTTTTCTTCCCGTACGTTCGAATCCTGTTGTTCCACACTATAACCTCCTTTTAACCGTTTAATACATTATACCAAACGAGGAAAAATACCGCAATTAACTGCGGTATTTTGTGGTAAATCAATTATTTAGTTAATTTCTGATAAAAAAAGCCCTTGGTGAGGGGTTTGGTGTTATCTACAGGATGCGACTCGCCATTAAACTTGAACGAGCTCATTCGCCTCCGGGCGCCGGAGAACTCGCGCCCTGCGGGCACGAAAGTCTAGCTCCGGCGCTTATCCTTCGGCTCTCTCGCTCTTTGAACTAAGCTCCTATGCATCCCTTCCGATAACACCAAACCCCATTAGATAGTTTTTAGTCAACTGCCCCCGAGGATGCGGCGTTGGATGAAGTTGGTGTATACTTCGCCGCGGCGGAAGAAGGCGTTGCGTAGGATGCGGCGGTGGAACGATACCGTGGTTTTGATACCTTCCAGGTGCAATTCATCCAGTGCCCTGAGCATTCTGGCCATCGCTTCGTCACGATCCCGGCCCCACACAATCAATTTACCCAGCATGGAATCGTAGTTCGGGGGCACTTGCCACCCGGCAAACAGCGCGCTGTCCAGGCGCACCCCCGGCCCGCCCGGGGGCTGAAAGGCTGTTATTGTACCCGGGCTGGGAGCAAAATTACGGTCGGGATCTTCGGCGTTGATGCGGCATTCAATAGCCCAGCCGTTAAATTGAATATCAGCCTGGCCAAACCCCAGTTCTGCGCCGGCGGCAATGCGGATTTGTTCCTTGACCAGATCCAGTCCGGTGACCATTTCGGTGACTGGGTGTTCCACCTGGATTCTGGTGTTCATCTCAATAAAGTAATAATTACCGTGTTTATCCAGCAAAAACTCAACCGTGCCGGCGCTGTGATAATTAACTGCTTGGGCCGCTTTAACCGCGGTTTCACCCAGGAGCGCACGCAGCTTATCGTCCACCGCCACGGAAGGTGATTCCTCAATCATCTTCTGGTTGCGGCGCTGGATGGAGCAGTCCCGCTCGCCCAGGTGAATCACGTTCCCGTACTGGTCGGCCAGTACCTGAATTTCAATGTGCCGGGGTTCCTCCACATATTTTTCCAGGTAGATTTCGCCGCTGCCGAAAGCAGCAGTAGCTTCAGTTCGGGCAGTCATGATGCCTTTAAGCAACTCTTCTTCGCACTGGGCCACCCGCATGCCTTTACCGCCGCCACCATAAGAAGCTTTAATCAGCACCGGGTAACCAATTTCCTTCGCCACCTGCAACGCCTGGTCGGCATCGTTAATTAACCCCTCCGAACCCGGCACCACCGGCACACCGGATGCCTGCATGGTTTCCCGGGCTTGCACCTTGTTGCCCATCAGCCGCATGGCTTCCACCGGAGGACCGATGAACACTATCCGGTTGGCGGCGCACAACTCGGCAAAACGATCATTTTCAGACAGGAAGCCGTAACCCGGGTGGATGGCCTCCGCCCCGGTCACCAAGGCAGCGCTGATGATGTTGGCTATATTCAGGTAACTGCGGCCGGGAGGCGGCGGCCCTATACACAGTGCTTCGTCAGCCATGCGCACATGCAAGCTGTCGCGGTCGGCTTCCGAAAACACCGCCACCGTCTTAATGTTCAATTCCCGGCAGGCCCTAATAATGCGGATGGCTATTTCGCCCCGATTGGCGATCAGTATCTTATCGAACATTGTTAAGTCACCTAGTCCTCTTTAATTACCAGCAACGGCTGGCCGTACTCCACAGACTGACTATTTTCCGCCAGGACTTTAACCACTATGCCGGATACATCCGCTTCGATTTCATTCATCAGTTTCATGGCTTCAATGATGCACAGGGTTTGCCCTTTTTCCACCCGGCTGCCCACTGCCACGAAGGGGGCGGCATCGGGGGCGGGGGCGCTGTAAAACGTACCCACCATAGGTGACTTAATCTCGTATCCGGTTTCCTCTTCTTCTACAACGGCCGCTGCTGTTAGGGGAATTTCGGTGGCTGTTTTGGATTCGGTCACGTTAGCAGCCTGCTCTCTGTTACCCCCTAAAGCCCCGTTTTTCCTGATAGCCAGATTTATACCGTCCTGTGTGAAGGTTAGTTCTGCAATATCGGTTTGATTAATCAGGCTTACCAGTTCCTTAATTTGCTGCAAATCCATATTGGCGTCCTCCTCTGACGAGCCGATAGCGGCCAATTCTAATTTACCAGGTTTAGTTATTACCGGGGTGGTTTCACCGGCAGGGCGATTGCCGCCCTCTTTATATTTTAAAAACACTTGCGGTAAAACAGCGTAGGATATCACGTCTTCTTCCGAATCAGCCAACAGCTTAATCTCGTCCCGGGCTTTAGCCATCCGTGGTTCTAACAGGTCGGCGGGCCGGCAGGTGACCGGTTCGCCGTCCCCCAGTACCCGTCTGGCCACTAGTGAATCAAGCGGCGCCGGAGGCTTGCCGTACAGACCCTTGATATAGGCTTTAACCTCACCGGGAATAAGTTTGTATCTTTCACCCGTCAACACGTTAAGCACGGCCTGAGTGCCTACAATTTGGCTGGTGGGCGTCACCAGCGGCGGGTAGCCCAGTTCCCTGCGCACCCGGGGTATTTCCTCCAATACAGCCGGCAGCAGGTGCAGCGATTTTTGCTGTTCAAGTTGGGACACCAGATTGGTAATCATGCCGCCGGGCACCTGGTGCTCAAACACTTTCATGTCGTTGATGCGGGTTACACCGCGCTCCAAGCCCTTATGCCGGCGCAGTTGTTCAAAGTAATCGGCAATTTCAAACAACAGGTGGATATCCAGACCGGTATCGTAAGGAGTATTCTCCAGCGCCCTGACCACGGTCTCCACCGGGGGTTGAGAAGCGCCAAAAGCCAGCGGTACCGAAGCCGTGTCTATCACATCCACCCCGGCCTCCACCGCTTTAAGGTAGGTGGCCAGGGCCAACCCGCCGATGTAGTGGCTGTGTAATTGCACCGGAAGGCCGGGGTCTTCCTTAAGTTGTTTAATCAGTTCATACGCCCGGTGGGGAGTGAGCAATCCGGCCATGTCTTTGACGCAGATGGAGTCTGCTCCCAATTCGGCCAGTTTAACGGCGGTTGACAGGTAATGTTCAGTGGTGTGCACCGGGCTTACCGTATACACTACTGCTGCCTGGATATGCGCGCCGGCCTTTTTGCCTGCCCGGATGGCTGTTTCCATGTTGCGGATATCATTCAGGGCATCAAAAATCCGGATGATGTCGATCCCGTTTTCCACCATCTTGGAAACGAATGCTTCGACCACATCATCCGGATAATGCTGGTACCCAACTAGCGATTGTCCTCGCAGCAGCATCTGGAGTGGCGTTCGTCGAATCACCCGTTTTAAAGTTTTTAACCGCTGCCAGGGGTTCTCATTAAGAAAACGCAGGCAGACGTCGAAGGTGGCACCGCCCCAAACTTCAAGGGAATGGTACCCCACCGCATCAATTTTTTCCACCACGGGCAGCATATCTTCAGTGTGCATTCGGGTGGCCCACAAACTTTGGTGACCATCTCGCAGGGTAGTATCAGTAATTTTAACCGCCGGCATAATAATCTCTCCATTTTCGCGTCTACTTTCCTTAACAATAAAAAATACAGGTTACTGTAACAACCTGTATTATATAATTAATTTTTCAATATCTAAATACATTCCAGTCAAGTATACATAATATCTGTCAGATATTATGTATACAGTACTACATCTGTAAATCCAAGCGGGACGATTCAAGTCAAGAACCGTACCCGACTTGAACCGTCCCCAATTTTGATCACCAGGTTAGCTTGAGCCGGGTCTGGTGATGATAATGATGTTTTCCCCTTCCACGCCGGTGTTTTTGGCAACCATTTCAATTATGCCGATGTGGTCGTCTTCGGTGGCCGGGATGTTGCCTTCCTGCACCACCACGGTGACGGTTTGGCCGTCCAGGAAAACGGCGGCATCGCTGAAGCCTTTAGCGCGGATTAGGCTTTCCAGCTCCATTTCCTTGGATATGCTGTTACTCAGGTGCAGCAGCCTTTCGTGGGCGGTCTTACGAACATCTTCATCTGCGTTCGGGGAGGCCAGTACCTCGCGCATGGTTTCCATCTCCATGCCCCGGGCCCGTTCCCTTTCCATGCGGTATTCCACAAAATACGCCGAACCGCCGTTATTGCCGGTGGTAAGATTTTCGACGGGTTCGGGATCGGCCTGCATTGTGTAATCAACCGGTGTGCCGCCGCCTAGCGGTTTATCGCTCTCCTGGGTCGCATCCCCGCCTAATGTGGCGGAGGCCGCCGGTTTATCACGCCAGTTGGCCAGTCTTTCAGTCAGACCGCCAAACCCCAAAACGCAAAAAGCTATACCGGCCAGCGCCAGCAGGGCCAAGGCTATGTCTGTACGTCTAATTCTAATCACCTTAATCAACCTAGTCACCCCTTTTCATGTTCATCACAACTATCTTGTGCGGCTGGATCCCCAGAGCTACCTGCACCGCCCGGAAAAGGTCGGCCTTGACCACGGGCTCCCTGGCCCCCTCGGCCACTACCAGCACCCCGGCCACTTCCGGGGCCACTTCCCGCTTGACAACCGGCTTTTCCTGCCCCTGACTGCTACCCGTAATTACCACGATGCTGGAACCGGTGTTTTCAGTTATTTCCCTGGTGCCCCCGTTCTGGTCTTCTTCCATAGTGGTTTTAAGTCCGGTATCACTATTGATGGCGTAATCGTTATGGGTGGAAGTAGCCAGTTGGATAGTCACTTCAACCCGTCCGGCACCTGAGATTTGTTCCAGCATGCGCTGTAGTTCGGTGGCTATTTCCTTTTCCTCGGCGGTCATCAGGGAATTAACGGCCGAAAAATCCGTGCTTTCCCCGTACCGGTCGGTCTGGCCGCCCGCAGGGGCTCTGTCCGTTTCCGCCACCTGGTCACCCGACCCCGTTCCGCCCAGCAGCATCAATGCAATGCCCAGTAACGCCGCTCCCATTAAGAGCCAGAATTTTTTGTTCCTGGGATTTAGCAACTCCCCCCGGTTCACATTCATCACCCCTCATAATTATTGAAACTCTATGTGCACCTGCTCCCGCTGCAGGTTATAGAAATTGGCCACCAGCCCGGCTATATCAGACGCAGCCTGCATTTCAGTTGCGGTTGGCTGTACACCGGCGCCGCCGGGTTTATCTGCTCCCGGGGTGCTGATGATTACCGGTTGGATGCCCGACCCGTCCGGCCCGGCGTTATCTTCGGTGGTTGGCGTGGGCGACTGATTAACGCCGCTGGAACAAAAGACCGTAATGCCGCTGATTTCATTAGTGTTCTCATGCAGCTGAACGCTGGCGTCAACCACCTGCAGGTCGTTGTTTAGGGCGGCCAGGGACATCACTTGCCGGGCTATGCCCCGGCCGTATTGCTGCGCTGCTTCCTGGCGGTTGGCATCTGAAAGGGATTGGCCCGCCGCCATAATATCTTCCAGCGGCACCGGATGATAACCGGACGGAGCCTCGGTGACATCGGGTATATCCCGCAGCAAGTCGCTGTTAATAACCCCGGCCACGCTTTGCAACACCGCCACGATAATTAACAATCCCATCACCATTTTTACATAACGGCGCATGTCCCCCTGAGGCAGCAGCATCTCCAAAAACACCGCCAGGATGACTATCACCACAATGGTTTGAATTAATTGACGCAGTACGTCCATAGTAGCCCCCCGCCAAAAATGTCCAAGTCCGTGTCATTCTGAATGAAACGAACTGCAATGAAGAATCTATACCTGTACCACGATAAACGAATACAACTTACCGCGCTGTATTCATGGTAATAGCTAAGTATGTCATCCTGAGCGTAGCGAAGGATCTGAGCTTTAGATTCTTCACTACGTTCAGAATGACAGGATTCGTGTATTTATAGCAATGACAGGCTTTATCAATGCAGCATTACCGTAAAGTTACCCATCCCCACTACGATGGCGATGGTGAAAAAGAACAGCAGCCCTACCATAGCCACAGCGGCAAACACAGTAATCAGGTTATTGCCCAAGGCGTTTAAACAGTCGCTGATGTTATCCTCGCCCACGGGCTGGATAACGGCGCCGGCCAGTTTATAAATGAAGGCCATAGTAATAATCTTAACTAGCGGCACCACCACTATCAGGGCTATGATTAACACCCCGGCAATCCCGACGGCGTTTTTCATCAGCAGTGACGAGCGGATAATCGCGCCCAGAGCGTCGCTAAACACCCCGCCCACCACGGGAATGAAAGTGTCGGTGGCAAACTTGGCGGTGCGGTAAGTCAAGCTGTCACCTACCGCGCCAGCCACCCCCTGAATAGCCATCACCCCCAGGAAGATGGTGCTCATAAGGCCCATCAGCCCCATCGCCACCCCTTTTAGCAGTCCCGCCATCCGTGAGACCTGAAACTCCTTGGACAAACCGCTGACGATTTCCAGCACGGCAGCAAAAAATATTAGAGGCAGAACCACGTTTTTCATGATGGTGCCGAAGGCCGTGATGGTGATAAACACCAGGGGATGAAATATGGCCGCTGAAGTGATGCCGCCCACAGCCACCAAGAGGGTCAACAAAAGCGGCAGCAGCGCCTGCATAAACACCACCATCTTGTCCACTACATCCCGGCCCAGTTGCACCGCCAGTCCGAAGGAACCCACCGCCATTGTCACCAGTACCATGTACGCCACCATATGGGTGAGCTGCCCGGTGGTGCCCTTCTCAAAGGCACCGGTCAGGTTATGCAGCACCGCACAGATGATGGCCAGCACCACCAGTTTGGCCAGCAGCGTGGAGTTAGCCACCACTTCCCGGAAAATGTATTGCAGTGACTGGTTGAAAATTTCCCCGGGCTGCAGGGGGATATCCCCCTTAGCCAATCCAACTATCAGCGATTTGATGTCGCTTTCGGGCAGCGCCTCCTGTATTTCCATGTCCATCCGGTTAACCAGGCGTTGAATTTCAACCATATCCAAGTCGTTAACCCGAGTGTCCCACTCAACTGGAGACTCCGGCGCAGCCACGGCCAGGGTCGGCGCTGTGCTTAAAAAGATAAATAATACCAGCAAGAATAAATGTAACGGTTTTTTATGGGGGCCGGCTTTTCGATCGCTTTTTAAAGGCATCTGTACCTTTTTTACTTTTATAGCTGCAGCCAGGTTAATCCCCCCTTCGTCACGGTATCAGCCGCAGCAGTGCCTGTAGTACGGCAACCACAATAGGCACCGCCAGCACCAGCACCAGCACCTTGGCCGCCAGTTCCACTTTAATGGCGATGGCCCCCTGGTCCGCATCCCGGCAAATCTGGGCAATAAAGTCGGCTATGTAGGCGATGCCGATAATCTTCAACAACGTGCCCAGGTAAACTGAGCTGATGTTGGCCTGTCCCGCCAACTGGCGTAAAACGTCGACGATAGCCCCTATTTTGGTCAACACCAGCAGGAAAATAGTGACGCCGACGAATATGCTCAGCAGCATGGCCAGGGGCGGTTTTTGGGTTTTCAGGATCATCGCCAGCACCGCCCCGGTCAGGGCGATACCGGAAATTTGCAGTATATCCATGCCACCACCCGCCTAAAAGAGTTTAAAAACCGATTTCACCTCGTCGAAAAGGGTACCCAGCATCTGGATTACCATCACCAGCACCACGGCGATACCAGTCAGGGTGACTGCTAAACCATAGTCTTCCTTGCCCGAGTTTTTCAGGACCATGCTGGCCACAGCCACCAAGATGCCGATGCCGGCAATTTTAAAGATCAGGTCAATGTTTTGGCCCATTGGTACGCCTCCTTTTTTTATACAAGAATTCAGTAGTCAGTAGTCAGTAGTCAGTAGTCAGTAGTCAGTAGTCAGTAGTCAGTAGTCAGTAGTCAGTAGTCAGTAGTCAGTAGTCAGTAGTCAGTAGTCAGTAGTCAGTAGTCAGTAGTCAGTAGTCAGTAGTCAGTAGTCAGTAGTCAGTAGTCAGTAGTCAGTAGTCAGTAGTCAGTAGTCAGTAGTCAGTAGTCAGTAGTCAGTAGTCAGTAGTCAGTAGTCAGTAGTCAGTAGTCAGTAGTCAGTAGTCAGTAGTCAGTAGTCAGTAGTCAGTAGTCAGTAGTCAGTAGTCAGAGTCAGTAGTCAGTAGTCAGTAGTCAGTAGTCAGTAGTCAGTAGTCAGTAGTCAGTAGTCAGAGCAATTATCTCCCTACCAGACCCGACAGTTAATAAAAATTTACAGCGCTATGTCATCGTTTTTATGTCATTCTGAACGAAGTGAAGAATCTTTCTTTAAGATCCTTCGCTAGCGCTCAGGATGACAACCCTAAAGCTCAATTTCATTCTGTTGTTTTATTCGGTTTTCCCATTCTGACTACTGACTACTGCCTCTCCTTAATACAGTGCCAGCACGATAATCAGCCCGCCCAACAGACCCACGTAATTCCATAACTTAACGTTTTTGGACGCTGTTTCTTCGGCTCGGGCCTGGGCCATTTTAAGCTGTTCCAGGGTCAGGCGCAGGTGTTTGGCCTGGTCATCGCGGTCGGAAATGCCCAGGTTGTGGCCCAGGCTATTTAAAATGCCCAGATCCCCTCGATCAAGGGTGCTGCCGGTACGGTATCTATCCAGAGCAGCGCTCCAGGCCTGTCTGGCCGATGTACCCCGAGTGGTTTGTAATTCTTTAGCCGCATGGGCAAAGAATGAAGAGACCCGGGCATCCACCCTCTCAGCGATGCCGGAAAGCGCATCGGGCAGGGGAGTGGCCGCGTAGGTAATTTCCGTTTCCAACATCTGCAGCGCCGTCATGAACTGCCTCAGTTCCACCGGACGGCGGGCGTAACTTCTAGATACGTGCCAACCGGCATAACCGCAGGCCGATACCAGCAAAATAGCCCCAATTAACTTGATCATCAGTATCACCTCCGGGGCATTACTTCGTTCCCGTAAAGAATTTTTTCCACCGTCCCCACACCACGGGAGCGTCCCAACAACACAAACCGCTGGATCATGTTCAGCTGCAGCAGATATTTAAGAGCCGGCCGATTAGTCAGCTCGCGCATGGAGGAGGCGTGAATGGTAACGATGATACGTACGCCGGCGTTAAAAACTTCCTCCAGCGCTGCAATATCCTCCATTTTCCCAATTTCGTCGGTCACAATGATATCCGGCGACATGGACCGCAACAACATCATCATGCCCTGAGCCTTGGGGCACCCGTCCAACACATCTGTACGCACGCCCACGTCCATTTGCGGCACGCCCCGGTAACAGCCGGCAATCTCGGATCGCTCGTCCACCAGGCCCACCGTCCGGCCGGGATAATTTAGCTGCGGTACACCACTGCTGGCCAACCGCACCAGATCGCGCAGCAAGGTGGTTTTGCCACAGCGAGGCGGTGAAAAAATCACAGTATGGTGAATGTTTGCCGCTGGCTGATCCAGCAAACGCGGCAGCAGCGCAGCGGCAGACCCTTTAATCTCTCGACCGATGCGAATGTTTAGCCCGGATAGGTATTTAAGTGTTTTAACCTGCCCGTTTTCCAACACCGCCCGGCCTGTAAGGCCTACCCGGTGCCCGCCGGGGAGGGTGATATACCCGTTTCTTAACTCTTCCTCCAGGGCATAAACCGAGGAACCGCTGATGTTTTGAATCACTTTTTCCATGTCGTCCCCGCTGGTTATGTAAGCGCTTTCGGGTATTGAGTCGGGCTGTCCGTCCCGGCGCAGGAAAAAATCCTGTCCTCCCGCCCCCAACATCAGGGGCCTGTCCCGCCGCAATCTAATTTCCTCCAACCGGGCCAGAATGTGGTCGGGCAGCCTGGCGATCATTTTCTCCAGGTTGGCCGGCAGTACCGGCAGCACCTCATCCCAACCTCGGCTGTGCGTACCCGGCTTGACCTGAACCACGCCGTTCATCAGTTTGTTCCTCCTAATCATCTAAACTGCTAACTATCCAAAATAGGCTAGATCATTCTTCTATATCAAAATGTTTATGGACATAATTGGTAAAATATGCCCGGTGTGTGAAATAAAAAAGTGGTTAAAAAAAAGAGCCAGGCTCTTAACTTACTAACTTATTTGCAAACGCAAACAAATTAATAGGTTAAGAGCCTGACCCCCAAAAGAGTCCCCGCTATAGTGGTCAGGGGACGTCGGGAATGTCCCCCAACTTATATTACAGCTCGTAAGGCCAGGCCTGCAGGCCGCCTTCCATGTATTTTACATTGGTAAAGCCAGCACCAATCAAGGTGCGCAGGGCTTCGTAACTTCTAGTGCCCAGGGCGCAAATGGCGATAATTTCCTTGTCCCGGGGTACTTCATCAATTTTCTCGCGCAGGTCGCCCAGCACCACCAGTTTAACCCGGTCGTCTTTCAGGTGGCGCATCTGGAACTGCGGCTCAGTGCGTACGTCCAGGATCACCATATCGTCACCGCGGTCCATTTTTGCCTTGAACTCATCCACGGTGATGGTCTTGGCCAGCCCGGCCACTTTATTGCGCACAATATTAGCGGTGTGGGTAGTCAGATCGATAGGCGTGGAGAAAGGCGGCGCATAACCCAAATCCACCTCAGCCAGCTGTTCCACATTGGCACCCATAGAAATGGCAGTAGCCACCACGTCAATGCGCTTAACCGCATCGCCAGGGCCAAGAGCCTGGGCGCCCAAAACCTTGCCCGAGTCTTCTTCAGTGATTAACTTCATTAACACCAGGCCGTGATCCGGGTGATAGTGGGTGCGGTCAAAGGCGTGGTTGATTGCGGTAACAGTTTTGTAACCCAGGTCGTGGGCCTGTTTTTCACTCAGGCCGGTGCGGCCGATGTTAAATCCCATAGTGTGCAGTACCGAGGTGCCCAACACGCCGCGGAAAACGGATTTGCCGCCGGCCAAGTTGTCTCCCACCACGCGACCCTGCCGGTTGGCGTAAGTGGCCATCGGCATGAACATTTTCTTTTCACTAATTAGGTGAGTGGTTTCGGCGCAGTCACCCAGGGCATAAATGTCGGGGTCGTTGGTCTGCAGATATTCGTTGACTGCAATGGCCCCGGTTGTACCGATAGTAATATCGGCCTGGCGGGCCAACTCCACGTTAGGCCGCACGCCCACAGAAACTACAACCAACTCGGCGTCTATTTCACCATTGTCTGTAACCACGGAGGCGACGTTGCCGTCTTCATCGCCAGTTAGTTTAAGCACTTTGGTGCCCAGCAGAAATTCAATACCCTGGTCAGTCAGCTTTTTGGCCAACACCCGGGCCATATCTTCATCCAGCATAACCGGTAGAATTTGATTCTGCAGTTCCACCACCGAGCAGAACATATGCAGTTTCATTAGCGCGTCTGCGGTTTCCAGGCCAATCAGGCCGGCGCCCACGATGACCGCCTCGCCGCCTTCCATGTCGCCCAGGTACTCTTTAATCTGCTGGGCATCATCCGGGTGGTTAAGCTTGAAGACGCCTTTTAAATCCAATCCCTCGATAGGCGGCACAAAGGGCGAGGCACCGGTGGCCAGCACTAGTTTATCGTAGGGGACGGCGTACTTTTCGCCGGTCTCCAAATTTTCTACGTGCACTTCTTTCTTGGCCCGGTCAATGGATTTGGCTTCGGTGCGGGTTACAACCCGGCAGCCTTTTTCGCGCCAAAAATACTCTTCGTTTCTAATCACTCCGTAAGTGGTCTCAAACAGGTGATTAAACTTTTGTACCTCGCCGGACAGGTAAAATGGCATGCCACATCCTGCATAGGAGATTAGGCCGCCCATTTCAATGATGGTAATTTCCGCGTCCGGGGCAACGCGACGGGCCCTGGCCGCGGCTTTGGGACCCGCTGCCACGCCGCCGATAATAACAATTTTTTGGCTCATTCTCTACGACACCCACCTTTTCGGTTGTTTTTACGCCGGGTGCGGCGTTAGAGTCAGCGCCCGACTGTTGTAAATAATGACATTCGAAAAGCTGAATAAATTTTAATTGGAAATAGCTCATAAAGTCAAGGACGGGCTTGATAAAAAATGCTCGCCAGTTGGATATTCCGGTGTCCGAGCAAAAAAAAACGGCAGTCTTCGCTGCCGTAGGCCTTCTATGTTTGCAAAATTTTTGTTTGCTATTACAGGTCTTCTTCCACCCGGTTCTCCATGCCTTCCGGTTCGTCCGCAGACTCGAAGGTGTCGTCGTTCACAAATACTACCTCGTCGCAATTGGGGCAGGTCACTTCAATTACATCTTCGTCATCAACGATGTCGGGCTCGAATAACACTGTTTCCCCGCAGCGCGGGCAATCCACCTCGATGTACTCCTCCATGTTTTCTTCCTCATTCAAATCACTTTCCAGGGCATACAGGTCGTCGTCAATGGTCTCGATGTAGTCCTCCAGTTGTTCCTGGGAGTCCTCCAGTTCAGATACCGTTTCTGCGAAGTCATCCAAGACGCTGATAATGCTGTTTAGCAATCTGCCCTCTTTGGTGTTGGCATCCAACTCCATCCCGTTTGACAGCCCCTGCAGGTAGGCCACTTTCGACTTCAGATCGGACATGAAAAAACCCCCTTATGGTTAGTGCGAGATACCAAATTGTACAAGTTATCAGTACGGCACTAGTATCTCACTTTTTGGGGGTTTCTAAACATTTATGCCCGCTTAATATAGTGACCGGTGCGGGTGTCTATTTGCAGCACATCACCGATGTTAATAAAAAAAGGCACCTGTACAACGTAACCGGTTTCCAGCGTGGCCGGCTTGGAACCACCCGAGGCGGTGTCGCCCTTGATGCCGGGTGCGGTCTCCACCACTTCCAGTTCCACAAAGTTGGGAATGTCTACACCAATAGAGCGTTCCTGGAACGTTAGCAGTTTGATGACCATATTCTCTTTAAGATACTTAATGGTATCGCCCAGTTCTTCACTGCTCATGCTGAACTGGTCAAATGTTTCCATGTCCATAAAGTTGTATTGTTTGCCGTCATTGTAAAGATACTGCGCCTCTCTGTGCTCAATCCGCGCCTTGGGGAATTTTTCGCCGGCGTTAAACGTTCTGTCAATTACAGCGCCGGTGCGTACATTTCTCAGCTTGGACCGGACAAACGCAGCACCTTTGCCAGGTTTAACGTGCTGAAAATCCACAACCTGGTAAACGTCACCTTCAATTTCAATGGTTAATCCGGTGCGAAACTCGTTGGTTGATACCATTATCTCCGCCTCCTTAAATCCGCTTTAATTAATTAAAATCGTTAAGAGATTACCAAAAGGGCATCCTTGGGTGAGTTGGTGAGCAGGCGGCAGCCGTTTTGTTCCACGACCACGCTGTCCTCAATGCGCACTCCGCCGCGCCCCGGCAGGTAGATGCCCGGTTCCACAGTGACCACCATGCCGGCTTCAAGGACAGTGTCATCCCGGGCGGACAAGCGGGGCGCTTCGTGCACCGCCAGGCCGACGCCGTGACCGGTGCCGTGGCCGAAGTACTCACCATAGCCATGCGCTTCAATAACATCGCGGGCGGCCTTGTCTACCGAACTGGCGCTAACCCCGGCTTTAACCGCCTTTAAACCGGCGTGCTGGGCCTCTAGCACTATGTAATAAATCTTTTCCATCTCCGGCGGCGCAGCACCCACCGTCACCGTCCTGGTCATGTCGGAACAGTAATGTTCCATAATGACCCCGAAATCCAGCGTCAGGATATCGCCTTCCCCAATCACCCGGTCGGAAGCTTCACCATGCGGCAGGGACGCCCGGGGGCCCGAGGCCACAATAAAGGGGAACGATGTTCCAGAGGCCCCCTGATGCCGCATGAATATTTCCAGCTCCAACGAAACAGCTATTTCAGTGATCCCGGGCTTTATAAACCCGCAGATATATTCAAATCCCCGGTCCAGCATAGCCATAGATTTGGCAATGGCAGCCAGTTCAGACCGGTCTTTAACCCGGCGTAATTTTTCCACCGCTCCGTCCAGCGGCACCAATTCAACGCCGGGCAGTTTATCTCCCAGGGTGTTGTACATCGTGTAATTAATAAAGTCGCCTTCAAAGGCCAGAGTGCGCAAGCCGATATCTTCCCGCATGGCGGCCAACTTTTCCACCAGAGTGTCGGTAACCCGGGCTACCTGCAGATGGGGGCTTTGTTCCCGGGCCTGCTCGATGTAGCGAAAATCGGTACAGATAAAAGAATCGTCCGCTGTAATCAGCAAAGCGCCGGTGTCACCGGTAAAACCGCTTAAATAGTAACGGTTTTCGGGCTGCATCACCAGCATGGCGTCAATGCCCTTTTCGGCCAGCAGGCCGCCTATTTTAGCTACGCGTTTTTTCATTCCGTACCCTCCGCACCCGCAAAAACAGCGTCCCGGGCCAGCGCTACCGCGGCTTGCAGGGCCAGTATATACCCTTGCGGGCCCAGGCCCACGATTTGCCCGGCGGCCACCGGTGCAATTACCGAGTGATGCCTAAACTCTTCCCGGGCATGAATATTGGACAGGTGCACCTCAATGACCGGAATGCCGATGGCGGCCACCGCATCCCGCAGAGCGTAACTGTAATGGGTGAAGGCACCGGGATTAAAGATCACAGCCGCACACTCGTCTATGGCGGCATGCAGCTTGTCCAGCAACGCCCCCTCATGGTTCGACTGGTAGAAATCCAAATCCACATCCAGCTCACCGGCCATGAAAAGAAGGCTTTCATTAATATCCTCCAGCCTGACCGAACCGTAGACACTCGGTTCCCGCTGTCCCAACAGATTCAGGTTGGGCCCGTTTAAAACTAAAATTTTCATATCTATTAACCACCTCAAAAAACACTGGCAATATTTTAACATAAATGCAGTACTATGAAAACTATTCAAGAGGGGGTCAGGCCTGTCCTAACTATACTAACTACAATATCATAATATTAAATTTTTATAGTTAGTATAGTTAGGACAGGCCTGACCCCCTTTTTACCCGCTGATGCTCATGCGGGAGATGCGCAGGGTGGGCGCGCCTTTGCCGCCGAAGAACTGCAGGTCGCTGCCTACGGCATCAACGTTTTTGATAACATCCATAATATTGCCGGCCACGGCCAGGCCCCGCACCGGGTGGCTCAGCTTGCCGTTTTCTATCCACAGGCCCGAGGCGCCGAATGAAAAATCGCCGGAAATGGGGTTGGCGGTGTGCAGCCCCATCACTTCAGTGATGTAAAGGCCGCTGTTTACCTCGCTGATGATCTGCTCCTGGCTGACGCTGCCGGGTTGCAGAAAGAAGTTCGTGGTACCCACTTCCGGTGTCCCCTTAAAAGAGCCCCGGACGCCGTTTCCGGTGGACTGCACACCGTCTTTGGCGGCGGTATATGTATTGTGCAGAAAACATTGTAGTACACCCTTTTGAATCAGCACTGTTTTGGATGTGGGCACCCCTTCACCGTCAAAGGGCGCTGAGGCAATACCATTGGCCAGGGTACCGTCGTCCACGACATTAAACAGCTCCGAGGCCACCTGTTGGCCCACCTTGCCGGCAAACAAAGAGCGTCCCTTTTGCACGGCCTCGGCGGAAAGCGCCGGCGCAACTACTCCTAAAAACCCGGTGGCAATGTAAGGATCCAGCACCACTGTGGCCTGCTGCGTGCTGCCTGGTTTGGCGCCCAGCATGCGCACCGCACGGTGGGCCGCTTCTTTACCCAGCCGGACGGGGTCCAAATCTTTAAACAGCAGGGTGTAGTCCAGGGCAAAACCGGTCTGGCTGTCTTCCCCGCTGCCGGCCACCAGGGCAATGTACATACCGCAGTATGCTCCCGAGTACTGCAGTGAGATGCCGTGGGAATTGACCAGAATTACTTCGGCCTCACCGTCCTGGTAGGTAGAACTTTCAATAACACTAACCCGCTGGTCAAAGCTGCGGGCTTCTTTTTCCATGTTCCGGGCCATTTCAATTTTATGCTCGACGGTGGCCGCTTTAATTGACGGATCATAAAGGTCCATTTGAGGGTAGGAAGGTGACGGTTGGGGCAGCGTACGCCGGGGGTCGGGCTCGGCGCTGCGGGCGTTGGCCATAGCCTGGGTGACCATCTCGTCCACGGCAGTGTCACCAAGGTCGGTGGTAAAAGCAAAACCAGTCCGGCCTTCATTAAACACCCGGATGCCCAAACCCCGGTCTCCGGCCAGTTTCATTGTTTCCACTTCACCATTGCGCACTTCAATAACCAATTCTTTGCCGTTGCTAAGATACGACTCGGCCATCCCGGCGCCCATCTGCAACGCTTTGTGTACTGCGTTTTCAGCAGTTACTTTGAATCCGGATTCCATAGCGGTTTATTTCGCTCCTTTCAGTTACGTTAGTATAATTCAATGAAAAATAAACTATTCCTTTTTGTGCCAGGGTTAAATGGGTAATAAAAACAGAAAAACTGCCATTTAGGCAGTTAATGCATGAAACATGTGCTAGTGGTCAGAGCAATTATTTCTTTTAACTTAACCGGCGCCAGTTCCTGCACCGAAACCTCCACCACCGAGTTGGGGTCCAGCATGGCCAAAATAGCCACTTTTTCCCCGGTATGCTGGGCTGTGTAAAACCCAATAATACAAAAGCTAGCCTCCGCGCCGTCAATTTTTCTGGTGACTATATCACCGATCTTCATTAATAAAATACCCCCTGAAGGAAGTATGCTGTGAACCGGAAACAGTTTTGAGACCTTCCGGCCGCTCTTTATCTAATCCCTTTTCTCCGCCTTTCATTTACAGCATATGCCCCGGTACCGGGAGTTGTGCCATCAAATAATTGTCAGTTGCGTAGAATTGACCACAGAAATGTTTTTACCTAAATTGTTAAAATATGACTGTTTAATGAATATTTTTTCGTTTTTTAGCCAAAATATTAACTACAATGAATTAGTATGAAAAAAGTTACCGAGGTGATGAAAAAGTGGATTTAAGTTTTCAAAGCATAGCTAAAACCGACTGGCAAACCTGGAAAAGTTACCTGCGCCAAGCAATGGAATTTGCCGAGGAACTGGGCATTCCCCGGGACAAGGTGCAAAACATGGCTCACCAGGTGGGTGAAGTGCTGGCCCAAAACGTGCCCCCGGCCAACCCGGAGCAGCAAGCTTTAAAGGAGTTATGGATGGTGGCAGACCAAAACGAGCGGCAGGTGCTGTCCCGGTTGATGACCAAAGTGGTAAACCAGCAGCACGCTGTGTAATCCACTAAAACCTCAGGGTCAGGCTTTTGTGTCAGGGGGACGGTTCCTTTGACACAAAAAGCTGACCCCATATCTTTAATCGGCAATAGCATTGAGAATATCCAAAAATTTCTCAATGCTTTCTTTTATTTGTTTTGATGTAGATTCCATATTATTAATTAGTCTTTCCATCTTGCTCCATTCAAGTTCAAAACCATACAGGTTACGAAAGCGGTGCCGAAAACTCAGATACTCTTGTATTTGTGCCGCCAGTGGAGCATCTATAACTGCAGGTCTTTTATAAGGAATGTCAAGGGTCATCTGCTCCAATAGCTGCCTGTGCCAACCTTCGTTCTTGGGAACTGTTTGGTCTATATCCCTGGCAACACTGATAAATATTTTTTCTATTCCGGAATAAAAGTCGTGTAAAATAGAAGCAATTGCCCTAACTCTTATGTTATCAATTTTAAGTTCCTTCATCCTGATTGTCGTTTTTAGTTCTTCCACTAGTGTCTCAAGGTTTAATAGTTCCCTGCGTATCCTAACCTCCAGTAAAACCAAACCCGGGGTCACAATTCAACACCCCCTTTTTGGATATATTCCCGCACTTCCGGTTCAATATTTTCCAGTTCCACCAGGTCAAAGTCAAAAGGCACCAGGATGTCCATTACTTCAGAATATAGCTTCCAAAAATTCACTTGATTATTCAAGCCGGAAACAGCTATATCAATGTCTGAGTGCTCCATAAAATTTTCTTCCCGGAGTAAAGATCCAAAAAGAAAAACTTTACAATTATAAGTATGCTTAAGGTGAGCAGCAGCCTGTCTCACCTTGTTGTTGGCCAGCTTGTACCGCAGGGCCAGTTGTCGTTCTTCCTCTTTTTTGTAATTGCGCCAACCAGACCGGTATTCGGCTAGCTTTTTGGGAGTAATCAAATAAACACTTCCAATTTAAAACATTATTGTAAATTCATTATACTTGAAATTGATTAGTATAACAATGGCGGATCGAATCATGCTTTTGTGTTTTCTACAGCCCTGACAGACTCATATACCAAGTGATAATTCGTTGCCCGTAGAAGACGGCAACTAGTGCGCCCAGGGCCAGGTACGGGCCGAAGGGAACGGCGTCTTTGCGGCCCTTAATTTTGGTGACCAGCAGTAAAATGCCGGCTATGCCGCCGATCAAGAACGACAGGAACAGGGCGACGGCTACACCCTGCCAGCCCAGAAAAAGGCCCATCACCGCGCTTAATTTGATATCGCCGCCCCCCATGCCGCCCTTAGACACAACAGCTATGGCCAGCAGCAACAAACCGGCGGCAAAAAATCCTATCAACCCGCTGATTAGATCACTGATTGAGGTTAAAAATATGAGCGGTAAACCCAAAATTGTACCCACCACCAGTATTTCGTCCGGGATAATCCGGTGGTGGATGTCAACTACCGATACCGAGACCAGCACCGCCAGGAATACCCACATAGAAGCGGTATGCCAACTTATGCCCCAAGTGATGTAGGCGGCCAGGAAAAGCAATGCCGTTATAAGTTCCACCAAAGGGTACTGGGCAGAGATTTGGCTACCACAGTGCCGGCAACGCCCCCGCAGGAATACGTAACTGAGTATGGGTACTAAATCCAGTACACCAAGCTTGTTGCCACACCCCGGGCAGTGGGAGGGCTTGTACACCACCGACTCCTCCCGCGGCAGGCGATAGATGCAAACGTTTAGAAAACTGCCGATACAGGCGCCCAGCAGAAAAACAAATATTTCGTTTAGGTAGGCCATAGCTAAAATCAAACCCTCTTTGCTAAACTTGTCTAAGATTATATTTCAATCGGTTAAATATCTACTTAAAAAGCCAGACCGCGTGTCATTCTGAATGAAACGAAGTGCAATGAATAATAAACGAATAACTTTCTGGTTGGGCTTTGGTGCCAGGTGTTGCAAGTTGAAAGCTGCAAAATACGCAACTTTCAACTTGCAACACCTGGCACCTTACCCGTGTTATTACTCCCCGTGTCCCGTGCCGCCTACTACCAGTTCCCTGATTTTCAGCGTAGGCTGGGCGTCGCTGACCGGCACACCTTGGCCGTCTTTGCCGCAGGTGCCGATGGTGAATCCCAGGTCGTTGCCCACTGCTTCAACTATATTTAGCACTTCCGGGCCGTTGCCGGTGAGAGTGGCACCGCGAACCATCGGGCCGACCTCGCCGCCAGTGATTAAAAACCCTTCGGCTACGTCAAAGACAAAATCCCCGGTGGTGGTGTTCACCTGCCCGCCGCCCATCTTGGTCACCAGCAGGCCGTTACCGGTCTCCCGGATAATCTTTTGCGGGTCTTCGGTGCCGGCGGCAATATAAGTGTTGCCCATGCGCGGAATCGGCTTGTGCTGGTAGGATTCCCGCCGGCCGTGGCCGTTGGGTTCCACACCCTCCTTCCGGGCGGTAATGCGGTCATACAGGAAATCTTTCAGCACACCGTTTTCAATCAGCACCACTTTGCGGGACGGCACACCTTCGTCGTCAAAACTGTAAGAGCCGTATTGATCCTGAATGGTAGCGTCATCAACCACGGTAACGCAGTCCGCGGCTACCTTCTGGCCTATCTTGCCGGCATATACAGACAACCCTTTTTGCACCAAGTCGGCTTCCAAACCGTGGCCGCAGGCTTCGTGCACCATAGTACCCCCGGCCTCGCCGGCCAGCACCACCGGCATTTTGCCCGCCGGGGCAGGCTTGGCTGTAAGCATCTGCACCGCCCGTTTGGCTGCCGCGGCACCGATCTCCTCGGGTCGCTTACGTTCCAGCAGTTCAAAGCCGCTGTGGCTGCCCACGGCCTCGTAGCCGGTTTGAATAATTGCCCCTTCGGCTGCGATGGCCTGCACCATCAGCCGGGTACGCACCCGTTCCTCTTCCACGTATTCGCCATTGCTGTTGGCCATAATAATGTTCTGCACAACGTCGCCGTAGCCCACCATAACCTGCTTAATCTTATCCCGGTCTACCGCCCGGGCGGCTTCGTCGGCTGCTTTCACAGCCTTAACCTTATCATCGGTGTTAACCTTATCCGGCATGCGGCCAATGTTAAAGGTAACCGAAGGCTCAAGTTGCCGCAGCTCCGGGTTAATCTCTCCCTGGCCGCCCGATACGGCATGGCTGACAATACGCGCCGCCTCCACCAGGCCCTCCCGGCTGAGGTCGTTGGTATAACCGTAGGCAGTGTTGTCACCAGACAGCACCCTAATGCCCGCGCCGTTTTCAATACCGGAATGAATGCGTTCAATCTTTCCGTCTTCGCAGCCGATGCCGGTGGCCCGCCTATACTCAATAAAAATGTCGGCAAAATCGCCGCCCCTAGACATCGCTTGTTGCAACACTTCTTGAATTACCGTTTTTTCCACCACTGATATCCACCATCCATTAACATGATAGTTAATAATATTCTTCCCGGTAGTATTATTTATACTTTTACCCAGGATATCCTTGCCATATATAGCTGGGGTGTAAATAATTTTTGTTATCTCTAATCAATTTGACACGTATAAAAACACGTGTTATTATTTTTTCAGTTTAAGGGGTGAGGTAAGTTGAAATCTTATTCATCAAAAAAAATCATCAGGATGCTTAGAAAAGATGGTTGGTATTATGTGAATTCCGTCGGAGATCACTATCACTTTAAGCACCCTACGAAAGAAGGAAAAGTTACCGTTACTCACCCCCAGAAAGATTTACCTAAAAAGACCGTCTTAAGCATATTGGCGCAAGCAAAAATTAGTATTGATTAATTAAACTATCTTCTCTATGGAGGTTAAAAATATGAAAGATCATTATATATTTCCCGCCATATTTGACTTTGCCGATGACGGGATTTCCATGGAATTTCCTGATTTGCCCGGATGCCTACCCAGCGCCCACACTGTTGACGATGCAGTAAAAAATGCCAAAGAAGCCTTGGCTTTGCATTTATATAATATGGAGCTTGATAACGAAACAATACCCATGCCAACACCCATAGGGC
Organism: Peptococcaceae bacterium BRH_c8a; assembly: GCA_000961575.1. GTDB lineage: Bacteria > Bacillota > Desulfotomaculia > Desulfotomaculales > Desulfallaceae > BRH-c8a. The sequence continues at coordinate 182,051 of LADP01000003.1, forward strand.
AGCTAAAACCAGAAAAGAACCAGGCTATATTGTTTGTTGAAGTATGGATGCCCCTTTATAGAAGTGCAATAGAAAACAAAGCCGTAAAGAAAACTTTGACCGTGCCAAAATGGTTAAACGATCTGGCCGAAAAAGAGAATATTAACTTTTCTCATGTGTTACAAGAAGCACTAAAACGTAATTTGGGGATTAATAATAAAAGTTAAAATACCGGGTATTGTTCCTGCCAATCGACTATTTTCGTCTTGATGGGTATAAAATCCTCTATTGGATACAGATTCTCCTGGTGATAAATGTAGACGGGTTCATAATCGATACTGCAACCAAAATCCAAGCCCGTAACGCAGGCCGAGCCGTACAGTGCCGCACCGCCCAGAGCCTGCAGGGAACCACCGGCCAGAATGTTGGCATAGACGGTATAATCCTGGATATCCACATTACCCAGGGCTACCAGGGCCAGCATTCCGGTGGCCGGTTCCGGCACCAGGTCGCCCGCCACAGTGATACTGCCGGTGGCAAATAACAGCGCCGAACCACAGTAACTACCGCCAATGGTAATGTCACCGTCCACAAAGTAGATGCCGTCATACGCGGTAACCGGCCCTGAACCTTCACCATCAGGCGCACCGTCGTCCCAGTAGGTACCAAAAGAAGTATCTAAGACATAAACCTCACCGTAAGCTTCGGCATTAATCCTGTAAACATCCTCATTCGGTTCCGGAAACGGCGGAATAAACAAATAACCGGCCCGTTTAATGCCGCTCCAGGTACCGGTTATATCACCGCTGGTGTATACCCCACCATTTACCACCGTTGTCTCGGCTAATCTGGCCACCCCGTTGATCAGCAAATCCCCGTCCAGTACCAGGGTGTCTTCAAGATCCAAGCTTGCCGGAGCGTTGGGCAGCACGGTCAGCCCCCGGAGATAATCACCGGCCTCAAATACCCCTACTGTAGACTGCAATGTCTTTTGGCCCGCCGATACGCCCTCGCCCGTGCTTTGCCGGCCCACCGATTCTAAATGCAAAGAGGTGCCAATATCCTCGGCGTACTTTTGGGCTTGCACCTCATAAGAGGCCTGGTCTGCCCATTCCGTGGCTGCAAATACAATTACCGCATCGGTAACCGTACCCGCCATAGGGAAGTTGGCATACCAAAGCGGCTCGCCTTTAATCCTGGCCAGCGCAGCCTCTATACCGGCCTCGGCTGCATTAAGCGCATTTAAAAAGTATTCTTCTTTAACCACATTTTGCTGCTGATGCCGGGTCAGTGTGCCCAGTGTAAATGCAAGCACCAATATAACCAGCATCACCATCAGCACCAGTAACAAAGCATACCCATCCCTGGTTGACAACTTTTGCATAATTCAACAGCTCCCGGTTAATTTCTTAACCTGACAGTAGTACTAACTTCCCTGCTGCCGCTGCGGCCCTTTTCCCCGGTGAGAGTGACAGTGAGCACCTCGACGCCGGCACCATCAAGAGCCGACACGACCTGGATCTTGTGCACATACCTAACCACCGGGTTATTGCCCTGCCCGTCAACGGCCCGAATAAGCTGTTTGGCCGACTCGCTGTCGCCGCTGGTGCTGATGTGATAGCTAATCGTGCGGCCTGTCCCGGTTGATTTAAAAGCCAACCGGCCGCCGTTGGCCTCGGTAAAAGATTTAAATTCCGCGGCCATGCGCATCTCCCGAGACAGCCTGTTTAAGCCCACTCTTAAATTTTCCGCCACTTCTGCCCGGTCCCGGTTGGTGTTATACGTGTTCAACCCGTAGGCCAAAAAGGTATTGATGGTGCCAAACACGATGCCAATTAGCAAAAGGGAGACAATCAATTCCACCAAGGTTACACCTTTTTGGTTTTTAACTGTGACCTTAATGTATTTCATAGCTTGGCATCCACCTACCCTGAAAAAATGACTTCAGGCCTGTCATCCTGAGCGCAGCGAAGGAGCGTACCTGCACCACGATAAACGAATATAACTTTCTGGTTGGGCTTTGGTGCCAGGTGTTGCAAGTTGAAAGCTGCAAAATACGCAACTTTCAACTTGCAACACCTGGCACCTTACCGGTTCCCAACTTCAAATCTTTATCTTCTCGCCCGGGCTCCGGTGACCGAAACGGTTTTTTCACTGCCCGAGCTCGGATCCGGGTAATAAACAATAACCAAGATATTCTTTAAACCGCTCATTGCTTGATCTTCCTCCACCTGAACCGCAAAATTAAAAGAACCGAATGGCACGGGAAAACTTTCCCTGTCCATCGGCCCAATGTCCTCGTATCGATATGATGTCATCTCTTCCAGTTTACCCTGGGCCAGTTCCAGCGCGGTAAGCCTGTTTGCCGCGCCTTCCGACTGCCTTGCTGAAAAGATTAATGACAAACTCAGCGGAGCCACTATAATGCTTAACAAAGCAAACGACAACAAAACTCCGACCAAGATATAACCCCGGTTGTTACTCATGTGCATCACCACAAAAAATTAATCCCGCCCGGTGGGTGGTGCGTCACTTATTCTGGTACGACCGGTCACCGGAGCAACAATAACATACATATACTTGCCGGACTGCCGGCTGTTCAAGCTAATATGGCCGCCGGCGGTAGGTGCTCCCCGGGCAGAAAACCTAAGCACGTCGTATTGAAAATTTGTCAGCACCAAATCCACACCGCCAGGCATAACCACTTCGTGGTATGCTGCCGGCCTTAATTGGTCAACAACCCGATATTTCTCAGAGGCCCGGTAAAAATTAACACGGTAATTCACAGACTCATTGACCAACGCGTCCTGCCCCGCCGAACGAATTTCCTGCTGCAGCTGCAGGCAGGCAGACTCAAGCCGGCAGTTAGCCAGGTAATTGCCCATTGCCGGCACGGCAATAGCTAAAACAATGCCTAATAAAGCAATCACGACCAACAATTCAATCAGCGAGAAACCAGTGCGTTTATTCGATTCCATATCATACAACCAGTACTATATTTTTAAATTATCATAATATTTCAACAACAAGCAAATATTTCCTGCCGAACTTCAAAAAAACTTTACACAATTTAACATAATTATCAATTTGTTGCCATAACTGCAATTTTACATCCTATCATAATACAGTATTATGAACGCCCGTCAGAAGGATAACCATCAAACAATGTAGTAGTTATTAACACAGAACGTATGAAGAGGTGAAAATACATGTTAAAAGAATATGAATACCGAGTATTAGACAAACTATCCAGCCTGGCCGAAAAGCGCAACGTGCTCGAGGCCGCATTGTTTGATAAATACCAGGTAAAACGGGGGCTCCGCGATAGTGACGGCCGGGGCGTCCTGGTCGGCTTAACCGAAATCGGCGAGGTACATGCCTACATCGTGGATGAAAACGATATCATTCCCGTTCCCGGCCGGCTTATGTACCGGGGCTATGACATTAAAGACTTAATCGATGGCTGTCTTAGCGACGACCGTTTTGGTTTTGAAGAAACTTGCTACCTGCTGCTTTTTGGCGGCTTGCCCAGTAGAAATGAACTCAGCGATTTTGAACAGATCCTGAGTTCCTATCGCGATCTGCCCGAGCATTTTGTCCGGGACATGATCTTAACCTCGCCTAGTAACGATATTATGAACCAACTGGCCCGAAGTGTTTTAGCGCTGTATAGTTTTGATAACCGGGCCGATGACACTGCCATAAACAATGTATTAAAACAATGTATCAAGCTAATCGCCTGTTTTCCCACGATGGCGGTTTACGGTTACCAGGCTTTTGCCCGTTACTACGCTAACCAGAGTTTATATATTCACAGCCCGCAAATTGAACTAAGCACCGCGGAAAATATTTTGCACATGCTCAGACCCGATAGCCAATACACCAAACTCGAAGCAAGGCTATTAGACCTGGCCCTAATCCTGCACGCTGAGCACGGCGGCGGTAACAATTCATCTTTCGTCACCCATGTGGTCACTTCGTCAGGTACAGATACCTATTCTTCCACAGCCGCTTCGCTGGGTTCCCTTAAGGGGCCACGGCATGGCGGGGCGAATATTAAAGTGATTCAAATGTTTGATGATATGAAACAAAAATTAAGGGATTGGCAAGACGATGAGGAAATCGAAAACCACCTGCTTAAAATAGTTAACAAGCAGGCCTTTGACCACACCGGCCTAATTTACGGTATTGGCCATGCTGTTTACTCAGTATCCGACCCCAGGGCGGTTATATTTAAGGAACATGTGGCCGAACTGGCCAGGGAAAAGGGTATGCAGGATGAATATAACCTTTATAACAAGGTTGAGGAAATTGCACCTAAAGTTGTATCCAAGGGCCATCGACTACAAAGAGGTGTCAGTGCTAATATCGATTTTTATTCCGGTTTTGTTTATCGCATGCTGGACATCCCACCGGAATTGTATACGCCTCTCTTTGCCATCTCCAGAATTTCAGGCTGGAGTGCACACAGAATTGAGGAGATTGTCAACGCCGGTAAAATCATCAGGCCGGCCTACAAGTGCGTGTCGCCAAGGCGCAGTTATACCGCTATGAACATGCGTTAGGCCTATCCCCTTCTCCCATGTTTAATGGTTCCATGACTGTTTTCTCAAAAAAGACCCCAGGGACTTAGGATTGCTCCTTGTCCGCTGGGGTTTCTTTTTACAGAGGTTCCTGCTATTCGGAAGACTGTCGATGCCTTATTAATCAGTTGTTTATATACACCGTTGCGGACGCTATTCCACCACAACCATCACTTATTTCATACGTAAAGCTGTCTGGTCCGGTGTAGTCTGCTACGTTATATCTTAAAGAGTCACCTTCCTGGGAAACTGCCCCATAAATACCCTGGGTGAATCCTGTTATTGACAGCGTATCTCCATCTACATCTGAATCATTAACAAATACGTCAATAAGCGCTGTATATACACTACCGCCTGATATTAACACTGTATTACCATAGTCATCCACTGCCACCGGTACATCATTCACAGGATTTATTGTTACATTAACCGTTGTTGTCGCTATGCCCCCATTACCATCACTTATTACATATGTGAAGCTGTCTGCTCCGTTGTAGTTGGGATTTGGGGTATATCTTAAACCAATCCCTTCCGGTGAAACTATTCCTTTAATCCCTTGCGTAAAGCTTAATATAGATAGTGTATCTCCATCGATATCTATATCATTGGCTAATACATATATCAACACATTACTGTCTTCATTTAACGATTCACAGTCTCCTACCGCCTCCGGGAAGGTATTCACGTTAATTGCCTGGGTTGTACTTACTCCACTTACTGTATGACTAATTACGATCTCAGTAACCGCTGTACCCAATGCTGTTCCTGCTGCCGGTGTTGTAGTAATGCCCGCTGTTGCAAAGTCTGCCAATACTACATCTTCCGTGCTTGCATCTGATTTAGTCAGGGTTACTCCCAAACCCGTCAAGTCTAAATTCTCTCCTTCAGCATAGGCTACTTTATTTGGAGCTGTTTTAACTGTAATTCCGGTCACTATTACTTCTTCCACTACAACTTCTTCCACTGCAACGGTTACGGTTACCGCCTTGGCCGGCATTGTGAAAGTATAGCTTGCTCCTTCTGCTACTTCTGTTGTTGCAATACTTCCACTGTCCGTATCTGTAACCGTGACTGACTTGAACAGCTTGCCAGACTCAATATTAGAAATAGTCAAGGATACGACCGCCCCCGCTGCTGCTTCAACGGCGGGGTCAGTAGTTACAGTCGCCGTTCCACCTGCTACATTTATGGCAATGCCATATTTGGTCACTTCAACGGTAAAGGTTATTACAAACGACTCACTTACACCGTTGTCAGCTGTAATATCCACACTTGCCGTGTAGCTGCCAACTGCCAGACCATCCTTTGGTACCAATGTAAAGGTTGTTGATGCGGTAGTACTATTAAGCGTTGTGTCTACCGGCTGGGTAACTGTAAAACTGCCTGCATCAGTGCCGCTTAATGCTACTGCCAAATTAGTGATGTCACCCGTGCCAGTTCTGGTTACAGTAACTCCTGTCGGGGTTTGTGCACTATACCCTTCGGTTGCCGTACCCAAATCTGCTGGATTAGCTGCACTCAATGCAATACTGTAAGTTGGAGCTGCTTTTGCATAAACACTGTAGATTTCTTCAAAACCATTCTCAGCAATAACCCAAACAATAATCCTATCATTTTCGCTAATAACCTCATTGGCAGCATTTGCTGTAACATCTAAGCCATTCTTAAAAATTTTATTTATCACAGCGTTATCATCTGTTGCTTCGGCAACTACACCATAAAAATCTGTAAAGTCGGCAACATACAAATTAGCTCCATTATAATTTCCATCAGGCGGAAAGCCGATAGCTGAACCTTCCAGACCTGTCGCATCCAGCCCGCCGATCGTGAAAACCTTCAAGGTTACATCACTACTTTTGGCGCCCTCAGGTACCATAACTGCAGCCGTTACTCCTGTGTTATACCCAGTCTTGGCCGCATATCTGACATTATAATTTCCAGCCGCCAGGTTGACGATTTCCGGGCCGGTTACAGCAATCCATACTGTATCTGTTGACAGTTTGTATTCCATAGTACTATCTACACCTGTAATCTTGCCGTCACTGCCTCCAAAACTGCTGGGAGCCACACCGGAAAGCCCTGTCGGTGCATCTTGATCCTGATTCGGTGTTACTGTGAAACTAATTGTATAAACCCTGGTAGTTTCTCGATCCTGGGCGGTTACAATTACAGTTGCTGTATTATCAGGTGCCGCCAAGCCGGCTGCCTGCGTAATTTCTACAGTAGCTTTTCCAGTGTCATTTACCGTGGCTGCTGTTACCGGCACTTCTACGGTTCCTGCCGGCAGCGCTACATTGTAGTTTAGTGTTGCGGCATTAAATCCTGTTACGGTTAAACCGTTGATAGTCAAATCACTTAAGCTAGCATCTTTGTTTAATACTGTTCCACCGCCACCGCCGCTGGAAGTCTTTTTGGTAGTCGAACCGGATACCGACTCACCGCCCACGCTTGCGGTAACATCGTCAGCCACTTCTATATTAGCCGGTTCCTGTTTAATGGACACACCATTAGCGTTTATTACCGCAGTTTCAATGGTTCCATCACCAGTAACGGCTGCCTTGGCATCCAGGGTCAGGCTGGTTACATTACCAGTTGCTAATTCTACCTTTACATCTTCAGCGAAAACATTAACTACATCATAGTTACCATAAAGAGTAATTAGCGTCCCAGCAGGCACTTCTTCAGCAATAGTAATCGTTTCAAACCCGGGTCCAGTTATAGTAACCTCCACCAGGGTAGCCCCGGAAGCCAGTGTTACCAGTTTAACGGTTGTGTTTCCGGAAGCAACTATTCTTACCCCTTTTTTAGCCACGGTTATACTGGGTAGGGTGCAGTCTTCCAAAATCACACTGTTTGACCCGCCACCCTTAATGGTGGTAGTTCCATTGACGGTAACATTCTTAAGCTTAACGTCACCCTCTTGGATACCTGCGGCCAAGAGCAGGTTCCCGGTAACGATCGTATTCTGCAAAGTAACGCCGGCCACATTAATTACTACACTGCCGTTAATAGTTTTGGTTCCGGTTTCCGGCCCGTAAGTCCCGGCCTGGTCGTAAGTTACTGTGGATGTTTTAGGATTTAAAAATCCTACGGCCCTGTCCAAAGTTACTACCGCTTCCGCTCTGGTGATGGGGTTGGTGGCCTTAAAAGTGCCGTCGCTGTATCCACCCATAATGCCGGCGGCAGCAATCGTATTGACGGCATTTTGTGCCCAGGCGGCTATCTGGCTGGCATCCTTAAAAGCTGCTTGCTCTGTGTCGGATGCAAGCTGAAGCAGCCTAACCATAACAGAAGCAACTTCTTGTCTGGTGATTGGTTTTTGAGGCCTAAAAGTACCGTCTTCGTAGCCGGTACTATAACCGACTGTTTTGGCTACGGCCACTTCAGCATAGAACCAATCGGTTGACTTGACATCCTTAAACTTAGCTGCAGCTTCGGGATTTTGTTTATCGAAAGCTCTATTGATTAAAGCGACAAACTCCGCTCGGGTAATTTGATTGTTAGGCTTGAATGTACCGTCCGGGTAACCTCCTGCCAGCCCATTATTAACCCATGCGGTTACCTGCTTCTCTGCCCAATGACCTTTAACATCTACAGGCTGGGCCGAAGCAATTGGAGCAACCCCCAATAATAGTGCAACAACTATTATTATCAGTAACGAGAGTTTTTGGCTTCTCGTTTTATACATGCAAGCACACTCCTTTAACAAGTAATAGTGAGCAAAAATACGTGACTTAAAAGCTACTTATTAAAAAATTTAAATTTTTAATGCATCATTTTATGTCATCCCCTCTTTCATTTAAATTAATAATTGATGAGTAAATTAACCACATGCCTTAAACTTTATTTCGACATATTCCTGCAATAAATTAAATTTAATTTTAGCCCCGGCCCGCAAGCACACCTCGCTTAAAAAAAATAAGCGCCCCCGCCAACAAGCCGGCGGAGACGCGCACCCACTATTCCCAGTAGGGAGTAATTAAGAACAAATCACCTCGAGTTTTTTAGCTAAGCGGAAGCAGTTCCGGCCCTCCCGCTTGGCCCGGTACAGGGCTTCATCCGCCAGATGCAGCAGTTCGGCGGCGTCGCAGGCGTGTTCAGGAAAACAGGCCCCGCCGATGCTGACGGTGACCATGCCGCCGGGCTGGCTTGCGCGGTAGGGAAAAGGATATTCCTCCATCGCGTGGCGAATTTTTTCGGCCACCAGGGCGGTACCCTCGGCTGAGGTTTTGGGCAGCAGCACCAGAAACTCCTCGCCGCCGTACCGAACAATAATGTCGTGCTGCCTTAGTTTAGCGGTCAGGATACTGCCGATGGCTTTCAGCACCTCATCCCCGGCCGGGTGCCCGTTAGTGTCGTTATAGTTCTTGAAATGATCCACGTCCAGCATCAGTAGCGAAAGGGGCGATTCACTGCTCAATGAATCCATCATTTCCCGCTTCATGGCAAAGTCCATATACCGGCGGTTGTACAGCCCGGTAAGCGGATCCCGGCTGGCCTGCCTGGCCAATGTGGTCAGGTGTTTTTTGCGTCTTAACATGCTGCTGGTTTTAAGCAGCAGTTCCCGGCGATCCACCGGCTTGGTGATAAAATCGTCGGCGCCGTGCTGCAGGCTGTTCAGTTTGTCCTCCTGGCCGTTCAAGGTAGTGGTAATAATCACCGGCACTTCGGCAGTGGCGGGTGCGGCTTTAATGCGCCGGCACACTTCCAGTCCGTCCAAGCCCGGCAGTACCAAATCCAGCAATACCAGATCCGGTACCCGTTCAGCCGCGATCCGTAGGGCTTCATGGCCGTCGGCGGCAGTGATAATCTCCAACTCCTGATTCTCCAGGTGGCGCAGTATCATATTCAACTGCAAAAGGCTGTCATCCACCACCAGCACCAGCGGCTTTTCGCGGCGTAACTGCGGCGGCCTGTGGGCCGGTTTTGGATGCCGCCCAACTTGCAGCAGCAGCGCAGCGACACGTTCCATAAACGCCGGAGCCTCAAAAGGCTTAATTAATACGTCGTTGGCGTACAAAACCTGCAACGTGGACATGTTGTTTCCATTACAGGTATCCTTGGGAGTCAAAACCAATACCGGGGGTGCAGGGGTAATTTGCTCCACCAGCCGGGCCAGTTCCTCCATCTCCCGCTGATTGTCAATGGCATCAACCACCAGCAAGTCAGGCGGGTTCTGCGCCGTCCGGGCCAAAGCGGCCAGGTTGCCGGTTACCAAAAGACAATAACGGCTGTAATCAAGCCCCCCTACCACGGTTTCCACCGTTGACCTGTCCGTACTGTAGAGGGTTATGAAGGTGGCTGTTGTAATGATATTTTCCATGTTATCACCATGTTATCATACTTACTATTTTTTTCATGTTTCAACAAGTTAAAATTAATTCCCTGCCAATGTCAGGGCTTTTCAAAAATAATTAACAAGTTTGCTGCCTGAACCTGTTTTGGCACTGTTCCTTATGGTTTTTGCGAGGAATTGTGCTTTTACTAATAATATAACATATTTTGTCTTTACAAATATGACCTATATTGAGATACTAAGATAAGGTCTGTATATAAAAACTATAGGTGCCTTATAATGGAAGGGGATGTTAAATTGCAGAACAAGTTTAACCACTGGCGCATACTGATAATTAGCCTGGCATTATTTTTTTTGGCCGGTACCTTTGGGACAACCGCCCTGGCCGCAAGCGGGCTGGAACTGGAATGGGAGAACACTATGGGCAGTTACCAACTGGATCGCGGGTATTCAGCCATCCAGATGGCTGATGGATGCTATATTGTGGTGGGCGAAACAGTTTCCAAACAATCCCGCATGCACGGCTCCGGTGGTTATGACGCCTACCTGGTCAAGGTGGGGCCCAAGGGAGATATGCGGTGGCAGTTTACCTACGGCGGTGCCCGGGATGACAGTGCGGTTTCAGTTCAACTAACTGATAACGATGGCTTCATCATCGCCGGAACAACTAAATCATATTCCGACCAAAAGGATACCCAACTATACTTGATTAAAACAGAGGCTTCGGGCAATAAAGAATGGCAGGGCGTATTCGGCGGCGACGGCGAAGAGGTCGGTGCCTACGCGGTGCAGACCGCGGACGGCGGCTACATAGTGATAGGCGAAAGCAATTCCTTCGGGGCCGGCGGTTATGACATGTACCTGGTTAAAACGGATGACCGGGGCAAAATGGAGTGGGAAAAGACTTTCGGCGGCAAACAAGATGACCAAGGCGTATATGTCCAGCAGACCGAGGACGGTGGGTACATCCTGACCGGCCAAACCGAATCTTTCGGCGCCAGGGGTTATGACCTGTACCTGGTAAAAACCGACTCTTCAGGCGCATTAGAATGGGAAACCACCATCGGCGGCGAGGGCTGGGACATCCCGGCAACCATAGCGCAGACCAATGATGGCGGCTATATTGTAACCGGCAGGACGTCTTCCTTTAATTCCGGCAATTTTGATTTGTACCTGGTTAAGACAGACAGTCTAGGCAACATTATATGGGAGCAGGCCTTGGGTAACAAAGGCTGGGATGTAGGCAAGACAGTGCAGCAAACTGTTGATGGTGGATACCTGACCGCCGGGTTTACCGATTCCCTAGGCGATGGTGAATTAGCCTTCTACCTAGTCAAAACCAATGCCAACGGCAAACAGTTGTGGGATAAAACCCTGGCGAGTGATAAATATGATGAAAGGTTTTCCATTCGGGGTACCGATGACGGCGATTACATCATTGCCGGTTGGTGGGCGGACAGGCTGAAATACGAGTCTTCACGCAGTGAAGAAGTTCAGGTTTACGTGGCTAAAATAAAGGCCCGTTTGGATTCGGGCAGCGCCGTGGTTAAGCAGCAGGCCGAAGAGAATAACGGGCAAAATGTAATGATTGGCTCTTTGACTCTGGATGTGCCGTTGGTAATGCAAGATAACCGGGTGCTGGTGCCCTTTAGGCCAATAGCTGAGGCGTTGGGGGCCGAGGTAAACTGGGATGCACAAACACAAACGGTAACCATGACCGCCGGGGAAAGGACGGTTGAGCTGGCCATTGGCTCCACTGCCCCGCTAGTGAACGGCGAACCCACTGCCATTGACGTACCAGCCGGTATCTATTACGAGCAGACTTATGTGCCGCTGCGGTTTGTGGGCGACGCCCTGGGGGCGCAAGTAATATGGAATAATGAGACCAAGACGGTGAGTATTGTTACAGAGCCGTAAACAGCTCATTGAGAAAATGTAAAATATCCCACTATGCTTACAGTGGGGTATTTTTACTTTATAATTTTACATTACGATAGGTTTACAATTATATTGTGCCTGGCACCTCAGCCCAAGCGCACTTGTACCATTATATGCCACACCGTTAGGGCCCCGTAAAACACGAACAACGTCCACAATCCCAGATTGATTAACCCGTTGTGCTGCCACTTATCACGGATTGTCCAGAGCCAAAGCAGTGCAATGGGAATAATAAATAATTTAATCAATGGGAATAACGGGGTTTGAATAATGGCATCCATGATAGGGTTAACTTCCCCGAGACCATAGGAAACGGCACTGATGGTATAGAGGCAGTCAATGATACTTAAGAGAGCAATGTTAAGTAAAAGAAGGCCAACACTAATGTTTTTCATTTTCTCCTCCAGAAAAACATACCACCAAAGAATTATACATATAAAATCCACCTTACACAAACTGACTACGGCCCCCTCACTGAAGCCAACTTGTAACAATAACAGTGCCGGGATGCCATAGACACCGTGGTCACCAAACCAAAAGTGTGTCTTCCTGCCATACTCGGCAAGAGATGAACTTTTGGCACATTCCAGGCACTGTTCAATTTTCTTTCTGTAAATATAACACCTCCCACTTATTAAGTGGGAGGTGTAGCTAACGCGTTTAATAAACTATCGTGTTAAGAGCTTGGCCCCTTGTATCGTATTACTTTTTTAGGATCCGTAATTTCCGATAAATTGTTTAAGTTATTTAATAAAATACCAGAATTAAGTTCGTTTGTTTGATTACCCTCCTGACCTTTAATAATAAAATTAATGATATTTTTACCATTGCTGAGTTGTTCTAAAGTGAAATAGGAATCATCACCTAAAATGCTACAAATGGCTTTATTTGTCTCTAAACCACTCTCTATATGTTTAATTGTAGCACCATCAATCCATATGTACTCATATTCCGATTCAAACGGCGTATCTGGTGTATCTAAAAGTACAAATTCTGTGGCATTACGAACCTCTTTAGTAATAAAAAAGGAAACTGTTCGAATGTCGCGCTGTACATTAGATTGGTTCGAGCCTATTATAAAAGAATTATTGCCGAATGAGAAGAAGTTATAGGCTGCAGCTAAAACTATATTTAATATTGCGAGAGCTATTATAAGTTCAACCAGCGTAACACCCTTTGAATTTTTAATCCCATTTATGCTTTTTAGCGTTCTCATTTTTCCCTCCGTGCCAGTAGCACTATAGACCGGTATCGGCATTAGTAATACCATAAAAATGTTTCAAAACATTTGAGTCCCGTTCTTCCCAACTGCTACCATCTAATGAAGTACATATGTCTCCATTATTACCAACTGAAGTGAACATATTATATCCCCAGGTTACCCCGTTAAAGATTGATAATGAGTATTCATTGTCAATGCCCCATTCGCTACCAAAAGGTAAAGTTGAAATGCCGTTTTCGCCAACCATCACAAAGAGACCACCACTTCCTGCACCACCCCAGGTTATTCCGTTAACCAACGCATCATCAGTAAAGTATTGAGTTTCCCATGTTATACCATCAAGTGAAGTCATTATAACAATTTCATTAGAAGGAAGATTACCAATAGTTATAAGTTTATTTTGACCCCAGGTTACACCATATAAATGTGGTGCAGCGCCCTCCCATGTCATTGTAGTTTTGCTCCAGACTTCACCATTGGATGAAGTTATAATCACACCATCTTTACCAACAGCAACAAACAAACCAAGGCTTTCAGACCAAATTACATCTTTAAGTTCTAAATCATCAAAAAAACCTAAAGGGTTTTCAGTATCCTTATTTTCCCATGTTTCACCATTTGTTGATACAAGAACTATATTATTTCCAACAATCACGAACTTTTTGAGATCGTCACTCTCAGTTGGTCCTCCCCAGGCAACCGCATTTAATTCTTCCCCTGTACCCGATACCCTCTCGACCCAATTAAGACTAATCCCGTCAGGAGAAGTAATAATGACTCCATCAGAACCAACTGCTACATATTTTTTTTCTTCAAAAATACCACCCCAGGTTACATCATATAAATCGTCACTGACATTTGATTCAAATTCCTTCCATTCTATCCCGTTAGGAGAACCGCACACGGTGCCATCTTCACCAACTGTAACAAACCTAATTCTTGCGGAGGAATCAGAAACAAAAGTTTTGTATTTTGTTTCGTCTAACTCTTTCCCCCACACTGTATACTGGCTTCCAAAAACCAAGTCTAGTTTTTGCCCGGAGCCATCTTTTTTAGCTATTTTATTTTCCATGTTATCTTGTGCAGTATAAAGAGCATCGCTCTTTTTGCCTGCTTCAAAGATACCTGAAAAGCTATGAGTTAAAAGCCCTGTAAAAGCAATAACAGTAATCGATAAAACAGTCAAAGCTACTAATATTTCTACTAAAGCAAAACCTTTATAATTTTTTGCAACGGCATTAACCCCATATGTTTCCATACTTAACATAAAGCACCTCATAGAATTGATTTTATAACAAAGGTGACTAATTATCTAACTCCATATGATATCATGATATATGTCAGGACTGGGCACTACAGGTTCCTCTATTTCATCTAACAATGCACGATCTTCTAGCACGGTAATATCAATACCATTTTCCGTGGCGGGAAAATAGAAAGCTTTTCTTGATATCTCTTCAATCAAATTATTATTACTATCGTAAACATCCCAGAAGAAAACCCTACCCCATAACCCAGACTCATCCTCTCTGGTTATTCCTTTCCCATCAAACAGAAACAGAATTAATTCACCCTTATTCATTTTGATAGGGTTATCGTAAAATACAATAGTTTCTGCATGAAGTGCCAGTGAATCATTAAACGGAATCCCGATACCACTTGAAAAAAACATAGCCGTAGCCTTAAAAACAGCGGTAGGATCGTTTGGTTCTTTTAATTTTTTTAAATTTTGCGCTTCAATGATTACAGCACCATCATATACGTCATGTTCGCCGCTGTTTATTTGACCGCTCTTGTAGTCGTACCAACCCAAGTCATGTCCGTATTTAAAATTTGATGTTAACAATACAGTTACTTTTTGATTAACGTCTTTAACTGTTCCTATGGACTCTACTTTCATCCAATCGAGTATTTGCGAATCTTCTTTATTTTGCTGAGTGATTGTAGCTTCAAATGTCCCGGGGCTAAAAGCTACGACGTTTGACGTTCCGCTAGGCTTTGAGTTAGATGGGGCCTCTAACCATGCATTCAAGGCGCTATCCGCTCCCGCCCGCGCTACATAATAGGCCTGGGTTCTTAACTCGTCCCTTGACACGTGAATAGTATCAGATATGCTGTACTGCCACAAAGCAGTACCCAACAAGGATATGACAAGCATAATTCCAAGCACTGCCGGTAAAGCAAAACCTTTTTCATTATTTATGAACTTCATTAAACCACCTCAACTATATTATTTAAAGATGGATAAAATAATTGTTAAAATTTATCAATATTTAGTTAATTATAATGCATATGTAAAAGAAACCGCAATATCCTAACGTACTTTTTATATAAATTAATTACTATTTTATAAACTTTATTTTAATTTTAAAAATTGTTTACATATTTTAACAAATTTGTCGTCTTTTTTATTGATAGTCCAATTAGGCATAAGCAAAAGCTAAAATCACACTCGGCACTTTTACTGCACCGATAATCTGGTATAATCACCAAGTTAACAAGTTTATTGCCTGACACCATTGCACCAACGGTTTGCCCTATTGGTTAAATGTCATCGTAGGATACGTTTCGGTTAACATAATTGGCATACTTATCTACGCCTCCCTGCGCCTGTTGCGGCGTTTTGGCTTTGTCTTTCAAAAAGTTGGTTCTGGGGTGGCTGGCGCTTTTAAATTTATCTACCCCGCGCAGCAAAAACTCATCCAGTCCCCATCTATAAGTCCAGTAGTATTGCTGGTCGTTAAGCACTTCGGCATAGTTGTCAATGGCTGCCATGATTTCCTCCACGGTGTAGCCATCGGCTAACATGTTTCTGATATGTCTTTTCGTTGATTCGGTTAAATTGCGGTGGGTTATAATTTTTTGATCGTTCCAATGCTTAAAAATGGTATATATATCTTTTTGGTTTAATTTATTTTTATTTTGTTTATATAATGGTGCAGAGTTCGGATCACAAAACGGTTCAAGATCCAGTGCAATTTTTGCACTAATGCTGTCCGTTGGTTCCTGTTTTGGTGTACGTATCGGTGGATTATTTACACTGGTACTTTCTATTGGTTCATGCTCCGGTTCACATATCGGTTCATACTCCGGTGTATTATTTACACTTCGATTATTGATCAGGGAAACCATCCGGTACCTACCCACCTCCCGGCCCTGGTTTTCATACTGGATGAGGCCCTTTTCCACCAGGGTACTGCGGTGCTTAAGAATCGTGTTTTTACTGACCCTGACTTTGGCCTGCAGCGTCAAATTGGCTACTGTAAACCATTCCTTCCAGCCGCACTTGTTGTTTATGGCCATTAAGCTATACCATAAGGCTTGGGTAGGGGCATCTAGCGGATTTGTTTCCAGCCAGTCTACAAAAGCATTAATTTCACGCACGTAATTCATAAGAACACCTCTCGAATAAAATTTTTAACACAACGGTCGGAGGTTCTTCCTGGTAGGTCTGCCAAAAGTAATGCATCCTGTAAAGTTGTACTAATTTTTCGAAGTAATATTACTACACTAATATACAACGATCAACACTTTATTTTTGTGCTGAATGATAAACACGCCTACCTTGGTCAGCATTGGAATCAACTCCCTTCGAAATGTGCGCCTAGAAACGCAAAAGAGGCCGACACCCCCACCGAGTTGTCGACCAAAATTATTGGTTGCCTGTGCTATTCTCATGCACGAATCGAGGGCTGCGTTTGCACTCCGTTGCGCATTATTTTGCGTCAGTTGCGAAGGTTGTCGCTGTCCTAAAGCACCATGTGGTGGTGGTTGCCCCAAAACACGTAACCGTAAAGAATAAAACCGTACTAGCCTTCCTATTTTTAATTTCCCGCAGCAGCAATTGTTTGGCACTGTCCCAGTTAAATATGTATTCTTTGTTATTGCCCCTCTGAATCACGTTGTAAATAACCCCGGCACTCGACCCGCGGGTTTCCGGCCCAAAATAATACCTACTGTTGAAATCTAACAGCAAGTTGATCCGGTAAATGTATTATGAGCACCGTAAGCAATTCAACCAGTGCATAGCCAGATTGACGTCTGAAGTTCGATGTCAACCGCAGAGGTTTAGCGGAATTTTTTATGTAATCAAATTGTATTGGTATGTTGTTTCACCCCCAAATGGTCTGACACCCTCAATTCTTTCCCACTCCAAGAGGCCGGTTACACTACCAACTTTGCGCGGCCCCAGTGTCCAGGGACAGGCCTGGCATCACAGCTTCCCTTTTGAGAGAAGATAATATTACAGGCGTCATTTCATTTTCAAGTTACGTGTCATTTAAGCCAATCATTTACCAGCACCGCTCTGCAGCTATAAGCTAACAAATTTGGTGTCTGGCACTTTTTATCCTTGTGGCTTTTCTACCAGACAAGTCCCTGTCCCCATGTCTTTTGTCTTTCAGCGTAGGTAGAATTCGGCGTAAAAAAAATGATAAGGTTCCTTGGAGGCACCGTATCATTCGAAGCTGTTCGGTAAAATAAATTTTCGCTGGTGGCTTGTGATGGAACATCATGGCGGTTAACAAGTTTTGTGCCTGGCACCATCAGTCTTAAGTGCGTCTCTTCTATTCAACTATCCATAAACCTTTCACTTTGTCAAGTTTATACTCTTTCTCGTTTGGAGAATTAGGCCACCCTGAAAGATATACTAAAATTTCTGGTTTCAGTACATCCGTTTCCATGCCCCGTGGGTCGTTGGCATTGTCCGCCAGCACCCACTGTAGGGTGGCGCTGTTTAATATCCTGACGTTGGCCTCGTCCACCCTGTCTCTGGCGGTCTGCTGCGTCGAATTGTACAGCGGTACGGCTATCGCCACAAGTATAGCGATTATGATGAGCACTGTGAACAATTCAACCAGGGCAAAGCCAGCACAGTTTTTAAAGCTTGATGTTAACCGGAGACGTTTAGCGGAATTCTGTATGTAATCAAAGTGTGTGGGTATGTTGATTCACCCCCTGGTGTTCCATTTTCAAAGAAACGCCCCCCGCCATCAATTAGGCAGGAGGCGTGTTCTTCATCCAAAAATAAGTTGATGGTGCCTGGCACCATCAACTTCCTAGTTAGATGACTGGCAATATTAGTTTTATTCATGAGGTTTCTAATCTTCGGGTGCGGGTGGCACTCCTAAAGGTTGAGCAACACCGTCTGTTAATGTGTAGGCACGAGACGCATTCCAAGGATCCTCTGGTACTTCCTGAAGAAAAGTTCCAATAAGTCTACCTCCAGCAGCAATGTCAGCAGTTACCACGTTTGTAAAATCAACATCATTTTCAGCAGCAAACTGTGCAACAGCACCGTTAATTGTCCTTACATTGGCTGCATCAGCATTCGTTCTAGCAGTAGCTTGTGTACCATTATACAGCGGAACAGCAATCGCCACTAGAATACCAATAATAACAACAACCATCAGTTCCACCAGAGTGAAGCCAAACCCAACCATAAATTTCCAAGTTTTTTCCTACCCACAATCCCATGGGACCCAAGCAGTTCGCGGCTCGAGGGGCATTTCCATTTGGAAACCAAAACAGAATGGAACCAACCGTTTTGCAAAGAAAGGAAACCCAAACAAAATGGAAAACAGGAAATCCAAGCTTAGGTTTCCATTAGGAAACCATTTGGCAATTTGATAGCGGCCAACGGCATCAAGGGATGGCGGCATCCTCTCGGAACTCGGCGTGATGTCGCCAGCTTTTGCCGGTCCGGGTTGTGGATGCCGCCCAGCTTAGCCCGGACCGGGCCAGCCGGGGGCAGACCGCTTTGCTAGGACTGGCTCAGCAGGTTCCCCACCTCACGCTCGTAGCCGTAGCGCCGAAAGAACTCAATCAGCGCCACCTCGAACAGGTCCCGCTGGCTGATGTTCTTCTCCCGGCTGAAGTCCCGAACCATCTGGTCCAAGTTGTTCATCATGTGCACCGACTTGGTCACCGGGATTCCCGGCACGGCGAAGCGGGGGATTTCCCCATTTCGCTCGGTCGCCAGCAGCTCGACCAGTCGGTCCCGGTTTTGCTCCAACAACTGCAGCAAGGGCAGGTAGCTGGCCATGTCCCCCGGCACCACCCCGGCGGATTGCACGGTCTCGCTTGCAAACCGTTCTTCCACGGGGCATTCATTCCCAACGCCAGCTTTTGGTGGACCCGAAGCCCGACCCGCCTGCTTGACGTAGTTGATCCGGCCCGCGTCCCAAGCGTAGCCCTTGCCCTTCATGTACCCGGCCAACTCCCGGTGGTCGGCAAAGCCCAGCTGACCTGCAATCGACTTGGCGTCTGCATCACCCCGGTCGAACATCTTCACCACCGTTGCCGCCTTGGACGGGGCCAGCGTCAGCGGCGCGGGTGAGTGCGTTCCAGAGTCTCTGCCCGCCTCCGGCACGTAGTTCCCCATTCCCGCGTCCCAAGCGAAGTGCTTCCGACGCATGTACGTGTCTAGCGACCTGGGGTTGGTGTAGCCCAGCTCGCCCGCCAGTTCGTCCCTGGGTTTCCCATCAGCTAGGCCATCCAGCACCTGCTGTACTTTCTTGTCGTATATCGGCTCCTTGCCCTTCGGCATTGCCATTTCGTCATCTCCCTTCCCTATTTGCTTTTCCACTGGTACCACCCCGAGCGAGCCTGGGGCGGAACTTTCTATACATTCTTAGTCACAGCGCGTTCACCGCGTCGGTCAGTTGGTCAAGGTTGGTGTGCGTGTACACCGAAGTCACGGCCAGGCTGCTGTGGCCCAAGAGCTTCTGGATCTGCACCAGCCCCACATTCTTCCTGACTATATTCGAGGCAAAGCTGTGGCGCATGATGTGGCACGATACCTTCTTGTCCCAGCCCAGTCGCTGGACTGCTTCGCCGATGGTGTGGTTGACGTACACCGCCGACAGCCGGCCAGTCTTTTTGGTGGCGAAGAACCTGTCCGACCCATAGGCGTCACGCCAGTTGTCCCGGTAGTCGGCCAACTGCGGCCGCAGCTTGTCGCTGATGGGCACGGTGCGATCCTTGTTGCCCTTGCCGGCCAGTACCCGGATCACCCCGGCGTCCAGGTCCACGTCGGCCAGGGTCAGTTTCAGACACTCGGAGATCCGTAGCCCGGTGTGGTACAGGAACATGACCACCAGCCTGACCAGGTCGTGCTCGATCTCGGCCGCCAGTTGGGCCACCTCGCGCTCGGTCAGGTGCTGGCGCTCCTTCTTCGGCAGGCGCACGGGCTCCACAGATAGCGCCACGTTGCGCGGCACCAGCTCCTTCTTGTAGGCGAACTTGTAGAAGGCCTGGATGGTGTAGTGGTTCCGACTGCGGCTGTTTGGGGCGTAGTTCTTCACATCCTTCAGCATCCGCAGGAAACCCTCGATGTCGGCGGTGGTCACGTCCTCCAGGTAGGCCGGCCCGTTTTGGCTCTCCTCTAAGTGGCGCTGGAAGGCGCGCAGGTCTTTGGTGTAGATGTCTATTGTCTCCGGGCTGCGGTCAATGCCCTGCATGTGGTCGCGGTACATTTCGATAACGTTGGCTAGCAGCACGGTCATCCCTCCCGTCTTTTGTTAGGTGTCTTCAGGTATATAATATATGCTTGTGGGATCGCACTGGGCGCCTCGTCGATGGTGCCGTGGCCGAGTTGCCCCCAAATCAACCCCACTGGGGACGGCCCCAAAAGTGCGGCTGGGGCGGCTGGGGTGCAGCTGGCCACCCTGCAGCAAGCCTTTGTCAGGCATGGGTTTGTGGCGAAAAAGGCAGCTGGTGCGCCTGCTGCCGCGATTTTCCTTCGGGACCAACACTCAATTTTTTTTGTCCACTCGGCAGCGTGGGAAAAAATCTTTGTCCGGGCCCGGGGAAGAAAATCGCAAAAACAGGTGCATAGGTGCACTTCCCTTGCCCCCCATGTGTTTTCAGTTGCACATCAAGCGCACTCAGGTTTCTCAGTCCCCACCTCTTAACATTCTCTTCTTGTTGCTAACATCTTGACATTCTCTTTTTTTGCCCACCGGCAGCATGAAAAAAAATTTTGATCTGTCCCCGGGAAGAAAATCGCAAAACCAGGCGCCTCGCCAACTCTCCCGCCCGCTTGATGGCCTTGTTCAGGTCTCGTTTGGGCACCCCGACCTCGTCCAGCACTTGCCTCAGCCTCTGGTACTCGGCCGGGTGCCGAACCTCCAACCAGACCAGTGCTGCCAGCGCCTCGTCCTCGAAAGGCGCGCCCGGGTCGCCGCCTTGAATCCCTCCACGGCGGTCTGCACGGCCTCACGCGCCCCGCCCAGCGTTATTCCGGCTAGCCTGGGCAGGCCCAGCACCGCCGGGCTCTTGACCCTGCCCCTGTTAGGGCAGACGCCGCAACCGTCGAAGCCGAGGTCACCCTCGACGTACCCGCAGGTCACCCGCCCCGCTCTCAGTGCCTCGGCCAGTTTTGCGTTTGTCTCTTCGACGCTGTACCCCGGGTAAGGCTTGGACCACAGGTGGGCCATTTCCTGGCCGCCTTCGCAGCGGCCCAGAACGCCGAGCATCAAGAACCACTCCTGGTACGGTAGCGTCTCGGCGTCTTTGCGGCAGTGGTGCATCCAGTCGCACCCCTCTTCGATGAGACCTAGCTTCGCTGGCGGATAAACCCCGGAGGCAGGTGCATCAACGCCAATCCGCGCCGATACTGTCTGCCCCAGGTGGCGGTCAATTTCTTCCGGGCAATAGAAATACTCTTCCTCACTAGCGTGGCATTCCAGGTAGGCCACGGACGCTGGCACTTCGCCCTTGTGGTTGAGCGTGCCGGGTATGCGCAGGACCCTGGCCAGGTCGCTGGTGTTGTCCAGCTTCCAGCCGTACTCCTTTGCTTTTGCAATCATGGCCCGCTGGAACCGCCTGGACAGGTCAGCCGCTGCTTTTCTCTCGTCGTCACCTGCCAGCACCCACAGTTTCCTGAAGAGCCAGTAGCAGTGCAGGCCCCCACCCGTCCAGATAACCAGAGTGGGAGGCAGCGGAAACCAGCCCAAAACTTTTCTGGCTTGTTCCGCATCCAAGGGTAATTCCAGATGAGTGTGGTTTGGACCCGCGATGTCTACATCGAACCACAGCCCCAGGATCGCCACCACTGTGACCGACTTGCCTCTGCCCTTCTCGGGCAATGCCTCCTGGAGGCCAACCCCGAAGTAGACATCCTTGTTCGGGAATTCCGCCACTGCAAAGGCAGCGGCACCCTGCAGATCAATAGCATTAAAAACGGTTTTCCGCTTGTCCTGTTTGGTCCAAATGACAAGGTACCCGGGGGCCTGTTCGCCATACAGCGTACCGAAGAAGTCCAACACCTCATCCCGGCAACTTTCGCCGGGAGCAATTAAAGAATCGATCTCCGCCAAATTTACATCACCCTTTCTAGTAGGTGGGCATTAGATGGTTATTCAGTTGTCAAAGAGCAGTTTGCCGATGCACGTGTTTCTAACAATAACCTTTTAAATTGCACTTCTTCCTTCTACATTCCCCACCCCAGTTGTGCTAGAATAATCTTACATTTGCCATCTAAAAATGTCATTGTGCGAAATGGTTGATTTAGCCATTTGAGGCGGGACGCCCGTTTTCCACGGCAAAACCAATTGGAAAAGGTTTTGGCCTGGAAGACGAGGCCCTATTTTGGGCATTTTGGGGCATATGAAATTTTTCACCTGTCTCGCGCGCTAATTCTCCTAAAATCAGCCAATTTCAAAATAGTTGCTTTTTTCGCGTTTCCCATTTCTTCCACGACCTGCCAGGATGCATCAGGTGGTTCCCAATGCCGCCGTTGTCAAAAAAAATGGGTGTTGGCGCGAGCCTTTCGGCCGCCAGCACCCCCTCGCGTTATCGGCCCAACTCCCAGTCGAAGGCTACATAACCTATTAAGCCGCAAGCGTGCCTTTTGGTGCACAGCCAGCGGAGCTGAGCACCGTTTTTCCATACCGTCAAACACCGTCGTCGTCGCCGCCTAAAGCGCCCCTCTCCTTTAATGACACGTACCGACCACCCGCGCCGATGATCACATGGTCTAGCACCTCGATGCCCAAGATCTTGCCCGCCCGGCTGATGCGACTCGTCACCTCCATGTCCTGCCCACTGGGCTCTGGTTCGCCCGAGGGGTGGAAACGTGACAGTTCGTTTAGTCATTGTTTAAATTTGCATTTGAACTTATCGCCAAGGAAAATAGAAAAACTCCATGCAAAGCTTCGCATAGAGCTGTGAGCGGTAAAGCAAAACCAAACGAATTTGCCATTACAACCGAACTACGTTTTTAAATTCTTAAAGCCACTGTCAGTAAATCCTATAATTCTCGCTTCAACTGTCAGTAAAATTGTAGCAAAGTTATAGGGCAACTTTAGTGCGTAGAATGTTTATTATGCGTTGTAATCCTAACGGGGGCACCGGCTCATACAAAGTCCACACCCTCCGCTAGCCGTATAATATGAATTACAAACAAAACGGTTGTGGTTTACCCGTTGGTCTTGCTCTGGTTCTTTTAAAGCCCCGGAGGGGCACACCTTTATGCAAATATTACAGTCCTGACAGGGGTCTTCCGCGTTTACTGCATCCGGCTCAATGTGTGCTTCAGTGATTACTGCGGTTAATTTTATCCGAGGTCCGTAAATTGGGGTAATAAGCAATCCATTTTTACCAATGACACCGAGGCCTGCCGCAACGGCTGCATATTTGAAAGAAAAAATTGAAGATATTGTACGGTAATCAGTTAGATCTTGTCCTAAGTTAATTGAAGTAAAGCCCTTGTTTGTCAAGTATCGGGCAACACGATAACCTGTTTGCCTTAAATCATTGATCACAGTTTCGTTATGGGCATTATAGATATCCCGGTAAGAGATTTCGCCTACTTTGTTTGAAACTGAAAGTTTATCTGTAAGAATTTTAAATACTTGGGAAGCTAAGACGATAACGGATCCGCATCAGGAAGTAAATTAGTTGGTCTTTTATTTTCTGGGAGATCTAAAAACCTTTCTATTGGTGCAACGCCAAATAGGTCTACCCCATCTAAGCGAGTACAAATATCTTCAATGTTTTTTTTAAAATTCATGACAACCTCCATATTAGTTCTGTTTAATTGGATTTTCTCTTTCACTTTGATGAATTCCTGCCCGGTCAATTTCTAGATTTATGGTACAATACAAAGATTAAGCGCAACAAAAACCCCATCTAAATTGTTGAATGGTTTTA
>LADP01000006.1 GCA_000961575.1 Peptococcaceae bacterium BRH_c8a
CTGACTGACGTGACTGAAATGAAATATGGAACTGAACGTAAAGCCTATTTGAGCGCAATCCTTGATTTGGCAGATAAAAGTATTGTTTCTTATGTCCTTGGACACTCCAACAACAATGAACTCGTTTTTAGAACCTTTGACCTGGCCCATCTAACTTATCCGGAAGCGAAACCCCTCTTTCATAGTGACCGTGGTTTCCAATATACAAGTAAGCTGTTTAAGAAGAAACTAGACGAGGCAGGTATGACCCAAAGCATGTCTAGGGTAGCCCGTTGCATTGATAATGGGCCGATGGAGTCATTCTGGGGAATGATAAAATCGGAAATGTATTATCTCCATAAATTCGCCACCTATGAAGAGCTGGAAGCAGCCGTCATAGAGTACATAAATTATTACAATTGTCATCGCTATCAGAAGAGATTAAATGGTATGACCCCATTGGAATACAGACAATACCTTAACAGTTCAGCAGCATAAAAAAGACACCAACCATACGAAAATGATTGATGTCTAGGATTTTTATTATTTCCACTGTCTACTTGACAGGGGGCTGTTCAACGAGCTCCGGGTTATTTTTATTTTTAAATTATTTCATTTTAATTCGGCCTTTTTCCGCCGCTATGCGCATAAACTGCTCTTTCTTATTCGCCGGCGGCACGTGCAGCACCGAGCGGCGATCCATCTTCAGCGCCTCGCTGGGGCAGGCTACAGCGCATACCCCACAGCCGATACATCTTTCCATGTCGATGACCGGGATTTCATCTCCGTTGGCGCTTGTTTGCATGGTAATGGCATTTATATGACAGGCTTCGGCGCAAGTGCCGCAACCCACGCAGTTTTCCACTTCCACGACAGGAGTGAAATTGCTGGGGTGCACCGCTTTGCCACCGGTGGCTTTAATAGAACGCAGCACCTGGCAGCAGCATCCGCAACAATGGCAGATGTAAGTGGGGTTTTGCATTACGTTGTCGCCCAGGTGCACCAGACCTAGTTTTTCGGTGCGGTCCAGCACTCGCAGCAGGTCGTCCACCGAAGCAGGCTTGGCCAAACCCCGGTGAACCAGCCATTTGGCGGCGTTACCCAGGGATGTGCATACGTCCTCCACCGGCGCGTCGCAGGCCTTGCCCAAGTGCTGGGCCTTGTGCCGGCAAGAGCACATGCCCAGTGAACCACCGCCGGATTGCCTGATAATTTCGGAAGCTTTTTCGTAATTTAAGACCTCTGTCTCCACCACCGCGGGAATCAGGCTTTCATACACCAGGGTCTGGAACATTTTAGTTTCGGCCCCGAAAAACTCTTTCCGCACTTCATCGTGGGAAAAATACCGGTCAAACAGTTCAGCCATTTCCCGCATGTTCAGGTCTTCCCGCACCCGCATAAAGGTATACTCAAAAAACCCCACTACCATAGGCGCCAGCATGAACAAGGTGCCGTCCCGCCGGGGGATGTCAAGAACCAACCCCTTCTGGCACATGACCTCCAGGGTGTCTTGCAACTCGCTTTCCCCGATGCCGGTGACGTCGGAGATTTTACGCAGCGGCATCGGCAGCAGGGGAAACTTGCTGCCCACCTCGGCTTCGGCGACGGAATACAAGCGGTGGAGAATTTCCATCAACGACTCGTTTACCGGCGCTCCCACCGGGTTTTTATTCAGGCGCTCCGCCAGTGCGCGGTATACTTCTTCCTTGGCGTTAATGATGTGTCCCATTAGTGCAGCCCCCTATTTGCGAGATTTTATTTTTATTTCACCATAATAATTGCCCTATTAATAATACGTACACCAATAAACCAGGCAAAAAAATTTAATCCGTTGTTTCGCTCAACTGATCAAGCACTTTCATAAAAGTGGCAAACTCGGCGCCGGGAAACTGTTCCTTGATGTCACGATCCAGCTTTTCTGCCAACTTCATCATATCCGGGCCCATTTCCTTTGATTTTTCGGTCAGGTAGATCAGCAGCGAGCGGCGATCTTCCGGGTCGTCCCTGCGCTCCACGAACCCGCCCCTGGCCATGCGATCCAGGATGCCGGTCAGGGTAGAACCGTCAATACCCACGCTTTTAGCCAGGTCTTTGAATTTCATGCCGTCGCTCGACAACAGGGCGCTGAGCACGTAAAACTGTACCGGGGTGATTTCAAAATGAACCAGACTAGCCTCGTAATAGCGCTGCACTTTGCGCATCACCTTGCTCAATTTGTAGCATATGTACTTGTTTGGCCCGTCCAGTGCAACTTCTTTGTTCATGACTTTCATCCTTTAATGGCATATTAATTATTTGTATACAAATATAATTCAAACCAAAGTCCTTGTCAAGTAAAATTTGCATCAATTAAATACTCCCCCCTGAAAAGTCGTGGTAAGGGGTTTGATGTTATCTCCAGGATGCAACTCGCTATTATACTTGAACGAGCTCGTTCACCTTCAGGCGCCGGAGAACTCGCGCCCTGCGGGCACGAAAGTCTAGCACCGGCGCTTTTCCTCAGGCTCTCTCGCTCTTTGAATTAAGCTCCTACGCATCCTTCCGATAACACCAAACCCCGCATTGACGGATCTTACGCAGGCAGGATTTGCCGTTTCCGGTGGAGAAAACATTCCGTGGTTCGACAAATGCAAACAACTACACGATCTGGGAGGACATCATGAAACGGCTGCTGCTAACGGTAATAACTATGGCTACCATCCTGCTGGCAGGCATTTTAAATCCAGCCCTGGCCCAGGAACAAAACAGTTCCATCCCCGTACTAATAGACGGGTTTCCTATAATTATGGACACCCCACCGGTAATCCAGGATGGGCGCACTATGGTGCCCTTTCGGGCCCTGGCCGAAGCCCTGGGCGTAAATGTTACCTGGGACGGCACCGCCCAAACAGTGCGTGCCACCGACGGCAACAGATCAATTAAGCTGCAGATCGGCAGCCATACCGCTTACCGCAACGAGGCCCCGGTGACCCTGGACGCACCACCGCTGATTACCGGGGGCAGGACGCTGATCCCACTCCGATTCTTTAGCGAGGCCTTTGACTGCCAAGTAGCCTGGGACGGCTCGGTAAAGATAACCTCACCGCCCCGGGAGATGTTTATCACCGGCTTTTACGCTCTGGGCGACCCGGGCACCAGCAGCTGGACCAACCTGTTCGGAGTACAGTACCCGGCCACCGGTCAAGGCAAAACAGGCCTGGTCAGCGAGCTGGCCCTGGGTTGGTATAGTTTGGACGAAGCGGGTAACCTGCTTACCAAAAGCAAACAGAACTGGCAGCGTCCCGAAGGCTGGGAAGACGTGCTAAAGGCCGCTGGACAGCATCACTTAAAGACCGAAATGGTGGTGCAACTAGCCGACGGGGACGGCACCCTGACAGAACTGCTGACCAGTGACCCCGCCGTGCAAAACAGCATCAGCGCCATTGTAGCCGAGGCAACGATATATGAAGGCGTTAATCTGGACTTCGAGGGGCTGGGTTATTCCCAAACCGGGGCCGAATTGGAAGCAGTGCGGGAAAGTTTCAACTCATACGTGAGCCGGTTGGCTAAACAACTACATGCTGCGGGTAAGAGTTTATCCCTATCTCTGCATCCACCCAATAGCTCCTTTAAGGGTTACGATTACCAGGCTCTAGGCCAACACGCCGACCGGGTGATTATCATGGCCTACGACTACGGCACCAAACCCGAACCGATCAACCTGGTCACCCAAGCGGTGGAAATGGCCGCCGCGGTTGTCCCGCCGGCCAAATTGAGTCTGGGCATCTCGATACCCAGCGAAACAGTCGAAAGTCTGTCAGCCAAGCTAGGCATTGCTAAACGTTACAACCTTGGTGGCATATCCCTGTGGCGTTTAGGTTTGCTGTCTGAACAAATGTGGGATACGCTGGAGACGGCGGTGCAGACAAAATAAAATTACTAAAACCCGAACATAAAGATTGCAAATAGGAAAGAATACCATTATACCTTGCCGCATGGTAAGGTATTTTCTTTACTAGTGTTAAAACAGTTTGACGAAAGGGGTTGGTACACAATATGGGATTCAGGTTTCCCTCCACTGCCACCAAGGCACGCATTAATACCTCTCCCAGAGTAAACCGGGAGATTGACCGTAAAACGAAATCTAATATCAACTTTTACATAAACGCCGAAAAGGAGCAAATTGCCCGGCGGATAAACAGTCTAGAACGAGAGTGGGATACCGAAAGAGTCTTAGAAACCAACTTTGCCGCTATGATGATTCTTAGCACGATACTTGGATTTACCGTTAACAAAAAATGGTTCGCTTTGGGCGGAATAGCCGGACTTTTTATGCTGCAACACTCCCTTCAGGGCTGGTGCCCCCCGCTAACGGTAATAAGACGCCTGGGAGTTCGCACCATGGATGAAATCAATTATGAAAAAACCGTCTTAGGGGCCAGACCCTCAAGTTATTAGCATCCGGTAAGCATTAATTAGCAGAGTACCAGAAAGGGTTGATCCCTTTTTCAGCAAGCACCGCCCATGCCGTGGCGGCCACATGCGGCCACCGCATGAAGACCAGGTTTTTACCGTCGGGCTGAATGAAACCAGTGGTCAGGTAATTCCTGTCGGCAGCGTAAATTCCACCTGATTTGAGCTGGGCTACGCTCAACATATTCAACAATGCATTCCTCTTGGCTTCCCGCCCTGTAAATTTGTAAGCCGCTGCCATCTGTGCCGTACCCTCATACCATACGCCGTCACGGTCTTCGTTATAATCAAAGCCTTTACCCACCCGCAAGTTCTTTTCGGCATAATCAATAGCCTTGAAATATTTAGCATCCCGCAGCGATAAAACAGCCCAGGCCTGGATATCCAGCGGAATCACTTTTTTGTTAATTGCAACTCCGTAGCTATCCGTGCCAGTCCAAAACTTTCCTTCAGAATCATCCCACATAGCCTGAACAAAGTTCCTGGCATGTTTCGCCCGGTTGTGCCACTCTGCTTGGCTGGTTAGCAGATAAAGTTGTTCAAACGCGGCATAAAGGTCAATGTTATGCTCGGTGGATTTGTATGTTAACTTAGTCATTTTTTCGTCGTTACCGGTATAGCCTCCCGTGTAACCACCGGCACCACGCTCGTCCCGGCAATTGCTTTCTATCCACTCCCCAAGCCTTTGCGCCGCCGCCAGGTACTGCTCCCCACCGGCTTCCTGGTAATAAGCCATCAATGCCAGCATCACCCAGGCCATGTTTCCAGTATGCGTGCTTACCTGGAACTCATCTTCCTCCCATGTACCGCTTTGGATTTGGTAAAAGCCCGGCAGTCGCACCGTTCCAACTTCATTAAAGGGGGTCCACCCCGGGGGCAGGATTAAATCTCCCCCCTGGTATGCGTTGCGCAACCGGCCGTCATTAAAGAAGCGGTCATGCTGCTGCGCGTAGACAAAAGCGTCCGCCAGCAATTTGGCCCTGGCATTGTCGCCGTTCGCCAAAAAGGCCATAAGCGCAACGGCATTATCGTAGGTAAAGGCCGCGTTCCTTGTGGTTAAATCAAAGTCGTAATCTAGGGGGCAAGTTTCAAAACTATTCAAAAACCTCAGTTCGTTCGGCCTTTTGCAGTCATATTTAATTTCATCCAGATAGAAGGTTATATCTTCACCATCATTTTCATACGAGTTGGTTACCCAGCCAAACCCACCCAGCACGTAACGCAAGTCCAAGCCGGCAAGGTCAATTGAATACTGTTCCCACTGATCCGACAAAATTGCATAACCTCCGACTTTATAAGAAGAATCCGGGAAAGGTTTTACCGGCTCCCCTGTTTCCGCGTCCCTGCCTATACCAAAACAGAAAAACTCAACGCTCTCGCCACCTTTTTCACCCCGAACCCAGAAAGTAAGCCTGCCTGCCCCGCGCAGGTCAACGCCGGCATTCTTATATTCCCCGTGGTTATCTTTCGGCGCTGTTTCTTTACCCTGCAGCACTCCGTTAGTAAAGTACCAACCGCCCCAGTTATCCCGTTTGGATTGGAATACGCATTTGATACAACTGTTGCCCAAATAAGGATTTTGGCAATACGCTTCGAGCATATCCGGCACGGCATCTTGATTACCACTGCTGCTGAGCTTCGCCCGCTGGAGAAAGTGGTTTCCCGCCGTGTTATAATCCTGGTATACATAAAATACGTCGTGATACTGGTCCATTATTGTTTTTAAGTAATCATAACCGTTTGCCTTTTCAACAACTACTGCTGTTTCAGCATGTGCCGGAGTAGCACTCATGACAAAAATGCTTATAACCAGTGCAGCTATTAATTTAAGTGCTTTCATCACTAAACCCCCTTTTTTAAACACTTCACCAATAGCAATTTAGTTAAGAAAAATTTTTTTAGAATAAATACAATAAAATTTTTATCTAGGC
Organism: Peptococcaceae bacterium BRH_c8a; assembly: GCA_000961575.1. GTDB lineage: Bacteria > Bacillota > Desulfotomaculia > Desulfotomaculales > Desulfallaceae > BRH-c8a. The sequence goes on from LADP01000006.1 coordinate 6,363, forward strand.
AAAATCCAAAAAAAAAGAACCGCAGGTATTCCTGCGGACTCTCACATACTTGCTAATGATAAAGCGTTTACAGCTTTGCCTTCCAGGCACCGTGCAGGTTGCAGTATTCCCGGGCCTGAATTTCGTTGCCATCGGGGACGCAGAACTCGGCCACCGGGAATTCGCCGGGGTTCAGGAACTTGCGGTAGGATTTGCCGTCCACAATGAGCTCAATCCACTCAATGTAATGCTTTTCCTCCATCGGGTGCGATACGCTGCCCACGGATACCTTGACGCTGTCGCCATTCTTTTCAATCACCGGCACATGTTTTTCCTTGGCGGCGTCCACGGTGTTTTCAATCACCAGGTTCATAGGCTTGCCACAGCAAACCAATTCTCCTTGACCGGTGTGAATTACCTCGACGATATTGCCACAAATGCCGCACTTGTATACTTGCATTAACTGGGTCATTATTCCAACCTCCCGTTTCTTTTAGTTAATATTAACCACTTTTGATTAAAAAGTCAGCACTTCGCAACCATTCTTCATATATTTTTCCAACGACAGATGCTATTCAATCATTAAGTGTTCAGGATAGCAGCACCCAGTTTTCGACCTGCTTCCCGAACGCCGTCCAGTTCCTGGTCGTCGGGCAGATACTGCATGTTAATGAAATCCACCGGCATCTCCCAATCCATACCTTTTAAAATGGCCGCCACTTCCTTGGCCCCCTGGCCGCCCCAGCCGTAAGAGCCAAAAGCCAGGCCGATGCGTTTCTTGGGCCGCAGACCCTTGATGTAGGTAAGAAAACCGCTGACACTGGGCAGCATACCGTTGTTCAGGGTGGGCGAACCTACCAGTACCGCCCGGGAGGTCAGCAGGTCGGTCATGATTTCGGACATGTGGTTGGTCTGCAGGAACCGCATGGTAACCGGCACACCGGCATCTTCCAGCCCGGCCTGTAGTGCCAAGGACATACGCGTGGTGGAATCCCACATGGTATCATACACAATCACTGCTTTGGGCTCGGTTTCGTTACCGGCCCACTTGCGGTATACCGGCACTATTTTATCCAGGTAGGAACGCCAGATGACACCGTGGCTGGGCCCCACCATGTCGATGTCCAGCTGGGAAACGACGTCCAGGGCTTTGAGTACGTTGTCTCCGTAAGGCAACACGATGTTGGCATAGTACTTGGCGGCCTCTTCGTGGATGATGTCCCAGCCCACCTGGTCGTCGAAACGCGCCGCGCTGCCGATATGCTGGCCGAAGGCGTCATTGGGCAGCAGCAGCTTATCCTCGGGAATATATGTAACCATTGAATCCGGCCAGTGAACCATGGGTACATGCACAAAGTTAAGTGTCCTGGCACCGATGTTTAGCTGCTCGCCGGAATTGACCACCATAAAGTCCCATTCCTTTTTAAAATAGCGCAGCAGACCCTTTTTACCCTGGGGCGAGGTGACAACCTTGGCTTTGGGCATTAGTTCCATGAGTTTGGGCACGCTGCCGGAGTGATCCATCTCCACATGATTGACAATCATGTAGTCGATTTGGGCCGGGTCAACCACTTCTTTAATTCGGCTGAGCATTTCGTCATATAGGTAATGCTTCACCGTATCCACCAGGGTTATTTTGTCATCGATGATTAAGTAAGCATTATAAGTGGTACCGCGAGGTGTCAAGTAACCATGAAAATACCTCAGGTTCCAGTCAATGGCCCCTACCCAGTAAACACCGGGTTTAATCTCTACCGGTTTCATATAATTCCCTCCTCAAAACTGTTCATTGAATGGTGTGGTTGTGTAAATCATCGTTTATGTTCCTGCCTGTTATTATATGGTTTGGATTTTGACCATAGTCGCATTATAAACAGAAGATCTTAAAATACCTTTGCCAAAAGTTTAAGGTTTTCTTAAGTCCATTTTTTATGATTAAGTATGAAAAATGAAAAACCCGTGAGCGCAATTGCTCACGGGTATTCTAATTCCCTGTTACATTAACTCGACGTTGGATGCCTGCTGACCTCTAGGGCCTTCGGTGATTTCGAACTGTACCCTTTGGCCTTCGTTAAGGGACTTGAAACCGGGGTTCTGAATGGCTGAGAAATGGACAAAGACATCGGAACCAGCTTCACTTTCGATAAACCCGTAGCCCTTATTGTTGTTGAACCACTTTACTGTACCTTGCAAAATTATTTTCCTCCTGTACTAATATTTCTTATCAGCTGTTCAAAGAGTCAGCGCGTTACACAAATGCATTAAGTTGCCTTACCTTTTTGTCTAACGAGCTTTGTTTTGAACACCTAATTAGAGTATTACCTTTTTTGCGTGTTTAATTACATCAATTACTGCTGTTTACGGGAGGAAAGGGAAAAATTATTTTTGCCAGCTAAAAATAATAGGTTCGTTGCGCGGCACGTATGGCCACTCGCCTCTAGGGTAACCCAAAAGCAGTGGAGCCACCAACCGGTATTTTTCAGGCACGCCTAATTTTTGCTTTAATTCCGGCGCATTGCCGGTTTGCATGGCGAAGCCCACCCAGCAACTGCCCAGCCCTTTCTCATAAGCAGCCAGCATAATATTTTGGGCCGCCAGGGTGCAGTCGTTCACGTGACTGGGGGAAACGGTGTTGCCATAAATCAGTACCAGGCAGGGAGCGCCGTAGAAAATATTGAATTCCTTGTTTTCCATCAAGGCCTGGTATTGCTTTAAATAAGGGATTTGCTCCATTTGCCCCAGCAGCTGTTCCTTGGCCCGGTCAGACCATTCCCGCATTAATTCCTTGTCCTCGATTACCACGAAGGACCAGGGCTGCATCCGTGATGCCGAGGGCGCGTGAATGCCCAGGTCAATTAGTTCCCTCACCACCTCTTCAGGTACAGGACGATCCTCGTAGGCGCGCACGCTGCGCCGGCCTCTTATAATTTCATCAAGTTTCAATTTCCAACCTCCTTGTCGGATATGTTGCTAAAGTTGATCATTAATAGCTGTTATGTTTAGCCTAACCGGGTTTTGGCCTCGGCCAGCATGGCTCTGATGGGCAGGTTGTAGGGGCACTTTTCCTCACATTCGCCGCACTCCACGCACTCCTGCGCCGTTACTTTCATGCCCTGGTAACGCTCCCTGGCCCAGTCCTGCAGTTCGTACCTGGTGAAATATCCGTCCAGCAGGAACACCGAGGCGATATCCACTCCCTGGGGGCAGGGCTGGCAATACTCGCAACGCCGGCAGAAAGTTGTGCCCAGCTTGGCAGCCATTTCTTCCAGCGACTTTCTTTCAGTGTCGGTCAGGGGGCGCAAGTCCGCCCCAACGGCAGCGTTTTGATCCACCTGTCCCGGTGCGTCCATGCCGGGAATAACTGTGCTTACAGGGTGCTCCAGGATGAACCGCAGGGCTGGCCCGGTATCCCTAATGGAACCACCGGCCAGCGGTTTCATGACAATCACCCCGGTTCCCGTAGCAGCAGCCAAGTCAAGCAGTTCATCAGCACCGGCGGCTTCTACGGCGTTAAAGGGAAACTGTACCGTCTCCATTACGCCGGTTTTAAGTGCCTCCACCAAAAAACTCCTGATGTGTCCGGTGATACCGATATGCCTGACTAGCCCTGCCTTTTGGGCCTGTTTTAGCGCTTCCAGCGCGCCGCCGGGGCCAAAGGCCTGGATGAATTCATCCCTGTCCTTTAAGTTATGCAACTGGTACAGGTCGATGTAATCAAGGGCCATTGTTTCCAGGCTTTTTTTAATATCGGCAGCCATACCTTCAGCCGTCCTAGACATGGTCTTGGTAGCGATAATCACCTGGTCTCTTCGCTTGCCCAGCACCGCTCCAAGCTTGGCCTCACTGTCAGTATACGCCCTGGCAGTGTCAAAGAAATTGATGCCCAGTTCCAGTGCCCGGTTAATTACTACAGCAGACTCAGATTCTGAAATACGCATGATAGGAATTCCGCCAAATCCCACCACTGAAACCCTAAGGCCGGTGCGGCCCAAAATCCGGTATTGCATTTTAAACCCTCCTGAATTAAGTATCGCCGACCTTCTGCCGGACAGCCTAACGGGCCTAACACAAAAAAATAACGTCTTGGTTAACATACGTTTAATAGGTATTAAACATTTATTTACCGTTTTCCTTTTAATATGCTATCTGGTTAAAAATACGTAGAATAAGTTCAGAGCAAAACCGTTGACATATTTAGGTCTGTTCTTTAAAATTTGGTTAGTCAGCCAACTAACTGGGAGTGATTTAAGATGGCCAAAATAGCTAACATTGACCCCCTGGATATCATTAAAGCAGCCAGGTTGTGCATACAAAAAAACGGCATGGCCAACACCACGCTCAAAGACGTGGCTAGCGCCGCCGGGGTAACCCAGGGAACGGTGTACTACCACTTCAACTCCAAGGATGAGCTTTTTGCCGCGATTATCCGCACTTCCCTGGAGGAACACCTGGCCAAGGTAGAGACGGCCTGGGATAGCACCGGCGACCCGCTGTCCAAAATTAACACGGTGTTTGAAGCAACACTGCGCACATACGGCGAGGATAGGGAATTTCACCATCTTTTTTTTAACGTAGTGGCCCTGGGGCTGCATAATGACAGAGCGGCGGGTGAATTCAACAAGGTGCACGATTTAATCCTGCACGTGATTAATAAAAGCTGCCGTCAGATTGCAGATGTTTACGGGCGCGAACCGGAAATTTCCCTGGAGCACTTAAGCCGTATTATCTTGGCTGTGCTGCACGGCTTGGCCTTGCAGTCCCTTTTCAAACCGGACACGGATATCGAAGGGATATATAAAACATTTACTAAAATGCTTCAGAACCTTGTGGTCACAAGCTTGGGAACCGGGAGGGACAGCGAGTGATACCAGCGTTACGCTGTGGAACTAAAAGGGCGATTAATAATACCCGCCGCGTGGACAAGAGCGACACGTACCGGTTACTAACCGGGCTAATCTTCTGTCTGGCCCTGCTGCTGTCGGGCTGCACTAAACCGCCTGCACCCCAGGCAACTCCTTTGCCAGTGGTAAATGTGGAGGAAGCCAAGCCTTCCGAAGCCCATCGCAACATCGTGACCACCGGCCTGGTAAAACCCTGGCAGGAAGCTAAATTATCATTCCAGGTGCCTGGGCAAATTTTGCAGGGCCCTACCGCCGAGGGCGTCGCTGTAGCCCAGGGTGCGGTACTAGCTGTACTGGATAATGCCGACTATCAGGCGCAGGCTGAATCAGCCAGTCACCAACTGGAACTGACCCGGGTAGAAGTAGAACGCACCCAGGCCGATCTGCAGCGAGTTGAACAGCTGTTTGCAGCAGGCGCCGTACCGGAAAAGAACCTGGAGGATGCGCGGTTTGCCAACCGGGCCGCCCTGGCCCGGGCCGGTCAGGCCCAAAGCGCGCTGGACCAAGCGGAGCTGGCCGTGAACCACAGTTCCCTGCAAGCACCCTTTGCCGGTGAAGTATTGAAGCGGTTGGGCGAAAAAGGGGAAATGGTGGCTGCGGGCACCCCGGTAATATTGCTGGGGCAATTGGATCCGGTGAAAATATCGATAACTGCCGCCGCCGGAGATACAAGCAGTTGGCCTGTGGGCGCCGAGGTGCTGGTCGGCGCCGGCCCCGTTGCCGAAACCAACGGAGACAATAGTGGCCAAAAAGCTGTTGTGCACAGCATCAGTCCCGGGGCGGAAGGATATACCGGTTCCTTTGAAGTGGTGCTGAAGCTGGCCAACGCAGACCGGAATTTACGCCCTGGCCAGGTGGTCAATGTGGAGCGGCAGGTTGTAACCGCACCGGCCCTGTGGGTGCCGTTTAAGTCGGTAGTCAGCCGCGGCGAAGCATTAAAATACGTTTTTGTTTACCAACCCGGGGACGGCACGGTCAAGCAACTCCCGGTTGCACTGGGCCCGGTATCGGGCGACCGAATCCAGGTAACCCAAGGGCTTGAAGCGGGTGACCTGGTGCTGGTGATGATGCCCGGTGACCTAAAAGACGGTGCCAGGGTCGAGGTGAAAGAAAATGGGCCCCATTGAAGCGGGTTTAAAATACCGTAAAATCACCCTGGTTATTTTTATCATTCTAATTGCTGCCGGCGTGGCCGGTTTCTTTGCCATGCCCCGCTATGAGGATCCCCAGTTTAAAATTTATACCGCCCAGGTAATTACCACCTACCCTGGTGCCACACCGGAACAGGTGGAAGCGCTGGTTACAGCGCCCCTGGAAGAAAAGATTGATGAAATGAAAGAAGTGCAGGATATCATATCCACTTCATCCAACGGGGTATCCATTATTTACGTGGAACTGGCCGGTAACGCCGAGCGGGAAAAGGGCTGGGACGCACTGCGACGGAAGGTAGACGAGACCCGGCCATTGCTGCCGGCCGGGGCCGGGGAACCAAAAGTAGATGACGAATTAAACCGTACCTGCACCATGCTGCTACACCTGTTGGTGCCGCCGGATAAACCGGCAACGGCACTGAGAGAAACCGCCGAACAGTGGCAAGACGCCATTAAGCAGGTACCGGGGATTGAGAGAGTTGAGTTGGTGGGTTTGCCCGAGGAGCAAATACAAGTGACCTTTAATTCCGCCGCTCTGGCCGCCCGGCATTTAAGCTGGCTTCATCTGGCCGACGCGCTCCAGAAGAGAAACGTCAGTATTCCGGGCGGGATCGTTCGGGAAGGGCAAATGGGCCTGCTGGTGGAATCATCCGGCGAGTACCGTTCCCTGAGCGAAATAGAGGATACCGTCATTTACCGCCCGCCCGGCGGCGCAGCGGTGCGGGTCGGCGACGTGGCCGGGGTTACCCGATCCCAAGCCCGCACCGAGGCCCTGGTGGAAACCAACGGCCGGCCGGGCGTTGCCCTAGCCATTTATGTAAAGGAAGGCCAATCGATATTTAATGTAGAGAAGGCCGTTAACCTGCGCATCCGGGAATTGCAGGATGACCTGCCCCCGGAGGTGGAACTGGTGGTGGCATTTAACCAGTCGGAAAGCGTCAGCGATAAGTTTAGCGAATTGGGCAGGGAATTTGTTATCGGCATGGCGGTGGTACTGCTGGTTTGCCTTTTAGGGCTGCACTGGCGCACAGCGGTCATGGTGGCTCTGGCCATACCTACTTCTATGGCCGTGGGCTTTGCGTTCCTGGCCGGGGCCGGCATGGATATACACCAGATTACCATTGCTGCCCTGATAATAGCTCTGGGCATTCTGGTGGACGATGCTATCGTAGTGAACGATAATATCGAGCGCCACTTGGCCCTGGGTGCCGACCGGTATTCGGCAGCCCTTGAGGGCACCAGTGAAGTGGCTGTTCCCATCCTTACCGCCACCGTGGCCACGGTTTCATCATTTATCCCCCTGGCCCTGCTCCGGGGCGACATCGGTGAGTTCGTTCGTGCCCTGCCCCTGGTGGTATCGGTAACCATGCTGGCTTCGATGGTGGTCTCCCTGTGGCTGGTGCCCATACTGCGCTACTGGTCGGTGAAGCCCCAGGCTATAGCTGAGACCCGGCCCAGCGACGGCCTGCTTGGCCCCGCACTGGACAGATTGGGCCGCTGGTACGGGGAAAAACTGGCAGTTACCCTGAAGCGTCCGGTGCTGACCGTAGCAACAGCCCTTCTTCTGAGTGCCGCAGCCCTGGCTTTGCTTCCTTTCATGGGGGTGCAATTTTTCCCAATGGCCGAGCGGTCGGAGTTTCTAATTGATATTGAGACCCCCCGGGGCTGCAGCCTCGACGAGACGGCAATGGTGGCCCGTGATACTGCTGATCTAGTAGCCCAAAAACAAGGTGTCTATAACGTTGTTACATACATCGGCCGACAGATTCCCAAGTTCTATTACAATGAAATTCCGGGCGGGCGCGGGGAAACCATTGCCCAAGTGTTAGTCGTTACCGGAGCAAAGGGCCGCGACACCACCAGACAACTGGTAGGCGAGCTTAGAAACGAGCTGCCCGGCCAGTTCCCCGGCACCAGGGTCACGGTACGCGAACTTGAACAAGGGCCGCCCGTGGGTGCCCCGGTGGCTGTCCGGATACATGGTGCTGACATTGGGCAACTACGCCACCTGGGGGGACAGGTAGCGGATATCTTAAACCGCACCCCCGGTGCTATGAACGTGCATGACGATATGGGGTTGGATTATTATTCTATGCGGGTTAACTCGTCACCCGAGCTTACCACCCGCTGGGGCGTATCGGAGGAGGACATCGCCCGCTCGGTGCGCATGGCGGTGGATGGGCTGGAGATTAGCTCCTACCGCGAGGGCAATGACCTGTTCCCCATAGTGCTACGGGCCGGCAGCGAGTCAACCCTGGCGGGCATCTCTTCCCTATGGGTGCCGTCCAGAAACACCGGCGCCGTACTTCCCCTGACCCAGGTAGCTGCTGTGGAGGCGGGATGGACATCCGGGGATATCAACAGGCACAACTTAGAACGGATTATCACCGTGCGGGCTTACACCGACAAAGCCCTGGCCAGCGATATCATTAATTCATCGGCAGCGGAAATCAGCGCCCTGCCATTGCCGTCTGGTTACCGGGTGGAATACGGCGGGGAAACCGAAGATCGAGACGAAGCCTTTACCAGTATCGGTAAGCTTTCCATCCTGGTGCTCTTTTTAATTTTCCTGATTATAGCCATCCAGTTTTATTCACTGACCAAGCCCGCTATCATCCTGCTGTCGGTCTACCTGGCCTTTTGCGGTGCCATACTGGCGCTGTTTTTCACCGGCACCCCGGTTGGTTTTATGGCCATTCTGGGTATCGCCAGCCTGTCTGGTATAGTGGTGCGTAACGGCATCGTACTGATAGACTTTATTGAAGGGGGCCTTAAGCGCGGCCGGCCGCTGCCTGAGGCCATCCGTGAGGCCGGGCAGGTACGCCTGCGCCCCATTCTACTTACATCCACCACTGCCGTTGGTGGCCTGGCACCTATGGCCATTATGGGCGGCAGTCTGTGGCGTCCGATGGCCATGTGCATCATCGGCGGCCTGGTGTTCTCCACCGTACTGACGCTGGTAGTGGTACCCAACATGTACCTGCTGCTGGCCCGTCTCAAGCAATCCAGGTTAAAATGACAATTTCTTTAACCCACTTGCAGAATCAATTTAAGGGTTTATTAATAAATCTATAACATCCGCTAACATAACAAACCCGGCTTTATAGCCGGGCCTTATACATCGTGTTTAAATTTTAATCTACTGCAATGGTTACTTCACCCTGTCCACATTGGCACTGGGCTCTTCTTCAAAGGCAACTCCTTGAATATTAACATTGGTTTCCACCACATTAAGGCCAGTCATTTCTTCAACTGCTCCCTTGACGGCCTTTTGAATACTAGCCGCTAATTCCGGAATACGCGCGCCGAATTCAACTATAACATAAATGTCCACCGCAGCTTCTTTCTCGCCTACTTCCACCTTTACGCCTTTGGAAAGGTTCCGACGTCCTAATCTTTCGACGATACCACCAGCAATGCCACCGCTCATATCGGCCACTCCCTGAACGTTAGTGGCAGCCAAACCGGCTATAATACGCACCACCTCTTCAGCAATGGTTACTGTACCAAGGCTTGTTTGCTCCTTATGCATCACTAGCGCTTCCCGTTCTTCCATTGATAATCACCTCCTGCTCACTTGCAACAACTTTATTATTATTATTAGGTTGTCTGGTTAATTAATCCTATAATAACATATTTGACACAATTTCGCAAGTAGACTATACAAGCATACAAGCTATATTGAACCCAGACGACGCAAAAAGGATGCCGTTATTAACGGCATCCTCGGTTGGTTGTCTGTTTTAGTTTTACAGTTTTACAACGTTTGCAGCCTGGGGACCGCGGTTTCCTTCGACTACGTCGAACTCAACTCTTTGTCCTTCTTCCAGGGTCTTAAAACCTTCAGTTTGGATGGCGGAAAAATGTACGAATACATCGCCACCGGTTTCCTGCTCAATAAAACCAAAACCTTTGTCCGCGTTAAACCATTTTACAGTACCAGTCATTTAAATATGTGGCCTCCCCGAGTTTTTTTTCATTAAAAAGCGGAGCACCTTCAAACACCTTCCGAAACCAATCTTGCGTTAATTAGGGACATTCTCCATTTGGGGCCAATCCTCCGTAGGAGGTATGTCCCCTTTCACTAAAAAGAAGTGTGTCCCCTTTCCTTTGAAAGGTCGAAGATAAATCTGGGTTTTTCCAACTCTTTAACGTACGGCTAGATAATATCATAGATTTGTCTTTATTGCAAATTTTTTAAGGTAAAAAATTTTATAAGCTATATTAGCATCACGTTACTAATGATTAACTCGTGCTTCTTAAAATCCAGGCCTGGCTAAGCACGCTTGACGGAATTGATTTTATCGCCAATCTCCAACTTGTCAACCACGTCCATGCCTGAGGTAACCATACCAAATACTGCGTACTGCCCGTCCAGCCAGGACGCGTCGGTGGTCAGAATATAAAACTGTGAACCTGCCGAGTCGGGGTTGGCAGACCGGGCCATAGCCAATGCACCGCGCACGTTCTTCAGTTCCGGGTGTGTCTCCAGCTTGATATTCCAGCCAGGGCCTCCGGTACCGTTGCCCTTGGGGTCACCGCCCTGTACCACCCAGTCTTCTACCCGGTGAAAGGTCAGACCGTCGTAAAAGCCGGAGTCAGTGAGCTTTAAAAAGTTTTCCACTGTAATGGGCATTTTCTCCGGATGCAGCTCCAGTTCAATGTCGCCCTTGGCTGTGTTAACTACTACTTTTTGTGTTGCCATGCTTAACAACTCCCTATTCATAAATATATATTTTTACTAAGTGCTCATCCTGAGCGCTAGCGAAGGAGCTTAAGATTCTTCACTTCGTTCAGAATGACATAACCCTTGGAAATAGACTATCGCGTTGTCATCCTGAGCGCTAGCGAAGGGTCTAGATTTTTCACTTCGTTCAAAATGACATGAAACTGTCCCAGCAAAATAGCTGCTTTTTACTTCCTTTTAACACCCTTATCCCGGTTTAATGCTTCCAAGCTGAAGCGGTCTTTTTCAGCGTAGCATTCCGGGCACACCCAATCGTCAGGTAAATCTTCAAACGGTGTCCCCGGGGGCACTTCTTCCGCACCCACAGCCGGATCGTAAACGTACCCGCAAACTTCGCAAAGCCATTTTTCCACCGATAATCCCCCTTTATACATTTTTAGTGGGATTTTCTTCTGGCTGTTTAAAAGCCAGCGCTAATCTAGTTTAACAACAACGGGATAACGTGCACAATAGTGCCGCACTGGTCACACTTTACCTTACAGCTCTTGGGCAGTTTATCAAAAACAATTTCATGTTCACACAGAGTGCATTTTACCGCCGACTGGCCGGCCTTGTTTCTATACTCCTGTGCTTTGTCACTGCCGCTGCAGGATGAGCATTCTCCGCAACCGGACATATTTTTCCCTCCCCTTATTTGGCACAGCCCCTAAAAAAACTTATCTACTTTTTTCTATGTTTAGTTTAATTAACCTTGTTAATAATTTATTTTTATATGTTCAGCGCTGCGCTTTCTCCGGCCACAAAACCGGAAGACCAGGCCCATTGCAAATTATAACCTCCGCAGTCACCATCAATATCCAGTAATTCACCGGCTATGTAAAGACCGGGAACCAGTTTGGAGGCCATAGTTTTTTGGTCCACCTCCGCCACATCCACCCCGCCGGCGGTCACCTGGGCTGATGGCCAAGCCCTGGTTCCGGTAACCTCAAAGCGCCAGTCCTGTAAAATATTGACGATAGCCTCTTTTTCCGCGTTGGTAACGTGTCCCACGGCTTTGCGCGGGTCTGTAATACCGGCCTCTTTAAGCAGCACCGGTATCAGGCGCTTGTTGATTAAACCCACAAAGCTGAATTCCAGGGTCTTAGTGGGCTGGGTCTCCAGACGCCGGGTCAGAAGTTGCTGCAGTTCATCCCGGGACATGGCGCTGATTAGGTTTACTTTTAAAATCACGCTGCCGCCGCGCAGGTGCGCATTGGCAGTGCGGCTAAGCGCCAGTATCGGCGGGCCGGATATACCATAATCGGTAAATAGTATTTCTCCGGCGGCCTGTTCAATGGGACGACCATCTACCCATACTTCGGCGTTACCGACAAACTTGACCCCGGATATGCTTTTTAAGAAGCCGGCGGCCAGCTTTAGCTGCACCAAGGCGGGGTATGGTTCCACTATACTGTGGCCCAGTTGCCGGGCTAGATCGTAGCCGCTACCGTCAGAACCCAGGTTTGGGGCTGCCCGCCCTCCGGTGGCGATGATCACCCGGTGAGCCTTAACTTGCTTGCCGCCGGCAAGTTGCAGGATGAATTCCCCGTCCCGGCCGGTAATTTTGCTCACGCCGGCTTCACACAGCACCTCGATATCCCGGGCTTCCACCTCGTAACGCAAAACATCCAACACGCTGGAGGCCTGGTCGGACATGGGAAAAACCTTGCCGCCTTCTTCCACTTTCCAAGCTATGCCCAGTGCTTCAAAAAAAGACATGGTGCGGTAAAAGTCGAACCGGCTCAGCGCGCTGTAAGCAAAACGGGGATTGGAACCATGATAATGCTCGATATCCAGGTCTGTATTACTTAAATTGCAACGGCCGTTGCCGGTGGCCAATATTTTCTTGCCCACTCGGTCCAGCCGCTCCAGCACCGTTACCCTGGCGCCCACGGAAGCAGCGGCGATGGCTGCGGTAAGCCCGGCGGCTCCGCCACCCACCACTGCCACATCAACGGGTTTATGGTTTTGGTTTTGGTTGTTCATAGCGCACACATCCTGTTTAGAAACCTCATTTATAATTTATCCCATAATCCATTAATCCATATATTTAAAAGATATAGTTAGTATAGTTAGTTTAGGCCTGACCCCCTGATTATTTGTTCGGCTGCGCGGAGGCCGTCGGCTGCCGAGGACATGATGCCGCCGGCATAGCCGGCCCCTTCGCCGGCGGGGAACAGACCGGTTACATCTGACTGGCAGTCCTCGCCCCGCAGTATGCGTACCGGGGAAGAACTACGGGTTTCCACGCCGGTAAGTACCGCTTCGGGCATGGCGAATCCTTTGAGTTTATGATTAAATTGCACAAAGGCTTCCCGCAGGGTATTGATAACGTAGTCGGGCAGGCAGCTATCCAAGGTGGTATAGACCACCTGACCGGTGTAGGTGGGGATCACCGAGCCCGGCCCGGTGGACGGCCTGCCGGCCAGGAAATCCCCCACTAGTTGGACGGGAGCCGCGTAATTGCCGCCACCCAGAGCGAAGGCTTCTTGCTCCCAGCGGCGCTGGAATTCTACTCCCGCCAGGGGATGATCACTGCCGTAATCGCCCGGTTTTACGCCTACCAAGAGAGCGCTGTTGGCGTTAACCCCGTCCCGGGCCTGGTAACTCATACCGTTGACCACAACGCCGCCTTCCTCGGAGGTCGCCGCCACCACCGTGCCTCCCGGGCACATGCAAAAAGTATAGGCTGACCGGCCACCTGGTGAGTGGTAAGCAAGCTTGTACTCTGCCGGCCCCAGCCTGGGGTGCCCGGCAAAATGTTTGTACTGGGCCCTGTTGATCAGTTCCTGGGGGTGTTCAACCCGCAAGCCCACCGAAAAAGGCTTTTGGTTCATGGGCACTCCCCGGTGGTGCAGCATGGCAAAGGTATCCCGGGCGCTGTGCCCGATGGCCAGCACCAAAACGTCGGTCTCCAACTTTATATGATCGTTAACCACGATACCGTTTAAGCGCCCGTCAGTCACATTTATATCCGTCAGCCGGTGGTTAAACCACACCTCTGCACCCAGATCCTCAATTTTACGCCGGATATTTTTAACCACTGTTCTAAGTACATCGGTGCCTACGTGGGGTTTATGAGAGTAGGTTATTTCCTCGGGCGCACCGGCCTGGAACATTTCCTCAATTACCAGGCGGCATCGCGGGTCGCGGATTAAAGTGGTCAGTTTACCATCGGAAAAAGTACCCGCCCCGCCCTCACCGAACTGCACGTTGCGTTCCGGATCCAGACGGCCGGTCTGCCAGAAAAGCTGCACCTTTTCGGTTCGGGCGTCCACATCGGCGCCCCGCTCCAACAGTAGCGGCCGGTAACCGTATTGGGCCAGCAGCAACCCGGCGAAGAGCCCCGCCGGCCCCGTGCCCACCACCACCGGGCGGTGGCGCAACATCTTGGTGCCAGGGCGCAGGTTTAAATCCTCGGCAGGCGGGGCAATGGTTACCTCCGGGCCGCCGACCCTGGTCAGCACCCGGTCCTCACCATCCCTTAGCTCTACGTCCACAGTGTAAACAAAGTAAATCATCTGTTTTTTGCGGGCGTCAACAGACCGGCGGACAATGCGGTGGCTGAGGATTTCGCTTTCCCCAACCCCCAGTTTTTTAGCCAGCCTGCCCTTTAGCAACGCTATATCTTCATCTAAAGAAAGCTTGATGCCGGTTACCCTGAGCATATATAACTCCTTTTTAAATCATTCAAGTTGGGGACGGTTCTTGACTTGAATTTATACTGAGCGTTTGCCGGGTACGCTTTGATCCCTGGTGGGGAGTTCCCTAATGTTGGTGGTCATGGTCAGGGCTTGCTGCGGGCAACCCAGGTTTTGATAAATTCTGTTTAGAAGCGCTTTTAACTGAACAATTTGATCTGTCCCGATGCCGCGGGTTGCCTGATCCAGAACGCCCTGGGCAATAGGGATTAGGACTCCTTTTAACTCTTTACCCCGCTCCGTTAAAAACACCTGCGAGGATCTTTTATCTGCCGGATCGGGCTGGCGCGCTACCAGTTTTTTTCGAACCAATTTTTCCAGGATCCTGGCTATGTTGGGCAGATCTTTGAATGTCTTCTCGGCTAACTCCTTGGGGGTGATGCCGTCCTTTTCCCAAAGGCGATTAAGCACCGCCCATTGTTCGGGGGTAACGTCATACTGCTTAAATTGATGCAGCAACTCATTTTTCAGCTTGGTATTGGTTCTGTTAACAATGAAACCCAAGGAATCATCAAGGGTAAAGTTCATGGGTACCCCTTCCAGATAAACAAACGTTTTGGCAATTATAACACTAATAAAAATCAAAATAAACTTGCAATAAAGCGCGTTGCCATAAGCGCTATTAACTACAAGTTTTTTAACGTAAATTAAATATGTTCACTAAGGTAAATCGCCTGCTTCACAGCGCAGCGAGCGCAGGTAGTGCCTGCCTTCGCGGGTAACCCGGTAGTAAGTGTGGTTCATATGCTTAGTCCAGCTTTTGGCCCGGTGGTATTTATCCAGCATATTGCCTTCCACCCGTTCCAGGAAACCCTTGGCCAGAAGCACATCCAGGCGCCGGCGCGCTTCTGCCACATCAAGTCCCACGTTAATGCCCAGCCGCCAGGCGTACTCAGGTCCGGCGTAATCAATAAATTTAAGTATCTCCAGGTCGGTTTGATCTTCGACTTCCTTTTCCAGGCAGCCCCTCTCCAGCAGCAGCTTGACCATTCCGGCAGCCTTTTGCGCACCCCGTTGGGCGTATTCTTCATGCAGAGCTTCCAATTCTGCCAAGTCGTCATCGCTGTGTTCCTCTTCAGCCAGCATGTCCTCGAGTATTCGCAACTCATTTAGACAGCCCCTAAGCTCCTCTGCAGCCAGGCTAAACTGTTCCAAATCGTTAAGCTGCCGGGCCAGCTCGGGCATAATTGCGGGGTTGGTGCTGATGTCGGGGCGTGCCAATTCCAACTGGACCAGGTGCCGCTCTTTTTCAAACCGTTCCACCTGAGCCCAGATTTCCTCGTCGGTGTAGTATCTGGAATCGAAAACAGACATGAAACCACCTCAGAATTATTACGCGTACCCGCACCACGATAAACGAATATAACTTGCTGGCTGTATTCATAACAATGACTATTTTAGCGTCCCGGGAAAAAGGCCAATTGTAGGGAACGCCCCCTGTGGCGTTCCGTCCACAGGTCAGCGATGTCGTTGGAACGGAACGGCACAGGGGCCGTTCCCTACGACCCTGCCACGGCGGAGATAATACAAGCCTTGAAGACAAACGGATAAAACATCGGTTACCGGTTATATTCATAGCAATGACAGATTCGTTGTATTCATAGCAAGGGCACCCGCAAGGGGTGCCCCTACGATAAATAACGCTGGTTCGTATCATTTAATCTTTGGTCATAAATATAATACAGAGCTGCTCAAAGCACAAGCAGGATAGCTACTGGTTTGGTGCTATCGAAATATTTCGTTCAACCTGCTTAAACCGTAACCTTGGCGGTTTCCTCCGGCGCATTACCGCACTTTTTACGTTTCTGCCGCCAGTTATGGAAATCCTCAAACAGTGAATACAGCACCGGCACCAAAATCAATGTGATTAGCGTGTGGAAAATTAACCCGAATATCACCACTGTGGCAATGGGGGCCTCTATCTCCGCCCCTTCTCCGTAAGCCAGAGCCAACGGTGTCAGGCCCAGTATGGCGGTAAGCTTAGTCATCAAAATGGGCCGCACCCGGTTGCGCACTCCTTCGATAATGGCTTCCCGAAGATCAGAGCCCCGGAACCGCAGCAGGTTGATGCGGTCAATAAGCAAAATGGCGTTGGATACCACAATACCGGTGAGCATGATAAAACCTACCATGCCGACGGGGTTGACCACCCGCTGAGTCAGCACCAGGCCTACCACCACCCCGACAACAGCCATTGGTAGGCTAAGCATGATGATAAAGGGATGGGTCAGACGCCCGAATTGGGCCACCATGATGATATAGATCAGCGCTATCGCGCCAAGGAAAACGTATAGTACCCCAGTCATGTTTTCGGCCTGCTGTTTTAGCGCGCCGGCCGGGCGCACACTGTATCCTTCCGGTACATCAAAGGTTTTTAACTGCTCATCCACGGCCCGGCCCACCGCGCCCAGGTCACTGCCGGCCAGCTCGGCATTCACACCGACTACCCTTTCGCCCTCTTTATGGACGATGGCTACCGGTGTTTTGGCATATTTCCAGTCCACCAGATCCCCCAGTGCCACCAGTGAGCCAGACCGCGAAGCCACCATTACCTGGCGCAGTTGTTCGGGATGCTGCATCCACTTTTCTGGGAAGCGGGCTTTTACATCCACCTCCTGACCGTCCAGGGTCATGGTGGTGATGTTGTGCTCTCCGATGTAACCGCTTATTTGACGGATTAGCGAACCCTCGTCCACGCCCAGACGTTCCATGGCGTCATACCTGGGCACCAGGGTCAGTTTATCCACCCCTGCTTCAAAATCACTGCGTGGATTATGCACCCCGGGAATCCCGACTAGCATTTGCTCCACCCGACCGGCCAGGCTGCGGATTTCTTCCATGTCCTTACCCACTACTTCCAACTGCACCGGGGTATTGTCTGCTCCCCCACCGAAGCCAACCTCAACCCGGTCTACGTAAGGCAGGGTGTTCAGTCTCTGGTTGATATCCAAAATTACCTCGTCTTTGGATCGCTCCTGCTCGCTTTTGGGTTTCATCATGATATGCAGGTTAATCTGTTCTTTGTAAGCCTCAACGTATACGTCTTTCAATTCGGGCAGTTCTTTCAGTTCTTTTGCAGCCTGGCGGGCCACCTCGGTATTATCTGCCACCGTGAATCCGCGGGGCATTACCAGACTGGCGTAAACATATGACTCGTCCACGCTGAGCATGGTCGTGGTTTTCACCAGGGGAGTCAGCATGACGGCGCCCACCAACAGCACGATGGCCAGCAGCACAGTTTTGACCCGGTGCCCCATCGCCAGGGTCAATACCCTGATAAAAAACCTGGTGATGCGTTTATCCAACCGTCCTTCACTAACTTGCTGCGGTTTGTCCCGGCGCAAAAAGCTGTTGGCAAACACCGGCACGAATAACACCGCCGCCAGCGTAGCGGAGACAATGGCCGCCGTTACCGTGAAGGCGATAGTCGCCATGATCGGCTTATACTCCGCGCCACCCAGGTTGCCGATGACCAGCGGCAGAAATACCACGATAATGGTCAGTTGGGAAGTGAGTACCGGTGTAATTACTTCCCGGGTGCCCAAGGCTATGGATCGGGCCAACGATTCCCCCTGTTCCCGGAAATGGTAAATGCTTTCCAGCACTACGATGGCGGCATCCACCATCAGGCCCACCGATAAGCTTAAGGATAGCAGCGTCACCAGGTCGATGTTGTAACCACCTGCCTTCAAGGCAATAAAGGTCATCATTACCGACAGGGGAATGGTGGTGGATATCACCATTGTCACCCGCCAGTTGCGCAGAAAGACGAGCAGGATAATCACCGCCAGCAAGCCGCCGATCATCACGTGCCGGCTTAGGTTGCCCACCGCGTTGCTGATAAAGGAAGCTCCGTCAATCACAACGGTAATTTGATAATTACCACCAGATTCCTGGTTAATCTGGTCGATAACCTGTTCCACCGCGGCGGCGGTTTTAATCACGTCGCTGTCAGCGGCCCGATTAACCATCATCATTATGTACTGCTGGCCATTTTTCATAAACACGGCATCACTGCTGCCGCCACGCAAATCTTCCAGTACCGCCAACTTGCGCAGCGCCACGTTCCCAACCGGCGTTTTAACCGGTACGTCACCAATCTGTTCCACCGTCTTAAAGGAGCGATCCACCTCGATGACTGTTTCAAAGCCGGGATTTTTTAGTGAGCCAATCGATTGACGCACGTTGGCGGCCCGTAGTTGGTCAACCACCTCCCCGGGCGTCATCCGGTACAAAGCAAGCTTTTGGGGATCCATGTTGATTAGGATTTTAGTGTCGACGTTGCCGGTCATAATTTCTACTTCTTTAACGTTTTCCACCGCTTCAATCCGGTCGCTAATCACGTTGTTGGCCAGGTTTAATAGTACCGGCAGCTCGTCTCCCGACAGAGCCAGCATCAGTATAGTATCGCCCCCTAAATCGGCCTGGATTACATCTACGTTTTCTACTTGCGACGGAAAGCCGTTGCGCAACCGGTTGACAATGGTCTGCACCGACTGCTTAACTTCGGTCCCCTGGCCTTCCCGGGCCTGGATGGAAATATTGACGTGACCGGTACGGGTGGTGGAACTAAACTCCATCACGTCTGCCAAAGACTTAATTTCTTTCTCTAAGGGCTTGGTAACCTGTTCTTCCATCTCTTCCGGCGGCAACGATCCGCCGGAAACGCTCAAATTAATCCAAGGCATATTGCTTTCCGGCACTAGTTCCCGGTTAAAAGAAAAAAGTGAACCCAAACCACCGATGATGATCAACACCGTTAACAAGTAGATAATTATCTTTTTGCCCAGGACATAATTAATCAGTTTCTCCAAGGTTATTCTCCTTTGGCCACAATTTTCTCGCCCGCAACGATATACGCGATTCCACCGGTGATGACCCGCTGGCCCTCCGTTAACCCGGACAATATTTCAATGTCATCGGTCATGACCTGCCCGACCTTAACGTAACACTTTTTAGCCAGGCCATTCTCTACCACCAGCACGAACCGCTTCTCTTCGTCCAAGCCCAGGGCACTTAAAGGGACCACAATTCCCGTGGCCAGGGTGCGGGGCACTTCTACCTGGGCGGTCATGCCACCGCGCCAGCCCCCGTCCGCGTTGCCCAAGTTAATTTCCACCGGGTATTTGCCGGTTGCGGTATCGGTCAACAGAGCTACGGATGTCACCGTCCCTTCGGCCTGCACCCCGTCCTCCCTGGCTATTTTGACTTTCTGCCCGGAATTGAAATTGTTAACCAGAACACCGTCCACATCCAAGGTCAATTTGATTTGCGATAAATCGACTATTTTAATCACCGGTGCACCCGGCCCCGCAGTTTCACCTTCACGGCGGCTAACCTTCACCACCGTGCCGGCAAAGGGCGCCGTTAGCGCGGTGTCCTCGTAGCCTATCTGCGCTCGGTCCAACCGGCTGGCGGCATTTTCCAAAGCCAGCTGTTTATTCTCCAGTTCCACAGCGGGTACAGCGCCAGCATCATGCAAGGCCTGATAACGCTGAAAATCCTCTTGGGCCCGGGCTAGAGTCCGGCGCGCGTCTTCAATATCCAACTGCCGGGCGGTGCGGGAGCCCGCTGTTTGTGCGTCCAAAACCGCTAAAAGCTGCCCTTTGTCCACCCGTTTTCCCACCACCGCGTTCATCCGGCTGATAGTACCGGAGGCGTTAAACGACAATTCGGCCTCCCGCCCGGGCCGGGCCACCGCCATCGCCGACAATAACAGCGGCTCGGACTGTATTTTCACTGTCATCACCGGAGCCACCTTACCTTTGGACTCCGGTGCCGCTTCGGCCGGCTGCTCCTCAGCCGCTTTCCCCCCGCAGCCGGTGATAAATACCAGTAACAGTAACAAAACGGCACACACTTTTTTACTCATTTCCCCTAACCCCGCTTTCTTTTCGTCTTCGACAGGTGTGCTATTAGGACTGTATATTTTATCCAAGCTAACACCTTTCCATTTTAACCAGGCATTACATAGTAAAATAGTACCGAAAGTCATAAAGTGAATATGACTTTCGGACATGATTAGTCATATTGAAAGGCGCGCCTTCTGCTGGCGCGCCTTTCGTTTCTAGAAAACAATGCTATTTTTTGCCCCTGGTCAGCTCAGCCTGGTAAGCTTTCCAGCCCGGGCAGAACTTGGTATGCCAGTACCACAACCGCCCCATCAGGGAACGGGGGTTATTCTCCGCTTTACGGCGCCACCCGCAGTTTTCGCACTTAGCATTCATAAACATCCCTCCCCCAAATTATTATAGAACTCCGTGTATCCATGTTCAAGAGTGCTGAGTAATTTTTTGGCATTTTTATTGGAGGCTCCTTAAATTTACCAACAACGTAATGAAAGTGTCAGCATACTATGAAGCAAACACCCCCAGTTTAACCACGGTTGTCCGAAAATGACGGCGAACTTGGAAATAATGAAGGGAGGAAATGACTTTTGTCCAAAGGCAAATTGAAAAAGGTGTTTCCCGGCGGTAATACAAGCCGGGGCTTTCATTCGTTTTATGACTATGTAATTGACCAGCGGGAAGCAGCCAAAATATTTGTAATCAAGGGCGGGCCGGGTGTAGGAAAATCCACTTTTATGCGCAGAATCGGGGAAGCCATGCTGGAGCGGGGCTTTGATGTGGAATATCACTGTTGTTCCTCAGACAACGGCTCGCTTGACGGCCTGGTGATTCCGGTTCTCCAAGTGGCCTTTATGGACGGGACAGCACCGCACATTGTTGACCCCAAAAATCCAGGCGCCGTGGATGCCATTATTCATTTAGGCGACCACTGGAACGAGAAGGAATTGCGCGTACACAAGCTGGAGATTATGTCCTGCAACCGTGAAATTGGTAGGCTGTTCGGCCGCGCGTACGCCTACCTGGCGGCCGCCAAAATATTCCTGGGCGAGGTAAAAACCTATTATTCCGTAACCGGCACTTTCAATAACGGCAAGTTCGACCGTAAAGTACTGGATTTGGTGCACGAGATATTTAAAGGGCAGGAGAGACAGTCGGATAACCCCAAAGCCAGGCACTTGTTTGCCACCGCCATTACGCCTGACGGCCCGGTAAGTCACCTTAACACTATTGTAGACAACATTGGCCGCCGGTATATTATTGAAGGAGACGACGGAACCGGAAAGAATACCCTGGTACAGCGCCTGATGGATGCTGCCATGATGCGTGGTTTTGACGTAGAAGCATATCACTGCTCACTGGAACCGGAATTAATAGACCACTTGGTCATACCGGGCCTGGATACTGCAGTGGTTAACTCCGTGGAACCGCACGGGTTCAATCCACGCGCAGGAGACGTAGTTATAGATACCATGGAATGTGTAGATTCGATGATTAACGGAAAGTACCTGGAAGAAAAAACTACCGCCCGGCTGATGTACCGGCAGTGTATGGATCAGGCAGTATCATTTATCCGCCGGGCCAAGCGGGAACACGATAACATTGAACAATATTACGTGCCGCACATGGATTTTGATGCCATTAACGCCAGGCGTGAGCAGGTGCTGGAACGGATATTGAAGATGGGGTAATTAAACCTGCTGGGCTAGCCATAGGCTAGCTTTTTTTTGTAACTTTCTTTTTTATTTTTATAACTTGGCATTAAAAAAGCCCGTCCCCAAAGGGCAGGCAGTCTTAAAAGCACAATGAGTTTAACAGGGCTCTGCGTAGTTACATACTATGATAATAATTTTAAACATTAATTAATCTAAGAGGATATTATGAATGATATTTTTAAGGATTTTCAGGTATTAATGGCTAGCGAGGCCTTTCAAATTTTATGCAATTCCGAGATTATCAAGTTGAACCAGCTATTAGCTATTCAGGCACTGCTCATCAAAGCGAGCATTCCTTATGATCTCTTTTTCTCGCCGGGGACAGAAGAACGGCAACCGCAGCAGCAACTTAATATTTACATTAACCCTACCACCAAAATAGAAATAGTAATTCCTCTTGAACCCGGAGGAAGCATCTTTGGCGGAACGTAAATGCACGTATAATTATTTTTGCCGGGCCTTTTAAATGAAGTCCTTAAGCCCTCTGTATATGCTCACCACGTCATCCATTTTCATGCGCACCAAACCGCTGGATGAGGGGGCTACAAAATCAATAACGCCGGGCACTACCTGCGGTTCTTGCCTGCCCCAGGCAATGTTTCGCCACCCGCTGTATTTTTCATATACCCCTTTGCCCACAAAACAGACCACTCGCGGCTGATAAAAACTAATTTTGCGATACAAATCCTGTTTGCCTTTTTGGTATTCCGCCCCGGTTATGTCCGCGGCTGCCTGGGTGGGGCGCGGCACTATATTGGTCAGGCCGTAACCCAGTTGCAAAAGCGCACAATCTTCTTCAGGTTTATATTTGTGTGGTGTCAGCCCGGCCCGGTAAAGGATATTCCAGAACCGGTTGTTGGGGTTGGCGAAATGGTGCCCGGTTTCACCGGAGCGGATGCTGGGGTTATAACCCACAAATATAATTTTCAGTTTTTGCGCCAGACAATCGGGTATTGGTTTCAGCATGCCTGCTCCCTCGGCAAATTCATATCGTATATCGTTAATAAAAACTTTTACTCCAGGTAGGCGTCAACCTGTACCTCCAGAGACTGCATTTCTGCTTCGGTCAATTCCCTGGCCAGGAAGGTCTGCAGCGCTTTAATGGAAGCCCCCAGTGCGATGCGGCGCACATCGGTTTCATCTTGTTTGGGTTCACTGTCGGTGTGCCGGGCTTCATATTTAGCCGATGGCAGACCGGCAGGTTGTGCACCTGAGCGTTCTAAATCAGTGTGCATAATGTCAAAAGGTATATCAGTTAAATCGTCATTTACGGCTTGTGCGAGCCACAGATCATCGGAATGAGTTGCCGCTTCTTTTTCTGCAGCAATTCCCGGGTCGCCTGTCATTTGGCTTTGTTCATTAAGATCAGCCATAGATTGTTTTTCCATTCGTTTTTCCCTGGCTTTTTCTTTTTTGGCCATGTAATTGGAGAAGGCGCCCGCTATTTCCTCCTCTAACTGCAGCATCTCTAGTTTATGCTGTTCAACAAACACCAGGTTACGAGATAATTTACCCTCGGCCATTTCAATTAATTCCATTTGGTTAGCCATCAGCGCTTGGAGTGAAGAGGATACCTTAATGGGCACTTTGGCCAGGTCCTTATCTACTTCGTGTCCGGACGGGGTGATTATAATCTCCGGTTTGCTTTTTTTCTTTGTCAACCGACCCACTCCTGTTCTATTTTTTAATGTTTAAAAGCAATTAGATGCCGGTGAAAATATTCAATTATAACCAGTATAAATAACTTAGTTTTAGGTACAGCTAATGGCGGAGGTGAAAAATAATGAAAGATAACAAACACGGTTTAAACAGCATAGATGTTCCCTTGTACCGGGATGTTGAACCGGGATTTATCCCCTTTTATGAAGTGTCTGCCGACTTGGTGGAAATGAAAAATATCAAGCCTGAGCAAAACCGCTGACAAAGTTTTCGGCTACCTTTTCGGCAACTATTGTCGTTTTCCATCAGGATATGTGCCCAACCCGGCATAATTTTGTCAACTGCAGTATACTTTAGCACTGGTGGCAAAAAATCCTTCTTCATTTTTTCTTAAACCCCTCATTAAAAAAACCTCTTCCGTTAAAGGAGAGGTTTTTTTAATCCTGAAATCCTTTTAAAGATTACCTAGAGAGTTAATCGTATCTGGCGCTCCGGTGATATCGCTCCGCTCTCTCTTGCAATTCTTGTTGTTGTGGTCAGCAATGTTTTTGGCAAACGCGCTCAGTAACTGCCTAACCGTTCTGTACGCCCTTAGCAGCCATGAATTCGGGGCTATGACGGGCTAAACAACGCACTCAGGTGCACCGTTCGCTCCGGATATCACCGGATCGCCACGGAAGCTTATTTTTTCATCCGAAGGCATATATAGATCATTAAAGAAGCCGAATAATAAACCGGCTTCTTTAATGCAATGGGCAATTTTACTTGGGGAACTGGTCTTCTATACGACCACAGGGAATTTTCGGGCTTTTATTGGCGGCTTTTAAAATTTCCTCATCCTCATCTTTTTCCTGCTTAACTTTTTCCACTTGCGACTCGGGCTTTTTTTCATGGGCAGACATAAACACACCTCCATTTTTTTATTGGCCTGCGAATGTAACCTTGCACCTTGTTATAAACCAATGCAACACCAAGTTCATTAACTTAAAGCGATTTAAACGATTCTTTACCGGCACCACACTTGCTGCACATAAAACTGCTTTTCAAATCGCCGTCCTCATCAACATAACCGCATTTTGCAGCACCCACGGTCTCCCCGGGAGGGGCGCTTGTTTCGGGGTTGTAAACATAACCGCATATAGAGCATTTCCACTTTTTCATTTTACCCGACTCCTTCAGGCTTAATTTTTGTCGGTTGATAATCTTGTTATAAATATAAAGAAAAATAATTACATGGGTTTTTCAATAAGCTTACATTTTTATTAAATCCAGTCCAGTTAAAATTGCCTGCGCTAATGCAGTTGAAAAATAGCACACGTTTAGGTCACATAAACCTTCGGCACCCGTGAAATAATAGCAATGAGGTGAATTAACCATGACACACAAAAAAGACAACGATGCACTTCGAACCCAAAATCAAATGGATAAATTAAAATGGGAAACAGCCAAGGAGTTTGGTTTAGATGACGACCTGACAAGTGGTGGCGATGAATTAACCGTTCGCGAGGCCGGAAAGATCGGCGGTAATATGACCAAAAAACTAGTGCAGGCCGGGGAAAAGGCGTTAGCGGAGGAAGGGGATCGCAAGACCCGTTTAAACTTGCAAAAGTAAATTATCAATTTAGCCATTGCGGGCGGGCAAAACCTGCGCTCACAAAGAAAGGCGCGCCAAATTTAGTTCATTTTGGGCGCGCCTTTCATTTTATTTTTATAAGGCTCTTACTAACTGTTTTTAATTTGTTCGGCCACTGCCGAACCCATTTCCGAAGTGGATAACTGGGTGCAACCTTCACCCTCCATAATGTCTTTGGTACGCAGCCCCTGGGACAGGACACCACTTACCGCCTGTTCAATGGCCACCGCCTCGGCTTCCAGGCCCAGTGAATAACGCAGCAGCATGGCTGCAGTCAGGATGGTAGCAATCGGGTTGGCCACACCCAGACCGGCGTACTTGGGCGCTGACCCGTGGCTGGGTTCATAAAGCCCGGTTTTACCACCAATGCTGGCTGAAGGCAGCATCCCCAATGATCCTGTTAACATAGAAGCCTGATCGCTTAAAATGTCGCCAAAGGTATTCTCTGTAACCAGAACATCGAACTGGCGCGGGTTTTTCACCAACTGCATGGCGCAGTTGTCCACGTACATATGATCCAGTTCCACTTCGGGATAATCGGGTGCAACGCTGATTACTACTTCTCGCCAGTGGCGGGATGATTCCAGCACATTGTGCTTGTCCACCGAGGTCAGTTTTTTGCGCCTTTTCATGGCCATATCAAAGGCCAGCCGTACTATTCTTTCTATTTCCGGGGTGGTATACTCCAGCGTGTCGTACACCCGCTGCACGCCGTCCCCCATTGACTCCCGGCCTTTCTTGCCGAAATAAAGACCGCCGGTTAGTTCTCTGACCACCATCATGTCCAGCCCGGATACCACTTCCGGTTTGAGGGTGGATGCGTTGACCAGGGCTTCAAAAACCTTGGCCGGCCTAAGGTTGGCGTATAGACCAAGTTCTTTGCGCAGGGGCAGCAAGGCGCCGGCTTCGGGGCGCAGGTGCACCGGCAGATTATCATACTGTGGCGCCCCTACAGCGCCCAGCAGGATGGCATTAGTACTGTGGCACAGGTCGAGTGTCTCTTGGGGCAGTGGATGCCCGACTGCGTCGTATGCCGCTCCCCCCACCAGACCTTCTTGCATCTCAAACTGGTGACCAAATTTACGGCCCACTTCTTTCAATGCCTTGACCGCTTCGTTTGTAATTTCAGGTCCAATTCCATCTCCGGCCAGCACCGCTATTTTATAATTTCCCACCATGCTTCATCCTTTCTGTTGCCATAATCCTTAAAAACCTGTCTTTAATTATCTTACAAATCCAAGGTCAAATGCAAAGAGGGTTATCCTCAAATGCAAATTATACTATTTTTCTGCAGATATTACTAAAATCCTGCTTGACACCCAAGTTTGACTGCCGATAGCCAAATAGTTAGATAATTTGGTTCAGGCGCTATTTATTTGAATAAGTTAACGTACTGCCCATAGCCCTCTTCCTCTAATTTGGCAACGGGAATAAAACGCAGGGAGGCGGAGTTGATGCAGTAGCGTTTTCCCGTGGGAGCTGGGCCATCGTCAAAAACGTGCCCCAGGTGGGAATCCGCCGCGCCGCTGCGCACCTCGGTGCGGGTCATGCGATGGCTTACATCTTGTTTCTCCTTAATATTCTCTTCGTGGAGGGGGTTTGTAAAGCTAGGCCAACCACAACCGGAGTCAAACTTGTCCAGCGAACTAAAGAGCGGTTCGCCGGAGATCACATCCACATAAATCCCTTGCTGCCGGTTATCCCAGTACTCGTTGTTAAAGGGCGGCTCGGTGGCATTATTCCGGGTAACCTCGTATTGCAGATCGGTTAATTTTGTTTTTAGTTCCCGGTTATCTTGACCCTCGCCCCAGTGGTGCCTGATAAAGTCTTCGCGCCCGGAGCCCTTGCGGTACGTGCCGTAATGAGCAGGGTTCTTGACATGATAATTTTGGTGGTAATCTTCCGCCGGGTAGAACTCGGTCGCCGGCAGTATTTGTGTCGCTATGGGCCGGTCAAAACGGCCGCTTTGCGCAAGCGCTTCTTTTGATGCTTCGGCTTCATTTTTTTGGACATCATTATGATAAAAGATAGCCGTTTTGTACGAGTGTCCCCGGTCATTAAACTGCCCCCCGGAGTCGGTGGGGTCAATTTGGTGCCAGAATGTATCCAGAAGCTTTTGGTACTGGCATACAGCAGGATTATAGGTTATTTGCACCGCTTCATAATGTCCCGTGTGCCCGGCACACACCTCTTCATAAGTCGGGTTTTCGCTGCTCCCCCCCGTATAGCCGGCGACCACCTTTAAAACGCCTTCCAGTTTTTCAAATGGCGCAACCATGCACCAAAAACAGCCGCCCGCAAATGTGGCCAGTTTGTGGTCTTCATGCCCCGTAATATTTTTCATGTCTCATCCCCCCAGTATCCTTTAACTTTTTAAAGCCAACACGGCCTTTTCAATAACCCAGTTTATTTATTATAGTTATTATTCCGCCGTTGTGGGGTCAATGGTCGTCTTTATTTCTGAGATACGATTAGCCGGAAATCCGCCCTGTTTAGCATGTTCCTTGATTTTATCCTCATTGGGGGCTATATAAACGCAGTAAATCTTTTCATCGGTTACATAGCTTTCAACCCACTGGATACCGGTTCCCAACTTATCCAATACCCCGCAGGACTTTTGCGAAATTCCGGCCAGTTCCTGCGGGGTCAATTTACCTGCGCCGGGAATCTCCCTTTCGATTAGGTATTTGGGCATGGTCAAACCTCCTTATCATATATTAAAGTTATTATTTGCAGACTCGGCGCATTTAAAACGACTACTTCCAGTACCGACCCAGTTTAAAAAATTTTTATTTTTTAAACATAGGTTTTGGGGTTTTAAGCAAATCATTTTTCGGCTGGTTTTTTTAGTTCAAGTTATTATTTGGTTAAATAAAAAACATTGAATTACACACAATAATGATGGAGGTGATTTATTGTCCAAAGAATTTTTAAACGCGTTAAAGTATTCAGTAATTCAGGATTTACCGGAATTTGCGGGTATCACTAATGAGCAACAATACCGGAGCAAACTGGAAAACTTTAAATATGAAGTGGCCCAGGAAACAGGGATACCCCTGCAGGATGGCTACAACGGGAATTTAAAATCTCGGGAAGCAGGGGTAATTGGGGGGCATATCGGCGGTAAGATCGGTGGTCATATGGTTAGGGAAATGATTCGCGCCTACGAAGCTTCATTAGTTAAAGCATAATAATTAAAAACTAAACATTGCCAATTATAATTCTCGACAAAGTGGCCATAATAGTATCACAAGGTTCGTGATGGCCGAGCCAAGACCGCTACAGGGTCGTAAGGCTCTGTAGTGGTCGGCCAAAGGTTAATACAGGGTCTCACAAGGCTCTGTATTAGCCGGCGGGCAGATCGGTAAGTGTTCTGGTAGGCTGTACTGCAGTCCGAACGATTGCAGTATGGTCACAAGGGATGCTTATCGGTCGAGCTAAGATTATTATGGGTATCGATAAAATTTAACAAACTTAACATGGTTCCGGTATGTTTATTGTTAAGTCATTGGGTTTGCAGCAGTCGAGAGATTGTTGCAGGCTCATAAGATATCCATAATAGTCGAGCAAAGATCATTATGGGTGTCGTAATGGTCTATAGCAGCCGAAAGGTTGTTGTAGGCTACGTAGATACGCATAGTGGTTGTAGCGTAGGTCATTACGGGCTTTATCTACACCGAAACCCTCTTCCATGCGGAAGAGGGTTTCATAATTATTGCTAATGGAAACACCTTTATAAAAATTTCCATATTCACCTGGTATGTTATAATCTAAATAGCTAATTTACTAACAACCGGGGATGAGTAACTATGGAATTAGCGTCATCCAAGAAAATATTGCTTCAACTATATCAACAAACCCAGAAAAACGAAGTGTCTGCTACGGGGGCACAACTGAGCTACTACTTTATAATTTCTATATTTCCTTTTTTCATTTTCCTTTTGACCCTGCTGGACTACACACCATTGACCGACCAGAATACATTACAGCAATTAGCGGAACTTTTACCGGAAACGGTCTTTGCAGTAGTGGAACAAATTGTTTTAGAAATTACCAGGGCTAATAATGCTTCCCTGCTGTCCTTTGGTATTCTGGGCACTATTTGGACTGCTTCAAGAGGTACCTACGCCTTAATCCGCAGTATCAACAAGGCTTATGAAACGATTGAAAGCCGATCCTTCTTAAAGTTAAACATGATTGGCATAACAGCCACTTTCGCCTTGGCCTTGGCCATAATGTTTTCCCTGGGGTTGATGGTATTTGGGAAAATAATCGGCACTGCGGTTTTTCAGAGCCTGGGGATGGAAACATTATTCTTTTATCTGTGGTCTTATCTACGCTACCTTATTCCCTTTATGTTAATATTTTTAATTTTTTCCCTGCTTTATCTTTTCGCTCCCAGCCTTCCGCTTCGTTTTAGAGACGTCTACCCCGGTGCGGTATTTGCCACCCTGGGCTGGATTGTTTCGTCCCAGCTTTTCGCCTATTACGTTAACAACTTTGGCAATTTTTTCAGTACTTATGGCAGTCTGGGCGGTATTATTGTTTTTTTGGTGTGGCTTTACATTAGCAGCGTGGTCATATTACTGGGCGGCGAAATTAATGCTGCTTTGTTTAATAGTACTAAAAATAGAAACCATTTTTTTTAAACGAAAGTTCTATGTTATAATAAATTTATCACAAATTGATGGAAGGTATTTAAAAATGCATGATAACAACGAAAATACACCAATTAAAGAATTTGAAGCTGACATTAACGCAACGAAAAATAAAAAATCTCCATGGAAGATGGTGGCAATTTGTGCTTCCATGATAGCAGTTGTTTCATTATCTGGTATTTGGTATGTCAATAATGAAAGAGCTTTTCTGCACATTGAGAACATTAAACTAGAAGTTGAAGCAGAGAACCTTAGAGAAGAGATCCATATTTTACAAACTGCCATCGTTGAAAATAACAACTCGGTTAAAGATAACAATAGCGAGCCAAATGACACACAAAATGAAAATACCCAAACCGAAACTACCCAAACTGAAAGTTCTCAAACCGAAGGCGACTATGTAAACTACGAGGTCAAGCCTGGTGATACCCTGACTGGGATATCTGTTTCGTTATATGGTACCGAGAATTATGTATCTCAAATAGCTGAACTTAACGGTTTAAATGCTGAATCTATATTACAGCTAGGCCAAAAGATCAAAACTCCTAAAGATCCAAATGAATAAATAGGTGCATAATTTTGCGCACTGTTTAATGAGTTTTTAAATCTTTGCCTATCGAAAACGCCCTGCCAATGTACTCACCTACCCCGTAATATGCACTATTGTCGGGGGCGTACAGCATGGGCTTAATTTTTTCTATGCTCGGTTGATCATCTGCCTGTAGGGATTCATCTATTTTTACGTCGATAATTTGGCCTATAAATTGCGTATGCGAGCCAATTTCGATGACCTGGATAACTTTGCATTCCAGGTTTAAAGGAAACTCTTTGATGTATGGAGCATCAACAAGCTCACTTTTCACCGCTGTTAGCCCGGTTCTAGCAAATTTGTCTTCCTTGCTGCCGGAAACTAGACCAAAATAATCTGCTTCCCGGGCAAATTTAATAGACGGTATATTGATAGTGAAGGCCATTTTATTTAAAAGGTTCTCGTAAGAATGTCTTACCTTTTGCAGCGCAATGGCAACACAAGGCGGCGATGAGCAGCATATCCCACCCCAGGCTGCCGTCATGGCGTTTGGCTTACCTTCCTGATTATAAGTCCCCACAATAAACACCGGTGTTGGGTAAACCAATGTTTTCGCGCCCAAGCTTTTCTTCACTACACATTCTCCTCAAAATATTTTTTTAAATTATATTCAGTGTTTAGTATTTGCAGTAGATAATCTTATATTACGGTACATCCAACGTATAAACCTTTTAACAGCATTTATTCTGCGCCCAATAAAATGCATACTATTAAATGTGCCACCCAGCGGCAAACCGCCAGGTGGCACATTGGCATTTAAAATCTATATTTTAAATACTTTTATTTGGCCAAGTGTCAAAATTTATTAGTTGGAATATATTGCTAGCGTAGCTAGTATTTACCTTGGAGAAAAGGAGGAAAGCAATTTGGGTATTCCAGACAAATTAAATTTTGCGACTGGTGTAACAGTAAATATCCTCATGGAAGATGGCACTGTATTTACAGGTGAGCTAATCGATGCGGTAAGAGACTTCTTACTGGTGAGACTCACGGCAGCATCAGGGCCGTATGTAGCAGCACAAGTAATTAGGCTAGACATGGATAACATTTTGGCTATTGGCTAACTAATATTTTTACTTTATAAGAAGAGGAGGATGCCATGTTAATACCTCCCGAACTATTTTTCCCACCAGGTGTAAGAGTAGTTATTACGATGAACAACGGTCAGGTTTTTAGCGGAGAAATGATTGGAATGGAAACCAGCTTTATACTACCGGATGGCAGTGTTATTTCAGGTATCGCGGAACCGGTTAAAAAGCTCCTGATGGTGAGACTTTTGGAACCATCGGCACCATATGTAGCCTCACAAATTGTTAGACTGGATATCGATAGCATTTTGGCCATCGGTTAATTAGCTGAAAACTAATTTGAAAGGAGCGATGTTAGGTCATGTCAATTCCCCCCGAGCTAAATTTTGCAACTGGTGTAACTGTAAACATCCTTATGATTAACGGCGACGTGTTTACAGGCGAAATTGTTGATGTGGAAGATAATTTTCTGCAGCTTAGACTTACTGCTGCTACCGGTCCCTTCGTTGCGGGAGAAGTAGTCCGGCTAAACCTTAAACAACTTATCGCGATAGGTTAATTGCATCCAGTAGGCGCCCTATCCCAGGGCGCCTGCTGGCATATACGCCAAAACACCATCCTTCCATTTTAATCATTGCTTAGGAGTAGACCCCATATCCCACATTCTGACGGAATATTTTTTTCTTCCTTCGCGTAACGCGTTGCTACCGGAAGGAATAAAATGGTTGCAAATAAGCCAGCCTAATTCCAATGGAGGGATAAACATGAACCAGCAAAACCTGTATCAACCGCCGCTAGTACCGCACGGCGGCCACCAACTGCCGCCCCTACCATATCCTTATCATGCCCTGGAACCGGTAATCAGCTCGGACGCGCTGCGCATACACCATGACATGCACCACAAGAGCTACGTTAATGGCTTAAACAGGGCGGAGCTGGAACTATTTGAAGCCCGGCACGCAAGAAATTTTGAGATGGTCAAACACTGGTCAAGGGAGTTGGCCTTTAACGGATCCGGGCACATACTGCACAGCATCTTCTGGACGGTCATGGCCCCTGGTGGTGCCAACCAGCCGGGACCTTTAACTATGAACCAGATTGGCCATTATTTTGGCGGCTTAACCGCCCTTATGGAACAGTTTAGCCAGGCCGCCATTAAAGTGGAAGCGTCGGGGTGGGCCGTTTTGGCATGGCATCCTGCCTGGGGTCGTCTTGAAATCCTAACCGTAGAAAAACACCAGAACCTTACCCAGTGGGGAGGCATTCCGATCCTGGTGCTGGATGTATGGGAGCACGCATATTACCTGGATTATCAAAACCGGCGCGAGGATTTCGTGCGGGCGTGGTGGCAATTGGTTAACTGGGACGAGGTGGAAAACCGGCTCCGGTTGGCGAGCGGGGCGCGATTACCATTGACTATGGAAGGTAAATAATAACACGAGTTTATGACATTGCTATGAATAAAACAGAATCTTAAAGATTAGATCCTTCGCTACGCTCAGGATGACAAGCTTTTTTCCGGGCACCCTTGATTAGACAGCATCTTCTCTGAATCTGTATTCTTTGGTTCTGATTCTCCTTTGTAATTCAGAACCAAAGGGCAAAATTTTATCCGGCTTTACTGTTACTGACCTGTAATCCTCGAGTTGAACCAGGGCATCGATTAAACCCTTCATCAGAGGATCCGAGGTTTTAATCAGCGCCAACTTAAAATCGCCAGCGGGCGGTTTTTTGTTTTTTAGCCGCTCCATAAAACTTTGCTGGTAAAAAACGTCCCACAAGGCGAGTTTTCTTTCCAACACGGCCACTACTTGTTCCAGGGCGGACTGGTGTTCCAGAGAGGCAGATAGCTGAACCAAAAAGCAATACAAGAACCGTTTTATTTCCAGGCCTTTAATCTTCAGCGCCTTGTTGTCGTAGAGGCCCATCTCCAACATCGAGCGTTTTTTGTCCCCGGTGAGTACAACGTGATCCAGCAGTTTAATTCCCAGGAGCGCCAGCTGCCACTTCAGTAATTCGGTGGATGCCATATCATCATCGGAAGGAATTACCTGTCCGTGCCAGGGCAACCGAGGGTGGTTATGAAAGACGATGGCCTCCTGTAACTGAAATGGCATGTTGACCAACAGACTGGTGATCATGTGCATTGAAGGAGCCATGGTTTGGGTTTCACCGAACTTTCGACCACATAAAACAGTTAACTCCTTGCCCCCACCAAAAACAAAAATAGCCTGCTCCACGGTTTTATGCGCTAATTTTTGCACCTCGGTTACCGAATACACATCTTCTGGGTTGCAGGTGGATAACAACATCATCTTGCTCACTCCGTATTAACCAAATTTAAATAATAAACTAGTTAATCAATTGGAAAATGCAAATGATCCGGCCGCCCTTATGAACATATGTCAAATATATAATAACATACTCGCCAATATAATGAAACAATTCCATACATAGGCAACAAAAAATAATCAGGAGCAAAATCCTGATCAAAAAATGACAAACTGAGTTACTATTATTGAATTAAGAGAAAAAAGAGGAAAAATTTACTTTTTAGCTAAATTAAATAACATTCAGGGGAGGTCAACATGCAACTACATAAAAAACTGGGGTACGCAACTGGAGATCTGGGCATATCAATTTCCTACTTCGCGGTAGGTTTTTTCTTTATGTACTACCTTACCGACATTGTAGGCATGAACCCCATGCTGGCGGGGGTAGCGTTTTTTATCGGTAAGCTGTGGGACGGTATCAACGACCCGCTGATGGGGATTATCAGCGACCGGACTAAATCCCGCTGGGGCCGGAAAAGAGTTTATATCCTATTGGGGTCGGTTCCTTTTGGGCTCAGCTTTATGTTACTGTGGATGATTCCGGCGTCTGTTAATGAAACCGCCCAGTTTATCATGGCGGTACTCAGTTTAATATTGTTTTCAACGGCTTACACTATGGTAGTGGTTCCTTACATGGCTATGGTTCCGGTAATGACCAAGAATTACGATGAGCGAACCCAAATTACCGGTTTAAGGGCTTTTTTTTCCACCCTGGGCACCATCCTCGGAGGTGGTGCCGCAATGCTGGTTTCATCGTTCACCGACGAGGTTTTGGGGCTTCGTACCATCACTGCCGGCTTTGCCTGCTTCGCCGTTATCTGCCTGCTTGTCGCCAGTTACAGTATTAAAGGCGTTGAAGAAGAGACCGCCAGCGCGGCACCAACGGAGTACGGTTATGGCCATTACCTGGCGCTAATCCGGGAAAAGAATGTTTTGATTTTACTTGCTTTAAAATTCCTGGGGGCTATAGCAACGGGTTGTTTAATTGCCTCCCTGCCTTATTTCACCGAACATATCCTGGGCGATAAAGGTATCAGTACCATCGGCATGGCGCTGTACATCACTGCATCCGCTGCCGCCATTCCCGTCTGGAACAAGTTGTCCCAAAAATATGATAAAAGACGTTTGCTGTTGTTCTCCAACATCATGGTGGCCTTGGTGCTGTGTTCCATCGGTCTTTTAGTTGGTGCAAACACCGTTACGCCCTTCTTGATTGGCTGTGTTTTTCTTGGCCTGGCCATGTCGGCATATCTATTTATCCCTTATTCGCTGGTACCGGACTTAGTTGATTTTTACCATTACAAAACCGGGGAAAGGCACGAGTCGGTTTTCTTTGGGCTCTGGATTACCGTGCATCAATTGGGAGTTGCCGTGGCCGGGCTAATCCTGGGGGCGGTGCTTAACTTATCAGGTTATGCTGGAACAGCAGCCGTGCAAAACGGTTCGGCCTTACTGGCCATTAAGCTGGCCTTTTTCGCCATTCCAAGCTTGTTTCTCATTGCCGCGGTGCTGGTGCTGCAAAAATATGAAATTACCCGTAAGGTTTACCTGGAAGCAAGGGCTGCATTGGAGCAAAAAAAATGAATATGCTGACCAAACTCTGGCTGGTACGCCGGCTTAATAAACAATTTTACGGGTGGGATAAAGACACTCTCCAAAAGCACCAGGAGCAAAGGGTCAGCTGGATACTAAAACATGCCGCCGAACAATCACCGTACTATAACCGCCTGTTGGCCGGGCCGCAACAGTTCTCGCTGACAGCTGTCCCATTGATGGATAAAGCAACCATGATGGAGCATTTTAATCAGCTAAATACGGCCGGCTTAAGCAAAGATGAGCTTATGGAGTTCTTAAACAATCAGGATCCTAGAGGTACCCCGGGTTTGTATGGCGGGCAGTTCTCAGTCGGACTGTCCTCCGGTACCTCGGGCAATAAAGGTTTGACGCTCCTTGCGCAGGACGAAAGGCAGTTGTACGGCTGCTTGCTATGGGCCCGTAACGGGATTCCCCGACAGGTGAAAAAACCGTACCGGGTTCTGTTTGCCATTCGCACCAATAACCCGGCCTATATGGAAGTTGGGTCGTTCGGGGTCAAACTGGTCTATGTGGACTATACCCGTTCGCCGGAAGCACTAGTCGAGCTGATTAACGAAAAGAAGCTGAATATCCTGGCCGGCCCCCCTTCGCTTCTGGCCATGCTGGCGGCACGCCGGGATTTGATCCGGCCCCCCATAGAGACAATAATTGCTTACGCGGAAGTGTTGGAAAGTAAAACCAAAACCAGCCTGGAGGAGACCTTCGGGGCTCCGGTGGTTCAGATTTACCAGGGGGCCGAGGGGTTCATCGGCTCCACCTGTCGGGCCGGAAACATGCATATTAATGAGGACATCGTGCTGGTGGAGGAGCAGGAAGCGGGAGACAGTCTGGGCCACGCTAAAAAAGTTGTGCTAACCGACCTATATAGGACAACTCAGCCAATTATTCGTTATGCCCTTAATGATTTATTGGAGATTGACCATCGGGGGTGTACCTGCGGGTCATGTTTTAGGGTGATTAAAAAAATACATGGCCGGGCCGATGATATATTCCACCTGGCCGGGCCGGATGGTAAAGTCCGTTTCCTGTTCCCGGACTATGTACAGCGCTCGATTATCCGAGCCTCGGATGATATCCTGGAATACCAGGCCATCCAACATGCCCTTGGGTCAATTGAAATAAGACTGGTGGTTAAAGAAGGAGCCGGCCTGGCTGATATTCAAAATGCTGTTTGCGATAACCTGCAGCAATGGGCCCAAAAAATAGGGGGCCAGCTTGGCCGGGTTAGTTTTAATACTAAATTACCGGAACGGAATCCACAATCAAACAAGCTGATTCGCGTCGTCAGGAGATTTTAAAGATGACCATTATTGATATCCAGGGCCCCGATGACCGGTGTAACCTGGACAAGTTCTTTGCGGTTGCCGCCGAGGTTTATAAAAATGATCCGGTGTGGGTGCCTGAGTCAAAAGCAGCTTTCCAACAAAGGTATGCAATGTCAAAGCTTAAGGGGAATATCAGCATCTATCCCGTTATAGCTATGGAAGACCAACTTCCCGCAGCCCGGGCAGTTGCTATCTTGCCAAACGGGACGGTAGATAAATTAGGGCGTCCCCAGGGGTGGATCGGTTTTTTTGAGGCCTTGCCGAACAACCCCCATGCGGCCCTGGGTGTAATTAAAAGATGCGAAGAAATACTTGCCGGGGCCGGCGCCAGGTCAGTTCTGGCACCCAAGGTGGATAACCAGCTGGCCGGGCTGTTGGTGAGTGGTTTCCATCTGCCGCAAACTGTTTTAACCAACCACAATCCCCCCTACTACCTGGGGTTATTGGAAAGCCAGGGCTACCGGAAGCAATATAAAACATGCACCTTTTATTTTACGCGTGACACGGTAGTCCAACGGCAGGTTAAACCTGACGGTTTCAGCACCAGGGAGTTTAACCGTAACAATTGGCCGGGGGAATTACTAATCTTTAATCAAATGCAAAATATGATTTTTGCCGGCCAGAACGGCTATATTCCCCGGACCCTGGCAGATGATCATGAAATGCTCCGTGATTATCTCCCCTACCTTGATCACGAGCTAATCATTATCGCCCAAACCCCTGCCGGGGATCCGGTGGGACTGCTGATATGTCTGCCCGACCTGAACCAGGCACTTAAAGGGCGGGAAATAAACCGGGCCCGGATAATCTCCATTGGCGTCATCCCCGGTCTGCAGGGCCAGGGCATCGGGGCGGCGATGGGGGCTCATCTGGCCGATAATCTGCTCAGGAAGGGATATCAAACTGCTGAAGCTGCTTGGATTATGGAACATAACATGCCGCCGCAGAAATTGGCCGGGTGGTTTAACGCCCAACCGGGCCGGGAATTTGTCTTGCTGGATAAAAATTTGTAATCAAAAAATGGTTTGTGAAAAGTTCGACTACGATAATTAGCATTTCGGAGCAAAAAGCTTTCTAACAGCAACTAAGGGAGATAATATATGACTAAGGAATCACTTTTAGACAGAATTAAATGAAAGGGTGTTAAAAATGAAAGCTCTGCAAAATTTTACCCGGTGGATGGAAAAAAACTTGGAACAGCCTTTTTACCAGGCCGAGGTTGTCCGCGCCGAATTATCGCGTGGTGATATAAACCGACGCAATAATGAAAGCAACAAGCAAATGAGACATAATAAGCTAGCCCTGCATGTTACAAAGTAGAGTTTGGGTAAGGAGGAAAAAATGCATTTACCTACAGCTGTAAAAACTTAAGCCCCTGCCGTTCCTTAAAGAAACGGCGGGGGCTTATTTTAATTTTATCGGGCAGAAATGATAATTTCGCTTTGAATTGGTATCCTAAAGCTAGGAGGGGATTTTCATGAACAAACATGGGTCACAAAAACCTCATATCCGCTTTCGGACGCCAGACCAACTGCAAGGCTATCTGGAAAGAGCAGGCAGCGCAGAGTTTAATTTTCGTGCCTATCCCATTTCCGGATCTCCGGAAACATTTCATTACAGCGGTGGGGAGAAGGTTGTTACCCGGGAAACTGACCAGGGCTCCTTTGAAAGCTTGGGAGATTTTACATGCTACGCCTTTCAATGTGACCCTGAGGGTTATAGCCACACGGAGTATGTTGATTTTGAAGTGTTAAACTAACCACTTTCTTTAGGTGCAGTTAGTAAATACCCGGCTAATTATTCCGGAACACAAAGTACATCAAAAGGAAAAATGAAATTTGGATTGGAATATGCTGGTTTGCGGTGATAAGCTGGGGTAAATACCCATTAAGCTATTAACCGCCTAAAGGCGGTTAATAGCTTATAAGGTTCCCATACCGTCTTATACCGCTTCGTTAATTACTTCCGTATCGTCCAGCAACACTCGCAACCTGATGCGACGAATGCTTAGGCGTTTCATTTCCGCTACTTCGAGTTTAAAACTACCCAATTCCACTGTGTCACCAACTCGAGGCTTCTTACCTAGGCGGCCAAACATGTACCCGGCAAGGGTATCATATTCTTCCTCATCCCCTACCGGCAGGTTAAATGTTTGTGCGGCCTCATCCAATAGTAGCCGGCCGTCTACCAGGTAGGTTTTTTCGTCCTCAACAAGAATTTGCGGCTGTTCATGGTCAAATTCGTCCTGGATCTCCCCCACCAGTTCCTCCAGTATGTTTTCCATAGTTATGATACCGGCAGTACCTCCATATTCGTCTACGACCAGAGCCATGTGTTGATGCTGCTGCTGGAAGTTATGCAGCAGTTGGTCAAGCGGCATACCTTCAGGCACCAGCATAATATTGCGGCGCACGTCATTTAACCCAACATCTGCTTCTAAACTAAACAGGTCTTTAATATGAATTAACCCTAACACGTTATCTCGGTCGCCTTCGCAGAGGGGAAAACGGGTATGGCCGGATTTCTTGGCAATATCAATATTTTCCTCCAGGGCCTTGGTCAAATTAAGAAACACTACCTCCGGCCTGGGCACCATTACATCCCGAACCACTTTATCTTCAAAATCAAATACATTTTGTAGTAGGCGCCACTCCTCTTTATCCATGTGCCCACCCTGATAGCTTTCCTGAACCAGCATTTGCAGTTCTTCCTCACTATGACTTTCTTCATGATCGCTGGCGGGCTCTACGCCAAAAAGTTTTAGAATACGGTTGGCGGTGCCGTTGAATATTATAACCCCCGGGTAAAAAATAAAATAAAAAAAACGCATCGGCTTCGCCAACCATAGGATGACTGTTTCAGACCGCTGTATGGCCAGGGATTTAGGCACGAGTTCGCCAAAAACCACATGCATAAAAGTTACCAGGGAGAAGGCGATAACAAAAGAAATGGAATGAATGGCCGCTGGAGAGGTAATACCCAATAAAAACATCAGCGGCTCAAGCAGCTTGGCAACCACCGGTTCACCCAGCCAGCCCAGACCAAGGCTGGAAACGGTAATGCCAAGCTGGCACACCGATAGGTAGGCGTCGATGTCTTTAACACAGCACTGGGCGGTTTTGGCCATTTTGTTGCCTTCATCCACCAGTTGGGCCAGACGCGTGGGCCTGACCTTAACAAAAGAAAACTCAGCTGCTACAAACATGCCGTTTAAAAACACCAGAAATAGAGCCAACACAATCTGAAACGCAGTTAACATACTGAATGACAAGCCGTCATCCATAGTAACTTATCCAATCCCCCTTTATAAAAAAACAGCTTACCTGCATGCAATATAATCTATCTATTATATTAACAGGTTAATAGGAGTAAATAAAACGTCTATCCAGTTATTACTGAGATTTGACAGACCACATGGTTCCTTTACAGCAGTCAGGCCCTTGTTTTGTTTTATTATCTCGCCCGCACTCACCGGGACGCGTCCTATCCATTAAACTCAAATAACAGTAAACCATACGCAAAGCACAATTATAAGACGATATTAATTCGGCGCTCTCTTTTGCATTTGCACCCATTTTATGGCGCAATGTATAATTGTCAATTAAGTCCATAATTCTATTAGCAAAGCATTGTGGGGTTAAATCAGTTAAAAAGCCATCATGACCGTTTTCAATCATTTCTGAAGCTCCGTTTTTATTAATAGCTACTACAGGTAATCCGGCCGCTTTAGCTTCGCTTATTACTAAACCTTGGGTTTCAGTTACTGATGCAAATACAAAAATATCTGCTCCGTAATAACAGCTAATAATTTCATGTTTTGAGAGATTACCAGTAAATATAACTTTGTGAGCAATATTAAGTTGTTCGGCAACCCTTTTTAGAGCGCTTTCTTCCGGTCCGCCACCAGCAACAACTAAGGTAGCATCAGTTTTTTTAACTATATATTTGTTAAAAACGTCAAGAATAAAACCCACATTCTTTTCCTTTCCCAATCTTCCAACAAACAGGAGTATTATACTCTCCTGAGAAATATTATATTTTTTACGCAGCCATAATTGGTCATTTTGCTCAAAATTTTCAACAGGGATACCTGTAGGTATAACCTTAATGGGAACTCTAACACCAATTCCCTGCAGATATTTTTGAGCCGCTATAGAGGGTGCTATAACAGTGTTACAGTTATTACCAAATTCAGAACAAAACTTTTTTACAATGTTTCTGGTCATTTTTTCACCAAAGGGTACATAATGCACATATTGTTCATAAAAAGTGTGAAATGTAAACACTAGTGGTATATTATGCATTTTTGCGTAGTAGGCCCCCAAACGGCCAAGTAAAAAAGGTGAATGAACGTGTATAATATCTAGTTGTAGTTTTTTTATAGTATCATTTATAGTTAATGAATATGGTATGGCTAAGCTAAATTCAGGATTGGTGGGTGCGGGTATCGATATAAATCTAAAAACACCGGATTCTTCTTTTTGGCTATTGCCATAATAACAGGGGGCGAAAATATAAACTTCATGGCCCATTTTTGTTAGCTCTTGCTTTAAAGTATCAACCGAACGAACAACTCCGCTGGTATATGGTTTGTAACTATCTGTAAACACGCCAACCTTAAGGCCCATTTATATTTCACTCTCCCGAGTAATGTAGTTCTATTAAACAAAAGTTTTTTGATTATAAGCATTTATGGCAAACCAAATCAGTATAACGTACAACTGTACAGTTATAATATCATTAGTTGGAGAGTGTTGCCAGTGAGTAATTGAGGTACTTGGTGCATTTATTTTTCATGAAGGTACAGTTCTTACCGCGTTACAGGCAGCCGGCGCAGTACGTCTTTCTAAATCCCTGCTTATTCAAGTCGTTTTTCATCGCCAACTAGCTGACGCATACTCCACAGTTCATCCCACATGGGGCAACGATTTTTTTTCCGGAAGCTTTTAACTCCCGGGCTACATTTTTATTTCTATATTTACTACCTTCATTATTACAACTGTAACATTTTAGTTATGGGTTTGGGATTATTGTCAGTAACACTTTCCACCTGTCAACATAAAATATCAAAAAATAGTAAGGGAGGTAATACCTATTTCTGAAACTCAATATATTCCCGATACAGTATGCGGCATTTTAAAGAAATTAGAGGGCGAAAGAGTCATTATAATACTTAAATCAGGAGACAAAGAGCCGGTGAAAATCGTGGCTGTTCATGGCAATATTCTAGTAACTACGACAGATAGGAAATTTGTTTTCGTCGATTGTGACTGTATATGTGCTGTCGTTGCCGATTGTTTGGATGTCA
This sequence comes from Peptococcaceae bacterium BRH_c8a, assembly GCA_000961575.1. Taxonomy (GTDB): domain Bacteria; phylum Bacillota; class Desulfotomaculia; order Desulfotomaculales; family Desulfallaceae; genus BRH-c8a. The sequence continues at coordinate 48,511 of LADP01000006.1, forward strand.
TATCTGACAAATTTAGATTGCAATATGATAATAGCTAATTAGAAATTCGCTCACAAGCAAAAACTATAGTATACACTTGTACCCTTATTATTTACAATGACTGAAATATGATTGAAATATGATTGAAATTCCAACATTTAATGAAAATGAATTAACCCGGGAATGCCGGGCTTTTCTTTTTTTATGAGGGCCTTTAGTCGTCATATGGCTTCCCCAGCTAGTGTACATGAAGGAAATAGTGACCCCAATCCTTAAATATTATAACATTGGAATAGGTTTGGCTTTTGGGGGATGAATATTAATGAGCAAAGAAATTCATGTTGTTACGGGAGCCTTCGGCTATTCTGGTAAGTATATAGCCAAGCGGCTGATTGATTCCGGCTATAGTGTTAGAACCCTGACCAATTCAGTTAATAGATTTAATCCATTCGGTAACAAAGTGGAAGTATACCCATTTAACTTTGATAGTCACGAGAAACTTACAGAATCACTTAAGGGTGCAGATGTGTTATACAATACTTACTGGGTAAGATTCAATCATAGCAACTTCAAGCATGCAAGTGCCGTCGAAAATACGCTAAGACTTTTCGATGCGGCTAAAAACGCTGGTATTAGGCGAATTGTGCATATAAGTATTACAAACCCATCTGAATCATCAAATTTAGAGTACTTTAAGGGTAAGGCTAGATTAGAAAAAGCTCTTATTGAATCCGGAATTTCAAATGCCATATTGCGCCCAACAGTGCTTTTTGGGAAAGAGGATATTTTAATCAACAACATCGCTTGGATTATTAGAAATTTCCCGTCGGTTGCAATATTTGGTAAGGGTGATTATCGTTTACAGCCAATTTATGTTGATGATTTAGCAGCATTAGCAGTTGAACAGGGGATGAAAAACGAGAATATCATCATCGATGCAATTGGACCGGAGACTTTTACTTACAGGGCGTTGATTGAAGAAATCGGTGAAATCATCGGGGTTCAAAGGCCAATTATTTCAGTGCCCGATAGCATTGGCTATATTGCCGGATGGATAATCGGTAAGTTTATGGGGGATGTATTGATTACCTGGGAAGAAATTAAAGGGCTTAAAGCAGATTTACTTTATTCCAACGCTCCCCCCGCAGGCAAAACTAAACTGACAGACTGGGCTAGGTCAAATGCATCTACGTTAGGATTAAAATATGCAAGCGAACTAGCAAGAAGAATGAATAGAGATTTGTCATACGAAGAACTAAAATAAACCTCTGCCTTATTAGGCGCTGACAATGATCAACCCGGGGTCGCTTACTATTTCACCTATTTCCTCCGCCAGCACTACATCTTGGTCTTTGCGTAAAGCGGCCAGCAGGCGGTCCACATTTTCCCGAGGCACGACCATCAATAACCCGCCGGAGGTTTGCGGGTCACACAGAATCAGCCTCATCTCACTTGACAGCGCTGGGTCCCACTGCACCGTGTCACGGAGATAGCGGTAGTTGTTGTGGGTGCCCCCGGGCACCGCGCCGGCCCGGACCAACTTTTCCGTTTCCGGAAGCACGGGCACTGCGGATACATTTACCCGGGCCCCTACCCCGCTGGCAACGGCTATTTCTCGCAGGTGCCCCAGCAGCCCAAACCCTGTCACGTCGGTACAGGCGCTGACTCCAACCTCCAACATAATTTCTGAAGCCCGCCGGTTTAGTGTCAGCATGATATCAGTAACTCTTGCCACCTGGTCTTCATGCACCAGTTTATGGTCGATACCGGTGGTGATTACCCCAACACCTAGCGGTTTAGTGAGAATCAACCGGTCTCCCGGTTGGGCACCGTTTTTTCCCACCATCCGGCCCGGGTCTACAAAACCGGTAACCGCCAGGCCGTATTTGGGCGCGCTGTCGGTAATGGAATGCCCGCCGACTATGGTAACACCGGCTTCGGCTGCTTTATCCGCGCCTCCCCTAATGATATCCTCCATGATGGATAAAGGTAGACTCTGGTTGGGAAACCCGATGATATTAAGGGCGGTTACCGGTCTGCCTCCCATAGCGTATATGTCGCTTAGCGCGTTGGCCGCGGCAATCATCCCGAACTGGTAGGGGTCGTCAACCACCGGGGTGATATAGTCAATAGTTTGGATCATGGCCAATTCATCATTAAGTTTGTAAACCGCAGCGTTATCATCCCGGCCGGCCAGGACGTTGGGGTCTCTCACCGGTGGCAGGCAGCGCAAAACTTGCGCCAGGTCCGCAGGACCTATCTTGCATGCTCACCCCGAACCCGGAGAATAAGATGTAAGCTTCACGTTTAACGGTTGGTTCTTCATTATTCACACCCCATACCTTTAGAGCCTGTTTATAGATTGGCCAAATTAACCCTAATATAAATGTAACATAAAGATAAGTGATTAGCATTAAAAAGCCGCAGTAAAAAGTTTGTTTCCTCTCGTATTAGCGCATTGGGAAGTTAATTAGGCTAATTTAACCTTTTCCATGATTAATTTATTTTTCTTTTCGGCCTGATTAAATTTTAAAGTAATAAAGACAAATAATATTGTAGCAAGTATTATACTTACATAATTCAAAGCTAATAGTATTACGCTAGGATAGTAAATTCCCCAAACATAAACCCCCAAAACTTGGGAGCCAACCAGAGCTCAGACCATACTCCATTGGGTTGGTGAAAAATCACTTTTATGAAAATAGTTTTTTAAGTAATCGCTGATCAAATTTAAACTAAAAATAATCCAACCAATAGTGATGACGTAAGAAAAATTAATAAAGAAGAATGATAAGACTTCTACATTAAATTCAAAATACGTCTGTAAATAAAGTGTAATTCTGTAGAAACTAAACCCAAACAGACAGGTAATGGGAACCATAATAAAATAACTTGGCTGAACTGGTTTTGGATATAAATCGTTTGCTTTTATTTGTAGGTAAATTAAATAGGCCAGTTTAGTAATTAACAAGAAAACCCCAATAGTTAAAGCTAAAAATGAAGCAAAGGCTGCTGTTGATGAGATTACCCGGTCGCTTGACATGGCGGCAATTCCTGTACCCGTTAAATTAACCAAACCGAATGCAAAAACGTCCAGCAACCATACAAAATTTAGTTTAGTTACATCAAGTGGCCGGCTAAACCAGACTTTGATAAGCTTAAGTTCGAGCGCAAGCAGCATAAACAGTAGGAACCCGTAAAAAATTAAACCTGGCAACATTAGCGACTGCATATTAGCTGCTAGTTGAGGAATAAAGAAAGTCGCGGGACCGAAAATCACACAAGCACTCATAGACAAAGAGGCAATGGGTACAAAAGAACCGATACTCTGTGTTGGTGGGCCGCTCATAAATTCTGTATACTCTTCTTTATTGAAAAGCCACGTCATAAGTTGTTTGATAAAAACACTAATAGTAAGCAGGTTGATGATAGTTAATAGCAACATAATGGTGATTAAAGGGTAATACATGGCAGTTTGACCCAAAGTCAATTTACCCCATGCAATATTTGATATTGTAAATACTCCTTCTCCATGAGGCAATGCAAGCAGTAATAAATTGTAAGCCATTAGTGCAACACCACCTGCAGCTAAGGGCAACTGAAATTTAAAAGGTGAAAATTTCATATGCATACTCCTTTTGATATACTTAGTTGTAGAGTTTTACGGGGATTCAAGAAATTTAATAATGGTAACTTTGGACTAGCTTCACCTCCGATAAGCTAAATTTTTGAAGGTATTTTTTAATTTGGTTAATTTAAAATAGCACATTTAGCAAGCATAACACAAATGATTATTTTGCATAGCTAGTATGCTTCCAGGTAATATGTTCCGCGTCCAAGGTATAAACGCAGCGAAAACACCATTTTCATAGAGTAGCGGAGTGATACCACCAGAACGATCCATTACAACTAAATACTTAAAGTAAACGAACATCTAGATTTTAACTTACTCAGCAAATTGCCGCATTCTTCATTAGAAAGAGCTTACGTTTAACAGTTACAACTAGCCTTGTTGCTGTTTACAGGTTAGCACAGGATATACTATAATTAAAATGCAAGATATACATAAGTAGTATGCATTTAAATTATAGATAACCGGGGGCCGGGTAGACAATGAGCGAATTAAATTTATATCACCTAAAAACCTTTTACACCGTGGCCAGGCACCTTAACTACTCCCGGGCCGGGAAAGAACTGGCCATTAGCCAGCCCGCCGTATCACGACAGGTGGCGGCATTGGAAAAAAGCCTGGGCATGAATTTGTTTGTGCAACGGGGCCGTCAAGTGGAACTCACAGACGCCGGCAGGAGCCTGTTCGATTACGCCGACCGTATATTTCATTTGGTAGTCCGGGCTGAAAGGACAATAGCAGAATATAAAGACCTGGAACGCGGCCAGGTCTTTTTGGGTGCGGGTATTACCATAGGATGCCGGTTAATTCCACAGGTGCTGAAAAGCTTTCAGCAAATGCACCCCCACATTGAGGTATCGTTATTATTAGCCAACAGTTCCACTATCGAGCGCATGGTCACCTGCGGAGACCTGGACCTGGGATTTACAGCCGGAAACATAGTAAACCCGACGCTGCATATGGAATCCATCTTTCGGGAAGAGTTGCTACTGGTTATTTCTACGCAGCACCCCCTGGCCCGACCGAATGTTACGGCAAACGATTTAAAGAGTGAGATGCTGCTCTGGAGAGAAAAGGGATCTGCGGCCAGGGATATAGTGGAGCAATACCTGGTTGAAGAAGGATTGAGGTTTAAGAATCAAGCGGAGGTAAGCGATTCCGGAGCTATTAAGCAGCTGGTGTTAGAGCAGATGGGCGTTGCCTTTCTGCCGCATCATGCGGTGGAGCAAGAATTAAAATCGGGAACCTTGTGCAGGGTTGAAGCTGGCCAATCTACAATTGCGGTATACTGCCATATTGTTTCGGTTAAAGATATGCATTCATATCCAGCCGTGCTTGCTTTTTTGAATTATGTGCGTAAGTGGGTAAGTGAACATTAGCTTATAAAATGAGTAAGCAACGCATAGCCCGTCATGTTTGTATGGAAAGAAATAGTTCAATATGTTATTTAACCCCGACCAAAACCACAATGAGGGTAACTGCAAGAATCACAACTCTCACATAAACCGCCTACGCCAAGTTGGACTATGTCTTGCCTGGTAACCGTTTGCCCGGCTAAGATGCGCGGCAGTAAAATGTCAAATATTGTTGCCTTGCAGTAAATAACGCAAGCCGGAAGCCCCAAAATAATTGTTTCACCAAGCATGGCCAGCATAAACATTGCTCCCGGCTGCACAGGCGAACCATAGGTTATAATGTTGGCTCCAGTGTTTTTGATCGCCCCCGGGGTGGTATCATCAGGGTCAACGGACATGCCCCCCGCAACCATGATTAGCCGGCGTCCGTTATGGTGCATCTTTAATACGGCTTCAGTTATTTTTTCAATTTCATCAGGGGTGTACACTTGCTCGGTTATGTTACAACCATACTTCTCCATTTTATCTTTTAATGTTGGTCCAAAGGCATCCTTTATACGACCGTAGTATACCTCGTTGCCGGTAATTACAACGCCCACTGACAGAGGTTGATACGGTACAACCTTAATCAACCATTCGTGTTTTGTCCTAAGCTTTTCTACTTCCAGCACGGCTTCTTCCGCAATGGTCAGGGGTATAACCCGTGTGGCTGCAACAGTCTTACCATTTTTTACGGGCGTATGATCATGCAAAGTACTAAGGCACATATTCAAAACCGAATTAATCTGGTCAATTCCATTCCGGTTAATTCTCAACAAGCCGTCTCGCCTGGTTTTAAAGCTCACTTTACCTTCATGTGGTTCACCGTAATCCACACCGTCTCCGGCAACCACCCCGGCAATTCTAAGGGCGGCCTCATTTTCGTGAATATGCCCTTCGGGCGGATCCCACACAAAGATATGATCTTTACCCATACTGAGCAGCACCGGTATATCCCGGGGTTCAATTACATGCCCCTTTTTAAAAGCCGATCCCTTAAAATGTCCCGGCACTATTCGCGTCAGGTCATGGACCAAAACCATGCCCACGCTATCCGCAACAGGAATTTTTTTCATTTGGAATGCTCCTTTTCAAGTTTTTGCTTAGCTGCTAATGCATTCGATAAAAATTACCCCGGAGCCACCGCAAACCATGCCCTCATCAGCTAAATCCCGCTCCCATAAAACAGATTCCCCTGTATTCATAACCTTGCGCGCCTCTTGTACAGCTTGGTATTCCAGTTGTCCGCCGCCGATTGTCCCGAGGGCTGCACCATTTGAATATACCAGCATTTTGGCTCCTGCCTTGCGAGGTGTGGAACCACGGGTCTCGCAAAGGGTAACCAAAACCGCGGGTTTTCCTTCTTGAAGGGCATCTACAATGGCTTTAACTATTCCAGCGTTCATTCCAACACCACCGTTTTAACTGTTTTTAAAGGCTTGCCGCTTCCGTTATTATCCATGGACACTATCTCCGCAAGAATGCTTAAAGCTATTTCGGCAGGCTGTTGCCCTCCTAGATCAAGGCCAATGGGTGCCGCCACTTTTTCCAACTGCTGTTTAGATGCACCTTGGTGCAGTAGTTCCTTAAATGTCTGTCGTACTTTACTTGAACTGCCGATCATGCCAATATAACTTGCTGCCGATTTTATGGCTTCTTTAAGACATGCCTGATCATGTTTGTGCCCCCGGGTGATAATGACAATGCTTGTATTTCTGTCTATTTCTTCCCCGGACAAGCTGTAATCCCGGTTACAGATTAAAGCATCAGCGCCTGGAAATCGTTCGGAATTGCAAAATTCCGAACGGTCGTCAACCACTACAGTTTTAAAACCAAGGATAGCGGCCATTTCAACCAACGGCAAAGCAACATGGCCGGCTCCGAAGACAACCAACTTCTTATTTGAAAAATAACAGTCCTCCAAAACTGATACCGCATATGCAGTTCTGTTGTGGTTCGCAGCTTGGAGTGGAATTATCTTAGTGCCGGGGCGGCCTTTTAAAATCAGTTCCCCTGCCCGGTCTGCCGCCTGTTTGTCCAACTGCGGCAGGCCCAGCGTGCCTAGGGTTGAACCATCCGCCAGGATTAATAAACGGGAACCTTCCTTTAACCCGGTAAGACCCGGTTGGTTGACTAAAGTGTACATTATGGCCGGCAAGCCAGATTCAATTGTTTGCCATAGTCTGGTATATAAATCTTTAGTTGCCGTCACAATTAATTTGCACCCCGCTTCCAACATTTAATTTAATCAGCTACCTGAAAAAGAACCTTTAATAGTCAATGATGTCAGGCGCCTTAAAAAATGTATGGCTTTTAAGACACCCTGTCCGATGAGCAATGCTTTGTCGGTAACCAAATAGCAGACCCGTTTATCTTTTTCGGGATGCACATCGCCAACCTTCATACCCCGGTGAACCCATAACCCGTCCTTCAGCAGCCCCCGGATAACCCCGTCGATCAAGGACCGGACGGGGATATCATTTACATAGGCCACGGTATCACCTACATTAACCAGGTCGCCAATATTTAAACAGACACTAAAAGTACCTTCCAATGGTGCCCGAAGTACCCGCTGGCTTGTATAGCCAAGCACCTCCCCGGGAATACCGGTGTTGGGGGCCGCCGTTCCCCTGTATAGTGGTTTACCTAATTGGGGTCCTCTTTGGGTTTCAATTACCGAACGGGCATCCACCCCGGCCTCAAAACCCGGTCCAAGGGCGATAACAATGGGTGCACAATCCAGCTTCAATCCACAATTCCTTTTTAACATGGTGGCATCTATAAATATTTCGGGACATAGAGAATTTAGAGCCTCGCCTCGGGGATCGATTAAAACCGCAATTTGCCCCCGGGCCATTGTGCGCCTGGCTTCAGCTGTGTTTTCCACCAGCCGGCCGGTAATGCCCCGGATGCTTACTTCACCTGCATACACAGCCTCAGCAAAAGAAACCTTTCTGCGTACACAGGTCGGTTGCTCAGTTTCGGTCAGCACCACCCGGAAGCCGGCGCCTTTTAAAACACAGGCCACCCCGCTAGCCAGATCCCCGGCTCCTTTAATCAATGCTAAATTACTGTTCATCTGCTGTCACCCCTGAGCCATTGTTCGTTATACTTATACTAGTATAACGCAGGTTAAAAAAAAGCTAGTTTTTATCGAAATGCTTTTTAAACAAATCTTTTAGTTCCCGGTCGGCTTCCTGTAGAAAGTCATCATATTGACGGATTAGTTTATGGGCATCAGCGGTCAAACTTGAACCGCCACCGTAACTACCGCCTACTTCCCGCTCCAACAGTTTAAAACCCAATCTTGCTTCCAGATTGTTTATCAGACCCCAAGCCTGACTGTAGGACATATTTATTTCACGGGCGGCTTTGCTCAGTGAATTAAGCCGGTCAACACGTTTTAGTATATCGCTGGGTCCAACCCCAAAAGCCTTGCCGTCCTGATCCAGCCAGATTTTATAACGCAGTTCCATTTTATATCTCCGTTAATATTGACATTTAATCACCCGACAGGGCGTGGTTACAGTAAACCCGGTAATCCTCCCAGGTATCAATATCGCTGTAAATACCGGGGTCATTCACAAAAACCCGGTTAACACGTTGGGCATGCTTTTGCAAAACGCCTTTGGCCCCGGTATCGCCTGTGATTAACAGCAAATCCTGAAATAAGGATTTATCAAACATTACCGGGTGTCCCCTTCTTTCTTGATGCACAGGAACCACAATAGAACTGGCGGTGGTATTATAAACTTGCAGCAATTGGTTAATGGTTTCCGTTTTAATTAACGGTATATCGCCAGGCATAATCATAACAGCGTCCATGTTTTGTTTATTTGCTAACAGATATATAATACCTGCCTTGACCGAGGTGCTCATGCCTAAATGATATTTATCGTTGTCTATAAGATTTAACTTATCATTAGCCAACTCATACCGCAGTTTTTCTTTCTGGTGTCCCAGCACCACGGTAACACCGCTTACCTTACTGGCCATAACTGCCTTAAGCGTATGGTGAATGAGTTTTTGACCATTTAGATCAAGCAGTAGTTTATTACCCGGCATTCGGCTGGAAAAACCGGCTGCCAGTACCAATGCCTCGATTTTGAGCAATTTAAAATACCTCTTTTAAGTCGTCCGGGCAAACAAATCGGACGGGATCTTTGTGACCGGCCGCGCCAATCAAAACCTGCTCCGTGCCACCGTCTATTAACATCCGGGCCAGGTTTAAGGCCTTGATCTCATCGGCTCTGCTTTCAACCTTATTTATAAATGGAACCCACCTGGCTTTCGGGGGCAGGCCTTTCCTGTACCCCCCGGAATGCATTAATACCCTGGCAATATCACTTTCCGTCACTGATGCACCCAAACATATTCCGGTTAACGCGCTAACCTGCCCGGGGACGTGAAAAAACTCTTCTGATAAGGGTTTGCCGATACAGTCGATACCTATAACCGGAACAACAATTGTCGCAATACCAGGAATAACCGGCTCGTGCATACGCGGTGCTTTAAACGCCCTGCCCCTAGCGCCGTCACCTTCAATTAAAAAAATATCCGCACAGTTTAGCTCCCACATCTGCTGAACTTCAAGTGTTGAAAGGCCTGTCAATTTTCCTTCGGGGCTGACGCCTTTGCCAACGTATACATACTTGCTTAGATTAGACACTCTAATTAAATCACGCTGCCAATCTGTTGCCTTGTCTATAATAACCAACCCGGCATGATTGTTTAACGGTGGGTACATCATGGCAGTAGTGGTTATGACTATCTTAAAGCCTAAACTAAGCAGTTCCTGATTTAGTCTGCTAATAATCGTTGTCTTTCCCCCGCCACCAACCAAAACGACAATATCTTTTGGGCCAATGTTTAGTGCTCGGCTAACTTGTTCCATTTCATGACCCCTAAATAGTTTATTTACCGGGCCTAATGAATCATATCATTTGAGCGCTCCAACGTATCCCTCTACCGCCTCACTTCAACATCATTTTGGGAAGGAAGAGCGCGATTTCAGGAAAAATAGTAATAAGTAACACCGTCAGTAAAATCGGTATTAGAAAAGGTAAAGCCCCTAAGAAAATGTCTTCCATCTTAGCATCTTTCGCACAACCGGCAATGGTATAAAGATTAAGACCCATAGGCGGCGTTATTAGTCCTGCGTTCATCATGAGAACACAGACTACTCCAAAAAAGATAGGGTCAAATCCTAACTCTAATATCACCGGAAAAATCACAGGCATAGTAAGCACCATCATTGAAATTGCATCTATAAAACAGCCTAAAAACAGGAATATAATTAATATAATACCGAAAACAAGATATCTGGATACTTCTAGTCCGACGACCCACGTGGCTAACTCTCGGGGAATACCGGATAGGCCCAGAAAGTAAGTAAAAACTGACGCACCAACTACAAGAAATAACACCATTGTAGATATACGGGTGGCCTCTATTAAAGCTTTAAAAAAATTACTGAAACTTAGTTTCTTTTTAATAATAGCAATAAAGAAGAGCATGGAAGCACCTACCGCCGCAGCTTCAGTTGGAGAAAACCAACCTAAATATATTCCTCCCATTACCGTTAAGAAGACCAATAATGTCAGAAGCACGTTTTTTAATGCAATAAATCTCTCTTTCCAACTAATAGGTTCATTATTAGCAGGCGCCAGAGCAGGATTCCGTTTGACCATAATTACTACAGTAATTATACAGATTAATGCCAAAGCAATTCCAGGAATGATACCGCTAATAAGCAATTTTCCGATGGACTGTTCAGTAAGCATACCGAAAACTACAAACCCGATGCTCGGTGGAATAAGAAACCCTAATGTTCCACCTGCGGCTATAGTACCTGTTGCCAATCGGGTAGAATAATTAAACTTCTTCATTTCAGGATACGCAATTCCAGTCATAGCAGCCGCTGTTGCCACCGAAGATCCCGATACGGCAGAAAAGGCGGCAGAGGCAGCAATTGTTGCAGCTCCTAAACCTCCGGGCATTTTTCTTAACCACTTTTCGAAAGCGCTATAAAGTTCACCTATTAAACCTCCCAAACTGGCAAAGCTACCCATAAGAATAAACAATGGAATAACCATATAAGCATAATTATTTACAATCGCAAATAGTGTTCTTGAAGCTACGGGAAGTGCAGCACTCACTGAAGCCAATTCCCAAATTCCAAGCATCCCTACAACCATTAAAGCTAAGGCTATCGGCATCCCTGAGAAAATAAGGATAAATAATGCTATCGTTCCGATTATTCCCACCACAATTGGATCCAAATTGCTCTCCCCCACTTGATCATTTTTTTAAGAGTTCGGCTGACCTTTAAAAAGGCAATTTACCGATGATAAAAAGTCAATTAAAAGCTCAAGAAAAAGTAGAATCCCGGCAACAGTTATCATAAATAAAAATGGAAACTGGGGTATTCTCAAAACATCTGATGTAATAGCACCCTGGGCTCCCGATGCCATAACCCAACCTCGCCAACTAAGAACAAGAGCCACAAACATTGAAAAGACAGTAGTTATAATTGTTAAAAATGCTTGTACCCGATGTGGCAATTTAACAGTAATAAAAGTAACAGTTGCATGTTCTTTTTTTTGGTGAGTATAAGCTATACCTGTAAGAATAATAATTGACAGCATATAATTAGATAATTCCACTGCCCCTGAAATTGGCCAGCTGAACAAACCCCGCGTGATTACATCAATTGTGGTGAGAAACATTAAGGGGACTAAAAAAAACATCCCAACCACAAACACATAGTAAGTTGAACGTTGAATTCCCTCTTTGATTGCACTTAACAACGACATTATTCTTCTCCTTTCCCGGAGATGATCGTCTCTTTAAATTTTATTATCCGGTGCCCGGGAAGTTAACAAACTCCCCGGGCACTTGATATAAGTTATACAGATAAAACCTATTTTTACTATTTAACTTCTTTTTCCCACTCAGAGGGGAAAGCAGGGAATTCAATATTATACTTGTTTAGAACCGCTTTATAATTTAGTAGAGCTTCCTTTCCAGGCAGGCCTTTAGCTTCCATGTCATCGACCCATTTTTTCACCACATCATTTTCAAACTTGGAATATAATTGATTCATTTGCTCTTCTGGTAGCTGGTGGAATATTACGCCTTCTTTTTCAAGATTAGAATTAACGTTATTGATAACATCTTCAGTCAAGCCACCAGTAAGTTTGTATGGATTATTTGCAGCTTCTTCCACAATAGGTTTAAGATCCTCAGGAATAGTTTCCCAGCTGTGTTTATGCATAACCACTCCTTCAGTAACACAACCGAAAGAACCTACAAGAGCATGTTTCCCTAATTCATAAAGCTTATAAGCTTCGTAAAGCTGCGGGCAGGTAACTATTCCATCAATATCCCCTGTCTCCATTGCCATATATACATCCCCAAGCGGCATAAATACAGGTTCAGCTCCAACAGCAATAATCATTGAAGTTTGTAATCCCCCCGGACTCCTTATCCTTAAGCCTTTCAAATCATCGATACTTTCTATCGGTTCTGTGGTCCAAAAATATGCTGAGATACAACCATTTAATGAAGTTACCTTTACGTCATCAGGAAAATCCTGATGCAGTATCCTATTGTACATTTCGTTCCCAATATCAACTGCAATATCTTTACCTAAAATTTCGACTGGCATTGAAAGAACGTCACTAATGGGGAAACGGTCCGGGGTCCAAGTGGCCGTATAATAACCCATATCGGATAATCCATCTTGAACAATGTCAAAATGTCCCTTTGGGTCACCCAATGCTGCACCGTCAAAAAGTTTATATGTTATTCTGTTATTGCTATTTTTTTTCATCTCTTCAAGCATGGGCGTCCATACATTTTTAGTCTCTTCGCTTTCAGGTGGATGCCACGTACTGAACCGAATTTCTACCGCTTGTTCATTATTGCCTTCAGATGTACTAGCGCCATTCTTATTTTCTTCTGAACCGCATCCGCTTAATGTAAAAGCTAACAATAAAATTAAAGCCATGCCTAAAACTACTTTTGATAACCCTTTCCTTTTCAAAACAAACCCCCCTTATAATTTTTATTTTAAATAACTAACCTTTCAGACGGTTACCTTAACAATAAAGACTTTTTGACATGGTCGCCCATAATTATTCTTAAGTTATTTCAATCCATCTTCACCTTTTACTTCTTCCACTTTTAGTCCGCCTATTCTTGGGAAAGGTCTTCCCCCATCAGTAATAGCAACAATTAAAACAAGTTCATCTGATTTAGGTGCATCCGGAACACGTACTTCCATAGCGTCAAAATGAGAACGCACATAAGCGGCGTTTTTATAATGAAGTGGAACATCAATAGCTGTTCCGGGACATCCCAGTTTTTTGGCAGAAGGAATTAAGGCTTTAGCCGGACCGACATTACCCCTTAGTGGTATACCCAATTTGGGGTGAAGTATCGCTGCGCAGTGTTCTAACTCCCCACGCTCACCAACAATAGCTGCTTTTCCGTAACTCTCTACTTTATCAGCTTCAATAGCTAATGCTGAAATAGCCTTTTTTATAGCAGTCTCCCCTAATTCCTCACTCCATTGATAAAGCAAAGAAAGGTCTTCCTGGTAGGTATCGACAAACGGATTTTTAAAAACAATAGCTACGGCTGATTTACGCACAGGCCGATCCAGTCTTTTTACCCCATCTGCATGAGTTTCTTCGACTAAGCTATATATTTTACGAATTTTAGGCTCGCTGACCATAATTTACTTCAGCTCCTTTAAGCAGGTTAATTCTTGGCGCCATTCGATTTATTAAGGACTTGGGCAAGACAGACATATATGGGCCTGCAAATATTATTACACCAGCAATAACTTCACGATCTAATAGCATTTTTGCCTTATCTAACCCGTTGGATATCGCTTCCTTAAATATTTCTTGCTCTAGCTCGGGCCTTATTTCTACGGTAACTAACTGCCCTTTAATGTCGGTATCAGGATCGACTTTTTCTGCTGGCATTCTTACAATTCCCGGGCTGTCCCGAAATGTATAATTGGCAATTAAAGTGGCACAAGCATCTACTACCCGGCAATTTTGCCCGAATACCGTTACCGCCGATGCAATTCCCTTTGTTAGGCTCCTACCTCCCAAACCGCTGGTAGCAATACCTCCTATACCGTCTTTGGCCTTTAGGTTATAAACATAACTGTAAGTACTGTTATTTATACCAGAAATAATACCAATTCTGGTTTTTTCACCGCTCTCCAATCGTAGAGCCATATCACCCCCATTATTTACAATAACTTTAGAAGCACCTTTGGATACTAAAAAGTCGGCGACACTGTCGGCAAAAGTTCCTGCTACAGCTGCCATGGGTGTCAGAGAATTATCACCCGTTGAACTTACTGCTTCTATCATTTGCTCCAGCACTTTAGGAAACTTTTTATTACCGTTCAATGTATTAATTAAACTTTTAGCTTCCGTTAAATTAGCAGAAAGTATTTTTAAAAGTTCTTTAGCATAATCTGCTGCATCTATTATTGCTTGTTCCAAAGGCTCTTCCTTTTTAAAAGCAGATATAACCATTTGAACAGGCCCATAGTTTAGGAAAAACTTACCAGTGCCTAATTTAGTAATCAAAATTAATCACCTTTTATTTCTGAAACATCCTTAATATATTCCATGTGCCCACCAATTTCCCGGTATTTCTCTTTTGTAACTGTGTATTCAACAGGAGCAACTGTTGCCGGTGTAGGTACCCAAGTAAATGCTTTGGGCACAATTTTCTCAACATCTACCATAAAGTTGATGCCTCCCCCGGGCAACACGTAAGCAGAAGCCCCACCGATAGTCAAGTTAGCTTCTCCCCGATGCACAGCACGAGTTAACTCCACCGGTGATTTGGTAACACCTGCACGGGCACTTCCACCCGTTCCGGCACAATAAATAGCAGAAACCCTGGCTTCTTCACAGTTGGAAGATATTAATTTAACAACTTGTTTTACTTTAGAAGTTAATGGAATTTCTTTTACCGCTCCATTCTCTTTTAAGGTAAAGAGAGCGGCTTTTTGGGCTGTTGTTTCGGTAACAAGAATTTTTATACCCGGCTTGGCCACTTTCATATCTATGTCTAATATTGCATCCCGGGGATTAATTATATTTGTACCCCCCCAGCCGTCTCCATGCTCACCAAAATAGCGCCCCCTGGTGCTCTTCCTGGCATTAGGAATTACTCCACTCCAGTGGAGTCCAACTTGCTCCCCGGCCAAATGCTCTGATAAAAGCCCTACCACATGGCTGTCCAAAATGATAGCCTCATCTACAACTTCCGCGAGTTGCTGAGCGAACATGCCTATAGTTGCACTTCCACATCCTACACGCATTTTAAAGTCTTCCTGACCATTTATTACCGGGCGTTTACCAACTTGAATTTCCAGTTCAGCTCCTTTTTCTACTTTAAGCTTCACTCTTTGCCCATTACAGACCTCTACTACTGTTTTTGCCGCTATTATTCCGGACTTTCCGGTAAGTATATTTACTCCGCCTATGGAAATCATTTTCGAGCCGTATTCTTCTGTTTCTACCATTCCCACAACTCTTCCATCTCTGCGGACTTTTGCACCCTGCTCTCCTATATAAAAGTTAGTATCTATTTTTACTTTTACTCCACTGTAGCTCAAAGGAGCTTCTGTAACTACAGTAACTACCTCTACACCATCCACAGTATCTTGAACGATATGGGGAGCGGGGCGGCAGCAAGGATATGTAGAACCTGCTCCCACACCAGTGATTAAAGGACGCTTTATTCTTTCTGCATTTATTTCTTTTTCCGCAATAGGTTCTGTAATAAGTGTTCTGTTTCTTATCAATGCCCCTGCTATATTGACATAACGGCGGCACGCCCCGGTAAAGCCCGGTTTAATTTGGCACTGAATAGGACAAGAAGTACACTTAACAGAAATTTCTTCGTTTTCAATGGGAAGACTTAACGCATCAAATTTGCATTCACGTACACATGCGCCACATTGAGCACAATGCTCTTCTACAAAAGTTTTCTTTTCAATTACTTTAATGGCCTCTAAAGGGCAAACTCTTTCACAAACCCCACAACCGGTACATTTTTCAGTATCTAGATTTACCATTAGGCAACACCTTCGTAAGTAAATATGTTATTTTATTTCTACTTGGCGTGTAGCCGGCGGTGTATTCCTACTCTTATTGACCCTTAATTTACCGTCTATGAATACCGCCGATACACCAGGGATATCACCTGCCTCTATTGCTTCAAGGGCATTTTGACCTATAGATCCCATGGGAGTATCCATAATTACCAGGTCTGCCTCTTTCCCTACATCAATCATCGAAGTATTAAGCCCGTAAACCTTTGCCGTATTACCACTAGCCATGGCTATTGCTATCTCAGCAGGTATAGCGTTTAAGGATGCAATTTGCACTATTGTCCTGAGAATCCCAAGTGGTATAATTCCGCTGCCCGAAGGCGAATCATTACCTATGATTATTCTATCTAATTGATGCTTTTCATTAAGTTTTTTTACAATATAATTAGCTATTTTTATATTTCCACACTGTACTATTTCTAATGGTAGATTGGTATTCTTAATAAGTTTATCTATTTCTTCGGGTGAAACGGCAGTAGGGCCACCGTTTGCATGTGATACTACAGTAGGTTCTGTTTTCATAACCATTTCAGCTGTAACGGTAGAACTTCCAGGTATCGAAGTTCCACCTGTATGCATAGCTACTTTCATACCGTAACTTTTAGCCCATTTAACCATTGGCCCTGCTTCTTCCGGTGTATTTACACTTCCTAGCCCGATTTCCCCGACCAACCAGACTCCTTCTTTAGCTAGATCGGCAAAATCTTCTTCTTTCAGACCTTTTTCTAAAATTAAAGCTCCTCCGTGTATCTTCAAGCCATTAGGTCTGAAGTTTTTATATGCCTTACAAGCCAGAATGGCAAGGGCCTTGGAACCGGCAACATCCTTTGGTCTTCCGGGAACATGAGGTTCTCCTGCGGAAATCATGGTGGTTACCCCACCGTGTACCGAACTGTCCATGTAGTCGACGGTCTTTTGCCTGGGAGAATAATCGCCCAGTACCGGGTGTACATGGGAGTCTATTAAACCCGGTATTACAGTACTCCCACCGGCATCTACGGTTTGTTCCACTTTATATCGACTGAGTAGCTTTTTATTACCAACGCTAGCTATTTTACCGTCCACAATAATAATAGTGTCGCCATCTAACAGAGGTTTATTTATATTTCCACTAACTATCTTACCAATGTTGGTAATTGCTATTACCATTGCTATCTCCCCCTTTTTACAATTTATTTATATTTCTTGCTGCTACCTTTACAGCATTAATTATTTTTGTATAACCGGTACAGCGGCATAAGTTCCCGGAAAGAGCAACCTTTACTTCTTCTTCCGAGGGAGACTGGTTTTTAGCAAGCAGTGCCGTAGTGGTTAGAATCATACCGGGTGTACAGAAGCCGCACTGCACCGCTCCTTCATCTAGAAAAGCCTTCTGTACGGGGTGTAAATTATCTTCTGTACCCAGGCCCTCAATAGTTTCTATATTTTTGCCTGCTGCCTTAAGTGCTGGGTATATACAGGAGTCAACAGGCATACCATCAATAAGAACTGTACAAGCTCCGCACTCACCTTCTCCACACCCGCGCTTTGCCCCGGTTAAGTCCAGATCCTCACGAAGTACATCCAGCAGGGTAGCATCCGGCTTAACTCTTACCGAAACTTTTCTGGCATTCAGTTCAAACTGTAATACTTCCAGCTTCATCCCCAACACCTCCCCTGGTGGCCAAGGCAGTTTTTAGTGTCCGATAGGTCATCACCCTAACCAACTCTTTTCTGTAGGCAGTATTACCTCTCAACTTGCTGTTTCTAGGATCGGCAGCATCAAAAGCTGCCTTGGAAGCGGAAATAAGCAATTCATCGCTTAGTTTCCTGCTTAAAAGTGTTTTTTCTGCCTCTTTCATGCGCATCGGTACCGGTGCTACCGGAGCCACACAAATACGTGCTTCATGCAGCCTGTTTTCTTTCTTATTTACTGAAAGGACTATTCCTATATTTAAGATAGGGAGTGCTAGTGCTTTGCGTCGAGCTAACCTCCCTAACGAGCTTCGCATTTCAGGAAGTAAAGAAAAAGAGATTTCTTTTAGCAACTGACTGGTTGGATCAATCTTTGATTCTCCTACCCCCAAAAACAGTTCTGAAAATGGTATTTTCTCTTCTCCACCATCATTATTGAAGACCACAACTTTTGCATCCAGTGCCATCAAGGCTACCACAGTGTCCGCGGCAGGCTGTGCATTTACTATATTGCCGCCTACTGTTCCCACATTGCGAATTTGGGGTGAACCCACACTGGAGGCAGCTTGCGCCAAGACAATCACCTTTTCCCACAGTAAAGGGGAAGCGGCCAACTGCGAGTGTGTGGTCATAGCACCAATTTTGATTTGCCCATGTTCTTCTTTTATATACTGGAGTTCAGGCAAGTCACTAATATCTACCAGGACAGAAACCCGTTTTTTCTTTTCCCGTAGTTGTAGAACCAGGTCGGTTCCACCTGCTATCAAACGCGCCTTTCCCTGGTATAATTTTAAAATTTCCATTGCTTCATGTAATGTTTTTACTTTGAGATACTTTTCCCAGTACAACCTGCTTCCCCCTACAACATATCAATTAGAATTTAAAAATCTCTCTGATTTTTGTTTGTATTATTAGCAGTCTTCAAAGAATTTAGTATCTTTTCCGGGGTAATAGGCAATTCATAAAAACGAATCCCTAATGCGTTACTAATTGCATTTGCAATAGCAGTAGCGGTAGGAATGAGAGCAGGTTCCCCAACCCCCTTGGCCCCGAAAGGACCGGTAACCTCTTCCTCTTCAACTATGATGGAATTTACACACGGAACATCCTTAATTGTGGGTATTAGGTAATTAGAAAAAGAACTATTAATAATTTTTCCATCATCTAAAATAATTTCTTCCATTAAGGCATATCCCGCCCCCATGACGCTTCCACCCTCGATTTGACCTTCAACAGCCATTGGATTAACGGCTTTGCCAACATCATGAGCGGCAACCACATTTAATATATCTATCTCTCCAGTCTCAGTGTCCACTTCAACTTCTACCCACTGGGTTGCAAAAGCATATGTTGCATAAGGAATACCCTGCCCTCTTTTGTCCAAACCCTTTGTTTGAGGATTAAACCACCCGTGACCTATAACTAATGTTCCATCTTCACGACATTTAGCCATTATTTCTTTTAGAGAAATTTGAATATTATAATTTTTTAAACTATTTAATTGATAATTTTTTAGTATCAGTTCTTCTTCAGGAACCTGAAGCAATTCCGCTCCTTTTTTAAAGATTGTTTCTTTTGCCGATTGAGCTGCTTTTCTTACGGCATTACCGGATATATACGTTTGCCTGCTGGCAGATGTCTTACCAGCATCAGGAGTTACCCCCGTATCTGCACAAATAACACTAATATCGTTAAAATTCACACCAAGTTCTTCGGCGGCAATCTGTGCCAAGACAGTGGTAGAGCCCTGTCCAATATCAGCACAACCGGTATGTATAATAACAGTGCAATCGTCTAAAACCTGCACAAATGCTCCCGAGGGATTAGGAAGCCCGGTATTCCCTATGCCATACCACATACTGCCTATCCCACAGCCTCTTTTTTTCATTTCACTAATTCCCCCAGCCCTGCTCTTTAACATAAGACTGCACCTTATTTAAAGTCTCCAATATACCAACACTTTGACCTAATTTTTGCCCGGTACCGGTAATTGCCCCGGGGGTTAAAAAGTTTCTGCGGCGTATTTCCCAAGGGCTAATGTTTAACTTTTCAGCAAGGATATCCATCTGGCTTTCATGGGCAAAGGCCATTTGCGGAACACCAAATCCTCTCATTGCCCCGCATACAGGATTATTGGTAAATACGCCATATGCGTCAACATGCACATTAGGAATACTATAGGGGCCGGTAGCATGTACCAGCGCCCTAGTTACTACTGCCGGGCCATAAGATGCATAAGCTCCGGTATCGCAAATTATTTTTACTTTTACCCCCAGCAGTTTACCATCTTCTCCGGCAGCACTTTTGTAATAAATTTTATAAGGATGTCGTTTAGGTGATGCAATAATAGACTCCTGCCGTGTATAGGTCAACTTTACCGGCCTGCCGGTTGCCCGGGCCAGCAGGGCGACATGGCATTGCACTGATATATCCAGTTTACCCCCGAATCCACCGCCGGTTGGCTGTTGAATCACTCGTACTTTGTGCTGTCCTATCCCTAAAACACGTGCAATTTCCTCCCTGTCATAATGAGGGTCTTGAGTTGAAACCAAAAGTATAACCTTATCTTGATCACAGTAGGCAATTCCTGCTTCTGGTTCTATATAAGCATGCTCAACCATTTGGGTAATATAATTTGACTCGGCCGTAACAATAGCTTCTTTAAATGCAGTCTCTGCGTCTCCGCGACGGAGTTTTTTGTGTACCAGCAAGTTCCCGCCTTTGTGGACTAAAGTAGCGCTAGGTTGCAAAGCTTCCTCGGGGTCAAACACTCCCTGAATTTCCTCTAGCTTGACATCTATAGCTGCGAGTGCCATATCAGCCTGCTCTTCTGTTTCCGCTGCAATCAGTGCAATAGGTTCCCCTATTCGTCTAATTTTTTCATCTGTCAAAACGGGTTCATCTTTTATAATAATTCCTACACTGTTTTCACCCTGAATGTCTTTGGCAGTCAAAACGGCTATTACGCCCGGTATTTTTTCTGCTATGGAAATATCAATCTTTTTTATCCTTGCGTGGGGAATATTACTTCTAAGCACCTTTGCAATCAGCATTCCCTGCATTTTCAAGTCATCAGTAAATTTACTCTTGCCGGTAACCTTTTTGCTGCCGTTTATTTGCTCAACCGAGCACCCAATTACTTTATGGGACATGCTGCAACTCCTATCACTAATCTTAAACCCAACGTGTACATACAGTCTTTTCATCCATAAACAACCTCATTGATGCCCTCCTGGATTTTGCAGTTCCTACAAATGAATCTCTTTTAGAACCCAGTGGGAAAAAAGCATAAGGTTGTGGGACACCAAGGTTTACACCGACATTACCCACATTGACTTCCCGAACAAACTTTCGTGCATTATTGCCACTCTGGGTAAGAATACAAGCAGAATGCCCCAAGTTTGTTTTAGTATTAATCCACTCTATCACCTGGTCAAGGCTTTCACCCTTAATTAAGGAAGCAACCGGACCGAATGCTTCTTCTTTGGCCATAGCCATGTCGACATGCACATTTTCGAGGATGGTGGGGCCCAGGAAGAAGCCATTGGGATACCCCTCAACCTTGGGATTTCTACCATCTAGAACCATTTTTGCACCCTCTAACAGGGATTGCTCGATCCATTGAATAACTTTATCTTTTCCAGCTAAAGTTGCCATCGGCCCCAAGGCATTGCTTTCATCAAGGCCATATCCCATTTTCATGTTTGCAGCCGCATCTTTAAATTTAACCTTTAATTCATCGTATATATCCCCCAAAACAACAACATTATCTACACCAAGACAACGCTGACCGGCCATCCCGAAACAGGATCTTAAAAGCAACTTTACTGCTTCATCAATATCAGCATCAGGCATTATAACCAAGTGATTTTTACCGTTGCCGTTTATGGAAGAAGTTTTACCTAGCTCACCACATAACTTAAATAAATCCCATCCTGCTCTGTTAGAGCCAATAAAACCAACACCTTTAATCTCTGGTTGCTGCAATATTTCTTTATTTACCTTTCTTCCTCCGTGGACAAGATTTATTACACCGGGTGGAAAACCAACTTCCTGAGCCACACGGCAAATAAATTCTGCGGCCACCGGGTCCTGTCTGCTCGGGCTTACAACTACTGTACAACCTGCAGCAAGAGCGTAAGGGACAAAGGATGACCAAGCATGCATGGGTATATTGCCGGGTGTTACAATGAGAAAAGGTCCCAACGGCTCCCAATGAAGATACTGGTCAATACCCCTAGCCACTTGCTCCATATGCTCGTTATCTCTTCTTAACTCATATATGGCTGAGCATGCAGATTCTATATTCTCTATAACTCTCCTTACTGAACCCCTTGCTTCACCTATTGTTCTACCGTGATCCTGCACCAGGACACTGCAAAGCATATCAAAATGCTCTTCAAATTTAGCCCGCATGTCAAAAAGATAACGCGCCCTGTCTCTCACAGGAACTTCCTTCCAGGTCTTGAAAGCCTCATTAGCTGCTTTAACAGCAGCCTGCGCCTCTTCCTGAATTGCTCCGGCAAACTCGGAAATCACTTCCCCTGTTGCCGGGTTAACATTTTCCATGATTTCATTGGATTTTGGTTCAACCCATTCTCCGTTAATAAAAAAATTTTGCCTTCCATAATGTTTTTTAAACTCAGGTAATATAGCCATAAACTTTCCCCTTTCGAAATCATTATAAAATTCAAACTGTTTTAATAATCTACTTTCTATATCATTAACTTGCAAATTAAAACATGCAAAAAAAATGCCAGAACTAAATTTTTTCTCCTTATTAAATATAAAACCTGGTGTCAAATACTTTTTAGTGTAGCAGCAGAGCTAGAAATATATACCGGCATGCCACTTATGACACATCACATTTGACATAATTATCATTTATAACATATTCATTGCAATCAACTAATTTAAATTCAATTTGTGTTTTCTTAACTTCCTTATAAAAGTACTTAAACTTACCCCTAACGCCTGAGCGGCTTGGTTTTGAGTCATTTTATTCTCTAATGCTTGATTTATAAGATTATATTCTAATTCTTCAACAGCTTGCTTTAAAGTAGGTAGATTATCATTTCTAAAGTTCTTCTCTAGCAAAATGTTTTTAATTCCTTTTCGTGTATCCAGCTTAACAGGAAAATCATCTTTTACTAATACGTCTTTAATAGATGTTACTACCATTCTTTCAACCATATTCGATAGTTCACGAACATTGCCGGGCCAGTTATACTCAATCATTTCTTCCATTAATTCATTAGAGATTACTTTTTTTAAGTTATACTTTGTATTATACATATTACAGTAATGAGCTACTAAAGGTAAAATGTCCTCTTTCCGTAATCTTAAGGGAGGGATATTAATGGGAACTACATTTAATCGGTAGTATAGGTCTTCTCTAAACAAACCATTGTTTATTAATTCATTCAAATCTTGATTTGTTGCAGCAATAATTTTAATACTAACTATTCTTGATTTTGTGCCACCTACTCTTATAATTTCCCCTTCTTGTAAAGCATGAAGCAACTTGACTTGCAACCTTAATGGAAGTTCTGCTATCTCATCCAAGAATAAAACACCCTTGTCTGCAAGTTCAAACATACCAATTTTTCCTTCTTTTTTTGCACCAGTAAAGGCTCCAGCCTCATATCCAAACAACTCTGATTCCAGTAAATCTTCAGGAATAGCTCCACAATTAACTTTAATAAATGATTGTTCATTTCTTTGAGGACTACAACTATGAATAAACCTTGCAATTACTTCCTTACCTACTCCCGATTCACCTAACAAAAGGACAGTACTATCTACCCTAGCCACTCTAATTGATAAATCTAATAAATCTCGCATAGATTTACTCTCAGCAATAATGTTTTCGTTTCGTGTAAGTTGCAATCTCATTTGGGTAATCTGTGCGAGATATTTTTCTGTTAAAGTTTGAGTTTGTTCTAAGTTTTTTTTCAATTTATTTAATTCAGTTACATCCCTCATGTTTATAACTACTTGAAATATTTCTCCATTATCATCGAAAATCGGACTTCCAGTAGTCATAATTTGTTTACCTGATTTCATTTTTTGTGATATTGTTACCGGCTTTTTGGATTCGAAAACCTTCATAGTTACTGAGTCACTAAATATACCGGATTTTACCAATTCTTTTAGAGGTTTGCCCATCACTTCCTCTCTTTTTAAGCCAGTTAACCTGTCCCACCCCTTGTTTACTTTAATAGTAATTCCATCTTTATTAGTAATAGCTACTCCATCATATGAACTTTCAATAATTGTCTCCAATTCTTCCCTTATTTTATCCTTTTTATTAAGCTCACTAACCAAACGTTTTATCTCACTAATATTTTCTAAAACAATTATATTGCCAATTAATTTATTACCTTTGAATATTGGTTTTTTTATAAAATTAATATACTTAGCAATTGAATCTTTATTAATATTATCCGACAGAATTTCATTGATACTATTTCCTATTACATTATCCGCAAAAACATCCAAAATAAATCTTGCTGATTTGTTGCATTTATATATTCTTTCATTAGCATCAACTATGATTAAACCAGTTTTTAAATTTTCTAATATATACAATAAAGTTTTTTCATCGAAAATTTGTTTGCTTTCTTCCAATGAAAAACACCTCCCCATGGTTGCCCACCTTAGATTGGACAATTGTCTTAAAATAATAATTAATATAAAACCCGCAGATTAACTTGCGGGAAGGGTAAGAATTAAATATTAAGTTATATTATTAATTTCGCTAAAGTCTACTAAATTCCTTTTAATAATGTAATATTCTAAATATTCTGGGTCATAATTTATGGGAAGGTTAACACAAATTAGTAGATCTTTTTCCTGCTGAAAAAGCACTTTTTATGTGCCACCCAATCGGGGTAAGTAAGGTAGTAGCTAACTCATTTGGCTAAGTTAGGTTCGTCAAAAAAACCACAAAGCCTTTGGATATCCCTGCTTCAGAGGCCGCTGTCAGGAAAGTATCTCCACATACCCTTCAGTTCCGTTCACCCGAATTTGCTGTCCGTCCTTGATAACCCGCGTGGCATTCTCCACGCTTACTACTGCAGGCAGGCCGTATTCGCGGGCAATGACGGCGCCGTGGGTCATAAGCCCGCCCACCTCGGTTACCAGGCCTTTAACGGATACAAACAGCGGTGTCCAACTGGGGTCCGTAGAGGTTGTCACCAAAATATCGCCTTCTTGGATGTCGGCATCGGCCATCTGTAAAATGACGCGGGCACGACCCTCGACGTTTCCGGTTGAAACAGGTACGCCCGCCAAAGCACCCGGGGGGAAACGGTCGGTATTGACGGCCCCGGTTAAGACCTCACCATCAGATGTAATTAACCGCGGTGGGGTCAGCTTCTCATAAAACTCGTATTCCGCTTTTCTCTTGGTGATGACACTGTAGACCAACTGGCCGGTACGCACGGTCTCTCGCAATTCCTCAAAAGAGAGATAGTAGATATCTTCCTTTTCCCGGATGACGCCTTTTTGCACCAGTTTGGCGGCCTCTTTTATAAGGGCCTGCTTGTAAACCCAGTAACGCTGGATGAAGCTGTACTTCGGATACTCCCTGTATCCGATAAGATTGCGCATCACCCTGATTTTTTTCTTTGTGCTTCGGACCTTAGGCCTGCCGCCGGGCAGCTTCTCCAAACGGCCCAGAAGCGCTCGTGCCTTCTGTTCCGCTTCCCGCAGTCCTTGCTCAAATTTGGCCCGACTGGCCTGCGGTCCGAAGTTCCGGATATTACTGAGGATCATCGGGATAAGCGCGGTGGGCTGCTCGGCCCAACGGGGCTTGGTGATGTCTATTTCCCCCGGACACCGCATGCCGTACTTATCAAGGTACGCTCGTATGGCATCACTGACCTCTAAGCCGCCTTCCAGCCCGGCGAGATCTTTAAAAAAGGTTTCATCGGTTGCATGCGGTAAGTATTCAATCACTGCCGGGTACTGCCGAACGACATCCGCTACATCCAACAGCTCTAGCCCCATTTCCGAGGTCACGTTGTTGGGCACCGATTGGGAAAGCGTGTCGGCAGCGTTCTTTTCACCCAGCCACCTTTCCATTTGCTTGTTGAGCCAATTCATTGCCAACATCCCGGCCATGATCACCCCCAAGCTTTGTGGACTAAACAGCATTTTTTTAAAATTCCGGTAGTCATTCATAATGAAGGCCAAGAGTTCCTCTCCGGATACCCCGGCGATCTGCCTCTGTAGGTCTTTAATTGACGCCTCGTTTTGGGCGATAAGGTTTTGAATAATTGCTGGGTCGGGTTTTCGGGAAATCTTGACCGCCTGTACGAGAAGTTGCCAGGATAATCCTTCTGTGCGCATGCTGAGTACTCTCTTACCGCGCGGCAAAGATTTGATATACCCCTTGCGCTTCATTAAGCTCAACATCGCGTTCAGCACCAGAGGGTCCGCCTTGCCCACCAGACCAACTAACAGCTTGCGGCCAAGGGGCGAGGACAGGTCATAAGTGTAATCAATGAACAACCTTCCACCGGCTTTATGCAGGGGAAAACCACGAGACAGAAACTCGAAGAATGACATGCCCAGTGGTTTAATGGCATCGATCATCATCTGCTGGTGCCCCACCGAAACATAGATGCGGTTTTCTTTACCCCCGCCGCCCGGGATCGGGAACAAAGTGGTGATGGGACGGCTCTGCACAATATAGAACCTACCTTCATCAAGGCACCATTCAATGTCCTGCGGAGAGCCGAAACAGGCTTCAATCTTTCTGCCTAGGCGCCCCAACTCCTGAATCTGGGTGTCCGTCAGCGACTGCATGCGCTGCCGCCCGGCCTCGATTTCCCGTTTCTCGGTACCGCCCTCCTCCAATGCGTATAGCGCCAGTTTCTTGGTCGCTATCTTCTTTTCCAGAATTCGGCCGTCCCGCACCTTGTATATATCAGGATTCACTAATCCGGAAACAAGTGCCTCCCCAAGTCCAAAGCCAGCATCGATGGACAAAACCTTTCGGTTTGAAGTGACCGGATCGGCTGTAAACATAATCCCCGCAGCCTGCGGGAAAACCATCCGCTGGATAATCACAGACAGATAGACTTTACGGTGGTCGAAGCCGTTTTGGATCCGGTAAGTCACGGCGCGGTCCGTAAACAGCGAGGCCCAGCACTTGCTGACATGCCGCAGAATGGCATCCTGTCCCTTGATATTCAGATATGTGTCATGTTGGCCGGCAAAAGAGGCTTGGGGCAGATCCTCGGCCGTGGCACTGGAACGTACGGCATAGGCCTTGTCCTCACCAAGCCTGGAAAGGTAATCAATGATTTGTTCCCTGATGTCTGGGGCGATCTCTATTCCTTCAATGACCGCACGGATTCTTGCGCTGATTTGAGTGATTCCTGCTCGATCCCCCGGTTTAAGAAGCGACAGCTGATCCAGCAGGGCGCTATACTCCTTGTTAGACCCGATCATCCTTTGATACGCTTCGGTGGTTAAACAAAAACCATCGGGAACCAGTACTCCCTCAATCCTGGACAGTTCCCCAAGGTTTATGCCCTTGCCCCCGGCAAGCGGGAGCTTCGTTTTATCGATCTCCGGGAAACCAAAAATATATGAATCCACGCGGGTCTCCCTCCTAATGCAAAATCATATGATAATTAACGTCACAACATAAGCAAATATCAAATCATTCATTTATTCTTTACAAATACTGTACAAATCATTAAGCCACACTATTACCAAGCTATCAATTTCTCGAGCTTGAAGAACAGCTCGAAGAACTAGAAACAGATTATGAAGCTGCTGAAGAAGAATACGAAGAGGCTGTGGAAGATAATGACACCAACAAATTTATTGTTTCGACATATTTTTGTGACATTTGTTATCTATAATTAACACGCATAGTTTATTACTGTGCGCCACAAACATTTACAGATGGAGGTCTTGCTTTGAAAAAAATCATCTTATTAATTGTCGCTGCCCTAACCTTGTTTGTTGCCGTACCCGCTTTCGCTGCTCCCGCGGAAAACGCTAATCCAAGGGCTTTTCAGGCCCAGGTTATCAAGGTTTGCCGTGATATGATGAGGGATGCTGTTGATACAAACAAGATTACCAAGGAGCAGGCCAAAGCCTGTATTGAAATGATGAAAACTGCTCCCTGCCCCGATATGCTGACTACAACTACTAAATAAAGTGCAATCTAAACAACACAAAGATGCTGTCAGGGCGTTTACCTGACAGCATCTTTTTTATCTAATATGGGGATTGGTGAAACGGCTTTTAGGAAGCCATATTCCGGCACGCCTGGGCACATTCGCGGCAAATTTGAGCGCAAGCCTGGCAATGATCATCTTTAAACATTTCACATTCTTTGGCACAGGCATCGCAAATATCGGCGCACAGGTTACAGATCGGCTTGGAAAAACTACTGTTTCTGGCCATAAACTGTACGGATTGCAGGCAGATCTCGGCGCAATCGTTCAGGGTTTTAATGCATTTGTTCCGGGCTTTTACATCTGCCTCTTCCAGACAGGCAGTAAAGCATTCTTCGCAGGCTCGGGCGCATTTAACGCAAGAATCAATGCAAGCGTCCATTGTTTTGGGGGAATTAGGTAATACACCCATAGATAAACCTCCCTTGTTATTAAAGCTAAATCTATTATGTCTCTCTTTATGAGGTGTAATGCAAGAAAACAGACGGGGTTTTAATAACAGACTAAAAAATATTAACGGAGGGTAACATAAATTAACAATTGTTTCTGAAAAGGAGAATTATTATAACTGATGATACTAAAATCTTTTGTTAAAAAATCTTTAACCTTTTGTGATAGAATCGTGACATTTTTTTTATAACATAAAGCCAGACAAACCAAATCAAATTTAAAGGAGGCTATTTATCAATGAGAAAAAACAAAATTTGGTTACTGGCAGCGGCAGGTCTTCTGGTTTTAGCCCTGGCGGCTCCCACCGCTTTTGGAGCAGTTGCAGGTGATGGCCAAAACGCGCAGAACCAGCAGTTTGTTGATCAAATGTTTGGATGGCATCAAAGCTGGCTTGACCAGGCTGAAAAGGACGGCAGTGTAACGCCGGAACAGGCTAAGGCTTGGCAGGAACACTTTAATTACATGCGTGATTTCCACGCCCAAAACGGTTTTGGACAAATGGGTTCCATGATGGGCGGCGGCATGATGGGCAATTATGACGGTGTCAACGGATATGGCGGCATGATGGGCGGGTTCAACAACCAGTCCCAAACAAATTAACAATTAACAAGACGGGGCGGGGTGTACCCCGCCCTTACTCAGCACCACCTACCCCTGCGCTGCGCAGGGGTTATTTATATCGTTTTGGCTAACGGTCTGTCCGCATAGGCAGACCGGCGCATGCCTGCATTTACTTCGGAAATTACAGCATCCTAACCGGGAGGTAGGCTGGTGGAAAATACTAATATTCTAGTGGTGGACGATGAGCGTAAGATTCGTGATTTAGTGCGGCTTTACTTGGAAAAAGAAGGCTTTAATGTGGGTGAAGCAGATGACGGACAGAAAGCCTTGAACATATATCAACAGGGGCAATATGAATTAATCGTCCTGGACCTGATGATGCCGGGCATGGACGGCTGGGAAGTTTGTAAAGAAGTAAGGAGAAAATCCAATGTACCCATCATTATGCTCACCGCCCGGGACGATGAAATGGACCGCGTTCTAGGCCTGGAATTGGGCGCCGACGACTATGTGGCCAAGCCTTTCAGCCCTCGGGAACTGGTGGCCAGAGTAAAAGCGGTACTGCGCCGCAGCCAGGCCGTGCCCGCCACAGAACAGCCTGCCGGTGAGCCCATACTACAATTTCCGGACCTATCCATCAACCCCGAGCTGCGCCTGGTATTGGTTGACGGCCGGTCCGTAACCCTTACCCCCAAGGAATACGAGCTGCTTTACCAGCTGGCCCGTTCACCCCGGCGCATTTTCACCCGGGATGAGCTGTTGGAGACCATCTGGGGCTATGATTACATGGGCGACACCCGCACGGTAGACACCCATATAAACCGTTTAAGGGATAAATTGCTCAAAGCATCCGGCAATAAATCATCCTACATCGCGACAGTATGGGGAGTTGGTTATAGACTTGAGGTGAACTAAATGAACCTGCTGCGCAAAAGCGTGGTGTTAAAACTATGGCTGCTAATGGTGGCGCTGGTGCTGCTCATTTTATACTTTACAGGCGTTCTCCAGACCGCCAAGTTGAAACAATTATACTACGACCAGCAGTTGGAGCTGTTGACCAGCGAGGCCAAACACTTATCGAGCAGTGAAGATATCACCGGGCAAAGCGCGGATATCCATCTTCTATATACCCTGGCCGGGGCCCTAAGAGGCAACATTATGATTACCGACCGGCAAGGTAATATCGTGCATTGCATCGGCATGGGCATGGAGATGCAGAACGTAACCGGTGCGAAGATTAATGTAGTGGGCCATCATGACCTGCCTTGGAGCAAATCCGATTTACAGTCCATCATGCAGGGGAAAACCGTCTCCTACCGGGGGGCTTATCATTTTTTAGACACTGATGTATTAACCGTGGCAGTGCCCATTTATAAGGAAGGCCAGTCCGCCGGCACGGTGATGCTCAGTTCCCCCCTCGCCCCCATTGAAGGGCGTATCAACGCCTTACAGAAAATTACCCTCTCTGCCGGCTTAATCGGTATTGCGCTAGCCACTATTTTGAGCCTTTTGTTATCCCGCACTTTATCGCGCCCCTTGCTGAAAATGTACCAATCGGCACGGTCAATGGCCAAGGGCGATTACTCCCGCCGGGTGGAAGTGAAATCGCAGGATGAAATCGGTTTACTGGCCCATTCCTTAAACACCCTGGCCGCCGAGCTGCAGGAAAAAATCACTGCCCTGGAGCGGCTAGATCAAACCAGGCGCGAGTTTGTGGCCAATGTGTCACACGAACTGCGTACCCCCCTTTCCATTATCCAAGGCTATACCGAAGCGCTGATGGACGGCATGGCGGCCACCGAAGCAGAGCGCAATAAATACCTGGCGGAAGCACACGAAGAAATTCTCAGGTTGCGCAGGCTGGTGACCGAAATTTTGGATTTACGTAAAATTGAAGCCGGCGGGGTGGAATTGAAAAGGCAGCCCATCCCCCTTGATCATCTGGCCAGGCAGGTATACGGGCAATTTCAAGCTCTGGCTAAAGATAAAGAAGTTACAGCGTCCCTGGATGTTGTACCAGGTTCATATACAGTTGAAGCCGATGCCGATCGTATCAGGCAGGTACTGATCAACCTGTTGGACAACGCGGTGCGGGCAACCCCTGCGGGAGGCCGGGTTAAAGTAGAACTGCTGGAATATAAGGATACAGTGCAGGTGTCTGTAACCGATACAGGATCGGGTATATCCGCGGAAGAACAGCCGTTAATCTGGGAGCGGTTTTACAAGGTGGATAAATCCCGCGCCAGAACAGGCGGGGGAACGGGTTTGGGACTGGCCATAGCCAGGCAAATTATTGAAGCCCACGGCGGAACAATAGGTGTCAGCAGCAAGCCGGGACAGGGCAGCACTTTTTATTTTGCCATTCCCAAATGCTAAATGAACCTTTTGGAGGGTAAGTAGATGCCAAGGGGATGTCCCCTTGGCATCTTACCCAGCTCGTTTAAACTATTTTTACGTAGAATTTATGGAATCTATAGTAAAATTCCCAAAAAAAAAGCCCGAAGGCTTTATCCTAAGGGATTTTCAATTAGAGTGGCAAATTCAAACTCGTGTACGTGTGCTGCATCCAATGTAGTAGTACCTTTAACAAAATGTACGTGTTTGCCGCCACCGACATCTATAGCCGGTCCGGTTTCTACAGCAACTTCGTGAAGATGGCCAACAACAAAATCCGTATTGACTAGGATGCCATGTATGTGGTTCATGCCAGCTATTGGTATAACTTCACTGGTTACACCTGCAAAACGATGATTGTGTACAATTGCTCCCGCAAGTTTTGTACTCCCTAAGAACTCATGAGTATGGGTTTGCGAGAAAACTGGCTGTTCTAGTTGGTTATCTTGTTTTGCTTTCTCCCAATCCTTAGGCATTAAATACCCCCCTTTAATATTATTTTACATAATATCCCAGCGGGGGTATAAATGTTCCCCCTTCTCGCAAATGCAATAGAGTAAGTCAATGGACCACCGCCGACATCAAGAACTTCAGGATTTTGGGGCAAATCTTTCAAGCAATAATCAACCAAAATGAAAAAAAGGGCTTGTATATGCCAAAGCTCCCTAAATATTAACATGAGAACCTATTTTTAATTCATATTTTTTGGTAAAATTAAAAAAAATAAGACTTACTATTACGGGGTTGGCACTTATTATCTTTTTGGAAAGTGGTTCAATGGGAACTATGGGTAATGGTGGTAGAGAGGGGATAGGTTATGGGAGCAACCTTTAAACATTTTACAGACCAGATTCCGGGAGAGAACGCCGGTATTAAAATGCTGGCCGGTGAGAATGTATTATTGCTCAAACCCCGGTTTTATATTATTAACCAAGTAACTGAGGTAAAGGACTACCATTTTGCGATTCCCACATCAACTCCACCACCGACCTGCGTTGGAAAACGTGAATACCAATTTCGCAAGCATAGCGTGATTTCCTTTGGCCCGGATGTTACTGTTTTGAACAAAATTGATGCCCCTACCCGGGAATATATGAACATTATTTTCAAGAGGAAATTTTTCGAGGACATAGCACGAGAGGCTATAGGGAATAGAAACATCACCAAAAAATTAGAATACTACCCCAGTTCCCAGTTACAACAGGTAATTGTTCACTTTGAACATGAAGTCGAAAACTTTAATGGTAATTGTCCATTGATGCTGCAGAGTATTTGCGTGCAGTTGGCTATCCAGGTGCTCCGCTGTATGGACAATGATGCCGCTGGTGCCAAAAAATACGACCGGGAAAACAACTATGTAAGCAAGGCAATAGATTACATGCAGGCTTATGGTAATGCGGGAATTAGTATAAACGACATCTGCCGGGAGATTAATTTAAGCCCCTTTTATTTTATCCGCCTGTTTAAGGCCCAGACGGGGAAAACCCCCCATCAATATCTTTTGGAAATAAGACTGCAGAAAGCGGAAACCTTGTTACAACAGGGTGGATATTCAGTGGAAGAGGTGGCCCATTTATGCGGGTTTATACATCCGGGGCACTTTTCCTCCCTTTTCCGGCGCATGATGGGGACAACGCCGTCTGAATACAGGAAAAAACGGATTACCAGTATTAAAAAATAATGGGAATAACGTTAGTTTTGCCGCCTAACAGTCGTTAGGCGGCTTTTATTTTTGTTGCGATGCAAAAGAGCAATTTTGTCAAAAATGAGAGAGCAATTTTGAGCAATTTAGAATCTACCTGAAGTTTATAATAATTACTGTGTAGATGCTATATTTTGAGGTTCGGTGCAAGATCTTAACGTTTGGCGGTGAACCGCCTCTGGCATTTTTAAACAATTGATTGATGAAAGTCCAATTTATTGTACGGGGGGAGACAAGGATGCTTGATAACTGTTTCCACAGGTGTCTTCGTTTTGCAAGGATGATGCGGTTACATTTGGCGGTTGTAGTGGTGCTGGTACTTACTACCGCCTGTTTTTCCGCAGCCGCCTTAGCAGCGGAAGGGGATGTCTGTGAGATCGGAACAACTGCTTATGCAACGCTTGATGATGCGCTGGCGGCTGTCCAGAGCGGGGAGAACATCCGGCTACTGGAGAACATTAATTACAACGGCGGCATCATAATCGAGGATAAAAATATTACCTTTGACCTCAACGGATTTACGCTCAACGTGGTCAATACCACGGTAGGGGAAGCTGTTTACAGCAGCGGCCTTTATGTGAAGGGAAATGCTACGGTTGACCTGACAGGCACTGGTGAACTCAACGTTACCGGCAGCCAATATGGGGTATATGTCGAGGGTGGCGCCGCAGGGAACGCCGCAGCCACTGTAACCAATGCTGCCGCAACCGGCCCGGATGGCTGTGCCGCCTATGCTAACGGTGAAAACGCAGTGATCACTGTGGAAGGCGATGTCACAGCTGCCAGCACTGGAGGCATTGGGGCGAAAGGCAACTCCTCCGGATTGGTAACTGTCAAGGGCAATGTTGCCGCAACCGCAGCCGATAGCGACTACGAGTACGACTACGACTGCGCTGCCGTGGAAGCCTGGGATAACGGAGAGGTCATCGTAGAGGGAGACGTCATCGCCACCGGCAATAAGAGCATTGGCGTGCTTGCCGCAGGCTCAAGCGTTACCGTAGGCGGTGATGTCACCGGCGTCTTGGGCGGCGCGTATGCCTCCGTCTCCTCCAGTATTGAAATAACAGGCAATGTCAGTTCCACTGATGCATCAGGCTTCGGTGTGCAAGCCATAGACAACTGCGCCATTGATGTTGGCGGTAATGTCGGGTCCAGCGGTACTGGCGTAATGATAACGGGAACGGAAGGACCGGATGGTCCATCGGAGATTACCATCGACGGAGTGATTACGGCGCCGGTTTACATACAAATTGGAAGCGGCACATTGAATTTTGAGGATTACGACCTGGATCCTGGTACTATAGAAGGCTACCGAATTTATGCAAACGATTCCGGCCTGGGCGCCGTATATGTCTTGAATTTTGCCAGCGGCAATGGAAGTGAGGAAAACCCCTACCTTATAGCCACGGCGGATCAACTCAACAATGTACGGAATTACCTGGATAAGCATTTCAAACTAATCGCCCATATTGAACTTAGTTCTTTCACTAACAGTGGAGGTTGGGAGCCTATCGGCGATTATAGCACTCGCTTCACCGGCACCATTGAAGGCGGTGAAGTAGGGTATACCATAAGTAGCCTCTTTATTGACCGGAGTAGCACAGACTACGTGGGTATGTTCGGCTGTACCGGGGCAGGAGCAGAAATCCGGGACCTCGGGCTGACAGACGTAAATGTAACCGGACGTGACTATGTCGGCGGCCTGGTAGGAAGGAATTACGGCCTGGTTACCGACTCATATGTCACCGGTAATGTGATCGGTGACACTGATGTCGGCGGCTTAGTGGGGCAAAATGAAGGCTCGATTATTGATTCTTACTTCGCAGGAACTGTGACAGCCGATTATTATTATACAGGCGGACTGGTTGGCGATAATATCGGCACGATTACCAACTGCCATACGGAGGCAACCGTGACCTGTTCAGATAATTATGTCGGTGGTTTGGCGGGCGGCAGCTCCGGACCAATTACTGATTCTTATGCTACTGGCACTGTGACGGGCGCTGATTACGTCGGCGGTCTGGTGGGGTGGAACTTTAGTGGCGATGGTTATAAAGGTGAAATCACTGATTCCTACTCCACATGTACAGTGGAAGGGATGGGTTGGGATGTAGGTGGCTTGGTGGGTGATAACAGCGGGCCAATCGCCAGCTCTTTCGCCACCGGTATGGTAACGAGTGTAGACGTTTGTGTTGGAGGTCTGGTGGGGAGTAATTATTCTTTAATCACCAACTCCTATGCAACAGGCGATGTTGAAGGCGAAAATGCCGTCGGGGGCCTGGTTGGTTATAATAATGCTTCAATCACAAACTGTTATGCCATAGGCGCGGCGAAAGGCGAGATAGGTAAGGAAGATGTAGGCGGTCTGGTGGGTGATAACGGAAGCAGTCAGAGCCGCACTGCCACCAACAGCTACTGGGATACCGTAACATCAGGCTTAATTACATCAGACGGCGGCGAGGGCAAGACCACAGCCGAAATGAAGCAGCAGGCAACGTTTACAGACTGGGACTTCGATACGATTTGGAGAATTAATGACAGCGATAATAATGGATACCCATTCCTAAGCTGGCAGGGAAACGAGGGCGGGCAAACCAACGAGCCACCTGTATTAAGTGCAGTTGGCGTCAGCGCTGTAACCCAAACAACTGCAACATTAAACTTCACTTCCGACAAAGTGGGGAATTATTACTTCCTGGTTTATAGCGCGGAGGACAGCGTTCCGGACGCAGCCACAATCAAAGCTCAGGGAGAAGCAGCGGCCAAAGGGACAGGTACAGCGGCGGCAGCGGCAAATGCTGCCCAGGTAACCGGCTTAACAGCGTCGACAGCATATAAGGCATATGTCGTCGTAGAAGATACGGAAGAAAATATTTCAAACGTGGCAGTAATCAGCTTTACCACGCTGGAAGCCACACAGAACAACGCCCCAAACCGCAAGACCGGCGTACCGGCGGCGTCATCGGCCAGCATAACGGTGAATACCGCGTACACCCTCGACCTCTCAACGGTCTTTGAGGACGCCGACAGCGACCCGCTGACCTATACGGTATCAGTGGATGGCGCCAATCAGGTTGCGGCGGCGGCAAACTATATATACACCCCGGCATCGGCAGGGGATACCATATTGGTATTCAAAGCCAACGATGGAACGGTGGATTCCACTGACACCTATACGGTGACTTTGACCGCCAACGCAGTACCGCCGCAGACCTATGCACTGACCATTACGGCGGGGACGGGCGGCAGCATTACAACCGGCAGCAATGGCAATTATGCGGCAGGTACCGTTATCAGTATTGCCGCGACACCTTCTTCCGGATACAGCTTTAACAAATGGTCATCCGTCGGCGGCGGGACTTTCGGCAACACGACCAGTGCCAGCACCAACTTTACCATGCCTGCCAACGCTGTCACAATCACAGCCGACTTTATGTACAACGGCTCCGGCGGTGGTGGCGGCGGCGGATACATTCCCCCCGGCACGATAATCGACTCTAAAGCGGGTGGCAGCGCGGGGTCCGGCGGGGCGACCGTCATTATCGGATCGAATGTCCTCCCCGCGGACGCCCGCTTCAACGTTACCCGCTTGAGCGACAGCGTTGTGGACGACATCGTCCCCGAAGGGCTGCTGGTGTCACTGGGGAGCAATATTTATGAGATTACCACATCCGGTACCCGTAATTTCGAAGATCAGACGATTACTATCCGCATTGCCTACGACCCGGCGAAGATTGCTGCGGGCGAGCAGCCGGTCATCCGCTACCTGGACGAAACCACAGAGCAGTGGATAGACCTGCCGACGACCCTCGAGCAGGGTGCGGACGGTCAGTGGAACGCCGTGACACGCATCAACCACCTCACCAAGTTCGCCGTTTTCAGCGCCCGGGTGCGAGATGCGGCCCAAAAGGTCATCACCCTGACCATCGGCCAGGTGCAGGCCAGCGTTAACGGCAGCCCGTATGCCCTTGACGCCGTACCTTTTGTGGATAAGCAGGCCAACCGGACGCTGGTGCCCGTCAGGTTCATCAGCGAAGCCATAGGGGCGGAAGTGGACTGGAACGCCAAGGACCGGACGATTACCATCCAAGACGATGACAAGGCCATCGTCCTAACCCTCGGTTCCAAGAACGCGCTCGTTGACGGAGAAACAACGGTTATCGACTGCGCCCCGGTGGTGCTGCCTCCCGGCCGCACCTTCGTTCCCCTGCGGTTTGTCAGCGAAAACCTAGGCGCGAATGTAAACTATGCTGAAACAACCGGGGAGATTAGCATCACACGGTAAAAAGTTAGCAACAAGGTTGGTCTAAGGAGATCGAATTAAGCATTTTATCCCTTGTTTTAGGGGTAAAATGCTTTTTTTGCTAAAACAATGTTTTATAGAGGATAAAGAGACCTGCATTCATTGATAAACAATATGGCAAAAGAAAAAAACTATTATTTAAAACTACGTAAAAAATAAAGCTGTTGCCCGCTATAATTATAACGGATTACCTGCTGGAAAAATTGCTGGCCGGGCAACCGCAAGCAGATACTCCCGGCATGTTCAAAAGAGGATTTACCCCTGGCAAGAATAACCCCTTATTTCCATGCTCCGATTGCATATATATAATTTAAGAATGTGTTAATCGGGGTGCAACCAATATGAATAATACACAAAAAAAGTTACTATACACTTTTTTGCCGATGACTGTCATTATTATTCTGCTAGATATTTTGTCCCATGGAGATATCAAGGTTGGCTACGTCAAGTATGCCACAATTATTACACTTTTCCTGGCCACACTAGTTGTAAGGAAAAGATACCAAGAACAAAAAATTATGAACATCGCCGTTTTTTTTATAATTGTGGGTGATTTCTTTCTGGTTTTTTGCGATACTTTCCCAGAAATAAGTGGTAAGGTACATATCTTTGGAATATTTGGTTTTCTAGTTGCTTATTTATTTCTTATCCTCGCCTTCCATAAAAACTTCAGGGTGGGATGGAAGGAGTTATTCGCTGGGATACCTGTTTTAGCAATATTCATACCAAACTATTTCATTCTTTTTCCTTATGTCTCGGGACTAATGTTTTATGGAGGAACCCTGTTTAGCGTTATTTTGTGTTACATGGCCTGGGTCTCTATCTGTACAATGTTAAGGTGTTACTACAGCCCTCGAATTTCACGTTGTATAGCTCTAGCAGGCTATCTGATGCTTATATGCGACATCGGGGTGTCACAATCGTTATTTAATCCCGCCTTCGCCAACCAGTTTAATCCATGGCTTGCATGTCTAATTTGGGGTTCATATGTTCCGGCATGGACCCTAATTGCGGTTACCATCGCAGAAGATAATCTTCTATATGACACTAACAAACTTTTATTCCAGAGGGTTTATTGTCTAAAAGAACCAGACTAAATTGCCTTGATCCTTGAACTCTCTTCTTAGTTGTACGATAAAACTACCCCTAGTAGGATTAATGGCTACTGGATCAAGGTTAAGGAACCTATAATTCCTGAATGATAGGAAATGATAGGATAATAAATGTACCTCAAACAACATATTAATAGTAAAGAAAGCCTACCCTAACTCCAAAACCCATGGTATAAGAAGATTAACAAGTTAAACCCCGTTTAGGATTATGATATGCTCCCCCTGTGGTAGACAGTTTGAAAAACAAAAACTGTCTACCACGAGGAGGAGCTTTTTTTATGGGTCGCAAAGGCAAAATATCAGGATCAGAAAAGATTGCAACGATTGAAAAATATCTCCGTGGAGAAGATTCATTAAATCATTTAGCCACCGTACTTGATGTTCACATTTCATCTGTCCAACAATGGCTTCAGACTTATCAATCATTAGGGCCAGAAGGACTACTTAGTGCATCCAAGAATAGCGCCTATCCCGCAGAATTAAAAGATGCAGCGGTCAAAGATTATCTGGTTGGCGCTGGCTCTTACATGGAGATATGCAAGCGCTATGGGATTAAATCAACTCGTCAACTACGTCACTGGGTGATGAAGTATACTGGTCATGAGACGTTGAAAAGCTCAGGGACAGGAGGAGTAGCCGCCATGACCAAAGGACGAGCAACAACTTTCGATGAACGAGTTGAAATCGTTAAATACTGCATTGAACATCAATCCAATTATGCTGAAACAGCCCAGAAATTTCAGGTATCCTATCAGCAGGTTTATTCCTGGACAAATAAGTACTTAGACGATGGTG
>LADP01000016.1 GCA_000961575.1 Peptococcaceae bacterium BRH_c8a
TGACTACTGACTACTGACTACTGACTACTGACTACTGACTACTGACTACTGACTACTGACTACTGACTACTGACTACTGACTACTGACTACTGACTACTGACTACTGACTACTGACTACTGACTACTGACTACTGACTACTGACTACTGACTACTGACTACTGACTACTGACTACTGACTACTGACTACTGACTACTGACTACTGACTACTGACTACTGACTACTGACTACTGACTACTGACTACTGACTACTGACTACTGACTACTGACTACTGACTACTGACTACTGACTACTGACTACTGACTACTGACTACTGACTACTGACTACTGACTACTGACTACTGACTACTGACTACTGACTACTGACTACTGACTACTGACTACTGACTACTGACTACTGACTACTGACTACTGACTACTGACTACTGACTACTGACTACTGACTACTGACTACTGACTACTGACTACCTGTAACATTATATATATTATAACGGCTAAACATGTCAAGTTAAAAACTCGGGTCAGGCTCTCATTCGATTAAGAGCCTGACCCGGTTTGGTGTGGTTATTACACTTCTGGCGAAGAATTTTCCAGAGATTCTTCTTCCGCTTCTTCCTCCAGCTCTTTACTTATCGCTGCTTTACTTTTTAGTGATTGATCCTTGGGGCAATCAAGCGAGGCGCAACCGGTTTTGGGGTCGCTGGAGTCGGACAACGGGCTGGAACTGCTTGATTTAAAAGATTTGGACAGATTAATCACCTCCTGCACTTATTGTACCGTTTACATTGTCGGATTATGCGGTTGGTGTGGCCGGGTTAAGGTGCAGGTAAATAAACTTGTCCACCAGGTGAGTACATGTTTTGATGATGTTTTCTATTTCCTCTGCTGAAGCTTGATCCACGTGGATGCCGGCCACCAACACTACAGTACAGTTAAGCGTGGTGGCAATTTTTTCTGCCAGTGGCTTGGCCAACTGATCCTCTTTATGGCCCAGTTCCGGAATCACGATCGAGTTGCAGCTGATTCCACTGCCACCGGTCAGGCTTGGCCTGGGGTGGCTGATTACAGTGGCACCGATGTGCGGTTTGTCGCCGCCCAGCAACTGCATAACTACACCGTCCGTGGTGCGGGTGGCCAGTATGCGTATCTGTAGGCCGGGCTTGTCGCTCCTTAAATCCATAGTTTTAATCATTTGGCGTCACCTGGCTTTTTGGCACCGTCGAGCCCGGTCAACTGCGGCGGCGGTTCCATGTTCTGGCTAAAAATCAGCACTTTAAAAATGTCGCCCATGCCGCCGGGCATGACCAATTGTTTAATGGCCATAGTTTTTTTCAATATCTCAGGATTGTATGTATAATCATTATGTGCACTGACAGCATCAAGAATGCCCAAGTTGAGAAGAAACTGCGGCTGGGAAATTAACCCCAGCGGGTGTAACCCGGCTTGTTGGCCCTGGCTGGCCAGCGCGGTGAAGTTAACATGGGCTGTGATATCTTGTTGACCTACATGCACCAGCGGATCATCAATTAATTTATGATGGTAAAAACAACGCACTGTACCGTTGAACCGGTGCGGGCCATACAGATCCCGGGCCCCGGTGCCGTAATCAATCAGCAATACAAAACCACGGTTCAAGTACTGCGTCACTTCGGCCAGCCAATCGGCGGCGTACAGATTAACCTCGGCCCTTTGGCCTTCGGCCAGTTTAACGCCCTGCTTATTAAAGTAGACGCTAATATCTTCTGTGGACGGGTCTGCTAACTGCAGCCTGAAATTGTTTTCTTCGGTCAGGGCTACTAAAAGTTCCCCGAGTGCGCCATTGCTTTGTTCGACCAGATGCACCGGGAAAGCATCCACCAATTCGTTGGCCAGCACGCAGCCGTTAAAGCCGGCCGGGTTTATAGCTGCAAAGCTGTCTGGCCACCTAAACCTTGAAGCCGCCTCATGACCGGCCAGTTTTTGCTGTTGCTGTTCTTTAAGTTCGGAGCTGATTTCAACCAGGTTGTAAGCTACGGCCCGGTAAAAGTCGGGGTAGTCCTTGATGATGGCGTTCATTATGTCGCCGGCCAGTTTGCCGGTACCGGGTCCAAATTCAACAATTGACCAGTTTTCAGGTCGGCCGGCCAGCCGCCACATCTCTTCCAACTGGCGTGCGATCATGGCGCCGAACAGTGGGCTGACTGTTGGTGCGGTATAAAAGTCGCCCCGGCCCCCAATTTTAAGACCGGGTGTAGAATAATACCCGTATTCCGGGTGGTAAAGGGCAAGTTCCATAAACCGGGCGAAGGTAATCGGCCCTTGGCTGCTAATTTCAGCAGCTATGATTGCCGCTAATTTTGACATCTTAACACTCCTATGGGACATTCATTCGATTAATTTATAAAGCCCTGCCGGCCACACGCGTGTCACCCACCCGCCGGGTTATTTTAATCCGATCCATATACTCCAGGAGCGGCAGGGTATATTTGCGGGAAGTTTGCAGCAGGTCGCGCATTTCCCCCAGGGAAAGTTCATTATGCTTGGCCAGGTGCTCCCGGATGGCGGATACGGCTTGCTCAATGGCACGATGGTGAAAATACATGCCGTCGGCAATTTTAACCAGCACATTGCGTGCCAGCAGGTAGTTGAGGTACTCCTGGTTGTCACCTTTTAGGCCGGCCCCTTGGGCGGCTTCTTCCCAGGCCGGTGGCTGATACATTTGACCCACAAAAGATTCCACCAACCGATTGATCATCTCCTGCTGCCCGGGTGTAGGTTGTGGCTTAAAGTCCTTGACGGACACGCTTTGGGATGTTCCAGACAATTGGCCTGCCTGTTCCAGGTGCGACAACAGCAGGTTGAATTGTTTACTGTTTAGCTTGGCAAAAAACCGGGAACGCAGTTCCTCCCTGGGGTAGCCTTCCCGTAACGGAAACTTGCGGTGGTATTCCTCCAGTGCTTGCCGGATGGTTTGTTGCCACCGGGACATAATACCGGCGGCCAGGTAATATAGTTCCCCTTCTGAGTTGATTAATGATGCCTGGCCGGATGCTACCAGCTCAGCCAACGCGGCAGTAACGGTTTCCTTGTCCATGCCGGTGCCGGCAGCAACTTCGGCGTTGGTATACAATCGGTCGCCGGTTTCCAACTGTTGCCCGGCCAGTTCGGCCGGAGTGCCCTTTTCGGCAGTAGCCAGGGCTTCCAGCACTTCGGGCCGGTTTCGCCGGTGCCTGGCGGGTGCCGGGTCGACCACCAGACCGCCGCCCACAGTGCGCATCGGGGAATACGACCTGATTACGAAATGGTCGCTCTTGGCTACCGCCACCGGGGTTTCCAGTTGCAGTTGAATGTATGCCTCGCTGCCCGGCTGCAGTTCTTCTCGATCCAATAAAATCACCCGGCCCAGGATTTCAGCGGTACCCAGGTAAACTCTAACCCTGGCCCGGTGTTTAAGTTCTTTAGGCGCACTGTCCAGCAGCTGC
Organism: Peptococcaceae bacterium BRH_c8a; assembly: GCA_000961575.1. Taxonomy (GTDB): domain Bacteria; phylum Bacillota; class Desulfotomaculia; order Desulfotomaculales; family Desulfallaceae; genus BRH-c8a. Next base: position 3,463 of record LADP01000016.1, read on the forward strand.
AGCTTGACGTCCAGTCTGTGGGTAGGGCGCAGGCTCCCGGGTGGGGCCAGTACGTCGCCCCGGTTAACGCTGTCGGTGTCCACTCCGGTCAGGTTCACCGCCACCCGCTGGCCGGCTTGGGCGGTTTCAACCTTCAAACTGTGCACCTGCAGGGTTCGCACCCGGGACACCCGTTCCCCGGGGAATAGCTGCAGATTCTCGCCAACATGCAAGGCACCGGAAAGCAATGTCCCGGTGGCCACGGTGCCAAAGCCGGTCACTGTAAACACGCGATCCACCGGTAACCTGGGTGGTCCGGCAAATTTTCTTTTTTCTGCTCCGACGGTTAATTGGTCGATCACTTGCACCAGTTCGTCCATTCCTTCGCCGGTGACAGCGGACACCGCCAGCACCGGGGCGTTCCCCAGTACCGTGCCCTGCAGGAATTCATCCACCTCTTCCTGCACCATGTCCAGCCACTCTTGATCCACCAGATCCTTCTTGGTGAGTACTACTGCCCCTCTGGCTACCTGCAGCAATTGAATTATTTCCAGGTGCTCCCTGGTCTGGGGCATGATGCCTTCGTCAGCGGCGATCACCAGCAATACCAGGTCGATGCCGCCCACTCCAGCCAGCATATTTTTAATGAACCGTTCGTGTCCGGGTACGTCGATGATGCCGGCGTTTAAACCCCCGGGCAGTTTCAGATAGGCAAACCCCAGCTCAATAGAGATGCCCCGTTCTTTTTCCTCTTTCAGCCGGTCGGTATCGGTACCGGTCAGTGCTTTAACCAGTACGGTTTTACCATGATCAACGTGGCCGGCGGTGCCGATAATGATATGTTTCAACCGTCTGCACCTCCTGCCAGCACCTGGGCCAGTACCTGCACCAGGGCATCTTCTTCACCGGGCCGCAGGGTACGCACGTCCAGCAGCAGCGCGTCGTCCTGCAACCTGCCGATTACCGCTGGTTCTGTTTCCCGCAGCCTGGCGGCCAGTTCGGTAACCGTTATGCCCCCGGGCTGTACTGCCACCGCCAGCGACGGCAAATTGGCGGTGGGTAGCGCACCCCCGCCCACGGCCGAATCAATTTCCAGCACCGTAAAACGCGCTTGGGCACCGGCGGCAACCGTTAATTTTTCGCATAGCCGGGCCGCCACCGGCGCCAGCTCGTTCCGCCGGGCTGCCAGCATGGCCAGGGTGGGGACGTTTCGCCTTGCTTCTGCCTGATCCAAATAATCCCGCAGGGTGGCTTCAAGGGCGGATACGGTGAACTTATCAATCCGCACGGCCCGGGTTAGTGGGTTCTTTTTCATCCGATCCAGGTATTCCTTTTTACCCACGATAATACCGGCCTGGGGTCCACCCAGCAATTTATCACCCGAGAAGGTTACCACATCGGCGCCGTCTCGTACCACTTCTTGCACCGTTGGTTCGGCGGGTAAATCCAATGCACCGGTGTTGATCAGTGAACCGCTGCCCAGATCCGACATAACCGGCAGGTTGAAGGCCCTGCCAATGGCAACCAGTTCGGCAGTGCTTGTTTCTTTGGTAAAACCCACGATGCGGTAGTTGCTTGTATGTACGTGCAGCAATAGGGCAGTTTCGGTAGTGATGGCATTTTGGTAGTCGTGGGGGTGGGTCTTGTTGGTGGCGCCCACTTCGACCAGCCTGGCCCCACTTTGGGCCATCACTTCCGGGATCCTAAAAGAGCCGCCTATTTCCACCAACTGGCCCCGGGAAACGATTACCTCATGCCCCTTGGCCAGGGTGCCCAGGGCCAGCAGCACGGCGGCGGCGTTGTTATTCACCACCAGCGCGGCTTCGGCACCGGTTAATGCGGTCAGCAAACCCTCTACCGGGGCGTAGCGGGAGCCGCGCTTACCGGTTTGCAGATCCAGTTCCAGGTTGGAGTAACCGGAAGCAGCTTGATTGATGGCCAGACGGGCCTTGTCGGACAGCACGGCCCGGCCCAGGTTAGTGTGTAAAACCACCCCGGTAAGGTTAAGCACCCGGCGCAAATTGGGCCGGTTATTGCTTAAGGCCAACCTTGTGGCCCGGTTAACCATTTCTGCGGTCAAAAAATCTCGGGGCTCTATTCCCGCCGGTAAAGTCAGCCGGCCGGATTTAATCTCGTCCCTGAGCCGGGTGGCAGCCTCCCTGACGGCGGATAATACCAGCATTCGGGGTATTTTTTGGGCCAGTGATTCGATAGCCGGTTTATTAAGAACCTCGTCCACCGGGGGTATGTATCTGAACAAACGCGTATAATCTTTGTCGGACATTATTTATCCTCCCGTATCCACTGTATAAAACATTATATGGTAGTGTTTACCTTTAAGCAAGGTAAAGGTGTAACGGGTGGGTTATGGGCAATTGATTTGGAATGAACCTAAAGTTTATAATTTTATCTTCTTCTTGCCAAAGTTTTCATCTTCAAATTGAGGCAGGCTGGTTTTTTGTCCGAATATGACCATAATATCACCACCGGTGAGATTGGTAGCAGCGGTTGGCTGCATAGGTTCCCCGTCATGGTACACCAAAAGGATCCAAATACCAAACCGGTTGGTGGTATTAAGTTTGGCGATGGTTTTATCAGCGAACCCCGGGCCGACCTCAAGCTGTTCCACGACAAAACCCTGGGGCAGTTCCAGGATGTCAATTTCTGATTCGGCGGATATGGAGTGGGCCAGGCGGCGGCCCATGTCCCGTTCCGGAAATACAATTTTATCGGCGCCCATCTTTTCCAATACGTTACCTCTGCGCCGGGAAGAAGCTTTGACGGATACTTTTACTCCGGCTTCTTTTAGAATATTGGTAGCGATTAGCGTGCCTTCAAAGTCCGAGCCCATTGCCAGAACAGCTTCATCGAAATTCTTTTCACCAACCAGACGGGCAAACTCATCCTCGTCGTCGGCAACGTCCAGCACCGCTCCGGAAATAATCATATCCCGCACGTCTTCCAATACTTCTTCGTCCTGGTCAATGGCAAATATATCGTGCCCTCGCTCGAACAATTCTTCAATAACCCCCTGGCCGAAGCGGCCAAGCCCAACCACCAGGATAGATTTCTTGCGCATGGAATTGATTCCCCTCCTAGCCGATTAGAATATCTTCCTTCATATAATGTAAACGACGCCTTTCCTTGCCGGCTAATATAATGATTACTGACAGGATACCGATACGGCCGACAAACATCAACAGGCCGATTAGTATTTGTCCAAAACCGGACAGCTCTCTGGTTATGCCCATAGAAAGCCCCACCGTGGCCATAGCGGAAACCACTTCGAACAATACCGGCATAAAAGGCAGTCCCTCGGTCACCATCAGGGTCAGGGTACTTGCAGCAGCTAAGAGGCCTGCCATTACCGTCACGGTAAAAGCTTTAGTTACACTATCGGGATCGATCTCCCGCTCAAAAAGCACAACCTCTTTTTTGCCTCTGACAATGGCCCAAATAGCCAGCAGTACGGTCCCGAAGGTGGTGGTTTTGATGCCGCCGCCCACTGAGCCCGGACTGGCCCCAACAAACATCATCAGGATCATCAGGAAAAGGAATGGTTCCGTCCACCCGGAAATAGATAGGGTGGTGAAACCAGCCGTGCGTGTTGTCGCCTGGAACAGGCTTTGCACCATTTTATCCACCACTGAGAAATCGGCTAGGCTGTTTTTAAAAGCACTAAGGAAAAAAAATAGTGTACCCACCACGGTTATGGCCCCTGTTACAGAAAGCACCAGGCGGCTGTGCAGGCTTAAACGGCGCCAATTGCGGTTTAGGAAAAGTTCTTGCAATACAACAAAACCCAGGCTACCCAACTGGATCATCACTATTACCACCAGCACAAAACCGGTGTGGTGGCTAAATGATTCCAAGCTGTGGCCGGTGATGTCGAAGCCTGCTCCGTTAAAGGCGCTGACAGCATGAAAGGTAATAAAAAACAATCCCCATAACGGGCCGTTTGACCACGCTTCAGGAAGCAGTATCGCCATCAGTATGCCGCCTATTACCTCCAAGGTCAGGGTAAGGATGAGAATGCCGCGTACCAGGCGCACCACACCGGTCAGGTCGAAATAGTTGCGGTCCTGGGTTACCAGATACCTGTGCCCCAGTTGGATGCGCATGCCCAGCATGGTTAAAATGATGGTGGCCAATACCATCAGGCCCAGTCCACCAATTTGCATCAGGATTAAAATAACTGTTTGTCCGAACAGGTTCCAGTGGGTGGCGGTGGTGACTACGGTCAATCCGGTAACTGTCAAGGCCGAAGTGGCGGTAAACCAGGCTTCTAGCAGGGTGGTAGGTTTATGTGATGCGATGGGTAATAAAAGCAGTATCGTGCCTACCAGGTCGACTAGCGCGTAGCTTATAATTAGCAGATGACCGGGTTTTATCCTTCTGTTCATGAGGCGCTCCGGGGTATTATAATTTGTATAATTTATATAAATTCAAAAACACTACCCGGACATACAATACCAGAATTTGTCGATAAAAACAATTGGTTCATTCTATTGGAGATAGGCTTGGGGTTTTCGATTGGGCTTGTCATCCTGAGCGTAGCGAAGGATCTTATCTTTTCGTTCAAGATTCTTCACTTCGTTCAGATTAAAAAGGGGCTGCCTTTACGGCAACCCCTTGCAGATTAATGCCAATCCTACTCCAGTACTATCAGTGCGTCGGCGGCACAAGCGCCTTTGCCGCGTGGGTATACAAACAAAGGATTAATATCCAGCTCGGTAATATTGGGGAAGTCCTCGGCCAGGCGGGCTACCCGTTGAATGATTTCTTGCACCGCTTCGGTGTCCGCCGGGGGTTGGCCGCGCAAACCGTCGAGTATTTTACGTCCCTTTAATTCCGACAGCATTTCCTCTGCATCCCTTGGCGATACCGGGACAACCCGCAACGCCACGTCTTCCAGTGCTTCTACAAATATACCGCCCAGTCCGGTAAGCACCGTCGAGCCGAATACCGGGTCTTTGCCGATGCCGACGATCATTTCGGTTCCCCCGGGCAGCATTTCCTGTACCAACACCCCTTCCAGATTGGCAGCGGGGTTGTGTGCCAGGGCCGCTTCCATTAACCGGTGGTAACTTTCCCGGACTGCTGCGGGTGAGGAAATGTTTAGCATTACTCCCCCGGTGTCGGTTTTGTGCAGAATATCCGGGGACATTATTTTCATGGCCACCGGGTAGCCAAGGTCAGCCGCGGCGTTTACCGCTTCCGCTTCGTTGACAGCTATTGTTTCCCTGGTCACCGGTATGCCGTATGCCTGCAGCACTTTTTTGGCGGTGTACTCGGTTAACCTGGCCCCGGGAGGCAGGTGGCGTAAAATGTCTGCGACCTTTTGCTTGGCCTCAGCCGGAATAGTCGGTGCCGGCAGGGTGTTGTCTCCCCGGGACTGCAAAAATTCATTATAACCGGCCAGTGACGCCAGGGCCCGAATGGCGAAGTCGGCTTCCCGGGCCGCGGGTATCAGTTCATCATTCATTAAGTTCAATGCTTCTCGTACCGCCTGCTCAGGTCCCCAAATCAAATTGAATAATGGTTTGGGCGTGCGGTTGCCAACCCTGATCATATTGTCAAGCCTGATACCTTCACCACCACCTTCACCGTGAGCGGTCCAATAAGTAACTATGACCATATCAACGCCGGGATCCGCAAGCACCAGGTCGGCGCATTTTTCTAGCAGATTGGGACTGGTCATAATAGCGGAAGTAATATCAACCGGATTGGCGGTAGAAGCAAATTCAGGCAACACTGCAGCAAGTGCGGCCCTGGTCTTATCTTGTAACGGCACCACTTCCAGGCCGTTTTGGGCGCATTTGTCGGCCAGCATCACGCCGCTGCCGCCCGAAGTGGCCAGTATAGCCACCCGCCTGCCGCGCGGGATTTTATCTTTTGCGATGATTGGCAGCATTAGATTAAATTCTTCCAGGCTTTCGACCCGGATAATGCCCTTTTGCTTGAATACAGCGCTATATACTTGCTCCGACCCCACCAGGGCACCGGTGTGGGAGGCGGCGGCCCGGGCGGCCACTTCAGAGCGGCCGGCCTTAATTAACAGCACTGGTTTTCCGTTATCTAATGCCAGGTCGGCGGCTTGTAAAAATTTTGCCCCGTCCTTGACCCCTTCCAGGTAGCCGCCAATAGCTTTGGTGTGCGGGTCGATGGCCATAAAACCCAGGTAGTGTGAGAATTCCAAGTCGGCTTCATTACCGGTACTGACAAAGTGGCTGAAGCCGTAGCCCTTTTCCCTGACCACTTCGTAAATAGCGGCTCCAAATCCACCGCTTTGGCTGATAAAACCAAGTAAATCAGGCACCAGCACTCGATCGGGCATTTTGGCCACGGCAAAATTGGCCATTAATCGATTGCGGGAACTGAATATACCCATGCAGTTGGGCCCGCAGATGCGCAGTCCGGTTGCCCGGGCCAGATCAGTCATTTTCTGTTGTTCGGCGGCCCCTTCCGAACCAATTTCAGCAAATCCCGAGGTGAAAATAATTACTCCCTTGACGCCTTTATCTGCGCACTGGCGCAGGGCTGCTATGGTTAACCTGGCCGGCACTGCGATAATGGCCAGGTCGACAGGGCCGGGAATATCATCTATTGAGGGGTAACAGGGCAAGTTTAACAGTGTTTTGTGTCTTGGATTTACAGGGTAAATATGCCCTTTATACCCGGCCCGGGTTAGGGCCACCAGCGGTTGGCCGCTAGGTTTGACGGGATTTTCCGATGCACCGATGATGGCAATGGATTGGGCCAGGAACAAGGGTGTCAGGCTGTCCAGTTCCCGCTTAAAGTCGCTTACTATCAACTAAATTCCTCCCTGGCTAATGAATGAATGTTCACTCTGTAATAAACAACATTTTACCACAAAATAGTACCTTTTGCCTATGACGCAAATCGGTAGGCTCTGGCCAGGGAACAAGCGGGAGTTTTGCACTAAATAAAAAGGCTCAAACCTCGGTTAGTATTAATCTCGGTTTGAGCCTTAGAAAAAACCTGGTATAACCAAAGTGCCAAAAGTTAAGTTGGCGATAACCTTGGGATAAGATTCTTCGCTGCGCTCAGAATGACAATGCGCTAACTTAGGAAGTGTATTCTTTTAAGATGGTGTAATCTGTGGCGCGTTGGGCCGGGATAAAGCCGGCATCTTTGATACAGCGGTGTATTTCATCCAGGGCGAGGCGGTAGTTTACCCCGGCCGCCCGGACTACGTTTTCCTCCAGCATGGTGCTGCCAAAATCATTAGCCCCAAAGGACAGGGCTATCTGGGCTATTTTGGCCCCTTGGGTAACCCAGGAGGCCTGGATGCTGGGGACGTTGTCCAGCATAATCCGCGCGACGGCCAGGGTCTTCAGGTAGTCCACGCCGCCGGCAGTGTCTCCCCCCAAATTGGTGTTACGGGGTTGAAAACTCCAGGGGATAAAGGCGGTAAAGCCGCCGGTGGCGTCCTGTTGCTCCCGTACCCGCACCAGATGCAGCACCCGCTCGTAGGCTGTTTCCACATGGCCGAACATCATAGTAGCAGTGGTTTTTAGGCCCATTTGGTGGGCGGTGTCCATGACGTCCATCCACTCGCGCCAGCCTATTTTGTTAGGGCTTATTTTTTTTCTAACCCGGTCCACCAGTATTTCCGCCCCGCCGCCGGGCAGTGAATCCAACCCGGCCTCACGCAGGCGGGCCAGCACTTGGGCAACCGGCAGACCGGACAACCGGGACAGGTGGACAATTTCCGGTGGCGACAGCGAGTGGATATGAATAACAAAACGTTCTTTGATTTGACGGAACATGTCGGTAAAGAAATCAAGGCCCAAGTCCGGGTGCAGCCCGCCCTGGATTAGCAGCTCGGTACCGCCCACTGCTATGGTTTCTTCGACCTTGGCGAACAATTCATTTGCACTTAGCACATAGGCGTCGTGATCTTCCGGTCGGCGGTAAAAGGCGCAAAACCGACACTGGCACTGGCATACATTTGTATAGTTGATGTTGCGGTCAATAACATAAGTAATCCGTTTTTCCGGGTGCAGGCGCTGCCTGATGGCAGTGGCGGCGGCACCCAGTGCGGTCAATTCCCCGCGTTCCAGGAGCGTCGTGCCCTCTTCCACGGAGAGTCGCCGGCCCGCAACTGCTTGGGCCAGCAGGGCAGTTAAATCAGGCAATGTTATTCACCCCAGATGTTAAGCTTAATTCGTTCGTCAGTTAAACCGCTTTTATAGGCAAAATCAAAAAATGTAGTCAGAGCCCGGCACTCATCGTCCCCCAGTTCATGATTAATAGTCTCCAAATAATCATTAATTATTCCGCGGGGTAGTTTGGTGCGCCGGTGCGCTTTTTCCACCAGAGCTGGCCGGTGGTTCAGTCCCAAGGCTCGGGACTCAAATAACAGGTTGCTAATCCTGCTCATGATGTGCGGCTTGGCTGCGGCCAACGCGGCGTGGGCCACCCATACGGCATAGACCATTTTCTCGCCGGTAAAGTCCTTCCAGGCTTCACCCAGGTCGGTCACCAGCAGATCCCGTTTGTCTCGCAGCACTTTCCGGTGGGCGCGCATGGCGTCGTCACCAATGAGCAGTGCGCCGTCCGAAGCTGCCAGCATGGCGTCCAGGTTTGGTTCGGCCGCAATTATTTCAACTTCTACGTGGTAGTAATGTTCAAAAAGAACCCGTAACAGGGCTACCGATGTGGCTGAGGATGTAGTTACGCACACTTTTTTGCCTTCCATTTCAATCACCGGTAACTGGCTGAACAGGAGGATGCTTTCTACTTTACCGTCGGCACTGATGGATAGATTGGGTAGTATGATGCATTGGTCGCTATTCCTGGCGTACTCGATGGATGATATGGGTGTAACGTCCAGTTCGCCGTTCAAAAACATTTTATTTAAAGTGGCCGGCGTGCCTTTTACCAGTTCCAGATCGTCCACCAGCAAACCATCTTCCAGGGCGTGGTATACAGGCAGGCAGTTAATGTAATCAACTTGACCGATTCTTAAACGGGTCACTATAAACCCTCCTTCACCACGTTGTAAAGGGTATCTCTTTGTACCGGATAGTAGCCAGCGTTCTTAATCAAGCGCACCAGTTGTTCCCTGGTCATGGCCTGTTCAGTCTGGGCTCCGGCGTCGTGAGTTATTTTTTCCTCCACTACAGTGCCGTCCAGGTCATCCACACCGAAGGACAGCGATACCTGGGCCAGTTTGGGGCCCACCATAATCCAGTAGGATTTAATATGGTCAAAATTATCCAGTAACAGCCGGGCTATCGCCAGGGTCTTTAAATCGTCGTATCCGGTGGTGCCGCTAAGCCCCAGCGGTTCCAGGGCTGTATTTTGAGGATGGAAAGCCAGGGGTATAAAAGTTAAAAAGCCACCGGTTCGATCCTGCAGTTCCCGCAGGCTGAGCAGGTGGTCGACTCGCTCCTCCAGGGTTTCGACATGGCCGTAAAGCATAGTGGCGTTGGTGCGCATGCCCAGTTCGTGGGCGGTTTGATGTACGGTCAGCCAGGTGTCCCCGGCAACTTTTTTAGGGCAGATTAATTCTCGCACCCGGGGGGCAAATATTTCGGCCCCACCACCGGGTAGTGAGTCCAGGCCGGCGTTCTGCAAGGCAACCAGTACTTCTCTGTGGGTCATACTATGTTCTCGGGCCAGAAAGTCAATTTCCACCGCCGTAAGGGACTGGATAATTACCCCGGGTAGTACCCGGCGGATCCGCTGCAGCATTTCCACGTAATAATCCAGTTTTAATTCCGGGTTCAGGCCGCCCACCACATGAACTTCAGAAATGTTTTGCCCGGCCGACTGCGCGGCCCGGGCTTCCATTTCGTCCAGGGTCATTTGGTAGGCCGCCGGGTTGTCGGCCTCCCGGCCAAAGGCGCATAGCTTGCACAGGTTGACGCAAATATTAGTATGATTAATGTGCCGGTTAACGATAAAGTAAGTGCGGTGGCCGTGCTTGTTCTTGCGAATTTGGTCAGCCATTTGGCCGATGGCCAACAGGTCATTGGATTGGTATAAGTTGATGCCGTCTTCCCGGGTCAGCCGTTGGCCTGCGGCAACTTTGGCCGCTATTTCTCCCAGTGCGCCTTTAATATTGAACATTTAACTGATCCTCCTTACCAGCAATTCTTCAGGTATGAGTCTCACCTTACCAAAACATTGGGAACAGTATGTCCAACAATGTAAAGCAGAACATTACCACACTGAGCATTCCGTTTAAGTTGAAAAAGGCCACCCCGGCCCGGCTCAGATCCTGAGGTGAAATTAGCCGATGCTGGTACCATAGTAGTGACACCGCAATGGCCAGGCCGGCAAAATAAAGGATCCCCATCTGAAGCATGATGCCCGTGGCCAGGAATAACCCCGGTGCCAGCACGTGCAAGAGCGTCGATATCGTCAGGGCTTTGGCCATGCCAAAACGGGCGGGGATGGAGTGAATACCGTATGCTCGGTCAAAATTAAAATCGTCACAGGCATAAATAATATCAAATCCCGCCACCCAGAAAAGAACCCCCAAACCCAGCACTACCGGGGCCAGGTCTACCCGGTTGGCGATGGCTACCCAAGCGCCCACCGGGGCCAGCCCCAGCGCCAGGCCTAAAAACAGGTGACAAGTCCAGGTGAACCGTTTGGTGAACGAATACAGGGACAGTACCGCCACTGCGATGGGTGACAGCATAAAGGCCAGCGGCGACAACTGGTAGGCTGCAAACAGCAGCAGAGCAAATGAAAGCAAGGTATAGACCCAAACTTCCCGGGCCGATAATAGGCCCCGGGGCAGTGCCCGGGTGGCGGTACGGGGGTTTTGGGCGTCAATATGGCGGTCGATGAGCCGGTTTAGGGACATGGCAGCGGTGCGGGCACCCACCATAGCCAGGGTAATCCAGACCATGTCTGAGCCGGCGGGAACTTGCTTTTCCACAAGCAGCGCACCGACAAAGGCAAAAGGCAGAGCAAAAATGGTATGCTCAAAACGGATCATATCCAAAAATACTTTGGTTTTATTAAATGCCGAGTCCATAGCTTTGCCACTTCCTGTTGACCAGTTCTTTAATGTCTTCAGCCATTACGATGTCACCCGGCCACTGGCGGGTGTGACCTTCTTCCGGCCACTTGGTGGTGGCATCTATGCCCATCTTTGAACCGTAGTGCGGCAGCGGTGATGAGTGATCCAGTGCGTCCAGCGGCCCGTCGACCATTAATACATCGCGGCGCGGGTCAGTGTTGTTGAATACCCGCCACATCACTTCCGATACATTTTGCACATTTACTTCGGCGTCTACCACGATAATCATCTTGGCCAGCATCATCAGACCCATGCCCCACAGGGCGCACATTACCTTCTTGGCCTGCCCCGGGTAGCGTTTATTAATAGAAACAATTACGCAGTTGTGGAAAACTCCTTCCGGAGGCATGTTCATGTCCACAACTTCCGAAAGCTGCATGCGCATTAAGGGCAGAAAGATGCGCTCGGTGGCCTTGCCCAGGTAAGCGTCCTCCATTGGCGGGCGTCCCACGATGGTGGCGGTATAAACCGGCTTTTTACGCCGGGTGATACAGGTTAAGTGGAAGACCGGATATTGGTCGGCCAGGGAGTAATAGCCGGTATGATCGCCAAAGGGACCCTCCAGCTTGGTTTCATTAAGGTCGACGTAACCTTCGAGAATAATCTCCGCCCGGGCAGGTACCTCCAGGTCTACCGTTTCGCACTTCACCAACTCGACCGGTTCCTTGCGTAAAAAGCCCGCCAGCATAATCTCGTCTATACCGTGCGGCAGTGGTGCCGTGGCGGCATATATAGTGGCCGGATCTGCGCCGATGGCGACAGCTACCGGCATGCGAGAGTTATTTTTGCGATAGTGTTCAGCAGCATCCTTGTGGATATGCCAGTGCATACCGGTGGTGCGCTCGTCAAAGATTTGCATCCTATACATACCCAAATTACGCCGTCCGGTGATGGGGTCCCTGGTGAACACCAGGGGCAGGGTAATAAACGGCCCGCCATCCTCGGGCCAGCAGTGCAGTACCGGCAGTTCGGCCAGCGATGGGTTGTCCTTGTTGATCACTTCTTTGCAGGGGCCTGTTTTGACATGTTTGGGCAAAAAAGAAGACAGCCTGGCCAGTTTGGGCAACGTCTTGAGCTTGTCCATCAGGGTCACCGGCATTTCCTCAGGCTGAATCATGCTGATTAGTTCTGCACCAATTTGATCCAGTGATTCAACTTCCAGGGCCAGTTGCATCCGTTCTATGGAGCCGAAAGCGTTGGTGATCACCGGCATGTTATAACCTTTAACGTTTTCAAAAAGCAGGGCGGGGCCGCCCTGTTTGGACACCCGGTCGGTAATTTCGGTGATTTCCAGGTGGGCGTCCACTTCGGTGGAAATCCTTTTCAAAAGCCCGTGGCTTTCCAGTTTACTAATAAAGGCGTGCAGGTCGGGATAGGCCAAATTAGCACCCGCTTTCTTCTGTTTTTTATCCCACCATGCGTTGCACGGTGTTTTCCCTGGAGAAAAGCTCCAGGAGATCTCTGAAGCATTGAGTGTCGATATTACCCGGCAGCTGATGTAGGTTAACCTCAGCCATCGTGAGGTACTCCTTCACCTGGCCCGACGTTGCGCCTCTTTCCAGCAGGCCGTAAGCCATACCCAGGTTAAGCCCGAAATTGTAAAGTGTACTTTTGTCATGTTCACCTGCACCGGTCAAATCCGCGCCCAAATATGCGCCACAGGCAAATAACCGGGCTGTTTCCCCTTGTACCACTTCCATGTATAATTGTCTGTCGGTAATTTCCATACCAGGGTTGCGCAAGGCATGGATACCACTTTTGTTGATCTGACAAATTAATTCCGCCAAATCCTTCAAGTAACAAACAATGCCAAATTCACACAGAGTAGTAAAGAACTTACCGTAAAGGTAGTCCCCCACCAGTACGGGGTACTGGAAACCGGCCCGGCTGTCCAACGGCCGTTCCTTACCGGAAGAACCCTCTTTAACCTTAGAGTGCACCCGGGAGGCCATAAAAATAAATTGTAATACAGCAGCCAAGGCTACCAGTCGGCCGGAAGCAGGACCGAACAGACTGCCGGCGCTGATGACGATGCCGGGCCGTAAATTCATGTCCAGGTTGTTAAAATTTAAGGGCACGAACTCGCTTAACTGGCCGGCCCTAAAACTAAAATTCTTCTTTAGCAAAAGCTGTACTTGCTGTAAATCTTGACTAATATGTTTAAAAATATGCATTTGCGGGGGGCAACCTCCTTAGTATTTAAACAATACTGTATTCGGTGCGACACTCTGATTTCCTCCCGCCAATGCACATTTACCCCTATAAAAAAGCAATAACCTTGCTGTTTGTTTGTTACAAACGAGCAAGGTTTTGCTAGTCCTCACTAAAGCCGGTACTAATAAAAATCCCCCCTAGATATTTACGGCTTCCTGCGGCAGGATATCAGGTAATATCCCTCGCTTCATTTCCTTAGCTGTGAGGTGTTTGGCATGAAACTCTCCAGTCAAAAAGTTACATGCATCCCAAGGATCTACCTTGTCTCCGCATGTAAACACATCTACGGCCGCGTAGCCCAGTTCGGGCCAGGTATGGATGGCCAAGTGGGATTCGGAGATGACAACCACTCCGCTGACTCCCTGTGGACTGAACTTATGGAATGCAACTTCCCTTATTTCGGCGCCTGCTTCCAGCGCTGCGTTTACCATAACTCTTTCTACTTTGTTGACATCATTGAGAATGTCAAAATCGCATCCATAAATTTCAGCCAATACATGGCGCCCCAATGGTTTCATTCTAATTATCTTCCCCCTCTTCGGTATTAAATTTTTGACGGTACCGGGAAAATATTACTTCCTAATGCCAATCAAACTCAATTTTAGCACAAAATCTTTTAATGTCAATAAAATTTTAAGGATAGTCGGCCATTTGACATGATTAAATCTGTTTTAGATGATAAATCTTACTAATGCTCAATTTTTCTATATAATATGTTGTTTAGTTGAGCGTTGTACCGGGAATGACGAAAGTATTTAGGAGTCAGTAGTCAGTAGTCAGTAGTCAGGAGTCAGGAGTCAGAATGCAAAGTTTCAGGAGTTAGAATCAGTCATATTTTGCCTGTCATTCTGAGCGCAGCGAAGAATCTTAAGCCCAGATCCTTCGCTGCGCTCAGGATGACAGCCCATGTCCATTTCATTTCATTCTGACTACTGACTCCTGACTCCTGTCTCCTGATTTAATTCACTTTCGGCCCGGTTACCAGGGTGCGGATTACCAGGTACAATAGCGGTGGTGCCCCGAAGATCATGGCGGTGGCGGCGGCTACAACCCCGGAGTCGTTAAAGACCAAGGCTAACAGGCTGGCGATGACCACACCAATAAAGCCGCGGTATAGCTCGGGGTGTCGGGCATTCAACGACTGCATCACACCCACCGGACGGTAAAACAGGATCGCCAGGGTGAACAGGCTGGCTAGAAATACCCGGCTCCAAATGGTGTATTTTAACAGTTTTAAATTCATGCTTAGTTTCCGGTGGATGATATTGAAGATTTCGGCCAGGCCGCCTTTGGCTATCAGCTCGGCGGTACGGCCGATGTGCGATTGATTTTCCACCGGGCGCGACAGGTCGTAAAATATCAGGGACAAAAGTAACAGGCCGACGGCGCCGGCTGTTTTCAACACCGTCTTGATATTGAACTGCACACCGGCCAACAGCAGCAAGGTGACCAGGAAAGACCCGGCCCCGGCTATGGAACCGCCTACATTGGTGCCTAATTGCGGGGCGGCAATAATGTATAAGGTGATTAGGTAGTAAGCGCCGATGGCCGGCAGCATCACTTTCCTGTTCAGGGATAAGCGGGTGGCCAGGGCTGTAGTACCGATAATGGTTGCCCCCAGTAGAATCCCCATATATTCGTTGCCTACCCCGTAAAACCGCGCACCCACTATGGGATCGTAACCCAGCAGGGAGTTTTTCTGCAGTGGAGCGCCCAGAACCAGATCGGCCATAATGCAAATTGACGTGAGCAAACTGATAAATATAAACGGATCCAACTCATTATCGTAATTGCGCAGCCACAGATGAATAAGGGTGGTAATACCGACAGTGACAGCAATTAATTGCACTACCATAATTTGAATGGTGGTATGCGGCAGCAAGGGCACCAAAAGAAGCGCCAGCGGAACCGACATTACCGTGAGCAGCAGCGGCTTAAGGGCCAGCATTAGTGTTTTTCTTCCCGGGATGAGAATAGCCGCCAGCGACAGCACTACCAATACCAACTGAGCCAGTACGTAATAACGAAGGGCCGGCGGTCTGGTTTGGTAGTTCAGTTCAAGTTCTTGATAAAGTGAACCCAGACCGGTCAGGGATTGGGCGCCATCCCCGGGGATAACCTGTAAAGCGCGGCCGGATACCCTGGTCTGCGACTGGATATGCCAATGGTTTAGTACGGTCGGCGCCAGGTCAAAGTTTTTAATAATCCCGGGCCGCCTGGTAGAAGGTGATGTTAAAAGTCCTGATTCGACGCCTGCACCAAGCATAATTACCGGTGTTACGTAGTTGGTAGTCTGTACATTATTGCCCCGGGGGGTGGGAGAAACAATCATGATGCGGTCTTGGGCAAGATTTGCCCGGTTGGCCAAGGTGTTAATAAAGGCTGCCATTCTAAATATTGTTTCTTGGCGCTTGGCCTGCAGCACGTCATCTGCCAAGTAGTTGCCGATCATTTCCAGCCGTGCTAAATCGCCCAGTTCAACCACCGTAAGGCCAGGCCCATCAGTTGGGGACAGCATATTCAATATGGCGCCGTAATCGGTGCGTATATAACCGGGAAACTGGTCATCAAGTTCAATGGTGCCCGACCCCACGTCACCTTGGGCAACGATCCCGTTGTTATCCATAGCCAGACCTACAGCCGGCCTTTTGGGGTTGCTAGTAATATCCGAATTGCCAAAAACCCTGACGTTATACCCGCTGTCAAGCAACATGGTACCCAAATAACCGGGCACAGCCGAATAAGCGCTATTGGCGTTTAATTTTTTTACCCTGGCGATATCCAAAAGTAGTACGCTGTCTTGCGGTGGCGTTAAGCCTGTGCGGTGCCCAAAAACATCTCTGGCCAGGGAGTTTTGCAATAGCTCGTTATCGTTCATACCTCTGGCTGCAGTGCCGTACGCGTTGAGGGGCATGCCGGCACCAATGGAAGCAAATGTACTGTCGGGTACCATGTTGCCGTCCACTCCCGTACTCATCAGGCCCAGCGCACCGGTTTGGGAAATAGTTTCAAAAGCTGATTTGTTATCGATAATGTCCCGAATAGTCAACCTGTCTACAGCGACAATATAAAAATGTCCGGGTTCCGGTGGAGATAGCAAGTTTTGCGGATTGGCAATACCCATGCCGTAAACCGGTGGAATTTCAATCGCATCGGTCTTATTGCCGGGCAAAAGGAAGCAAACAATCAGCGTTACTAATGAGATGGCCAGGATTACCCAAAGGTGAGTTCTCTTCATGTTCTCGCCCTTCCGAAGGCTATGATTATATATTAACATTAATTACCGGTTATTAAGGCGCCCATACTAATTCTTCTCCAATGGCTGATAAACCTTTTTCAGGCCCAGTGTCGGTAATAATTACAGTTGATGTCGAAAAAAGAACACGGCCATAAGATTAAAGGCCGTGTTCAATGAAGCAAGAAAGCTATTTTTTAATTAATTAAAATTGCATCTGTAGGACAGCTTTCGGCGGCTTCAGATGCTTGACTTCCCAATTCGTCGGGTACTTCCTCCATAATGGCGTGTGCCTTTTCTTCATCGTTCCAATCAAACACTTCAGGGCAAACATCGATACAGGCTCCGCAGCTGATGCAAAGCTCTTGGTTTACTTCTGCCTGCAATTATTCCACCTCCGGCGTAATAAGTTCAAAAACATTACATTGAGGACAGCACGTGTGTCCCCTGTCATAAGTTGGGGACATTCCTTGACCCCCAAGCTTTGACCCTTAAGCTGAGGTGTGTCCCCTGTCATAAGTTGGGGACATTCCTTGACCCCCAAGCTTTGACCCTCAAGTTAAGGTGTGTCCCCTTTCCTTATATTTTGGCTGTATTGCTAGAAAATTATGCCCAGGAAAAAGATGCCCAATAATTAAGATTGTCATTCTGTGGGCTCCCTTCCTGCCGTTGGGTTTGTCGTTGACAATTTTTGCTTTAGGGTAAATAATTATTATGAGGGGGTGTGTCTTGTGTCGCAGGATGCCGCACAAAGTACCAAAAGAAAATGGTTATTGTTCATGATCTTTGCGCCAGGGATTTTTCTTATTCTTTACTGGGCGTCCCTAAGGTACAACCCCCCTGCCGCAGACGGTGTGGAGATGCCCCAAACATATGTTGAGCTGGGCGAGCGGGTACAGTTGGATGGTACTGGGTACCGGGTTTACCAGGGTACTAAATTGTTTTCCGAACGGGTTGAATTGCCAAATAACCTGGCCATCGCCGAACCCGGCCGGGTTTATGTGGGCCTTGGTTTAGAGGCTGATAGTGGTAAGTTGCCAGGGGAGATTAAAGTTATTGACACCCTTGGCAGCATGTATGCACCTCTGGATGTAAAAAGGGACGTAGTGGCCAGCACTTTTGGCTTAACCAATGACGATCACGACGTGTTTATGTTTAAGGTAAGTTCCAAGGCGGAAAATTTTTATTTTTTAATTGGTGACCATAAGCAGGCCTGGAGGTTTGCCAACACGTACCGAGAATAAAGAGCATTTAAATAATAGCCCAAAGGAGCATAAAATGGGGTATAAATCCATCGGCAAACGGTTGCAGATGGCCAGGGAAGAAGCGGGCTTCAATCAGGAACAGTTGGCGGCCAGAATTGGCTGCTCCCAATCGACCCTGTCTAATTATGAAAAGGGCAAGCGCAGAGTTTACCTGGCTCAACTAGAAAAAATTGCCTGGGTGCTTAATAAGCCCATTGAGTATTTTTTGCAGCCGGTGAATAACTATGCGGACGAGATAAATTCAATACGGACTGCTGAACATATCAATGACCAGCCCCTTAGCAAAGCACTGGATAAAATCCCGTCTAGCCATCAAAGTAGGGATGTTCAATCTCACCTATCCGGAGTGCGGGATGAGCCTGTAGCTGAGGATGAGTTACTGCATTCTTTTCGCTCCCTCTCGCCCCAGGGCCAAAAACTGGCCCTTAACTTTATTGACTGGCTTAAGACCAAAGAGGTGAACAGGAATGGTTGATTTTAGTCTCACTCCCGAGCAGGAGCAGTTGATTGAGGAAACCAGAGCGCTTGCTTTGAAACACATAATTCCGATTGCCGGAAAACTTGATCACGCCGGGGACGACCATTTTGATTTCGGGCCGGTACAAGTTCTGGCCGGCAACAATTTATTGACGCCCAATGTGCCTCGTGAATTCGGCGGCCGGGGGCTAAATCACTTGGCCACGTCACTGGTGGCAGAAGAACTGGGAGCAGCCTGTGCCGGTGTGGCCACGGTGATGCTGGCTAATATGCACGCCGCTACACCGATTATATTAGCTGGCTCGCCAAAGCAGAAGCAAACATTTTTGCCCTTACTGACTGCCAGTCGGCCCAACTTGGCTGCGCTGGCGCTAACGGAACCGGAGGCCGGTTCTGATGTGGTGGCCATGTCGACGGTGGCGGTAGAAAAGGATGGTTTATGGGAAATTAGCGGGGAAAAGGAATTTGTCATCAACGGAGGGATAGCCAGTTTTACCACCCTTTTTGCCATGACAGACAGCCGAAAAGATAAAGCGGGCATGGTGGCGGTGATTATACCACAGGACGCACCGGGGTTTAAAGTTGGGGCGGTGCGTAACAAGATGGGTATTCGTTATGCCCGGACAACCAGACTGCTGTTTAATCAAACACCGGTACCCGTTGACCTGGCTATTGGGCCCAAGGGAACCGCATATCTTTTCTTAATGCAGACATTTGATCGCGGCCGGGCTATTTCAGGGGCCGTAGGAGTGGGCATAGCTAGGGCTGCCTATGAATTTGCGTTGGAATTCAGTAAACAGCGGCATCAGTTTGGCCGGCCTATTTTTTCCCACCAGGCTGTATCTTTTGCCCTGGCGGAAATGGCCACCAGAATTGAATCTGCCCGTCTGATGGTGTGGAAGGCGTGTTGGTTGATAGACCATGATTTGGATTATACGATGGCCTCGTCTATGGCGAAAATTGCGGGCAGTCAGGTAGCCCAGTATGCTACTGCGCAAGCTATGGATATTTGCGGGGGGCGGGGCTATTTAAAAGACTTTCCTCTGGAAAAGTATCTCCGTGATGCTCGGGCCTTGTCCCTGTTGGAGGGAACCAACCATATCCAGAAGGCGGTTATTGCTTCCCAATTATAAAAAACAAAATAAATTAAAAGGGGACTTACCAATTCTAAAGATGGAAAGTCCCCTTTTTATAGAAGCTTTTAGAATTTGAATTTAATAATTTAGGCGCTTAATTTGTAAACTTCCTTTTCTGCAATATGATACTCGGTATTGCAATTGAAGCAGTTGTAATAGCCAATGTCTTGCAATGTGCGGTCAGAGTGTCCGCAGTTTGGGCAGGTAAATGTCCTGACATCAAAAAATTTACCACAGAGCAGCATAAAGAATCCAACCACTCCGGCGGTCGCTCCGCCAATAGCGCCGGCGAATCCCCAGGGCGCTCCAGCGACAACGGCGATCATCCAGGTGGCAAACCCCACAATTAACAAGACGGAAACAAAAGCCAGGAGCCTTGAAAAGATTAGAGATAATTCCTGACAGTTGTCTTTTAGCCGTGGACTGGCCATAAGCAATCTCCCTCCTCGAAACAATAATTATGCTACAATTAATTATATAAGTTATATTCTTCTGCATCAATCCCATTTATCCTTCAGGCCAATTAGTATCTCCTAAAAAAGTCTTGGTGACGCAATCTTCCGATAACACCAAACCCCAACCTGTACTTATAGATAAATACGCGGTACTCGGGTATTAATCATACAAAAAACTTCATAAGCAATGGTGCCTATTTTAGCAGCTAGGTCATCTGCCCTAATTTCTGCACCGTTTTGGCGACCCAAAAGGACTACTTCTTCTCCCGGTACCACGCCGGGTATGTGTCCTACGTCAACCATGAATTGATCCATGCAGACCCGGCCGATTACCGGTGCCCGCTGACCCCGCACCAGCACCTCTCCCCGGGATGATAATAACCGGCTGTAACCGTCGGCATAGCCGGCAGGGATAGTAGCCACCACTGTTTGGCTCGGTGTAACATAGCTGACCCCGTAACTAACACCGGTACCAGCCGGAACATTTTTTACATGGGCTACCAAGGCTTTAACCGACATGGCGGGCTTTAGAGAAACCTTGCTTATTTTAACTTCGTGCGACGGGTAAGCGCCATACATGGCAATACCGGCCCGAACCATGTCCAGGTTTGTCTCGGGTAGATCGATGATGGCCGCGCTGTTGGCGGCGTGCCGGTAGCGAAAGGTAAGGCCGTTGACGGTCAAACTTTGGAGCAAGGTGCTGAATTTAAGCCACTGTGTCATGGTGTAATCTTTATTTTCGCTGTCGGCAGCGGCGAAGTGGGTAAAAATGCCTTCTAATTCCAGGCCAGGCAATGAGGCGATGGAAAGGATATCTCGCACTGCATCAGTATCTGCACAGCCAAATCCCAACCTGCCCATTCCGGTGTCGACCTTGATATGTACAACGGCTTTTTTCCCTTCCCGGGTAGCTATGGCAGATAATTCCACAGCTGTCTCATAGTCGTATACGGTTTGAGCCAGGCCGTTGTGCAGCAGGGTCGGGTAGTTTGCCGGTGGGGTATAACCAAGGACCAACACCGGTGCTTCTATGCCCGCCTGCCGTAGTGTCTCCCCTTCAGCCACCCGGGCAACTCCCAGGTAACTGGCACCGTTTTCCAGGGCGGTGCGGGCCACCTGGTTGGCTCCATGACCATAAGCATTGGCTTTTACCACTGCCATCAGCCTGGTGTCTGGTGCTATAACGCCTGCCAACTGCCTGACATTATGCGCAATGGCTTGCAGGTCAATTTCCGACCATACCGGTACATGGGACATGATTGCCCAAACCTCCATAATTATAAGAACATAAATGCTGCTGTTAATGTCATCCTGAGCGTAGCGAAGGATCTGGGCTTTAAGATTCTTCGCTGCGCTCAGAATGACAGGCTTAACGACATCACGCTGTACTACTTCCTAATTTAACGGTATAACATATTTTTTAATGCTTAGTCCAGTGCTTTTTCCAAGGTGCAGTATTCCATATTATGTGCTTGGGCCACCGGGTCGCAAGTGAGCTTCCCGCCCATTGTATTTACTCCCTTGGCCAAAGCCGGGTTTTTCATAATGGCGGCCGGGAAACCCTTATTGGCCAGTTCAATAACGTAGGGCAGCGTGGCGTTTGTTAGCGCGAAAGTGGATGTGCGGGCCACTGCACCCGGTATGTTGGCCACTGCGTAATGAATTACCCCATGTTTTTCGTAAATTGGGTTGCTGTGGGTGGTGACCCGGTCAATGGTTTCCACCGAACCGCCTTGGTCAATAGCCACGTCCACTATAACCGATCCTGGTTTCATTTTTTTAACCATTTCCTCGGTAACCAGATGGGGCGCCTTGGCTCCGGGCACCAGTACCGCGCTGACCAATAAGTCAGCGAATTGTACTGCCGACTCGATGTTAAAGCTGTTGGAAACCAGTGTTTTAATCCGTGGCCCGAAAATATCGTCCAGGTAGCGCAGGCGCTCCGCGTTTTGATCAATAATTGTTACCTGGGCACCCATTCCGCTAGCCATTTTAGCAGCATTAATACCTACTATGCCCCCGCCGATAATTACAACGTCGGCAGCAGGTACTCCCGGCACGCCGCCCATCAGGACACCCTTGCCGCCCTGTGGTTTTTCCAAGAACCGGGCGCCAATTTGCACGGCCATGCGACCGGCTACTTCGCTCATGGGGACCAACAGTGGCAAAGATCCGTTATCTTGTTGAATTGTTTCGTAAGCGATACCGATAATTTGTTTTTCTAACAACATTTTGGTTAATTCCGGTTCCCGGGCTAGATGGAGGTAGGTAAATAGGATTTGTCCCGGACTGAAAAGACCGTATTCCTCTGGCAGCGGTTCTTTGACTTTGAGGATCATTTCCGCACTGGCAAAAACTTCTTCCCGGGGCACGATATTGGCACCGGCCTGCTGATACGCCTGGTCTGTGATGCCGCTGCCCAGTCCGGCTCCCTGTTCTATAAGTAAAATGTGCCCATACTTGACCAGCGTTTGCACACCGGCCGGGGTAACGGCCACCCGGTCTTCATTAGACTTGATTTCTTTAGGTATCCCGATTTGCATGTTATGATACTCCTATTCTAAAAATGGATTTGTTTTAGCCTATTTCGTTTTCTAATTCCTTAATTATTCCCGGTAATTGTTCCAAGATGTCTGTGGCCAGCATTCCGGCCATGCCCTGCTGCTCGGCGGCGGCGTCACCGGCGCGGCCATGCAGGTAAACCCCTGCTGCTGCCGCGCTGCCGGCGGTCATTCCCTGGGCCATTAAGCCGGCAATCAGCCCGGTTAGCACGTCACCGGTGCCGCCGCTGGCCATACCGGGGTTGCCGGTACTGTTTATGTATATTGAACCGTCCGGTTCTGCAATTACCGTGCCTGCGCCTTTTAACACCACGATGGTGTTCCACTCCACAGCCTTTTTAGCCGTCGTTGCTAACCGATTGTTTTGCACCTTGTCGATACTAATGCCGCAAAGGCGCGCCATTTCACCAGGGTGAGGTGTTAGTACAAGATCCGATTTGACCAGTCGAAACAGCTCGGTTCGCCCGGTCATGGCGTTTAAACCATCGGCATCCAGTACGCAGGGCTTCTCTATTTTCAATAATAATTCCCTAACCAGTGCTTTGGTTTCATTGCTGCCGCCCAAACCGGGCCCCAGAGCAATTACGTCGGTGTTAACAGCCCGCTCGGTGATCATGTCCAGCGCGGATTTGTCCAAGGTGCCGTTATTTGTCTCCGGCAGCGGAAATGTCATTACCTCGGTCAACTTGGTTTCGACAATGTTATGGATGCCTGCAGGCACCCCCAGGGTGACCAAACCCGCTCCGGAACGGGCTGCCGCTTGGGCTGCCAACACAGCGGCGCCCGACATGCCTCTAGACCCGGCGATCAGGAGCACGCGGCCGAAGTTGCCTTTGTGTTCCCTGCCCTCCCGGCGGGGCCAGTCTCCGCATACCAACTGTTTGGTTATTAGGTTTCTTTTGGCTTGGTTATCGGCCAGCAGGGCAGCAGGTATGGAAATATCCGCTATGTGCAACTTACCTACATAAAGTCTGGATTCCGGTAGTACCAGCCCGATTTTAGGCAGAGCGAAGGTTACGGTATAGCTGGCCCGGATACAGGGGCCGTTGACCCGCCCGGTATCTGCTTCCAGGCCGGATGGTATATCAACGGCAACCACGGGCTTGCCACAGGCATTGATGGCTTCAATAAACGTAGCCATTGGTTTTTGGATCGTGCCTTTAAAACCGGTGCCATAAAGGGCATCAACTACCAGGTCGGCATTCATCAGCGCCAGGCGAACCAGGTTAATGTCATTACTCTTGGTGAGTGGAAACACTTTCTGCCCTGTCTTGAGCCAGATATTTAAATTAACCTGGGCATCACCGCTGATTTGCTCCTGTTCGGCAGCCAGGAAAACCTGTACCTGGGCACCCATATTGAGCAGGTGCCTGGCCACCACAAATCCGTCTCCACCATTGTTGCCTTTACCCGCAAAGATAACCGCATGCTTACCGGCCGGATCCCCCAGCACGTCAGTGACTGCTTTAACCACCTGCAGTCCGGCGTTTTCCATGAGCACGACACCTGGAATGCCAAACTCACTAATGGCCAGGCGGTCTATGCTACCCATCTCACTAGCGGTCACAAGTCTCAAACTTATTTCACCTCCTGGCGCACTGCGGTAGCGAAAGCCACGGCCCGCCCGCGGTCGTGCGCAATTGACAGTAGTACAACGGAAATTTTTTCGGCCCCGGCATGTTGTTCGGCCCTGCCGGACAGGGTGACCTGAACCGGGTGGCCTCCGCCGCCCGTCACTTCTACGTCGTGCCAGGCCGTTAACCCGGTGCCCAGGGCTTTGAATACCGCTTCTTTGGCGGCAAAACGCGCAGCCAGGCAGGGCCAGGGGTCACGGCGACGCATGCAAAAGCTGATTTCCCGACGGGTAAAGACCCGGTTTAAGAATCGGTTTCCCCCTCTTTCCGCCGCCCGGGCCACTCTGGCTATTTCAATAATATCGGTACCGATGCCTGCCACTAAAATAACTACTCACATCCATAAATAAGATATTAGGGAATGCTAACTTCTTATTTTACTTTTACCATTAAATTCAACTACCTGTTAATTCAACGTTGAAAATGAAAAACCTGCCTTGCAACAAGTAAAATGCATCTGTCCTAATTGCATTATACTTATTGCCAGTAAGCAGGTTTAAAATACTCAGAAAAAACTTTTAAGCTGGTTGTAGTGGGCGCGGCGCTCCGGTGATATCGCTCCGCTCTCTCTTGCAATTCTTATTGTTGTGGTTGGAGAAGGTTATTGTTACCGCATGGTATAAACTGCTTAACCGTTTGGCTACGCCCTAAGCAGCCATGAATTCGGGGCTATGACGGGCTAATCTACGCACTCAGGTGCACCGTTCGCTCCGGATATCACCGGATCGCCGCGAGAGCTGATTTTTCATTTTCTGCTGGTGCGCGTTAGCGGCATGGTTGTCTACCTAGAAAATAGACTGGCAAATGTCATCCTGAGCGTAGCGAAGGATCTTGTCTTTCATCCCACCTCTGATGTAGGCGTTTTAGAAACCGAGGATTTTTCTCAGTTTTTTAGCTTGGGCCCGGCTGACCGGGACTTCACTGTTTAACTTGTCTTCCACTACCAGATTGTAAGTGCCGTTGAAAAAGGGTACTATCTCCCTAACTTTGTGCAGGTTTACCAGGTAACAGCGGTGGGTGCGGAAAAACACCTGCGGGTTAAGCCTGGCTTCCAGTTCTTTAAGTGTAAAGCGGGTTAACAGTTTATCATTATGGGTTTTAATATATATATAGTCCTGTTCAGTGAAGGCAAAGAAAATATCCGACTCGGCTACCAGCACGGTCTTGCCCTGTTTTTCTGCCGGAATGCGGTCGATTTTAATTGTCGATGGATCAACTTTGTTTTTGCCGGTGGCTGGTTTAACTTCTTCTCCGTTGTCCGGCGGTGTTTCCTGGTAGGATTTGACCACCTTGTCTATAGCTTTTTTCAGACGGGCCGGCTCTACCGGCTTAAGCAGGTAATCCACCGCGTTTACTTCAAATGCCTGGACCGCATATTCGTCGTAGGCGGTAACAAAAATAACATGTGGCTGTTTGGGCAGTTCCTGAATGGCGGCACCCAGTTCCAAACCGGTCATGCCAGGCATGGATACGTCCAAAAATAGTACCTGATAGTCCAGGGCCTTAATCAAGGCCAATGCTTCTTGTGCGTTTGTGGCCTCCCCTACTATTTCCACATCGCTAAAGCTGCTTAAAAGAAAACGCAGTTCCTGGCGGGCCGGGTATTCGTCATCGACAATCAATGCCTTAAGCTTCATGTACCAGTTCCTCCTTTTTTGCAGTGGAGCACACCAGTGGAATTCGAACGTATATCGAAGTGCCTTCCCCGGGGACGCTGACAATACGCAAACCGTATTCTTCCCCGAACAAGCCTTTTAGCCGCTCATGCACGTTGCTTAACCCCACCCCGTTTCCGGAACCGAAACCTGGTGTAAGTACTTTCGTTTGCAGCGCAGGGTCAATGCCTACTCCGTCGTCCCTAATGACAATTAACATTTCGTGATCGTGCTTGCGTACCGTTATTTGCACCGTACCCTGACCTGGTTTGGGCAAAATACCGTGCTTGATAGCGTTTTCCACCAGCGGTTGAATGGTTAGCACAGGGATCTTGTATTCCAGGAGTTCCTCATCTATTTCTCTGACCACCCTGAGTTTATCCCTAAATCTGGCCCGTTCCAGGATCAGGTAAGTATTAAAGTATTCAATCTCCTCTTTAAGGGTGTTAAAGTGGCCGTGACGTTTTAAAGCATGGCGGAAAAATGAAGCCAGCCGAATTAAAAGGCGTCTGGCAGTCTCCGGATTGGTGCGGCTGAACATAATAATGGTGTTTAGCGTGTTGAACAAAAAGTGCGGGTTAATCTGGGCCTGCAGTGCATCCAGTTCGGCTTTGGTGACCAGTTGAGCCTGCCGATCCAGTTCAGCCAGTTCCATTTGCATGCCCAGAAGTTGGGCCACCCCCACCGCCAGCTTTACCGTGGCTGGAGACATATCACCCTGCTGAGTGCGGTAGAGCTTGACGGTACCCATTACTTCGCCTTTGCATTTTAACGGCACTACCACGGCAGACTGCAGCGGACAATCGGCCACCGGGCAATCCAGCCCGTAGTTGTCCTGGATTACTTTCATTTCGCCGGTTTTAATTACTTCGCGGGTGGCTATGGTCATGATCGGGCCCCCGGCTTTATGATGGTCGGAACCGGCGCCAATGTAAGCCAGCACCCTTACCCGGTCTGTGATGGCAACTGCAGCCACATCAGCAATTTTACGAATTATTTCGGCAGTATTACTAGCAGTTTCCTCGTTTAGTCCTCGCCGCAAAAACGGCAGAGTTTGGTTGGCTATCTGCAGAGTAGGGTCAAGAGGTTCGTCTGCGTAACTGGTATACGATCCGCTGCGGTCGGTAATGGTAACCACGGCAATAAATAAAGGGGCCAGGCCGGTGACGATAAACAGCGATACTCCATACCAAAGTTCAGGCTGCCAAAAATAAACCAGTGTCAGGGCGGGGATGTTAAAGACAAGCCACAAGAGCAACAACTTTTTGGTCGTGCTCTTCCAGTTCATGGCCACTCCTCCCTTACACAGTGATAAATTTTAATTTTTCAAAAAAATTGGTCGATTATATAATTATTCGACGGTTTAATTACTATTCCTGCAGTACGGAATAAATATCAAAATACTGTAAAATAAAAAATACCGGGGTTTGGTGTTACCTCCAGGATGCAACTCGCCATTATACTTGCTTAGCGGTCAGGGGACACACCCGCTGAAGTTCGGGTATTTCTTTAAAGTCCGGAATGTCCCCAATTTATATTCGCCTTCGGGTTATTTTTGAGGGTAACGAGTTAATAAAAGGGGAGCGATTAACGCCCCCCTGCAATATACTAAGTGCTCATTTAAAGCATTTACCGCTTTTACTGGCGGTTCTTAATCAGGCCGTCGACGACGGCAGGGTCGGCCAGGGTGGAAGTGTCACCCAGAGTCTCAATTTCCCCGGCTGCCACTTTGCGTAAAATCCGGCGCATAATCTTTCCGCTTCTGGTCTTGGGCAGACCTGGCGAGAAGTGAATCTTGTCCGGAGTGGCAATGGGGCCAATCTCCTTGCGGACGTGGGCCACCAGCTCTTTTTTGAATTCGTCGGTGGGCTCAATGCCCTCTTTTAAGGTGACGTAGGCGTAAATACCCTCACCCTTGATATCATGCGGGTAGCCAACCACGGCGGCCTCGGCCACCTTGAAATGCGCCACCAACGCGCTTTCCACTTCGGCCGTTCCCAGGCGGTGACCGGATACGTTAATCACGTCATCAACCCGGCCCATCAGCCAAAAGTAACCGTCCTCGTCTTTACGTGCTCCGTCACCAGTGAAGTAGTAGCCCGGGTACTGTACGAAATACGTATTCTTGAAACGGTCGGCGTCGCCGTAAACACCGCGCATGATGCCGGGCCAAGGCTTGGTTACTACCAGGTAACCGCCCTCGTTGGCATCGGCTTCGCTGCCGTCCTGGCGTATAACTTTGGGATTGACCCCAAAGAACGGCAGGGTTGCCGAACCCGGCTTGGTGGGAACCGCCCCGGGCAGCGGGGTAATTAAGATGCCGCCGGTTTCGGTCTGCCACCAGGTGTCAACGATGGGGCAGCTTTCCTTGCCAATGACCCGGTGGTACCACATCCAGGCTTCCGGGTTAATCGGCTCACCCACTGTGCCAAGCAGGCGCAGCGAGCTTAAATCCCTGCCCTCGGGCCACTTTTCGCCGTCACGCATCATGGCGCGGATGGCGGTGGGAGCAGTATAGAAAATATTTACCCCGAATTTCTCAACTATTTCCCAGAACCGGTCGGGCTGCGGGTAGTTGGGCACGCCCTCGAACATTAATGAAGTTGCCCCGGCCGACAGTGGGCCGTAGACGATGTAGCTGTGACCGGTAACCCAGCCGATGTCCGCCGTGCACCAGAATAAGTCCTGATCTTGGTAATCGAAAATATATTTAAAGGTTGTAGTTACATAAGTAAGGTAACCCCCGGTGGTATGCATAACACCCTTGGGTTTGCCGGTGCTTCCGCTGGTGTAAAGGATGAAGAGCGGGTCTTCGGATTCCATATGCTCGGGTTCACAATGCTTGTTGGCGCCGTCCATTAGTTCGTGCCACCACAGATCTCGGCCTTCCACCATGTTGCAATCCTGATCTACCCTCCGGACTACTACGCAGTTTTTAACATCCGGGCAGTTTGACATGGCTTGGTCCGCGCTGTCTTTGCTTTTAAGCAGTTTACCAGACCGGTAACCGTAGTTGCAGGTAATTACTGTTTCGGTTTTGCAGTCTTGGATCCTGTCCTTTAGTGCGTCCGGGCTGAAACCGCCGAAAACGATACTGTGAATGGCGCCTATTCTGGTGCAAGCCAGCATGGCAATGGCTAACTCGGGAATCATGGGCAGGTAAATGGTTACCCGATCGCCACGCTTAACTCCGAGCCCTTTAAGCACATTGGCAAATTTACTAACTTCATGGTGCAGTTGCGCATATGTGTATGTCCTAACTTCTTCCTTCGGCTCACCCTGCCAAATGATGGCCGCCTTGTTTTTCCGCCATGTTTCCAGGTGGCGGTCCAGGCAATTGTAAGATACATTAAGTCTGGCGCCCCGGAAGTAGTTAATAAAAACATTTTCAGTAAAATCGTACTCTTCCACTGCATCCCATTTTTTAAACCAGCTGATGTGTTTCTGGGCCATATCCGCCCAGAATTGTTCGGGTTGCTCAACGGATTTACGGTACATTTCGTCCCGTTGCTCCCGGGTTTGAATCCGGGCTTGTTGAGAAAACTCTTCTGATGGACTAAAAATCCTGTTTTCTGTCATTAAACTCTGCACATTACCTTTTTCACTAGACATATTTTCCCCCCCTGGTTTTGTAAAAACTGGCACTGCTAACTACGGGCGCATAAAAAAATTTTTCTTTTTGCTTTTCTCTCTAGGTGAAATTCTAAATATTCATAAAATTAGCTATTGTTTGAATACTATTCGATATCATCAAAGCAATTCCTGCAGAAACAATTTATTTTTTCTGAATTTTTAATAAATGCACAAAATAAAAGCGTGCAACTTAATTGCACGCTTTAGAGTCATATAATGGCACTAACCCGAACTTGGATTTGCTAAAGCAGCCTCAAAAAGGGGCAGGTATCTTTTCGTATTACAAGATACCTGCCCCTTTTAAAAGTTTTATTTAATCCTGAACCTGTTTGCGAATCTGTTCAACGATTTCGGGATTTGATAATGATGTTACATCACCCACGTCCGCACGGTTGGAAATGGAGGCCAAGATGCGGCGCATAATCTTGCCGGAACGGGTCTTGGGCATGTCGGGTACAATAAATACTTGACGCGGCCTGGCAATTTTGCCGACCACCGTTGAAACAGCCCCGGAAATCTTGGCGGCCAGTTCCTGGCTGGCTTCGTAGCCGGGTTTAAGCGACACATACAAATCGGGTACTACACCCTTAATTTCATCCTTGGCAGCGATAACCGCTGCTTCGGCAACTTCCTCCACCGTAAGGGCGGCAGACTCGATTTCCTTGGTGCCCAGGCGGTGGCCCGCCACATTAATTACATCGTCGATGCGGCCCAGGATGCGGACATACCCGTCGGCAGCCATTACCGCCGCGTCACCGGCCATGTATGGCCAATCCCGCCAATCCTTGCTATTTGGGTCTTTGCAATATCTTTCAAAATATGTGGCTACGTACCGATCCCGGTCCTTCCAAATAGTCTGCATCAGACCCGGCCAGGGATTTTTGATGCATATATTTCCGGCCTTGCCCGCACCGGCCGGAATTTCGTTGCCATCATTATCTAAGATAATCGGGTGGATCCCGGGTACGCCCGGGCCGGCACTGCCCGCCTTCATGGGGCTGAGGGCCGGTATGGTGCTACATAAAAATCCTCCGGTTTCGGTCTGCCACCATGTATCTACGATGGCGGCTTTTCCTTTGCCGACCACTTTGTAATACCATTTCCAAACCTCGGGCTCAATAGGTTCCCCGACGGTGGTCATGTGCTTAAATTTATAGTTATACTTGGCCGGCTCATCCGGGCCCGCTTTTCTAAGCCCGCGGATGAGGGTCGGTGAAGTGTGGAAAATATTCACGTCAAGTTCTTCTGCGATTCTCCAAACTCGTCCTGCATCAGGGTAGGTGGGCAGCCCTTCGTAAATTACCGAGCTGGCGGCAATAGCCAGGGGACCGTAAACAATGAATGAATGGCCGGTAATCCAGCCGATATCGGCCATGCACCAGTAAACGTCTTCCGGGTGGATATCTTGAATAACCTTGGACATCCAAGCCACATAAGCCAGGTATCCGCCGATGCTGTGCTGCACCCCTTTGGGCCTGCCTGTTGACCCACTGGTGTACATAAGGAAAAGAATACCTTCCGCCGGCATTGGTACGGGGTCTACTCTTACTCTGACGTATTGCTTTAGCAAATCGTTCACGAAATAATCCCGGCCTTCAACCATAGGCGACGCAGAAGCGTACTTGCCGGGATAGCGCTGCCAGACTAGCACTTTGTCAACTTCTTGGCCTTCTTTTAGGGCCACTTCGACGGCTACATCCCCAATGGACTTATGATCCAGCAGTTTGCCGTTACGGTAATAACCATCGATGGTGATTAACACCCGGCTCTCGGAATCCCATATTCTTTCACCGCACGCCTGGCCGCTGAACCCGGCAAAAACCTGGGAGTGGATAATGCCCAGACGGGCACAGGCCAGCATGGTAATAGGGAGTTCCGGGGTCATCGGCAAGTGCAGGGTAACCCGATCGCCAGCTTTGAGTCCGCAAAAATCTCTTAACACAGCGGCGGTCTCATTGACTCTTTGGTACAGTTCTTGATAAGTCATGTGTACAACTGGCTCATCTTCAGGTTCCGGGACGAAATGAATGGCTGTTTTATTTTTATATTTGGCCAGATGCCGGTCAACACAGTTATAACTGGCGTTTAATTTGCCGCCCACAAACCAATTCCAACAAGGGGCGTCACTGGTGTCCAAAGTGGTGTGCCAGTACTGATCCCAATCAAGCAGATCCGCAAATTCTTTAAAGCATTCCGGAAACTTATCCAAGCTAAACCTATCGAATACGCCGGGATCGGTCATGTTAGCCTGGCCAATAAATTCGGCAGGCGGATTAATATTATCTTCATCTTGCCAGTGAACTGCATAGTGGGCGCCGCTACCATTTTCTTTTTCGGACACAGTACCAAACCTCCTATCTCTTGTTATAAATAAAGGTAAGAACAGATTAACTAGCGCTTAAAATTCTAAAAAATTAGAACCTCGAACCTCTAACTTCGAACTTCGAGAATAAGACGGCACTAGTATTATGTAATCGTGCACCTTTCACAAAAGCTTGACAAGGATTGAGGTGTGCTATTAGTTTATGGACAAGGCTTTTGTGCCGCTGCACTACCAGATGTCTGTGCTAATTTGTTTGTACCTGGTTTTAAGCCGAATGAATTCATTTTGAATTGACCTTAGCCCGCAATATTAGTAAAAGACCAATTTTTACAAGCGGCGGTTGCTCCCCCCCTTTGATCAGGACATCAATGTGTCCCGTAGATACTGTAACCCACAGTATATTTGTAGTACATTCACTTTACTTATAGTACATCAAAATATTCTGAAAATTAAGAAATTTATTGTTAGTTAGCAGAAATAAGTCTTAAAGTGTAGTATAGCTATTTGAATGGTCAAGCATTAGAGTATATATCCATATATAAACAAAATTCCTATAATTTTTACATGCCTAAAAGAAAAGGCCCTTGTGTAGAAGGGCCTTTCTTTAACGAAACAGTTCTGCAATTTTATATTTAATTAAGTGTTTGTTTTCATAAGCCTGGAATTCACTGTAGTCTTTTTTAAGCAGTTCTTTTTTATCGGCCGGAATAGCAGCCTTTATCTTGAGCAGGGCCCATAGGGCCAACCCTCTTTGCTGGGTCTCGGACACCCCGAGAAGGTCATGCAGCAACGGAATGTAATCATCAACCAATGCTGGTTTTACCTCCCCGATTCTGCCCAGGGCCCAGATGATACCCCGGATTAAAGAGGGATCCTCCCGGAAGGAAACAAGAATAGATACAAATTCATTATAAATATCCGGTCTGTTACGGATCACTTCCCCTACCGCTTCAGGTGACGCCCAACCCGAACCACCAGATTCATCGTTAAGGGCCCACAATAACCGGCGGATAATTTCCCTGGCCCGCTCCGGTTCGGTAATTGAAATTTGCTTTGTCAAAAGCCCCAGGCACTCCACAGCACGCCAACGTAACAATTCATCCATACTATAAAGAGTATTAATCAATGCGGCTATTACCTGACCGGTATACCTGGTGCCTATTTCTAGAATGGTATCGTAGTTTCCGTTGCTAAGAGCTTCCTGTACCTGTTTTTTTAGCCTCAAAATATATTCCCCCGGCAATAAATTTTGGAAAAATTATGGTGCATAAAGCAGGACTACCAAAGATTGTGTCGAAACAAACCTAAAAATGTGGTATACGGAATTATAAGGATTGAATACCAATGCGTAAAGTTTCGGTGGATAGGTTAAAATCGGGCATGAAAGTTGGCCGCTCCGTAATCAATACCAACGGACAAATTCTGCTTGCCCACGGCATCATTTTAAATGAAAAATTTATCAAAAGGTTAGCCCATTTGGGCATTCCGGCTGTTTATATTGATGACGGGTTTCTATCTGATATCCAGGTTGAGGATGTTGTTTCCGAAAGAACCAGGTACCAGGCTATAGAACTGACTAAAAAAGTCTTCCAAGATTTCCAATATACCAGAAGCCTTACCGGACTGGAAAAAGTTGAAAACGCAGTGGGAGTGCTAATTAAGGAATTGCTTGACAATGATACACTAATGGTTAATCTAGTAGATATTCGCGGTTTAGATGAGTATACATTCGGTCACTCGGTAAATACTTGCATTTTGGCTGTAATTACAGCTATCCACATGGGGTACAATGAGAAAAAGCTGCACCTGTTGGCGATGGGAGCAATTTTGCATGATTTGGGTAAGATTCTTGTGCCCCAGGAAATTTTAAACAAGCCGGGTAAACTTACGGATGAAGAATTTGAAGTAATCAAAACACATTCCGAGTTTGGCTACCGGTTGCTTTCAGCAAACAAGGACTTCAATTCAATTTCTTCTACGGTAGCATGGCAGCACCACGAGCGATATAACGGTTCCGGATATCCTCAAGGCCTGGCGGGTAACCGGATTCACGAGTTTTCTTTCATTGTAGGTGTGGCTGATGTTTATGATGCCCTGACTGCCGACCGGGTTTACCGTAAGGCCCATCCACCACATGAAGCTTTTGAGATGCTGTCCGGTACAGGGGATTACCTGTTTGATTATGAGGTGGTAAAAGCGTTTTTATATCACGTAGCCGCTTACCCGGTGGGCAGCCTGGTTAGGTTAAATAACCGGCAAACCGGGGTAGTCCTTGAAAACAGACCCGGTTATCCCCTGCGTCCAAAGTTGAAAATTTTGTTCAACGTCCAAGACGAACCAGAATTAAACCCCTATGAGCTAGACCTGGGTGTGCACCCAAACTTTAGTATTATCAATGTAATTGAAGAAGATGACGTGCTTGATGTTTATAAGAAAAAGATTTGTACGTAATTTTTTAATCATAATCTTAATATTAGTCCTAACCTAACCCTAATCCTAATAATTAAGCTATAGTTTTTAGAAAAACCTTTTACCTAAAAGGTTTTTTTCTTTTTATACATTGTTAGTCAACCCAAAATCCAGATAGCATCATGTCATTCCGAGCGAAGTGAGGAATCTTGAAAGATAAGATCCTTCGCTACGCTCAGGATGACAGCAGAAAGACTATTTTTCAGTTAGCATCATGTTATTCCGAGCGAAGTGAGGAATCTTTCTTAAGATCCTTCGTTAACGCTTAGGGCGATCATAGTTGAATTTCAGTTTTTTAGTGCTTCGTCAGGTGGTGGTGTAAAACCTGCGCGATGGCTTAAAAAGCGGCATAAAAAAATGGCCGCAACCTCTCAGGTTCCGGCCATTTATGACATAAAGCTTTAACTAACTTTTTCAATGCTTACCGAACAAACTTTAAGCTCCGGTATTTTGCAGATCGGATCCTTCATTGAGTTGGTTAATTTGTTGATCGGCACTTCCGGGAAATGGAATGATGTGAAAACCATACCCGGTGGCACTACTTCAGTAAGGTTGGCTTTAACTTCCACCTGGCCGCGGCGGGATTTCACCCGTACCATGTCTCCTTCAGCAATATTCAGTTTGCAGGCGTCCGCTGGATTAATTTCCAGGGACTCGGTGCCGTAGTGTACTTCCAAGGCCCCGGTGCGCATTGTCATGGTGCCGGTGTGATAATGGTAATAACGACGCCCGGTGCTCAGCACAAAGGGATACTCCTGGTCAGGCAATTCCGCCGGGGGTATATATTCGACAGCGCTAAAGTTACCGATGCCCCCCACAAACTTGTCTTTGTGCAGGTATTGTGTACCCGGGTGATCAGGTGTCGGACAGGGCCACTGGAGGCCCCCCTCTTCCAGGCGGTCATAGGAGATCCCGGCATAGGAAGGGGTTACTGAAGCCAGTTCGTCAAATATTTCAGCAGTCGAGTTGTAATCCATAGGATAACCCATCGCTGTTGCCACGTCACTGACAATTTGCCAGTCGGCTCTGGCATTACCTACAGGATCTATGGCTTGGCGTACTCGCTGCACTCGACGCTCGGTATTGCTAAAGGTACCGTCCTTTTCGGCAAAGCTGGTTGCCGGCAGTACCACGTCGGCCAGTCGGGCGGTTTCGGTGAGGAAGATATCCTGCACCACCAAGAAATCAAGCTTCTCCAGAGCATGTACAACATGGTCGGCATCAGGGTCAGACAGTACCGGGTTTTCACCCATAATGTACATGCCCTTTACATTTTTACCGGCGGCGTCCAGCATATCGCCAACGGTCAGGCCGGGTTTGGCGGGCAGGTCGTTAATGCCCCAGGCCTTGGCATACTTGGCCCGGACTTCGTCCGAAGTCACGCTTTGGTAACCGGTGAATACACCCGGCAGAGCACCCATGTCGCAGGCACCCTGGACATTGTTCTGGCCCCGCAGCGGATTGACACCGCTATTGGGTTTGCCGATATGGCCGCATAGCATAGCCAGGTTAGCCACCGCGAACACGTTATGGGTGCCGCAGATGTGCTGCGTTAGGCCCATAGTGTAAAGAATGGAGGCGTTTTTAGCGTTGGCATAGCCCCGGGCCACTTGTTTCATGGTATCCGCCGGGATACCGGTTAATTCTTCCACGTGCTCCGGCGTATATTTGGCCACAGTTTCTTTAAGCGCTTCGAAACCCTTGGTTCTGGTGTCTACAAATTCCTTATTGTATAGACCCTCATTAATGATCACATTAGCCATAGCATTTAACATGGCAATATCCGAGCCGGATTTTAACTGTAGGTGCACTTGGGCCAAATCCGCCATACCGGTGCGCCGTGGGTCGGCTACCACCAGGGTGGCCCCTTCGCGCTTGGCCTTTTTAACCTGTAACGCTATTACCGGGTGGGTTTCCGTGGTATTGGTGCCGATGGCCAGGATAAAGTCAGCCCCGGCTATTTCGGCAATACTGTTGGTCATTGCTCCGCTGCCAAATGCAGTCGCCAGACCGGCGACAGTGGGAGCGTGTCAGAGACGGGCGCAGTGGTCGATATTATTGGTACCGAACACCACACGAGTTAACTTTTGCAACAGGTAATTATCTTCATTGGTGCACCGGGCGGAACTTAATACAGCCAAAGCGTCGGCTCCATTTTCACGCTTGATACCGCCCAGCTTTACGGCTACCAGGCCGATGGCTTCTTCCCAGGTTGCCTCTACCAACTGGCCATCTTTTCTTATCAGCGGTTGCTTTAGCCGGTCGGGATGATGAATGAAGCCGTATCCAAAGCGTCCTTTAACGCACAGGGCGCGCCCGTTGGCGTCTCCATCACAGGAAGTAACACCCACCACCCGGTTGTCTTTAACATTTAATTCAAAAGAACAGCCGGTACCGCAATAGGGGCAGGTAGTCTTGACCTTTTTAACTTCCCAGGTGCGGGCCGCCGCGCGTAGGCCTTTTTCCTGCAGGGCACCTACCGGGCAAACCGCCACGCAGTTACCGCAGAATACACAGTTCGAATCAGAGAGCGGTGTGTCCATAGAAGTAGCAACTTTGGTGCGGAAACCCCGGTAAGCAAAGTCAATAACATTGTTACCCTGAATTTCGTCGCACATGCGAATGCACTTGCCGCACAGGATGCACTTATTCATGTCCCTTATAATGAATGGATTTTCATCCTCAATTTCAAAAGCATGTTTTTCTCCGACAAAACCTGCCTCACGTACCCCATACATATATGCGTAGTCCTGCAGGCGGCAGTCGCCGTTTCGGCCGCAGGTTAGGCAATCTTCGGGGTGGTTGGCTAACAATAGTTCCAATATAGTTTTACGAGATTCAATGACCGCCGGGGAATCGGTGTGTACCACCATGCCGTTCTTGGCCGCGGTGGCACAGGAAACGGTAAGGTTTTTGGCCTTCTCCACCTCTACGGCGCAGATGCGGCATGAACCGGGTCTGGTAAGCTCCGGGTCGTAACAAAAAGTGGGAATAAAGAACCCCAGCTTTTCTGCCGCCTGCAGTATGGTGGTTCCCTGAGGCACGGTCACCTCGATCCCGTTAATGGTCAGGGTGACTTCAGCCACTGGTGCTAAGCCTCCTTTGAATGCGATTTCTCTTTATCTTGAATATCATTTATTTAGCTTTAAAGTCATTGTTATGAATACACGGATCCTGTCATTCTGAACGAAGTGAAGAATTTTGCTTGAAAGATAAGATCCTTCGCTACGCTCAGGATGACAACCCTAAAGAGTATTTTATGGGTAGATTACTTACGCTCAAGATTATTTATTTTGGCCAGCACCTGATCCAGGCCCAATGCTTCGGCCCATGAAACTTCAACGAACTGCCCGTCTCGCTTGATCTGCGGTTTAACAGGTTCTTCGCAGTGCAGCAGTTCCAGCCCTAAACGCCCTTTCAGGCATAGTGGCCGGCCCTCGGCGGGTGTGCCGGGTGTAACGGCTATAACCTTGTTGTTTTTGACATTAAGCTCAAATGAACACCCTTTTTCGCAGAAGGTGCAGATAATGTCCTTTTTCTCAATTTCCCAGGTGCGGCCTTTACCGGCCAGGGATTTGATGGTTAAGGCACCTACGGGGCAAACAGTTACGCAACGCCCACAATAGACACAGTCGGAATCACCCAGGGTAACATCCATAGGTGGGGCCACCTTGGTATTAAAACCACGGTGAGCAAAGTCAATTACGTTGCGGTCTGCTTCGGCACAGGTGCGCACGCATTTACCACACAGGATACATTTTTTCATGTCCCTAATAATGTATGGATTATCATCCTCTATATCATACTGATGTTTCACGCCGGTAAACCCGGCCTCCTTGACGCCGTACTGGAACGCGTAATCCTGCAGCTTGCAGGCTCCGTTCTTATCGCAAGTCAAGCAATCCATAGGGTGATTAGCTAAAATCAGTTCCAGGATGGTTTGTCTCGCTTCCACCACCGCCGGGGACTCGGTTTGCACCTCCATACCCTCTTTGGCAACAGTCATGCAGGAAGGGCTTAACTTCTTGCTGCCCTTGGTTTCCACCACGCAAATACGGCATGACGCCACCCCTGGCAGGGAGGGTTCGTGACAGAAGGTGGGGATGGAAATGCCAATGCTTTCAGCCGCCTCAAGGATGGTGCTGCCGGCAGGCACGGTAACTTTTTGCCCGTTGACCGTCAGTGTTATGGTTGACATAATATCACTCCTTTTACCCCCACTTTAAGCGGCTTATTTTTTAAATATGGAACCAAATTTACATTTTTGAATACAACTACCGCACTTGATACATTTTTCAGTGTCAATGGTATGCGGCTTTTTCTTTTCACCAGTGATGGCTCCTGCGGGACAGGCTTTGGCACAGGCGCCGCACCCGGTGCATTTTTCTTCGTCAATAAAGAAAACCAGCAGGTTGGTGCAAGCCCCGGCGGGACAACGCTTGTCAAATATATGCGCTTCGTACTCGTGTCTAAAATATTGTAATGTTGAAAGCACGGGGTTGGGGGCGCTTTGGCCCAGTCCGCACAGCGAGGTGTTTATAATCACCCTGGACAGGCGTTCCAACTTCTCAATGTCGTCGGGTTCCCCGTCCCCTTCGCATATTTTGGTCAGAATTTCCAACATGCGCATCGTACCCTCGCGGCACGGGGTGCACTTGCCGCAGGACTCGTTTTGGGTAAACTTAAGGAAGTACCTGGCAATGTCCACCATACAGGTGGTGTCGTCCATTACCACCAGGCCGCCGGAGCCCATCATGGCCCCTACTTTGCCCAGGGAGTCGTAATCAACATGCAGATCCAGTTGGTCTTCCGGCAGGCAACCGCCGGAGGGACCACCGGCCTGAACGGCTTTAAACGGCCTACCATCAGGGACACCGCCGCCGATATCAAATAGAATTTCACGCAGGGTGGTGCCCATCGGTACTTCAACCAATCCGGTGTTGTTAACCTTGCCGGTAACCGAGAATATCTTGGTACCCTTGCTGTTATCGGTACCTATTGATGCATACCAATCTCCGCCTTTTAGCAATATTGGTGGCACATTGGCAAATGTTTCAACGTTATTTAGGGTGGTGGGCTTTTCCCAGAGGCCTTTATCGGTGGAACGCCCCACCTTGAACTTGGGCATGCCCCTGTTGCCCTCGATGGATGTCATTAGCGCGGTGCCTTCACCGCAAACAAATGCACCGGCACCGGCTTTTATTTTAATATGAAAATTAAAGCCGGAATTTAAAATATTATCACCAAGTAACCCGTACTGTTCGGCCTGGGCAATAGCAATTTTAAGCCGGCGAATAGCCAGTGGATACTCCGCCCGGACGTAAATGTATCCTTCGTCCGAACCGGTGGCAAAGCCGCAAATGGCCATCCCTTCCAGCACAGCATGGGGGTCACCTTCAAGAACGCTGCGGTCCATGAACGCGCCCGGGTCACCTTCATCAGCGTTACAGATAACGTACCGCTTATCAGTAATTTTGGCGTTGAGGGCACCTTGCCATTTCACACCGGTAGGGAACCCGGCGCCGCCCCGGCCACGCAGGCCGGATTTTTTAACTTCATCCACTGTCTCTTGGGGGGTCAGGTTGAAGATTGTTTTGGCCAGGGCCTGGTAACCGTTCTGAGCGATGTATTCTTCGGTGTTTTCCGGGTCAATGTGCCCGCAGTTGTGCAGTACCAGGCGGTTCTGCCCGGCGTAAAAGGGTATTTCGGGGTATGTTTTGGCTGCTTGCCCGGTGGTCGGGTCGACATATAACAGCCTTTCAACAATGCCGCCTTCGACAATGTGTACCTGGACAATTTCTTCAATGTCGTCTATGGTTACCTGGCGGTAAAAAACTTTTTCAGGTTCAAAAATTACAATCGGTCCCTGTTCGCAAAACCCGTGACAACCGGTGGTCTTAACTTTAATCTTTTCGTCTAAACCCCTCTTTTTTAACTCCTGATCCAATAAGTCAGCTAGTTTGACCGAACCGGATGAAGTGCAACCGGTACCGGCACAGAGCAATATTTCTTTATTCCCTTTTTCCAGCTTTAGCAAAGACAGGTGATCCAGTCTTTGTTGCTTACAATTTTCGTCATCATGGCATATCGGGCCTTGGGTGCGACATGTTACGTAATCTTGACAAGGTGTCTGCGGGCTATGCTGACATTTGTCGCAGCATTTTTCCATCAAGTTATTCATATTAAGAACCGGACCTCCTTTCTACTTATATTCTTCAAGTACATTAACCGCCTGCTCCGGCTTTAGCTTGCCGTGGGTATCTTCGTTCACTGAAATTACCGGCGCTAAACCACAGGCACCGATGCAAGCAACCGTTTCCAGGGTATAACGCAGATCCTGACTGGTCTGGTTGATCTCGAGGCCGGTCAGCTCCTTAATCGAATCCAATACCTTGGCCCCGCCCCGTACATGGCAGGCAGTACCTTGACAAACCCGAATAATGTTGCGGCCGCGTGGTTTTAGGTGAAACTGGGCGTAAAATGTAACCACTCCGAAGGTTTTACTAAACGGAACACCTTGGGATGCGGATATCTGCTTCATGGTATCGGCAGACAAAAAACCAAAAATCTCCTGCGATTCCTGTAGCAGCGGTATTAACGCTCCCTTTTTCCCCTTAAACTTGTTTAGCAACTCTCCAAATTCTTTTTGTTTCTCGTCATCGTTTTGATGACCGCAATTACATGCTGCCAAATCTGTCTCTCCCCCTTCCTGGTATTTACGCAGAGCCATAAAGCCCTTTAAGAATCCCCTGTGCTAAAGAAACGTAGGCAAATCCTTTAACGAACCGAAGGATACTGAAAAATTCCAGTCAGTGTCGTTCGCCTTTGCTATTTATCATATTAATAGCATTTTTGGTGGTCTTTAGCGAACCAGCTCTTTTTTTGGTTATCCTTCTTGTGGCAATGCATTTTTTGGCGCAAAGTTTTGATAATAAATAGTTTTCCGTCAACGTTTAATACTATTTGATGTTGGCCCGTAAGTCCAGCACCCGCTTTTCGGTGACCAGCAGATGTACCGGCAAGTCGTGTTCGCCGGGATATACGTTGGGTTTAATTTGCATCTCATAGGCCAGAGCGGCGTACAAACAATCCGGTTTGGTGTTGAGCAGGAAGCGGTCGTAAAAACCGCCGCCGTAACCCAAACGGTTACCGGCGGTGTCGAAGGCAACACCAGGCACAATAACCAGGTCAATTGTCCCCGGATCTACCGGTCGTACGCATTCGGGTCGTGGTTCGAGGATGTTCCAAGCCCCGGGTGCCAGATCGTCGGGATAGTTTAGCACCTGTGACGGAGTTAATTTTTTGTTGGCCACGTCGGTTATCGGCACAACAACCGTTTTACCCCGGTTCAGGGCGTCCCTGATGATGGCCTCTGTTTGCACTTCGTTGCGAAAATCAACGTAGGCCATTATCGTACCTGCCCGGAGATATTCCTCAAGTTTAATTAAGCGGCTGGCTACAGCAGAGCTATTATCTTTTATTTTCTCCGCCGCAAGCCTGTTCCGGGCGACAATTACACTTTTTCTTAATTCGTTTTTAGACATAATAAATCCTCCCAAAAATCAGGTTCAGAAAAATTTTTGGTTTCCCACAAGAAGAACTTTTTACCTTTAGATTTATATTTCTCCGGTATAAAAATAAATCCTTCCTAGGTTGGAAGGATATGAACATTAATTCATAATTCAATAATTACTATTATTGACAAATATCGGGGTTTGATGCTGTTAGAGGATGCTACAGTGTGTACACCCGGTTGCCGCCTAGTATATTGACATTATTTTTTTGCAGCACATCGATGGCTTCATCGATTAGTTCCACCCGGAAAACAACCAGGGCTGCATTGGTGGCTTTTTGGAGGAAGGCGTAAAGGTATTCGATATTAATACCCCTTTGCTGCAATATTTCCATTATCCTGGCTAACCCACCCGGCTCGTCACCTACTTCCACCGCGATTACGTCGGTGGTGCTGACAGTAAAGCCCGCTTCTTTAAGGGCCTGGTAGGCTGAATCTGGGTCGTTGACGATTAAACGCAGAATCCCAAAGTCGGTGGTATCTGCTATGGATAGGGCCCTGATATTAATATTTTGTTCACCCAACACCCGGGTAACCTGGGCCAGGCGTCCTGATTTGTTTTCCAAAAAAACGGATATTTGTTTAACTTTCATGCGATTTTCTCTCCTTCTAAAGCACTAAGTTGAAAATAAGTTACTACACAGAAAATCGATTCTAGTGCTGTCATCCTGAGCGTTAGCGAAGGATCTTAAGATTCTTCACTTCGTTCAGAATGACATAATGCTGACTCCTGTTTTTTTTACAATTCCCGCTTATCGATTACACGCTTGGCTTTGCCTTCGCTGCGCGGGATAGTGCGCGGTTCCACAAACTTAAGGCGCGCTGAGATGCCCAGTACACTTAAAATGCGGCCCCGTATTTTATTTTCCAAGTCCTCCAGGGCTCGAATTTTATCCGAAAAGAACTTATCGTTTAATTCCACCCAAATTTCCAGGTTGTCCAGCGAGCCTTTACGATCGACCACCAACAGGTAGTGCGGTTCGGTATCGCCAAACTCCAATAATACGCTTTCGATTTGGGACGGGAATACGTTGACACCACGAATGATGAGCATATCGTCGGTGCGCCCGGTAACCCTTTGCATCCGCACGAATGTTCGCCCACAACCGCAGGTATCCTCATTTAGCACGGTGATGTCCCGGGTGCGATACCTGATGATAGGCAGGGCTTCCTTGGTCAGTGAAGTGATTACTAATTCCCCCGGTTGGCCGTAAGGTAGTTGTTTACCGGTTTCGGGATCGATAATCTCCGCCAAGAAGTGATCTTCAAATATGTGCATACCCTTTTTCTCCGGGCATTCCATGGAAACGCCCGGCCCGATAACCTCGCTGAGGCCGTATATGTCAAGAGCTGTAATATTTAATTTTGCTTCCAACTGCTCCCGCATGCGCTCACTCCAAGGTTCGGCGCCAAATATGCCCACCCGTAGTTTCAGATTTTGCAGGTCGATTCCAGCATTGTGTATCTCTTCACCCAGGAAAAGAGCGTAAGATGGGGTGCAGGTAAGGATGCTGGTGCCGAAATCCTGCATTAGCATCAGTTGACGGGCAGTATTGCCCCCCGAAATCGGAACCACTGTGGCACCCATGCGCTCAGCGCCGTAATGGACACCGATACCGCCGGTAAACAGGCCGTATCCGTATGCATTTTGTAACACGTCTTTTTTGCTGCCACCAGCCATGACTATAGCACGGGCCATCAGGTCGGCCCAGGTGTTGATATCTTTTTTAGTATAACCAACCACAGTTGGTTTGCCGGTAGTGCCGGAGGAGGCGTGCAGCCTGACCACCTCGTCCATAGGAACGGTGAATAAACCGAAGGGGTAATGATCACGCAGATCCTGTTTCACTGTAAAAGGCACTTTTTGTAGGTCGGCCAGTGATTTTACATCGCCGGGTTGTATCCCTGCCGCATCGAATGCTTGGCGGTAGAAAGGAATTTTGTCGTAAACACGCTGCAAGGTTTGCTGCAGCCGTTGTAACTGTAATTCTTCCAGTTTGTCTCTGGTAATGGTT
This sequence comes from Peptococcaceae bacterium BRH_c8a, assembly GCA_000961575.1. GTDB lineage: Bacteria > Bacillota > Desulfotomaculia > Desulfotomaculales > Desulfallaceae > BRH-c8a. Next base: position 47,152 of record LADP01000016.1, read on the forward strand.
TCATATTCTTCTTGCCAGTACAACTCGCTTTACCCCTTTCGATATTCGCGCTTTTAAAAAAGAATAGCATAACTTGGATATAAAAAAAAGAGTTTTTAGTCGTAAATAGAAGTGTTAGTGCTGAGCAAGCATGAATAAACCCAAAATTTAAGATCTCTGCGACAGATTTATTTTGTTAGAGTCAGCAGAATTATGTCGAACCGTACAACCCGCTAAAAATGGGCGTTCGACAAAAAACGTCATTCGCAAACATAAATTATCACCCACAGGATAAACCCTTCTCAATAAAGTTATTAACAGACTTATCCACATTATCCACAGCAGTCAATTTGTTAATGCTCTACAATATTACTATAGCGAGCAAAATACAGGTATTCAGATATATAATTTTTTTGCCTGTTCAGGCACATTGTTGTGTTTTATAAGCATAAATTGTAAATATATTCCATACGGTGCTTGGTGTGGTGTGGGTATATTTGTGGATAAAAGTTATTAAGACTTAATAACGGTCTTGGCCCAGGGGCAGGCCGGGAACGGCATTTAAGGACAGGGGCGCAAAATCGCCGCGCCGGTATTTGTAATAAGCAGCGCAGGCAATCATAGCGGCGTTATCTGTACATAATACCAGGGGTGGATTAATAAGCCGTAAACTGTTATCAATCGCCCGGGCACTCAGTTGCTCCCGCAGCAATTTGTTGGCCGCAACGCCGCCGGCCAGCATGATAGTTTGGGTATCGTGGCGTTTGGCAGCGACAAGTGTTTTATCCACCAGCACGTCAACCACTGCCTGGCGAAAACTGGCCGCTACGTCAGCGTGATTGACAGCCTCCCCCCTTTGTTGAGCCCGATGCAGGTAATTGATTACCGCCGTTTTTAGGCCGCTAAAACTAAAATCAAGGCTATCCTTTTCAAGATAAGACCGGGGCAGGGTAATCGCGTGCGGGTCACCGGTTTCGGCAAGCTTGTCCACCAGCGGGCCACCCGGGTAGCCCAGACCGAGCACTCTGGCAACTTTATCAAAGGCTTCTCCGGCGGCATCGTCACGGGTGGCACCAAGCAACTTATATTGTCCTGGCCCGTGCATCAGTAATAAATCAGTATGCCCGCCGGAAACCACCAGGCAAATCAGGGGAAAACCCGGATCTGGCTCTACCAGCAGGTTGGCAAACACATGCCCTTCCAGATGGTTAACCCCCACCAGAGGTATGTCCAGACCGAAAGAGATTGACTTGGCCGCCGCCACCCCTACCAGCAGAGCGCCCACCAGGCCCGGCCCGTAGGTTACCGCCACGGCATTAAGGTCGGCAAAATTTAACCCGGCCTGATCCAGAGCTTCTTGGATGACATTGTTTATTAACTCCAGGTGTTTACGTGAAGCCACTTCAGGCACCACGCCGCCAAATTTACTGTGAATATCTACCTGGGAGGAAATGACATTAGACTTGATTGCACGACCGTCAACCACCACGGCCGCTGAAGTTTCATCACAAGATGTTTCGATACCCAGAATTATTACACTCATTACTAGCCTATCCTCCAATCTGTTTTAGCATTTGACGTATTGACCGCTGGTTCTTGATCTGCGTAATATGTAAAATCAAGTTCTGTAAAGGGTGTTAGGATTGCATGTTACTTTTCTCAGTTACAATATCAGGCACTGCCGGGGTACTGGCGGCAGGGTGTCCCTTGCTGCGGTGGCCGCATCTATTACCGGCACCGGGGCCGATGTGGTGGGGTTGCAGGAGGTGGATAAGTTTAACCCCCGCAGCTGTTTTGTCAACCAGGCGCGCAAACTGGGCGAGCTAACAGGTATGAGTGCGGTGCTGGGCGCCAACTTTAATTTGCTGGGGATTGCCGAATTTGGTAATGCAGTGCTTACCCGTTATCGGGTAATGGATGAGCAAAATTTTCCCCTGCCCGGGCGGGGAGAAAAAAGGGGACTGCAAAGGATCGAAATATGTACGGGTACCGGTAGCATCGCCTTTTATAACACCCACTTGGGCTTGGACAAAGATGAACGTCGCCATCAGGTAGAGCGAATTTTGACCATCACCAAAGACGAAAAGATGCCCCTGGTGCTGGCCGGAGATTTTAATGCCCTGCCCCGGGCAACTGAAATACAGGAACTAAAAAAGGTATTTGCACTATCTGATCCGTCAGGTTCCTATCCTACATTTCCAGCACAGCAACCGCAGCACAAAATAGATTACGTGTTTTTTTCCCCCCACTGGCTGCCGTTAGCATACCAGGTTTATTATAGTGAAGCCTCGGATCACCTACCGCTGGCTGTAAAGCTGCGCCTCGTTGGAGACAATCCGACAATAACTATTTAGTGTCTCCTGAAAAAGTCTTGGTAAGGGGTTTGGTGTTAATCTCCGGGTTACTACTCGCCGTTATGCTTGAGCGAGCTCGTTCGTCCTCGGGCGCCGGAGAACTCGCGCCCTGCGGGCGCTCAGACATGCACCGGCGCTTTTCCTCGGACTCTCACGCTCTTTGATTTAAGCTCCTACGTAACCCTCCGATTAACACCAAACCCCAGTTATGCTTAGTTTTTCAGGGGACTCTATTTAGGTTTTTACCGTCGGTGGTAAACCAAGTTCGGCCAAGATATCTGTAAACACCCGCCCGGCGTTCTCGTTAATGACCACGGCGGCGGCATCGTCCAGCGGTGTTGGAGTGCGGTTAATGATTACAAATTGCCTCGCCACTTCGGGCAAACCGGCCACCGGGTAAACGGTGAGGCTGCTGCCGACCACTAACATTAACTGGCATCCGGAAATAACCTGGGTGGCCTGATAAAAGTCCTCGTTCATTTTATCTTCAAATAAAACTACGTTGGGGCGTAAAATATCCGAGCACTTCAGGCAACGTGGCGGGTTTTCTCCGGATCGAAACTTTTCTACCAACTGTTCAAAGGGATAGCCATCGCGACAACTCATGCAGCGGGCGGTGCGCAAATGGCCGTGTACTTCCCAGACCCTATTGGACCCTGCTTTAACGTGCAGGCCGTCTATATTTTGGGTAATTACGCCCAACAGCAGGTTTTGTTTTTCCAACTGGGCCAAAGCGAAATGCGCGGGGTTGGGACAGGCGTCGCAATAAGCAGTCCAGCGTTCCAGGTTCGTTTTATAGAAGCCGGCCGGATCACTGCGCAAGGCTGAAAGACTGGCTGCTTTAATCGGGTCGAACTTTTCCCATAAACCTGTGCCCGGGCTACGGTAATCCGGGATACCGCTTTCGGTGCTTATTCCTGCCCCCGTAAGGGCCAGGGTCTTGGTGGATTCTTTAATCAACCGGGCGGTGAGTTTTATCTTTTCATAGTATTCCACAACAGAACCCTCCAAATAAATAAATAATCAAAAACAGTTTTAGCTTCTAATGATACAATTATCTTTTATACATTTGTTCATGTCAACGGCAAGGCCCGTGAAAACATTGCGCGAGCATGGCGCCGGTGCATGTGGTTTACTTAAGGTTACAGTGTTAAATAGTTTTAACAACAAAGTGTAAATAAAAGTAACGTTTTTGTGATGTTTACGTCTTTATTAATCCCTAGACACTGATTTGGGGGTGGTATATATATTGCATATTAATAAAGGATTACGACCAATCAATGGACAAATAGAGCTATACATAAACAAGGAGGAGTTCAACAATGAACAAACCGCTTTGGACACCATCAGATGAGCGGGTGCGCAATGCTAATATGACCGGTTTTATTAATTTTGTTAACGACAGGAATGGTAAAGATTTTAACGGGTATGCCCAATTATATGACTGGTCAATAACCAATACCTCGGATTTTTGGGCTGCGGTGTGGGATTTTTGCGGCGTCAAGGCCTCGCACCCCTGGGATGAAGTGGTGGTTAACCGGGAGAATATGCAAAGTTCCCGCTGGTTTACCGGAGCCAAACTAAATTTTGCCGAAAACCTGCTGCGATACCGGGATGAACGTACAGCCCTGATTTTTAAAGGTGAAGTTAATGAACCGGTAAGGCTTACCTACGCCCAGCTCTACGACCAAGTAGCCCGCCTAGCCCGGTCTCTGCGCAACCAAGGGGTCACCGTTGGCGACCGGGTGGCCGGTTTTATGCCCAATATGTCTGAAACAATAATAGCCATGCTGGCCACAACCAGTATTGGAGCTATCTGGTCATCCTGTTCACCAGATTTCGGGATTAAAGGGGTACTCGACCGGTTTGGTCAGATCCAACCCCGGGTTTTAATTACCGCCAATGGTTACTTTTATAATGGTAAAACCTTTAACTGCCTGGATCGGGTGCAAAGCATCCTGAATGAAATACCTTCGATAGAAAAAGTAGTAGTAGTACCTTATACCGAGGATGCGCCTGATTTATCCGGCTTGCCGGGTGCTGTGCTGTTCAATGATTTCCTGGCGCCGGAAAACGGACTGGAAATTGAGTTTGAACAACTGCCCTTTGACCACCCGCTATATATTATGTACTCTTCCGGCACCACCGGGGTGCCCAAGTGTATTGTACACGGAGCGGGCGGTACGCTGATTCAACATTTGAAGGAACTGGTACTACACACTGACCTGAAGCGAGATGACACTATCTTTTATTTCACCACCTGCGGGTGGATGATGTGGAACTGGTTGGTTAGTTCGCTGGCAGTGGGTGCTACTGTGTTGCTGTATGACGGATCTCCTTTTTACCCCGGTCCGGAAACGATGTTCAAACTAGTTCAGGATGAAAAGGTTACCGTGTTCGGTACCAGTGCCAAGTACTTGGCGGCTGTGGAGAAGGAAGGCGTCAAGCCCCGGGAAATATTAGATCTGTCACCCCTTAAGGCCATTCTTTCCACGGGTTCGCCCCTCTCAGTGGAGAGCTTTGAATTCGTGTACCGGGACGTCAAGGATGACCTTTGCCTGTCATCTATATCCGGGGGTACTGATATTGTTTCCTGTTTTGCCCTGGGCAACCCCATTGCACCTGTTTACGCGGGTGAACTGCAGTGCCGTGGCCTGGGCATGAACGTACAGGCCTTCAATAACCAGGGCCAGCCTGTTTTTAACCGCAAGGGTGAACTGGTTTGTTTATCAGCCTTCCCTTCGATGCCTATCTATTTTTGGCAAGACGAGGACGACAAAAAATATACCAAGGCCTATTTCAGCGTCTACCCCAACGTGTGGCACCACGGGGATTTTATAGAAATTACCGATAACGGCGGGGTTATTATTTATGGACGTTCAGACGCCACGCTAAACCCCGGCGGGGTACGGATCGGCACCGCCGAGATCTACAGGCAGGTGGAATCGCTGGAAGAAATTAAGGACAGCCTGGTAATCGGGCAAAACTGGGATAACGATGTGCGGGTGATCCTATTCATCAAATTGGCCGAGGGAGTGGAGTATAACGATGGGTTGGTGAAAAAAATCAAGAAGACCATCAGAGAAAACACCACCCCCAGGCACGTGCCGGCCAAGGTCATTCCGGTGACTGACATCCCGTATACTATTAGCGGCAAAAAAGTAGAAATGGCGGTGCGCAGTATTATTCACAACGAGCCGGTGGAAAACCGTGATGCGCTGGCCAACCCCGGTGCCCTTGACTTGTACCGGAATATTGAGGAACTGCAGAGTTAGGTTTATGTCATTTTGAGCGTAGCGAAGAATCTAGTAAAAGCAAGGGCCGGGAAGAAATAATCCCGGCCCTTTTAACACTCGGTCAGATACAAAGAAACATGCTTATAAGCCTTGTGGTTAATTACTACAGCCTGGATTATTACCTCCCGGATTACCCTGGGCCTGGCTGAGCATTAACTCCAGCAGGCGCTCGAACTGCACATTAAGAAGGTCGTTCACCGGCGTCCCGGTTTCGGCGGATCTTTTTTCAATGATCCGCAGTTGGCGCATCAAATATCCTTCAATGATGGATTCGATAACCTGTTCTTCGGTGCGGCCGGTTTGGCGGGCCAACTCGCCGACCATAGCGGTGGTTTTTTCAGTAAACTCTAACGAAAAATCACTATCATTGCTCACGAATAAGTAACCCCATTTCAGTTGTGCTTATTAGTCTACTACTTTGCGGCCACAGTTGCTGCAAAATTTAACATCTTCCTCTAACTCGCTGTTACATTCCGGACAGACCGCAGGTTTAGGCTGCATGGATTCAATTTGATCCTCCAGGTCTTTTAGCTCAATTTCAAGCTGGCGGGTGGATTCAATTAACCTGTTTAGTTCGTCACCGGTGTCTTCTCGACCTTGTTGCTTTTGATAATAAAGTGCGCCGATTCCGGCCAGGTTATTTTCCATTTCTTTTTCCATTTTACGCAACTCGTGCTTCATCTTGGTCACTTCTATTAAATCGGACGATTTTCTGGTCAAATCCCGGGCTCTGTCACCGGCTATTTCGCCGAAATCCCTGGCCCGGCTGCCAACACTCTTGGCGCCTTCGGCAATTCTTTGAATAAAACCCATTTTCAATCACCTCCAAAGATAATTTTATCAATCGCTTCATCAAGTAACAATCCCACTGAGGCCAATTTTATCAAAACAATGAAAAATATTTTAACATTAAAAAACAACTGTTTAACTTTTTCAAGTATAATAGGGACAAAGGAGTGAGGATGTGAGAAATACCCTGCAGCGTCACTGGTTTACAATGGTACGCCGGTCTCGGACCGATGGCTTGCTGGACGCGCAGACTGTTTATCGCGGTACAGACGGTGAATGCGCCGCTTTGTTACTGGTGGAACCGGGTACCCTAAAGGTTGTTGCCGCTACCTGGGAAAGCTATGCACCGGAAGTAAAAACCGTTGAAGTTAAGGGACTTGTCGGTGTGGAAGCGTATTTTAAATGCGGCCCGGTGCTAAAGGAAACACTTACGGGTCTGGGGAAATTTACCCGCTCCCTGTTTGCTGAAACTGTACGAGGGATTATTCAGGCCGAAACTTTTTTGCTGGCGGAGCGAGGGTTTGCATCACCGTCGGCATATAGTCATTACTGGGAAAAATTTTATGCTGGTTCATGTCGATATTACAGCAACTTGGAACGGATTAGCAATAAATGGGACGAGTATGCCGGAACCGATAGGCTAACCAGTTTATTTAACCGCTTTAAATCGCAAAATGTATATATAGATGAAAAACATGGATACCGGGTAGCCGGTATGTTGAGCGATTCTTTCCACGAGTTAAGTGTCGACCTTGCGTTGGATCCAGACCTGTTGGTGACCAAAGCAAATGGCGTGATGCTGCGGGTACCGGATAACGTTTGTTGCGAGGCTGTGGCATATATCAATGAATTGCCCGGACGCCGGTTGGACGGCCTGAGGAAAAAGCAGGTTGCCGACCTGTTGGGTGCGGGCGAAGGTTGTGTACATCTGATTGATCTTGTTCATGATGCAGTGGAGAGCGTAAAAATCGAACAACTAAAAGGGGATGGTAAAAACTAACAACTTTATTTAAGAGTAAAAATTTGTTTTTGAGGTAAAATACGGTAAATTTGAGGTGATGTTAAAATGGACAATAAAAAAATGGATTATCGGGTAAACTTTACTGAAAACAATAAATTACTCAGTATTGAAATAACCTGCTGCGATAAGCATATAGGCGAAATCAGATTCAAAAACGGCGAATCTAAGAAATGCCCGGAATGTGGGGTTACCCACGCATTAAGAATTCAGCACAATCACTTTCACCTGTCCCGCAAATATTAATTTGGGTGTTTGAGGAGGGAAGCGGGTGACCGATAAAGGCACAACCGGGAAAGGCGACGCGGATAAGGAAGATGCCAACGACTACTTCTTTAAGCCGTACCGAATTAAGCCGGTGGAAGTCTATGCCGAGCCTGGACCGGGTGGTTGCACCAAGGAAAAGACAAACTGATACCGCCAAAGGGGTGAACTGGTTTTTGGTTCACCCCTTATTTATTGCCCGCTGTTAACCAGGGCTATGGCCTTGGAAGTAAGTACAACGGGAAACATGCGGATATGACCGGGCCTTAAAAAAGTGGCCGGCAAAAAGGAACCGGTAGAAATAAAATGATTATTCATCAAAAACCTGACAAGTTCGATTGCTTCTTCCTCAGTTAGTTCAAGTTTATCCATAACCTTACCCATGACGTCTTCTAAGAAGAAGGAGCATTTTTGAGCCTGGTGCATTTCGCGTAGTATTTCTTCCAGTCGTTTTTGTTCCAAGCTGCTAATAGAGGTCATAATTTCGGTACCTCCCTTAGGTCTGTGTCAATCAGTTCATCTAAAACGCTGCTCAGCTCTTCCACTGTGCCCTGCCTTTGTAGGGAATAAACCTGTGTGGATTCACCGTGTATCGCCACAATAGCCACCGGGTTTAACAAAAAACCTCCTCCACCGCCATTGGTGTCGGAAAACTTTCCGTAACCGGCAGTTACTGATATTACCGGCACCAGGGTGGTGCCACCCACTTTAAGGGGTTCGCCAAGCACAAGTTTCCCGGCCAATAGATTATCGAAACCGTTGCTATCTTGTTCCGGCGTCAAAAAAAAACCTCCCTGTGGTAGTTGCTCCTCCTGAGTAGTGTTAGCCGGTGGGTTTACGGTACCTATGGCGTAGTATACCAATATTTTAATGTATTGTAAAATTGCGTGTTATCTTGGCCAACCTGCTTTTCTTACCGGCACTAAAACTTTTTTGTCCTTTACCGACATTATGCCCGCGGGCGAGAGCCGTATGGCCGGCAGATGGGTGGCTGAAAGAAATAACAGGGTATAAAGTAAATCGTGATGCCGATGGCCGCGCTGGGCCAGCAGTTTATATAGATACCCGCATCTGTCAACCAGTTGGTCTAATGGCTGGGGACTCATAATCCCCCCCAGCGGCAGCGGTAACTCATAAATGAATGTCCCTTTTTCCGCGATTACAATACCGCCTCCCAAGTCTAACATCCGGTTGGCTGAGCGCAACATTTCCGACGGGTTTTGGCCAAGTACCAGGATATCTCCGGTAATGGTGCTGGTGCAAGCCATCCCTTCCAAATAGTCGGCAAAGCCGGCTATGATGCCGGTGGTTACCCACCCTCCTGCCCTACCGAACAGAGCGGCGTAGACCAGCCCTGCTTCATTACTAATATCCAGTACTCCGTTGCGCGACGGTAAAACGCAATCCTGGCGCCGGGTAATTACCGGGTTAACCAACTGCATTAACGGAAATGGTTCGTCCTGGGCGGGCGGGGTCATGTCCCGGGGGGTAAGTCCGTTCAGGGAACCGGTTACCGGCTTAACACCGTAGTCATGCCAATTGGGCGAGGCCAATTTAGTCAGCAGTTGACCGTTTTCCGCCACCTGCTTCCCTTCGGCAATCACCCTTACCGGCGTGGGGTTATTGATATCTTCCAGGAACAGTATATCGGCCAGGCGTCCCGGAGCGATGCCGCCTAATTCATCATCCATGCGATAATAGGTGGCGGGGTTTAGGGTAGCCATGCGGTATGCTTCAACCGGCGGCACTCCTTCTTCAATGGCCAGACGAAGCAAGTGGTCGGTGAAACCCGCCCCCATATATGGTGGTGTAACTCCGTCGGTGGTTATCATAGCCCGGTTAAGGTCAATACCGGCATCAAGCAAACTTTTCAGCAGTACGGGCAAATCCTGACGTAATGAACTATGCCTTAATGTAGCATACATGCCCAGGCGTAAACGGCGCAGGGCCTCCTCCCCGCTGATGCTTTCATGGCAGGCTGAGACGCCGGCGGCGGCCAGTGCGTTTAGCGTTTCCACTGAGGCACCGGGAGCGTGTCCCTCTACTCTTTTACCACGAGAACCCGTGGCTATTATATTGTCCAACATCTGCTCTCGCCCGGCCAGCAGTGATGGCCAATCGGTGAGTTCACCGACCTGTTTGGTGGCGGTCAATTCCAAAAGCGGTTCCAGCAAATGGGGCTCAAATAAGGCTGCCCGTTTACTGGAATAGGTCTGCGGATCCAAGCGGATGCTTAACAGCATTTTAACCGGCCATTGGTCAAACTCACGCCAAAGTAGAGCCAATTGCTGTGGTCCCATAAGCATGAAAAAGAATAGGTTATCGCAAACCATAGTGGTTGTGCCCAGGGCCAGCACTTGTTCCGCCAGGGTTGCCGGGGTATAGGTATGAAAGGGATGGGCATGGGGCTCGATATAGCCGGGACAAAGATACAGGCCGCCGGCCTCTACCACCGTGGTTTGATGACCCACCATTTGCTCAGCCGTACCCACGTAAGCAATGTGCGCTCCCTTGACGGCGATATTAACTTTTTGCAGTTCGCCGGTATAAACGTTAATTAACGTACCGTTTTTAATGTATAAATCTGCTTCAGCTTCCCCCCTGGAAGTGCGGATTAAATCGTAGAGTGTATTCCTGTTCAGTGGCCTAATTTTGTGTTCGCGCATGATGTCACCTCGCCACGATTATATCACTCGCCTGACTTAACACAAAATTAAGGTATCAAAATCGCCCAAAATGTCAATTCTTATTGTACAATAGGACAAGGGATGTGGGTGATCCGAACATGCAAACAGCTAATGTACTTGCTTTTCCAACCCCGGAGGATCAAAATGTAATCAGGACTGCAGTGGAGACGTTTCTTTTCACCCAAACGGGCACAACCAGGGAATTAATGTTGAAAACTATCCGGGCTGTGCTTGACCGGTACAGGATTAGCCGGTTTAGTTTTGCCGATTACTATGTTTGCGTAACCAGAGAACCAACCTGGTCTGTGGTGAGGGCCAAGCATATCATCGAAGGGGAAAAATGCCCGGGCTGTAGTCAATACATATACCTCGTCAAAGGTCACGTGCGCATACTAAGCATCGAAGAGCTGCCGCGAAGACACTACGTTACCTACGGTTGCCGCTGCGGCCGGGTTTTTGGTAAGTGGGAGTCGGCTTTTTAAGGAATCAGGAATCAGGAGTCAGGAGAAAATCAAAATGAAGGCACCTACTATAAACATATTTTCGGTATTCTTCATTCTGACTACTGACTACTGAATTCTGTTTACTAAATATTATAGATCGACCGGAGGTTGTAACATGCTTTATAAAAGCACCAGGGGCGACAATCACCAGGCATTATCTGCCGAGGCTATCAAGCGGGGCATTGCACCTGACGGTGGGTTATTTATCCCTACCGATCGGATTTTATTTTCCGCCGACGACATTTACGCCCTAGCGGGTATGGATTACCGGGCCAGGGCGGCTCGGATACTGGCCCCGTACCTGTCCGATTTCACTACGGCAGAAGTTTCGGAATGTGTAGGATTTGCGTACAGCGACAAGAATTTTGACCACCCGGCAGTGGCTCCGCTGGTTGAATTGGAACGAGGCCTGGCGGTGTTGGAGTTATGGCACGGCCCTACCTGCGCATTTAAAGACATGGCTTTGCAAATACTTCCTCACTTATTGGTTAAATCAATGGCTAAGACCGGTGAAGACGCTGGCATATTGATTCTGGTAGCAACATCGGGCGATACCGGTAAGGCTGCCCTGGAAGGTTTTAAGGATGTACCCCGCACGGCCATAACTGTTTTTTACCCTGCCCAAGGAGTCAGCGAGGTGCAAAGGATGCAAATGGTGACCCAGGCAGGCAATAACGTCGGGGTGGTAGCGGTGCAAGGTAACTTCGACGACAGCCAGAGCGGGGTCAAGGATATTTTTGCCGATCAAGCCATGTCCGATGTGATTGCCGAACGGGGTTTTAAGTTTTCCTCGGCCAATTCCATCAACTGGGGCCGTTTGGCGCCGCAGATAGTTTACTATTTCTCTGCTTACGCCGACCTATTGGCCAATGGACGCATCAAGCCCGGCCAGGCGGTTAATTTCGTGGTGCCCACTGGAAATTTCGGTAATATTCTGGCCGGGTTTTACGCCCGCCAGATGGGTTTACCGGTACACCGGTTAATTTGCGCCGCCAACGAGAACAACGTGCTTACCGATTTCATTCGTACCGGTGTTTATGACCGGGTCAGGGACTTTAAAACCACCATTTCCCCTTCCATGGATATTCTTATATCCAGTAACCTGGAACGCCTGTTGTTTGAATTGACCGGCCATGATGCGTTCCGGATTAGGGAGTGGATGTCCCAACTTAAGCTGCAAGGCCGTTATGCGGTGGATACCGGCACCAGGGAAAAAGTGCAGCAATTATTCTGGTCTGATTTTGCCAGCGACGATGAAACCGGACATTCCATCCGGGAAACACACCGCCGTTACGGCTACGTAGTAGATACTCACACGGCAGTGGGCTTACATGTTTATGATAAATACCGGGGTGCCACCGGGGACGACACGCCAACCGTTGTCCTTTCCACCGCCAGCCCGTTTAAGTTCAACGCCAGCGTTACCAAAGCCCTTTTAGGGGCTAATGAAATTTTGGGTAAAACCGAGTTTGAACTGCTGCAAACTCTTTCCGCATTCAGTGGGATGCCCATACCCAGGGGATTACGGGATTTGCAAAACCAGCCGGTGCTGCATGAAACAGTGGTTGAACGTGAACAAATGCCCCAAAGTGTTATTGCTTTTGTAAACAAGCTAACCGGTGCATAATTGATCAAGCCAATGTACAGTGCTGCGGCAGGGATTAGCAGGTGGTGAAAAATGAGTAGAACCTTTTTACCAATGATGCTTTCGGTTTTTGCGTCAGTGGCAGTATATTATCTGCTGGCCACCAGGACACCTTTATCAGAGAACCTGAGTATGGCCGCCGGAGTAACTGTGGGTGTCATAGGCGCGGTAACAGCCACAAGGATCTTTAAACGCAAATAAAAAGCTGAGCCATGCTTGCGGTACATTACTGTGCCGGTGTTTATTGATTGGAGGTAATGACATGGAATATCTGGTAAACCAAACGCGGATTATGTTTATACGCGGGGACATTACCGCACAAGATACTGAAGCCATTGTCAATGCCGCGAATTCCAGTCTACTGGGCGGCGGAGGCGTTGATGGGGCAATCCACCGGGCGGGCGGCCCGCAAATCTTGGCCGCATGTAAAAAAATCAGGGCAACCAAGGGTTTATGCCACCCCGGCGAGGCCGTAATCACAACCGGTGGCAACCTGCCTGCCGACCACGTTATCCATACCGTGGGCCCAATCTGGCGCGGGGGTAATCACGGTGAACCAGACCTGCTTAGCAGCGCCTACCGCAATAGTTTGGCATTAGCCCGGGAAAACGGGTTGCGAAGCATCTCTTTTCCTTCCATCAGCACGGGAGCTTACCGTTACCCCAAAGAAAAAGCAGCGTTAATTGCCGTCGGTGTAATTAGTGCATTTGCTGCCGCCAATGGTAAACCCGAAGAAATAAGAATGGTGTTATTTAGCGACCAAGACTTACAGGTTTACATTGCTGCTTGGAAAAAAATCGCATTATAAGCGGTTGTCATCAGACTATAGTCCCATTGTTTTGGGCCTTGTCACTCATTTACAAGCCCAACTAAATGCTCAATAATATTAGTAGAGTAGAAAATGTTTAGTGAATGGGACTAACAACATGAGATTAAACGAGGTGCGTGAACGATTAATTTCATACGGCTACCATCCCGACGAGGTGGAATATGCCCTGGTGGAAATCTTGCTTTATAAAAGCGCTGATTTAATTAACACGGCAGATATCAGGGTATTACTTAGCATGCTGCAGGAAAAGTTGGAAATAACCAGAGCTGAGTCCCGGATTAAGATGTTCTCCGGCTAAATAACATGGAAAATCATGAGTAAGATTTCAGGCGCACCCTAAGACAGCAGGGTGTTTTTATATTTTGCGGTTTGGATTATGTTCACTTCTTGACGCTTTGGTACATCTGTGCTACCATTATCAATGCGGCGTAACTTACTTTTAGCTTTTGGGGTAAACTGTTGCAGCACGGCAACAAAAATAAAATTAGCGGGCGTGGCGGAACGGCAGACGCGCTGGACTTAGGATCCAGTGGGAGTGATCTCGTGGAGGTTCAAGTCCTCTCGCCCGCACCAAGAAAAACCGGGGCTTTTATAGCTTCCGGTTTTTATTATTAAAACAAACTATTGCAACCAGCCTTAGTGTTTTTTTTTGCGCAGGGATATGAATTATTTATTACTTCTGGCACTTTATTTAAAGGATTTTGTATATACATGTAGAATTTACCACGATACTCCATATGTCAGAAATAAGCTTTACTGGATAGAAAAAGGCCAAATTAACGTTACTGACCCGGAACTAGGTGAAAAAATGGATCAGGACAAATCGTATATAAAAAATACATCAAACATCCTTATACTGGTTTTTGTAGTGGCGCTTTATTATATAAGCCATGTTAATTATTTGTTTTTTCATGCTGCCGCCGAGTTATTTAGCATTATTATTGCCTTTAACATATTCATTATTGCGGTTAACACTTACCGTGTTGCTCAAAATAGCTTTTTCATGCTGCTGGGTATCGCTTATGGTTTTGTAGGCGGTTTTGATTTGCTGCATATGCTGGCTTATCAGGGAATGGACGTTATCGGAGCCGCCGGGGATGACGCTCATTTGAAGTTATGGATTAGCGCCAGGTATCTGGGCAGTACAGCACTGCTGATGGCGGTGCTGTTACATAGGAAAAAACTGAATCTATACCTAATTGCCGGGTTCTATACTTTTGTGTCTGCTATTTTAGCAGCTTCCTTTTTTATATGGCCTCTATTCCCCGCCAACGGCGTTGCTGGTCTGGGGTTACCCTTGTTTTTAAGAATTAGTGAATTTTTCATCTCGTGCATTTTGGTGGCGGCTCTGGTTCTGATAACTCAAATTAAGAAGGTATTCCACAAACATGTTTTCTGGTTTGTTGTTCTTTCTCTCGTGGCTACTTTGCTTGCGGAAATATTCTTTGCCTTTAATACTGTCATGTACGGTTGGTTAGATGTTTCTGGCCACTTGCTAAAGCTGGTATCTTTTTATTTTATGTATCAGGCGCTTGTGGTCACAAGCCTGTCGGAACCGCAAAAACTTTTGTTTTATGAACTGGCCCAGACCAAGAACAAATCCCTTAAAGTAAATGAACAGTTGGTTAAAGAAATAAAGAATCATAAACAAACAGCCAAACTGCTGCAGCGCGTAAATAGGGCCCTTAAGGTGTTAAGTGAATCCAACCGGGTTATTGCCGGCGCCAGTAACGAATCTGAGTTAATTAATAATATTTGCCGGGTCATTGTTGAGGTGGGTGGTTACCACTCGGCCTGGGTTGGTTACGCGGAACAGAACAGGGAAAGAACAGTCCGCTCGTTTAATCATGGCGGCCTCGTGGGCGACCGGTATTCCGACCT
The DNA here is from genome assembly GCA_000961575.1 of Peptococcaceae bacterium BRH_c8a. Classification (GTDB taxonomy): domain Bacteria; phylum Bacillota; class Desulfotomaculia; order Desulfotomaculales; family Desulfallaceae; genus BRH-c8a. Next base: position 62,397 of record LADP01000016.1, read on the forward strand.
GGTTATATCATCCGGGTCAAATCCGGAATTAAACTCTGGCTCAACCGCGGTGGTTGGCACGGTACCGGCCGGGTTAATGAAAGAAAAGCAAAAAGACTTCGGCATTAATTCCTGGCAAAGCCAGGCCAGGCGTAATCCCAGGTCTGAGTTTACCGTGCCGCTGGTTTTGGATAATCAGATACTCGGTTCGATTAATATTATCGCGGCCGAGCCTGAAGCCTTTAACGAGGTGGAGAATGAACTACTGACCAAATTGTCTCAAAACCTAGCTTATGGAATAAACATGCTTCGATCACGGGCGGAGAAAAAGAAAGCCGAAGAAGCATTGCGGGAGAGCGAAGAAAAATTCAGGCTGCTGTTTCATAACGCCAATGATGCCATATTTTTATTATCGGTAGACGAATCCCCATATCGCTTCCTGGAAGTTAATGATGTTTCCTGTCGGAAATTTGGTTATGGCAGGGATGAATTCCTGGAAAGAACAATTGAAGAGATTGTCTTTAATAAAGAACTTAGGGCTTTTAAAGAATACCTTGCCGAATGCCTTGAAAAAGGACACGCCACATACGAACTGAATGTTACTTCTAAAGAGGGCCAAAAAATTCCTATTGAGGCCAACGGCCACTTGTTTAATTTAAAGGATCGGCAAGTTATGCTATCAATAGCCCGGGATATCACCGAACGCAAACAAGCCGAAGAACAGTTGCGGTTTATCAGCCTGCACGACTCTCTTACCGGGCTTTCGAACCGGGCATTCTTTGAGCGGGAGATGAACCGCCTGGAAAACAGGCGCCAGTACCCGGTGGGTATCATCATGTGCGATGTGGATGGCTTAAAGCTGGTCAACGATACTCTGGGCCACGATGCAGGTGACACGCTGCTGGTGAATGCAGCCAAGGTAATTAAGCAGTGTTTCCGCGAGGGTGATACGGTGGCCAGGATTGGCGGGGATGAATTTGCAGTGCTGCTCACCGATGTGGACACTGCTGCTGTTGAAGTGGCTTGTAAAAGGATTCGGGATGCTTTCGCCGGTTACAATGAAACAAACCCTGAACTTCCGCTAAGCATATCCGTTGGTTCGGCCGTAAGCGGCAGTGCCTTTATCAAAATGCTGGATCTTTTTAAGGAAGCTGATAACAATATGTATCGTGAAAAGCTGCACCGGCGGCAAAGCGCCAGAAGTTCCATCGTCAACACTTTAATTAAAGCTTTGGAAGAAAGGGATTTTATTACCGGCGGCCATGCCGAACGTTTACAGGATCTGGTTGCCAATTTGGCTTCTACCATCGGACTGAAACAGCGGTTAACTGATTTGCGGCTTCTGGCTCAGTTCCACGACATTGGCAAAGTAGGTATTCCAGACCGGATATTATTTAAACAGGGCCCTTTGACTACTGAAGAAACTAAGGAGATGCAGCGGCACAGCGAAATTGGTTATCGGATTGCGCAATCCGCGCCCGAACTACTTCCTATTGCCGAATGGATTTTAAAACACCATGAATGGTGGAATGGTAAAGGATACCCCCTGGGGCTCAAAGGGGAGCAGATTCCCCTGGAGTGCCGCATATTAGCTATTGCAGACGCGTATGACGCCATGACCAGCGATCGACCATACCGCCAGGCCATGTCCTTTGAAGAAGCGGCCAAAGAATTGCGAAACAGCTCCGGTGCACAGTTTGACCCGGAGCTGGTGCTTACGTTTATCAACTCAATGCAAGCAAATTGCGATTCGATGTAACACCCTGCCATCAAATGGAATATGTTGTGGTAAATTAATACTGGGAGGGATTATTTGATGGCCTACGGAGCTGGAGGTACCAGTAGCAGTCTTATTCTGTTCTTAATTCTGATTTTACTTGTGTTCGGGATGGGTTTCTTCCCCCATAACTAAATGATTGCTAAATGCTGATAGATAAGAATCATAAATAAAATGAGAGTTTATCCGGAACGCTTTGGGTGTTCCGGTTTTTTTTAATCTTAAAACGCTATTTACATAAAAGTTTCTGGGTTACAATATCGGAGAATAATTCCAGGCCATCTGTTTGAGCAATATGGATTACATCTGCAAACTGAGTGCTTGGCGGTAAAAGGGATGCCAGCATATTTTCTCTTTCTAAAATGTGGTGCGGGTGAAACACAACATCCTTTTGCCCGTCAAAAATGGCCACATAAAAAATGCCCGTTTCAATTAGGTCCTGAAAAAAGTGGCTACCGTAAGACAGCTCGGGCATAAATCCCGTTTCACCGGAGGCTACTTCGCAGATAATTGACATATTGCACAGTTCGGTGAAATGTGTAGGTACGCCCAATGACGGTGTGGTAGTCCCCCATCTGCCCGGGCCAACCAGCATGACGTTTTTACCTTTCAGGGCGGTATTAATTAGGCCAATCTGCCTGGCTACCGCGTATTTTCCTTGTTCATTACGCTCAGTATAAGCCTGCGCCTGCACATAAACAACAAAATCAACAGGTAAGCGTACGTTTCCACCCATGAAGTTTCCAATCGTGGAGAAAAAACAGTCTTCTTGGTGAGCCAGGTTCGGCATCTGTACCGCATTACCCAAGCCCCTGGTCTGCAACGGGCGGCATTGCAGTAGATTAACTTTAAAGTGGTTGTCCGGCGTAAAATTGGCCGTAAATTCAATGTCCACCGGGTAATCATAAACCCTGGACAACAGCGCCAGCATATCTCGCATCAGTCCGGGCAGGGCGGTATCTTTAAGCAGTTTCTGAAAATCAAGGATGTAAGGGACTTGGCTGTCGGTATAGCCAAGTTCGCGCAGGCGATGGGCTGTTTGGTTGTCCAAAGAGGCAAACAGCGCATTATCGGCCTTGATATTATATTTAATAATATCTTCCATTCTTTTACTAGTTAACGTATTTTCTTTTAACGAGAGCACATCGACAAAATGCTGGGAAAATTTCTTTAGGTCCTGGTAATTAACCGGTGGCTTGCGTAACGGGTTGTCCAGGCAAATAATTTTAGCATAATCGCCAAAGGTTCTGTCCACCGCCCTGGTGCCAAGCCCAAATACCAAGCGCAGCATGCCTGCGTTCATATCCACGCTTTTGTCCCACACATAAAGGTTAGAGGAGTTGCCGACCCCGGCAACGTGAGGGAAAAAATCTTCTTCATAATAATCACCGGAAACACGCTGCACCAGTATGGCCATCTGTTCGTCTTGATCAAAAAGCCCCCTGTTCATCCGGTAGGCCAGCGCATCCTCGTTCATGGTGCTGGCGTAAACGGTGCGTATCGCTTGTTCAAATGCGGCATAGCGTTCCTCGGGCGTACCCTGATTCACGCAAAAAACGCTGTCGTATTTACCAGCAAAGGCATTGCCAAAATTATCCTCCAGTAGCGAACTGGAACGCACAATAATCGGTGATTGTCCAAAGTATTCCAGCATGTGCACAAATTTCTCCCGCAGGTGCTCCGAAAACCTGCCGTTGAGGATTTTTTCTTTTAACTCGGGTGCGTATTTGAAATACCCTTCTCGCGTCTTCTGCCTGGTGCGCAGTTTCCAGCAGCCATTTTGCACAATATAGGTGTAAAAAACATCCGACCCCAGATAGTAGGAATCATGGGGTTCCATAAAAGGTGCAAAGCGTTTTTTTCCATCCCGTTCTAAAATCTTTCTCGCCACGAGCATGCCAACGCTCTTGCCTCCGATAAAACCTGATCCTACTTCTCTTGATGCGATGTTCAAAATATCGTTTAAGTTAAAATAACTATTGCATAGCTCGAACATTCTGGACTCGCTGCCTATGAGCAGGGACATTAAAAGCCTTTTGGTTGTTTCCTGCTGCTGGGTTCCCAGGGTCAGCGCATCTTTGGCCTGGTTAAAAACAACATCCCAGTAATCTAGCCTTTCCTCGCCGCGGTTAATGCTGGAGAAAAGTTCGGCGGCCTCGGAACTGGCCGTGATGCAGACAGCCTCTTGACCCTGTATCAAATGTGGAAAAAACATGGTCGGGGAATAACGCTGCCATGCTTTAAGGGGGTGAATATAAAATTTGTTGTTTACTTGATATAAATCCAGTAATAGCTGTGTCGTTTCACGGATACCGGCAATGGTGCTGTATGTGTGCACATTGCGGATGATGGCAAAGTAAGCTATGGTATCCAGTTCGTGTAAAAATGGACAGGCCACCTTAAAAAAGTTGCCGATCATCAAATCTGAATACCAGTATTCCAACAAATCGGTCAGGCAGTCAAAAACATAAAAGGTCTTGCGGCCCTCTTGCTCAACCAGGCTGTGCACGGCGGTGGCAAAGCTTTCAAATCCTTTTTGGGCCTCAAGGCGATAGATCTTAATCTGTGGGCTGTCCTCAAGCAACGGTGCATGGCTGCCAAAACGAACGTAAACCAGCTTTCTTTGCTCCAGCTTGGTTTGTTGAATATAGGGCTCAACGATTTTTTGATAATCAGAGACTAAATCCACCTGCCACACCACATTATCGCCCAGTCGCATTTTGTCAATAGCCTGATCAAAACCCTTCATGCCCGTGCTTATCTTATCGTTTAGGTCCATTTTTTTAGCACTCCCTCAAAAATGCTCTGCAGTTAATTACTTCATGATGATGTGATATGTTTTGCCTGGCACAAATTACCACTCCGAATTAAATTAACCTATATTTGATGCCCTGTCAACAACCCACTCCCCTTGACAACACTCCTCCGGCAGTAAACGCATAAATAAGCCATCAATGGGTATTTTTAAATAAAATATCAGTATGTGGAGGATTCTATGAGCGAATATCTGCAGAGCAAGGAATACAAGCGCAGCATTTTAAAAAGGTTAATTAAAGATTTACATAACGGCAGGGATTTTAATGAAGTGAAAAAAGAATTTGGTGCACTGGTGGAAGGTGTGGAGGCCGCCGAAATTGCAGACATGGAGCAGCAGTTAATCAGTGAGGGGCTACCGCCTGAGGAGATTAAAAAGCTATGTGATGTTCACTCCGCACTCTTTAAGGATACCCTAGAGCGGAATGAACCGCCGGAACTGGTGCCTGGCCACCCGCTGCACTTGTTAAAACATGAAAACGACGCGGCACGTACAGTGCTTGAAGAAATCGGCGGGCTGACCCAAAATTTATCTGCCGGGGATCGGGATATGCAGCAAACGTTGGTTTCGTTGCAGGAAAAGATAAGCTTCTTCAAAAAGAACCTGGACGCCCATTTCAGCAAGAAGGAGAATATCTTTTTCCCGTACCTGGAAAAACACAATATTACCGGGCCGCCTGCCGTGATGTGGGCGGTGGACGATGAAATAAGAGATATGATCAAAATTTTTATCAGCTCTCTGGACAAGCTGGGTTCTGGGACAGGCCGGGAGCAAACCCAGGAGTTGGGCCAGAGTTGGGAGCAGCTAAAAGATAAAGTTATGGAAATGTTCTTCAAGGAAGAAAACATTCTGACGCCTATGATGAAAGACGCGCTAACCGAAACCGAGTGGGTTGAAATAAAGGAACAACTGCAGGACTTTGGCCCCAGCTTTGCTGCAGCGGATGCAGACGAATGGATGCCCGATGTCCCGGGTCAGACGCTGGAGCCCGGCAAACCGGCGGAAGGCGCTATTGCGCTGGATGTGGGTACTTTAAGCCCCCTGGAAATCAATATGATACTTAAAAACCTGCCGGTGGATATTACCTTTGTCGGGCGTGACGACACCGTCCGCTATTTCTCTTTGGGCCAGGAAAGAATCTTTACCAGAACCAAGTCCATCATCGGCAGAAAGGTGCAAAACTGCCACCCGCCGGACAGCGTTCATATGGTAGAAAAAATTGTTAACGATTTCAAGTCGGGCAAGCACAACAACACCGAATTCTGGTTGGAATTAAACGGCGCTTTTATTCATATCCGCTATCTGGCTTTAAGGGATGAACAAGGCGAGTACCTGGGCACAATGGAAGTTAGTCAGGACATTACCAAACTCAGGGCCTTGGAGGGCGAGCGCAGGCTTCTACAATACACCGAAAGTTAAACATTAAATTGAGAGTTTTTAAGTAATCCGGGCTGTCTTCTTGATACTAAAAGAATCTCCGTTTTTTACACCCGCGCCTTCTTTGACCAAAGCCTTTGCCGCGCCGATTACTACATTGATTATATTGACCCCCTTGGGCCGCTGAGTCTCTGTTTTGGCGCATTGAAGCAAATAAATTGAAAATTGTCGGAATTATACCAGCAAGAGCGGTGACTAGGCCGGATTGCCTTGACCCCACTGAAACACCGGTGTCTGTTTTGGTTTGAAGCGTTTTTGAAGCTTCAGAAAACCGCTAATCTCCTTAAACTTATTGAAATAGGCGAATAAGAAATCCGTTTTCCTCCACATTCGGAACAAAAAAAGATACCCCATAATTAGCAGCCACAGCAGATGCAATTGTCCATAGACCTAAACTAGCAAGCATCCAACCGGACACCAAGCTCTTATTAGAACCAAAGCTCATGCCCATAAAAGCGGTAATGTGGGAACCTACTAGAATCGGCCCGAAAATAGTTAATCCGGGTAAACCATATTTGTCAAAAAGGACCCTGGCCCGTTTTTCTTTTTTGGAACCTTGTTCCACGATAACTTCTTCATTGTTCTGAAACTCTTCTGCGACTTGCTCTTGCACACCGCCACGCTTTTGTTTTCTACCCCTCAGCCATCCCCTTACTCGATCAACAAAAACAATTAACAGCATGACCGTAAATGTATTGCCTAAGAACCCCAGTATGGCTACAGGTAGCGGTGACAACCCTCCAAGTATGGCCAATGGTATAACTGCAATCAGTTCAATTAACGGAATGCCGGCTAATAAAAATACCAATAAATAAGATACAAACACTGCATCGCCTCTTTACATATAATTTTTTTCATCCTCTTCCAACCAAAAAACTTCTTTAACTGCCCTTCACACCCCACTTAAAAATATATTCATGGCGCAGGCAGACCCAAAACATCCTAGCAGGTATTTCAGTAAAACTGTTGAAATATTTAAAAAACTGATATCTTATCACAAAAAAAAGGAAGGAGATTAACATGAGTTCAGTTTTTATGTTTTTCATAGCGGCACTTGGTTTCGGTATTGCTATCTTTGTATATAAAAAAGGCGATAAACCCCTCCTCGGACTTCTTATCGGCATCATGTCCATAGCACTGGTTTTTGTGGGCTTTTCGGGTTATAACGAAATGAAAAAAGATGCCGACATCTACCACCCGCTGGCTGTCGAATGGTTGGAGGAACAAGACAACAACTCCGAAATTCAAACAGACGACTACAATATTTACTGCATCTATTATACGCCGGATAAGTTCTTTGCCGTTGCCTACGTGGAATTACCTGCATCAAAGGATGATATCGTAATAACTTTCAAAAGGTCGGGAAAAGCACTGGACGGGGTACATTTAATTAATAAAGATCGGAAACCACTACCTAATTTTAATAACAGAGTAAACCCAGCCATTTATTTCTACGAATGAGTATTCATGAACCGCCCCATTGGACTGGGCGCATGAGTGACGACGGTATCTTTGTGCTAGTATCCCCGTGCGCTGCGTTAATTTGGGTTTGGGTGAGAAAGATACTCTTGGTCAGGTCGGCACCTCTGAGGTCAGTATCTCGGCAATCAGCCCCGATAAAATCAGTCCCACTCAGGTCGGTTCCTCTAAGGTCAGCAGCAATAAGGTAGGCTCCTCTCAAGTTAGCTCCTCTGAGGTCAATTCTTCTGAGGTCGGCAGCAATAAGGTCGGCTCCTCGACCGAAGGTCTTCTGACGCGCCACATGAACTTTCTGACCGCGACGAGCTTCGGCTCGCACAAGTTCACTGGTCTTTAGGAGCAGAGTATTAACATCTGCTCGGTGTACTGCCACGTCCAGATTTACGAGCAAGTCGGGGCTCAGGTGGGTGAGCCGTTCCGTCTCGGCGTGCATGGAGCTAAGCGCATCACGGATAGAATGGGCCGGTTGTAAAGTCAGCGCTTCTGTTAGATACCAGAGTAACTCATGGAGTTGCTGCATGATTAAGAAAACCTGGCACATCTGCTCCGCATATTCCGGGACTTTCCGCCAGTCGTGTCCACCGAAGCTGACTTGGGAAACCTTTTGCCCCGCGCCAAAGCATTCAAAAGCAAGGCAACCTTTAAAGCCCCGTTCTTGGAGGCTTTTGTGAACACAACAGCGAAAGTCTGGTTTTAGATTAATGCAAGGCTGACCGGCGTCTTTGTCGATTGGGAAACCTTCCGAAGCCGAAAAGCACAGTGCGACACAGCACAAGCCGAAACAGTTTTCGCAGTCAGCTCGCAGATTGCGCATTTGATCCGCAATAGGTACTGAATAATCGTGATTCTCGTTCAATATCTGGTTCCCCTTATTTTTATATGGATATTAACATTATACTTCCCTTTAAAATAAGAACCAAGAAGCTAAAAACCAAATACTAGATTATCAATAAGGTAGTAACATAGGCAAAGCTACCTCCCGCCTGGGATGGTAGCTTTGTCTATGATCAATGTTTAACCAATTTGACTGTCCTAAGTTAAAAAACTAACTAGTTGGTAATGACCAAATTAGGTGCAGCTAAATCAATAGCAGCGTTTAATTCAGCGGTTATAAAGCTTAGCGGAATCATGGTCATGCCCGTTTCAAGGCCTGGGGCCTCGTTTAAGGTCTTTTCTGCACCATTCACCGTATAGCTGTTTTGGTCGATAAATAGAGAAATAGTTTGCTCATCACTTAGCACCTGTATCTCATTTGGTTGAACCCACTCTACCTGATAACCCAACTGTTCCAGCACCGCTCTTGCCGGCACCACAATTTCCCCCTGTTTTCCAAACCCGGACTTGGTTTCAAGAGCAACTCCATTAACCACAAGGTTGAAATTTTTGGGTTCTGCAGCCTGTTCCACGTTAATAACCGAGGTTCCGGTAGTGGGAATCAATTCGGTAATGTCTGCACTGTTATCAGCCGTGAGTTCGGGTACGTCAAGGATCAGGCTGGTGTTTATTTCGCTAACTGAATCACTAACTAACCCAAGATCCAACATTAGTTTCTCGGTTGTATTGTCCTTTACGTTCACATTGACGGTTGAATCAGAATCAGCAACGGTGTCGGTATAGCTGAACTGACTTTCATAGTCAACATCCACTTGAGGTCCGTTAGCAGCGTTAAACTGGCCGGCCAGGCGGTAAGAGCCCTCGAGATTGTCACTCTTGCCTGCCACATCTACCCCGATACCAAGAGCTCCTTCCACCGAGCCATCCGGAGCCTTAAAGCCCAAGTCCACATTAAGTGTCTTGGAACCACCCGGGATTAGGGAGTACTCAAAAGTGAAGTCGTTTACTTCAATAAGGCTTGTTACGGCCTGAATTTCTTCCCTGGTCGGCACGGTCATGCTTGCCAGACCGGCGGCTATTTCCCGCTTCATCTCCTCGGGATCCATGCCCATCTGCTCGTAACTATATGTGTTTGTGTTGACCATTATTTCGGCGACCTTTTCACTTTCATTGGTCATCTTCGTTAGTAAGTTGACGATAGTGTTTACAAGGTTATCCTGGTCGAGCTGCATCGTAACTTTACTGGTGGACAAGCTGAAACACTCGTCGGGGATGGCTTCAACTAAAAACGCCAGCATTTCTGTATACTCGGCAGGCAATTTCCCGTTTTGGTAGCTGGACATTTGTTCCCAGATAGCCTCCAACTGCGGATTGGCTAAATACATATACTCTGGGGCTTCGGTTAATGATACGCTGCTGTTTGCGAACGCGTCAACTCCGAAGTCCTGCAGTAAAAGAAATACGTCTTTGGTCAGAATCAATTTGTCGTCTTGTAAATAGATAGCTCCCTCGTGGGTCATGCCTTTGATGGCGGTGTCATAGCTAAATTTCATGGCTTTTTGGGCATCATCCATCTGCACGAGATACTTGATTGTGGATCCCGAATAATCGCCTGTTACCTCTTTAAGACTCCCATCGAATCTGGTAACCTCGAGGGTGCCTTCACCCTGGGACTTTTGATAAAATCCCTTGTTCATCCCCAGGTCAAAGTTCTTGATGGCCACCAACACTAAATCCTTTGCGGTTGGCTGCACGGCTGCGACCGGAAAAACTGCGGTTAGACAGAAAACCAGGGTCAATAACGCTGCAAGCAAAACTCTCCCCTTCAGAATCATCGCCTCCTAAAAAATATTTAGATACCATTTGCGGGCTCTATTTTAAATGTTACACCCACATAATAGTATCCAGGTTAATTATATACTTCCTGTGCCTGAGAAGCCATGGTTTTTAGCAAGAATAATATTCTACCAATTTTTAAGTCTATAAAAAAAGCCCGCCCGGGAAATATCCCGGACGGGACTAATACAATACACGTATCTTAATTAACGAGTTAAATTATTATGTTACATAGCCTTAACGTTTTCAAACATGGCCACGGCGCAATTCCGGCACACCAGCTTGCCCCGGTAATGTTGCGCGTCTGCTGCATTGCCGCAAAATACGCAGGCAGGCTCGTATTTCTTGAGAATAATCTTCTCATTGTCTACGTAAATTTCCAGAGGGTCTTTTTCATCGATCCCCATTGTGCGGCGTAGTTCGATAGGTATAACTACACGGCCAAGCTCATCCACTTTCCTTACAATGCCTGTTGCCTTCAAGGTTTTCCCTCCCCGCTAATATGTTAGACAAAATTCGACAAAAATTTGTTCAAGTAAATGATACCAACGGTGGCATTATAAGTCAACATATATTTTGTAATATTTTTGTTTATTTTGTAAATAATATACGGTCTACGCTTTAAATTGGTTTTAGGGTCATTAATTGGCTTACCGGCTATTTTTCAAAATTTATTTCCTCATAACCTACTGGTATACCGGCTACTTGAGCTGTAAAAGGATCAAGGGCAAATAAATCATTTTTATTTACTTCATGAATACTTTTTTTACCTAAAGCTTTTATGGCATCCTTTATTTCTTCGTTACATGAAAGCAGGTAGTTGGCTAGGTTTTTGGCTCCCTCATCAACGTCCAGCTTGTGTTGGTATTTCCCTTTGTACCATACTAACTCCGGGGGCGGTTCCCAGGGCATAGACTTTAAGACCTGAGTATGGCTCAAGGCAAATAAAGCAATGCTGCCAATATAAACCGCATCTGCCCCTAAAGCTAAAGCCTTTAGATAATCGCCCGGATTTTTTAACCCACCAGAGACTAGCAGGCTCACTTTATGCTTCAGATTATGCTTGTTGATAAAGTTAGCAGCCCTGACTAACGCGAACAAAGTTGGCAAGCCAAAGTCATCCTGCAGGATAGGTGTTGTTCCTTTTGAACCGGCATTACTACCATCAAGGGTAAAAAAATCCACATTAGCTTCATAGGCTATGCGCAGGTCATCTTCTAAGAACTTACTGGCACCAAATTTTACACCGATAGGAACCCCCTGAGTAATTTCTCTTAAATAATTGACAATTTCCTTTAATTTGTTCGGTTCTTTTTCCATACCTGGGTAAGTAGCATGTATGACCCCTTTTTCACCCCAACCCAAGCCCATCATGCGTCTTATTTTCCAGTCGATTTCTTTATCTGCTATGTAATGTCCAACTCCACCGGCTGCCCCTTGTCCGATGTGCATTTCAATCATATCAGCTTGTTTTAAAACCTTGGCCGACTTACTCCACTTACCCCTGTTATATTGAATAATAAGCTTACCAGCAGCTTTCCTTTCAGCCGGCAGAAAGGGACCTTCACCGGTATTAGTAGCAGTACCCGCCATTTTACTACCTTTGGCTAAAGCAATTTTTGCCTTTGCAGACAGTGCAAAGGCAAAGGCCATGCCAGAAATAATAACGGGCATTTCAATCTGCAAAGGTCTTCTGGCACAAGGCCCGATGGTAACTTTGGTATCTATGGGTGCTCCTTCATCTGTCGGCAGTCTGTGCAGTTGAGCAAAATTAAACATAATACCCGTAAAATCAGGTATCTTTTTGGGACTCCCCAAGGGTCGTTTTACCATTTTCCCTTCTTGGGCTCTTAAATTGGTTTCCACAATGTTCTGGAGCCCGGTTTTACGAGATGCCGAAACAAACTCCCATAAATTTTCCGAGAAGGAGTCAACCATGATCCTATGAATTAAACTGTCACTAACTTTATCGACTGCTTTTCTACTTAACAAAACGGCGCCTTTATAGCCGATTAATCCAATCGAGGCCGCATAGAATATCTTTTTTAGCAAGTAATTATTTTTGGACATAGGTGCTTCCTTTTTACAATAGTTAATTTTTATATTTTTTCAATAATAACAGCATCTATACTCCTCAAATAAAAAACGCCTCTGGTGACCCGGAAGACGTAACATAAGAAAACGTATAGGGGCAAATAATATTTAAGATATTCAAATAGCTTAATAATATTTATCGGGGGGCCTGCATAATGTTTTTTCCTTTTAGGCGTAAAAAACAGGTCAAGGAAAAAAGAAAAATTTTTATTCGACAAAGAAAAACCCCAATCAAAAGTGATTACGAACATGCCACTGAACTTAGCCCGTCGTTAGAATCTGCTACTCCTATGAATTCATTATTTAAAAAAATAGAGGCAAATACAGGGGAGAACTTTTATACTTCCAATAATGAATATCGCACTACTTTTAAGCTAGAACAAAACAATGAATTCATTTTTGGAACTACTGCTGGTGTAATTGCGGCTACGGTTAAATACGGATTTAATGAATTAATGCAGGTATTAAATATAGCTCAATATGATAATAATGCTACTTCCTTAGGTGTTGTGATGAAAGGGTTTGAATACACCCCTATATTTTTGGTATTTGGCTTTATAACCTCTCTAATTATAGGGGCTTTGCATGGATTAGTAATAGCATTTATGTATACTTACATTTTTAGTACCAAGTATTTTCTTTTAAAAAGTGTTGGCATCGGTGTTGGTATTTGGCTCTTTAACTTCGGGTTAATGTCTGGTGTATTTAATTACCCCGAACCTATAAAAAATAGTTTGGGAGATATCGTCGCAATGCTTTTAAGTCTTATTATTTTCGCTGTGGTGGCATCGTATGCCTTAAAAGTAATGGGATTCTTTAAACAAAGCAATAGTTAATTCTGACACTAATAACGTCATAAAAATAAAAAAATGTCAAATTGACAATGAAGACTGGTAAAAGCTGTTTCCTTAAACAATCACCCCACTTAAATGAACTGATTAGTTATCAACCTTTATAAAATTCTTGGTATAAGAATAGTAAATAAGTAGAATCAGTGGTACCATATCTATAAATATACCTCACCTCTTCGCCTCCTCTTTAGAAAATCACTATGCAAAGAGTTTCAGAGAACCGGGAGTCAAGCAAGATATAAGACAAAGGTCAAACTAACAAGTAGGTTGATTAAAAAGAATTAAAAAAAATAGTTTTAAGGGGATTGGTTCATGACTAGTAACCGGAAGAGCAAACAATCATATTTCATTGTGCGAGTTATATTTAGCATTATGACTATATTTTTTGCTGTTAAAAATATTCTAAATCCATCTTTTAATCTAAACGGGGTATTTATGCTGTTTTCTTTAGGTCTAATGTTTGCTGTGCTAGGAATGGAAATATATCTAAGGAAAGAAAGAAAATATTTTAAACTGACTATCATGGCTTCAGTATTTATAATGAGCGTAGGTATATTTAACCTTTGGGTATACCTAAATATTTAACAAGCCAAAAATTCCATATAATTACATAATCCGCATTGCATGGGAGAAATGCAGGGTTAATTTTATCATGCAATATCAACTGAATATAAATAACTGGCCACCATCTTTCGGGACTAGCCAATCGGACAAAATAAAAAACCCTTGATTAACAAGGGTTTTTACGTCTTGGCCTCCCGGGAGGGATTCGAACCCGCGACCTACGGATTAGAAGTCCGAAAAATTGGGTTTGGTATTGTTGGGCGAAATTAAGTAAAGCTTGTCCCTGCTAGGGTTGTCCCATTGTGGATTGTGAATTATGAGTTAGAATTAGGTGATATTTGTGTGAATTTTAAAATATTCACACCGGATTCACACCCAATAATTAAAGGAAGTGTTACCCAGACGAAAGTGCTGGCTGGCTCTTATTGAACCGTGTTTTTTGCACTTGAACGAGCCACCTTATATTTGCTACAATCCATACAATGATGTGAAATTTCCAAACGGCAGTACAAAACCAACAATAAAATTTTGCCTGACACGCATAAGTAGGGCAATGTCATAGGTGACGTTGGTCACCGAGCAAAAAGCCGTTCTCGATAGTAGCAAAATTGAGGGCATAAATTATTTGTTGCTCCCCAATGCTCCATAACAAATGTCATCACGGAGAGGCACTGGAATGCCTTCGGTCTCTGTTGGTGGGCGGTGGTTAATTATTCCCTATAACAGTCGGGAGCATGTGCTTACCCGCCTTGGTAACATTTTCACAAATATAAAGCACAACTTTATAACATTAACCTTCACGACTTGATGCCCTTATGGGGCGTCATTTTTATGAATATTCTAAGATAATTCTGTGTTTGGTATTATCTTTGGCCATGTTAGAGAACCGAGATTTCCCCAGTTATATCACCACGCCCGGATTTTATGGAACCTGCGCCTAATGATATTTTTGAATCAATTCAGGATAACAAAAGAAAAGCTGACGAACCACAAATTAATGTATAACCCACCTCTACTCCCTTGCCCGAAAGGCGCTCAATCGGGCGTCTTCTTTTTAGGGTATAACCACTTCAGCCCGGGGGCAAAAATAAAAAGCTGCCCTCGCGGAGCAGCATTGTGCGCGGCCCTCGTTCACGGTGGTGGACGGGGGCTATCTCGTAATTTGGTAACACTTTCCTCCATATGAGCATAATATACAAACGCAATCACTATAAACCTTAGCTAAGGAGGAATGTATTAATGGGTTTCGGTGCAACTGGATTTGACGGCAGCTTTATTCTGTTTCTGATTCTGATTCTGCTTGTATTTGGGATGGGTATTGGCGGAATCGGCGGAAAATGCTAAAAGGCTAAGTTGACAGGCGCCCCCTCGTGGGGCGTTTTGCTTTTGTAGGGGCTGGCCAGTAGGGCCAAGGCAAAGGCGGCACCATTTGGCTACCGCCCTGAGGTGGATGTTCTTTTGTTTAAGATCCAGATAATGTTTCTATTGCTTCATAAAAAGACAAGGCTAATGGCTTAATGGTTTCGTGAGTCTCGGCTAAAACGATAAGTTTTTGCGCACCATCAATAACTCTATTTAGAAGGTGTGGTTTATTAATATCTTCGGCGGAAGTGTATTCTGCCAAATCAGTTGTAATAATATTAGTTAAAGGCTCAGCTGCGGGTATTTTTAATAATTGCTCAATTAGACTGGCTATATTCTCATCAAATCCATTTATTGTTTCAATATGTTGCTTTATATTACCTTGAATTACCCCGGCGTTAGCATTTCCTACTGGTCCATAAAAGTTATTAACTATGCTGTAATTAGGTAAATGTTGAGCCTTAATTAAACTTATAGCAGGGCAAGGGGTCGTGCAAATTTTGCACAGCTTGGTGTTTTCGGTACATTGTTTTTTTTTACGCTTTTTATATAATGATCAGCAAAATTAAAAGCAAGCCAGATTCGATTAGGGTCTGGAACGTATTCAATGCCGCAATGATGACAAACCCTCGGCTCTTCAAGGGGTAATGAATTTGGGTTTTCAACCCTAAAGTCACTGTCTCCCTCTGGGCACTCAACTTCAAATAATGGTACTAATTTTTTGGGAACTAATGACAATAAATAATTTGCAACTTTTTCAGAATCATTTATTCCTAATTTATTACAAACATAGCTGGGGGCAAAATGGATCTTTTCTTGACAAGCCATACTTTCTAAAAGATTATCAATGTCAAGCTCTAGTAAATAATCTTTTTCATTCATGGCTACACCCCCTCTCATTTTTACCATTATCACACATCAGATAGTTAATTGTAAATGAGATTTAGCTATTAGATAGCATCTTTTGAGATGCTCCGGGTCCGGTGAGCGTTGACCGTGCCATGTTGGGCTCACAGTAACTCTCCAGCCACTTCTTTAAGTACTCGGCCACGGTGAGCTATTTATATTTTTTCTTGTTGGTGACCAGGTTCTTACCCATGTAAATTAAGACAGAATACGAGTCGTCGGTTCTTTTTCTGATGTGACCACGCATGCAATATTCCCCCTAGTCATGTTTGCCTGTAAGTATACATAACTATTTGTCATATTGAAAGTCTTAGAAAACGCCCATCAGCCGAGGGCGGTTTTTTCCAGGTTTGCCGGGACGACGCAACAATTACACTTACGGGGGCACAGAGTTGGGCTTTCGGTTTCCAGCACAGCGTATATGCATTTTTTGCCGCAGGTAGAAGGGTTTTTATCTGAACAGTCTAAGCAGTTATAATATTCCGCGTTTCAATAACCATTTGATTCCGCACCTGGGCCACCACCTACTGGGGAAACTGCAACCGTTGCACATCCAGGAGCATTACGCCTGGGCGCTTAAAAACGGCCGGGCGGACAACAAGGGGAACAGCAAAAAGAAACGCAAGGAAGAGGATAACAAAGAGATTGACAAATCTCTGTCACCAACTACGGTGCTCTATCATCACCGGGTACTGCATGAGGCTCTTAAACATGCCGTCGAGTGGCAGATCATCATCCGTAACCCGGCAGAGTCCGTCAGGCCACCGCGAAAAGCCAAGCCCCAGCATAAAACGTTGGACAAGCCTGAGATTGAAGTGCTGCTGGCCGAGGCCCGGGGTACTGAGCTGTACATCCCGATCCTCTTGGCCATCCACACCGGGATGCGCCGCGGCGAGATTATGGCCTTGCAATGGAAGGACATCGACTTTCGCACGGACAGCATCCAGGTGCGCCAGGCGCTCGAATGGGCGCCTAAAGAAAAGGTGCATAAACTCAAGCGCACGAAGAATGAAAAGAACCGAAGGGTCGATGTTGCATTCACTGCTATGGAAGAGCTCGCGGCCTGGAAGAAGGAGCAGAAGCAACTCCGGGTGGCCACCGAGAAGGAGAACAAGAAGCGGCAGAAGGAGGGCAGGGCTGTGGTGCCGGTGGAGATAAACGATTTCGTCTGCACCTGGTCTGATGGGCGCGTGGTGTCACTTGACCGGTGCACTAAGGAGTTCATTAGGCTGGCACAGCGGTGCCGGTTGGGCGGGATCACGTTCCACAGCCTGCGGCACACCCACGCCACGTTGATGCTACAGCTGGGGATACACCCCAAAATTGTGAGTGAGCGACTGGGGCATTCGGATATCAAGATAACGTTGGACACGTACAGTCACGTGATACCAAGCATGCAGCGGGAAGCGGCACAGAAGTGGAATGGGTATTTTGGGTAGTGAATAGTTGCTAAATTATGTGAAGTAAGAAAGGGGTGATCTCGTGAATGCTAACAAGAAAACATTAATGGCCGTCAAGAGCTTTTTTGAGAATCAAGAAGGTTGGGACTTGGATGAAGTGATAAGTGAAATGGTGGCTGAAACAGGTCTTTTAAAACATAAAGATTTGGGCGATCACACTCTGGCTACTGATGAATGTGGAATAGAGTGGGATGGTAAAGAAATATGTGTTTTGTCTGACTTTATCGATGTCTATTCAAACGCATTTATTGTAAGGATATGCAATGTTTTAGATTCTTTTGTTGGTGAAGATTTATCTAATTATGATTTTGAACCGAATAAATAGCATAAATAAACATTGGACACACCGTCAGATTAGCAACAGATTAGCAAAACCCCAATAAAAAGAGCCCCAGCATAACGCTGGGGCCTTGCTATTACTGGCCTCCCGGGAGGGATTCGAACCCGCGACCTACGGATTAGAAGTCCGTTGCTCTATCCAGCTGAGCTACCGAGAGATAAAATTGGAGCGGGTGATGGGAATCGAACCCACGCAACTGGCTTGGAAGGCCAGGACTCTACCGTTGAGCTACACCCGCCCGATATTTAATTTGCAATTAATCAGGCGCCAATACTTATTATACAAAAGAATAGGCTCGGAGTCAAAAAACAATTTCAGTTTTAATAGGTATTTTATACTGGTGTTTCACTTAGTTTAGTCATTTCCGTGATGGATATCCTGATTTATCGCTTATTACAAAGAAAGTAGTCTACCCTTGATGCGCTGTTTGTCTATTTCAAGGATGCCGTAGCCGGCAATATGCCCCGGCATTGGGTTAACCGGGCTGCCCGGGTTAAAAAGAAGGATGTTGTTTTCCATTAGGTTCAGCGGGACGTGGGTGTGCCCGAAGACCACTGTTGTGGCCTCTACTTCCCGGGCTTTATACACTAACCCTTGTAACCCGTATTTGACCCGGTGCAGATGGCCGTGGGTAATCAATACCCGGTGGCCATCTAGCGTAATGGTCAATTCGTCCGGTCCGCTTGATGGGGAGTCGCAGTTACCTGCTACTGCATAAACCGGTACCTTGAGCTCTGACTTTAAAAATAGCGCATCAACATAGAAGTCGCCGGCGTGAATTAATGCATCAATATTACCCATTTGCTGCACAGCCCGGGCCGTTTCCTTTACGGCTCCGTGAGTATCGCTTATAACGCCAACCCGCAAATGTATCACTCCATGTTTTCCGGTTTCGGATAGTATACATTATACATGAGAGCAACTTAACGGGCAATCGTTCTTTTTAGTACATCTAGCGCTTTAGTCAGAGCCTTGCCGCGGTGGCTGATCAGATTTTTTTCGGCGGCATTTAATTCGGCAAATGTTTTTTCATATTCGGGGACGAAGAAAAGCGGATCGTAACCAAAACCTAGGTCACCCTTGGGTTCGGTGGTAATAATTCCCTCACAGGTTCCTTCCACTGTTTCTATTGTACCGCCGGGAACTGCCAGGGCCACTACACAGCGAAAACGGCCGGTGCGTTTTTCCCACGGCACCTCTGACAGTAAATCAAGCAATTTGCGGTTATTGGCCTCGTCGTCATGCTGTGCGCCGGCAAAGCGGGCGGATATTACGCCCGGTGCCCCGCCCAGGTAGTCCACTTCAAGTCCGGAGTCGTCGGATAGGGTCACTTCTCCCACTGTTTCGGCCACTTGGCGGGCTTTTTTGATCGCGTTGGCCTGAAAGGTGTCACCGTCTTCCACCACCTCGGGAACATCCGGGAAATCCGCCAGTGAAATAACTTCCATGCCGGTACCGGCCAGCAGTTCTTGCAGTTCTTTTACTTTGCCGGTGTTACGGGTGGCTAAAACCAGCTTCATTATGACTGCCTCCCAATGCTATCCGCTATCGGCCCCAGCAACTGTCTTTGATAGTCCACCAGCTGGACGATGCCTATCTGAGCCAAATCCAGCATTTGATCCGTATCTTTTCTGCTAAATGTTGACTCTTCCCCGCTGCCCTGTATTTCTACAAACCGTCCGCCGCCGGTCATCACAATGTTCATGTCAACTTCGGCTGCCGAGTCTTCCTCGTAGCACAGATCCATGATTATTTGTTCGCCTAGCCGCCCAACACTAGTGGCGGCGATGAAATCCGTAATCGGGATGCTTTTAATCTTACCATGATTCACCATCCACTGCATTGCTTCCACCATAGCTACGAAGGCGCCTGTTATTGAAGCTGTGCGGGTGCCGCCGTCGGCCTGAATGACATCACAGTCAAGGGTGATGGTATGCTCGCCCAGGGCCCGCAAATTGGTTACCGCCCGTAGGGAACGCCCGATGAGCCGTTGTATTTCCAGGCTGCGGCTGTTGGGTCTGTTGCGGGTACTGTCTCTGGTTGTGCGGTGGCCGGTGCTTCTGGGCAGCATGCTGTATTCTGCAGTGACCCAGCCCTTGGATTCAATTTTGCACCACATTGGCACACGTTCTTCCACCGAAGCGGTACAGATAACCCTAGTGTCCCCCACCTCAATTAGCACCGAGCCTTCCGCGTGTTTGTTGATACCGCGCGTAATGGTTACCGGGCGCATCTGGTTATATTCCCTGCCGTTTAATCTGTCCATTGCTACCTCCCGCTTTTACTACTAAATCAATATTATCTACATTATGTATCGTAATAAAATTTAGAAAACAACCATATTGTACCACACTTATTTATAATTAAGAATGTCATTCTGCCGTGTAGCGCAGAATCTGTCCGGTTACTTAAGTTTTTTTAAAACTAATAAAAAAACCGGCCCGTGGGCCGGTTCCTAATAATTATTCTTTTATTTAGTTGGTGCGAAATAATTGTTTAGCGACTGGGCCAGGGACTCGGCCACTTTCTGGCGCACAGTATCCTGGCGCAGCATCTGCTCTTCTTCGTAATTAGATACGAAAGCCACTTCGGCCAATGCCGCCGGCACCGGTGAGGTGCGCAGCACCACAAAATTGGATTGTAGTACCCCTAAACTGCGCCGGCCCAGGGTGCGTAATAGTTCTGATTGTACCAGCGAGGCCAATTTCCGGTTGTCGGCCTGGTTAACCCCCGGGGCCAAATCTCCCGTGTCCCGGCGGTAGTAAGTGCTGGTGCCGTTTTTATCACGACTGGGGTTGGCGTTAATATGGATACTCAGGAACACTTCGGCACCGTTTCGTTCGGCAATGGCTGTCCGCTCATAGAGATCTACAAAACTGTCGTTACTCCTGGTCATGACCACTTTGGCGCCGTGCTCGGTTAGTATTTTCTGCAGCCGCAAGGCTAAATCCAGGGTGACGTCTTTTTCCCTTAACCCCGTCGGCCCTGTGGCTCCCGGGTCGCTTCCGCCATGCCCGGCATCTATGGCTATAACGCGTCCATTTAAGAAACTGCCCGGCTTGGGTATAAAAATGTCCAGGTTAAGCTGGGTGCGGTCATCAGACAGCTTGTCCAGGTTGGCAACGGTTCCCTTAAGGTCGAACACCAGGCGCATTACCGGCGGTTCCTGGGTCAGCCAACCGGTTCTTAGCTGTGACACCGCCTCGGAACCTACTTCAATTTTTTCCGGTAAATCAGTTGGGTCTACATTTTTAAGGTCCAGAACCAGCCTTTCCGGGCCGGTAAGCATGAACATATCGTAGCTAAGCGGGCCCTGGGCCTTTAGTTGTACGTAAGTATGGCCATCTTGTTCATTGATTTCAATCTGCTCTAACCGTACCGGCTCAGCAGGCTGGTCCGGTTCTCCCGTTTGGTCGGTATCCGGAGTTTCTACCGGTGGGTCTCCCGGTGACGGGGATGCTTCCGCGGTATCAATTAGCATCCAACCGGCTACCCAACCTACAATGCCGCCATCTAATTGCACTTTGGCCCAATCACCGTTGCGCTCCAGCACGCCCACCCGCTGGCCGCGGCTAACTCTGGTGATTACGTTATGTCCCGTTCCGGGCCCAAGCCTAATATTAACTTCATTGCCGTTTACTAAGGCTACCGTGCTGCCGTTGCTGTTGGGCGGTGTCGTTGGGTTGTTGGTGGCCGGCGTCGGGTTAGTGTCAGGTGCGGGGTTGGCCACGGCTATCTCGGTAACCGCCGCCAACCACCCGGCAATCCACCCTTGCTTGCCATCAGATAATTTAATTTTTAACCACTGCCCGCTGACCTCGGTAACGGTGTATTTGGCGCCTTTACTCACCGAGGTGACCGAACCGTAAGAGGTACCCGGACCGGAGCGCACATTGACAGCCGAACCGGTGATGGTGGCCTGCTTAATTTTTTGTGTGTCTACCTGAGGCTGCTGCGCCACCGTAGTGCCACCTGGGGGTGCTGGGTTGGTCACGTTTACCTCGGTGACCGCCGCCAACCACCCGGCAATCCACCCTTGCTTGCCATCAGATAATTTAATTTTTAACCACTGCCCGCTGACCTCGGTAACGGTGTATTTGGCGCCTTTACTCACCGAGGTGACCGAACCGTAAGAGGTACCCGGACCGGAGCGCAC
>LADP01000012.1 GCA_000961575.1 Peptococcaceae bacterium BRH_c8a
CTTTACGCCCAGTAATTCCGGACAACGCTTGCCCCCTACGTTTTACCGCGGCTGCTGGCACGTAGTTAGCCGGGGCTTCCTCCAGGGGTACCGTCATTTGTTTCTTCCCCCTGGACAGAGTTTTACAACCCGAAGGCCTTCATCACTCACGCGGCGTTGCTCCGTCAGGCTTTCGCCCATTGCGGAAGATTCCCCACTGCTGCCTCCCGTAGGAGTCTGGACCGTGTCTCAGTTCCAGTGTGGCCGATCGCCCTCTCAGGCCGGCTACCCATCGTCGCCTTGGTAGGCCGTTACCCTACCAACAAGCTAATGGGACGCGGACCCATCTATTAGCAGTAGCCTTTTCCTCATTATGTTATGCAGCACAATGAGCGTATCCGGTATTAGCACCCGTTTCCAGGCGTTATCCCAGGCTAATAGGCAGGTTATCCACGCGTTACTCACCCGTCCGCCACTAAGTATTAGCAAAAAGTAAACTTCTCGCTAATACTCCGTTCGACTTGCATGTGTTAAGCACGCCGCCAGCGTTCGTCCTGAGCCAGGATCAAACTCTCCATAAATATATAAAGAGTTTAATCTTTATTCTCAAGAATTACTCGCTTACTTAGCTCCTAAAAGCTGTTTGACGAGGTTTATTCGCTTGCTTTCGCTTCTCTTTACTCTGTTTAGTTTTCAAAGACCTGTTATTACCGTTTTCTACCGCTTATTTTCCAGCGGCGTTTATCAGTGTATCATGACTCTTTTGCACTGTCAAGTGCCGCTTAATCCCTGCTGCACCGACTCGCTCAAGCCAACTCCCTTATACTATCACTTTCTTTGCTGCTGTACAACCATCAATTTATTCCAGTTGCGTTTCCGCACTCGCGTGCGACGACAGCTTTATTAATATAGCATACTAAACTTGCCTCTGTCAACAGAGAAAGCGCGCAAAATACGCGCGCTTTCTCTGTAATTATTCGTTTTGGATTATTCGCTTTCACTATCTCCGCTGTCTTCACCTAAAACCACTCTGGCCACTGCCACTACGTGGTCGCCCTTGCCCATCTTCATCAGCATCACACCCTGGGTAGCCCGGCCGATAAGAGATATATCACCGGCTTTAAGCCTGATCATAACCCCTTCGCTGCTAATCATTAAAACTTCTTCCTCGGGTCTGATTACATGTAATGACACCACATAACCGTTGCGTTTGGTGCACCTAATGTTGGTAACCCCAATGCCGCCCCGGGATTGAATGCGGTAGTCTTTCAACCTGGAGCGTTTACCATAACCGTTGCTGGTGACAACCAATAAATCGCTATCATCACGCGCCCGATCCATAGTTACTACCTTGTCCCCTTCGCGCAGGGTAATCCCCCTAACACCGCGGGTAACCCGGCCGGTAACGCGGACATCAGTTTCGGCAAACCTAATCGCCATGCCATATTTAGTGCCGATAATAATATCATCTGTGCTGTCTGTAAGCAGTACATTAACCAGTGCATCGCCCTCGTCCAGGTTGAGAGCGATAATGCCGTCACGTCTGGAAGAGTCGTAATCGCTCAAAGAAGACTTTTTAATCACGCCGTTGCGGGTGCCCATAAGTAAGTAGTAATCGGGAACATAATGACGAATGGGTATCACCGTGGTAATATACTCATCCTTATCTATATAGAGCAGGTTGACGATGGCGGTACCCCTGGCCTGACGGCCTGATTCAGGTATCTCATGTCCCTTAAGTCTCAGTACCCGGCCCCGGTTTGTAAAGAATAGGAAGTAGTTGTGAGTGGTGGCAATAAACAAGTGCCTAAGGAAATCGTCCTCCTTGATACCCATAGCATTAATACCTCTACCGCCCCGTTTTTGGCTGCGGTAAGTATCCACGGGCATCCGCTTGATATAGCCATGGTTAGTCATGGTAACCACTATATCTTCTTCTGGGATTAAATCTTCATCTACAAAACCAATGCTTTCGTTAGAAATAACTGTCCGCCGGGGGTCACCAAACTTATTTTTTATTTCCAGTATTTCTTGCCGGATAATGCCCAGCACCATTCTTTCATCGGCCAGGATAGACCGGAGATATTCTATCTTCTTAATTAATTCAGCATATTCAGCCTCTAGCTTGTCTCTTTCCAGACCGGTCAGGCGGTGCAGTCGCATATCTAAAATGGCTTGGGCCTGTTTTTCAGACAGGCTGAAACGGTCCATCAGGCCTTCACGGGCTTGATTTACCGTTTTAGAACCACGGATAATCCTGATTACCTCGTCCAGGTTGGTTAGGGCAATACGCAGTCCCTCTACTATATGTGCCCTTTCTTCGGCTTTATTAAGGTCGTATTGGGTGCGCCTGGTGATTATATCTTTCTGATGCTGCAGATAATAATGGATGACTTCCTTAAGATTTAAAACTAGAGGCTGGTTGTTCACCAGTGCCAGCATATTTACACCGAAAGACTCCTGCATTTGGGTGTGTTTATATAGCTGGTTGAGAATCACCTTGGCCACGGCGTCCCGGCGCAGTTCAATTACCACGCGCATACCGTGCCTGTCTGACTCGTCACGCAGATCGGAAATACCTTCAATCTTTTTCTCTTTAACCAACTCGGCGATTTTTTCCACCAAACGGGCCTTATTCACCTGGTAAGGCAGTTCCGATACAATAATAGTGTTCTTTCCGCTTTTACTTACTTCTATGTCAGCCTTGGCCCGCACTTTTATAGAGCCTCGACCGGTTTGGTAAGCCGAACGGATACCTTCCCGGCCCATAATAATAGCACCGGTTGGAAAATCCGGCCCTTTGATACTTTCCATCAGGTCTTCTATTTCGGTTTCGGGGTTATCAATCATCATTATAACCCCATCAATTACTTCCCCCAGGTTATGGGGCGGAATATTGGTCGCCATACCCACGGCAATACCAGATGAACCATTCACCAAAAGGTTGGGAATGCGGGAAGGCAGAATAACCGGTTCCTTACCGCTTTCGTCGTAGTTGGGAATGAAATCTACGGTTTCCTTTTCAATGTCGGACAACATTTCAACGGCTATTTTAGCTAACCGGGCCTCTGTGTAACGCATCGCCGCAGCGGCGTCTCCGTCCACCGAACCAAAGTTACCATGCCCGTCAACCAGTGGGTAGCGGCACGCAAAATCTTGAGCCAGCCTAACTAGAGTATCGTAAATAGCCGAATCACCGTGGGGGTGGTACTTAGCCATTACTTCACCCACAATGTAAGCTGACTTACGGTGCGGTTTCTCCGGGGTCACCCCCAGGGTATGCATAGCGTACAAAATACGTCTGTGTACAGGCTTTAGGCCATCCCTTACGTCCGGTAAGGCCCGGCCCACAATTACGCTCATGGCGTAATCAAGATAAGAATTCTTCATCTCGTCGTTTATATTTATGGGTACAATTTTTCCGATCAGGGCAGACACTGTATTTTCACCTCGTGGTTATATTTACACACTATTGGTAAGTACAAGAAAGAATAGTCCTGTACAAAAGCTGTAATTTGTAAAACGATTGAGACATTAATATAATTTCCCTTACCTTTTAGCACAATACCTTAAAATGGTAACTATAAAAAACAAAGCGGGCTTGTACAATCCTCACCCGCATTAAAAACATATACTAAACATCCAGGTTCCTAACCTGGCGGGCATTTTCCTGGATAAATTCACGGCGCGGTTCCACTTTATCCCCCATGAGCATGGAGAATGTCTGGTCTGCTTCCAAAGCGTCTTCCAGTTGTACCTGCAGTATGGTACGCGTATCAAAATTCATAGTGGTGTCCCATAATTGCTCCGGATCCATTTCACCAAGACCTTTATATCTCTGCAGTGATATTCCTTCCCGCCCAATATTTTTTAATAATTGATCCAGTTCCCGATCAGTGAAAACATAATTATCTTTTTTGTTTTTTCTCACCCTAAATAAGGGAGGTTGGGCTATATAAACGTACCCTTGTTCGACCAGTTGTTTCATATGACGGTAAAAAAACGTTAACAGCAAGGTGCGAATATGCGCACCGTCCACATCGGCGTCAGTCATAATGATTACCTTATGGTAACGGGCTTTAGTAATATTAAACTCTTCGCCGATACCGGTACCCAGTGCCGTAATTAAAGCCCTGATTTCCTCGTTGCCTAGAATTCTATCCATGCGGGCCTTTTCTACGTTTAATATTTTGCCCCTTAAAGGCAGGATGGCTTGAGTACGCCTGTCCCGCCCCTGCTTGGCCGAACCACCAGCGGAATCTCCCTCAACCAGAAAAAGTTCACTGAGGGATGGATCTCGTTCTGAACAATCGGCTAGTTTTCCCGGCAGGGTTGATGTTTCCAGGACATTTTTACGTCTGGTAAGTTCCCTTGCCTTTCGCGCGGCCTCACGGGCCCGGGAAGCGGTAACCGACTTATCGAGGATCCGGCGTCCTATAGAGGGGTTTTCCTCTAAAAAAGTGCTAAGTTTTTCAGACACTACAGTGTCCACCACACCGCGCACTTCGCTATTGCCCAGTTTGGTTTTGGTTTGTCCCTCAAACTGCGGTTCCTGAACCTTAATGCTAATTATTGCTGTTAAGCCCTCTCGGATATCCTCACCCATCAGGCCCGAAATACCATTTTTTAATATATTATATTTTCTGCCGTAATCGTTAATCACCCTGGTCATAGAGGTTTTAAAACCCGTTTCATGGGTACCCCCGTCCATGGTGTGAATGTTATTGACGTACGAAAATAAATTTTCAACATAACTGTCTGTATATTGTAATGCTATTTCAACCATAATTTCATCTTTCACATCTTCAAAATAGATAGGTTCATGCAGTTCCGTTTTATTCCGGTTAATATGCTGCACAAAATCTTTAATACCTCCGCTATGCAGGTATTCTTTATGAACGTCGGTTCTTTCGTCATGGTATATAATTTTTACGCCCCGGGTTAAGAAGGACTGTTCCCTGACGCGATGGGTTAGTGTTTCCTGACTAAACTCAAGCTCTTCAAAAATTTCGTGATCCGGTTTAAAAGTAATTTTGGTCCCCGTAGTCTTGGTTTTGCCGATTTTTTTAAGTTCAGTAACCGCTGCACCCCGCTCATAACGCTGTTGATATACGAAACCTTCACGGCGAACTTCAACTACTAACCATTCCGAAAGCGCATTCACCACGGACACGCCAACTCCATGTAAACCTCCGCTGACCTTATAACCTCCACCACCAAACTTACCGCCGGCATGCAAAATGGTCAGCACTACTTGTACGGCAGGTATTCCCTTTTGGGGTTGGATCTCCACCGGGATACCCCGGCCATTATCGTCTACCGTAACAGAATTATCCGCATGAACAGTGACCTCAATTTGATCACAATAACCGGCCATAGCTTCGTCTATACTGTTGTCAATAACCTCATAAACGAGATGGTGCAATCCCCTGGCACTGGTGCTGCCAATATACATACCCGGTCTGCGCCTGACCGCTTCTAAACCTTCAAGAACCTGAATTTCCTCGGCACCATATCTTACTTCATTCTCCAACAATAAAAAATCCCCCATTTCACAAGTGCTGCGGTATAAAAAATTGAGCTAAGGATAATCTAAACCAGGTTATAACCACACACTTTCACTTGATGTCTTATAATTTGTAGATGATAATTTTTATTTATGAACAGCTAGGCCATTAATAGGAAGATAAGGCCCGTTTTTTCAAAGTGGTGCAGGATATGGGTGAATAATATATTTCATTGCTGGTAATCACGTATGTTTTTTCTTTACCCGGCTCGGCGGTATTAATAATAAATCCTTCTTCTACGGCGGTTTTTAAAAATTCACGGGTAATAACAGATGATCTGGATCTAATATCCAAAATAGCTACAATATCCTTTTTAGGGACAATCACATCGCCGCCCAAGTGTAAAAACATACTTATACCTCCTCTAATTCCTTAAACCCAAAACCATCTACCAGGTATATTTTACCCTGTTGTCCACTAAATTTTTCCTTACCAG
Organism: Peptococcaceae bacterium BRH_c8a; assembly: GCA_000961575.1. Taxonomy (GTDB): domain Bacteria; phylum Bacillota; class Desulfotomaculia; order Desulfotomaculales; family Desulfallaceae; genus BRH-c8a. The sequence goes on from LADP01000012.1 coordinate 5,983, forward strand.
TGGCCGAAGTGATAAAAGTTTGTATTTGATCACCAATCATGTCCACTAAATAATGCTGCCTAGCCTCGTCCAACTCCATTAAAACGTCGTCCAATAATAAAATAGGTTTTTCGCCTGTGTCATGGTAGAACATTCTCATTTGGGCAGTTTTCAACGCCAAAACTATCGACCTTACTTGCCCCTGCGAACCGAACTGACGTACGTCTTTACCGTTCAGATAAAATACCAGGTCATCTCTGTGCGGTCCGATAGTGGTTTGTTTTTTATATAATTCTTCCCTTTCCCTGACTTTTCCTTCAGCTCTAAAATCTTTCGCAATCTGCTCTGCATCAGCAGTGCCGGATAATTTTACCGTAGAAAGATATCTCATGCCTAGTTCTTCACCAGCACCTGAAATTTCAGAGTAAGCCTTTTTTGCCAAGGGAAAAAACTTTTTTAATAACCTGATTCGCAGTGACAAAACTTGAGCCCCATACAAGTAAAGCTGTTCGTTCCATATGCTTATGTTTTCTCCGCCCATATCACCGCCGGCGCGTAGTAAATTATTTCTGTGCGCCAACACACGGCGGTATTTATAAAGCGTATCCCGGTACAACGGTTCAATAACGCCCAGATCGTTGTCAATAAAATCGCGCCTTAACCCAGGTGAACCTTTAATGATTTGTAAGTCATCAGGTTTAAACAGAACAATGCCGAAACAACCCGGCATATCCTGCCGCCCGTTTTCGGCACCGTTTATAAGTATTTTTTTCTTTCCTTCGTTGGCTATTTCAGCTTTAACTTCAACCGTACTATCTGCAAGAGAAAAAAACGCCTGCACCGACGCACGGTTGGCATCCCACCTAATTATATCACGATCATGGCCACGAAATGTCCGGCCTAACCCGGCAAAGAAAACTGATTCTAAAAAATTAGTCTTACCCCGGGCATTGGGTCCGGTAATAAAATTTAATTCCTGGTGGGGTTGTACCCGCAAGTTGGCATAATTCCGAAAATCCATAATCCTAATTTCTTTGAGGTACAACCATGAACCCTCCTACCGGGTTAAAACACGGAAAGAGCCCATGTTTTCAACTTCCACCAGGTCTCCGCTCTTTAGTTTTCTGGAGCGACGGTTTTCCAACTCGCCATTAACTTGCACCATATTATTATGAATCATATGCTTGCTGTGACCACCGGTAGAGGCTACCCGGCACCACTTTAAAAACTGATCCAGTTTTATTTCACCGTCAATATAGATTTCACTAATGTTATCAATGTTATCGGACAAAAAATTCATCACCTTTAAGAGGTACTTTAAAAAACATTAAGCTATGGCCGGTACCAGGATAGAGAAATAACTTTCGTTGTCCACGGGTTTAAAAACTGCCGGGCTATTATAACCGCTTAGTTTGATAATTATTTCCTCAGTGTCCGCGGATTTCAATAGGTCAATAAAAAACCTAATATTAAAACCAACATCCAGAGGTTCACCGGAAAACTGAGCCCCAATCTCCTCCCGAATGCGTCCTGAATCGGAATTAAAATAAATAAGTAATTCACCGGGCTGAAACTTTATATTAAAAACGTTTCTTCTGGCACTTACCAACAGCATAGCCCTTTCAGCTGCGTCTATCAAAGCACTTACCGATGCCCTTACTTCACACAAACACTGATTAGGAATTACAATTCGATAATCCGGGTATTGCCCGGCTATTAGTCGTGACATTAAGCAGATGTTACCAATTTCAAAAAACACTTTATTATCGGTGACATATACCTTAAACTCATCTTCCACCGTTTCCAGAACCTTATAAAGTTCGTTTAAAGTTTTTCCAGGTATAATAATGTTTATTACCCGCCCGGCCAACTGATCCACCTTTTCCTCGCATACCGCCAGTTTTCTTGTATCGGTAGCCACCATAGACAACATACCATCATCTGATATTCTAATGTTTATACCGTTAAACACAGGTCGGTGTTCATCATGAGCTACGGCAAAAAGAACCCTTTTAAGCATAGTTTTGAAAACATTCTGACCGATAGTAAAAGAAGGTTCTTCAGGTAAAGCAGGAAACCTGGGAAATTCTTCAGCCGGGAAACCGTGTAAAACCATTTCCGACCCGTCGTAAGAAAAAGAAGTAGTGTTGGTGGAAAGATCAGTAATGACATCAATATTAACTTCGGGAAGACGGGTTAACACACTAGCCACGTATTTACCTGGTAAGGCAGCCGCTCCTTCAATTACAGTGTCAATCGGCATTGAACAACGGATGCCAAACTCAAGGTCTGTGGCGGTCATAATTAGCTTATTATTATTGGTTTCAAAAAGCAGACAGGACAACACCGGCAAAGGGTTGCGTTGGGAAACAGCTCTCATGGTAATTTGGGTTAAATTGTTCAGATCAGTTTTTGGGGCCGTGAAGTGCATGTTTGTTCCTCCGTCAGTAATATTAACAACATAAATATAAATAAATAAATAAAAATAGTAGTAGTAGCCGTAGGGGCTGTGAGTATGTGGAAAAGCAGCTGCAAAACAGGCTGGGCATATAATAAATCGTTGTACAAACCTGTTATCAATTATTAAAAAAATATTAATAAATTGTGGGTAAGTATTGGATTATTGTGGTAATCTTATCTGGTTGGTTTTAAGGGTTAACTTTGTTGTAGAACTTCTCTAATCTTATTTACCGCTTGGGCAATGGCAGGATCTTTTTCGATTTCCTGACTAATTTTATCCTGGGCATGCATTACCGTGGTATGATCCCGATCTCCAAAAAGTTTGCCTATTTTAGGCAGAGAATTATCCGTTAGTTCGCGGCACAGGTACATAGCCACCTGGCGGGGGAAAGATACGACTCGGGATCTTTTTTTGGATTTCATATCTTCAATCTTAACACCAAAATATTCAGCTACTTTTTGTTGAATTAGCGGTACTGTTATTTGTACCGGTTTTTTAGCCGGTAGTATATCTTTTAGCACCTCTGCGGCGGTTTGCCTGTCCATCTTATTATCAGTAAGGGCACTGTAGGCCGATACGCGAATTAGAGCGCCTTCCAACTCCCTGATATTTGAATTAATGCGGTCGGCGATGAAATTTATTACCTCATCTGAGACATGTAAATTTTCCACCTGCGCTTTTTTTTGCAAAATAGCAATTCTGGTTTCATAATCCGGCATTTGGATATCCGTTATCAATCCCCATTCAAAACGGGAACGCAACCTGTCTTCCAGAGTGGGTATCTCTTTGGGAGGTCGGTCGCTGGAGATTATTATTTGCTTGTTAGCTTCGTAAAGGGTGTTGAAAGTGTGGAAAAACTCCTCCTGAGTTCTTTCCTTACCAGCTAGAAATTGAATATCGTCAATTAAAAGGATATCCATGCCGCGATATTTATTTTTAAAATCCACAGTTTTTTCTTCCCGGATGGCATTAATTAAATCATTGGTAAACTTTTCTGACGTAACGTAAGCCACATGGCTGTTTTTTTCCCTGATCATATGTCCTATAGCGTGCATCAGGTGGGTTTTACCCAGTCCCACACCGCCGTATATAAACAGCGGGTTATATGCTTTAGCTGGAGATTCAGCTACCGCAAGGCAGGCGGCATGAGCAAAACGATTGCTGTTGCCAACCACAAAATTATCAAAGGTAAACCTGGGGTTAAGGGTGCTGTTTTTTAATTCATTATCTGTGGGGTGTTGTTCTTTTCGATCGTTATTAACCCGGTTGTACTCATCATGTAAAATAAACTGGACACTGGTTTCCACGTTTATTATCTGACTGATAATATCTTTAAACAAAGGTGCGTAGCTGTTGTTTAACCAATCCTTTGAAAAATGATCGGGTACCCCTATGTAGAAAATGTTATTCTTAATGGCCACTGGCTGCATGGCTATAATCCACGTTTCGTATGACTGGGTGTTTAGTGCATTTTTTAATTGAGCAACTGTTTTATCCCAAATAGCCATGATGCTGGCAGATGTCAATGATAGGTCCCCCTAAATTAACTAAAAATTTACACAATTAGTGACTGATACTGTATTAATTATTTACACACAGTTTTATCCACAGCCTGTGTATAAATAATCGGTCTAGGTGCTAAGCTAAATGATACCAAAATTTACTGTTATATTCAATATATTTGCCTTGAGTCCGGGCATCCTGTTTTGTCTTGAGAAAACTTTAATAATAGGCTATACTTGACTGTAATAAAACGCATACTATATAATGGATACGTACGTCTAGTATTTTCCATTATCGTAGCAATAATCAGGGGGTGTTAATGTGAAGAGAACTTTTCAACCCAAGAAAAGCAGAAGAAAAAAGGTTCACGGATTCTTAAAAAGAATGTCTACTAAAGCGGGACGCAACGTTATCAAAAGCAGAAGGAATAAAGGAAGAAAGAAACTAAGTGCATGAGGCCGCTTCCCCGGAGTGGCCTTTGTTAATTGTATTCTATTTTAATGCTTGGCTGGTGAAACTAGAAGACGTTAACTATGAAAAAACAATATCTGCTTAAGAAAAACAAAGAATACAGAAAAGTATACCAGCGAGGGCCATCCATGGCCAACCGGTACCTGGTTGTTTTTTGTTTGCCAAACAGTTTTACTTATTGGAGACTGGGGTTCTCTATAGGTAAAAAAATTGGTAAGGCGTTCCAGAGAAACAGAATAAAAAGACGCCTTAAAGAAATCTGTAGAATAAACAACCAGTGGTTTAAGAGCGGATATGATTATATTTTCATTGCTCGTAAAGGAATTGAAAACCAGCCTTTTATAAAATTGGAAGAAAGTGTGGAAAATATAACGTACAGAATAAATAAAAAAGCAGCAAGGAAAGTTAATGGATGAAAAGTCTGCTGATCACATTAATCCGGTTATACCAGGTTCTTTTATCTCCACTAAAAGGGCCTACTTGCAGGTTTTATCCCACTTGTTCGGATTATGCGGTTCAGGCACTAAACAAGTATGGAGTTTGTAAGGGGTCTTATAAAGCAATAGTTAGAATTTTAAAATGTCACCCCTTTCACCCCGGAGGATATGACCCGGTTTAATAATGAACTCGTGTTGTCTTTTGGCCGAACCGTAACCTGCTTTTTAATGGTAAGGGGGCACATCTCCACAAATTAGAAGTTGGAAACCTCCAACATCCAATATGGAATGTCCACAATGTATGGTAAGGTTTCGGAATTATTCAGTTTTTGCATAAAAGCAGGGAGGCGATGGTTTGGGCGAATTGTGGGGTACGCTTGTAGGCGGTATGGCCAGTTTGATCAACTGGCTTTACAACGGAACAGTGTCTGCTGGTATACCAAACTACGGTATTGCCATTATACTGTTGACGATCATGATTAAGCTCGTTTTATTTCCGCTTACACAGAAGCAAATGGTGTCAATGAAGAAAATGACCGAAATACAGCCAAAGGTTAAAGAAATTCAGGCCAAGTATAAAAATAAAGATCCAAAGAAAATGCAAGAAAAAATTATGGAGATTTACAAAGAGAACAATGTTAACCCGATGGCCGGGTGCTTGCCTATATTAGTTCAGATGCCTATTCTTATTGCACTGTATAGAGCTTTGTACGATTTCGACTTCCTTAACCACGCCCACGCCAATTTTCTCTGGGTAGCTGACTTGAGTAAGGTATACCCACTATCATTTACAAGTCCTGAAAATCTAATTTTACCTCTTTTGGCAGGTGGTACCACATATTTACAAACTAAACTTACCACATCATCAACTGACCAAACGCAACGCATGATGCTTTATATGATGCCTATATTTATTGGTTGGATTTGTGTGACTGTACCGGCTGGTTTAGCATTATACTGGACATCATTTAACGTACTTGGTTATGCCCAGCAGTATCTTGTGAACAAGCAGTTAGGACGGGTAAAGGAGGGTGCTCCTTCAAAGTGAACGTTGAATCTAATATTATTGAATCTACCGGGAAAACAGTGGACGATGCAATTGAAAGTGCTTTGGGGGATCTGAAGCTGAACCGGGAAGACGTAGATATTGAAATACTTGAAGAACCGACAAAAGGTTTATTCGGTATTTTAGGCGGTAAGCCGGCCCGAGTGAGGGTGAAAGCTAAGATTACAGCAACCGGGCGGGCTAGGGATATGCTAAACAATGTAATGCAGGTAATGAAACTAGACGTTGATATAGAAATGATTGAAAAAAATGAAAGAATATTAATTAATATAAACGGTCCAGATTTAGGCATATTAATAGGACGACGTGGAGAAACGTTAGACGCTCTGCAATATCTGGTGAACCTGTCGGCTAACAAAAATGCCGAAAAGAGAAAAAGAATTATTATTGATATCGAGGGTTACCGTAGAAGGCGGGAAGAAACCCTTATGAAACTGGCCTTGAAACTTGCCGATAAAGCCAGACAAAGAGGCCGAAACGTTGTTCTGGAACCGATGAATTCCATGGAGAGAAGAATTATACACACTGCGCTGCAGGAAAGAGACGATATTTACACTTTTAGCGAAGGCGAGGAACCGTATCGCAAAATTATCATCTCTCCTAAAAAAGGTTAAAAAGAGTGTTAAATACAAATATTTTGAAAGCAAAAACCCAGCACGGTTATATGTGCTGGGTTTTTAAAATAACTAGCTTTAGCTTGTATTTTTTATATGGTATAATACATAATTCCATAAACAACCTTATTTAAGGTAAGAATATAATATAATAGTCAGGAGTTAGTATTCTGAATTCTAACCCCCTAACTCCTGAATACTCGAATAAAAATTATAATGTACGAAACCGGAGGTCAATAAATGCTTGACGATACCATTGCCGCAATTTCCACACCTTTGGCAGAGGGTGGTATCGGCATAGTAAGAATCAGCGGGCCGCAGGCCATGGACATAGCGGAAGAAGTTTTTATCCCTGTTTCTAACAGGCTGTGGAGAAAACAAAAATATAAGCTGGTTTACGGGAACGTAGTAGATAAAAGTACAGGGAAAATAATAGACGAAGTGCTTTTAAGTAATATGCCGGGTCCACGTTCTTACACCAGGGAAGATGTGGTGGAAATAAACTGCCACGGCGGCCCGGTACCGTTGCGTAAAACTTTGGAATTAGTTTTGGGCGCCGGCGCCAGACTGGCTGAACCAGGTGAATTCAGTAAGCGGGCATTTCTAAACGGTCGTCTGGATCTTACCCGGGCCGAGGCCATAATTGATATTATTAGGGCCACCACTGAGGACGCTCTACAAGTGGCTGTTAGCCAATTGTCCGGCAGGTTGTCACAAGAAGTGGATGCCATTTTAAATGAATTACTTAGCGTAGTGGTACTAGTGGAAGCGGCTATCGATTTTCCGGAAGATGAAGTAGAAGATTACACTCCGCAAAAAATAAAAGGGCGGCTGGAAAAGGTGACCACCAAGGCACAGAGTTTGATTAACAGTGCTGAAACTGGCAAAGTGTACCGCGAAGGGATCAGAACAGTCATTATTGGCAAACCCAACGTGGGAAAATCATCATTATTAAACGTTTTACTTAAGGAAAAAAGAGCTATTGTCACAGAAGTGCCGGGTACCACCAGAGATATAATTGAGGAGATACTTAATCTGGGCGGGGTGCCGGTGGTGCTTATAGATACCGCCGGTATCAGGGAAACTGGTGATGCGGTGGAAAAGATAGGTGTGGCCAGGTCACTGGAAAGCATACATAGTTCTGACTTGGTATTGATGGTGGTTGACGCTTTCACGGGCCTAGACAGTGAGGATGAGGAAATTATAGCCCTGGTGAAAAACAAAAGGGGCATCCTGGTATTAAATAAAATTGACCTGGAAACGAGCAATACAGATAAGATTATAAACAAATTGGAAACTAAATTACCTAGCTGGCCGATGGTGAAAATATCTGCCTTACTGGAGCAAGGGATTAAAAAACTAGAGCAAACTGTAGTTGAATTGGTAACCGGAGGGCAAGTTTTACCACGAGACGGTGCCATGGTGAGTAATGTCCGGCATAAAAACCAGTTGGTGAAGGCTAGGGAACATTTAAGAGAAGCTCAAGAAGCAATAAATTTAGGACTTACTCCGGAACTGGTGGCTATTGATATTCGGGCGGCCTGGGAAGCGGTGGGAGAAATAAACGGCAGCGTTATTACCGAAGATATCGTGGACAAGATATTTGCGGATTTTTGTATTGGAAAATAAGTGTTTGAAAAGTGAGGTTTATTAATTGGAATACCTGGCTGGTAACTATGATGTAATTGTAGTGGGAGCTGGTCATGCCGGTTGCGAGGCGGGTCTGGCAGCGGCAAGACTGGGAATGAAGACATTGCTCCTTACCATTAGTATGGAGAATATAGCAATGATGCCCTGCAACCCGGCAATGGGAGGCCCGGCCAAAGGACAACTGATCAGGGAAATCGATGCTCTGGGCGGGGAAATTGGTATAAACACGGATCGTTCGGCAATTCAAATGCGCATGTTAAACACTGCCAAAGGCCCGGCGGTGCAAGCACTGCGCGCTCAGGCCGATAAAGACTTATACCATGTAAACATGAAATGGACGTTGGAAAACCAGCCTAAATTGGATGTAAAACAAGTGATGGCCGAAAGAATAATTGTTGAAGCCGGCAAGGTGCGAGGTGTGGTGGGACGTACCGGCGCCTTATTTACCGCCCCGGCGATAATTATAACCACAGGTACTTTTTTAAGGGGCCGCATTGTAATTGGTGACCTGGCCTACCCAGGCGGTCCGAACGGCCAATTTCCATCAGTTAAGTTGGCCGAAAGCTTACAAGACCTTGGTTTTACCCTGGGGCGGTTTAAAACCGGTACGCCAGCCAGGGTGGACAGGCGTAGTATCGATTTCAGCCAGACCTCCATTCAGCCCGGGGATGAAAAAATGCTTAATTTTTCATTTACAACAAACATCCGTGAACGGGAACAGATCCCCTGCTGGCTTACATATTCCAACGATAAAACCCACGCAGTGATTAGAGAAAATTTGCATCGCTCACCCCTGTACAGCGGCTTTATCAAAGGAACCGGGCCTCGTTACTGTCCCTCTATTGAGGACAAGGTAGTCCGGTTTGCTGACAAGCCTGCACACCAGGTTTTTATTGAACCAGAAGGAAGCAAGACTAACGAAATGTATGTCCAGGGCATGTCCACCAGTCTACCCGAGGACGTGCAACTGCAAATGCTGAGAACTTTACCCGGATTAGAAAAGGTTGAAATCGTCCGGCCGGGGTACGCCATCGAATACGATTATGTAATACCAAGCCAACTTAGCCTAGATCTGCAGACAAAGGCAGTGACCGGGCTATTTACTGCGGGCCAGATTAACGGTACCTCCGGTTATGAAGAGGCGGCGGCCCAGGGTTTAATAGCGGGCATCAACGCCGTTCGATATTTAAAAGGCGAGCCGCCCTTCATTATTTCACGATCTGAGGGTTACATAGGGGTTCTTATTGACGATTTGGTGACCAAAGGCGTTACCGAACCTTACCGTCTTCTGACATCCCGGGCCGAATACCGGCTTATGCTGAGGCACGATAACGCGGACATGCGCATGACCGAAAAAGGTTATGAGCTTGGTCTGGTAACGCCGGAACGGTTCCACAAATTCATTAATAAAAAAACAGCCGTGCAGCAGGAAAAGAAAAGGTTGGACCAAACCAACGTTGTTGTATCAGCGGAGCTAAAACAAATATTAGAAAGTAAAGGTTCGTCTCCGGTGCGAGATGGCATTTCGTTGTCTACCTTACTTAAAAGACCGGAAATTGAATACCGCGATTTACTTAAACTACCGCTGGAACACCCGCCGGTAGAGAACGAGGTGGCCGAAGAAGTTGAGATTGAGATTAAATACGATGGTTATATTAAGAAACAAAATGCCCAAATTAAAAAGTTTGAAAGGATGGAAGGCATGAAGTTAGCATCTGATATTGATTACCATCAGGTACGGGGATTGGCGGCGGAGGCAGTTCAAAAACTAGCGCAGATTAAACCGTTGTCAATTGGACAGGCAACCCGTATATCAGGTGTGAACCCGGCGGATATATCGGTACTGATGATTTATCTGGAACAGAAAAAAAGAAAGAATAAAGAGACACTAAATGGAAACTGAGTTCAAAGAGAAGTTGCAAATATTATTAGCCGGGGCCGAAATCGAAATGACCCGGCAAATGCTTCAGCAAAGCGTCCGGTACTACACGTTGTTGGTTGAGGAAAATAAAAAATATAACCTTACCTCAATCACCAAACCGGAGGAAGCAGCGGAAAAGCATTTTTTAGACTCACTCTTATTGCTACCTGACCTGGATGAATACAAAAAACCACAAGTTATTGATGTGGGTAGCGGCGCCGGTTTTCCTGGTCTGCCTCTTAAAATTATCAGACCCGAATTGCAGATGACCCTGATGGATTCAGCAGGCAAAAAAACACTTTTTATAGATAAAATTATTAGCGAGCTGGGCCTTCAAGGCGCACGAACAGTGCACGCCAGGGCTGAGGAACACGCTTTAGAATACAGGGAATACTATGATTTGGCTTTAAGCAGGGCCGTGGCGGAAATGAGGGTACTGATGGAATTAACTATACCGCTGATCAAGGTGGGCGGTAAGGTGATTATATCTAAAGGGCCGGGTGTACAAGAAGAAATTAAAACAGCTACAAACGCGTTACAGATGTTAGGTGGCGAGGTGGAAAGAGTAAGAGAGTTTACCTTACCGGTAAGCGGAGATAAAAGGGCGGTGGTAAGAATAGCTAAGACGCACACCACACCGCCCAAATACCCGCGCAGACCGGGAATGCCGGGCAAAAGGCCGCTTTAGAATTCAGGAGTCAGTAGTCAAAATTCAGAATTCAGGAGTCAAAATAAAAGTACCGATGAACAGCCTCATGTCATTCTGAACGAAGTGAAGAATCTAGATCATGCGCTTAACGCTCAGGGACAGCTTCCAGTAAAAGATGCAGGAAGATGAATGACAAATGTTGAATAATTTTAGTAAAATGGGCAGCCGAGGGGTGCATAATGTGGGGAAAATTATAGCTGTTGCTAATCAAAAAGGGGGTGTGGGTAAAACCACTACGGCGGTTAATCTTTCCGCCTGGATTTCTATTCTTGGCTGCCGGGTATTGCTTGTGGACATTGATCCCCAGGGGAATGCCTCCAGTGGTTTGGGTGTAAATAAAGAAGAACTGACTGGTTGTATGTATGATTTGCTGCTTGGGGAAGCTGAAATAGATAAAATTAAAATTATAAACCTGCTGGAAAGAATGGACATAATCCCTGCCTCCATTGAATTGGCCGGAGCGGAAATAGAAATGGTGGGGTTGGAGAACAGGGAGAGATTGCTTGACCACGTATTAGGGCCAGAGAAAGAACATTACGATTACATAATTATTGATTGTCCACCTTCACTGGGACTGCTTACCATTAATGCGCTGGTTGCCTCCGATTCAGTAATTGTGCCTCTACAATGCGAGTTTTACGCGTTGGAAGGTTTGGGGCAGCTAATGAATACCATTAAACTGGTCAAACAAAACCTCAACAAGCAACTTGAACTGGAAGGGGTGGTATTGACGATGTTTGATGGACGCACCAATCTTTCCATTCAGGTTGTGGACGAGGTGAAGAAATATTTTCGGGACAAAGTTTATCGAAGCATTATCCCCCGAAATGTTAGGTTAAGTGAGGCACCCAGCCACGGGAAACCGGTCATGATTTACGACAAACGGTCGCGTGGTGCGGAACTGTACCAAGAACTGGCGCGCGAGGTGATGGGTATTGAATAACAAGAGAGGGCTGGGCAGGGGTTTATCATCTTTAATTCCAACCTCGGATAGCGGTGAAGAAGCTATCATAAGCGAAAACTTGCGTGATATACCGCTAGCCAGAATCGTTCCTAACCCCAACCAACCCAGGCAGACAATGGACGAAAACAATCTGGCAGAGCTTATCGAATCAATTAAAGTGCACGGGCTAATCCAGCCCATTGTAGTGCGCCCGGCGAAAAAAACAGGCTTTGAGATTATTGCCGGCGAAAGACGCTGGTTGGCCTGCAAGAAGCTGGACATGAAACATGTCCCGGCCATCATCAAAAATTACAATGATTTGGAAGCCTCAGCAGCTGCACTGATTGAGAACATTCAGCGAGAAGACCTCAACGCGGTGGATGAGGCTGGCGCTTATAAAAAATTAATGGACAACCATGGTATTACTCAGGAAGAATTATCAGCTCGTCTGGGCAAAAGCCGGTCTTTTATAGCCAATATGATTAGGCTTCTGGCATTACCTCAGGAAATTAAAGAATTACTTACCGAAGGCAAGTTAACGGCCGGCCATGCCAGGGCGCTATTGTCGTTGGCAGATGCTGAAATGCAAAAAAGGTTTGCCGCCAGAATTATTGAAAAGAAAATGAATGTGCGGGACACCGAACAACTGGTAAGAAAATATATTGAAGACCTGGCCTGTAAAGGAAAAGAGAAAAAGGCCGTTGACAAAGATAAAAAAGATTGGGAGCAAAAACTAGCTAAACGACTGGGACGGCCTATAAATATCAAGAAAAAAACAGATGGAAGCGGGGCCTTGGTTATTAGGTACAACAACCCGGAAGATCTCCATTCGTTACTAAACAAGTTAACATTAAAATAATTGTTTCACGTGAAACAATTAAAGAAATATGGAGAATAATTATGACAGGGACTATAGTAAACACAATAGCCATCGGCATTGGCACCATTATCGGGTTGCTTTTGAAAAAGGGCATATCAAATAATATAAAAAATACTGTAATGCAGGGTATTGGATTGGCTGTTTTGCTGGTAGGAGGCAAGATGGCTCTGCAGGGCACGCACATGCTGGTGGTCATCGTTAGCCTGGCTGTGGGAGGCATTTGCGGGGAATTACTTAGGATTGAATATAAACTCGAACGGCTTGGTTTGTTTATTGAACGGAGGGTAGGCGGTAATGGGGGAAACGTTGCTCATGCTTTTGTCACCTCCAGTTTGATATTCTGTGTAGGTGCTATGGCCGTGGTTGGGTCAATTGAGGACGGGCTGACGGGAAATGCCGGCACATTGTATGCCAAATCAATGCTTGATGGAGTAAGTTCAATTTTTTTCGCTTCAACAATGGGCATTGGGGTGCTTTTCTCTGGACTTTCTGTATTACTGTACCAGGGGACGATTACTTTATTGGCCACATCAATTAAGGATATCCTAAATCCTTTTGTAATTAGCCAGTTAACATCAACCGGGGGTTTGTTAATTATAGGGGTGGCTGCTAATATTCTGGAAATAAAAAAAATCAGTGTAGGAAACCTGCTGCCCGCTATATTAATTGTGATACCCCTGGCCTATTATGCCGATAAGTATTCCATATTAATTTAAAGGTCGCATAAGCTCAGGAGTCAGGAGTCAAATGGAAGAGGTTTCGGCTCGAATTATTATGAATACCTGAAAGTAATTTTTAAAACTAAGTCATTAGCAGGAGCGTCTCAAGGACGCTCCTGTTGTTTTAAACACGAGGGGAAAAACGTGTCTGCTTAGGGATGGTAATCGATAAACCGTCCGATCCTGACTAAAATTTATTTTTATTTTAACTCATGATATAGTATCTTTTTTGTTAAGATATAGTCAGCAACGTTTATAGGGATAGGGGGTGTTGGGATGCAGTTATACAAGGATCGCCGTGAAGCCGGAAAAAGATTAGTGGAAGAATTAGTTAAATATAATGTTCAGGACGCCTTGGTACTTGGGATACCGCGGGGCGGTGTCGTAGTTGCTGCCGGGGTGGCAGAAAAGCTGGGTTTCCCTCTGGACATAATCATTCCGCGCAAGGTCGGTGCCCCTTTTAATCCTGAAGTTGCCGTGGGGGCAGTGACCCAGGATGGCGCGGTATTTTTGAATCACATGGTAATGGATGTTTATAATATCAGCCGAGAAGAAATAAGTGGGCTGGTTAATGAGCAGGTGGATGAAATCAAACGAAGGATGATTAAATACCGTGGCAGTGATGATTATCCGTATCACAAGGGTAAGACGATATTGCTGGTCGATGATGGTATAGCCACTGGGTTTACCGTTAAAGCTGCCATCGCCTCGATTAAAAATATTTTTTCACCTAAAAAAATTATTTTGGCAGTACCCGTTGCCCCCCCCGATATGGTAAAAACGTTGGCAGAAGAAGTGGATGAGATCCTCTGCCCCCTGGTGCCGGATAATTTTTATGCGGTAGGGCAGTTCTATGATCATTTTGAACAGACTGGTGATGAAGAGGTTAAGGAATTGCTTGCAAGTAATCGAAAAAACATGCGCAGATATGAAACTGAAAGAGATGCAATGGAAATGACTCAGCCGATTTAAATCAGTTTTTTAATCTCAAATAAAAAGCCCGGCTTTAACAGCTTCGGGCTTTTTGTTTACCATATTCAGTTGCCGTTTTGTATAATCCTTGCACCAGTACTTGTGACATATTCATGACCAGGTTGAGCCTGGTATTTTGCAATACCAGATATTCCATGAAACCGCCTACATTAACTATGCCGGTAATGTAAATGTCACCAACCGGTGGGAGCGACTTGTTAACTCCTGCACCGGGTTGTAGTGGACCGTCGCAGATATTAATATATCCAACATTTTCCATACTGCCCAGGCAAGCATCAACTGCTACTATAAAGGGGTTACTAAAAGTCTTTTTGATAGTTTCAATATAATCTTGCAGATTAGCCGCATGTACCGGCTGATCAAGTGTTCCGTAGATGTGAAATAAATCCTGCCTTTCAAGGCTTAACTGGCTTCCCGCCAGAGGCCCGAAACAATCACCGGTGGATCTATCCGTACCGATACATAGAAGCACTACCCCATCAATATTTTCCCCGTAACAGCAAGCCAGCTTTTCTATCAGCGCTTGATGAATCTTTTCGGCAGCCAGCGGATCCTGCACGTGGATGCGATGTTTTTTATTGTCTTTAATTATCTTATTGGCAATGGCCATAGCCTATCACTCCTAAAAACAAACAATTATTATATTTATGCCCTAGCTGACCGTTAAATATTCCAGGGTATTTAATTTAATAATTAGTGAATATGATGATTAATAAAGAAGACTTGGTTCAGGTGGGGTTTTGACCCATCAATTGGGGACATTCCTTGACCCCAAAAGCTTAACCCGTAAGCAGAGGTGTGTCCCCTGACCGCTGAACTTTAGTCGCACTTATTTCGAGCTTACAGACTGTTAAACTCGACCTAAGAGGACGGGTTTTACAGGCTGTGCGAAGATAAATACTCCTGAGAGGGGTTTATATGTCTATAACCGCGCGAAACATATCTGTTTTTAAAATTGCGGCCATGTATGTTGGGGCGGTCATTGGGGCCGGATTTGCGTCGGGCCAGGAGATTATGCAATTTTTCACTGTCTACGGTATTAAGGGGCTTTGGGGAGTAATTGTGGCCACCATGCTTCTGGCTTACCTGGGGGCGTCCATTCTTTACCTGTCGGTGAAATATAGTACGGGCAATTACCTACTGCTGATTAACAATTTAACTGCGCCATGGGTGGCCAAAATTTTTGATTTGCTAAGCATGGCCATGCTTTTGGCGGGTCTTAGTGTTATGCTGTCGGGAAGTGGAGCGGTTTTTAGTGAGTATCTTAAAATCGCTGCCTGGCCAGGGGTTTTATTTTTATTGCTTATTGTCAACTTGGTGTTAACAGGGGGCATGGCCGGGGTTATTCGGTTCAATTCCTTGCTGGTGCCGGTAAAAATTGCTGCCATTTTTATTGTTTCGCTGCTGGTGCTAGTAATTTGTAAAAGTAGTACCCCTCCCGCAGAAGGAATAAGTAGTTCATTTTTCGTATCGCCAGGTAATTGGTTTTTATCCGGTGTGTTATACGTATCCTATAATATGATCGTGGTGCTGGCTGTGCTTAGTACGCTCGGCGACAGAGTGACTAGCCGCAGGGCGGTGGCCGGTGGTGTTGTGGGTGGGGCTGTGCTGGGTATTGCTGTCGGAGTGCTGCTGTTGGCCCAGCTTAAGCTTTACCCAGCTATTGCCGACTACAAAGTCCCTGTACTCTTTATGGCCGGAGAAATTGGGGACATGTTCAGAATTCCCGTTGCCATACTAATTTGGCTGGCCATACTTACTACCGCTGTGGCAAACGCCCATGGTCTAGCGGCCCGCTTTGCGCCACCGGGCTCATTAAAATATAAATTGTTCGGAGTAGGCTGCACGATGCTTGCTTTACCCCTCGCCAGGCTGGATTTTGATCGTTTAGTTGGTACCATATACCCGATATTCGGTTATGCCGGGCTGCTAATGATGTTTGTCCTACTGGTAAATC
Source organism: Peptococcaceae bacterium BRH_c8a (assembly GCA_000961575.1). Lineage (GTDB taxonomy): Bacteria > Bacillota > Desulfotomaculia > Desulfotomaculales > Desulfallaceae > BRH-c8a. Next base: position 22,286 of record LADP01000012.1, read on the forward strand.
CGTTATTACCATTTATTAAAAGAATTAAAGTATAATAGTATAAATGCATAGTATAAAGAAGGAATAAACGCAGATTTAATAGAAAAAAATGAAAACTAAGGAGCGGTAATATGAATTGGCTGGACTGGTCACTAATTATAATTATTGCACTTTCAGCCTGGCGTGGTTTAAAGGCCGGCTTTATCGTTGGCGTGGCCAGGTTGCTGGGGCTGGTACTTGGTCTGGCGGCGGCTTTTACCGGGTATAAAAACCTAGCCGTTTATCTGGATCACCAGTGGAACTGGGGAGAATCTATCTCGGTTTTTATACTGGAACGTTTTCCTCAGGCATTGATTGATGGTGCACTGGACAATATCGCTCCGGGGAATTTGCCCGGGTCGGGCCCGGGCAGTGAGCAACTACTTGGAGATATGGTAACTGATTACGCAGCCATTGCCGCCCGGGAAATGGCCGGGTCAATTCTAGAACTGCTTTCTTTTGTTATTCTGGCACTGGCGGTTTATATATTAGTAAATATAATGATGCGTGCCATATCAGGTGCTGCGTCCCATTCAATACTGGGCCCTTTGGATAGAGTAGGGGGCCTGATACTGGGCCTGGCCCGGGGGGGCTTGGTAATAATTATTGCCGCTGCCCTGCTGAACCCCATGTACTCGGCGGGCGCGGTTACCGGCGATGTGCAAAGCGGTTTTTTAAGCCAGGCTGTAACAGGATCCGTGGTTTTACCTTATGCCCAGTCAGCGGTAGAATTCTTGAAGCTACAGTTTCCCGGTTGGCCACTTCTTACAAAACCGGCACGCTTTATTTAAACGCTTAGCGTGAATACTATGATTAAGTTTAGTATTCAGGAATCAGGAGTCATAATTTCCTGACTCCTGAGTAATTGGGTATTGAAAGGGGTAATACATTGGTTGAACAAAGCGTTCTTGCATATAACAAGAAAACGGTTTGGGATCATTTAACCGAACAGGAAAAACAGGAAGTTATGAATATAGCCGAGGATTATAAAAGCTTTTTGGCCCGGGCTAAAACAGAAAGGGAATCCGCTGCCCTGGTTGTAGAACACGCCAAAAGCCAGGGGTTTGTTGCCCTGGACAGTGTCAACAGTCCTCTAAAGCCCGGGGATAGGATTTACCGCTTGGTGAAGGGCAAATCAGTGCTGCTAGCGGTAATGGGTGAACGGCCGGTAACCGAAGGGTTTAACGCAATTGGCGCCCATCTGGATAGCCCGCGCCTGGACCTAAAGGTGCACCCTCTTTACGAGGATGAAGGTTTGGCCCTATTGAAAACCCATTATTACGGAGGAATTAAAAAGTACCATTGGCTGGCTTTACCACTAGCGTTGCATGGCGTTGTTTATCGCGGTGACGGTTCGGGGATGGAGATCCGGGTGGGCGAAGAACCCGGCGACCCGGTGTTTACCATTACTGACTTACTGCCGCACCTGGCCAAGGAGCAGATGGATAAAAAAGTAAATGATGCGTTCCCCGGTGAAACATTAAGGGCTCTTTGTGGTAGCCTGCCGGCGGGAGATGCCGAAATCAAGAACCGGGTCAAAGAGAATATTTTGCTGCTTTTGCACAATAAATACGGGTTAACTGAAGGTGACCTGGTAACCGCAGAGCTGGAACTGGTGCCGGCCATACCCCCACGGGACGTTGGTTTTGATCGTTCTTTAGTAGGTGCCTACGGCCAGGACGACCGGGTTTGCGCTTATGCACAGCTAGTGGCCATAGCTGGTGTTGTTAACCCATCGCGTACTGCAGTGGCAATTTTTGCAGATAAAGAGGAAATTGGCAGCGTGGGTAATACAGGGATGCAGTCCAGTTTGTTTTTAGATTTTATAGCTGAACTGGTGGAACGAAGCACTGGAAATTACAATGAGCTTGTATTACGTCGTTCACTAAGCGCCTCCTTTGGCTTGTCTGCCGACGTTAACGTGGCCTTGGATCCCGGTTTTGCAGACACGGTAGAAAAGGATAACACTGCCCGCCTCGGTTGCGGGTTGGTAGTAACCAAGTACACCGGGGCCAGGGGTAAGAACGGCTCAAATGATGCCCACGCTGAGTTTTTATCCCGGGTGGTAAGGATTTTTAACAGCCGGAATGTAATCTGGCAGACCGGAGAGTTAGGCAAGGTGGATCAGGGCGGCGGTGGTACAATAGCATACATGATGGCTGCCCATGGCATGGATGTGGTAGATTGCGGTGTTGGGCTCCTAGGAATGCATTCACCCTTTGAGGTGAGTCATAAAGCTGATTTATACATGGCTGTTCGCGGCTACGCGGCTTTTTTGCTGGAATAAGGAATGGGAACACCCCTCTGCTTATGGGTCAAGCTTTCATTCTATTTAAGAACGGCGGGCATACAGGAGGCTTGTTATGCTTGTAAAATATTATATAGGTGATATTGTGAAGATGCGCAAGCAACACCCCTGCGGTACCGACGAATGGGAGGTCATGCGAACAGGGATTGACTTTCGCATCAGATGCACGGGTTGCGGTCGGGTGGTCATGTTGGCCCGGCCCAAGTTTGAAAAGAGCGTCAAAAAAGTAATTAGTACGGTGGGACCTGGGGCCGGCGTGTCATCTTAGACACTTCGGCCCTGTAATGTATATCAACGTATAAACCTATTTTAGGCCATTTTGTCAACTTTCCTTGCTCCAAGCAGGGTTATGTGCTATAATCCTGTCTTTAACAGTTATAAACCATGAAAAAGCTTGAAAACCCTGTATTTGCAGGGTTTTCAAGCTTTTTTGCACTACAAAAAAGTGAGTAATATTTTTATTTTTTAGTTATGCTAAAAAATTTTTTCATCAGTGTCTTTTTTATAATCTCGTAATCCGTTCGAAAACCAAAAGATTCATGTAGTGCATCAGTAAATTCGGTTCTTGTATAGGTCGGTATATACCCCTCGCCCTTAATCTCATAGAAATTCATTTCTTTTAATCCGTTGATGATTTCACTGCATGTAAACTTATTTCCTAGTTTCTTTTCCAACAATCGATAAATGATGAGGGACATAAAGCAGGTAGTAAAATGTGCCTTAATTCTATCCTCGCGACTTAAGTACACCGGCCGGGCTTTAAACTCGCTTTTCATAATCCGGAAACATTCTTCAATCTCCCAGCGCCGCTGGTTAATCCGGATGATTTCCTGAGCACTACCTTCGAGGTTCGTACAAACGGCATAAAATCCATCATAGGCTTCTTCGGCAACGATGGTTTCGGTATTT
>LADP01000040.1 GCA_000961575.1 Peptococcaceae bacterium BRH_c8a
GTTCCTCTTAACAGCTAATCGCCATCAATATATTTTTGTATCACGCTTTTAAATTGCTTTTCATTGGGTTTGCCATAGTTAAATTTAGCGTGTATATTGAAATCTATTCCGTTTTTCTTCTACCAGCATTGCGCTTAATGCGATTACTTCATAATTTGCTGTACTTTTGCACTGGTAAGGAATAATTCCTCTTTCTGCCATAGAAGAATAGCTTGTGCCGTACACAATGATGTGGTCCAGAACTTTGATCTCAAGAGGATGAAAAATATCAACAATTCTTTGTGTCAATGCTCTATCTTCCGGTGAAAAATTATTGGAGCCTCCGGGATGATTATGGGCTAAAATCATTGATTTGCAATCACAGGCCAAAGCATATTTTAATATCTCTCTTGGATAAACTGCAGTTTGTCCAACACTCCCTTCCGACATGGTTTTTGTTTCGATTATGTTATTGCCGTTGTCTAAAAAAGCAACCATAAATCTTTCCTTATCCTTCATACCCCCTAAGAGGGCTAAAAAATATTGACCTGCTACGGTTGCTGAATTGAACGTGATTTTCTCATTGCTTTCATAGATTTTCAAAACGTTATAAGAGGCAATGAACTCGTTAAGCAGTCCGATCTTCTCAAGCTGTTTTTCATTTGGTTCCATAATGCGGGGATGTTCTAAGATGTTAAAGGGATTGTTTTGTTTTACATACTGCCGAACCTTTTTGTAGGGCAGTCCTGTTAATGTTGTCAGCCCTTTTAGAAATTTCTCGGTATGCCGTGGGTCTTGCCGCATGTTATGCCCGCCCCCCTTTTGTTATCCAATATGTCAATTAAGGTTTGTATACTTTGCAGTTTCTCGGAAGTCTCAGGGGCTAAGTCCGCCGATTCAAGGTGCTGAAAAAAGTTTTTGATTCCCATGCGGTTAAAGCATTTTTCAATTTTTTCTTCTATACCTGCGTCCAAGTCAAGCAATTCAGCCAGTAAAACCGCACACTTTCTATATTCCGTCTCCCTTAATTTTTCTAAATTCATCCCTTTTTCCACCTTTCGTATGATTTAGCTCTAATTTATTTTGTTTGATTTCCTACGGGACAGGTCATATTAAAAAATATGTGGCCTGCCGTAAAGCACCTGTTTATCGGCGTCATATAAATTGCGATACACCACTTGTTCACGGGTGGATGAAGCATCCACCACCATGCCATTGCCGGCATAGATGCCAACATGGGTGATATCCATAAACTCACCGTTACTCTCATAGCTCCAGAATACAAGGTCGCCCGGTACAAGATCGGATTTACGGATGGTCAAGCCGTTGTCCACACAGTATTTACCCTGGGTTGCCGCCGTGCGGGGGATAGAAATGCCCATTTGTCGATAGCACCATTACGCGAGGTAGCTGCAATCAGTTTAGCTGCCTTGCCTGGCCTTCGGCTGGCTATAGGGGTCGCCCAGACGGGCTAGGGCCAGCCGGAGGATTCCGCGCCCAATTCATCTTCCGGCAAGTCATGGTACAGGTTTTCAAGCTGTTCGGGTGTTAGGCCCGTATCGCTGTCCATCCAAGCAGGGAGTACATCAGAGGCCGGAACTGTCCGGACAGCATTTCTTCCATGATGTTCTTTTGGTCATCGGTAAAGCCATATTCATCGGCCTGCTTCTCGGCGGTCCTGCTGGTAATGATGATATGCAAAATGTGTTCATATGTAGTGGTTTCGCCGTCTGAATACTCGATGGTTTCCACATAATAGTCAATCAGGTTCATATCCCAAAACACGGACTTGATAAGGCCGATCCGGGTGGTGTCGATGGTTGCAACGTCCATACCGTTTTCATCCATTGCAGTCTTGACGGCAAACACAGCCACAACGTCCATCCAATTGTCCACGCGAATATTGTCGGCGCTGCCTGAGTAGTGGATCTCCACGCGGTTCACGTTGTTATGGCTGTCTTTGATGTTCTCAATTCTGGCAGCAAATTCGGCATTTACATCCTGTACCACATGGGAAATGGGCGTTACCCCTGCGTCCTTGTTCTCGTCGGAAAAGAAGATGCCAAAAGGAGATGATACCAGAGCGGCTATGGCAATTACAATTAAAAATAGGGCAAGGCCAGCCCCGCCTGCGCCTACAAGGGTAATCATCGCTTTAACCAGTGCGGCGGTGGCTTTGACCGCCATTTTTATCATACGGATGGTGAACTTGGTGGCTTCCTGTGCCGCCCTTGCGTTTGCCTGCGCGGTTCTGGATGCGGCTTTAGCCACCGCCTGAGAGGTTTTCATGCCTGTCTTGGCAGTTTGCGCGGCAGTTTTGATTGATTTTTGCGCCGTTTTAATCGTGTCTGTAGCAGTTTGCTTTACGGCTTTACCGCCAGGACGGGCAGACTGCCGAACGGTGCGGCCTGGGCCGCTCATATTCGGCGGAGTGGTGCGCCATATTGCTTTTTCGGATGATCTATAAATAGGGCTTTGGACGGCCTGTACGATTTTGCTTTGAGCCGTCCGTATGTTTCTGTTTAGGTAAAACCGCGTTTTCACCCTGCTTTGAACGAACCGCCGTTTCGCTAATTCATTTGTTTTAGACAGGGTATATTTCCGCTTGACAGTTTCTTTGGCTTGAGCGGCTTTACGCTGTGTCGGCAGTTTTGTCTGTAGTTGGGAAGCTCGTTGATGTCCTGCCGGTTTTGTCTGGGAAGGGATGGCTTTCTGTTCGGCCCCTGAGTTGGTCCCGGTTTTGGGAGCCTGCTTTGCTGTATTCTCATTGAAAGAATTCGTATTCGACGTGCGACCCTCCTTGATTTTTTGAAGCGCCTTTTTGCCCTGATGCCTTGCGGCATGGCCGATTTCACGGGCAACAGTTTGAGTTCCTTCCTTGATTTTATCTCCGGCGTACTCCACAAAATTGTCATGGCCTGTTTGCTGCGTCTGTTCGGCCTGTTCCTTGGTACGGATAAAGGCATTTTTCGCCCGGAGGGTTAAATCAGCGGTTTTGTCCAGCACCTTAATGTCCTTGATGGTGGATTTGGTTTTGATCTCTTTCAATGTGCGTACCTCCTGGGGTTTCTCCGGTTGCTACCGCGCCTTTGCGGAAAAATGGGTCATGGTGCGTTCCAAACTCTGGCAATATTCAGGATAGCGCAGCCGGATGGTTCAAAAAAGTAAGGAGCAAAGCAGCAATCAAACAACTCGTAGGGTGCGGAAAACTGCTCTTTTCCTTCCTCTGTCCAGCCGTTCCATAAATTAAAGGCCAGGCGACACAAACGGCGGGTTCCGCCCGTCTGCCAGGCCGAAGCAAGGCCCTCGAATTTGATGCCGTTCTCCTTGAAATTAAAAAGGCTATGAATGTTCCGCCTGGTTTCTGCGCAGATTCCCATTGCATAAAAAAATGCTTGGTGATAGACGTCGTTATTGCGGGTTTTGGCAAGCATTTCGGTTAAAAAAGTCTTGTGTTCTCTATCTGCAAACCGGATGGTTTCCATTGTATTTTTCTCCTTCATAGAATGAATGAACGGCTGGCCGTAGGGCCAGCCGTTTGTGTTTGGGCAAACTCATTCAGCCTTGCGCCTGTTCGCCCGGCTTGGTGGTCATCAGGCGGTAGAGCTTGGTGTTGCGCGGGAATTGATCGGTGAAAGGCACAAGGGAGCTGCCCACCTTGATGAGACCGTTGCCCGCGTCCACGTTGGTAATGTACGAGAGCTGGAGGTCGGAAATGTTTAAGAGCTTGGCAAGCTCCATTCTGTCCGTAGAAGCCTGGTTGAGCATGACAATAAATTCGCTGTTGGCCAGCATGGTGCGGGCCGTGTGGCTCTGCAAAAGATCATCCACGTTCTGGGTGATGCCCGTGCAAAACGCCCCGTACTTCCTGACACGCTTCCAGAGCGTGAACAGGAAATTGGCGCTGTACTCATGCTGAAAGAGCAAATAGATTTCGTCGATGATAATAAACGTGTTTTTCCCTTTGGCCCGGTTCTGCGTGATGCGGTTCAGGATACTGTCCAGCACCACCAGCATCCCGATAGGCAGAAGCTGCTTGCCTAAGTCCAATATGTCGTAGCAAACCAGGCGACTGGTTACGTCCACATTGGTGGGCTTGGCAAAGGTGTTCAGGCTGCCGGAGGTGAAAAGCTCGATGGCCAGAGCGATTTCCTGGGCCTCCGGCTCCGTCTGCTTCATAAGCTCCCCGTGGAAGTCCTGCAAAGTGGGCGGTTTTCCCTTGAAATTGCTTTGCAGGTACTTGCGATACACGTTGGCTGTACAGCGGTCGATCAGGGATTTTTGCTTTGCGCCCAAGTTCTGCCTGCCGATAAGCTGTTCGCACAGGGACAGGACGAATTCAGATTTCAGGATGACCGGGTTTGCGCCGTCACCGTAATCCTTGCTCATATCCATTGCGTTGATGTGATTTTTTGAGGTAGCAGAAATGTGGATGATTTCGCCTCCCATCGCCTTGACCAGCGACGAATACTCCCGTTCCGGGTCGATGAGGATGATGTCGTCGTCGCTGGCAAGCATCTGATTGACGATTTCCCGTTTGGCCGTGAAGGATTTGCCGGAGCCGGAAACGCCCAGGATGAAGCTGTTTCCATTAAGCAGCAGCTTGCGGTTGGCGATAATCATATTTTTTGAGATCACATTCTGCCCGTAGTAAATCCCGCCGCTGTGAGAAATTTCCTGCGCCCGAAAGGGGATGAACACCGCGGTGCTTTCGGTGGTCAGGGTCCTAATGGCATGGATTTTTCGCAAGCCGTAGGGCAGGGCCGTATTCAGGCCGTCCATCTGCTGATAGGTCAGGGGGGAGAACTGACACAGATGCTTTCTGGCCGTGGTCAGCAGGGTTTCCGTGTCGCTGTCAAGCTGCACCTTGCTGTCTGCGATATGCACCATCGTGAGGACGGCGAACATCATGCGCTGGTCGCGCGTGGTCAGATCGTCCAGAAATTCTTTGCTCTCTTTCCTTTGCTGTTCCATGTCGTAAGGCACAACGGCGGAAAAGTTGTTATTTTGATTCTGTCTTCGTTGCCAGTTGGTGATGTTGGTTTCTACGCCCAGCAGCCGATTTTCCACCTCCCGCACGGCCTCGTCCGTGGGAATAGGGATAATGTCCAAAGATAGCATTATGCTGCGGTTTAAGTCGCACAGTTCGGACACCATGCTGTCCTTGATGAAGCTGGCAAACTCGCGCAGGAAAATAACGCGCCCGAATCTGCTGCCCATGCGGAAATGGTCGCGTTCAAACTCAAAGGTGTCGGGGCAGATGTAGTCCTTAAAGGAATGCCCCTTTTTCATGGTTTCGGACAGGTCGAAGCGAAAGTCCGTTTCCTCACCGGGGCGGAAAAAGTCATGCAGGATTCTGAGGCGGTCGGTAGCGTCCAGCTCTACGCATTTGGAACCCAGGTGGGAAAAGTGGGTGATGAGGTCTGTGCCGATGCGGGAAAAGTAGTTTCGTGCTTCCTCAATGCTCTTTTTCATTACCGACACGGTGACGTATTTGTCCTGCACGATGCTGTTTGCGCCCGTGGCCTTCTCCAAAAGCATCCGGTTGTATTCCCTGCGGTACTCGTCCAAGGGGTCTCCCCCCCGGAGGGGTATCAAAATGGAGCTTTCAAAGTCGGCTTTATTTAAGCGCCGGTTGTTGATGGTGATCTTGGTGGTGGCTCCACTGTCAAGGGAGTTTAAAAGCTCTGAATAGGACAGAAACATGGCTTCCTTGTCCTCCTTGGAAGCCACGGCATAATTGATATCCTCAAAGCGAAAGGTTCTGGAAAACTTATTCCCTGCCTGAAAAATCCCGTCCGGCCAGATGGCGCGGATAGGGATGGCCTGCTGTACGCCTTTGGGGACAACAAACTTCTCCTTGTCCTGCTTCATGATTTTTTGCAGGGTCTTAATCATGGCGTTTTCCTTCCTCCTTTTCGTGTTTTTCCAGGGCGGGTTTCAGGGCTTCATAGTAGATATTGGTCGGGTAAAAGGTTAGACGCTTGGGCATGAGAAATTCGGATTTGACGTAAGCCCATAAAAACTGCTCTGCCGTCATGCCGTGATATTGAATAAAGCCGAGGGCGGCAAAGGGGGCGGCCCCCAAAATGCACATCCAGCTTACGGTTTCCGTGCCGAAGAAGTTTCGCAGGCCAAAGTAGATGCCGATGGCCACGATGACAGCCAAAACAGAAAAAATGAACTGCCGCATGGACAGTCCAAAAAATAAACTCTCGGTATAATCCCGGATTTCCCGGTTGATCTTGACTTCCAATATACAATCACCTCCATAAAAAATAGCGCCTCTTTAACGAAGCGCTATCGGGTTGTTTGACTTATCGTTCCTGCTGCTTTTTTTTAAGCCGTTCACTCTTCTGAATTATTTTCACTACCAATTCGTCAACCTTGCGGTTCTGTTTCATAAATGCCTCATCTTGCGTGAGGGGAATGCCATTTTTTAAGGCTTCATCGGCCAGTCTGTTGAGTTTCTCCTTCTCTCTTTCAAACTCGTCATTGAGAGACGCCTTTTTCATGCTCAAATCTCCTCGTATAATAGTTTTTGTAAGGTTCTTAGAGATAAAATTCCAGTTATAAACCTTACTAATTACCATAAATTAACTGGGAATATTGTTCTTTGATAATTTTATAAATTTGCATTATCAGAAGTTATTTTGTTTACTTTTAACTGATGCCCGTGTGACAATGTTTATAGGCCATTGAGGTTAGTTCTGTCATCTCCTGTAGGACCTTTGTGGGTCGCTTCTATTTAAGTCAGTTCCCCTGGCCTGGTGTTAGCTTTGAACCGCTGGGTGTTTGTCCGGCTCCCTCTCTCCTGTATGGCAGTTCAAGGAGTCGTGCATAGGGGGTTCCGGAGCGTATTCTAATTGCGAGGATGTTGATGCGCCAGGTACCACGGACATTAGTTAATTCAATGGCCAAAA
>LADP01000032.1 GCA_000961575.1 Peptococcaceae bacterium BRH_c8a
TAAGTACTTATTTGTCCAGGAATAAACCTGCTGATAGGATACCTGAAATTTCTGGGCTGTTTCAGCATAATTGGATTGATGTTCAATGCAGTATTTAACGATTTCAACTCGTTCATCGAAAGTTGTTGCTCGTCCTTTGGTCATGGCGGCTACTCCTCCTGTCCCTGAGCTTTTCAACGTCTCATGACCAGTATACTTCATCACCCAGTGACGTAGTTGACGAGTTGATTTAATCCCATAGCGCTTGCATATCTCCATGTAAGAGCCAGCGCCAACCAGATAATCTTTGACCGCTGCATCTTTTAATTCTGCGGGATAGGCGCTATTCTTGGATGCACTAAGTAGTCCTTCTGGCCCTAATGATTGATAAGTCTGAAGCCATTGTTGGACAGATGAAATGTGAACATCAAGTACGGTGGCTAAATGATTTAATGAATCTTCTCCACGGAGATATTTTTCAATCGTTGCAATCTTTTCTGATCCTGATATTTTGCCTTTGCGACCCATAAAAAAAGCTCCTCCTCGTGGTAGACAGTTTTTGTTTTTCAAACTGTCTACCACAGGGGGAGCATATCAAACCTTGCGGGTATGCTGATTTGCGATTTAAATGGGTGTTTTTTATTGTGTTAGATCAGGGTTCTGAAAGCTTGGTGGTTGCGGTTTGCCAATATTAAAGTAGTTGCCGCCCTTGGATAAATCAAAATAAAGGCGGGCGTCTTCATCCACGCCCCAGTCACGGTTTGAACCGGTATCCTGGATTTTTTGGAAAGCTTCCCGGAAAAGCGTATTGTGGGCTTCCTCCCGGTTTAACAAGAAATCGATCATTTGCCTGACGTGTTGATCTGCAATCTGGCGGTGTAAGTACTCATATACTACCTTGGCTCTTTGTTCGGCAGCGATGTTTGAGAGGATGTCTGCCGGTAAATCACCGGTCACATTGACGTAGGCAGCTGTAAAAGGAAACCCGGAACCATTGGTCAAAAAAGGGGACAGGCCGGTAAGTACGTTGGCTTCGATATTGCCGGCCGGCTGGGTACCCTGCATGTCAATATCATGGCCGTTTAACAGGTTTACTGCAGTAGCGACCATTTCCATGTGGCTCAGTTCTTCAGAGCCGATATCCATGAACAAGTCTTTAATTTCCGGGTCTTTTATACGAAAACTTTGGGAAATGTACTGTAAGGCGGCTTTCAATTCTCCCTGCGGCCCACCCAACTGCTCTTGTAACATAGCTGCATATTGCGGGTTAGGGCGCTCCACCCGAACCATCTCCAACAGATTCTTATCATGTTTAAACATAAAATACCCCCATCATGATTTTCAAATTATTATCTCTGAATGTTTTTATCTTTATTCAACGGCACCCAACTAGGGCTGCTTAAAAAACTTGCTTAAGACTTGGTATTTAACAGATTTTGTTCAATCCATTTACGTACTTCGTCATCTATGGGATATATATTGTCAGCACTCATACTACCGTTTCGGTTGGTAATTGCCTTTACCAGTAATCCCCGGGGTGGTTGCCTGTTTAGGGTGGTGCTGGTGCTGTGGTTTATTTTCATCCGGTACAGAGCCAACCGGGGAATCCCGTCGCACAGGTCGATGACAAAAGAGTACCCAGTTCGCCTGGGCCTCATAAATTCACGTTCCAAATTAACGTCCCAGCAAATGTTCTCTTCCACGCAGCTTAAATCAAATGACTCTCTGTTCATTGGTATTACGCCCCCGTTTCAATCCCAATTTACCTTCGCACAGCCTGTAAGACCCCTCCTGCATAAGGAAAGGGGACACACCTGCTGAAGTTTCGGTATTTCTCTGGGGCCAGGAATGTCCCCAACGTATGGGTCAAAACCCCACCTGAACCAAGTCTTCTTTATTACAGCAGTATTGCCTGGGGTTAAAAGAAACATACAGGCATGCAATTAAGGGTATTGTCAACAGTGTCTGGTAGTGCTATTATGTCACCAGGTAAACTAGATTAGGTGCTTTAGTTTACCTGGTTTTTTCCAAATAAAAAGTTTACTAACTAACTATTTGGGGCGGAGGGAATACATGGACAAAAAAAAACGTATTGCTTTGGTGTTGGTGGTTGTGCTGCTGTCCGCCGGGGGGTATTGGGGTTACCATAATTACCGGAACCGGGACTCTGGCTCCATTGAGGCCACCGGTACCATAGAAACTACCACTGTTGACCTGAGTGCAAAAATTCAAGGGGCCATTAAAACCGTGGCCGTTAAAGCCGGTGATACGGTGTCCCGGGGGCAATTGGTGGCCGAGCTTTCCCGCAACGAACTGGTAGCGCAGCGGGAGCGGGACGCCCTGACTGTTTTAAAAGCCGAAGCTGCCCTGGCTGACCTGCAGTCCGGAGCCCGGGGCCAGGAAATAGATGAGGCCGCTTTGACTCTAGACACGGCCAAGGTGCATTATGAACAGGCCTCCACCGATTTTAAGCGACTGCAGACCCTATATGAAGCCGGGGCCATACCCCAATCGGAGTACGAAAACGCAGCCAACAGGCAAAAACTTACCGCCAACCAGCTCGAAGCCGCCGGGGTCAGGCTGAGCCTTTTAGAATCGGGCAGTCGGCCCCAGCAGGTTAACGCTGCCCGGGTTGAGGTTGAGCGCAGCAAGGCTGTTTTAAAGGCGACTGAAGCAGTGCTGGAGGATCTGAAAGTAATTGCCCCTATCGACGGCAAGGTACTGTCCAGGAACTATGAAGTGGGTGAATATGTTAACCCCGGTACGCCGGTGGTGACCATTGCCGACTTATCCGATATGTGGATTAGGGTGTATATCCCCACCGACGACTTACCGCACGTCAAGCTGGGTCAGCAGGTTACCTTTACCGTAAGCGGCGGTGACGAGGTTTTTACCGGGATTATTGAGGAGATTGCCTCTAAAGGAGAATTCACACCCAAGACAATCCAGACCAAACAAGAACGGGCCAATATTGTTTTTGGGGTCAAAATTAGGGTACAGGACACCGACGGGGTGCTCAAGCCCGGTATGCCTGCGGACGTGGTATTCGGGACTAAACCATGATTAACGTTACAGGACTTAGTAAATCTTTTGGTGCCGTCAAGGCAGTTGACGAAGTGAGCATTAACGTCAAAAAACAGGATATTTTTGGGCTGGTAGGCCCCGACGGGGCTGGCAAGACCACTCTGATGCGCATGGTTTGCGGGCTGGCGGTGCCCGATAACGGGGAAGTCAGGTTAATGGGGGAAACGCCGGGTAAACTGGAGCAGGCTCGGGAACACCTGGGCTACATGCCTCAACGGTTCAGTCTGTACGGAGACCTCACGGTGATGGAGAATATTAATTTTTTTGGTTCCATGTACGGGCTGGACAGGAAAACCATTGCCCATCGGGCTGATGAAATTTTGGAACTGACCGGACTAATCATGTTTAAGAGCCGGTTTGCCGATAACCTCTCCGGGGGGATGAAACAAAAACTGGCCCTGACCTGCTCCCTGGTAACCAGGCCCGCCCTGCTGGTGTTGGACGAGCCGACTTACGGTGTGGATCCTGAATCACGCAAGGAATTCTGGAAGATCTTGTACCGTTTGAACCGGGAAGGTATGACCATATTGGTTTCAACTCCCTATATGGACGAGGCCGATTTATGTACAGTGGTGTCTTTTATGGATCGGGGTCGGGTAACGGCGGTGGACTCACCGGCCAACCTGAAAAAGAGCTTCCGGTACCAGGTATTGGAAGTCCGGGTGGACACCCGGGATCCGGAAATGTTCAGCGGCCTGGCCGAAACCCTGGATTACTCTTTCTACGGTGACAAGTACCGGGTGGTGGTGGATGACATCGCGGTGGCCCGGCAAGCTATCGAGCGCCGCCTGGCCGAAAAAAACGTTCCTGTTGTCAGCATTCGGGAAATATCCCCATCCATGGAAGAGGTCTTCATTTCCCTGGCTGAACCAGAGAGTTATGAATCGTAGGGGCACCCCTTGCGGGTGCCTGGTTTACGCATACCCATACAATTATTAATTCGGGCACCCGCAAGAGGTGAAAAACCAGCTCTCGCGGCGATCTGGTGATATTCGGAGCGAACGGTGCACCTGGGTGCGTTGATTAGCCCGTCATAGCCCCGAATTCATGGCTGCTTAGGGCGTTGCCAAACGGTTAAGCAGTTTATGCCATGCGGTAACAATAACCTGCTCCAATCACAACAATAAGAATTGCAAGAGAGAGCGTAGCGATATCACCGGAGCGCCGCGCCCACTACAACCAACGTTTAAAGAAATTCCAGGTAGCAACGAGGTGGTTTGATGGAATACGCGGTAACTACAAGTGAACTGACCAGGACCTTCGGCAGTTTTACCGCTGTGGATCGTTTGAACCTGAATATTAAGCCCGGGGAAATATACGGATTTATAGGGCCCAACGGCGCCGGCAAGTCCACTGCCATCCGGATGCTGTGTGGTATCCTGGAACCTACTTCCGGCTCGGGCAGCGTACTGGGATACGACCTAGTTCGCGAAACCGAAGAGATCAAAAAGAGGATCGGTTATATGTCCCAGAAGTTCAGTCTTTATGAGGATCTTACTGTGGAAGAAAACTTAAATTTTTATGCCGGCCTGTACAGTGTACCGCGCCGGGAGTTAAAAGGCCGGGTACGGGAAATGGTGGTCATGGCCGGGCTTAGCGGTCGTGAAGAAGAATTAACCGCCAACCTTAGCGGCGGTTGGAAGCAGAGGCTGGCCCTGGGCTGTGCCATAATATCCAGACCCGCCATTGTGTTCCTGGATGAACCCACCAGTGGAGTCAGCCCGATCAGTCGACGGATGTTTTTTAAAATTATTCAGCGGATGGCCGCTGCCGGAACCACGGTGATGGTGACCACCCATTTTATGGATGAAGCCGAATACTGCGATAAAATTGCTTTTATTTCTGTCGGGCGGTTAATGACAGTGAATACTCCGGATAATTTGAAGAAAAACGTAATCGACGGGCATCTGGTGGAACTGGAACTACCCGACGCAATGAATAGGCTGGACGAAATCGAGAATCTACCCTATGTAAAAGAATGCACCGTGCACGGACCATTGCTGCACGTGCTGCTGGCAAACGAGTCCCACCGGCCGGTGCTGCAGGAGTCTACCGGGAGTGAACCACGGTCCATTACGCCCTCGCTGGAAGACGTCTTTATCGCCCTGGCCAAGCTGAAAGGGGACACACCCCTTTCGGGGAATGTCCCCAACTTATGAAGTTAGAAGTTAGAGGTTGGAAGTTTGCTTAAGAGGATGTGGGTTAATGAGCAGGATATTGGCTATTCTATACAAGGAATTTCTGCAGATGCGCAGGGATCGGATGACCCTGGGGTTGATTTTCATGCTTCCGCTGGTGCAATTGCTGCTTTTTGGTTATGCCATTCAGACTGAGGTCAAGCATATACCCACCGTGGTGTTCGACCAGTCGCTTTCCCCCGAAAGCCGGGATTTGCTGAATTCCTTCGGCGCTTCGGGGTACTTTGACATCGCCTCGACAGCGGCAAGTTACGACGAAGTCAACGGAGCCATTGACAGTGGTAAAGCCAAGGTGGGCATCATTTTCCCGCCTGACTTCGATCGCAGCGTCAAGCGGGGCACTCCCGCCCAGGTGCAGGTAATCGTGGACGCCAGCGATAACATGGTAGCCAACCAGGCCATAGCCATAGCCAACTCCATTGGTTTAATCAAATCCCAGGAGATATTGGCCCAAAGAAAAGCCATCGGCGGGCCTCCATATGACATCAGGGTGCGGCCCTGGTACAACCCGGACGGCATCACCGCCTATTACATGGTGCCCGCTATTTTAGGGGTTATTGTCACCATGACTATGGTGATTATGACTTCCATGGGCATCGTGCGGGAGCGTGAAAGGGGTACCCTGGAACAGTTAATCGTTACGCCGGTTAGAGCCTATGAACTGATGATCGGTAAAATCCTTCCTTATATAGTCCTGGGTTATCTGCAAATCACAGTGGCACTGCTGGTGGGGGTAATTGTTTTCCACGTGCCCATTCGAGGGAGCTTGCTGGAATTATACGTGTTGACCCTATTTTTCATCACCGCCTCGCTGGGCCTGGGCATCTTAATTTCTAATATTGCCAAGACCCAGATGCAAGCTTTCCAGATGTCATTCTTTTTCATGCTGCCCAGTATACTGCTTTCCGGTTTCATGTTTCCCCGGGACGCCATGCCGCAGTTCATTTATTATTTAAGCACGCTGATTCCCCTGACCTATTACTTGGATATAATCAGGGGCATAGTGTTAAAAGGGATTGGCTTCCCATACCTGGTGGGGCAGGTCACTTCGCTGCTAATGTTTTCGGTGGTACTGTTGACGCTGAGTATACTAAAGTTTAAGAAAAAGATTGTTTAATAAGCGGTTAAGCAAGGTGGTGTAAGTTTTGAATAAGCGGGAACAAATAATTACGGCCTTGGCGGAACTTTCCCGCACCAGGGGTTTTTACCGGGTGACCGTAGATGAACTGGCTGCCCATGCGGGGGTAAGCAAAAGGACAATTTATCGTCACTTTAGCAGCAAGGATCAGATAGTGGAAGCCCTGCTAGACAGGTTTATGAACTACATGGCGGGCCAACTGGAACAGATTATTAATTCCGGTCAAAAGCCGGCCGAAGTACTTACCGGCATCATCAGCTTTATTACCCAACACGGAATTCTTCTGAATAATATGCAGGTGCTGGATGATCTCAGACGCTATTACCCGGAGTTGTGGGCCAAGGTGGAACGTTTTCGGGCGGAAAAGATCCAACAGAATTTTGTCAAATTGCTGGTCACTAAAAATAACCAGGGCCTGCGGGAAACCGACCCCCGAATCCTGGCGGCGGCCCTTTCGGCTTCAGTACAGGCGGTAATCAATCCCGAGTTTATATTAAACAATGAAATGACTTTTGAAGGCGCGGTTAAGCAGCTAATCGGGCTTTTTATGTATGGCGTCATTGAAGACGAACCGGGCCGCGCGACGGAATAAAACCGCGTTTCAACCATTAAAAAAGACGGTTGGGGGCATATTCTTTGCCTTCACAAGCGTTCAGCGGTTATGATTAATAAGTTGAATTATCAGAATAGTTAGTTTAAAATGCGACATCTATGTTTGGTCATCAAAGGAGGCTATTTAATGGTTGAACGTTCCCTGGAAAAACCGGTTCACTCAGTGGAACGGGCGCTGGCAATTCTAGAAACCTTGGGACAAAAGCCCGACGGCTACGGCTGCACGGAACTGGGGCAGTTGCTGAGCCTGCATAAAAGCACGGTGCACAGGTTTCTTACCACCCTGCAGGCCTACGGGTTTGCCGAACAGGATCCAGGTACCGAACGCTACAGGTTAGGGATGAAAATGGTCTATTTGGGCATGAAGGTGCTGGACAGCCTTGATTTTCGCAAAGTAGCTATTCCGTATATGCATGAACTGGTAGAGATATCGAGAGAAACAGTGCAACTGGCGGTTCTAGACGGTGACGAGGTTCTGGCATTGGAAAGGGAGCATTCTCCGGAGGCCATTACCGTCAACCTTGGTTTGCGCAGTCAGGTGCACTGTACTGCCGATGGTAAGGTGCTGCTGGCCGCACTGGCTAACGAAAACGCCATTGGTGTGCTAGAAAGAAACGGCATGCCGCAGAACACCGTCAACACGATAACGGATATCAACCAAATGCTTTCCCACCTGGAAAAGGTTCGCCAGCAGGGGTTTGCCATCAGTGCCGACGAACTGGTGGAAGGAGTAAGGAGCATTGCTGCACCGGTCTATAACCATAACGGGCTGGCCATTGCCGCCTTGAGCATTTTAGGTCCGGGCTCCAGGCTTACTCTGGAGAGGATCTCAAGACTGGTTACGGTGTTAAAGGAAACGTGTACATCTGTTTCCATGCAACTGGGTTATGATCCGGAAATACTTAACAATTCGAGTTTACAAGGGGGGGGCGGCAGGTAAATGAACACGGGCTCATCAAGAAAACAACCACCGCAGGAACCATTTAACCTTGCCGATTATGACCAGGCTTACCACACTTTTACCTGGGGACAAACAGAGAAAGAGTTGGACTGGGTGAGGGGCGAGCCTGTAAATATTGCGTATACCTGTGTTGACCGCCATGTCGGGGCAGGTAAAGGCGAGCGGACGGCCCTATTGTGCGATGATGGCAGCAGTAAAAAAATATATACTTTTAATGATTTAAGCGATCTGACTAACAGGTTTGCCAACGGGTTAAAAAAACTGGGTGTGCGCAGAGGGGAACGGGTGGTACTGTTTCTGCCGTCCGGACCCGAGTTTCAGATTAGCCTGCTGGGTGTGGTGAAGGCAGGCGCCATTGCCGTGCCACTGCACAGCAAGTTTATGGATGATGCGGTGCAGGAATTCCTGCTGGACAGCGAGCCTGCTGCGGTAGTTACCACCGCCACGCTGAAGATGCGAATAAACCACAATAATATGGCTTTCATCCGCCGGTTAATCGTGGTGGATGGGGAAGGTGATGACGACTGGCAGACCGTAATTAATAATTCCAGTGCCCAACCGGCCACTGAATGGATGCAGCGGGAAGATCCGATGCTGCTTCTTTATACATCGGGCTCCACTGGCGCTCCCAAGGGTGTGGTGCACGTGCATGAGGGAGCACTGCAGTATTACCAGACCGGACGTTGGGTGCTTGATATGAAAGAAAAGGATGTTTACTGGTGTAACGCCGACCCGGGCTGGGTCACCGCAATTTCTTACGGGGTATGGGCCCCGCTTCTAAACGGCGTGACCACACTTATATATTCCGGGCCGTTTAACGCCAGGCAGTGGTACGATGTGCTGGAGCGAAACAGAGTGGCAGTATGGTATACAACGCCCACTTACTTGAGGATGTTGATGGCCGGCGGCTTAGCCGCGGCCAGAAAGCGTACGTTTAATGCGCTGCGTTATATTTTCAGCGTGGGCGAGCCGCTGAATCCCATTGTTAGCCGGTGGAGTCAGAATGTTTTTAACCGCCCGGTGCATGACAGTTGGTGGATGACTGAAACTGGCGGGCAAATGATTGCCAATTTCCCTTGCCTGTCTTTAAAACCGGGTTCCATGGGTAAACCGGTGCCCGGTGTTTATGCCGCCGTAGTGGGCGAAAAGGGAGATGAATTACCGCCGCTGGAAATGGGCCAACTGGCCATCAGGACCGGGTGGCCGGCCATGATGCGGGATATCTGGAAAGACAGGGACAAATACAACAGCTATTTTCGCCAGCCGCCCTGGTATTTGACCGGTGACTTGGCGTACCGGGATCGGGACGGATATTTCTGGTTCCAGGGCCGGGCAGACGATATGATTAAAACCGGCGGGGAGCGGGTCGGCCCCTTTGAAATAGAAAGCAAGCTGGTTGAACACCCGGCGGTGGCGGAAGCCGGAGTGATCGGCAAACCGGATTCCATGCGCGGCGAAATAATTAAGGCCTTCCTGGTGCTGGAGCGTCAATACATTTGGTCTGAAGAACTATGCCTGGAAATCAGGCACTTTATTAAGACCAGGCTGGCTTATCATTTGGTACCGGATGAAATTGAGGTTTGCGACCAATTGCCCAGAACAAGGAGCGGTAAACTAATGCGCTGGGTATTAAAGTCCAGGGAACTGGGCCTGCCGGTAAGCGATCCCGATAAGTGGGATTAGGTAGTGTTGTTGCGAAAATTAGTTTTATGTGGGGTTTGGTAGTCTTAATATGCAAGCATAAATAAAACGCGGTTATAAAAAGAGGGTGCTTACCCTCTTTTTTTCGTTACTTTTTCAAGATGCCAATATTTTTCACTAGGCTTTTTGACTGTTTTTAGGTATATTTACATAGTGTACTAAATTAAAAACAAACTCATTTATGTTGATTTATCTCTGGTTTAATCTCTAAAACTGTCAAATTAACTAAGATGCGTAATTATTCAATATAATCACAATTTTTAGAATCTTCTTGACTATCTAATGGACATAGGATATAAATATTGAAACAGCGTTTTTTTATTTGACACAAAAGGCATGTAAATGTTTGTTACAGGTTTTTAGTGTTAGAGGGCTGTTAAACCAATGATTAACGACTGCGGTGCCAGGTTGGTGGTCACGGCCGACGGTGGTTGGCGTCGGGGCGACATTATACCGTTGATTCTGTGATACAGTGTTGCAAAAATGCCCCGGCGTAGAAAGTGTACTAGTAGTCAGGCGCACGGGAACAGAAGTTGAATTCAGGGAAGGGCGTGATTATCGGTATCATCATTTAATTAACGAAGTAGAAAGTATGTATGAGGGCAGTCCGGATTGGCCGGAAAGGAACCGCTATTGGGGCATCGTGGAAAAATTACGCTGTGCTGCCCAAAACCCGTAGCGGCAAAATAATGCGCCAACTCCTAAGAGATATAGCGGAAGGGTTTGTGTTAGGAGATACAGCCGCATTGGAAGATGAATGCGTGGTGGAACACATTAAGGAAAGATTTGGGGGGGACAAGATGAGAAAAGATGACTCATCGATTTTCACATCCAGGGCTTGGACGGTTACATTTAGCGGAATGGGAGTAAACCTGGGTCTGGGCGTGCTTTACGCCTGGAGCGTGTTTGCGGCTGCACTGGTGGATCAGCTTGGGTGGAGCAAAACCGAAGCGGCTTTGCCTTATACTGTTGCCTGTGTAGTATTTGCGTTAATTATGGTGCCCGCCGGGAAACTGGTGGATAAGTACGGGCCCAGGTGGATTGCATCGCTGGGCGGTGTTTTCTGCGGCGCCGGGCTGATTATTGCCGGTGTAACTGAGTCGTTGGTGATGGCAGTGGTTGGTTTCGGTATCATTACCGGTATTGGCTTGGGCCTGGGTTACTCAGCTCCCACGCCGGCGGCAGTGCGCTGGTTCCCGCCGGAAAAAAGAGGCCAGATAGCCGGGTTTGTGGTAGCGGGGTTTGGTTTGGCGGCCTTATATATATCACCCATGACCAAGGCATTTATCGGTATCTGGGACGTAAAATACGCGTTCTTTGTCGAAGGTTTAATATTCATAGTCGTAATTTTGGTTCTATCCCAGTTCCTTTCTTTCCCGCCCAAGGGTTATACGCCCCCGGCGACAGTAAAAAAAGCGGTGCAATCTAAACGGGCGCCTGTTTCCTCCGGGTACGATTATTCACCCATGGAAATGATGTCCACGCCCCAATTTTGGATGCTCTGGATTATGTTTGCCTTGACTGCTTCAGCAGGCTTAATGATTATCGGCCACCTGGCCAAAATTGCCTCCATCCAGGCCGGGGTCAGCTGGGGTTATATCATGGTGGCAGCGCTGGCCATATTTAACGCCGGCGGACGTTTTATCGCCGGCTTGTTATCTGACCGCCTGGGATTCGCCACCACCATGCTGCTGGTGTTCCTGCTCCAGGCCGGTAATATGTTGTTGTTTTCCAGTTATGTGAGTGGTTATACCCTTTTAATCGGTGGTTGTATTGCCGGTTTCTGTTACGGCTCGCTATTGTCCCTGTTCCCGTCGGCCACCTATTCATTCTTCGGCATGAAGAATGCTGGTGTGAACTACGGGCTGGTATTCACGGCCTGGGGTGCCGGTTCACTGATTGGACCCCTGGTGGCCGGTTGGATGGCTGACACTTATAACGTTTATAACAACGCTTACTTCATCTCAGCCGGGCTGTTGGTTCTGGCTGCTCTGATCACCCTGCTTACCAAAGCGCCCAAGACTGCTCCCGCCAGTGCTCTCAGCGGTGCGGCGTCAGCACTACAAAGTAGAAAATAAGCTGTCATTGGTTATCATCAACATCCTTGCATTTAGCTAGGCTGTAACAATGGCCGTTAAATAAAAGGGGGGGGAGAACAGGCTGCTTTGCGTATGCAAAGCAGCCTGTTTCTTTTTTGTAGGGGCACCCGCCAGGGGTGCCCCTATAGGTAGATAATGCCCTCGTCAAAATTGGTGATGGTTTCCAACCCGTTGTTCCGGACAACGAACGTATTTTCAATTCCCACGGCCCCTTCCGGGAATACGAATTTAGGTTCCAGCGCTAGAACCATGCCTTCTTCCAGGGGAATTTTAAACCCTTTAGCCAGCACTGGCCACTCGTCCAACTCAATTCCAATGCCATGACCTACAAAGGGTGCGGCTTCAGGATAACCCATAAAATGGTCACCCAGGCCGGCCTGGTAAGCTATATCAACAGCCCGGGTATATAGGTCTTCACACAGCGCTCCGGGCACCGCGTTTTGCTTCAGTGTCTCCTGGATGCTTATAATTGTCTCGTAGGCCCGGACCATTTTCTCCGGCAGCTGCCCAATGCAGAAAATCCTGGTTTGATCCACCATGTAGCCATCGTACACCCCAACGTAATCCACCATCACGGGCTCGTTAGCGTTAATTCTCTTGTAGCCTGCGCCTTGAGGGAAAGAGGGGTTGAGCCCCGGCCCGCCGGTGGGGCTGTCTAGAAAACTGGGCACCGCCAGGTTTGAGCCGGACAAAATATGACCGTAAACAATTTCCTGGTTAAACCCGCGGGCCCTAATATAGCCCTGATGCCCCTTTTGGCGATAAACCGACTCCAGCTTGGCCGCGAATTCCACCTCGGCAATACCTTGTTGTAAATAGTCCCTAACCCTTGAAAACATAGCATAATTGAGCCTGGCTGCGTCTTTAATAATTTCTATTTCGTAAGCAGACTTCACCATTTTGACCGTGCGGATTAATTTGCTGGCGTCTGTCAGCTTGGCGGGGGCAAATATTTTTTGGTAGCGCATAAATAGCGCCGCCGGCAGCACATCCATCTCGAACCCTATCACGCCCAAATCCCGATAGCCGTAATCTGCCAGCATGCCGGGGATTTCTTTGGCGTTAATAAGCGGTATTATTTCTTCCAGTGCCGATTCCTCTCTGGCCCGAGCCAGGCTTTTTTTAACCATTAATACCGGTTTCCCGCTTGCGGGAACATACAGGTGAGATTGTTGGGCGGTGCCTGCGAAGTAAAATAAATCCGCGTTCTGAACTATAACGATCCCATCAAACCCGGCGGCAGTTATTAATTGCTGCAGCTTGAGAATCCGCGCCATTAGTTCGCTTCTAGGAGTGAGCCGCATGTATATCCCTCTCCTTTCTTTTATCCTACTACCTGGTAACGCAATGGGTGTGCCACACCAGTTTTAAACGACCCGGGTGGTCGTTTTGCGCTGTTCAATTATCAGTTGTGAGAGGCGAATAGTAAATTCCACCGGCCTAAAGTCCTGTTTGGTAAAAATAAAAAGTTAATAAACATAGACATAAGCACCTGAATATGTCAATTAACCTGGAAACAGCAATATTTTTACAAACAGTCATCGAACTAGTCAGTCGAAAGGGGACACACAATTGTGTCCCCAACTTATGAATGTCCTCAAATTATCATCTTTAAATTCGCTTCATTAAGCAAGATCCAAATCTAGAATCTTTCACTGCCTCGTTATACAGCCACCATTTTTTTACCGCAGTGGACACAAGTTTCTGCTTTTCTTTTGTTTCTGCCTTTGCAATGCGGGCAATTACGCATGGAAACCTTATATTCCATATAAAAGATGTTGGCTAAGGGAAGTGGGTAAAAAACTAGTTTCTCAACCCAGGTATGCTCGGAAACGGCAAAAACTAAAAATGCGGTAATACCAAGGGACACTTTAGATGCTTTATCGTGATCCATCTTGGTGAATTTGCCCATAAAAAAACTAAAAATGTAGTACACCAGGTATACGGCTAGAAATCCGCCAAGAAAACCCCAGAAAAGATCTGGACCGGTAAAACCAAACACTATTACCCCACCTCCGCAAGAAAAATGTTGCACTATTCAGATTATACCACAAATCACTGGTCAGTTAAACTTTCTAATGGTAATCATGAACCTTTAGGTAACTTAGTGTCTATGTGCATTTCCCTAATTACCTTTGCGTCAACGCTGCGCAGGTGCAAATCCCGCTGGGGGAAGGGTATCTCCACGCCGTGCTCTAGCAACAGTTCGTTAATTCTGAAATTGAGCGCGCTTTTTACCCGGGTGCGCAAAACCGGGTTGGGTATCCAGTATAGCAGGCGAAATTCCAAGGCTGAGTCACCAAAATTAAGGAAGTCCACCCGTGGCGGAGGATCATCCATGATGTCGTTATGTTCGCACGCCGTTTGTAATAGCAAGCGTTCCAGTAGCCTGACGTCTGAACCGTAAGCTACACCAATTAGTATTTTCTCCCGTACCATAGGATCACCATAAGACCAGTTCATTACCTGGCTCTCAATAAACTGGCTATTGGGGATGATAATATGCTCATTATTGCGGGTACGAACCACTGTAGACCTGATGGAGATGTTTTTCACGTCACAATGCAATTCACCAATTTTAATCCGGTCACCCACCTTGATGGGTCGTTCAAAAAGGATAATCAAACCGGATATGAAATTGGAGGCGATATTACCGATGCCAAAACCAATCCCAATGCCGGCTACTCCGGCGAAAACTGTGAGGATGCTGAAGTTAAAACCGATAGCCGGCAGAGCTACCAGTATCGAAACAACAATGATTACGTAGTGCAGCAGCCTGGTAAAGGTATACTGGGTGCCGTGGTCCAGTTCGTATTTTTTATAGACCCGGTGCAGCAAGAACCTGGACAACAGATTGGAAAACTTAATACTCAGGCTGATAATGATAGCGGGGATGAGGAATGTCAGGGTGGTAACCGGGGTACTGCCGATGGTAAACCAAGTTTCCCCCAGCCAGATAGTGTCCCTAAAGTAAATGATGGCGTATATGGCAATGGCGTAAAACGTAACCCAGTTAGCTAAGGAAATTATAAAGGGCCGCAATTCACTATCGCCGTTTTCACCGGCTCGTAAACTCATAAAATTATTAATTTTTCTGAGCAGTATTGAGCGCAGTAAAAAAAACAGCGGAATAAAGACCAGGAAGTTAATTTCGTTGAAGTATTGATATCCCTGCCAAGCTGCGTACCAGACCATTAACATAGACCATAATTCGGCTTGTCCCATAATTCCTCCAAGCTGGGGGCAGACCATGCAAATTTGCCATTTAGCTAGGTCTGACCCTTGTTACAGCAAGATTTTTCTTCATTAAACTTCTTTTTCAGACATCTTCTTCATTAAAGCCCCAATTTCCTTGTCCAAACCGACTAGAACAATAAATTGTCACCGAGTGGTTACCTGTTTTATACTGTTCCGTAATCCCGGCCATAATAAGCAAAAAGTAATAGCCGGGAGGGTTATAATTGTCCGACAATAAAAGGAATAAGGTCTTGGAACGCCAGGTGCAGGAAATGCTGGACGAAAGCAAAGAATTCAAGAGTTATGGGTTAAAAACCCAGGTTGTCGACGACGTGGTAATGGTCAGCGGTGTGGTGGACACGCTGTTTGAGAAAGACCGGCTCAGGGAATTGCTGGCGGGGCAGCAGGGCGTTACTAAAATCGATTTGGGTTTGGCAGTCAGCACCGACGGGGCTATTGACGATGAGGATGTCACCTGGGAAGTGATGGAGGAACTAAACGCCAACCACGGAGTAAATCTAAGACATGTGGGCGCCAAGTCGGTGGGCGGCAAGGTATTTCTGATGGGCACCGTAGAAACCGCGGATGAAGAACGTGAAGCCGTAAAGACGGCGGCCAAAGCCCGGGGGGTAACTGAGGTGGTCAGCCAACTGAACATCCGCCCCGGTGGCTATGATGATGAAAGCCTGGAGGCCATTTTCCACCACCAAGTGAACAACGATAACGAGGACGAGGGAGAGGCCAGAATTTTTTAGAATAACAACCGGTAAGGTGCCAGGGATAATAGTTGAGAATTGCGTATTTTACAGCTTTCAACTTTCAACACCTGGCACCAAAAGCCTGGCAAAGCTTACAACCAGTAAGTTGTATTCATTTATCGTGAGAGCGTCTTTCTTGCTATCTCAAGAATGATGGTGGATAATACTAAAAAATGTGCATACTGAGGGGGTAAAAAAAATGAGTCAATTATTTGATGATATGGCCGATAGTTACGACAGTTGGTACGAAACACCATCCGGTCGTGTGGTAGACCGTATTGAAAAGGAAGCTATTTACTCGTACCTGGAGCCCCGGGCGGGGATGAAAGTGCTGGATATTGGATGTGGAACCGGTCTATATGCCCTGGATCTGGCCGCCAGGGGGCTTGATGTCACCGGCGTAGATATATCGCGGCCCATGCTGGAGCGGGCCAGAACCAAGGCGAAGCACGCGGGGCTGGATATTCAGTTCCAGGAGTCCGATGCATCGCAACTACCGTTTAATGACCAGTTTTTTGACGCTGTATTATCTGTTACAGCCCTGGAGTTTGCCTCCGACTTACCCACTGTCTTGCGCGAAGCTTTTCGGGTGTTGAAAACCGGCGGCCGGCTGGTGGTGGGCCTAATTGGCCGCGACAGCGACTGGTGGCGGCTTTATGATGAAAAATCGCGCCGCGAGCCCGACAATATATTCAACCGGGCCCGGTTTTACACCCTTGAGGAACTGCTGGTAGCCATGCCCGGCCGGAACGTGCAGGGTAAGGCCGTGCTGTTCGTGCCGCCGGATTTTGATTACACCCGGGAAGATTTGGCTTTGGCCATAGAAGCCGAAGCCGTAAAATATGGCCGTACCGACGGGGGATTTATCTGCGCTGTTGCAGTGAAGTAGCCAGTTCACCCCGAAAGCAAAATCCCTCACTAGATGGTCTGCCAGTTAGCATATATATCATCTATGAAGCTGTGAAACGGCCAAAAAATAGGGGCCAGCGGAGCCATTCGCATATCATTCATAATGCCCCCTATTCTTTGGTGTACCAGATTGTGTCTGGTCATGAGCGCTTCACCCAGCTCGGCAACAGTCCTGAAGTTGTTTAAATTCTCCAGGTCAAAATCAGGCGAGAAACTGACATTGGGGTTTAAATTACGTAACCGCCGGGGCCCGAAATTGGGAATATTAAACTCTCCCGGAATTGACTCAGCCGGGTTCCATGCCGGCAGTGGTGCGGCCATAGGGAAACTCTGCCCCAATAAAAATACTTCTAACCCGCCGATAAATTCCCTGTGGAAAGTAAGAAACATGACCGGGTCTCTATGAGCGCCGGCTTGGGCGGCATTCCAGTGTAGGTCTATGATTTCCGGTGTTGCATATTGCTGAATCAGGCTGGCCAGTAATCTCCGGTCACCAACAGTAAGATTGTTCAGGTTGGGCCTGCTCATTTTTCTCCTCCTTGGCTTGTTTTTAACTAGTATTAAGATATGTAATTTGCGTTTAGGGGTGCGGAATAGGTATTTTAAAAGCCGCATTAACCACCGGCGCTCGTGGGATACTCAGGTTAGGTAAAGAAAACTGCGGGGGTGGGCGGATGAGCGATCAAATTGAAGTGGTTCCGGGTGGTGATTTGCTGCGCGTTGTAGATGGACTTGCCGCAAGGGCCGAAGGGGCGCGCCGGGAAATGGCTACCTTGTCCCAGGAGCAAATCGACGGCATTGTGCGGGGCATGGCCCTGGCCGGCCTGGACAGGCACATGGAACTGGCCCGCCTGGCGGTGCAGGAAACCGGCCGGGGTGTTTACGAGGACAAGATGATTAAAAACATATTCGCCACCGAATCGGTATACCACAGCATTAAGTATAAGAAGACCGTGGGTGTAATTCGGGTGGACGAGGAAAACGACTACACCGAGGTAGCTGAACCGGTGGGGGTGATTGCCGCCGTAATTCCGGTGACCAACCCCACTTCCACCACGCTGTTCAAATCTTTAATCTGCATTAAAACAGCCAACCCGGTAATTTTCAGTTTCCATCCCGGCGCTGCCGGCTGCTGCGCAGCGGCGGCCCGGGTTATGCGCGATGCTGCAGTGGCGGAAGGGGCGCCGGAGCATTGTATCGGCTGGTTGGAGCATTCATCCCTTGAAGTCACCAGGTATTTGATGGCCCATCCCGGGGTGCACCTGATCCTGGCCACCGGTGGTGCCGGCCTGGTGCAGGCGGCTTACAGCACGGGCAAGCCCGCCCTTGGGGTGGGGCCGGGTAATGTGCCATGCTACATAGAAAAGTCGGCCCGGCTCAAAAGGGCAGTTACCGACCTGATTTTAAGCAAAACCTTTGACCACGGTTTGATTTGCGCCTCCGAGCAATCGGTAGTCATAGACCGGGATATTTATGACGAAACCATAGCGTTGATGCAGGAGTACGGTTGTTATTTCCTGAACCCCGAAGAGGTGGCCCGACTGGAAGCCCTGGCCGCCAAGGGGGAGGCAGGGGAGTGTTCCCTGAACCCGAGTATTGTTGGCCGTTCGGCCCGGGATATTGCGCAAATGGCGGGCTTCGAGGTCCATCCCCGGACAAAGGTTCTGGTAACTGCCCTGGCAGGTGTGGGCCCCGGTTACCCCCTATCCATGGAGAAATTGAGCCCTATTCTGGCCTGCTACCAAGTGAGTGATTATCAGGAAGGTATTAAACGCTGCGAGGAAATAGTAAACTTCGGTGGGCTGGGGCACTCGGCGGTGCTGCATTCTGAAAACCGGGCCGTAATCGACCTTTTTGCCCGGCGTATCCGCACCGGCCGAATTATTGTCAACGCTCCTTCCACCCACGGTGCCATCGGTGATATATACAATGTCAATGTACCCTCTCTGACTCTGGGTTGTGGGTCAATGGGGCACAACGCCACTACATCAAACGTCAGCGTGGATAACCTGATTAACGTCAAGCGCGTTACCGGCCGGCGGGAAAAACTGCAGTGGTTCAAGGTGCCCGAACGAATTTATTTTGCCCACGGAGCGGTACAGTACCTGGAAAAGATGCAGGGACTGGGCCGGGTGGTTATTGTCACCGATCAGGGAATCGTCAGGCTCGGCTTTGTGGACAAGGTGGTATATCATTTAAACAAGCGCATCGAGCGGGTCAACGTCGAGGTGTTTGCCGACGTGGAGCCCGACCCCTCGATGGAGACAGTGCAAAAAGGAGTTGCACTGATGAAGCAGTTCCGTCCCGACACCATTATCGCCCTGGGGGGCGGTTCAGCCATTGATGCCGCCAAGGGCATGTGGCTTTTTTACGAGCACCCCGAGGTGGAGTTTGATTTCTTACGCCTTAAATTCCTGGATATTCGCAAACGAACCTACAAGTACCCCAAGTTGGGCCGCCGGGCCCGGTTGGTGGCCATTCCCACCACCAGCGGCACCGGTTCTGAAGTCAGCGCCTTTGCGGTAATCACCCACCGGGGTGAGGATGTTAAATATCCTCTGGCCGACTACGAACTTACCCCGGACGTAGCCATTATCGACCCGGACTTTGCAGCCACCATGCCGCCGGAAATAGCAGCGGATACCGGCTTGGACGTGCTGACCCACGCTGTGGAGGCCTATGTTTCGGTGATGGCTTCCGACTATACTGATGCCATGGCGTTAAAAGCTGCGGAACTGGTATTCCGGTACCTGCCCGCCAGTTGTCTGGACGAAGATAACCGTGAAGCCCGCGGCAAGATGCACAATGCCTCTTGTATCGCCGGCATGGCCTTTACAAACGCCTTTCTAGGCGTGTGTCATAGCCTGGCCCACAAGGTAGGGGGCGAATTCCACATCTCCCACGGCCGGGCCAACGCCATTTTGCTGCCCCACGTAATCAGGTATAATTCTTCCCCGCCCACCAAATTCGCTTCTTTTCCGCAGTACGAATACTTTCAGGCGCCGGAGAAATACCAGCAGTTGGCGACCTTCCTGGGCTTGCCGTCACGGACAGTCAAAGAGGGGGTTAACAGCCTGGTTACAGCAGTGGAAGATTTACGGAGCCGGGTGGGTGTTCCAGGTAACATCGCAGCCTGCGGGGTGGATAAGAACCTGTTTAAAAGCAAAGTGCCGGAGTTGGCTGAAAATGCTTTTGCCGACCAGTCCACCACCACCAACCCCCGGATGCCGTTAATTGAAGAGCTGGTCGAAATTCTTTCCAGGGCTTATGCAAACGACCGGGCTTGAAAACCACTAAGCGCACTTCGGTCAGGTGCCAGGTGTTGCAAGTTGAAAGTTGCGTATTTTGCAGCTTTCAACTTGCAACACCTGGCACCAAAGCCCAACCAAAGCTTAACCAAAGCCCAACCAAAGCTTAACCAAAGCCCAACCAAAGCCCAACCAAAGCCCAGATCCTTCGCTACGCTCAGGATGACAAGCTAACCTGTAGGATTCCTCATTTCAGTGCGTTTCATTTAGAATGACACAGACCTAGGCTTTTTTACAAAATAGTATCTTGCATAAATTAATGGAAGCACATATAATAAAATGTAAATAAATTGATACGAAGACGTATCGAATATCGGGTCAAAGTAGTCCTGATGCCGTGCTGCGCGCGGGTTAGGGCTTTTTTTGTCACCAAACAATTTAAATCTCCAACGGGGGAGCAGGGCAAAGGCGCTCAATTTGGCTGATTAAAGCCGGGGTGCTTTTTTTATGCAATTCCAAAGACAGGAGCGTGAAATTAATGGAAGTGGGTATCAGGGATCTGGTGGCCGGTATCGATACCATGTGGGTAATATTGTGCGCGGCGCTGGTGCTGTTTATGGAAGCGGGGTTTGCTTTCCTGGAAGCAGGTTTTATCCGGGCTAAAAATTCATTGAATATAGTGATGAAGGTATTCACAGATACCACAGTGGGTATGCTGGGTTTCTGGGGCTTTGGTTTTGGTCTTATGTACGGACTTGATAAAGCAGGCATTATCGGGTTCAGCGGCTTTTTTATGGGTGGCAGCTTAGAGCATCTAGATTTGAATATTCCTATTCCGGCATTCTGGATTTTTCAGGCCGCATTCGCCATGGTGGTGGCATCCATTATATCCGGTGCCGTGGCGGAACGTATGAAATTTAGCGCGTATATCTTTTTTACCTTTTTTTGTACTGCGTTCATGTACCCGGTGGCCGGTCATTGGATTTGGGGCGCCGGTGGTTGGCTGGGCAATCTAAATATGATTGATTTTGCCGGTTCGGCCGCGGTGCACGCCGTGGGCGGTTGGGCCGCCCTGGCTGCGGTTATTGTATTGGGGCCGCGTACCGGCAAGTATAACAAAGACGGTACCGCCAACGTGCTGCCGGCTCACAACATGCACCTGGCCTTTTTGGGCACCTTTATTCTCTGGCTGGGCTGGTTCGGGTTCAACCCCGGCAGCACCTTGTCCGGCATGGACATGAGCATCGCCCACATCGCCATGACCACCAACCTGTCCGCGGCGGCGGGCGGCGCCACCGGTATTCTTTTCACCATAAGCCGGTACGGTAAGGCCGACCCCAGTATGGCGGCCAACGGCGCCCTGGCCGGCTTGGCGGCCATTACCGCCGGGACTCCTTACGTGGGTTACGGCAGCGCTGTAATCATTGGTATCGTGGCGGGCATCCTGGTGGTGCTGGCAGTGGAATTCTTTGACCGGGTGAGGGCCGACGATCCGGTTGGTGCTATCGCCGTGCATGGCGTCTGCGGCACCTGGGGTGTGCTGGCTGTCGGGCTGTTTGCCCGGGACGGCGGGTTGTTCTTTGGCGGCGGTGTCGAGCAGTTAATGGTTCAGGCGCTGGGCGTGGCTAGTGTGTCGGTATGGGCCTTCGGCATGACTTTCCTGGCTTTCAAAGTGCTTAAAGCAACCATAGGCATTCGGGCAACTGTGGAAGAAGAGTTGGAAGGTCTGGACATCACTGAACACGGCATCAGTGCCTACAACGGTCTGGTAAACAGCCAGCTTAAGGGGCTAGGGCAACATGCCGGGCACGAAATGGAACGCAACTCTATTCCGCTTGGTGAGCCAATTAATTTAAGATAGACCCGCATTACCCATAACCAATCATTAATAATTAGGGCACCCGCAAGGGGTGCCCCTACAAATTACCTGATTAATTAGTTTTAGAGCATCAAAAAATAAGTTTTAGCACTTGGAAAAACCGCAGTTTCTGCACACCAGGCAGCCCTCGGCTCTTTTAAGTTCATGGCCGCATAATTCGCACTTGGGCGCGTTTCCCTGTTCGTTGTTGTGTCCGTTGGAATTGCCGTTGCACTTCAGATCGAGTTCGGCCTTAATTTCTAAAAGTTTTCTAGCAATTGCCGAGGCGCATGATTTGCCGGGTGACAGGTTCTTGCCTTTGCCCCTGGCCAGCATGTAAGAGGGGCAGGAGTGTGTGCCTGTCAACTGTTCGATAATCTCGTCCACTCCGATACCGCCGCGGATGGCCAGGCTGATTAAGCGGGAAGTGGCTTCGGTATATACCAGGCAACCACCGTCGGAGCCGGTGGTAATAAAGGTTTCCATAATTCTGCCGCTGACTTCCTGGTAGTTCACGGTCAGGTATATCTTGCCGCACCCCGTATCCAGGCGGTGGGTTACCCCGTGAGCGGATAAAGGCCGGGGCAGGATTTCACCGCGCCGCAGTTCGCCGGCGGGGCGTTGTTCTTTTTTCTGGCCCACAGTGATGGTACCTTTTTTGCACCCGTCACGGAACACTGTAATACCCTTAAGGTTTAAGTCGTATGCCATACGGTAGCACTGGTCAATTGTGTCCGGCGTTGCCGTGGAGGGCAGATTAATAGTTTTACTGACTGCGTTATCAACGTACTTTTGTACTTCTGCCTGCATCAATATATGGTCTTGGTGGCTGATATCCTGGGCGCCCTTGAATATGCCGGCGATTTGATCCGGAACCCCCGGGATGTTCTGGCAGGTACCGTATTTGGCCACTACAGATAGTACTTCCTGCGGTACCGCATGCTTGCGGCAGGCCTCTAGGAACAGCGGTGAAAAAACTTCGAAATCCCCGGCCACATTGGTTTTCTTAACGTAAGCCACCGCAAAAATGGGTTCAATGCCATAACCCTCGCAGCCCGCCATAGCGGTAACGCTTCCGGTGGGGGCGATGGTAATGCAGGCGGCGTTGCGACGTTCTTCGTCAGGATAATGAACACTGTTTTCCCATTCTGGGAAGCACCCTTTTTCACTGGCCAATTCCCGGGTTGCTTCATGGGCCGACTGCTGCATAAACCGGGTAATCTCGCCGGCAAATGCTCGGCCTTCCGGTGAGTCGTAAGTCAGGTCGGCCATAATAAGGGCGTCATGCAGCCCGGTAAAGCCAAGGCCTATTTTGCGGGTAGCCTTGGTTGATTTTTCGATCAGTGGTAGCGGGTATTGGGCAACGTCGATGAGGTTGTCCAAAAAACGAACCGCTGTATACACTATATCACGGAGCAGTTCCTGGTTCAGTTTCCCCTCAGTCATCATGCGGGCCAGGTTAACGCTGCCTAACAGACAGGATTCACCCGGGCTAAGCGGCTGTTCTCCGCATGGATTAGTGCAGTCCAACACGTTTATGGGCACCGGGTTATGCTCCTGCAGGCGGTCAATGAAAATAATGCCAGGGTCGCCGCAAATATGGGCGGCCCTGGTGACACGCTCCCATAGTTCACCGGCCCCAACTGTATCATAAACCTGGCCGTTGAAGACCAATTCCCACTCTGCGTCGCTGGCTAGTGCTTCCATAAACCTTCCGGTTACCCCGACAGATAAATTGAAGTTGGTCAGTCCGCCCTCCCGCTTGGCGTTTATGAAATCGATAATTTCCGGGTGGTCTATGTTCAGGATGCCCATTGAAGCGCCTCGGCGAACCCCGCCTTGCATCACCATATTGGAAGATGCGTCATAAAGCTTAATCAGTTCCACCACGCCGGATGCTTTGCCCTTGGTGGAGTGCACCAGCGAACCCTTAGGCCGGATGTTACTAAAGTTATAGCCCACGCCGCCCCCGGATTTAAAGACCATGGCGGTATCCCGGAGTGTTTGGTACATTGATTCCAGGCTGTCTTCCACCGCCAGCACAAAGCAAGCGCCCGGCTGCCAGGCCCGGTCGTCTTTGCCCATGTTGGCCCAAATCGGGGTTGAGGGTACAAACAGCAAACCGCCTATGGCAGCAGCAAACTTTTCTTCCCAGTGCCGTTGGTTTTCTTTTTCGGGACCAGCGGCGGCGCTCGCCAGCCGGTAAACCGCCTGCTCGAAGGTTTCAATAACGTCGCCTTCTTCGTTCCGGCGCGCGTAACGCGCGTCAAATACCTTTTGCCCGTTCTCGGTCAGTTTCATGTTGTTAAGCTCCTTGTCCAAAATCTTCATATAGACTTAATTATACAAAAAAAATCTGGTTTATTGTAGACAAAAAAGTTTATAGTTGGCAAAAACATTACAAACATCCTTTTAAAAAGGCCGGCTTTCCCACGGGCGGGGGCTGCCGGCCTTAATCAAGACTGAAAATAATTGTTTTTTAAAACCCGAATTCAATCTTTACTAGACACATAATACGGGCCGTTGCCGTAATGGGGAGGGGCCGTGGTTTGTCCGTTGGTGTTCTTTAAGTGCGCTGCTTTTACTTTGTACTTGTTGAGGCCGTTTCTTTGACCGGGCGGTTTTATTTTTATGTCTGGCATGCGTAAGACACACCTTTCTTAATTTTATATGCTCTTATCGTTTCCCGGTCGCCTGTTTATTTTTCAGGTTATTTTTGAATTTATGTGTTCTCCTTCGGTATCCGGGTTTATGTTATGGCTATGATGAAGTTAAATAAAAAGGAGCTGACCGTTTGGCCAGCCCTTTATTTTTTTTGTGACGTTTAGCTTAATAATTTTCGCAAAGCAACTCATAGTGGGCTTGGGGATGGGCACAGGCCGGGCATTCCTCAGGGGCTTCTTTACCCTTGTGCACATAACCGCAGTTCCGGCATTTCCATTTTACTTCTTCATCTCGCTTAAACACTTTACCCGCTTCAATATTCTTGAGCAAGGCCAGGAAGCGTTTTTCGTGCTCCTCTTCCACTTCGCCAATTTCCCGGAAGACATCAGCTATTTCGTTAAATCCTTCTTCCCGGGCCACCTTTTCAAACTCCACATACATGCTGGTATACTCGTAGTTTTCACCTTCCGCAGCTTCTTTAAGGTGCGTTTTGGTATCGGTAATACCATTTAAAAACTTAAAAAGTCTTTTGGCATGTTCTTTTTCGTTATCGGCGGTTTCAATAAAGATACCGGCGATTTGTTCATAGCCTTCCTTTTTGGCTGCACTGGCCCAGTAGTTATATTTATTGCGGGCTTGACTTTCACCGGCAAAAGCAGCTTTTAAATTCGCTTCGGTTTTGGTTCCTTTTAAACTCATTATAAACCTCCTCATGTTTAAGAACTGTTATATTTTTCTAGTAATACTATTCTGACCTATATTCCTGAAACCCTTTTTAAAAGAGAGGATTTAAGAAATTGTTAATATTTTAAGGTGAGCACGGTATAGGGTAGTTAATGACCGTGAGCAATATCACACCGGCTTTGTGATAACCGTAATATAATCTACTCACCGGTACATAATAAAATTATTCCATAAATGGTTCGTAAAAATACAATTAAAGGAGGCAGCGATAGTGATTGAAATTAAAGATAAAATTTTCTGGGTTGGGGTTAAGGACTGGGAATTAAGACACTTTCACGGCGAGGAGTATTCTACGCACCGGGGTTCTACATATAATTCATATTTAATTAAAGACCAAAAGATAGCCCTGGTGGACACTGTTTGGACGCCTTTTCATGAGGATTTTGTCAAACAAATAGATCAAGATTTTGGTTTGCAAAATATTGACTTGATTGTAATTAATCATACCGAACAGGATCATGCCGGCAGCCTTTTATACCTGATGGAAAAGATACCTGATACCCCGATTTACTGCACCAAAAACGGCGCGGCCATGATTAAAGGACATTTCCATAAGGACTGGAATTTTAATATTGTCAAAACAGGGGACAGCGTGGACTTGGGAGAATACAAGCTGGTTTTCGTGGAAACACCCATGCTGCACTGGCCAGACAACATGGCTACCTACGTGACGGGCGCCAATGTGTTGCTTTCCAATGATGCCTTCGGCCAGCACTATGCGTCCCCGTACCTGTTCAACGACCTGGTGGATCAAGGTGAGTTGTTCCAAGAGGCCCTGAAATATTACGCCAACATACTAACTCCTTTCAGCAAGCTGGTTCGATCCAAGTTAAAGGAGATTAAGGGGTTAAACATACCCATTGATATGATTGCTCCCAGTCACGGGATTATCTGGCGTGACAACCCGATGCAGATTGTAGAAAAGTATGACCAGTGGGCTGACAACTACAATGAAGGAACAGTCGCCGTGTTATATGATACCATGTGGGGTGCCACCAGGAAGATGGCTCTGTCCATTGCCCGGGGACTGGAAAACAAGGGGTTAGGAGCCAAGGTTTTGAACATCGGTACCAGCGATAAAAACGACGTGATCACTGAAATCTTCAAATCGAAAGCGGTAATCGTGGGCAGTTCCACCATTAACGGCGGGATTCTCAGTGCCACCGCTGCCATTCTTGAAGTTATCAAGGGGCTGAAGTTTAAGGAAAAGGCGGCCGCTGCTTTCGGTTCCTATGGGTGGAGCGGTGAATCGCCAGTGATTGTTGAAAAAAGGCTGGTTGAGGCAGGTTTTAATGTGCTAATGCCGTCGATTAAGATGAAGTATGATCCGACAGACGAAAATCTAAAGGAATGCGAGGCCTTCGGAGAAACTTTCGCTGAAAAGATGCGTGCTTGATATATTGTGCTATGATGAATATAAGATGGTTTTAGAATAAAGAAAAGTCCGGTGCGCAGTTAAACAGCGCGCCGGGCGATATTTCACCCGGTAAAGGAGAGGCATATGATGAGAAAATATTTGCTTGCGACAGACGGCTCTGAAGGCTCAAGGCGGGCGGCCTATTTCCTGTTGGATCTTGTCCGGGAGGCCAGTGGATTCGAGGTAACTGTTATACAGGTGGTCAATGTTAAGAAAGAAATATATAATTATCCCCTGCTTACGAACATACCCGAAATTGAAAAATTTGTGCAAGAGCAGGCCGGGGAGATCGTTGATGAAACGGCCGTAATTTTTGAAAATGAGGGCATCCAGGTAAATAAATTAGTGTTGGATGGCGACCCCGGTCATGAAATTGCCGAATACGCAAGGCAGGAAAACGTTAATCAAATCATTATGGGTTCCCGGGGCTTGGGTAACATTAAGGGGTTGGTACTGGGAAGCGTCAGCCAAAAAGTAATTCACTTGGCCTCTAATCCAGTTACACTGGTTAAATAATTGAACGGGGATTTAATATGTCAACTAAAGAATCAAATGAGCAAACCAAACAGGATTCCACACCCACAACAGGTGAAGCGTTTAAAAATTACTTTTGTAAAATGAAAGGGGGCAGGAATCAAAACCTGCCCGCCATGTCCCTTTCGGGGTTGTTGGTAACTGCCCTGGGCAGTTTTGCCGGCGTGGGACTGGTAACTCTGCTTTCAATTTATTATCAGCTGCCGCTTTTATTGCCCTCATTCGGCGCATCGGCTGTTTTACTGTATGCCGCCTGTAGCGTGCCCATGGCTCAGCCCAGGAACGTCATTGGCGGCCACGTCATATCGGCGCTGGTGGGAGTAATTGTATACCAATTAATGGGTGATGCCTGGTGGGCTATTACCCTGGGTGTCACGCTGGCCATACTGGCCATGACCGTGACCTACACTCTGCACCCACCCGGTGGAGCTACCGCCTTCATGGCGGTATACAACGGACAAGATTTTAGTTTTATCCTGTCTCCCGTTGGATTGGGCGCGTTGTGCCTGGTGCTTATCGCCGTACTGGTTAATAACCTGTCCCGTGAGCGCAAATACCCTTACTACTGGTTCTAACCCTGTTTATCTGACAGTAATACGCCACCCACGCCAACGTTGTCTCGATCCCGCTCTTCAATCAGCACGATAAAGGCCTTTTCGGGTATTTTGGTGACTTCACTGGCAACGCGGGTAAAACCTTTAACCAGTTCGGCTTTCTGCTCTTTGGTTAACTTTGGGCCATCCATGTAAATTACGGGCATCTAAATCCACCTCCGGCTAGGTTGTTTAAATTTTAATCCTGGTGCTTTTTTCTCCTATGTAAGGAGATTGTTATTATGATACCATATTGACAAAACTATTAAAAATAGGTAGCATGAAAAGTGAAAAGACATAGTTGGGGACATTCCATTAGTTGGGGACATTCCTGTCCCCAGAAAAATGCCCAAGCTTCAGCAGGTGTGTCCCCTTACCCTATTTAGAAATGCCCAAGCTTCAGCAGGTGTGTCCCCTTTCCGCTTTAGAGGGAGTATTAGCGGCGGTTAGTTATCGGGATTAAACAACCACGGTTCGGAAACAGGCCATGAAGGTCGGCTCTTAGAAGGGTCTTCTTTATGGCCTTTATTATTAGTCTTTTTAAATACTTATAAAAAACGAGGTGTTTTTATGTGCATGGAAAAGTCACCCTGGGAAAAGGCTATTGAATTTCACGGTCACAGCTGCCCCGGATTGGCCATTGGCTACCGGGTGGCCGAAATAGCCATGAAGCGGCTGCAGGAATTTAGATCCGCCGACGAGGAACTGGTGGCGGTGGTGGAAAACGACGCCTGTGGTGTGGATGCGGTGATGTTGCTGACAGGTTGCACTTTAGGCAAGGGCAACTTGATTTACCGCGATTTGGGCAAGCAGGTTTATACGTTCGGCAGCCGCAACGGTAACCGGGCGCTGCGCATAGCGGTGAACAATACGGGCCAGCCGGATCCAGAAGGAGCCCAATTGCGTAAAAAGGTGTTTGGCGGCACCGCCAGCCCGGCTGAACAGGTCAAATTTCAGTTAATGCAGGGCAGGCGCATTGAAGAAATACTGCACATGCCCGAAGAAGATTTCTGCCAGGTACGGGAGATAGATTTTAGCCTCCCAGCAAAGGCCCAAATATTTCCCTCGGTGGAGTGTGCCCAATGCGGGGAGCGGGTAATGGAGCCCCGGGCTAGGCTGCGGGACGGCAAGGCTGTTTGCCTGGACTGCTTTAATGATTACAGTCGGGGCTGGTAGCTAAAATACTATCAAAATTGGGGGCATGATGTCTAAATGACACCGCAGGCAGACTCCGGGCTTGACACCGAATCAAAATTAATATTGCAGCCGATCGGTGTTATACGCACACCTTATAAAAATCCGGGGGATGCCCCCCGGCAGGGCAGGTTTTCCGACGCCGTGTGTATTTTGGAATTGTGGCCCGAATTTGTGCCGGGGTTAAAAGACGTAGATAAGGCCTCGCACCTGGTAGTGCTATACTGGTGCCACCGGTCGGAGAGGAACAAACTGCAGACCAGGACACCCTACGGGGAAACAACCAGGGGTGTTTTTGCCACCCGGTCGCCGTCCCGCCCTAACCCCATTGCCCTGTGCGTGGCCGAACTGCTGGAGGTGAACGGCTGTCGGCTTAAGGTGCACGGTCTGGACGCCCTGGACGGCAGTCCCCTGCTGGATCTTAAACCGTATTCCCCGGGCATTGACGCGATTCCGGACGCTTGGGTGGATTTGCCGGGGGAAGTAAATAAAAAATAACGGACAAAAAAAGGGGCAGGCTACTGTTTTCGCTTAGCGATGCGAAAAAGTTGCCTGCCCCTTTGGGTACCATGCCAGGTTTAGCTTTGCAATTTGCTCGGTTCTGCACCGTTGTAATTGACCTCCAACATTCTTTCCCGGTAGTAATAAGCCAGTACCGCCTCGGCAAAGGCCACCATTTTTTTGGTCATCCCCCCGCCAACCTTACCGTTTTGCCTGCTGGGTAAATCACCTTTGTCTATAAACTCATAATCAGGTAGCCCCAACTCAGTGGCCATATCATATTTAAACTCATCCAAGGCTGGTTTAACAAAGGGCTGCAGTTCCCGGGGAACCAAACTGGTGGTGGAAGTTATTTGCATCAGATCCGTTATGGTGTGTTTGTCTACTGTAGCTACCAGACCATTTTCCAAAATAGTTTCACCTCGGTAAATTTTTTTGAAGAAATTTTTTAGAATATCCAAAATTCATTATTATTATTCCTATTTAAAAAATAATTATGCTGGCAATTAAAGATAATTAATTTGATATTGAGGGAGGAAAAATATTATTTATTAAAAAAATAGGATCATCCTAATCCGGTATATAGTTAGTGATAATAAGTTCTGATATGAGCCCGCGGCGATCGCTTCTGGAGTTAATTAACCGGCGGGCGTGTACGGTGTGGATGCAGTACCCCTGGTACAACTGGTCGAAAAAAGAATCGCCGGTGTCGGTATTCCTGGGGTTGGAGTTGCTTAGCATCAGCAGGGCGCCTTTCTGATCCATAGCGCGGTAAAATGCTGCTAATTTCGCCTGATCCCGGTCACTAAAACTGGCACTGCTGTATGATGTAAAACTGGCAGTTGGGCTAAGGGGCCGGTAAGGCGGGTCGAAGTAAACGAAACTTTTTTTATCTATATAACGGGCACAGTCCCTGTAGTCGCCCCGCAGAATGGTTGTCCTTTGCAGCACCTGACTTACCGCCCGCAGATTTTTGGCGTTGCAAATACGTGGTTTTTTATAACTGCCCGGGGGTACGTTGAACAGCCCCGCCCGGTTTACCCGGTACAGTCCGTTATAGCAGGTGCGGTTCAGAAACTGGAACAATCCCGCCTGGTTTACGTCCCGCCTGTCTCGCTTTAGACCGCGCGCTCCACTGTCTTCACCCTCAACCACCATCCGGTTGTACCTGTCTCTTTGGGTGTAGAAAAATTTTCTGCGCTCTTTTTCATTTAGTGGCAGGTATTCTTTTTCAATTGCCGCCAGAAAATCAATTAACTGCTCCACGTTTTCCCTTACCACTGTATAGGCTGCTGTCAAGGCTGGGTTTACGTCGGCAATAAACGCCTCCCGTACCGGATGCTGTTGCATTATGTACAGTAGTACCGCGCCGCTGCCTGCAAAAGGTTCAATATATCGGTCAATCTCTCCCCGGTGCAGAGCTGCCGGGTAAAATTGCCGGAAAGTCCCCAACAGTTGGGTTTTCCCTCCCGCCCATTTGACGAAGGGCTTAGCCCTTTTTGTTTCCGTAACCTTACCCATCCGCCAACCTCCAAAACTAGTGCTTGGTGATATAAATTATTGCACAATTTTGGGCTATGTAACTAGCTTATCCTTCACAAATTATACCATTTCATCCGGTTCAGGTCACCCCGATAAGAAATTTTCCTCTTTTATACCATTTATATCCTGTTGATCAACTGGGGAATAAAATCTATAATAATAACCAAACATACGTTTGGTGATGATGAATATGAAACGAGTTATTTTGCTGGCCGATATGAACAGTTTTTTTGCCAGTTGCCACCAGGCTGTACAGTCGGAACTGCAGGGCAAACAGGTGATCGTGGCCGGTGACCCGAAAAAGAGAACCGGCATTGTGCTGGCAGCCTCCTACCCGGCTAAGGCGCTGGGAATTAAAACCGGTATGGCACTATGGGAGGCTAGGGCGCTGTGTCCGCAGGGTTATTTCTTTAAGCCGGATTACCAGCTGTACGTGGACACTTCCACCCGCATCCTAAAAATTATGCGCGACTTTACCGACCTGGTAGAACCGTTTTCCATTGACGAGTCCTTTGCCGACCTTACCGGGGTAATCCATCTGTGGGGGCCGCCGGAAGAGATAGCCCTGCTTTTGAAGGCGCGCATCCGTTCCGAGGTCGGGGTGCTCTGCAGCGTGGGTATCGGTCCCAACAAGTTGGCTGCCAAGATGGCGGCCGGGGTGCAGAAACCCGACGGGCTCACCATGTTGGAAACCGTGGACGACTTCAAACGGTTGTTCTGGCCCCGGCCGGTGCGAAAATTGTTCGGTATCGGTTCACGCTACGAGAGACACCTGCGTTACTACAACGTGCATACCATCGGGGAACTGGCGGCTTTTCCCCTGGATATTTTAAAGAAGCGGTGGGGTAAAAACGGGGAAATGCTGTGGCTGTGCGCCAACGGCATTGACAGCAGCCCGGTGGTGCCCACCAGCCTGGATATTGCCAAAAGTATCGGACAGCAGCGAACCCTGCCCCGGGACATTCGTGGTTTCGATAAGATTAGAGTGGTAATGCTGGAACTGTGCGAGATGGTGGGCCGCCGGGTGCGCCAGGGGGGGTACGTGGGCCGCACCGTTTCCCTGACCCTGCGGGACAGCCAGATGCGTTTTTTCTCCAGTTCCCAGGGTATGGGCGACTGCACCGACCTGCCGGACGAAATTTACCGCATTGCCTGCCAAATTCTTTACAAACACTGGGATGAGGCCTGGGCGGTGCGCTTGGTGGGGTTAACCTTAAGTAACTTGGTAAAGCGGGAGCACTTCCAGTACGATATTTTCGGGGAACGGATGCGCCTGTCCAACTTGGCCCGGGCCTGCGACGCCATTAAGGATCGCTTTGGTGAACGGGCCATAATGCGGGGCGTGTCCCTGACGGAAGGGAGCATAAACCGTGGATAAGCGAAACGTGCTGTGGGAGAAACACCGCATGATGCTGCCCCAAATGCGGGAAAAGGCGGTGCACCGCTGTGGGCACTGCCGGTTTTTCGTGTCCATCCGGGGGCTTAAGGAGACCCGGTATGGCTGCG
Source organism: Peptococcaceae bacterium BRH_c8a (assembly GCA_000961575.1). Taxonomy (GTDB): domain Bacteria; phylum Bacillota; class Desulfotomaculia; order Desulfotomaculales; family Desulfallaceae; genus BRH-c8a. The sequence goes on from LADP01000032.1 coordinate 32,478, forward strand.
TGGTAGACGTAAAGGCCTACGGCAACCTGGAAAAACGAATCCCGCCGGTGGTACCGGTGCTGGAGATTATCAAACGGGTCGGCCTGGAGGGTCTAGAGCGGTGCCTGGAAAAAGGTGAACCTGAACGGCAAAGCTGCGGCAAGTTCAGGCTAAAAGGCTAAAGGGGAACATAAATAACGGCAGGCCCGTCATTATGCTGTACCACTTACTGAGTTAAAGGTATAATTATTAGAATTAAAGACTACAAAGGGGTGTCCAACTTAGAGTGCTGCACGTAATGAAAAAATGCCGAGCCTTGGCGGTAGTTACTATGGTTTTGACCCTGGTGATAACGTTAACGGCTACCGGGTGTTCGAAACCCCCGGAATCGCCGGCTCCGAATAAAGATGCTGAGCTTAGTAACATATTTAAAGTGGAAAAAATTAAAGTTGGCCAGAAGATTGCGGGGCTGGAAGTCACTTCAGCATCTGTTGACAGCCTGGAATGGAGCGAGGAACCCGGGTTGGTTGCGGAATTCAAAGGCCAGGTTACCCTCGGTGGGACTTATACCCACTTTGAGAACAGCCCGCTTTTAGATCATGAAATTATTTTTGAAGTGGATGAAGCGAGTGTCCATAAACTGCCCAGGCTTAACATTGATAAACGGGATAATGTTTTTGTGTTTACCAACCACGACCGGGCGGAAGATGAGCTTGGGCCCAAGGGTAGTTCCGGCGGGGCAACAATTGTGGTTGATAATTTTAATATTTATTACGTACCTAACTCAGACTCGCTCAATTATGCCGAACTGGTGCAGGTAATGGAGAAAGAGTAGGAAGTAGGTTTTTGCCTAGTACTAAAAACGGACAGGCGCCGGCTAAGTACAAAACCCGGCCCTGCCCTAATTTATTACAAGTTCCTGATGAATTCCCGCACTTCCTCCAGCATGCGTTTGCGTTCGGCGTCTGAAACCAGGGGCACGGCGTAACAGTTCATGTACTTGACGTCCTCGAAACCGCAAAAGTCGAAAACACCATGCACTACAGAAGCTTTGATGGACTCCATCATGCCGGACTGTTTGGCGGTGTTCTCGTCGGCGCCCGTGGTGGTAATCACTGCCGCCCGCTTGCCTTTCAAGAGACCCACCGGTCCGGTTTCGGTATACTGGTAGGCAAATCCCTGGCTCATTACCCGGTCAATGTAACCCTTGAGCATAGCCGGTACCGTGAACCACCAAATGGGGCACACCACCACCAGCAAATCCGCCCAAGCCACGTCGGCTTGCTCTTTGGCGACGTCCTGGGGCATCTGGCCTGCCAGCATCTGCTGGAAGTCGTCAGCACTCAATACCGGGTTCCAGTTCATGGCGTACAGGTCTTTCACCCGAACCTCGGCACCTTGTTGACCCAGTTCTTCTTTCAACGCCCCCAGTATAGCAGCGTTGAAACTTTTGGGGTTGGGATGGGTAAATAATACAAGTGTTTTCAATTTGTTACCTCCCTGCAGGGTTGTTTATCTATAACATTATTATGCCGGGGATGGTGCATTTTACATACCTGCAAAACGCAAAAAGCGATGTTAATGATAAATGATAAATGATAAATGAAAAAACAATGACAAAAAAAGACGGATGTGATAACATGTGCGGTCGTTTTATTATGACGGTGGATTTTGAAATGATTAAGGCCGCTTTCCGGCTGCGGGCGGAACTTTATGACCTGCAGCCCAGGTATAACATTGCTCCCGGTCAGGATATACCGGTCATCACAAACACACCCGGGGGGCGGGAAATCTCCCCCATGCGTTGGGGTTTAATTCCTCACTGGGCCAAGGATACTAAAATCGGTTACAAGATGATTAACGCTCGCGCAGAAACAGTGGGGGAAAAACCAGCTTTTAAAGGCGCGTTCCGGCGCCGGCGCTGCCTAATCCCCGCCAGCGGTTTTTATGAATGGAAAAAGGAAGGCAAGGTTAAACAGCCCATGCTGATTACTCTGCCGGGGGAAAAAGTTTTTGCGCTGGCCGGCATTTGGGAACACTGGTTGGCGCCGGACGGTTCGATGGTTTATTCATGCAGCATCATCACTACTAAACCCAACAAGTACCTCGAGGGCATCCATAACCGGATGCCGGTGATTTTGGCCGGGGAGCAGGAGTATGAGCCGTGGCTCTCTCTGGATGACCCGCTTTTTTTGCAGCACCTTTTACGGCCTTACGAGGGGGATATGTCGGTTTACCCTGTGACCACCAGGGTAAATTCCCCCCTAGATGATGACCCGGGGCTAATTGAACCGCATGACGATTAACATAGACCGTGCTACAATAGAAAAAATGGTAATTATGACCGGGAGGTATTCCTTTGGACAAGACTACCACATTGCAGGAAATAAAAGACCTTGTGGCTGAGTTTGTAGATGAACGGAATTGGAGTCAGTTCCATAGCCCTAAAAACCTATCCATGTCTATTGCCATAGAAGCTGCCGAGTTAATGGAACTTTTTCAATGGTCGGGCGCCGGGGAGCCTTTAGACGAACAACAAACGGACAAGCTAAATGAAGAACTGGCCGATGTAGTGATTTACTGCCTCTCCCTGGCTAATGCCACGGGGATGGATCTGTCCACCACGGTGCGTAACAAAGTGGCCAAAAATGCCGGTAAGTATCCGGTTGAGAAGTACCTGGGCCGGTATAAGTGATTGGTGTTATGGTTTATCTCCTAAAAGCCCTCATCCACCACAGCATTGGTCGGGTGCAGGGCTTTTTCCCGGCTAGGGCCTGGCCGAGTAATGTCAAGGTTGTTTCAATGTGGCCTTTTAGCATCTGTTCTCCCGCCGCAACCGTGGCCAACCCGGGCGTGCCGAGGTAAGTTAGTTCATTGGGACTGTTAACCCAAGCCAGCATATTCTCCAGGTGTTTAAGTTCGGCTTTGGTCTGGGTGAAACCAAATCGGCCCATGATATTGCCAATCCGCCCCAGTATGGCCGCCAAGCCTGTGGCCCTGGGAATCTCACCAGGAGGCAGCTCTTTGTAGCCTTCCGTGGGCGTAATACCAGAGGCCAGGGCCAGGGAAGTTTCGTTTGTGCCGGCATGAGCGTCTGCATTATCTCCGCACCGGCCTGGGATTAAGTTGATAAAATTTAAAAAAGAGTGGTCATTTTGTACCATTCTGCGGTATAACACATTAAAGGGGTTTATTAGAGCGAAATGATAACGGCTCCACACCCTTTGGGAGCAAATCTCCATAGCCAGTTGATGGCTGGGACCACCGTGGTTATCACAGATAATAAGATAACGGAAACCCTGCCCGGCCAGGCTGCTTACATAATCATAAAGCAGATTCTCCAGAGTTCTGGCCCTTACCGTGATGGAGCCCTTAACGGGTAAAGGGTCACATCCGGCGTACAGAGCGGGTAGCACCAGCAAGCCATAACCGGGGTAACGTTCCAGAATTGCTTTACAGTACTCCCGCTGCAGCTTTTCACCAACCAGCACATCGGTACCCAGCGGCAGGTGCGGCCCGTGAACTTCCAGGGGGCTGACGGTCATCAAACAGATTGTTTTAGCAGGATCAATCATTCGCAATTCCGGCAATGTTAAATTTTTATATTCATATATACCGGGCACCTGAAAACACCTCGAACCTATGTATTTAATCGGTTAATTCTTTATTGCCGATTAGCCAAGATTGTCATTCTGAGCAGCGAAGATCTGAGTAGTTAAGCGGCTTTAGAGATCTTCATTTCACTTCGTTTCATTCAGAGTAACACGGATCTAGACTTTTTCAGTGGTTTCCCTGTTGACCGCAGCTTTTTATAAATTGTTTGTAACCATAACCGTAATTGCGACAATCTTAGATAAGATTTTTAAGTAAAACTGGTTTATAATTTCTTTAGTAGATTATAAAGCTTGTTTGAAATTAAGGCTAATGTTTTCAGTGAAAGGGTTGGAAGATTTGTTTAAGAAGTTATGCCCTTATTGTCATGAAGATTCATACAGTGCTTCCGGGGTGGGGAACTGGGTTTGCCCCTATTGCAGCAAAAACATAACTGATGTGCTACCGGAAACAGCCGGGTCTAAAAAATTGTACCAGGTTGATACTAACCAAGAAGTCATTGATAATGAGGAAATAAAAAGTAATAAGGTATAACCAAAAGGCAGGTTGCTATAAAAAAAAACTAAACCCGTGATTTTCTCCGGGTTTAGTTTTTTTATTGTGAAAGTATACCAAAATAGGGACAGGCTATTGTTTTCGTTTTTTGAAAGAGTTGCCTGTCCCTATTGTTTTTCACAAATTCTGGTTTAAGTCGATGCACAGTATGTACCGGCGGTCGTTTTCCGGTACTTTGAACAGCGTGGAAATAGTAATGCACAGGTTGCCCGAGGCCAGTGATATGTATGGGGCAGTGGTAAACCTTTGCATGCCGGTATTGGTTAACAGGTAATAATAGTCCTTTAGGGAATGATCCGCCCCCTTGGGAGCGGGGCGGAATATGGAGCCTCTGTGACTTAAAATGTTCCGGTAGTTACAAAAGGTGTCACTGATCTGGATGCCCTGCTCGTCAAGCAGGTAAATACATTCCAGGTTAGGATGCTGGCTGATTAAATCTTTTAGTAGAGCGTTGTACGCTCCTGAATTTACTGCCGACAAGTTGTGAATAATGTGGTTGGCGATGGTCTGGTAGCGCATGTGCCTGTATTTGGCATCATTAATCTTATTTACCATGTAGTTCTTAAACTTGTCCGAAATTAAATTAATGCGCTCTTTAAAAACCTGCAAATCATTTCCTAACATCGCCATCGGCCTTGAGAAATAAAATCCCTGGAGCATGTCTACGCCTAATTCCAGGGAAGTTATGGCTTCATCTTCCCGTTCCACACCTTCTGCCACCACCAGGGTACCAATTCTTTTAGCCAGATTGACCAATGATTTAAGCACTTCCTGCTTGTGATAGTTTATGTCGATTCCTGAGATCAAAGAGCGATCAATTTTTAGCAGGTCCGGCTTGGTAATGGTAATCCGGTCCAGGTTGGAGTAACCCGAGCCGATGTCATCAAGGGCAAACAAAAAACCGTATTCCCGGTGTCTGTTGATAAACTCATTCAGCGCCCTAGTGTCGTTGACCCTGGATTCAATTATTTCAATGACCACATTGTTGGGGTTAAGATTAAGCTGCCGCACCTGGTTCAGCAGGTGTCCGGAACCCACTATGCCCAGGTCGATTATAGATGTGTCAAAATTCATGAACAGGATTATATCCCGGTTCTTAAGATCCAGGCTATTGAAATTTTCCATGGCTTTTTGCCTGCACAACCGATCCAGGTCCAGAGTCAGGTTGTTTTCTTCAGCCAGGCTAAAAAGGGTATTGGGGGGCAATATACCGCCACTGTCGGGACAGATGCCCCGGGATAGAGCTTCCAACCCAATGACGGATTTCTTTTTTACAGATACGATGGGCTGAAAATGTGTGATTATGCCCTTGTCATTGATTATTTTGCTGATGCTGCTGCTTCTCTTAACTGCCAGAGTCATAATATGTGCACCCTACGTTTTTAGTTTCGTAACAAGCAATTGTTCAGGTTAATTTAATATCTGCGCCATAACACCGATTACCCCGCGCCCGTCAAGGATGGGAATCGAAACCGTGATGCAGGGCTGCCTGGTTATGGCCGATATGTATACCGGTGATGTGATTGCTTGCCCGGCCATGGCCTTTTGCCACCATTCCCTGACCCCGGCATTAGCCAAACCGGCGGGGGGCTGAGAGTAAATAAAGCTGCCCGTGTTATCGTTGGACCAAATTGCTTCTATATCCGTGTTTTCTGTTTTTAATTCCGACAAAACTGTTTTGTGGCTGTAGGGTTCCATGGTTTGAATATCCCTCTGGTTGGCTGCCCGGAGCATAATCTCTTTTAAGTCGTTGATGCGTGATGCCACTTCCTGATTAACCAGGTATGTTAAACTATTATCGTGAGCGACCTGTTCCAGATTTTCGGCCAACTCATGCATTAACCGGCCGGTATTTTTTACCCCTTCCAGGTCTTTTTGGCGTGATTCCAACACTGCCGCTGTTTGCTGGAGTGAATCGTTGGCGGTATTCAGGCTGTCCCCGGCTGTGGTGCTGACCCTTTGCATCAGATTGAAACTATTGCTTAGAGTTTCCTCGGCGTTTTTAATCTGAGCCGCGGCAGAGGTTGATGAATTTAAGCTGTCGGTAATGCTTTCCACCACTGAATCCACTTTTTGCTGCATTTCTGCCAACACGCTGAAGGCTTGCTGAACTGCTCCGGCGGTATGATCGGAAAGTTTGCTTATTTCTTCCAGCTACCACCGAAAAGCCCCGGCCGTGTTCACCTGCCCGTGCTGCTTCAATGGTGGCGTTCAGGGCCAGCAGCTTGGTTCGGCCGGATATGGCGCCAATATTCTCTGCAATGGATTGAACTTGGCCAACGGCAGTTTCCAGGTGCCTATGTGTTCTTTTAACTCTTTATTGCCGCCGGTAATGTCAAGCACGGCCTTATTTACCCGCCCCATGGCGAAATTAACTTCCCGGACTGCGGTTTCGCTGGCGGAAAAGTCATTTTCCAGGGCGGCGCTGGTTTGCCGCAGGGCAGCAGCCAGCTGTTGCATTTGTTTAAATGCTACCGCAATGTCGGAAACTGAATGTACCGAGGTTTCCATCTGGCTGTGGGCCGCCCGGACCTGCTGAGAGGTCAGCTGTATTTCCTGGGCCATTGTTTTTGCCTGGCCAGACAACTCGTACACGGCCGTACTTAAAACTGCTAATTCGCCTGTGCCGATGATTTTTTTTGTAGCTGGGAGTTCAACATTACGCCAGCCAGATGCCCTGCTGGCTATTTTTTTAGCGCCATTAATATAGCGTTTACGCAAATTGATACAAACAGCTGTTCCCAGGGTGGCGGCCACCGCAAAACCGGTTAGAAATTCGATCAGAACCATTAAAAACCCCCTTGTATAAAAAATAAAGCCACCCGCAAAACGGGCAGCTTCTTCGCCTAGTTGATACAACTTTGTATCTGTATTTAATTAAGGCAGATTATAGTCTATTGTGTCGAAGTTGTCAATAAATTTAAAGCATAAAATGGATTTATTGCCAGCTGGTCAATCTTCCAAAAGTTGTTGTTGATTTTTAATTCAACCAGGAATTATAATTTCTTATACCCTAATAAAATTAAGAAATGAAAATACGATGTCGTATTTAAGGCAAAGATGCCCCCGTGACAGAGGTTAATTAATTCTCTGCAGGGGGTTTTTGTTTTTATAAATCATAAGCAGGGGAGTGATAGTAAAAGTGCCGGTAGAGAAGAAACTATTTGCGCGCGGGCCTGCCATTGTTGACACCACTTTGCGAGACGGTGAACAGGCCCCGGGTGTGGCGTTTACCTTGCGGGAGAAAGTAACCATTGCCAGGCTTTTGGATCTGCTGGGGGTGGAAGTCATTGAGGCTGGTGTTCCAGCCATGGGAAAAATGGAACAGGATGTTGTGCGGGCTATATGCGAACTGGGTTTGAAATCCCGGGTGGCATCCTGGAACCGCGTTCTACTTGCGGATATCAGGGCCTCACTGGCCTGCGGTGTTCGGGAAGTGCATATAACCGCCCCGGTATCGGATCTGCATATCAGGGATAAATTGGGCAAGACCAGACACTGGGTAATGGATTGCTTGGTCAGGGCGGTCCGCTATGCCCGGGAACACGGATGCCGGGTATCAGTGGGTGCTGAGGATGCTTCGAGGGCGGATTTTGGTTTTTTGCTTGAATATGCCCTATTGGCACAGGATGCGGGTGCCGAAAGACTGCGTTACGCCGACACGGTGGGGGCACTGGAACCTTTTACCACGCGGCGGATGGTAAGTATGCTAGTAAGCAAGCTGGATATTCCGGTGGAGTTTCACGGGCACAATGATTTTGGTCTGGCCACCGCCAACAGCCTGGCGGCTTTTGCTGGCGGCGCGGCGTTTATCAGCACCACGGTGGGAGGTCTGGGTGAGCGGGCCGGCAATGCCAGTTTGGAGGATATGGTGTTGTTGTTCGGTGACAACTTTTGCTCTGCAAATGGTTTAAAAACCGGTGTCCTTGGGGCGCTGGGCAGGTACGTGGCCCGGGCCGCGAACCGGCCACAGCACCACCATGTAATCCTGCGTCGGCCGGCATTAACCAGATTGATGATTGACAATTAAACCTAAATGATATAAATTAAGCATAGTAAATACAAAGTTGTGTTTCTGGCGAAGGCGCCTTTGAGGTGAGTTTTTACCTGCGAAGGGCGTTTTGTGTTTTTAAGGATAAAAGTAAAATTAAAGCCCAACGTTGGGCATTATGGGCATTGGGGCTGTTTCCGGTTAAATATCCGGCGGCCCTTTTTTGTTTTATTAGGGAGGTTTTAGTTTTGCAAGACGTACTTAAACTTTTAATCAACCTGACCCAAAAACTGGGGAGCGTACATCATTTCAACCGGGAAGTGGATGCTGTTATGGACTTATCCTACGATGGTATTTGGATTACAGACGGGACGGGAAAAACCGTCCGGGTCAACGGAGCGGTAGAAAGGATCACCGGTCTGGCCTCCGGGGCACTGCTGGGGCGTAACATCGATGCAGTAATGGATGGGGACATTATGGAAACTTGTTCCGGTTTGGATGCCTCCCAACAATCTATTAACGGAAGGCTGGTTATTGTTAATGGCTGCCCCATCCTGGATGATGCGGGAATCGTTGAGAGTTTGGTTTTTAACCTGCGGGAGCTGTCTGAACTGAACGAACTGAAGTCGGAATTGGAACAAGCCCGCTTCAAAATGGAAAAATACCATCGTGAGGCTGCCGAACTACGCGCCCTTCGTATGGGCACCCAACGTCTGGTGGCCAACAGCAAGGCCATGGCTGACGTTATCGATGCCGTGCACAGGGTGGCACGGCTAAAAACCAGCGTATTGCTGGTGGGTAAGTCCGGGGTGGGCAAAGAAGCAGTGGCCAGGCTGGTTCACATGTCTGGCGGACAGAATGGTTCCTTCGTCAAGGTTAACTGCCGGTCCATTCCCGGCGAAATGCTGGAGATAATACTGTTTGGCCGTGAGCAGCAAGGAATGGCCGGCGAAAAAAGCTTGTTTGAGTTGGCTTCGGGAGGCACGCTTTTTATTAAGGAAGTGGCTGATATTCCTCCTAACCTGCAAAAAAAGTTGCTGGATGCCATTGCGGACGGGCAGATTACCAGGGTGGGCGGCACCATACCGGTCAAGGTAGACGTGCGGGTTATCGCTGCGACCGAGAGGAATCTCAATAAGTTGGTTAAGTACAACAGAGTCCGTAAGGACTTTTGTACCGGTTTGAATGCAGTTGCTATTTCCATTCCTCCGCTTAATAAGCGTAGGGAGGATATTCCGGTGCTGCTTCAATACTACACCCGCTTGTACAACGAAAAACATGACTGCAACAAGCGGTTGTCGATTAGGGCTATGGAACTGCTGGTAGACTACGAGTGGCCGGAGAATGTAAGGGAATTGGTTAACTTGGTGGAAAGGCTGATTATCACTGTGGAACAAAAATTGATTATGCCTAAACACCTGCCTTCGTACATTTTTAAGAGTGTGAACAGGAGAGAAAACAATAACTTCAAGCCGCTTAAAGAGGCGGTGGCGGAGTTGGAATTCGAGCTGATTAAAAATGCCGTTGACATTTATGGAAGCACGTATAAAGCTGCCCATATCCTGGGCGTGAGCCAGCCGACAGTGGTGCGCAAGCTCCAGAAATATGCAAAGAAGGCGCCCGAGGTGCCCAGTGTTTCCGCGGCTGAAGGGAGTTAATAAAATAATTGGCTATTATCTAATATTTAGCGGTATTTTAATAAATAAGTTAACGAATTAGTTAAAGGTTTAATTAAATGAATTATTTAAAAATTACAATATAATTGCATTAACCGATTTATTATTAATTAACCATTGCGCTACAATATTGAATCTGTTATAATGCAATTAATTCAATTAGCGGGTACGTTGTTGTACCAACAGAAGATGGCATTGACGCCGGTGAAGCAGCCGGCGTTTAGTATTTAATTAAATATCCGATACGTTGCAGTATCGATACCAGTTTTAGGCGAGGGCGCCGGTATTTAAACACCGGTGCCCTTCCCTTTACAAGGAGATCTCCCGATCCCAGGGTAATTACATTGTGGTAACAAAGCAGGCATTGAGGCCGTTGCAGCCCGTCAGGGTTTCGCCGGCCTCTTTTTTATTAACCAAAATCAGTATGGGAGGAATGAAAAACTATGAGACAAATCGCTATTTACGGAAAAGGCGGTATAGGCAAGTCCACCACTACCCAAAATACGGTGGCTGCTCTGGCTGAGTTGGGCAAAAAGGTATTGGTGGTGGGCTGCGACCCTAAGGCCGACTCCACCAGGCTTTTGCTGCACGGTTTGAATCAGAAAACCGTGCTGGATACTCTGCGTGACGAAGGTGAGGACATTGACCTAGAGGACATCGTGCGTCCAGGTTACGGCAGCTCCATGTGCGTCGAGTCCGGCGGCCCCGAACCCGGGGTTGGCTGCGCCGGCCGGGGTATCATTACCTCTATCAACATGCTGGAATCGCTGGGGGCTTACACGCCGGATCTGGACTACGTGTTTTACGACGTGCTGGGTGACGTGGTTTGCGGCGGGTTCGCCATGCCCATCCGGGAAGGAAAAGCGCGGGAAATCTACATCGTCGCCTCAGGTGAGATGATGGCCTTGTACGCCGCCAACAACATCTCCAAGGGGGTCATGAAATTTGCCGATTCCGGCGGCGTACGGTTGGGCGGCATTATCTGCAACAGCCGGAATGTTGATAACGAGTATGAATTGCTAAAGGCTTTTGCCGAGGAAATGGGCTCCCAGCTAATCCACTTCGTGCCCCGGGACAATATCGTTCAGCGGGCCGAAATCAACAAGAAAACAGTTATCGACTACGACCCCACGGTACCCCAGGCCGACGAGTACAGGAACCTGGCACGGAACATCGACGGCAACGACATGTTCGTGATACCCAAGCCAATGACCCAGGATCGGCTGGAAGAATTGTTAATGACCTTCGGCATCCTGGACTCTCTGTAAAGGGTCTGGCCCTTAACTTATTATTAATACACCAGCAAGCTCTTTAACGCTAACATTAACACTCAGAAAAAAAGTTTCAATAAGTTAAGAGCCTAACCCCAAATATTTCGATTGGAGTGATAACCAATGTTAATGATTAGAGCCATAGTACGTCCGGAAAAAACTAATATCATCCTGGCCGAACTAAACAGCGCCGGTTTCCCCGCGGTAACCCGGATCGACGTGGTGGGCCGTGGCAAACAGCGGGGCGTAAAAGTGGGCGAAGTGATTTACGATGAGATCCCCAAAGATATGCTGATGCTGGTGGTGCAGGACGAAAAAGATAAGGAAGACGTAATCAGCATCGTATCCAAGTACGCCAAAACAGGCGAAAAGGGCGCCTTCGGTGACGGCAAGATTTTCGTCACCCCGGTGGAGGAAGCTTATACCATCAGCAGCGGCACTAAGGGTTTATAGATGAAAGGGGACACACCTCAGCTTATGGGTCAATGCTTTGGGGTCGAGGAATGTCCCCATTTGAGGAGGGAGGAACAACATGAAAGAGATTATTGCTATTATCCGGATGAATAAAGTTAACCCCACCAAAAAGGCCCTGGCCGATATCGGGGTTTGCGGACTGCATGCTATGAAAGTGATGGGCCGGGGCAAAATTCACGTGGACCTGTCCGTGCTGCACGAGATAGGCGCCACCGAGGAAATAGCCGGTATAGTTACCGACAGTCTGTCCAAGGGCAGCAGGTTGATCCCCAAACGTTTGCTCACCATCTTGGTTCAGGATAACGAAGTTGAAAAAGTGGTTTCCACCATCACCAGTGTCAACAAGGAAGGCAATAAAGGCGACGGTAAGATATTCATTTGCCCGATTTTGGACGCCGCACGGGTAAGAACCGGCGAGCGGGGCGAATTGGCAGTGTAGTGGAAAGGGGACACACCTCAGCTCAAAGGACGGGCTTTGGGGTCGAGGAATGTCCCCAAGTAATAAAGGGGGCGGTAGTTTTGGCTATCAGTGAAAAAATGCTCGACGAAATTCTAAACAAGTATCCCGCCAAGGTGAAGCGCAACCGTAAAAAACACATCCTGGTTAAGGATTTGGGCCAGGATCAACAGGAAATAGAGGCCAACACCCGGACCATCCCGGGGGTCATCACCAACCGCGGCTGTGCCTTTGCCGGTTGCAAGGGCGTGGTGCTGGGACCGCTCAAGGACATGGTGCACATCGTACACGGTCCCATCGGCTGCGCTTACTACAGTTGGCTGACCCGGCGCAATAAGGCGAAGACGGACGACCCGAAGAAAAACTTCTTGGCCTACTGCGTGTCCACCGACATGCAGGAAAGCGATATCGTATTCGGGGGCGAAAAGAAACTGGCCCGCATGATCGACGAAGTGGTGGAAGTATTCAAACCCAACGCCATCACCATCTCCGCCACCTGCCCGGTGGGCCTGATCGGCGACGATATCCAGGGCGTGGCCAGGGCGGCCCGGGACAAACACGGCCTAAACATTACGGCTTACAATTGCGAGGGGTACAAGGGAGTCAGCCAGTCCGCCGGTCACCACATCGCCAACAATAACTTAATGGAACATATTATCGGCCAGGGCGACCTGGAAGAGCCGCCCGGCAGGTACACCATTAACATCCTGGGTGAGTACAACATCGGTGGCGACAGCTGGGAAGTGGAACGGGTACTGTCCGAGATTGGCTACGAGATCCAGGTGGTGATGACCGGCAACGGCTCATATGAAAAACTGAAAAATGCCCACGTGGCACAGCTCAACCTGGTGCAGTGCCACCGGTCGATCAATTATATTGCCGATATGCTGGAAACCAGGTACGGCACCCCGTGGTTAAAGGTGAACTTCATCGGCATCCGGGGCATCTCTGAGTCGCTGCGCAATATGGCCCGCTATTTCGGAGACGAAGCTTTAATCCAACGCACCGAAGAGGTTATTGAGAGAGAACTGGCCGAGATTGAGCCGCAGCTTGAGCCATACCGCAAAATATGTGCGGGTAAAACTGCCTTTTGTTTCGTAGGTGGTTCCCGCGGCCACCATTACCAGGGCTTATATGAGGAACTGGGCATTACCACGGTGCTGGCGGGTTACGAATTTGCCCACCGGGACGATTACGAGGGCCGGGAAGTGCTGCCGCACGTAAAAACCGACGCCGACAGTAAGAATATCCCCGACCTGCATGTGACCCCGGATGAGCGACGCTACCGGCTTAAAATCCCGGTGGAAAGAATGGATGAACTAAAAAAAGAAATCCCTTTAAGCAATTATAACGGCATGATTGAAGAAATGATGGAAGGCAGTATCGTGGTGGACGATCTGAACCACTACGAAACCGAGGAGTTCATTCGCATCTTGAAACCCGATATTTTTTCCTCGGGCATCAAGGACAAATATATACCCCAGAAGATGGGCATACCCACCAAACAGCTGCACAATTACGATTACAGCGGGCCTTACGCAGGTTTCAGGGGCGCGGTGAATTTTGCCCGGGACGTGGCCATGGGGTTTGCCACTCCCACCTGGAACTTCATCGAGCCGCCGTGGAAAAGTAAACCGCTACTGGAGGGCACCATCGAACCATGCTCGACTAATAAATGTGCGGAGGAGGTAGGAGCTTAAATGCTGGACTGTACGCCCAAGGAACTAATTGAACGTACCGGCGGGATGATTAACCCCGCCAAGACATGTCAGCCCATCGGCGCCATGTACGCCGCCCTGGGCATTCACAACTGTATGCCGCACAGCCACGGTTCCCAGGGCTGCTGCGCCTATCACCGCTCGCACTTGACCCGGCACTTCCGGGAACCGGTGATGGCCACCACCAGCTCTTTCACCGAGGGCGCCTCGGTGTTCGGGGGCGGCGGCAACCTGAAAACCGCCATTAAAAACGTATTTGCCATCTATAACCCGGACGTTATGGCGGTACACACCACCTGCCTGTCGGAAACTATCGGGGACGACGTTCCCACCATCATCAAGTCCGCCGAAGTTCCCGAGGGTAAACTGGTTATCCACGCCAACACGCCCAGTTACCAGGGTTCACATATCACGGGCTTTTCCAACATGGTCAAGGGAATGGTAACTTACTTGGCCCGGGCCACAGCAGAGGATAAAAAGGAGCAGGTGAATATCATCCCCGGCTTTGTCAATCCCGGAGACATGCGGGAAATCAAGCGCCTGGCGGACAGTATGGGCATCAAGTTCATCATGTTTCCGGACACTTCGGGGGTGCTGGACTCGCCCATGACCGGCAAGTTTCACATGTTCCCCGCCGGCGGCGCCCGGGTGGATGATATCAGGGACGCGGGAAATTCCAAACTTACTCTGGCCCTGGGCTACTATGCATCCAGTGATGCCGCCCACCTGCTGGAAAGAAACTGCCAGGTGCCGGCGGTTACGCTTAAAACACCTATCGGGATCAAGGCCACCGATGAATTATTGATGCTGCTGCGGGGCAAGTTCGTCCGGGAAATACCCTATGAGCTGGAAGAGGAACGCGGCCAACTGGTGGATGTAATGACTGACTGTCACCACCACTTTTACGGCAAGAAAGTGGCTATTTTCGGCGACCCGGACATCATTATCGGACTGACGGAATTCGTTTTGAGCCTCGGCATGCGGCCGGTTCATGTGCTCACCGGTACCCCCGGTGCAACGCTGGGCGGCCCCAAGGGCATATTGGAAAAGGAAATTAAAGCCATGCTGGCTGCCTCCGGGCTGGAAGGCCGGGTTAAGGCGGCGGGTGACCTGTTTGAACTACACCAATGGATTAAAAACGAGCCCGTTGATCTTTTAATGGGCAACACTTACGGCAAGTACATCGCCCGGGCCGAAGACATCCCCTTCGTGCGGGTGGGATTCCCGGTAATGGATCGCAGCACCCACCCCTATATGCCTATCGTAGGCTACCGGGGCGCCTTGCGACTGGTGGAGATGATCAGCAGCGCGTTGCTGGATCGCCAAGACCGTGACGCCGCGGACGAAGACTTGGAACTGGTGATGTAGGGGGAGAGTGAAGGAGACAGTAGTCAGTAGTCAGGAGTCAGGAGAAAACGGAAAGATTTAAATAAAGAATTCAGGATAGGGGCCAGGGGACGGAGTCAGGTATTGCAATTCTTCTTACTTGTTCATTCTGAATTCTGACTCCTGACTCCTGAATTCCTATATTTAAGAAAGATGTGATTAAAAATGTCAACGGCTGTACCGAATGAAAATTTGATTACGGAAAGGCAATTATCTATCCTGGTCAAGGGAAGGCAGCGGAAAAACCAGCTCAAGTGCGACGCCGAAAGTATCGCCGGATGCGTCAGCCAGCGGGCCTGCGTATACTGCGGGGCCAGGGTGGTGCTGAACCCGGTTACCGACGCCATCCACCTGGTGCACGGCCCCATCGGCTGCGCCAGTTACACCTGGGACATCCGGGGCAGCCTGAGCAGCGGGTCTGAACTGTACCGCAATAGCTTTTCCACTGATTTGAAGGAAAACGACGTCATCTTCGGCGGCGAAAAGAAACTGGCCCGGGCCATCGATGAACTGGTGGAAAAGTACCCCGCCGAACTGGTATTCGTGTACTCCACCTGCGTGGTGGGAGTAATCGGTGACGATCTGGAGGCAGTCTGCCGGGCGGCATCCCAAAAGCATGGCATCAAAATAATTCCCGTCCAGTCCAGCGGCTTTATCGGCAACAAATCGGCGGGTTACCGGGCGGCCTGTGATGCCCTGCTGCGGCTTATCGAGCCGGCGGGGGAACCCCGCCCGGTGAAAAGGTTAAACCCGGTGCCAAGCGTCAACTACCTGGGGGACTTCAACCTGGCCGGCGAGGCCTGGATCATCGGCGACTACCTGAAACAGATCGGCGTCGAAGTTAACGTGGTGTTCACCGGGGACAGCAACTACCGGGATTTGAAAAAGGCCCCGCAGGCTACACTGAATATCATGCAGTGCGCCGGTTCCATGGCTTACCTGGCTCGGCGCATGGAGGAGCTTTACGGCATTCCATCCATGCAGGTCTCGTTCCTGGGACTGGATGACACCGCGGCGTCACTGCGTAACATAGCATCATTCTTAAACGACCCGGAGATGAAGCGCCGGGTCGAGGAATTAATCCGCCGTGAAACCGCTGCCGTCAAGCCGCAAATTGAACATTACAGGAGCAAATTGCTGGGTAAGAAAGCGGCGGTTTACGTGGGCGGTGGTTTTAAGGCTATCTCGTTAATCAAACAGTTCAGGGAAATAGGCATTGATGTGGTCATGGTGGGTACTCAAACCGGCCGGGAAGAAGAATACCAGACACTGCACGACATATCCGATGACGGCACGGTGATCCTGGATGACGCCAACCCCTCCGAACTGGAGCGGTTCATGACTGAAAAGGGCGCTCACCTTTTGGTCGGTGGGGTTAAGGAAAGGCCCCTGGCTTACAAGCTGGGGGTAGCTTTCATCGACCACAACCACGACCGCAAGCACCCTTTAAGCGGTTACGTGGGCGCGGTGAACTTTGCCCGGGAGGTTTACTCCACGGTGTGCTCACCGGTTTGGAAATATACCCGGGAGATTGGAGGTGGACTCTTTGCCGCGGGAAAAAACGCACTACCGGAACGTTAACGAAAATCCATGCAATATGTGCATGCCCATGGGCGGCATCCTGCCCTTCAAAGGCATCGAGGACGCCATGGTGATTATCCACGGTTCCCAGGGTTGCAGCACTTACATGCGGCGGCATATCGCCGAGCATTTCAACGAGCCCATCGACGTAGGGTCCTCATCGCTGAACGAAAAAGGGACTATTTACGGCGGGGCCCAAAACCTATTCCAGGCCCTGAATAATATCCGCCGGGTGTATAAACCCCGGTTAATCGGCATCCTCACCTCCTGCCTGGCGGAAACCATCGGGGATGATGTGGGTGGTATCGCCCGCGATTACCTGAAACAACAGGGGTTGGATGAATTTCCGCTGGTGGCGGTTGCCACTCCCGGCTACGGCGGCACCCACAGCGAGGGCTACTGGATGGCGGTGTACAAGATAGTGGCCGGCCTGGCCCGGCCCACCGCAAAGCACGGCGGCATAAACATCATCGTGCCCAACCTGAGCCCCGCCGATATCAGGGAAATCAAGCGCATCCTGGAAATGATGGGCGTCCGGTACACCCTGCTGCCCGATATTTCGGAAACCTTGGACCGGCCCATCGCCCGCCCTTATACCAAGATCCCGCCCGGCGGCACAGGGTTGGAAGACATCCGGTGTATGCCGGGGGCAGCGGCCACTATCCAATTCGGCTTAACAGTTGAAGAGAGCCTATCGCCGGGACATTATTTACAATCCGAGTTCGGGGTACCCCTGTATAACCTGCCGGTGCCCATGGGTGTGGAGGCCACCGATCTGTTGGTCAGTCGGCTTTTGGAAATAACTGGTGGCAGTTTGCCCCGGGCGCTGGAACTGGAGCGAGGCCGGCTGTTGGATTGCATGGTGGATTCACACAAGTACAATGCCCAGGGCCGGGGGGCTGTTTTTGGTGACCCGGAACTGGTTTACGCCATGGCGCGGACCTGTGCGGAAAACGGCCTGCACCCGGCCGTAGTGGCCACCGGCAGCGGGAACAGCGGTCTTAAAAGATTGATGGAACCAGTACTGGCGGAGTGTCCGGAAGATGTACTGTTTTTGGACCAGGCTGATTTTATGAGCATCCGAACAGCGTGCCGGGATGCCGGGGTGAACATAGCCATCGGCCATTCCGACGGTAAATTTCTCACCGAAAAGGAAGGTATTCCCCTGGTGCGAATGGGTTTTCCCATCCACGACCATGTGGGCGGGCAGCGGTTGCTTTCGATTGGGTATACCGGCACCGCCATGTTCCTGGATCGGGTCACCAACACTTTACTGGATAACAAGCATAAAAACTACCGCGCTGCCATGTACCGGAAGTTTTATTGGGGCTTTAAGGAAAGGGGACACACCTGCTGAACTAAAGAGGACAGGGGACACACCTCTCAAATAGGAACGGGGACACACCTCTCTTAAAGGTATGTTTTTGGGGCTGAGGAATGTCCCCAATTGGTGGGTCAAGACTTTGATGTCGAGGAATGTCCCTAAATATACAGCGTTACTGCGCGGAGAGTTGAGGTGAATACAATGACCTGTGGCTGTGATAAGAACACTCATGCGGAGCGGGTATTGCCCGGCACTCTTGAAATGACCGGGCGGCATCCCTGCTATTCATACCAGGCCCATCATAAGTACGCCCGGATGCACCTGCCGGTGGCACCCAGGTGCAATATTGGCTGCAATTACTGCAACCGCAAATTCGACTGTGTTAACGAGAGCAGGCCCGGTGTAACCAGCGAGGTGCTGACCCCCGAAGCCGCCCGGGACAAATTCCTGCTGGTGCGGGAAAAGGTGCCCAACCTCAGCGTGGTGGGTATCGCCGGGCCGGGGGACGCCCTGGCCAATTGGGGTAGCACTAAAAAATCTATTAAACTGATCAGGGAAGCCGACCCCGAAGCTATTTTCTGCTTGTCCACCAACGGTCTGATGCTGCCGGATTACGCCGGAGAGATAGTTGAGCTGGACGTCAGGCACGTAACTGTAACCGTTAACTGCCTTGATTCCGCTACCGGAGCCCGGATTTACCGGCATGTCAATTACCGGGGCCAGGTATTGCGGGGAACGGCGGGGGTCGAAATTCTGCTGGGCAACCAGCAAAAAGGGGTCGAGTACTTGGCCCGCAGCGGGGTATTGGTGAAAGTGAACATAGTAATGATTAAGGGTATCAACGACGGGCATATTCCCGCAGTGGTGCAGCGGGTGAAGGAACTGGGCGCTTTTATTACCAACATCATGCCTCTGGTGCCCGCGCCGGGTAGCGTATTCCAGCACTTTGCCCCCACCAACAAATCGGAACTGGATCGCATGCGCGATCTTTGCGGCCAGGATATGCGCCAGATGCGCCACTGCAAACAGTGCAGGGCCGATGCCATCGGCCTGCTGGGCGACGACCGATCCCTGGAATTCAGCACCGCCGGAAAGCAAAGGGATGCAAATTGCAGCGACTGTGCCCAGTCGGACAAAGTGGCCGCGGTATCATAAAAAAGAATTATTGCAATTGGGTTTAAATGCCAGCAACTTGCAACAAAATCAACTTGCAACACCTGGCACCAAAGCCAGAGGGAGGTTTACATTGGATGAACAAACCCAAACATCATATATTCGTGTGCACCAGCGCCAGGGCTGTAGGTCAGCCCAAGGGTTTGTGCCACGGCAAGTCATCGGTGGATATACTATCGGCTTTTCTGGAGGAAATTGAAGACCAGGGATTGTCCGGAGAGATATTTATCTCCAACACCGGTTGCCTGGGCCTCTGCGAGCAGGGCCCCGTGGTAATCGTTTACCCTGGCAACGTCTGGTACGGGGGCGTGTCTCCCGACGATGTGGAGGAAATCATGGAGGAACACATCCTGGGCGGTAAAGTGGTGGAGCGCCTGTTGATTAGTTAATGGCTATATTTTACAGTCAACTTGCAACAAATTTAACTTGCAACACCTGGCACCAAAGCCGGGGGGGGGTGGACAATAGTGGCGTTTGACATAGCGGTTTATGTGAATGATCACGGTAAAACAGCATCCCTGAACGATTCGGGAAAGCTGGTAGTATACCGTAAAAGGCAGGGCGCTTGGAAAGTATGCCGGGAAAAGGAGTTTATCCCGGCTGAGGCGTCCGGCATGAGCGGGCTGCGCCGGATGATGGGTGATTTTCTTGATTTTATGGGCGAGTGCAAGTTTTTCGTGGGGCATGCTGTGACCGGGATACCTTATTTCGAGCTGGAAAAATCGGGCTGCACGGTCTGGGAAATGCCGGATAGACCCGGTGAATGGCTGGATTACATCCTAGAACAAGAGGAAAGCGAGCAGCGGCAGGAAAATAAAAAACCGCTGGTAGCAGTGCCGGTGCCGGAAGAAGTTGGTGCAGGGCGCTTCCGGGTTTCCATAAAAGAAATTCAGGACAGCGGCGGCGGCATTACTTCCAAGCAGGTGCTGCAGCCTTTCCTGCGGCGGGGCAAGTTTTACGAGCTGGAAGTTTTCTGCAGCCATGTGCCGCCCTGGTTGGAAGCGGAATTTGCCACCGGCGTGCTTAAGGGAGACGTGGTTAGCGCCAGTAACGACGAAATCAGGCTTATTATTTCAAGGCGGTGCTGTCTAACGTAATAATAAATGGTATGGCAAATCCCGCTCGATTACAAATCGGGCGGGGTTATTCTTGCTTTTTGGGCAACGTAAAGAACCACAGCAACATATGAGTGCACACTAGGGTAGCCATGTTAGGTTGGCCCCGCTTTTAAAACATAAAGCCACACAGGCTCCGGTAAATCGAGTGAAAAAACCTTGACAGGGAAAGTTTGCAATAATACCTTATATTAAAACAGGCAATTAATCATTTTGGGTTGGAGGTTGAAGCTTTGCAAGATAATCATTTTAAATTTGTCGTAACCCCGGAAATAATCGGCCTCGGGATTAAGGTGTCGGGGTTTTTACTGGAAGGCATAAAAATTGACTCATACCGCCCGGAATTTTTCTCTTACAGGCAGGACTTTTTAAAAGGCCTGAAAGCAAGCTGTGCTCCGAACCTTATTGAACAGGACCCGGTCATCCGGGGCTATCGCCAACTGCACTATAAAACCGATGTAAATAAAAAACTTGTTCCCTCGCCGGAGAGTTTGTTTAAATATTTTTTTAAAAACGGGGACATGCCCGCCATAAATCCCCTGGTAGACGTCTACAACTGTGTTTCCCTGGAAACCAGGTTATCCATAGGAGCCCATGACTTGGATCAAGTGCACGGCTGTATCAACCTCCGCATTGCCAGTGGCCATGAGCATTTTATCCCCTTAGGCAGCGGCACGGTGGAAAAAATTAAGACCGGCGAGTACTGTTACCTCGATGACAGCGATGAGGTGCTCTGCCGACTGGAGTGCCGTCAGTCGGACAAGACAAAAATCGTAACAACAACCCGGAGGTGTTTTCTGATTGTCCAGGGCAATGAGTTTACGCCCGCTGATTTGGTTTTGAAGACTTCCCGCCGGCTGTCGAACCTGATTCATAGATTTTGCGGCGGGGAGGAGAAATCGTTTTTCATGTATCCTTAAAGAGACTTAGTATCTGAGTAAAAATTATTAAAAATAAAAACCCTTTTAATATGACTAAAATATATAATAGTTTTAAATATGAGTCGATCAAGTGGAAAAAAATATACATAGTGGATTAAGGTGATAAATTATGTTATTAGATAATATCGATTTAACCACGCTGCAAATACTCCAGGATAACGCCCGCTGTTCCTACCAGGAAATCGCCAACAGACTGGGAGTCTCCCGGGTAACTATCTACGAAAGGGTGCGCAAGTTGACGGAGAACGGTTTTATCGAGGGGTTCCACGTCAAGGTCAATGCACGGCGGATCGGTTACCCCGTAACCGCCATTGTGGGATTGATCACCATTCAGGGTAGTGAAGCATACCGAACCATTAATGAACTGCGAGCAATTTACGAAGTGGAAGAAATTCACGTCGTTACCGGCAGGTACGATTATCTGGTTAAAGTCCGCGCCAGGGACAACGAGGATCTGCAGCAGATACTGCTGACCAGGATAGACCAGGTGCACGGTTTTCAAAGAGCTGAAACCATGGTGGTGCTTTCGTCCCCCGTGGAAAAGTGCGGCATCGACATGCGCCAGGTGAGCGCGGATGCCGGTCTAAATACGGGTGAAAACATACCGGAGCAGACTGGAAAATTACCGCTGGTTTAACAATAGTTAATATTAATTATTATTCGAGCTAACAAAAGTATATTAAATTTAAAAAATATTTTCAATTTGTAGTTGACATGGATGATTTACTGTACTAAAATAAATTCATAATCGGTGTTGCTTTTTAAATTCGGATTTGGGCTTTCATCAGTTATAGACCTGTAATACAGTGTTGTATGCAGCGGCGAGGACGCCTTGAGGAAGAAATTTTCCCAAAGGCGTTTTTATTTTTTTATTCGGGTGGTAAGCTTTGGCGCCAGGTGTACACCTGGCACCAAATTGATAACCAGCAAGTCCAACGGTGGACGTAGGCACAGTGGCCTTGGCAGAACTTAGTTCTGCGGGGCCTTTTTTTGTATCAGAAAGTCAAAGATCGAAGGTTTTTTTAGGTGACTTTTTGACCTTGGACTTTCGCCTTAGATTGACCAGTTTACAGATTATTCAAGGAGGTGCTTGTAATGAACATAACCGAAGTGGCGGATTTGGTTCAAAAGAAGGGCATCCGGTTCTTCATGGTCTCCTTTGTTGAAATGAACGGCGTCAGCCGGGCCAAGCTGGTACCGGCTGAAACCCTGGAGACGGTGGCTGACGATGGCGTGGGCTTTGCCGGGTTCGCGGCCGGGGAACTGGGCCAAGGGCCTCACGACCCCGACATAATGGCCATCCCCGACCTGGGTTCCATGTGCATACTGCCCTGGCAGCGGGACGTGGCCTGGTTTGCCTCCAACCTGTACGTTGAGGGTGAAGCGTGGCCCTGCTGCCCACGCACCATACTGCAGCGTGTGACGGAGGATGCCGCTGCCAGAGGGTACCGGCTGATGGCCGGAATGGAGCCCGAGTTCCTGCTGGTACGCCGGGAAAATGGCGGGATCGTGCCCTTCGACCCGCTGGACGTATCCGCCAAGCCCTGTTACAACCAGCAGGCATTGACCAGGAACCTGGATTTTGTCAGCCGGTTGGTCACCCACATGAACGAAATGGGCTGGGGCGTTTACCAATGCGATCATGAGGACGCCAACTGTCAGTTTGAAATCAACTGGCAGTATTCCGGAGTGATGAATCAGTGCGACCGGCTTACTTTCGCCAGGTACCTGATTCGTAGCCTGGCGGAGCAACAGGGACTTACGGCCACCTTTATGCCCAAACCCTTTAAAAATCTTACCGGTAACGGTTGCCATTACCACCTGAGTCTGTGGGACACCGCCGGAAACACCAACCTGTTCCTGAACCGGGACGACTCCCTGGGCCTGTCTGAAACCGCTTACTGGTTTATAGGCGGGCTCCTCAAACACGCCCGGGCCCTGGCGGCCATTACCTCACCCACGGTTAATTCCTATAAGCGGCTGGTCACCAGGCCCACCGATTCCGGATCCACCTGGGCACCAGTATACATTACTTACGGCGGAAACAACCGCACCGTAATGATCCGGGTGCCGGGACCGGGCCGGATTGAGAAACGCACCGTGGACGGGGCGTCAAACCCGTACCTGGCGACGGCAGCCATCATCGCGGCCGGCCTGGACGGTATCGCCAACCGGGTTGACCCGGGCTTGCGGTTTGAAGGCAACGCCTACGCTTACAACGTGGACCAACTGGCGGAGCGCGGATATAAACTACTTCCGTCCAATCTCAGCGAGGCGCTGGACGAACTGGAGGCGGACGAAGTGCTGACCGCCGCTTTGGGTGAAGAATACACCAGGCTATACATCCGGGCCAAGCGGCGCGAGTGGGACGAATACCATAACACCGTGTCCCAATGGGAAGTTGAACGTTACCTGACTGTGGGCTAGGGCAAACAGGAAAATACTCAGGAGTCAGGAGTCAGGAGTCAGGAGTCAGAATGAGGGACGGTTTATCGTCTCGGAGTATTTTAGAGTTCTAAAGCTGAAGTCTGAATGCGGTGAATGGTAACAAATTGTGCATAAGGATCTAGGAGGTAAGCATATGTGCGGCATTGGAGGCGTGTTATACAAGGGTAAGAACGGTCCGGTGGGCGATGACCTAAAGCAACTGGTTTACGGTATTCGCCACCGCGGCGAGGACTCCAGCGGGGTGGCTGTTTTCAGTGCCCGGGAAAACTGCGGTGACGGGGCAGAGCTCATACTTAACGTTCGGGTCGAAAAGTGTGGTTGCCAATCGGGCGGGGAAACGCTGAACGTGATTAGAAAACTGCTGACAGATACAGGCGGGCGGGTGATCGACACCCGGGTAAACGGCACCATAATGAGCATCCGGATCCTTTACGGGGGTTCCGTGCTGGACCTGTGTTACCTGCTTGATCAGTATAATGTACAAACCATCAGCGTGGGCAACCGGCTGAGAATCTACAAGGACCTGGGCACCTCGGATCGGCTGGATGAAGCATATAATTACAGCGGTCTGGCAGGGACGCACGGCATCGGCCACGCCAGGCTGGCCACCGAAAGCGTGGTCAGCCCGGATCGGGCGCATCCTTTTTGGGCCTATGGGTTTAGCGACGTGGCCATCGTACATAACGGCCAGCTGACCAACTACTGGAAGTTAAGACGGCGGTTTGAACGGTGGGGCTACCGGTTCCGCACCGATAACGATTCGGAGCTGATTGCTATTTACTCGGCCCATTACCTGAAGCAAGGGCTGGAATTACAAGGCGTGCTGGAGCAAAGCCTGGCGGACCTGGACGGGACTTATACCTTTCTGGTGGCTACCCCGACGGAGATTGGTTTTGCCAAGGACAAACTGGCTGCCAAGCCCCTGGTTTACGTGGAGCTTGAAGACAGAGTGGTGCTGGCTTCCGAGGAAATCAGCCTGCGCGCCCTGCTGCCCGGTGAAGAAGGATACACCGTGGAAGAGCCGCCGCCTTATATTGCCGGCACCTGGAACGTCAGCGGCGAGCGCCGTATGAAAAAACTAACTTACCGGGCGGTGGGACTGGAATGATGATCCTGGACGCAGATAAATTAACCGTGACCGAGATAAACCGTAGCCTGCGGGATGCTTCCGGGACGGGGGAAAAGGTGGAAATAGTCAATCCCCGATCCCGGCACCACCTGGGCGTGGGTATACTGGGACAACTGGAGATGGCCATTCGCGGTAGCGCTGGTTACTTCTGCGGCTGTCTCAGCGAGGGGTTGCGGTTGCGGGTGGGCGGTAGCGTGGGCTGGTTTGCGGCCGATAACTTGATGTCAGGGGAAATTATCATCGAGCGCAACGCCGGCAGCTGCGCCGCACCGGGTATGTGCGGCGGCACCCTGGTGGTAAAGGGGCACCTGGGCTCGCGCCCCGGCCAGGTAATGAAGGGCGGCACCATTATCGTGGGAGGCAACTCCGGTTTTATGACCGGGTTCATGATGATTAACGGCACCATCGTGGTGCTGGGGGACGCCGGGGACCTGGTGGGGCACTACATGGTGGGCGGCGCCATTTACGTGGCCGGCAAGGTGGAAAGTTTGGGTGTGGATGTGATAGAAACCGCTTACACCACCGAGGATGACGAGTGTTTGGCCGGGCTGTTGGAGTCCTACGGGCTGGCCAAACCCGGGTCCTTCCGTAAATTTGTATCCGGGCAGCGGCACCACCATTACGGGAGAGAAGGTGTTGAAGCATGAGTGGCAACAAGCTGTGGAGCAAGGAAGTGCGCAAGCAGATTGAAACCAAGTCACTGACCGGTCGTAGCGTGATCGAGGGGTTCGGCGGCAAGCGGTCTATTCCTTCATTTAACGACCTGACTTTTCTATCTGCAGCCCTGAGTCGATTGTGTATCGACGTGCACCGGGAGGAATGCGATACCGCTACCGTACTGGGGGCACGGTTCGCTCAGCGGCCGCTGGTGCTGCAAACCCCGATAATCATTGCCCCCATGAGCTACGGAGCGGTTTCCAAGGAGGTCAAAATGGCCTTTGCCAGGGCCGCCACTCTGGCGGGCACGGTGGAAAATACCGGCGAGGGCGGTATGCTGGAAGAGGAAAGACAACTAGCCGAAAGATTGATTTACCAATGCACCCCGGGCCGTTACGGCTTCAACCCCCGGGACCTGCGGTGCGCCGACGCCGTGGAGATGTTTATCAGCCAGGGCGCCAAACCCGGCTCCGGCGGGCACCTGATGGGGGCCAAAATTACACCGGAAATTGCCAGGCAGCGGGCCCTGCCCATAGGCATCGATTTACGCAGCCCCAGCCGGCATCCGGATTTCCTGGGACCGGACGACCTGGTGCTGAAAATACTGGAACTGCGCGAGGCCACCGACTGGCAGATCCCGGTGTCACTGAAGATTGGCGCCAGCAGGGTTAAGGAGGACGTTAAGATCGCTTGTAAAATCGGCGCCGACATTATAGTGCTGGACGGTATGCAAGGAGGCACCGGCGCGGGACCGGAAACTTTCAAGGATAACGTGGGCATACCCACCATGGCGGCGCTGGTGGCGGCCATGGATGGCTTACGGGATGAAGGCCTGGAGGACGAAATTGATATCGTTGTAATGGGCGGGATCAGAGACGGTGTAGATGCGGCCAAAGCCCTGGCCTTGGGCGCCAAGGCTGTGGGCATCGGCACGGCGGCGCTGGTGGCCCTTGGCTGCGTCGCTTGCCGGCAGTGTGCTACCGGCGCCTGCCCGGCAGGGCTGTGCACCCAGGATCCCGAACTGCGCCAGCGGCTGGACTGGGAGCAGGGCGCCCGGCGGTTGGCTAATTTTATCCAGGCCCTGACCGAGGAGGTTAGGATGATCACCCGAATTTGCGGCAAAACCAACTGCCACAACCTTGAGCCCGAGGACCTGCGAGCGATGACCTGGGAGGCATCGGCCATCACCCGGCTGCCCCTGGTGGGTTCTGATATTGTGGCCGGCCGAGCGTGATATTGTTGTCATTTATGTATTATTAAGCCCCCCATTTTTTAATGCAAAAGTAAATTGAAATTATTGAATTGGGTATTGACAATCTGTAATCGAATAATGTATAATTTTATCATACTTGAATACACAGTTGTATACATTTGGCAATGATGCCTTTTGAGGTTTAACAAACTTCAAAAGGCATTTTTATTTTAAAAACTAAATTAACTTAAAAGCTAATAATTAGTCCAATGTTGGACAGCAGGCAGAGGGGCCTTTTCGGTAATTTAATTGCTTACCGAAAGCCCCCTTTTTTATTTTAAAAGCGAAGGCGCTTAATTAGAGCATTGATGCTCTTTTGAAGCGTCTTTTTTAATTCTTAAGGGGGGTGAGCCGTATTGAGAGTAATACATAAAAATTTGCAGGCAGGGAGATGAGGCCTGCCGGTGACCGAGTTGCTAATACAGATGCTATTTTACTTTATTGATCCTTAAATGTTATTTAACTTAAATTATTCAGGAGGTATTTCCAATGAAAAAAAGAATGGGTGTAATTGCATTACTTGCACTAATGATGATCTTTATTTTACCCATGTTTGCCTGGGCGGCGGAAGAAGGCATTGATACCGGAGACACTGCCTGGATGTTGGTGTCTTCAGCGATTGTAATGTTGATGGTACCAGGACTGGCGCTGTTTTACGGCGGTATGGTGCGGCAAAAGAACGTGTTGAACACCATGATGATGTCATTTATTTGCCTTGGTGTAATCACTATCCAATGGATGCTCTGGGGCTACACCCTGTCATTCGGTTCCGACATCGGAAAACTCATCGGCGGCATGGACTTCTTCGCGTTGAACGGTGTAGGTTTGGAACCCGCAGGTACTATCCCACACCAATTGTTCATGGTTTTTCAAATGATGTTTGCCATTTTGACCCCGGCACTGATTACCGGTGCTATTGTGGAACGGATGCGCTTCCCCGCCTATCTGTTGTTCCTGGTTCTGTGGGCCACCCTGGTTTATGACCCCATCTGCCACTGGGTATGGGGCGGCGGATGGCTGGCCGAGCTGGGCGCGCTGGACTTTGCCGGCGGCACCGTGGTGCACATCTCTTCCGGTGTATCCGCCCTGGTGGCGGCCCTTGTGTTGGGTAGGCGCAGAGGTTATGGTACCGAGCGCATGGTTCCGCATAATATTCCGTATGTAGTAATTGGCGCGGCTATACTGTGGTTCGGTTGGTTCGGTTTCAACGGCGGTAGCGCCCTTGCCTCTGACGGACTGGCGGCGAGCGTATTTGTGAATACCCAAATTGCCGCCGGCGCTGCCGTCATGTCCTGGGTAATTGTCGAGTGGCTGCGGCACGGTAAACCCACTGTACTGGGCGCGGCCTCTGGTGCCATCGCCGGTCTGGTGGCTATTACTCCGGCCTGCGGTTTCGTAACCCCAATGGGTTCGCTGGCTATCGGTCTTGTGGCGGGTGCACTCTGCTACTTCGCGGTTAGTTACGCCAAGGTTAAGCTGGGTTACGACGATTCCCTCGACGTATTTGGCATCCACGGTGTGGGCGGCATGTGGGGTGCCCTGGCCACCGGGTTGTTTTCGGTTGAAGCTGGAGCTGAAGGCCTGTTCTACGGCAACGTCGCGCAGGTTGGCATCCAGGCTATAAGTGTAGTGGCAACAATAGCTCTGGCCGCGATAGCTACATTTGTCATCCTCAAAGTGGTGGGTGCAATTACCAAACTGCGCGCTGACGACGAAGCCGAGGTACTGGGCCTGGATGTGAATGAACACAGCGAAAAAGCTTATTCGGTTTAGTAAAATATGGTAATATAAAAATCTAAAGGAAAGGATGCTGAGCATGGTTAAAATAGAAGCTATCGTCAGACCAGGCGTGTTGGAGGACATCAAGGATGGTCTGTCCAAGTTTGGGATTCATGGCTTGACGGTGTCTCAGGTAATGGGCTGCGGACTGCAAAAAGGCCGCAAAGAAGTATACCGCGGCACTGAATACAGCATCAACCTGCTCCCCAAGGTAAAGATTGAAATTGTTTTAGCTGCAAAGGATGCAGACGGCGTTATAGAGGTGATTATCAAAGCGGCTAGAACTGGTGAAATCGGTGACGGCAAAATCTTTATCACTAAAATTGATAATGCTGTCCGGATTCGCACCGGTGAAAAAGGCGATGCAGCACTGTAGTTGAGATGTATGAATGGGATAAAAAAGTCCCGGCACCTGCAGTCAAGGTGTCGGGACATTCTATGTATGGATGTGAAAAGTTTTGCGGGCAGCAGCATTCACCAGGTGCTTTGAGTCGATGGCGTATCCCTCGCCGTCACACATGTTCAAGCATTCAGTGGAACGGGCCGTCTTCGCCATGGTGATGAAATAAAATCTTGCTTGTTTCAGCAAAATCGTACAATAAATTCTTCTCAGCCGATTAGACAAGCGGAAATTAGATTTAGATATTAGATATTATATAGGTTAGATATAATTCATCAAGCCCGGCAAGCAATACTTTCCAAGCTTTCCGAACAAGAACTCAAAGATCTTCTCTGGGGTTAGACCATACATGATATAATTATTATAATACATGCAGGTTATCTTCGCACAGCCTGTAAGACCCCGCCCTCTTAGGTCGGGGATTAACAGGCTGTAAGCTCGAAATAAGTGCGACTAAGGTTCAGGTGGAGTCAAAACCCCACCTGAACCAAGTCTTCTTTATAATTGTTTGATTTAGACCCTTAAGAATATTTCCATTGGAGATGCACGTAATGATAAAACCAATGCGTTTTGTTACCGGCAATCACAGAAAAATTGAAGAATACACCCGACTTCTGGAGCCGTATACCTTTATCCCGGTTCGTCTTATTGTTCGTGAGCCCCAGGGAGATGATCAGCGGGAAATAGTGCGCAGGAAAGTGTTGATGGCCTTTGCCGAAAAAAGGGCCTCCCTTTTTGTAGATCATACCGGGTTAAGTATTGAGGCCTGGAATGAACTGCCGGGCGGGCTGACCCCCGAAATCTGGAGCAAGCTGGGGATGCAGGGCTTTTTGCGGCTGATGCAGTGTGAAACCAACCGGCAGGCCACGCTGCGCACCATTATCGGGTATTGCTGCAGTCGCCGCATTCATATTTTTGAGGCTGAAATGCAGGGAATCGTAGCCACCCATCCGGACGGTTCCGGGGATACCTGGGAATGATATTGGGAAAATTGTGATTAAAGATAATATTCTTAATAAGCCGGGGAAACTTTCAGAGCAAGAATGGAATGAAATGAAGCGGCATACTGATATTGGATATAAAATAATAAGCTCTTCTTTCAACATGCTGGAATTAGCAGACGGTATATTGTCACATCATGAAAGATGGGATGGTACAGGCTATCCAAGGGGCTTAAAAGGTGAAGCTATACCAAGAGTAGCAAGAATCATTGCGCTAGCCGACAGTTATGATGCAATGATCAGTGAACGACCATATCGAAAGGCTTTAAGTGAAGAAGAAGCATTTGCGGAAATTCGGGAAAACGCAGGTAAGCAATTTGAACCTGAAATTGCCAGAATATTTATTGAAAAGGTACTAGGGAAGCGTTTAAGCTAATACGAAAACAACCATGTATGAGAGGATTTAACTATCTTAATCAAGGCAGGAAATGAAAAAGCGATTTTTGCGGGAGTATCCTGAGTTTTGTGTAAATGGGTAAATCCACCGAATAATGGAGAACCTAATAAAGGCTCTTACTTCGCTTTTTCACTGTATTTTTTAGCAAAGAAGGATTTTTTATCTATAGTATCGAATTTAAATTTTTTAATCTGTCGACTATTGTAAAGATTTGCAAAAAATTAAAAAAATCCAAAACAAGCACATGGGCACATGGGCCATGGCTTATTTTACCATAAAGCTATTATAACACACTTGGCTTTGACAGGGAACTTATCGACTATATTGATTTGATTGACGATACACTTTCTTTATGACTTAGGGCTTGCTGAACGGAACAAAAACCCAATAGAATCAAGGATTTAGGAGTATATTTGTCGAAATAAGATACATGGAAAACGCGGTAGAGATTGCAAAAACTAGGGGCGGACGAATCTGTCCGCCCGCCTCTATGCTAGATGATAGGCTTGGGTATCTAGTTAAAGATTTTCCCGGGTAGTTACCAAATGCATTACGCTCGGCGCCTGAGCTGATCCCGGCTTTCCGGACAGGCCGGAAGCCCAGGCGCTGAAACGCTGCTCTCCTGCCGGGCGCAGGCCGAATTCGGCGCCGGCATCCAGAATGGCATGCACCATGCTCCGGGCATACCCTCGCGAGCAGGTGAGCAGCAAACCGCCATCAAATCCGTGGCCCCTTTCCAGGGTAACCACCTGGCAGGGAAGGTGCGAAAACGGTCCCTGTAGCAGAAAAGGCGTCTGTTTTTGAGGATCCATCAGATCCAGGGCGGTCAGCTTTTCGGCGATGGCCAGAGCATTGGGACCGAACAACGCCAAAAGTACCGTGGATTCGGTGACATCGGTGTACCCCGGCTCGCCCGGCAATGCGGGCGCATCGGCCAGCAGGTGCCAGATGGCGCACTGGGTACGATTCAGGCGATTAATCAGTACGCTTTTCTGAAAGGCGCAAGCACCGGGCAACGTTGGAATATCCAGCCCCAGCGGTTTGTGGGTGGCCAGATTTTTATCCTGCAGGTCCCACTTGGCCTTATGGGTCAGATCCACCACAAAGGGGCCCCGGCCTTCGTTGCTATACTCCAACACCACGGGCCAGTTGTCTCGCATGGCGATCTTTTGGGCGTCAGCCTTGAATTGAACGGGCGATTGTCTTTGTATTTCCTTCATGGTCAGCACCTCACATTTTCATCCGTTCGCCTTGGGGGTCATAGAACGGCATGGGCACAATCCGGGCATCCAGTCGTTTGCCGTTGCATTCATCTTCGAAAATTTCAAGCCGGGTGCCAAGAGCAGCCAACTCGGCGTCCACCAGGGCCAGGCCCACCGATTCATTCAGGGTAAAACTCTTGCGGGCGGTGCAGACATACCCGCGGATGCGCTGGTCGACGATGATCGAGCCGTCTCTGGGCGGGCGCTGGGGATCCTCCATTTTGAAGCCTACCAGCCGGAAACGGCCTGGATCTTTTTCTGTCTGGCGCAAGGCCACGGCGCCCACTGTCTTGGCGTCTGGTTTGTTGCGATGCCACAGAAAGCCCAGCCCCAGATCGAGCAGGTTGGTTCGTTGTTCCGATTCCTGGCCCAGGATGATGTGGCATTTTTCCAGGCGCAGCACGTTCTGGGCTTCCACCCCGAAGTTGCGGATGCCGAACTCCTGGCCGGCTTCTTCTATAATTTGCCACAAGGCCGGCATATAGGAGGCGTCCGCATGCAGCTCATAGGAGAGTTCGCCGACAAACCCCAGCCGCATGGCGCGCACCGGGATCTTTTTCCGGATAGTAAACTCACGATAACTGCTGAAGGGAAAGGCCTCATTGGCAAGATCCGTATCAGCAACCTTGGCGAGGACTTTGCACGCGTTGGGCCCGGAAATGTTGATCACGCCCATGGCATCGGTCAGGTTGACTAGATGGAAATCCCAGCCGTCGTAACGGGTGTGAAAGCGGATCCACTCCACGGTCTCACCGGCGCGGCCGGTGGAGGTGGTAAAGTAATAGTCGTTTTCAGCCAGTTTGACCACCACACCGTCGTCGATAACGCAGCCGTCATCGTTGCACATGGCCGAGTATTTGACCCGCCCCTCGGCCACCTTGGCCATATTGCTTACATAGACGCGCTGCAGAGCCTTGAGAGCATCCGGCCCGTGGATGCGGAATTTGCCCAGTGTCGAGGCATCCAGCAGGCCGACATTGTTGCGTACATTGAGGATTTCCTCGCGGCAACTGAAGTCTTCGGAAAAGTAGCGGGCGCGGCGCCACACGCCCATACGTCGGAAAACACCGCCGGCTTTTTTCTGCAGGTCGTGCAGCGGCGTGCGTTTGCACATATCGTGGTTGGCCCCGGCGTAAGTCGCGATGAAAGTGGGCACCAGGGGGGGCCGCACCGTCGTGGGAATCGGTTTGGCACCGGTGCGGGCCTGGTATTCGGACACCAACAGGGGCAGGTTGTGACCGGGAATGCCGCCCTGGCCCGGGCCGGTACCGGCCGAGGTAAAGCGTTTGATCAACTCGGGCACATCAAACCCCATCTCGATGGCCTGTTTGATATTCTTCAGGGTAGTGTCTTCGTCAAAACAAATGAAGCTCTTGCGGCCCTTGACCGGGGCGCTCACCAGCCTGGTGCCGCGTTCGGGGCCGGGCAGTGCGTTGAGCTGCTGGCCGGCTTCGGCAGCGGATTTGGCGGTGTCGAAGCCGCAATCGGCTGCCGCGTTCAGTCCGGCCAGCCTTCCGGACGCCTCAATGGCCAGGGCATGCTGCAGACCGGTCAGGCGGCCGGCTATATGGGTTTTGGCCGGGAGGTCAACCGGCAGAAAATAGCCGGTGTGCATGTCGTATTTCAGTTTGGCCTGGGCCAGTGTCAAAGGACCGGTAATCGGTGTGAGGCCGGCCGAGGCAACTAAAAGGTCACATCCGAACTGGCGTTTCGCACTGCCGTCGATGGTGCTGAGGGTGACTTTTTCTACCTGCCTGGAGCCGTGGGCTTCGCATGCCACCCACCCGCGCAAGAACGGAATGTTGCGTTTCGTCAGTGCCAGCAGCAGCTGGGGGTCTTGCCCGTCTGCACGGATATCGGCCACGCAGGCAATCTGCAGTCCCAGATCGAACAGGTCTGCTGCGGCCTCCAGCCCCAGATCATGTCCGATGCTGAATACTGCCTGGTTGCCAGGCAGCAGCCCGTAAGTACGGGCCAGCCGATGGGCGCAACCGACCTGCATGATGCCCGGACGTTCGTTGTTTTCAAACAGCAAGGGTCTTTCAATGCAGCCGGTGGCCACCACCACGCTTGTCGCACGGATTTCCAGGTAGCGCTCATTAAAGCTATCGGATTCGCCACCCACCTGGAAGGCGGTGATCAGGTTATTGTTGTACACGCCCACCACCGCCGTGTGTTTGAACACGCGGATGTTGGGTGTGGCCTCCACTGCTTTAGCCAGCTCGCGCGCCCGCTGATAGAGCGCCTTTTCTTGATCATAGGCGCTCACCCGGTAGTCAAAACAGCCGCCCAGCCAGGGCCGGGCATCCAGCAACACCACCCGCAGGCCGCTTTCGGCCGCTGCCAGGGCCGCCGTCATGCCGGCGGCGCCGCCGCCGATCACACAAACAGCAGCCCGGGGATAGATTTCAGTATAGTCGCCCTTCATTCTGAAATCCGGTGCAATTTTCCCCAGTCCGGCGGCGTTACGCACTTGTTTCATGGCGATGGGCCATAGGCTGGCCGGCTTGTGCATGGTACGGTAGTAGAAACCGGCCGGCATCAGACAATCGAGTTTGTCCATGAAGCCCATCCAGTCAAACTCGGCCGAACCTTTGACATTTTGATCCTTGACCTGCATTCCGTTTTTCAGCAGGGTATTTTCGGTGCGCACGTTGGGAATATCATCCACTTGCATGCAGGTGTTGCTGCACTCCCCGTCCAGGCTGTACAGCCCGCGGGGGCGGTGATATTTCAAACTGCGGGCAAAGACCCGAACGCCGTTGGCATACAACGCTGTTGCAACGGTATCGCCGGCCACTCCCTGGTATGTTTGGCCTTTATACTGCAAGGATCTGTTTTCCGAGGGGTCGATCCGTAATGTGGGCAGTTTGGTGAGTCTGTTCATAATTTTGCCTCCGGTTCTTCCACTTCAAGGTTGGTCAGGGTATTGCGAAAAATGGTAAACCAGGCACCGCATCCGTTCTTGTGACACCACCATTCTTTTTGAATGCCGGCTACGCAGTTGTTCATGTGCACGTAGTCGCACCAACTTTGCGGGGTCAATCCTTCTTCCGCGGGCCGCGGCCCCTTGTCTTCACCGCCGTATCGGAATTCGTAGCCATTACGTTTACCGCAATTGGGGCAACTAATAGTCAGTGCCATCGCTGTACCTCCTTATCGTTCAAATTGGTCGGGGATCCTAGTGCAGCGACACAAAAGCCCTGACACAAAAATTGATTGCCGTAAAAATACAAATGATTTATCAAAGTAATAGTGTGGGTGGTTTCTAAATCTTGCCAGGGCTTTTGTGTCAAAGCTGCACGCTTTCAATCAGACTAGTGCCGTCTTAAAAAGGCTGTTTTCCTGAACAAGATATGAACTAAATATATTGCCCAAAAGTGTGCAAGGATTTATCAGTCAAGGCACTAGTCCCCTAATTGTCCGCACTGTAGCTGACCAGGGCGGCGGTTTCGCCCATTAATCTGTGTTTTTCGTAGCGGCGTAAGGTAAACGGCTTGAGCATGTCAGGACACTGGCCGCCGGCCATAAATTTGGCCAGGTAGCGACCTGTTGCCGTACAGGATTTAAAGCCAAAGTATCCCCAGCCGCAATTCATATAGAAACCGTCGATGGGGTCGTTGCCATCTATGATGGGGGCCATGTCCGGCGTCATGTCGGCTAGTCCGGCCCAGGTGCGCATAAACTTCACGCCCCGCAGGAAAGGAAGAAAGTCTGATAAAGCCTCGGCCTGATGCTTAATGTAATGCGCCGTGGTCAGAGTCGTGTAGTTGGGCCAGGGATCCATGTGCGCGCCAGTGGCGATTTCACCTTTGAGGGTCTGGTTGGCATAGGCGTGATACATGCCGGATGAAACCACATGATTAAGAACCGGTTTTAGCGGTTGGGTGACCATGGCCTGGATGGTCAGTACGCTGATGGGTAGTCGGATACCGAGC
Organism: Peptococcaceae bacterium BRH_c8a; assembly: GCA_000961575.1. Taxonomy (GTDB): domain Bacteria; phylum Bacillota; class Desulfotomaculia; order Desulfotomaculales; family Desulfallaceae; genus BRH-c8a. The sequence continues at coordinate 67,994 of LADP01000032.1, forward strand.
ATTTTGTTGATCATCCCCGCTGAGTAGCCGCCCGCCGATACCAGCACCCGCGGGGTATGGATCCGGCCCCGGTTGGTATCCACACCTGTGATTTTGCCGTTTTTCGTGTGGATTGCCGTAGCTTCGGTTTGCTGATGGATATGTACCCCATATCGGGCCGCGCCTTTGGCTAGGCCCCACACCACTGCGTCGTGCCGGACCACACCGCCGGGCGGGTGGAACATGGCCCCGTGAATCGGATAGGTGATGTCCGGTGAGATGTTGATCGCCGGTTCTAGTTCCTTGAGCTGCTTGGCATCCAACAGATGGCTCTTGATCCCGTGAAACTGGGCTGTACATACGTTCATGCGGGCCGTATTCATGGCCGCTTCACTGTGCATCAGATTCAAATTGCCGCAATTGTTAAACATCAGGTTATAGTCCAGCTCTTTGGTGAGAATCGGCCAAAGATCCAAAGCCTCTTTATATAGAGGTACATTCTCCTGCGTTCGCTGATTGGCACGGACAATGGCGGTGTTGCGGCCGGCGCCGCCAAAGCCGATGTAGCGCTTTTCGAGGATGGCAATGTTGTTCATGCCATGTTCCTTGGCCAGAAAATACGCGGTGGCCAAACCGTGCAGTCCGCCTCCGATAATCACAGCATCGTAGCTGGATTTGAGCTGGGGCTTTTTTCCCCACAGGGGTTTAAATCTACCAAACATAGCGTCCACCTATCTTTTAGAGTTGTTTGCGCCGAAGCGCTTTTAGAACCGATGCGCACAATCACCTATGCAAACACAAAACGCCTTTTGCAGGGTGTTCCCCTCCAAAAGGCGTCTTCGCCGTTTTGATACAACCATGTACCGTCTTTATTGTTTTAAACCCGTTTCAAGCTATCACCATAGCTATTTTTTACATATAGCAACCATATTTTTTAATGGCTTTATATTAGCATGGCAATTTAGCTTAGTCAACTACCTTTTGAAAAACATCTCATCGTATTGGTATACATTTGTTATGTTAAAACCTGTGGATGTTTATTAGAACGAATTCGCCGACTAATGGGATCCCCTTACCAAACAGTTTCATGCGTCAGCTCTGGATCCGATAAAGGCAGTTTATCCCGGCTGAGGCACCGGGTATTGCTAATAAAAGTCGCGTCTATAAGCAGTTGCTTTAGACGCGATTTTTATCATCTGTAAATATTTAACTTGCAACAAAATCAACTTGCAACACCTGGCACCAATTACTCGAGGCGCCAGCGGTGGGCGATGGGCATGCGGCGGCCCGGCCCGAAAGCCCGGGATGTTACCCGTAGACCCAGGGGTGCTTGCTGCCGCTTGTATTCGGCCCGGTCTGCCCGGCGGGCGATATCAACCACCAGTTCTCTCTTATACCCCATGGCCACAATTTCATCGATGGATTTGGTCTCTTCTATATAGGCCTTCAAAATGGCGTCCAGTATATCATATGGCGGCAGGCTGTCTTCGTCCTTTTGGTCCGGACGCAGTTCGGCCGATGGCGGCTTGGTAATTACGCTGCGGGGGATGATCTCGCGCTCCCGGTTGATGTATTCCGCCAGTTCGTAAACAATTACCTTGGGTACGTCCGCCAGCACCGCCAGTCCGCCGGACATGTCTCCGTAAAGGGTGCTGTAGCCCATGGCCATTTCCGATTTGTTGCCGGTGGCCAGTACTATGGGGCCTTCCCGGTTGGAAAAATACATTAGGATGTTGCCCCTAATGCGGGCCTGCACATTTTCCTCAGCCAGGTCCATCAGGGCGTCTCCGCCGGGGTTTAATTCCTGCACATAGGCCTTAAACATGTTTTCAATTGGCACAACCCGGTATTCAATGCCCAGGTTATGGGCCAAATCCCGGGCGTCGTCCTTGCTGCCCTGAGAAGAGTAGCGAGAGGGCATGGAAACGCCAATTACGTTGGCCGGACCCAGGGCATCAGCCGCCACAACAGCGGTTATGGTGGAGTCAATTCCACCACTGAGTCCAACGGCGGCACTTTTAAAACCGTTTTTGTGCAGGTAATCACGGGTGCCGGTAACCAGAGCCTTATAAATCCAACTGATATCCTCAACGCTGCAGCTGTTTTCATTTTTTTGTTGCATGGATTGGGTATCAATGACGGCAAAATCTTCGGTGAAGTTCTCCAACTGCAGGCAGATCGTGCCGTCACGGGTTACCGCGCAACCGGATCCGTCAAACAGTAAATGGTCGTTGCCGCCCACTTGGTTTACATAAATAATCCCCACTTTATGTTTGGCGGCTGCTTTGCCCAGCATGTCGCAGCGCAGGCGGTGTTTTCCGTAGCTGTAAGGGGAGGCGGACAGGTTGATAATTAGCTCCGCTCCATTTTGCACCTGTTCCTCAACCGGGTCAATTTCATACCGCTGCTGGATCCAGAAATCCCTATCGTTCCATATGTCTTCGCAAATTGTGACCCCCAGCTTGAGGCCTTTGAAATTAATACAGTTCCTCTCCCTGGCGGGAGTGAAATACCTCTGTTCATCAAAAACGTCGTAAAAAGGAATCAGGCTTTTGTACTGCGCACCGGCAATTATACCGTTATGCAGCAACAGCGCCGCGTTATACAGTGAGCCGGCATTCCGGTGGGGCGCACCAATTAAGATACCAATATCCTTACTTAGCGGCAGCAATTTTTCCACCTGGGCTTCCACGGCGTCCAGAAACTTGTCCCAGAATAAAAGATCCCTGGGCGGATACCCTGTCAGGGTCAGTTCCGGGAAGACCACCAGTTCCGCCCCGGCTGACCTGGCCTTTTCGGTATATTCAATAATTTTAGCGGTGTTGTAATGTAGGTCCCCCACCACGGGATTAATCTGGGCCAGCGCGATATACATTATCTCACCCCGTTTGTTATTATGGTTCCCGTAAAATTATATGCTAATTTTATATCAGAGTCGAGCAGGCTAAGGAAAACTTACTGCGTTGACGCCCATGCCACTGTCGCTTCACAATCAGAAGGATGAAAGTTATTTTCAGGGTAGAGACCGTAAGGCAAAGGACAAGTTTTTGGTTTTCCTAATGCAAAAGTAAATTAAAATTAATGAATTAGATGTTGACAATTAATAATTGACTGCTGTATAATCCACTCAAGCTTAAATACAACGTAGTATAAACTTTGGCAATGATGCCTTTTGAGGGTTGGTAAACCTTTCCTCAAAGGGCGTTTTTATTTTAACTACATAACTTCGTCCAACGTTGGGCGGCAGGCAGAGGGGCCTTTTTGGTAATGCATAACTTACCGGAAGTCCTTTTTTATATTTAAAAGCGAAGGCGCTTTATTTAGGGCATTGATGTCCTATTGAAGCGCTTTTATATTTTTGAGGGAGGTGATGCAGTATTGAATGGTTGGCATGGTGATTTAAGGCAAGGGGATGATGCTTGCCAGAAGCGGAACTTTTAAAAGATGTTAAATATTAATGCGGTGGCTTTTTTAGATTCTTAATTTGTTCGGGAGGCATAACCAATGAAAAATAGGTTAGGTGTAGTTACATTATTTGCACTAATCATGATCTTTATATTCCCCATGTTTGCCTGGGCGGCCGAGGAAGGCATAGACACGGGAGATACCGCGTGGATTATCATTTCAACAGCTCTGGTTTTTCTGATGGTACCCGGAATAGCCCTGTTTTACGGCGGCATGGTGCGCCAGAAAAACGTTCTTAACACTATGATGATGTCCTTTATTTGCTTGGGTGTGATTACAATTCAGTGGGTGATTTATGGTTACAGCCTGGCGTTTGGTTCTGATATCGGTAAATTTATCGGTGACCTGAGTTACTTCGCGTTAAACGGTGTGGGCCTGGAACCATCCGGAACCATTCCGCATCAGTTGTTCATGGTATTCCAAATGATGTTTGCCATCCTTACCCCGGCACTGATTACCGGCGCCATCGTGGAACGGATGCGTTTCCCCGCTTACCTGCTGTTCCTGGTGCTGTGGGCCACTCTGGTTTATGACCCGATCTGCCACTGGGTATGGGGCGGCGGTTGGTTGATGGAACTGGGTGCGCTTGACTTTGCCGGTGGCACCGTGGTGCACATTTCCTCCGGTGTTTCGGCTCTGGTGGCCGCCCTCGTGCTGGGCAAACGTAAAGGATACGGCACCGAACGCCTGGTGCCGCACAATATACCCTACGTGGTGATTGGCGCAGCCTTGCTCTGGTTCGGCTGGTTCGGGTTCAACTCCGGTAGCGCGCTGGCTGCCAATGGATTGGCGGCCAGCGTATTTGTAAACACCCAGGTTGCTACCGGCGCGGCTGTGATGTCTTGGGTACTGGCGGAATGGCTGCGGCACGGCAAGCCTACCATGCTGGGTGCGGCTTCCGGCGCTATCGCCGGTTTGGTGGCCATTACCCCGGCCTGCGGTTTCGTAACTCCCATGGGTTCGCTGGTTATCGGCCTGGTGGCCGGCGCGCTGTGCTACTTCGCGGTGAGTTATGTCAAGGTTAAAATGGGTTACGACGATGCCCTGGACGTGTTTGGTATTCATGGTGTTGGCGGCATATGGGGCGCCCTGGCTACCGGGCTGTTCTCCGTGGCCGAAGGCGCCGAAGGCCTCTTTTACGGCAATGCTACCCAGTTGGGCATTCAGGTCATCAGTGTAGGCGCTACCATCGTGCTGGCTTGTGTGGCGACGTTTGTTATTCTTAAGCTAGTTGGCGCCATTACCACTCTGCGGGTTGATGATGAAGCCGAGGCTATGGGCCTGGACGTTAACGAGCACAGTGAAAAAGCTTACTCTGTTTAATAAGATTGTGGTAGTATATTAAAAATTAAAACGAAAGGATGCTGATTATGGTTAAAATAGAAGCTATTGTCAGACCCGGCGTATTGGAAGATATTAAGGAAGGGCTGTCCAAGCATGGCGTTCACGGCATGACGGTGTCTCAAGTAATGGGATGCGGGCTGCAAAAAGGCCGGAAAGAAGTATACCGTGGTACCGAATACAGCATTAACCTGCTGCCCAAGGTAAAGGTTGAAATTGTTCTAGCTGATAAGGATGCTGACGGGGTGGTAGAGGTAATCATCAAAGCGGCCAGAACCGGGGAAATCGGTGACGGCAAAATTTTTATTACTAAAATTGATAATGTTGTCCGCATTCGCACCGGCGAAAAAGGCGATGCAGCAGTGTAGTTAAATAATAACCAGGATGCCCGGATTCCCCCAAAGGGAACGCCGGGCATTTTTATGTTTTCATCCCCTTGGAAAAATTAAAAATAATTGACAATATCTCATAACAGTTTTAAACTATTGTAAAATAATACTTTTTAAGGGGGATATAATGTGAGTGTTATTTTAGCCAACCAATTAGACACCGGTTTTTTGCATGACGTAATATCTAAAAAAAGACACCGAATGTAAACTGATCGCCTGTCCTTGTCACAACTGCTTTGACCAGTTAACTGACATAATAAAATATTATGAGCTTGATGGATGCAAGGTTATCCATTTGCATCACTTGATTAGCCATGCTTTAATTATGGACCAAAAGCCTTGAAATTTAATCTGACCCGCCAGTAACTTGATGGAGGTCGGTGATGGTACAAGAGGGACGGCTTGTTTATCCCCTTTCGGCAATTGTAGGGCAAAAAAGAATGCTGACAGGGCTTATCTTGCTGGCAATTAATCCAAAACTGAGCGGTATATTAATTCAGGGGGCCAAAGGGACTGCCAAGTCCACTGCGGTGCGCGCGCTGGCCGCCTTGCTTCCCGAGATAGAGGTAGTACGTGGCTGTCATTATAGCTGCGATCCGGATAATTATGGCGAGTTATGCCAAAATTGTCTAGAGTACTTAGCGAAAGGACAGTGTTTACCAAAAACTTTCCGGCGAGTGCGGATAGTAGATCTGCCTTTATCGATTACGGAAGACCGCCTGGTGGGGAGCTTGGATCTAAGTCATGCCGTTATGTTTGGCCGCCGTAAGTTTGAGCCCGGTCTACTGGCCAGGGCCAACCGGGGTATTATTTACCTGGATGAAGTAAATCTCGCTGATTACCAGATTGTAAATACACTACTGAATGTGGCGACTACGAGGATTAATATTGTAGAAAGAGAGGGCCTATCTTATACGCACGCTGCACAATTTATCCTAATGGGAACCATGAACCCGGAGGAAGGCGAATTACGGCCGCAATTAGTAGACCGGTTTGGCCTTTGTGTAACAACAAATGGAGTGTAGGATCCCGCCCTGCGTGTGGAAATAATTAAACGCCGGGAGCGGTTTGAGGATTAAGCGTCCTCTAGGCAATGAAAGTTTGTCCTAAGCCCTATAAATTTGTTAATTTCTATTGATTTTTGTGCGGGGTTAAATTATAATCCTGTCTTTAACAGTTATAAACCATGAAAAAGCTTGAAAACCCTGTATTTGCAGGGTTTTCAAGCTTTTTTGCACTACAAAAAAGTGAGTAATATTTTTATTTTTTAGTTATGCTAAAAAATTTTTTCATCAGTGTCTTTTTTATAATCTCGTAATCCGTTCGAAAACCAAAAGATTCATGTAGTGCATCAGTAAATTCGGTTCTTGTATAGGTCGGTATATACCCCTCGCCCTTAATCTCATAGAAATTCATTTCTTTTAATCCGTTGATGATTTCACTGCATGTAAACTTATTTCCTAGTTTCTTTTCCAACAATCGATAAATGATGAGGGACATAAAGCAGGTAGTAAAATGTGCCTTAATTCTATCCTCGCGACTTAAGTACACCGGCCGGGCTTTAAACTCGCTTTTCATAATCCGGAAACATTCTTCAATCTCCCAGCGCCGCTGGTTAATCCGGATGATTTCCTGAGCACTACCTTCGAGGTTCGTACAAACGGCATAAAATCCATCATAGGCTTCTTCGGCAACGAT
>LADP01000022.1 GCA_000961575.1 Peptococcaceae bacterium BRH_c8a
CTGATAGGATACCTGAAATTTCTGGGCTGTTTCAGCATAATTGGATTGATGTTCAATGCAGTATTTAACGATTTCAACTCGTTCATCGAAAGTTGTTGCTCGTCCTTTGGTCATGATGGCTACGCCTCCTGTCCCTGAGCTTTTCAACGTCTCATGACCAGTATACTTCATCACCCAGTGACGTAGTTGACGAGTTAATTTAATCCCATAGCGCTTGCATATCTCCATGTAAGAGCCAGCGCCAACCAGATAATCTTTGACCGCTGCATCTTTTAATTCTGCGGGATAGGCGCTATTCTTGGATGCACTAAGTAGTCCTTCTGGCCCTAATGATTGATAAGTCTGAAGCCATTGTTGGACAGATGAAATGTGAACATCAAGTACGGTGGCTAAATGATTTAATGAATCTTCTCCACGGAGATATTTTTCAATCGTTGCAATCTTTTCTGATCCTGATATTTTGCCTTTGCGACCCATAAAAAAAGCTCCTCCTCGTGGTAGACAGTTTTTGTTTTTCAAACTGTCTACACAGGGGGAGCATATCAGTAGACAAGTTGCGGGGTTTTCCTTTCTCTTCAAGTTCCGGCAAGTACGTTTATCCAAAGTCGACGCTCGAGGAGATGGATGAACTGTTCCGCCGGGAGCTTGATAAGCACTTCCCCGGGGCTAAAGTGGAATACCTGGTTTAGAGCTAAAATAAAAAATGCGCTACTTTTGACAGTGGCGCATTTTATGAATTAGCACAAGTTAAGGCATCATTGCCTTGAGTCGCATCTTAGAGAAAATGTTCAGTAGACAAAACTCTTTCATACGAAAGAGAATAACGTATCGAGAATTTCCGCTGCAATCTAACCACATTCATTCTTTTCAGGTGTTGAGATTATGCTGGCAGCTACCATTCTTGAAATCTTTATTGCTCTAATTATTCCATAGAGTATTAAAACTAAGCCTACTACTAAATTAGCAGCTCGAACAACTGTTAATGGAATGGATGTTTTAAAAACCGTAAGGACCAGTATAGATGAACCTAGAAATAGAAGTGTCGCTAAACCTGCAGATAAACCAAAAACTAATAATTGTTTTTTAGTAAAAGAATACTCGATTGATTTGGCTGCAAATACCCCAGTCCAAAAAACGATTGTTAACGGACTAGATATGGTTAATATAAATGCGGAAATAAAACTTGTAAAAATGGTTTGTGATTGGCTAATCATTGTTAAATCAGTATTAATCATATTTGCTGTACTTATTGCCATATACAATCCAAATAATATTAGGATAACAGAACTAACCAGTCCTAATATTTCTTTGGTTTTTTCTTTCTCTAAAATTTTGCCTACACCAGCTATTGCTAGTAATATGTATAGGTAATCGACTATTGTTACAGCAAAAACAGCAAATAATCCATCCATTAAAGTTTTTTGTAGTGTAATATTGACAAGATAGAAAAATATAGGTCCAATTGCTATTTGTAGAATTAATCCTGTTGTTAAGCCTTTTAAGAATACCTTTACCAAAATAACATCTTCTTCCAAGAAGGGCGTCACAAGTACGGCAATGCCCTAACTTGTGAGCGACAATCCTTCGTTAATAAGCTTTGTGACGTCCCTAAACACTCCACTCCCTAATTCTCTTTAAAATAATTGGACAGCCTTACATCCAATTCCTTCCTGATTACTCTTTTCTAAAAGTTTGTATTCCTACGTCGTATTAAACATCTTTAGGCGACTGATCTGTTTCATTTTCTCTTTGGCCCCAACTGTACATTATTAGCCTAATTATACTCATCTGGCGAGGTTTGCTTCATATGTATTAGAGGGTTCACTGTTGGGATAAAAGCCTACTCCAATATAGTGAAAATCATATTTTTCATAAAAATCATTCAATTTAGTGCATAGATAAATTTTCTCAAAACCCTCTTGTGCAGCGTCTTTCTTCACCTGCTCAATTAGTAAAGATCCTAATGCTTTTCCGCGATGGTCTTTTTCTATATAAAGCGAGCACAACCATGGTGATAAGTCAGTTCTACTGATAAAATCATGGTCTATCAATCCAATACACCCTATGATTTGTTTGTCATCTTCCAACAGGTACCAGTATGGCATAGGCTCCTTAGTGCTTACACAGCCGAAAATACTGTCTTCATACAATTGATAGTTGTTTTCATTTCCCCATTTGCTATGAATATATTTTACAGCAACTTCTTTATAATTAGGTTCGTGCCGTATAGAAATAATTCTCATTTGTCTTCTCCTTCGCAAAAGTCGAGTAAACCCAGGGAATTTCACCCTGAGCTTCTCACAGAACCGTACGTGAACCTCTCGATTCATACGGCTCTTGTTATCCGGATTTTGTCCCAGTTGTGGCTAAATCATCTGGTTTTAACTGTAACAAACCCATTAACGACGCTTCACGGGCTATTCACTTTCGTTCAGCTTCACGATGCACACCTGACTGCTACCACAGCCTTTTCCATACGCGCTCAGCACCACAACTTTTGGTTGCAGCACCCAATGGTGGTTTGAAACCTGCACCTGCATGCCGGTTCCGAGGGACCTACCCTCATCTCTTACAAAGCACGTCCGACTGCAATAACATTCTTTCTTTTATACAGTCGTCCTTTCAGGACACACTTAGCCTAATGGGTATATGTTGCCAAAGGGACGTTCTTGTGGTAGATATGACATTCAGTTGCCTCGAGAACCGTTCCTTTGGCAATCATCTAGTAATATGTACATTCTTTCATTAAATGTTTTAAAACCTTGTGAGCTGAAGAATTCCCCTGCTTTTTTGTTCTTGCTCCAAAAATCCAACTCAATTCTACTGATGCCCTTTTTATTTGCGTATTCCTTTGCAGTATCTATTAAAGCTTTGCCTATGCCTTTTCCTTTAAAACTTCTTTTAACACAGATCTGCTCAATATAGATGACTGAATATCCATATCTAAAATGAGTCTCAGGGAGATTCCTTTTGCCTAACAGTACATATCCAACTGGTTGCTCATCAAAATAGCATACATAGGCTTGAACATTTTTATCTTTTAATGCTTCCGTAAATAGCTTACTCATATCTTCATTTGAGTGAGATTTGAAAATTGTGGGTTCAATTTGCCTGTGCAAATCTTGAACATCATAGTTTAACCGAGCAAGTAATTCAGCGTTCTTTGATTCCTCGATTCTTATTGGCAAGTTCTTACCCCCTTAGCATCGGTCCCATTAGCATCTTTTAAAGGCATGGAGCAAGGGTTTAGTGTTAAAGCAGGGGGGTCTTAAAGCTCCTGAAAAAACCTTGTTTTTTATCAACGAGCACTACGGATTTTCTGAAGTTACACTAACAATAAAGGCATCCAGACCGGCAGCGCATATTGTACCAACCAGCGAATATTAATCCCTTTGGCAATCCATATTTATTTTGTATAAGCTCTTCCTATCATTACTATTTTTCTTATCAGAACCATGTCCTGTATGTTCAGATAAAGGCTCATCGCATTCATGTAATACGAAACCCGTTTCAGTGTCTTGTACTTTTTCATAATACCTATCATTTTCCCTATCAATTATTCTTTCTTTTGATATCCACCTGTTCTCTTTTTTAAAGTATTCATCTCCACTAATAAGTTCCTTCGAAGGTCTTTTTTGACCCTGCTTCTTAAACTTTAAGCCTACACACTCTTTAATATTAAGGAATACATTTTCACTAACAAAGAGTTGAACTTGTTTTTTCAATGAGGCACATTTAGGGCAAGGAACTTGATTGTTTCCGTTATTGCCCTCATCAAACTCATATCCGCAATCTACGCAATTAACAATTCTTTTGTTCATAAGATTCTCCTTAATTACTCAAATTACTTAAATCTTTTTTAGAAGATATTTGTTGTTGGATGGTAATTAAATATTCCACTCCACCTGGTCCATCTGCCACGGCTAAGTACCTACAGTTCTTTAAGCTGCTGATAAAGCCGGCGCTTTTTGGCGGGATCGGTTTCTTCCAGCAGCTATTACTTTATGTCCTCAATTTCCTGTTCGGTATAAAGAATCGCATCCATTACATCATTTTTGTGGGTCATAAAACAACTCAATAGGGCCAGTCATAACTACTCCTTACGCCTATCAACTTATATGGGGCAGTTAAAACCTAGTGCCAGTAGGATCCTTTTTGCTATGTCAAATTAGGCCATACCGTTGACATATGCTTTGCCGTGCGCAAAATATATCTTCTTTTTCTTGCGGGTATTTTATCTAAAGTTTATTCCGTATGGAATCTAAATAATTAGCTATATTGTTTAAGGCATTATCCCCATCAGATAGATTTGATTTTTTATTATCTGTATATCCCATCTGCGATGAGTATTGCATTATTAACGAGTACTTTCCTTCATATGTTTTTTTAAGACTGCTTGTTGGGTGGTACTTAATAGTTACATCGTATTTTTTCTCGGCTGTTTCTTCATTTCGTTCAAGCATAATAAAATGCAACATCTGATTTGGGGCTAATATAATATTATTAAGAAATTCTGCGGGATTTTTCCTATCTATAAAATTTAATGGAGGTGAAACTTCAATGTTTTCTATTTTGGCACCTGTTTTTCCATAATTTTTTACCCTAAAATAAAAGCAAACATCCCTAGGATCTCTATGTAGATATGCAAAAATATATGGCCTACTTTCCTCTTCTCTTGTGTTTTGCAGTTCTTTAATGGATTTTCTATTATAAATAACAATGACTAGTGTTGCTAATACATAGACCAAAGTCAGCATGCTCATGGTAAAACCTTGATTATTATTTAACCAGCTTACTATTTCTGTCATAATTATCTCCTAATATCATAAACATATCATTATAACCAACTTGCTCCTTCTATGGGTAGACTAAACTGCTGGCGCCGTGGTTTAACAACATTGTGCTGTAAATTCCGTTACCAATCAATGATCAACACCTACCTTAAATTTTTGATATTCTTAGCTTCCCATTATAGACATTAAGGCACGCTTTTCAACTGATTCCCGATACAATACCCTATCATAAATTCCCATTTTAATTTTCTCCCTAAAAAATGAAAGCCAACATCCCTAAAGATGCTGGCACAAGTTGAATACTATAATAATTCATCGTAAACTGACAAAATCCTCTATTTGTGTCAATACCCTTGCTACTCTACTATATAACCGTGGGCACTTCCATAAATCTATCACTGACACCTGTTAATATAATTGCTGACAGTTAATGGTACAACTGATAAATGCACAACTGAGAAAAGAGAAACAGCAACCGACAACTGGACTTTGAATTTTAAAAAAGCCTTTACTAAAAGCTTAGTCCCGCTCCCATATTACGGAGCGGGACTAAGCTTTTATATATAGTATAAAGATGCTGCCTAGATTACTTACCTGCGTTCGTTTAGATCCACATGAATTGAGTTATCTTTATCATTAAATTCCGCTTGAAAATTCCCTCGCTCATCTAGCTCGAAATATTTGAATACTCCTGTTGCCCCAATTTTATTGCCGCTTAAAATAAGGCCCCCCTCGTCTAAGCCCCTAATCCTTAACTTGTTAGAATCTCTATCATAAGCTATTTCGACCCTATCCCCTTTAATTTTACCCAATAATTTATTACCAATTCTAATGTGATGCTTAGTAATTGTTACAACGTTGGCATCATTAGACCTTGGCACATATACCTCAAAAGTCATCAGCATCTCCTCCTAAATTTATTACTAGTTTAACACATTAATATTTAACTTAAACTAAAACATAAAATTGTATGCAACACTTTATGACTGCAATTTTAATTAACATAAATATAAACTTAAAACTTATTAACTAAAAAATTATTACTTACTATAACTTTACATTAATTATAATTATTAAACTTAATTTTAATTTTTTTTATATTCAATGTATTTTTTGTTATAATTTGGTTATAGTAGTCAATAATTTACAAGGTGGTTATTTAAGAGAACCATTTTTGCCACAGTGAGGGTAAAAACAAAGCTATGGTGATCACTAACTATTTTTCTGCAGATAAATATGTATGCAAGTATATATAAATTCATGGTTTGACCAAGTACTTCTTTATCAAAAGGGATTCAGCCCAAAGACAAAGTAAGCCATAAATGTTAGTTTTTTTTATCATGTTGGTCTTAGCTTTAAGCTTGATGTTTAATATAGAAATTGTGTGTGCTAAAAACGGGTTCATTGCAGCATGTTTTAAAACGATTACCTTCAATAGAAGTACATTAAAAAACAGTACCGAGCAATAAGGGGGGCCCCAAAATTTATGAAAGAAAATTATTGGACTATTGAACTTGAACATATTAACCCAAAATCCAGAGATATTGCCAATGAATTTTTATACTATCTTATAAAGCACAAAAAAAGCAAAAATACAGTTGACAAATACCGACGGGTATTGGGAAAATTCCTGACAGAATATTCGATACCTTTAAATCTATTAACATCTAATGACGTTGGGAACTGGTTTGATTGTAATTATGGTAACAAAAAAGACAATACAAAAATTTTTATTCTCTCGACCCTGGCCAGCTTTTTTAAATACTGCCAGGGAGAAGAATACATTATCGTACCATTAATAAAAAAACGATGGCGACCACGTAAGCCCAAATTACTACCTAAATACCTTGATGAACATGAGGTAGCCCGAGTTAAAATACACGCTGAAAGTATGTCATTAAGGGACAGAGCATTAGAATATTTCTTGTTATCGTCCGGTTGTCGGCGCTCCGAAGCATCCGGTTTAAATATCGATTCTGTTGACCTCAAAAATAGGACGGCTGTGGTTAAAGGTAAAGGCGGAAAATTAAGAGATGTGCATTTTTCATAGGAATGTGCACTGTTGCTTGAAGAGTATATACACAATCAGCATCCAAAGGTTGAACATGCCCTTTTTTTAAATAAATACGGAACAAGGCTTTCGACTGTTAGTATATATAAAGTTACGAATAAGTTAGGTAAAAAAGCAGGCCTACCTAAACTTGGCCCGCACTGTTTAAGGCACACCTTTGCCACAAATTTGCTGGCAAGGGGCGCTGAACTTGAGTTTATCGGTACTGAGTTAGGGCATAAAGATCTGAAAGTAACTCGGATTTATGTAAGTATCCCAATGGAAAAGCTGGTATCCCACTATAGGAAAATAAAGGAGTAGTGAATCAATGGAAAAAACATATGAGGTTATTGACCTTTTTGTTAAAGATAATGAGAAGTTTTCGTATCGAACGGTCAAAAGCTATAGAATTGCACTACGTCAATTCTTTGCTTACTCCCAAAAAAATTATGACGAAGTTATAGCCAGAGACATTAAAGCTTGGTCGGCTCAACTCGAAAATGAGCTCAAACCCAGTTCGATACGATTAAAGCTAACTGCATTAAAGTCTTTTTATAATTACTGCGAAGAAGAAGGTTTAATTAAGAATAATCCCTCTTTAGAGCTTGTCTATCTTAATCAATATGAATGGGTGGATTTACTCATGAAGCATTCCCCTGGGAGATGTCCCACTTTCGCAGCCTTAAATGCCACCGGCGTAAGGAACAGTGAGTTATTAGAATTTTGGCGGCGGGTCATAAACGACCAGTAAACCCAAATCACTACTAATAAAGGAGAACTGAATCAATGGAAAAAACAGATGAAGTTATTAAGTCTTTTTTTAAAGATAATAAGAGTTTTTCGTATGAAACGGTCAAAAGCTATAGAATTGCATTACGTCAATTCTTTACTTTTTTCCAAATAAATTATGACGAAGTTAAAGCCGGAAACATTAGAACTTGGTTAGCTCAACTCGATGAAACTGGGTTCAAACCCCGTTCGATTCAATTAAAGCTTGCTGCGTTAAAGTCGTTTTATAATTACTGCTTAGAGGAATGTTTAATTAATAAGAATCCCTCTATAAGCGTTAAATCACCTAAAATTGAGGATTCCTTGCCTGTCTATCTTAATCAATATGAATTGGCTAAACTCATGGAGGAGGCCAAGGGCTTCCCTAGGGAACGGGCCATTATCGAAACCTTATATGCCACCGGTGTGCGGGTCAGTGAGTTACTTAATATTCGGGAGGTCGATATTAAGTGGGAAACCAAACTAATTTGGATTCGTAAGGGTAAAGGCTGTAAAGAACGGTATGTACTTTTCACTACCGAATGTGCCGAAAGATTAAAAGCATATCTTGCAACAAGAAATGAAGAAAGTCCCTATCTTTTTTGCAATAAAAGGGGAAAACACTTGAGCCAAACCTGGGTACAAACAGTTTTAAAATCTTATGCACATAATGCTAATTTGGTCTCGAAGGTTACCCCTCATACGTTAAGACACACTTTTGCTGCCCATCTGGCTGAAAAAGACATGCCTCATTGCTATATTCAAGAACTTTTGGGACATGCCGACATAAATACGACCAGAATATATACAAAACTTAGTGCTGCTGCGAGAAAAAAACGATATGACCGATACCAATAGTAATACTCTTTTTGAGATAAAGTAATAAACACGTTAACGTCAGGGGATAAAAGATGAGTAATCACGAATTATTAACTAAGTTTAAACTGGATAATAAATATGGTTTATCAAATGACGTTATGGAAAGATACTTAAGCACAATGCGCCGGTTTTTTAGGCATTGCCCCAAGGATTATAGTGAAGTTAAATCAAATGATATTTTAGAATGGGCAATAGCGTTGTATGCATTAGGCATTTCAAATAATAGTATAATTATCTATTTGTGCACTCTAAGATTATTATATAGGTACGCACTCGAGGAGAAACTTGTTAAGCATAACCCTACTTATAAATTAAAAATGCCCTGGGCTACTGAACCTAAACCTACAAAAAATTACTGGGTAGTTAACAATGAAAAGATAAGCCGAGAAAACAGGGTAATTATTAATGATTTTTTAACCAGTCTAAAAATTGAAAACAAGTCAGCAAGTACAGCCGAACAATATAGTAAAGGATTAGAAAGATTTTTTTTGCACTGTCAAAAAGAGATTGGGGAATTAACTTCCGATGATATTAAAGATTGGCTTGATGCTCGATATTGGGATAAAAAACCTAAAACAATCAGTTCAGCAATCTCGATTCTTTCTAGCTTCTTTACATTTTGTGAGTCTGAAGAATATATTGACAAAAAGTTAATTAAAAATAGCTGGCGACCCAAAATACCTCATACATTGCCTATTTATTTAGAGAAAAACGATCAAGCACGGGTTAAGATTAGTGCCGAAACAACGACCTTAAGAGATAGGCTAATTTTAGAGTTACTGTTATCTTCTGGTTGTCGGCGTTCAGAATTGGCAAAGTTAAATACAGAGGATATAGATACTTCCAATAAAACAGCCTGGGTAATGGGTAAAGGCGGAAAAGCAAGGATAGTACACTTTTCTGAAACATGCACAATCCTTTTAGAAGAATATCTTAGTATTCACCCTGACGATGAACAAGCCCTTTACCTTAATAGATTGGGTAATAGGCTTGATGATAATGGAATTTATAGGGTGATTTCAAAGATTGGTAAACAAGCCAATCTATCCAGCAAACTTTATCCACACCGTCTTAGACATACTTTTGCCACAAACCTTTTAGCCAAAGGGGAAGAGCTTGTTTATATCAGCGATAAATTAGGACATAAAGATCTAAATACAACTAGAATATATGCAAGACTTCCACAGGAAGTAATTATTAGCTTATACAGAAAGTATATGGGTTAATGAGGTGGTTTCTATAAAGGATACATTTAATTTAATTAACAAATTTTTGTCAGATCATAAGAAGTTAGCCCCAAGAACAGTTATAGAATACAGGAGAGATTTAAATTGCTTTTTTAACTTTTGTTTAAAAGAGTATGATACTGTTAAAGCCTCAGACATTAGAAAGTACTTGCTAAATCTTAATGAACGGGGCTATGCACCTGGAACAATTGGCAAAATTTTGGCAACGTTGAATTCCTTTTACCACTATTGCAGCCAAGAAAATTTAATAGTAAAAGACCCGACCAAAAATATTAAGTCACCCAAAACACCTGACCGCCAACCAGTTTATTTAGATAAAGGTCAGCTAACAGAGTTAAGACAAATGGCAGAAAACCCCAAAAAGAGGGCAATAATCGAAACCTTATATAGCACAGGGGTAAGATTGAGTGAGTTAATTAATATCAACTGCAAGACATAAATTGGGAAGCAAGGCTGATATTAATAAAAGGTAAGGGTGAAAAAGAACGTATAGTCTTGTTTAATGCCGAATGCGAGGAAAGATTAAAATATTACCTTAGCACACGGCACGACACAATCCCCTACCTAATTATCAGTGATACTGGTAACCGTATGTATGCCCGACTATTACAAAAATATTTTGAGAAATATACTAAGAAGCTGGGTTTTAAGGTCAGCCCACATACTTTACGGCATACTTTTGCCGCGCTCCTAGCCCAAAAAGGTATGCCGCTAGCTTGTATTCAAGAGCTTTTAGGCCACGCAGATATAAGGGATACCAGAATATACGCGAAGCTATACGAGCATGCCAGAAGAAATAAATTAGATTAAGCGGTTGTTTTTATTTGCAAGAATTCATGTAACTTAAACCATCTTTACAGGTGGTTTTTTGAACCGAATAAATGTACTAATTTTTAAGTTTATCCAAATTCGAAGCTCCAGGAGATGGACGAACTGTCCCGGTAGGGTTTAGGTAATCATTTCTCGGGAGCCAAAGTTGAGTACCTGGTGTAAGCATAAATATTAAAAGCCATCCATCAGCGGGTTTAAGGTTAATCATTAGCGCGCTAATGGATGGCTTTATTATTAGCTTATTCTTTCGTCTTTCCTACCGGTTGATGCCGCTGATTGTAACCTGCTTGGTTTGTGCGTTATATTCCACCTGCGAGCCCAGGGTTTCGCTGACAAACCGCAGTGGCACAAAGGTGCGGCCGGGCGGCAGTACTACCGGAGCACAATCAATCTCTTGGGATTGGCCGTCTACCAACACACGATTGGAATTTAAGGTGATGGTAATGGTTCTGTCGCCATTTAATATAGTCACCTGTTGGGTAGCGGCGTCCCACTTTACATCCGCGCCCAATGCTTCACTGACAAACCGCAGTGGCACCAGTGTGCGCCCGGCCTTTTGATCCACATAGGGGGCGGCATCCAGCGTGTATGGGCTATTGTTAACCGATGCCTGTATTTGCCCGATGGTCAGGGTAATAACCCGTCTCTCCTCTTCCGGTACGCTGAACACGGTAAACTTGGTCAGGTGGTTGACCCGGGTTACGGCATACCATGTGCCGTTTTCCTCTACGTGTTCAGTTTTAAGTTTTACCCACTGGCCCAGTGTTTCGTCGTAATAATGGATGGCCGGGTATTCGCCTTCCGCTGCTTTAGCCGGGTCATAGGCTATTTTTATGGTGATGGTATTATCGCCGAATTGCCTTTCCCCGCTGGTGGTAATCTCGTATACGTCGCTGGCCATCTTTACGCGCAGTCCTGCAGGCACCACTTTAGTTGCCTCGCTGGTGGTAAGTTTAGTAATACTCACTGTGGCTTCAGCAGGCAGAGCATCGGGCGGAATATCGACAGTTACCCTATCAAGGCTGACTGTACCGCCGCTATCCGACTTGATACTTTCGTTCGTGCCATCGGCGGGAGGAGTTACATTACCACTATCCCTGCCACTGCCACTGCTTCCACCCGAAGAGGCAGCGCGCCGGACGGTTATTACATATTCTTCGGTGGTACTGTTATCCTGGGCCGTAACCAATACGGTAATGGTGTTGTCACCCACATTCAAAGCAATGGGCCCGGACTGGCCTCCGTATATTGGTTGGTTATTTATTTTAACCGTGGCCGCACCATCTTGGGGGGTGGCTGTGACTGTTAAACTGCTTACCCCGTTAGGTACGCTAGCCGTATAAGATGTTACTGCCGGGTCAAAGGCCGGTGTCAGCGTGCCGCTGCTGATAACAAGACCGGCCAGGCTGGCAATGCTGGGCAAATCATTGTCCGTGACCTGCACCACAAGGTCAGGTATCAAAAATCCGTTATAGTCGGGGTCAGGGCTGTAGACCGCATAAGTGACCGTTCCCGTATGTGCAAATTCCACGGTATTATCATCAACCGCCGTCACGGTGACACTTTGCAGGACATTCCAATTGCCCGGGGCAAATATAACCGTTTCCGGGGATACATCAACATCCCGGTCACCGTAAACACTGACTGTTACGCTATCTGCCGGCCTGGTTGTCAACACCAGGTCAAATATATCGTGTCCGCCTGCTTCTGACACCTGTGTCGAGCCGCTGCTTTGGATGATGCTGATGCCCGGGGAGTCGTTATCCATGATAGTAACTGTAACGTCAGCCATATCGTAATTGTTATATTCCGCATCTGCGCTGTAAACACTGTGGGATACCGTTGCCGAGTGCGGCCCCTCGGCCACATCGTTATCGAAGGCGGTTACAATTACCGATTGAGGCACACTGTAGTTTGCCGGCGTAAAGGTAAGGCTATCATTATCTAACTCCAACTGGCCACCGCAACTTGCACTTATTACTACATCGGCCGTTGGCTGGGATACAATCGCTACTTCGTATTGCATGCTTTGGCCTTCAACGGCGCTGCCGGAAGTAGGCGTGACCGTGATTCCCGGTTCAAATGTAACCTGGACGGTTTGGGTAATATATTGATTGTCCGTTTGGTCGTAAGCGGTATAGGTTACCGTCTCGGCCCGGTCGCTTTTTACTGTAAACTCTGCTTTGCCTTCTGCGCTTGTGACAGAGCTTGTCGGGCTGATGATAGAGCTGCCGCTGCCCTGGTCCAAAGTGATGGTATGCCCGGCCAGGGGGATGGCGTTTACGTTTTTAACCACCACGGTAATGGTTGCAGTGGCCGTGCCGTCGGCCGCAACCGAGCCGGTGGTAAACGACATGCCGGAGGTGTCGGGGTTTATAACAGTAGGCTCGATGCTAAAATCGAAGGTACCGCTTACGCTTCCACCGGCGCCGTCGGTAACCGTAAAGCTAAAGCTGTCGGCGGTAGTTTCACTGTTATCATGGGTATACGTTACCAGGTTATAGTCAATATCCAGCTGGGTAAAGGTGCCTCCGGCAGGTATGGCCGAGCCGTTATTGTAAAGCGTACCACTGGCCGGTGCTATGTTTATTGTGTAAGTTAACTGGCCCGGGTTATTGTCGGCATCACTGGCGGCCAAATAATCATTGCCAATGGTGACTGTGTTTCCGCCAGCTAAGGCAAGTTCCTGGTTGACCACAATCACAGGGACATCGTTT
Source organism: Peptococcaceae bacterium BRH_c8a (assembly GCA_000961575.1). GTDB lineage: Bacteria > Bacillota > Desulfotomaculia > Desulfotomaculales > Desulfallaceae > BRH-c8a. The sequence goes on from LADP01000022.1 coordinate 13,286, forward strand.
ACCGGGTTTACTGTTATGGCAAAAGTTGTGTTCGAGATATTGCCCCCTGTTCCGTCAGTTACTGTAAAGGTAAAACTGTCGGCGGGGGACTCACTGCCGTCGTGGGCATAGGCCACCCGGTTGTTGTCGATATCGTTCTGGGTAAAAGTGCCGCCGGTCAGGGGGCTGTCGTTTAACATCAAACTACCATTTGGCGGTTGGCTAACTGTATAAGTTAATTGGTCTGCTGTGTTGTCCGGGTCGCTGCACCCAAGCATTGTATTGGTCAGGGTAACGGTTGCTCCTTCGTCCAAGGTAGCGCCTGTATTAGCTGTCAACATGGGTGCATCGTTGACCGGCATAACTGAAACGGTAGCCGTAGCAATGGGCCCGAAGTATCCATTTATGTCCCTAGCCTGGGCGGTGATGGTCCAGCTGGTGGCGTCAGGGTCTTCGGAAGTATTGTTATATGTCAGTTGGCGCAAAAGGGCCTGGTAGTCAGTCGCTGTAGTAACGCCGGTCATGGTGATGCGGGTTGCCGAGTTATAGGTTATGGTGATACCGCTTACAACATCACCGTTATCATACCCACTTATGTTAATACTTTCCGCCGTGCCATCTTGGGGATTGGTTAACTGAATAATTAGCTGGTTTAGATTGTCATTGTCCGGATCACCAATTGTGGCATCAGGCGCTACGAAAATGGAACCGCCACCTTCTGTAAAAGATGCGCTGGTATCGCTTGAACCACCGTCGCCTCCCAGGTCTGTAATTGGAGCAGTGACTATCGCTACCATACTGTTTGCAATATTGGAAATAGATTCTCCATCGTCAGCATAGACGGAAATAGTCCGGGTTCCGGTAAAGATAAAAGCCGGGTTAGCAGCGTTATGATAGACAATACCGCACAGGATGGTTTCGTAAGTGGCAGGTGAAGCAGCACCCGTTATGGATAACATCCCGGTACCGGCATTGTAACTAACAGTCAGGCCGGCAGCCGCTGCGGTTGCACTGGCGTTAAGCGAAAGGCTTTCGTCTGCACTATCCGGGGTCGCTTCAAGCACGGCCGTAAGGGATACAATATCATCACCCAAATCCATTTCGGTGAGGGTGGCGTCTGGGCTGATATTCACTGCATACCCGCCGGCACAGAAGATGGCAGAGGAACTATCACTCCCTCCTGGACCGTTAAGATCCAGTGACGGAGGATCATTGGTTGGCGTAACAGTCAAGGTGACATACGCGGTCTGTGAATCCTTGGCTCCGCCGCTACCGGTGTTGCCCTTGTCGTTCATTAAAGCACCAAGGGTTACACTGTCAATCATATTTTGGGCGGTGGTGTAAGTAAGGCCGCCTGCAGCAATAAAGCTGTTAATGTCGGCGAGTTTACCGGTTAAGGTCCGTGTCGTTGACGTGCCGCCTACGGTTACCTCGCTTGTTGATACAGCTGATAGCGTACCAGAGTCCACCGTGAAGGTGGTTGTTAATTCACCTGACCACGCATCCACATCGGCAAAAGAGATACCGGTGATCGGGGATGCAATATCCTCTGCTACGGTAATACTAGCCGGTGCGGTCACCGCGGGTGCGTCGTTAACCGCCTGTACATCTATGAGTATGGTGGTGTAGTTGCTCAATGCTGTGCCGTCGCTTACTCTAAATCCAAATTCGGCGTAAAATGGGTCGTGGGCGTCTGCTGCCGGAGTGAATGTCAAAAGCCCGGAGTTAATATCCGACACGCTGATACTATCTCCAGCGCTAACAGCCACACCATTTAGGGCCAAAGTGCCGGCACCAGGCAATAAATCGATAAGAACCGATTGCAGAGTGTCGCCCGTATCCACGTCGGTAAAGTTAAAGTCTGCCGCCGTAAAAGTATAAGTACTATCTTCAATTACAGTAATTGTATTAAATGACGTCACGGGCGGGTCGTTTACTGAAGTAACCGTCAAGGTTACCGTACCGGTATTTGCTGAGTACGCTGATGTGCCGCCATTAGTTGTAGTATTAACGGTCTGGGGAGTACCAGTACCTGAGGCAGTGCCGACTGTTTGATCCCAGGCCCTAAAGGTACAACCTGCAGTCTCACCGTTTTGTCCATCCGGCACATAGCGGAGCCAGGTAGTAGCACTCAGCAAAAGCGCGCTGGTATCGGAAACACTGCCCACATCCGACCAGGTCGAGGGTTCCGTAGAGTACTGCCAAGTGCCATTACCGTTCCATGCGGTTATAGCAGCACCTAGAGGATTACCGTCCACATCACTGCCGCTCAGGTCAGGCATAATGGTAGAAACACGAACTCCCGTGGAGGTAGTATCCTCATCAGTTGGATCAAGCGTGTAGGTTCCGGCAACGGTGGGTGCATCGTTTACCGCTGTGATATCAGCATTTACGCTACCGAGGGTGACATCTGTCCCGCCGCCGCTTCCACTATTACCGCCATCGTTGGCAACTAAAGTAATAGTATCGGCATCGTTGCCATATAAGTTTAATGCCCCCTGGTATTGGATGTTGCTAACGGTATTAAGAAATGTATCTATATTTGCCGGTGTACCGGTCAGCGTCAGTATAGAAGTGCCCGATCCACTTACGGTTACGCCACCACCGCTGGCCGAGGTGATAGTGCCACTATCGGCAGTCAGTGTCAAAGTAACAGGGTTAGCACCGGCGTCAACATCGCTAAAGGTGGTTACTGATAAATCCAGGTTGCTTGCGGTATCCTCAGTAACTGTCACATCTGCAGGTAGGCCTGTAATGGTCGGGGCATCGTTTACGGAAGCAACCGTCAAGGTTACCGTGCCGGTATTTGCTGAAAACGCGGTTGAGCCACCATTGGTCGTTGTGTCCGCCTTGTCGCCAGGGACACCTGAAGTCTGGTCCCAGGCCCGGTAGGTGATGGTGACTGTTTCGCCGTTGGTGCCGTCCGGAATATATCTGATAGAATCGGTAGAACGGAGCAGAAGCGCGCTGGTATCGCTTACGGCTCCCACCGCGGACCAGGTGGATCCGTCAAGAGAGTACTGCCAGGTGCCATTACCTGTTACGGAACTGATAGCAACACCGGAAAGAGCGCCCGGGTCGGGGTCTGTAACAGAGCCAAGGTAATCAGAAATCAATATTGGACTGGTAGTTGTATCCTCGTCGGTAGAACCCATACTAGGCGCGGTGACGTCTAATGAGGGAGCAGTGTTGAGCAGGACATCGACGATTTCAATTGAATAGTCTTCAGCCTCTCCGAAATCGAACGACCCGGCATTTGGCGGGAAAGCAGTAATATCCGTACCCCAGATGACAACCCTCATTCTTGTAGTTGTGATAGCAGCATCGGCTGGTACTATAATGCTTATCTGGGAATTTAGTTGAGTTGATAAATTCCCTGCAACTTCAAAAGCTTCCCCGGCATCATTAAAATCGCCGTCGTGGTTCCAGTCTATCCAGGCTTTTATATATTGAGGATAAGCAGGGTCAATAACTTCAGTTGGGGGGTTAGTTACTATAAGGTCATATGATTGACCTCTCGTTACAGATGTGGTAACTGCCGTATAATCCCCGTATCCACCGCTTTCAGCCACAGTGGTATTGTTTATTGTATTGAAGGTAACGTTTGTAATATAGTCCCATGTTTGGTCAAACCCGTTTATGTCCGGATACACTATATCAACAATTATTGAAAACACTTTGGCGAAATCATAAGTGCCGTCGTTGGCATTGACTCTTATTGAATAAGTTCCCTGGCTCAGAACGCCGGCGGAACGAAGCTCGTTACCAACGATTTGGAAGGAAGTATTATCAGTAGAACCTTCTCCGCCAACTAAAGTTAATGTATGTGTATCTGTTGTATTAAAATCGGTAACAGAAAAAGTGCCTATTGGTGTACCGGAAGGGGAATCGGGAACAAGGATGTTATTACTCAAAGTAATATCCGATGGCGCTACCGGCATGGCTATGCCTTCTACATCAATATTGGCAAGCTCTGCTTCCCCTGCCGTTGTAATCGTTTTTCCGTTTACACCGGTATTACTTGTCATAATCCATCTTAGATAGACTGAATTAACGTTGTCACAAGTTGCAGGCAGCTGCAGATCAGTTTTGGTAACAACTTCACCCCACCCGTTGCCCAAAACAGCAGCGCCGCCTGTAACATCATAATAATTCACATCATCTAAACTGTACTGCAGTTTAAAATCCCTGGGGCCGATATTAGTACCGTTAAAATCATCGGATGTTTGGGCATAAGAGATTGTAATATTAGTAAAATTTATGGTTTTAACTTCAATTTTAAAGCCTTTTGTTCCCGCACCATCCGCCCAATTGTTTGCATAAACATATAAATAATTTGTACTCGAATAACTAGAAGAGGATGGTGCTATGGCGCCGGTTCCGCCAAATGTTGATACTGACCTTCCAATATTATCGCCATAGCCGGTTGCACTGTTGTTATTAGTGGTCATCTTCCATATCGAGGATTCGGCAGCTTGAGCTCCTTGAGGCAGGATAGTCATCACTAAGAGAATAAAAGATACAAATAAAGCAAAAGCCAAGCTATTAGTTAGCAATCCTTTTATATTTTTAGTTAAATAATTCATAAACATAAACGCCTCCCAAATAAATCCTTTTTAATGATTAAAGCCAAATATTCAACAAATAATTACATAAACCTCTAATTAATTGTAATGATGAGGCGATTAAATAGATATCTCCGGGTTAGCAACATCTTTTTTAATTATTAGACACAATATGTATCAAAAATTTCGGCATTAAAATTTGAACATTTGCCTGGGGCCTATATGCTCCCCCAAGGTAGACAGATGAAATTAAAACCTCTACATATTTGTGTCTAAAATATAAGGCACCGGAAAAAATAGCTATATTAAAAAACTTAACTAGGTCAGGCCTCTGTACAGGTTCACCAAAAGGCATGAGACCAACTTTACAGGTCTTTTTGGGGAGATGTACTATTTGAAACAAAAAGCGGCTTATCCAAAGTAAAAAGGTTTACGAAAAAGCCCGCAATCTCTTGGTATGCAAGGGATTGCGGGCTTTTTATTTTTGCCTATGGTTACGGAAAGTACGTTTATCCAAAGTCGACGCTTCAAGAGATGGATGAACTGTTCCGCCGGGAGCTGGATAAGCACTTCCCCGGGGCCAAAGTGGAGTACCTGGTGTAGGCAACAACTCGGTGCAAGTATCATTTATTGCAAATTTTTCTTGTTGAGAATCCAAAAATGGCACAAAAACATAACTATATTTTATCGGTCGATATTTAAATACGGAGAAGTTTTTACTTTCTCTACTTCCCATTCATTAACTAACCTTATCGTTTTATCTTCCTTTGTTAATAAGTTATCAGTTATCCAAGCCCCTGACACTTAAACTTCTTTATGGATAATTTTCTTTATGATTTGGTATATTTTGTGATTCATTTAATATAACAATTCATTTAGTCAAGAAAGCTTAAAGGGGTGTATCTTGTTATGGTCTTTTGTTTTTTTGAATAGAATTACAATAAAGTCGTTAATCTCTTGCTCCGAACCGATATTAACTAGACTAACGGCAATATTATAACCGGGGAAAACCTCACGTTTATTAATCGATGACACCGTTCTGACGCAGATTCTTAATTTCCAGAGGGGTAAGACCAAGTTCCTTCGTTAAAATCTCTTCGGTATGCTGACCTAAAGTAGGAGGAGCTTGGCGAATATCAGGGGGCGTTTTGGAAAGTTTTCCGGCGAAGGGAACCTGAATTATTTCTTTGTTCAAATAAGGGACCTTGATTCTTTGGATCATGTTCCTGGCACTAAGATGGGGGTCGGAAAGCGCTTCTTTTATACTATTGATAGTTGATACAGGTACGTTTTTGCTAAGTAAATCCAACCAATAATCTCGGGTATTGCTAAGAAAAATATCGGTTAATATCTTGTGTAAAGATAAACTGTTTTGGCACCTCAAAGAATCGCTTTTAAATTTTTCATCCTCCAACAGATCAGGTCTACCAATCACCTTGCAAAAATTCTCCCAAAATGGTTCTTCAATTATGCCTAGGGCGATTTTTTTTCCGTCACCGGTAGTGAAAATATCATTGGTGGCCCTGATGTGGTCGAAAACCTGTTCCGGTTCCTCGTTTAGTTCTAAACCCATCCCTCCGAAACGAGTGCTTGCCCATGAAAATACGCAATCGGTAATGGATATGTCAATAAATTGACCTTCACCGCTTTCCCGCCGATGGTATAATGCCGCCAGGATGCTTACGACGGCGTACATGGCAGCTGCTAGATCTCCCACGGGCAATCCGCTTCTTGCCGGAGGTAAGCCAACCTGTCCTGGAATACTCATTACCCCTGTAAGGGACAAATAGTTGATATCATGACCGGGATCCAGCTTATATGGGCCGTATTGGCCGTAGCCGGACAATGAGCAGTAAATGACTTCCGGGTTATGTTCAACTATCGTATTATAATCAATCCCAAGCCTACAAGCTACTCCCGGTCGAAAGCCTTCCACCAGGACATCGCTCTTTGCCGCCAGGTCCTTTATTATTTCTTTTCCTCCGTCTTTTTTTAGGTCAATTGCTAAGCTGCGCTTGTTCCTATTAACGGAATAATAGGCCCCCGGCAGCATTTCCCTGGCATAGTCACCCCGTCCCTTTTCCTCGACCTTAATGACATTCGCCCCTAAATCGGCGAGAAGCAGAGTACAAAAGGGACCCGGCAATAATCGTGTAAAATCTAGAATCTTGATATTATCTAAAACACCCATTTTTCACCGTCCATTCTGGTTATGGGGCCGAGACAAGGCCGGCCATTTTATCAGTCCAACCTTAATAACTCCCGGGCAATGATTAGCCTTTGGATCTGGCTGGTACCCTCGACGATTTGAGTCATTTTGGCGTCCCGCATCATTCGTTCCACTTTGTAATCCTGTATATAACCATAGCCGCCAAGGATTTGGACGGCGTCGGTGGTAACTTTCATAGCCGTATCAGCCCCAAAACGTTTAGCCATAGAAGCGTACATTCCGACCGGGAACCCTTGGTCCTTACGCCACGCGGCATAGCGGACCAACCAGCGGGCGGCTTCAATTTCCGTAGCCATGTCGGCCAGCATAAACTGGATACCCTGGAGAGAAGCTATAGGGCTACCGAAAGCATTTCTCTGCCGGGCATAATCCCTGGCTATTTCAAAAGCTCCCTGGGCGATGCCTACCGCTAGGGCGCCGTTAGTGACACGGCCACCCTCCAGTGCCTTCATCAGCATGGAAAAGCCTTTATTCTCAACTCCCCCTAAAAGGTTGGAAAACGGCACTGCGCACTCTTGCAGGACCACTTCACAGATGTGTGTACTACGGACCCCCATGGTTTTTTCTACCTTCGGTACTGACAGTCCATAAGTGCCTTTGGGTACGACAAAGACGCTGATTCCACGGGGACCCGCAGCCTGATCTGTTTTTGCTGCAATGACAATGACGTCGGCCACGTCGGCATTTGTGATAAAACATTTTTGGCCGTTGAGGATATAATGGTCTCCATCCAGATCCGCCCTTGTGCGGATCTGGGAGGCGTCGGAACCTGCCCCAGGCTCAGTTAGCCCGAATGCTGCCAGCATTTTCCCGGCAGCAAGGGAAGGTAGCCACAGGCGTTTCTGCTCCTCGGTTCCATTACGGTAAATAAGTTCAAGGACCATATTGTGAATGAAGATAAAGCCCATGGCCCGATGGAGCCGCCCCAGTTCCTCAGCCACCAAAACGGCCGAAACGCGATCCAAACCGGTCCCACCGTACTCTTCGGAGCAATACATCCCTGCAAATCCAAGCTCGGCCATTTTATCAAAAATACTCCTTGGTAGGTATGCATCTTCCTCCCACTGATCGGCGTAAGGTGCCACTTCTTTTTCGGCAAACCGACGGGTTACCAACTGGATTTGTACCTGTTCTTCAGTTAACTGAAACACCAGGCCTCACTCCTTTAACGTATTGTGTGTTAACCAAATAATCAGATATATAAATGGTCGGGATCAATTTTTTTGCGCAGCAGATCCAGTACATCAGCAGATGGAGGCTCAGCCTCCACTGCCCCGGACACATCCACGGGAAAGCCAGTCTGTTCCGTAATCTCGGCGAGTGAAACCCCAGGGTAAAATTCACTCAAATACATTAGCTTGCTTTGGCCATGGAAACGCATAATACCTAATGTGGTGACCACTGCGGAAGGACCCTTGTCTTCCGGTAGACCTGCTTTCTTCCGGCCTCCCGGCCCGTCTATCCAACCAGGGCTGGTAACGTAATCCACCTTCTCAATAAACCGCCTCTTTTCATGCCGCATTACTATAACTGTGTTGAGACAGGAAGCGATTCCGTTCGCACCTCCGCTGCCGGTTAATCTGGTAATGGGGCAGTGATAGCCGCCAATACAGGTGGAATTAAGATTGCCATAAGGATCTATCTGAGCGCCCCCAAGAAATCCAAAATCAATTTTATCCTTATATTTCAATAAAAATCCGCAGTACCGGTAACGGGGCCACCAAACCGAAGCATGGTATGCGAAACGGGTGTCTGAAACCCCACCGGGTAGTTCTTCCAAATGGCCGTCAATGATCCCGGTCTCGGAAATAATTACGGAATTAGGAGCGGTGGTCAGTTTAGCTAGGGTAGCCCCAATTAGAGGCAATCCTGTGCCTGCGATACAAATCATACCGTCCTTTACTTGGCGGGCCAGTGCCACCGCCATCATTTCCCGCCTGGTGTATATACTTTCATATTTCATGGCCGGACATTTCTCCTCGGCAAGTTATTGACATAGTTTTTTTCCCCTACCTTGAGCTTTTTCAGTAACTCAAAACCGATCTTTTTTATATAAGCCCGGTGGTCTGCCAGGGAGTATACATATTCATCTAAAAATCGAACGAATAGAGTATCGTCCCGGCTGACAGCGTCGTAGAGATATAAAAACTCAGGGTCGTAATCGTAGTAGTTGGTACATTGCGTGGGGTGGGCACCATAAGGAAGATGGACTAAGGCGTCCGGGATTAGACCCGGGATTTGGTTCTGCCAGGGTTCCCGTCGGAGTTCATCCGGATCCACCAGTTCCTCACAACTTACAATAAGAAACCGGGCGGCCATGGCCAGGTCTACATCAAGAAAAGTGGGTCCTTCAATACGGACCGTGCCATCAGGGGCGGCCTTCTGGACGTGGATGAGACCCGTGTCTATCTTGGGTGTCGGTAAATAAACCAATTTTTCCCCGAGGTTAAAGGGGTTTTCTCGGATTAAAAACTTGGCTGGCGGCAGCTTGGGGTCCTCTTTATATTTTTCCGTCGGAATTCCCCACTGGGCTTCCAAGTCTGAGCCCATAAGCAGGTGCGGTACAGAGATAAAGGGCAACCCCAGGGCGGCCGCATGAAACCGTAGTGGCTGGATGTCGGAGCTATAGTCCTCGAACTCTATTTCTCCCCGTTCGATGGCTCTGCGAAAGCGTCGCCCTATCTTTCCGAAGGCTGCATTGGCAAGATAGGCATTGACGATTAGCTTTACACAACCGGCTCCAATCAGCAGATCAGTCTCCCCACCACCGGAACCGCTTCCTTCAATGTATAAATTTTTTTTCCCCTGTCGGACGATCTCACGCACTAGGGCATAAGGCTTTCTGTTTATGGTAAAGCCGCCAATGGCAATGGTATCACCGTCGTGAACCAGTCTCCGGACGGCTTTCTCAAGAGACATTAGCAATTCAGCCAAGGTATTTCCCTCCATAACCAAGCTATCCGGAATTATAGTAGAAGGATTGCATAATGTGTGTCAGTATGGCTTCCTTTATAAGACTGCCCGAGTAGGAAATAAGTTTTGGTATGATTACTCGAACCACCGGAATTCCTACATCGGGGTGGGTCAAATCAACCGCTATTACCTCGATCCTCCTTTTTTCAAATTCCGACAGGTAAAGTTCCAGATCAGTTTTTATGTCACTGGCCGACTGGTTGGGTATATCATTTATACAGGTCATACAACCGTTCCTGGCTCGGCCGTGCTGCACCATTCTCTCAGGGTTAAAGCGCCTCCACACCTTTTGCCTAACCTTTTGTTGTTCCATTTCAGTCAACGCTCTCAAAAGACCGGCTTCAGGATCTAGGCTGGTGCCCGAGCCCCCGAAAAACCGGCGTTTATTATCTAAGTAGCAGGTGAAAGCGGTATAAGTGGAAATGTCTGTTCCCAGCTTATTGTTTGCTACCTTGAAGGCAAAAACACTTTTTGCGGGCAGAACCTCACGTATGAATTTTTGAATATGCGGGCTACCAGCCATGCTAAAATCGATAACATTCATATTCTCTGGGTCTTCTAGGTTGAAGGTCTGGTATAACGCATCTCTTTCAATGATCTCAGCAATCCCCTGCAATAGGGCTTCTTCAATAGTGTTTCCTGCTGCGAGCCCCCCTGTATCATTGAAGATAAAGGAAATGTTCTCAGCCGACATGTACGGATAGAAGACCATTGCGGCCGGTACGAGTATGGGCTTGTTTCGGACAAGCGAGTAGCCCCAAGTCCATTCCCGACAGACATGGCTAAGGTCCTGAAAGCACATACGTTCTCTGGCCCTGCAGTATAAGCATTTAAGGGGGAGGGTTGGGAAGCTGAATTCAAAAGGGTTAACGGCGATGTTCCGAACATCCTCATATTCACCACGGAGCAACGGTTGGTGGCTGAATCTCTGTCCACAGAACCTTTCCACGGCTTCCATCATGGCGCTTGCCTTCGACTGCTCAGCGGTCATCCCCTTGCCATAGTTTTCCCGGACGGGGTTGTTCAATGGGGTAGGCGGAGAGGACCAAAGGAAGAGGGCACGATGGCACTTCGCCCGGTCAAAAGCATTGTTGACCCTGTAAATGGGCACCCCATCAGTATAGAGTGGGTTGATCAAATCCACGGTATTTATGCCTATTTTTTGGTTGACGGCACTTACTCTCTTCACCGTTTCCGCCGGCAGTATCGAATAGCTTCCGGTTTCTCGGTAGCACACCATTCTGCTTTTAAGCGCTATCCCTACCTTATCCGTAACGGTAGATTCCTTTCCCTGCTCTTCCATGAATTATTTACCTCCCCTAACGAACCGAGCCATATTAACGGATATTCTTTCTCGGTATTAAAGGCCAACCCTGACCAGAGGGCAGCTCACTGGCTTGGACCCCCATGTTGTTCTCTGAGAGTAACCGTATTTATCGCGTTCGAAAGTCACAGTCTGAAGCGAGCACCCATTAGGGTTGTCGCACGATTCACATTCCACGCACTGCTCGGCCACAAACCCAGAGGTGAAGGGGCAGACCGAAATGCAGTTAGAACAAGCGGTTCCGTTTTGCTGCCAGAACTGCAGGCAGTTTTCCGGTTCTAAGTACCACTTATTCACGCCTGGGTTGTTGTTCTCGCAAACCGGCTCAAAGCTCTGTTTATCAAAGCTGATTGATCCGGACGGGCATTTACTGGCGCAAAGCAAGCACTGCTTGCAAAAATCAGTTATCCCATAATCAATGGGCTTATCGGGGATTAAAGGCATATTAGTGAGAACCTTGCAAAGCCTCACGCAGGGGCCGTATTCGGGGGTTATTAGAAGTCCGTTTCTGCCAATTTGGCCAAGTCCGGCGTCAATCGCCAGGGGGATACTCAGAGCGGTATCGTTCATACATGGTATGGCAACGTAACCCAGGGACCGGATAAATTCAGCCATTGAGATTGCCAAAATTCCCATACGAGAGTAACCTATTTCCGCAGCCGTGCTGGCCAGAACCGCCGGGGAGGTAGTGATAAAATCTATGTTCATGGCTACCGCCATTACAATAGATTTATCTACCGAATTGGGAATAATAAATTTATCATCGGTCTCTGTTGGCTCAGTAACCTCTTCAAAGACTATGGGTTTGATCTTTAAATTCAACGAAGTATCCTCCCGAAAAAGATCCTCAAAAGCAAAGGATTTGCACGAAATATCCTCAGAATATACCCATCTCTGGTCAAGTCCAGCTACGCCCACAAGGTCACTCCCATAGACTCTGGAAGCAAACTTAGCCAGTTCTGTTAGCCTATCTGGTTCCATTTCGATTGGGTTTTCTGACAATAATTCAGGTATAAACAAGGGGTTCCATTTAAGAAACTGGCTGTTGGGCATTCCATATGTGCCTAGGATCATGTTCAGGGCGTTGCCACCAAAGTCTAGGGCGTAGTCCAACCGCGATTTGCCCTTAGTGTTGCTTAGTATGTTGAATCCAGCTTGGGCTAACATTTTGCCTACCCAGAACATTGTCCCCGTCTGACCGGTATCCTTTTGCCCCAGAGTTACAAAGGACTGCTTATGTACAGGGAACCTTCGGTAAACACGTTCATCGATTTCGTAAACAGGTTTTTCTACATTAAAGGCTGATCGAGGGATCATCTTTCTACCTCCCTAATAGGTATTTCATTAAGGCTGGCAGGAGGAGTTTATCCCTTGCCAGCCCTTTAATCAACTGACTGATCCCCCAGCCTGTTTTCGCTTCATTGTTTTGTATTGGTGATCCTTTTTTTCAAGCAAGGCCCACAGATCTGACTTCATCTGGGCCAGATAATGTTCTGGAACTCCTCCATACCAAGTCTCTTTATTGTGGACTTAAGTGGCTTGCCGGTTTTTTCCTCCCAGCCTAGCGTTTTATAATACTCGCGTACCCAGCCCTCCAGGTAAGGGGCGATGCTCTTGCCTGCAGCAGGTCCAGCATCCGGGGGAGCGGGGTCACTTAACCGAGGAGAAACCTTGAGGTCATCTTCAGCCGTCAGTCCCTGGCGCATGTTGAATATTCTCTCCAAGGTTAGGGTGCGTTCTCCGACCTCCCAAGCCTCTTGCGGGGTGAAGTCCTCCCACCCTGTAACGGCAGCTAAGGCTTCTGATTCAAACTTAAGAATCCCGGGAATTCCCCAAGTAGCAAACCAACAACAGCCGACACAGTCCTGCAGCATTTTCACGATACCAGTGAGAGCTACTTCTTTGCCTTTTTCGAAGGGGCTAAGTGGATCAGTCTTTTCTGGGTATCCTGCATCTGCCTCGGGGGTCCAGCAGTCAGCTCCCGGCGGCGGCCAGCCCGCTCCACCACCAACAACCTGACCCAGGAGACATCCCCAGGCCCTACGCCAATCATGCAGGTTCATGCCTGCACCCTTGATGTGTACACCCGCCTCGGGCAATCCTACCCGACTGGCAGCGTTAATGATTCCATCAGCCAGCCAGTTCCCGAATCCTTCCCGGTGGGCAACCTTTTTAAGCAGTGTTTCCACTACCTTAACATCGCCCCATTTAAGCTCTAGGCCGTCGGTCTGGTCCTTGGTAATCAGACCCTTCTCGTACGCTTCAAAGGCTACAGCCATTGCACAGCCCACGGTGCTTGACTCAAAGCCCAGACGGTCGTTCAGGTCGGTCAGGTACCAGACCTCACCGGGATCGTTGGCCCCCACACCCACAATGGAGGCTGCTCCTTCTTGGTTTTCCCCTCCACCGGATAATGTGGCCACATATCCCTTATATGGCCCAGAAGTGGCTTTCACCTCATAACAGCATGCCACGGGGCAGCGGTAGCACGGAACAGTTTTTATTTCATGAGAAGCCATACCTTTACCGAAGCCAGGAATATCATTGACTAGCCAGTTTTTGGAGGAAAGGCCCACCAAGTTCCGCACTCCTTCATATTCGTCCCGTGGAACTCCAGCTTTGCCAACAATGGGAGAAAGGCCCACCTGGGTGGTTAGCTTAGTCCACTCCCGGGAAGCACTTTTAAGCCTTTCGGCATCCGCAACCGGGGTTTCCGCGCCTGTTCCCTTAACCGCAATCGCCTTTAAAAGTTTTGAGCCCATTACCGCGCCTACCCCGGAGTGAGCGAACAGGTGGTGTTTGTCATTTGCAATAGCTGCACCCATGCACACATTTTCGCCGGCGGGGCCGATGGCTGCCACGCTACAGCCGTCTTCTGAACCACATTCCTTAGACAGACCTAAATCTTCCTTAATCAAGTCTTCTGTGTCATGGGTGTCCTTGTCCAAGAATTTGCTAGCGTCACGCAGTACCACTTTGTCATCGTTGATCCATAGGTATACCCATTTGTCAGATTTACCTGTAATGATTATGCCGTCATACCCTGCACGGCCTAAATGAACTGCAAGCCAGCCGTGGGAGTGAGAACGACCGGCGGTAAATCCGGTATCGGCGTTAAGGGTGGTGATGGTGCAATTGTTTGAAGATGGCACTCTTACACCGACCAGGGGCGCGTTTAGAATTATCATGGGGTTTTCAGGTTCTAGCGCCCCTACTCCTTCTGGCAGCTCCCTCATAAGGTACCAGAGGCCGAGACCGAAGTTACCAAGGTACTTCCTTAAAATCTTTTCGTCTGGCAGACCCTCAGTAGTGATCTTCCCCTCAGTAAGGTCTACCCTAATTATCTTGCCTCGATAACCGCCTTTAATCATTTAACATTTCCCTCCTAATAATATTTTCCTCCAGTCGTGTGCCGGGCTGTTAACTTCGAAATTAAAATCTGTATAAAGTAAGCAATACTAAAGCAAAACAAAAAATCAAGAAATTACATATTAATCACCCCCGTTTCGTTTGACCTAAGAATAACTCCCTAATTCTGAAAATTCCGACAATTGACAACATAATCTATCTTGCAAACTACTTAATTTCCCGGAAATATATTCCACCCAAGTAAAAAGGATATTTTCTCCGCACCTTTCTTTAGCACACCGATGATTCTTTCAAGATCATCTTGGCTAAAACGCACCTCAGGCAAGGCGACGGCTATACTGGCGACCACCTTCCCGGTGTAATTCCTTATCGGCGTACTAATAGAAACCAGTCCGGGGATTCTTTCTCCATTGCTGAAAGCATAGCCCTTTTGTCTGATCTTCATTATCTCTTTTATTAGTGTTTGGGTATCACAGATTGTGGACTCCGTAATTCTTGCTAACCTCGTTCTTTTAATAACTTCATCGATTTCCTGATCTTTCATAAAAGCTAAAAGTATTTTGGCTGATGCACCTGCATAAAGGGGTGACCTTTGGCCAACGTGGACGAAAGGCCGCAAGTCATGGTCGCACTCCACATACGCAAGGCACATCCGCTCATTATCCTTAATAATGTTTAGGTGAATACTTTCAACCAACTCATCCCTTATTTTATGCATTATTGGCAAGGCAACTTCAGTCAACTTCATTTTTTTCAGAACGATACTGCCCAAGTAAAACAGTTTCAAGCCTAACTTGAACTTTTTTGTGTCACTATTCTGTTCGAGGAAGCCCTTTTCTACTAGCTCGCCAACCAATCTACTAACCGTGGACTTGGGCATGTTAAGGGTGGACGAAAGCTCTGTGATTCCGAATTCCACCTTTTCAAAAGAAAAACAATCTATAATATCCAGTGCCTTTTTAACTGAACGAGCGCCCTCAACCAATTTTATACCTCCGTTTGTAAGGTTAATACTGCTTAATGTTCCACATTATGATACAATAAACCATAATATGGATTTTTATCAATTTTATCATAGATTTTTTCCAAAGTAAATAACCCATTTTTTAGCAGGTTAAAATTTTAGGTGAGCCATCAGAATTTAGCAGGGAAGTAAAATCAATTAGCAATATCCCAAAAATTAGTTCATCAACCGTAATAAGTTACACTGAGTGTGCAGACGAGCTGGGACAGGGGCGTGGCCACGGAAGTGATGGCTCTGGAACATAAAAAACCCCGGAAATATTGGTTTTGATATGCTCCCCCTGTGGTAGACAGTTTGAAAAACAAAAACTGTCTACCACGAGGAGGAGCTTTTTTTATGGGTCGCAAAGGCAAAATATCAGGATCAGAAAAGATTGCAACGATTGAAAAATATCTCCGTGGAGAAGATTCATTAAATCATTTAGCCACCGTACTTGATGTTCACATTTCATCTGTCCAACAATGGCTTCAGACTTATCAATCATTAGGGCCAGAAGGACTACTTAGTGCATCCAAGAATAGCGCCTATCCCGCAGAATTAAAAGATGCAGCGGTCAAAGATTATCTGGTTGGCGCTGGCTCTTACATGGAGATATGCAAGCGCTATGGGATTAAATCAACTCGTCAACTACGTCACTGGGTGATGAAGTATACTGGTCATGAGACGTTGAAAAGCTCAGGGACAGGAGGAGTAGCCGCCATGACCAAAGGACGAGCAACAACTTTCGATGAACGAGTTGAAATCGTTAAATACTGCATTGAACATCAATCCAATTATGCTGAAACAGCCCAGAAATTTCAGGTATCCTATCAGCAGGTTTATTCCTGGACAAATAA
>LADP01000034.1 GCA_000961575.1 Peptococcaceae bacterium BRH_c8a
CGATGTAGAATTCGGCGCCAAAGTGGCCATCAGCATCGTAAACGGTTACGCCCAGGTGGAAAAACTGAGCTGGGACGCCTTCAATGAAGGTAATACCCTAATCGCATCTGTGGAGTGCTACAACCAAAGATATGGATTTTACCCTGAAGCCGTCCAGGCCGATAAGATCTACCGCAATAAAGACAACCTGCGTTACTGCGCAGAACGCGGCATCCGGCTCAGCGGGCCAAGGCTTGGGAGACCGCCGGCCGACAAAACGCTGCAAAAGGAACTAAGACAACTTGAACGGCAGGACGCCGGCGAACGTAATGCAGTGGAAGGCAAATTCGGCGAAGGAAAACGCCGCTATGGCCTAGCCCGGATTATGGCGCGTCTGAAAGAGACTGCCGAAAGCGTGATTTGCCTCCAATTTCTGGTGATGAACTTGGAGCACAGGCTCCGTGTTCTTTTGTTCAATTTTCTACGGTACCTTTGGGGGCAGAATCGGGCTTTTTTAAGACCGGCATTCTGGTAATTTAGTTGAAATAATTGGACTGTTCAGCAAGCCCTAATTATAACATTTGTATCTAGAGATACCTCCACTAATCCATTATCCTAAGCAAATCATCGAAGCTTTCATCTTCCGCTTCACCCTCTATATCTTAAAGCTACATATTTTTTTTAAAGCGTCTGGGTGATTTTGATGGACTTACATATAATGGGAAAACTTTTGATTAAGATAGAGACTGAACGTCGCAGGCTTTATGATGTGTCACGGAAGGAGCCACACAATGTAAAGAAGATTCCCCAAGTTAACCAGCGATTGGATGAGTTGATAAATATGTATCAGCAAGAAATTTAAAATTGTTTTGCAGTAAAATTTCCTGGTTGGGAGTTAACGGCTGGTATAGGGGAAAGATATAAAAAGTTTGCCCATTGTTACGATTATTGTCTATAGATAAATTGTTCAATTCTTTAATAAAAAACAAGATTATTGTGATAACATGATCTTGATAAAATATTTTACGAATAAAAGTTAATATTGACGAAAAGGCACACCCGGTGAAAACCGGGGTCGCAAAGCTTTGGGTCTAAGACCGTAATATGGTTATGATCGCCAGGCTGCCGAACAAAAAAGCCACTTACCTTTTTGTGTTCAGCAACCAGGTAGTGGCTATTTCTTTCTAATCTTCTTTAATAAGGGATAGAGGATTAAATAAAAACAAGAACTAGAAAACAAGGTCTGCCCCCAGGGAATTACAAATCCATGGTTTTTCACTAAGCCAGGAGGTTGAAAGTATATGGGAAACAAAAAAATAACCCGACAAATAGCATTAACACATGAGTTAAAGAATTATTATTACCTTGATGAATTAGTTAAAGAACGCACCGCCGAATTACAAAGAAAAAACCAGCAACTAAGACTGGAAATGGCTGAACGCAAGTGGGTGCAGGAAGAGCTACTGCAGGTTACGTTGTCCAGTATCGGAGACGGGGTTATAGCTGTGGATCATCAAGGGCTGATAACTTTAATTAATCCGGTAGCTGAATCGCTTACCGGCTGGAGCCAAACTGCGGCCAAGGGGCAGCCGCTGGAAGAGGTATTTATAATACATAACGAATACAGCCGCAAACCCACTAAAAATCCGGTGCAAACAGTCCTTATTGAAGGTAAAATTATTGGTATGGCCAATCACACGGTGTTAATTTCCCGGGACGGTTTAGAACGCTCTATTACCTACAGCGCTACACCGATTATATATGAACAGGAAAATGTTTTAGGCGCTATTCTTGTTTTTAGGGACGTTACTAGGGAAAGGGAACAGGAGTTAGCACTCCGTAGCGCAAAACGCCAATTTCATGACATTATTGAGTATCTCCCCGACGCTACCTGTGTGATTGACCGTAATAAAAAAGTTATAGCCTGGAATCGGGTTATGGAGAAATTGACGGGGGTATGTAAAGAGGACATGCTCGGTAAAGGAGATTACGACTATGCTGTACCTTTTTACGGGGAGCCCCGGCCGGTATTAATTGATTATATTGGCCTCGACGCTAACGAGTTGGACAACAATTACCCACTGGTTAAAAAACAAGGCAATATGTTGTTTGCAGAAGTTTTTACCCCGAGTTTATTTAAAGGTAAAGGGGCTTTATTATGGGCTATGGCCTCTCCGCTATTAAACATTGATGGCCAGGTAGTGGGAGCCATTGAGTCTATACGCGATATTACTGAACAAAAACAAACAAAAGTGCAAATGCAATACCTTACAAAACACGATCCCCTTACTGGGCAATATAACCGCAACTTTTTTGAGCAGCAGATGGAACAGCTGGCAGGTGGATGCCGCACCTCGGTGGGGATGATTGTATGCGACGTGGACGGGCTTAAACTGGTCAACGATACCCTGGGCAACGATGCGGGAGACGCTCTGCTTATCGCGGTAGCCGATGTAATCAAGAAAGCCTTGCGGAAAAGCGATCTATTAGCCCGGATCGGAGGTGGCGAATTTGCCGTGCTGCTACCGGGAATCGGTATTGGCGCAGTTGAGGATATCTGCAGTAAGATTAAAAATGTAGTAACCAGGTACAACAATGAAAAACCCGAGCTTCCATTAAGCATATCCATCGGGTTTGCTGTAGGTAATAATTCAGCCGAAAATTTAAGTTTACTTTATAAAGAAGCTTACAATAAAATGAATCGCGAAAAATTGCATCACCGGCAAAGTTCCCGCAGCGCCATTGTCCATACTATGATGAAGGCGCTGGAAGCCAGAGATTTTATTACTGAAGGTCACGCCGACAGGTTGCATAACCTGCTGGTCAATTTAGCGGCTATCATGGGTCTTTCACAAAGCAGGATAACCGATCTGTGCCTGCTGGCTCAGTTTCATGATATCGGTAAGGTTGGCATACCTGATCGTATTTTATTTAAGCAAGGCCCGCTTACACCAGAAGAATATGTTGAAATGCAGCGCCATTGTGAAATAGGTTATAACATTGCCCGATCGTCGCCGGATCTGGTCCCTATCGCCGATTGGATCCTGAAGCATCATGAGTGGTGGAACGGGCATGGTTATCCCCTGGGCCTTGAAGGGGAGCAAATACCACTGGAGTGTCGCATACTGTCCATTACAGACGCCTTCGATGCCATGACCAGTGACCGTCCCTACCGTAAAGCGATGACTCGTGAGGACGCCCTGGCGGAGCTGAAAAAGTGCGCCGGAACGCAGTTTGACCGGCAATTGGTGGACAAGTTTATATCATGCATTAATGAGGATTTTGTTGAAGATATGTTGTTATAAAGGGACGAAGCACAGGGACGTCATAGAAAGAGCTGCGCAGTTGCTAAAAACAAGATTATAGCATCGCGACGATGAAAAAACTAACTCATTTAGGGTGATATGACAATGGCCTCCGAAAAAAAACTAACCGAAGTAATAGATTATATACTAAAAATGAAATTTAATAATCAGGATAAAGATTTGACTAGTTTACCCCAAAAGATAGAGAGAAGTTTCAAAGAAACTAAAAACAGCGAAAATAAGGCAAAAAGTTTTAAGCATAATCAAGAAAATTATACCACAAACCTTAAACCGTCGGAGCATATTCAACCTGACATACCTGACACAGTGCAACTTCCCCCTGGTAAGGTATGGGTAAAGGATAACCAGGTTTATGTGGAAGGGCTGCCTGGCCACAATATCCTGGCGCGCATTATGCCATCTAAGGATACAGATTTATCTATCAATGGCCAAGTAGTAAAAAATGAAACTTCAGTATCTGCGCAGGATTATATTCATGTAAATTTCCAAACTACAGAAAAGCCATTTGTTCAAACAATACATACATCTACTAATGGGCTAACTGCGTATATGTCGGTTCAATTACAGACTAAATCAAATTATGCACTTGTGGATCAATCCCCAAAACAATACATGGTTTTAAAAACTACCACCAATATAAAGGAATATTGTCCTATAGGTATGGATGAGATATTAGTTAAAATTGAAAATGAAGGAATAAAATACGGTGTGGATTATCCGGCCATACAACAGTTTTTAGCCAACCCCAAGAACGGCAAGTATATAATCGCCCGTGGTGTTCCCCCGACCGATTCCAATGATGATGTGGTGGAAGTATTGTTTCCGCAGAAAGTAATTAAGCACCAGTATTCTAACAAGGATAAAATAGACTTTTTAGATTTTAAGTCCATTCCTTCTGTGGATGCTGATAATTTGCTTGCATTAAAACGCGAGGGGCAAATTGGCCAGCCGGGGATATCGGTAATGGGGGAAACAATTTTACCCCAAAACCCCCGGAAGATGACCATTAGGGCAGGAAAGGGCGCAAGGGTGGAGGAAAACATGGTGTTTTCCTCCATGTCCGGGCGACCAATGGTCAAAATAATCGGATCGGTTTGGTTTTTTTATGTAGATCCATATCTTAGACACTTTGGGGATATTAATTTATCCACCGGGAATCAGAACTTTCGTGGTAATATTGAAGTGTGCGGCGATGTTTGCGACGGAATGACCGTAAGAGCCGGGGGAAATATTTGTATCATGGGTTGTATTAATCAGGCCAAGGTGATAGCCATGGAATCGGTTCAGGCCGGTAAATGCATTGGTGCGCTGGTACATGCCGGGGGTAACAGTCATTATATTGGCAACTGTTATTTTACCCTTAAGGAATTACATACTAACCTAGAAAGCCTTTCGAAGGTTGTTAGTGTGCTTCTGGATAGCCCCAAGTTAAAAAAGCATCAAAATCAACTGGCTCAGGTCTTTTTATTGCTAATTGAAAAAAAATTTACTAAAATACCCACTCTTTTAAAAGATATTGTTCATTTTTTAGAAATCACCCCCATGGATATGCCTCCCGAAATCAAAACTCTTATTGAAATAATCAGGGAGCATGTTCCGCCCAGGAACCTTACTCCGAAAAAACTTCAATTGTTACTAGAATATATAGAAATGGCCCAAAATTATTTTGCTCAACTGAACGATAACCCGGCTGATGTTCATGTCGATTACGCGTCTAATAGCGTGATTGTCGCCAACAGCGATGTATATATTACCCAAAAGGGCTGTTTTAATTCGAAGATAACCGCAGGTGGAAATGTATACATTAGAGGCATAATCCGTGGCGGCGAAGTTAATGCGAAAGGATCCATAGAAGTGGAGAAAGCCGGTTCAGAAATTGGCACTAGAACTATTTTAAAAACAGAGTCCAATGAAATTAAAATTCTTAAAAAAATCTATGATGGGGTTATTATTAATGTTGCGGGACGTAAACTCGAGGTAACCAAAACCATGGGAGCAGTTAAATTTATCAACCATGATGGTCAGAAAATAAATGTAGTTCCATTGAATTAAATTTAACTGCCTTGCCTATACTGATAATTTAACTGGTATGAAAAACCGATTAGCACTCTTTCTTGATTGTGAAGAACTCATTTCTGATAAGGAAAATAAAATAAATATATTTTTAGCAACATTTGATGAGAAAATTATAAATTTTTAGGAATGAGTATAACTTTCTTAGGTGTTAGTATAGGTTATGCAAAATTCCTCAAGATGCAAATTCGATAGATGAATTAATTCAAAAGCTGATAGAGTTATGTACAAAGTAAAAAACAAACCAAAAAGCAGTAGGAGCCATTGGCGGTGCAACAGAAGTTGTTATGCGACAACTAACATTGTAAGTGTGAAATATGTAGGGCCAGTTCGCTTGCAATGACTTTAAATGATATTGAACCCCAATATATTTTAACAGATGCTGAGTTTATGGCGGCTAAAGCAAGTTTTGTTAGGCCGGACAAGTATGCAAAACTGTTATCAATTACAATAGATTCATTACGCAAGGTTTGAAAGCATTAATCACGACATTCAGCTTATGGCAATAAAAATATTGCTGTATAAACATATTAATAAGAAACAGATAGAGCTACGCTTAGAATGGTAAGTTTTAAAATGGCTGAAAAATTTTTTAAAGTATCAGTTAATACCAACCCTAATAAGCTGGCAGGAGCCCAGCCGGGGATGTTTTTCAGGTAAAAATTAAAGAGTTGGACCAGGAAAACGAGCGCGTTATTGTTTCCATTAAGGATCTCATCCCTAACCCCTGGCCCGAGGCCGCTAAACGGTATAAAAAAAACGGTTTTTACAGCGGCACTGTAACCGGCTACCCGCTACGGAATTTTTGTCGAGCTTAAGCCCGGTGTAAACGCGCAGACACCTGAAAACCGACCGGTTCAGGATCAAGCGGGGTGACACCGTGGCCATACAGCCCAATAAAATTATTATTGAAAAAGATACTGGTAGAATTAGCGGCACCGCAATCAGGCTAGTTAGAAAAAATTAATTCTATGAAGGTAAAAAAGAGGGGCATTTCGTTGTCCCTCTTTTTGAATTAAATATTTGGTAGCATGTGAGGATTGGCGCTTTTAAGCGCCAAGCAAACCATGCAGGAATTATCCCCTTTCTCATTACTAAATCGATACAAGGTAATAACCATCAACGACTACCTTGTTGAACCTAAATTTTTGACCCCGCGGGAGATAGTGCTGCTCAACATACTCAAATCATGCGGCACCGCGGCGGGTTTTCAGTTAGAAGGTCTTTGGACCAACAAAGAAGGTCGCCGTAAACTTAAAAAACTGGCCAGGCAAAAAATCATCATCAGGCATAAGCTTGACGGAAAACCACAAACTCAACGTGTACTCAATAAATCATATTTTTGAGCTTGAAGCAGCGTTGAGGCAGATGGCCTTTGCCCAGCTCTACATGAAGATCCGCACGGTGATGCCATGTTCGGCTACACTTGGTTCCGATCCGTTCACGGGCTCGATAAAACTTAAATAAAAAGCCATACCCCTTTTTTGGTAATAAGAAAGGGTGACACCATCAGTACTCTAGCTTCCAAAATGGTAAACGCCCCGAGGCTTATTATTATTGCAGAGGAATACACTAAACTCGACATAGATATAGAGTACAGAATAACAAGCGATGGAGATTTATTGGATAAGCCGCTATACGATGCCTTCAGGATGCCTAACGGGTGCCCGGAAATGGTCACACAGTTTGCGACAGGGTGATTGAAGATAAAGAATGGTATTAATTATGCCGATATAACCATTAGCCCTACGTAACTCAAGGACAGGTCTAGGTTTATCTTCGACTAGACCACTAGTTAATGGATTGAAAATCGACAAGAGTAGTTGTTCTTCTGTTTGTGACAGCATTAAGCAAAAGGGAGATTATATCAATGAACAAGGCTATTTTCAAGCAGAGCAACGGAATGTACGCTATTAACATAGTATCGGCCTGCGGTGTATTTACCCCGAAACAGTTTGCCGGCTTGGGACAAGCTACCCTGAAATGCGATGTATACAGGTTGAAGTTGACCACCAGGCAAACTGTGGTAGCCGTGTTAAACGAAGAAAATCTAGCCAAACTGGAAACCCGTCTATTGGCCCTTGGCTTGTCCGTTTCGCCTTACGGCGGGACCGTCCGGGCAGTGAAAGCCTGTGCAGGAAACGCTGCACTGTGTCAGCGGGCCCTGGGTGATGCCCTGGACCTTGGTATTGCGCTACAAGAAAAATACTTAGGATGGGAATTGAACAAAGATGTAAAGATTGCAGTGGCAGGTTGTTCACGGGGTTGCACCGACCCGCTGTGCGCTGACTTTGGGGTTATCGCACGGAGTCGTGATTCTTTCGACGTATATATCGGCGGGCGCGGTAGTACCAGGAAGCCGCTGCACGGGCAATTATTAGCGGAAAACTTGTCCACCGTCGGGGTGTTCCAGCTACTTGAACATGTACTAGATACATACTCCAATCTAGCCCATCCAAAGGAACGTCTGGCTTCTACCGTGGCCCGACTGGGAGTTAGGGCATTTGCTCCGCCGGAAGGAACGTTTACTTCTAGGAATGAGCAGTTGGATGATGAATTTTTAGCATTTATATCTAAAGAAGGGGAGGCTTAGCTAATGACAGGCACAATAAGATCTTCCGCAATGGTTGACCTGGACGCCATGCTTAAACCGCTGCAAAATATCTGTATCGAATGCGATCATTTTCATTCTGGAGATTGCAAACCGGCAACTTGCATGATTGGTTTTGCCTCCCGGTCCCTGAAATTTGCCCTGCAGAAGGGAATTCTAGATATTCCCGGTGCCAGCGGTCATATTCCCCGATCAGACATGAAACACTATTTTGTGGAAAATATTATTCCTGCCCTGGCTGAAACCTGCCTGCAGTGCAGGGAATGCAGGGATAGCCACTCACCCGATTGCGTAATTTCAGTAACTCGCTTCTGTCTGGAAAACACCATCCTGGAGAAAAATATAGAGTACCCTGGCAGTCTATTTATGTATCTGGCTATGGTCAAAGAGCAAGACCCTGAAATTGCCCAAATTTTAGCCGGAGAGATTAAAAGAAAAAAAAATAAAGGGAGGGAATGTCTTGAAAGCAACGGGCATTGTAAGGAAAGTGGACGAGCTTGGCCGTGTGGTTATACCCATACAATTACGCCGCACACTGGGCATTGATGATAAAGATTCTTTGGAAATTTACGTCGACAATGAGAATATTATTCTCAAAAAGTACGAACCAACGTGCGTATTTTGCGGCAATACCGTCAACGTGCAGCAATACCGGAGTAAACTGGTGTGCCGGAACTGCTCCGAAGCCATGTTCAAAAATGCTAAAACAATGTAATATGACATTATTAGCTAAGCATCGTTAAGGCAGATGGCCTTTGCCCAACTTTACATGAAAATAGGCTCTGTAATTCCAGTTGTTTTGGGACTGAGGCACTAAAGATCGGATCAGGATATCCGGTCTTTTATTTTGCGCATTTTTTTGTAATGTTCAGTATTAATAGGACTTGCTTTTGTCGGTAATATAGAAGATACGACACAAACAACTTTTTAAAAAACCTTATCAAATTCGGTCAGCTATTCTTAAGTTATAGTTATACGTGATACCTCGCAAAAAATGGGGTAATACAAATTATTAGACCAATCCAAAGTATGTACAATAATAAATTATAGTGTCCAAAACTTCTTATGTTTATAAAAAGTAATAAAGGAACCCCTATAGCACCACCCAAGATTAACCTTGTTGTAAAATTAACATAATGCTTAGAACCACAACTATTACATTTAATGGGTTTATATCCAAATGACAACCATATTGACTTCATAATATTTTTCCAAGAAAACTGAGTAGAACACTTCTGGCATTTTTGCATTTACAATCCCCCTTCCTATTGCACATTAATTATCTATGTTCATTATATCTTGTACGTTAGTCGCTGCACATAATAAACATGATGTTCATTATGGGGTACTACCAATTTAAATTTTATATATTCACATGCTTTTGCCCTTGATGTCAGCAACGCTGATACTGCATCATACTTCGAGGACATATAAACAAAGTGGAGTCCCTTGTAAAATGAGGCCTCCACTTTTTGAGTTAAGATAATGTCAGCTTCGCTGGTACTACCCCTAAAAGGCTGCCATTTTGCCCTAAAGTATTTATGCCGACGGCAAGCTGATGAACCTCGGCCATGGCAGCGCTGCCCAAATACTTGTCAAATAATAGTTGTAATAATATTATGAATATAACCCCTTTAGAGAAGAACTGAATAGCCCGTTGCAACTGGTTCCCGGCCAACCGATGGTCAGTCTATGGTGTGCCGAAGTGGAGCAAGCATCTCTTTCAGCAGCAGTTTAAACCCTCATCCAGGTGTGACTTTAGCTCATCGGACAGCCCCAGGTCGTCCTTCCTGTCATTCACAACAGTACGCAAATTAATCTTGTTGTTTTAAAGCCGCTTATAGGGGCTATGTTTTCACACAATGTTAATTCACCGGATTATTTGATTTTTCGATTATCCCGTAAATGTTTAGCCCGGCCTAATTGGCCGGACTAAACATTTACGTATCTTGGAAATCTGTAGCGATCTGTTTACCAGTAATTTAATTATTAACATGCAACATATAAACGTAATCATCTGTTAAGCCTCCGCCAGGAATTGTTCTGACAGACGGTCAATGGCTCTCTTTTCAATCCTGCTCACGTAGGATCGGGAAATACCCATATTTTTAGCGATTTCTTTTTGTGTCCGGCGCTTCTTGCCGCGGAGCCCGTAACGCAGTACCAGAACATTCCTCTCTTGCGGGGTAAGATGTTTTAGTTTGCGCCACAACTGCTCACAGTCCAGATTCTTGGCCACCAGTTCAGCCACGGCCTCGGCATCGGTGCTTAATACGTCCATGAAGTGAATCTCATTACCTTCTTTGTCGGTGCCGATTGGTTCGTACAACGACATTTCCGAGCGCATTTTCTTCTTGGAACGCATATACATAAGTATCTCGTTTTCTATGCACTTGGAGGCATAAGTGGCCAAACGGGAAGACTTTTTCCCGTTAAAGGTATTGACTGCCTTGATTAAACCAATGGTACCAATGGAGATTAAATCATCGAAGTCATCTCCGCTGCCCTCGAATTTCTTAATAATATGGGCGACCAGCCTAAGATTCCTTTCTATAAGAACGTCTCTGGCCTTTTCATCACCCTGCGCCAGGTCTTGCAGGTAGCGCTGCTCTTCTTCCTCGGACAGGGGCTTGGGAAAACTATTTTGCGCCACGTACGAGATTAGCAGCATCAACCCCTGAATGACGGACGCGACAGCCAGGGTCAAGAATCCGGGCAATCCACATTCCCCCTCTTAAGATAAGTGTCGAGCACCCTAATAAAGCAATCGATTCTATATTCTATGCCGGGGGGAATTAACGTGTGCCTGTACAAAAAAATGTTGTCTGGTGTTAGTTATGAAAGACCCCATAATATACATACCTTAATACCTTGACTTTTATCAGTGCAAATAATATAATCTTTATTGCAGCTGTTAAGCAGCATATTATCGGGGCGTAGCTCAGTTTGGCTAGAGCGCTACCTTGGGGTGGTAGAGGTCGCACGTTCGAGTCGTGTCGCTCCGACCAGTAAATCAAGGGTTTCGGGAAACCGGAACCCTTGATTTTTTTGCCAACAGCAAATGGAGGAATCAACAATAATTTAAAGAAGGTTGTAATTTTAGAATATGATGACAGTAATAAAATTAATTAGTGCTATGCTAAAAAGAAAAGGTGATTATACATGGGGAAAGATGCTTTAGCTGAACACTTAGGGGTCAAGTTACTTGAAGTAAAGCCTGGCTATGCCAAAGCAACCATTAACATAACTAAAGAATTACTAAATGGGGCCGGTGTTACTCATGGTGGCACAATTTTTAGCTTAGCGGACGTTGTATTCGCTGCGGCTAGTAACTCTCATGGCCCGCTTGCATTAGCCTTAGACGTATCCATTCATTATTTAAAAACTACCCGGGAAGGGGCAACTCTAACCGCTACTGCAACTGAGGATAATCTAACCAGAAAAACGGGACTATATCGAATGGAAATTAAGGACGAAAACGACAAACTAATTGCGATTGCGGAAGGTCTAGTTTACCGTATCGATAAATAAAGCAGCTATGTATAAATTTACTTCCTCGAATTCAAATCAACATAAACAGCTTTTTCTTTTTCATTAAACTCTGAAGCGAAACTACCTTTTAGACCTTCAAGACCAAAGTAATTAAATATACCCTTTGCCCCAACTTTGTTCTTGCCAATTTTCATGCCGCCTTCATTTACACCTTGAATGCGCAGCTTGTTAGTAGCTTTATCATATGCAACTTGAACATGGTCAGCATCGAGCATATCCATTAACCTATTGCCTATCCTAATATGATGTTTTGTAATGGCAACTAAGTTATCGCCTGATTTGCGCGGTACATATAATTCAAAAGCCAAATTGTATTCCCCCTTAGCAATATTTTTTATATTATATTATATACTGTTATAACTTTATAATACATTTTAAAATAAAAGTCTCTATATTAAATTAAAATATAGCATTGTGAGCAAATTCAATCCTGCTGGTAACTTTAATATAACTATCAATGAACCAACAACCGAGATTGAAAAGGTTTACATACAAGGTAGTGATAAAAGTGATAATAAATTAATTTGGGAAAAGGAGTGATTTTTTTCATTTGCAGAATCGGATCCTATTGACGCAGTAAGGGAGGTAGCATTATAAATGGCCGAATTTATGTTCATATTAATTGCAAGTTATTATTTAATCCGTAAAACCGTTCAGGCTAAAAGGTTTGCAGTTTATTCTCTTTTTATTTTAGCTTTCGTTGGCGGAGCCATTACTGGTTGCAGTACAATTAATGAACCAACGGGTGAAGTTACAAGTCAAAGCAGTTTCGGACAAGAATCACAAGCTAACAATGACCAACTAGATGCCCACAAAGCAACTAGCAGCCTAAAAATACACTTTATTGACGTTGGTCAAGCCGACGCAATTCTAATCCAATTACCTTCTAGCCAGAATATGCTAATCGATGCCGGCAATAATAGCGACAGCAACCAAGTCGTTAAATATTTAAAGAATATTGGGGTTAAAAAACTTGATTACGTAATTGGAACTCACCCGCACGAAGACCACATAGGGGGTCTTGATGTGGCTATTAAGAGCTTTAATGTTAGTAGGGTTTACCTGCCTAAGGTCTCACACACCACAAAGACCTATGAGGACTTACTTCTAGCCATTAAAAATAAGGGGTTGAAAGTATCAGAGGCTAAAGGCGGGGTAAAGCTTGATGTAGGCTCAGGGGTAACAGCGGAGCTACTTGCACCTAATGGTTCCGATAATGATGACCTTAATAATTACAGCGTCGTGTTAAGACTATCATTTGGCAGTACCAGCTTTTTATTTACCGGCGACGCAGAGGATATATCGGAAAGCCAGATGATGCGGGCCAACTATAGTTTAAAAGCCGACGTTCTAAAAGTAGGCCATCACGCCAGCACGAGCTCGACGTCAGCAGCTTTCTTAAAAACAGTTTCACCGCAATACGCTGTAATCTGTGTAGGTAAGGATAATGATTATGGTCATCCACATGCAGAGACTTTATCCAAATTGGCAGCTGCTAACGTGCAAGTTTTCCGCACTGACCTACAGGGAACCATCATTGCCACTAGTAATGGCAAGTCAGTGACATTTAACACCAAGCCTGCACCAAATGACACACCAGCTAAATCAACTACGGCCATAGCATCATCAGCTGCAGGCGTAGTAATAGCAAACATTGATTTAAGAGCTGAATTAGTAACCATTAAAAACAATAGCGGGAAGGCGGTTAATATCTCCGGCTGGAATATTGTTAGTGAAGTAGGGACAAATCAGTCCTTTACTTTCCCGACGGGTACAATATTAACACCCGGAAAAACCATTAAATTAACAACCGGCCCCAATGCCGCGTCAGGATCTAGCGCTTTTGCCTGGACAAAGGAAAATATATGGAATAATAATGGCGACCCTGGCGCTCTGTATGATTCCACTGGAAAGCTAGTATCAAGGTATCCGAGGTGATAAAAATGTTTATAATTGAACGTTTTGAAGGGCAATGGGCCGTAATCGAACACGGCGATGTAACCTTTAATATCCCCAGAGAGCTTATGCCTGATGGTGCAAAAGAAGGTGATGTTTTAAATATTATTATTGAGTTCGATTCCAAGGCCACAACAGAGCAGTCTAAAAAGATAGGTAAGCTAATGGATGACTTGTTTTAGTAAAGAAAGATAAACATTATTTACGCTATGCTTGACAATATCTGTTAAATAGAATCTAATGAAATTTTTATGGATGTTGGAAAATTCGACATTGTTCCCGAAGGGAAAAAATCACCTCTTGTCTAATTTTAGACTATTGTCAGAAAAGTGGGGTGATTTAACTGAAATATCAAAATAAAACCAAAAAAAATAATGCTAATAAGCATTTTAAACCTGACAGCGAAGATCTTTACCTTCGGTTTATTGAACTTTCTCCAGATACGATTTGTATTCATAGTAAGGAAAAAATTTTATATATAAATAAAGCTGGAGCAGACCTTCTCGGTGCGCCAAACCGAAATTATTTAATTGGGAAATCAGTTTTGGATTTTTTGCACCCCAAGCACCAAGACAATATTACTGATATTTTAAAGCAGATTTATGAACAAGGTGAGATATTACAATTAGCTGAATTGGTGTTTGTTAATATTCAAGGTGAAAATATAAATGTTGAAGCAACGGGGATGCCAATTGTCTATCAAGGTGAGCCAGCCGTACAATGTTTAATTCGTAATATTTCCCAACGCAAGAGTATGGAGCAAAATTTATATTTCCGTCTTGAGTTTGAAAAAATAATCACTGGCATATCAACAAGATTTATTACCCTACCTATTGACGAGATAGACCAAGGGATAAACGAAGCATTAAAAATTATTGGTGAATTTATGGGTGTGGACCGCAGTTATGTTTTTCTGTTTTCGGATGGAGTTACATCAGCAAGTAATAGTCATGAATGGTGCGCCAAAGGTATCGAACCGCAGATAGAACAACTACAGGATGTTCCAGTAGATTCGATGCCTTGGTGGATGGAAAAATTTTATAGGTTTGAATATGTTTTTATTCCATCTGTGGAAGATTTGCCCCAAGAAGCTCAATCCGAAAAGGCATCTCTTCAAGCCCAATCCATAAAGTCTTTAGTAGCGATCCCCCTGATTGACGGCAATATCCTCATAGGCTTTATTGGTTTTGATACAGTCAGGGATAATAAGATATTAAAAGAAGAGGATATTGTTTTACTTAGAATAGTTGGAGAAATCATCACCAATGCAATAATCAAAAAACAGATGGAAGATGCTTTGCGCCAGTCTAAAGAGCTCTTTTATAAAGCATTTCATGCGAGTCCAAACCCGTCAGTCATTATTAGAGTTATAGATGAGCGTTATTTAGAGGTTAATAATAGTTTTATAAAATTGAGTGGTTTTGCACGCAATGAGTTAATCGGAAATAAAGCGACTGGAATTGGTATATGGTTAAATTCAGAAGAACGTGCTAGTATGTTTGGATTATTATCAAAACAAAGGTTTGTTAATAACATGGCGGTGAGTGTACGCAGGAAGTCGGGCGAGTTGCGTGAAGGTTTACTTTCAGCTGAATTAGTTAGCATTAATAACGAGCCATGCATACTAATGGTTGGGAATGATATCAGCGAGCTTAAAAAATTTGAAAGGGAAATTTTACGCCTTGATAGGCTTAATTTGGTCGGGGAAATTGCCGCAAGTATAGGTCACGAAGTTAGGAACCCCATGACTACTGTTCGGGGTTTTTTACAGCTCCTCGGAAGTAAAGATGATTGTTCTAAATATAAGCAATATTTCGATTTAATGATTGAAGAGTTGGATAGGGCTAATTTAATAATCACTCAATTTCTATCTTTAGCTAAGAATAGTCCACTTAACGCAGTGTTATTAAACCTAACTAATATTATTAAAAAAATATCTCCATTGATAGAATCTGAAGCCATAAAAACCGGTAAATATGTGAAAATGGAATTAAGCAACATTCCCAATCTAATTTTGGATGAAAAGGGAATAAGACAACTGATACTAAATCTTGTTAAAAATGGTTTGGATGCAATGCCACTTGGCGGAATTGTTTCAATAAAAACATATAGCGAAGGGGATGAAGTAGTTTTATCAGTTAGTGACCAGGGTACCGGGATAGAAAAGCATATCCTAAAACAACTTGGGACACCATTTGTTACTACTAAAGATAATGGTACAGGCTTAGGACTAGCAGTTTGCTATAAGATTATTGAAAAGCATAACGCAAGGATGGAATTAGATAGTAGTCCTAAAGGCACTACTTTTTACATCCGGTTTAAGGTTAAATAAAAATACCTGTTAATGAACACGTTAGGCTTTTTTAATGCCCCTTGTTTGGTAATACTAATTATAATTAGAGAGGATGATGTATAAGTGTCGGGCGAAATTACGGCCGAGAACATTATGACCAGGGAGGTTATCACGGTAAGCCCGGATGACGATGTTCAAAAGGCGGCCAACCTGCTGTTGGAACATAATATCAGCGGTTTACCCGTGATTGATGGTAGCGAAAAAGTAGTCGGCGTACTCAGCGAAGCGGATTTAATCATTCGCGACAAGGAGTTTAAGGGCCCTTCTTATATAAATTTTCTGGACGGCATAATCTATCTGGAAAATCCCCTACGGTTCCAGCAGCAATTGAAAAAGATGACGGAGCAGAAAGTGAAGGGACTGATGACCTCCAGGGTATTTACCGCTAATCCCGATACCCCGGTGGAAAAAATTGTTGCCATAATCACGGATAAAAAAGTGAACCGGGTTCCCGTGGTTAACCCGGACGGTAAACTGCTGGGTATAGTAACCAGGCACGACATACTAAAGCGTTATAGGGACTGAGAGTTTAAACCCGCGAAGCCGTAACAAAAGCGCCGCGGTTTTTTATTTTTTAAATTGCTAATGTGTCCAGGTTCTTATAGTCCAGGTTTAATTTTCAAGACATAGATTTTCCCCTTTCAGGTAGATTAATAAAGAAACAGATAATGAAAGAAGGGAAAACTGGATGAGAGCTACTGGGATAGTCAGAAGGATTGATGATCTGGGCCGTGTGGTTATTCCCAAGGAATTAAGGCGTACCATGAAGATTCGTAACGGTGAACCCCTTGAAATCTACTTAGATAGAGATGGCGAGGTAATCTTAAAAAAATATTCCCCCATTAATGATCTGGGCAAATTTGCACAAGGATACGCTGATTCTTTGCATGAAGTCCTAGGCCATGTAGTTTGTGTTACTGATATGGATGAAATTATAGCTGTTTCTGGGTGGAGCAAAAAGGAATTGCTTAAGAAAAGCATCAGCGATAAACTTGGGCAAACAATAAATACAAAACAAACCACTACTCTTGAAGAGGAGCATAACTTGGCGGACGATGAAAGAGTCGGGTTCAAACGTAGTATTGTTGCTCCAATAATATTAGATCAGGGTGTTATTGGATCCGTTATTATAACATCTAAGAACGACTCTCCATTGGGTGAACTTGAACTTAAACTGGCTGAAACTGCAGCGTCATTTTTGGCCAAACAAATGATGGAGTAAATTCTTAGCTCTAAAAGAACAAATGCTAAAGATTTATTCCCCAAAGGTCCAGGCAATTAAGCCTGGACTTAGTATTTATATCGTGAAGATTAAATTCTGAAAATCCGCCTATTGAGTCTTTTTTAAACATATTTCGATAAATTTATATAAAAAGAGAGGATTATTTTAATTTTTTCAGAATTAATTAATATATTAAATAACAGTCTATGGGGGTGACCTAAATAGACGACATTCCGGTTTGGATTAGGGCCATTTACGGCTTCTTTGAAATTACGGTTATTACCATGTTTTTAACCACCTGGTTAAATATAAGTCTAACTTGGCAGCGCAAGTTGTTAATAGCTCTTTGTGTTTTGGGCTGCATTTTAACTACCCGAATATTATTCCAGAATGTGTTTTACGTTACTGGGACCGGAGTAGTGTCTTTTTATTTCTTATTTATGTTCCTGGCCCGGGTACGTGGTTTAAAAGTCATCATTAGCATACTAGCCAGTTATATGGTAATAATTATTATTGAACCGATAGCTTACCTGATGACACTAAAACTATTGCCTGAGCTTGACTACCTGCACATTTGGATTATTTCCGGTTTTCCTAATCTAGTTGCTTTTATTTTACTGACATATCTACTAATAATGGTGAGGCAAAAGAGTGAAAAAACTGGGCATGAAACACCTTAGAGACACTTTAATTATTGTTTGCATAAGCCAGGTAATTTTTTTATTAATTTGCGCCTGGTCCTTGCATTTATCACTGCTGGGCATTGACAATTTTTTGGGCTACCATACTGTTCATACCAAAGGTGTATCTGTTGCATTGCTGTTTGTCTCATCGTCGCTGGCCATAGCCATGATTTACATGTGCTACGAATTTTATAAAATTTCTTTGTTGGAACAAGAACTGGCTGTAACAAGGGTAGCAAATGAACTTAATGAAAATACACTTAAAATCCTTCACTCGCACAGACACGACTTTTTAAATCATATGCAAGTGATTGTCGGTTATTTGCAACTCAACCGAACCCAAAATGCAGTTGATTACATATTAAACTTGAATACAGAACTAAATAACGCATTACCTGTCAATAGCCTGGGCATGTCGGAAGTAGCAGTTATTTTAATCGTCAAGCAAGAGGAAGCAGCTAGATACGGAATCAAATTAAAGTATTACATCAACGCCAACATTTGTTCCAGTGAAATTAATTCTATCGATATAGTCAGAATTATTTCCAACCTGGTTGACAATGCCATTTACGAATTAAAAAATAATCATTACGATGAGCAAGCTGAAAAGTGTATTGAGTTAAATTTCGATTGCAGAGATGGAAAAGTAATTGTCCAAGTTCGCAACTACCCCGGAACGGTGGTCAATAAAGAAATTTTTAAGTATGGTTATACCACCAAAGGGCCGGATGGTTCGGGAATCGGTTTATATACTGTTAAAAAGCTGGTGGAAGAAAAATACCGGGGTACAATAGATGTAACGTCTAGCAATGAAACCGGAACAACATTTTCATTGACCTTTTAAAACGAAGGGAATTTGCTTATTTTTAAAAATGAAAAATTTTTCAGTTAAGCTGGACTGGACAACACCATCCTAAAATGATAACATTTAACATAAGTTAATTAATTCGGGTGCCCCATTTGTGATGGGGATAATAGGGAACCAGGTGAAATTCCTGGACGGTCCGGCCACTGTAAATGGCAGCCGGCTCCCAATTGCCACTGGTTAATAGCCGGGAAGGCGGGAGACGCACAAGCCATGAGTCAGGAGACCTGCCTGGATGAAGAAGCACGGCAACCTCCCATGGAGAGGGTTAGTGTTTTTTACGCACCGGTTATTTAATTAGGTGTGGCAAAGGCATGTCAGACAACCCCGGCTCTTTTGGAGGCGGGGTTAATTATTTTACATATCAGGTGCCGCCGCTCGAGAAGCAGGCGGATTAAATGCGGTTTTCGCTGTTAAAGGCGTGGCAACCCAAATTGACTTGGGTCAGCAAACCTCCAACCAGCAACCGGGCCTGTATCAAACGCGCCGCTGATGGCACATCAGGGGGTGGTTGATCGCTGGTCTGTTTGCGATCTATATCCACTTAAAGCCCCCGACAACAGCGGGGGTTTTTTACGCAGCGGGGTGATGACAATTGATACTGGTTCTTTCGGGTACCGGTGATGGCAGGTGGCTCACCTGTGAATTAACCAGACTGGGATACCGGGTAGGTGTGATAGTGTCTTCCAGTTACGGCGAGGAATTAGCCACTGAAGATGGCGCTGTGCTGGTAGCAAGAGGCCTGCCGGTAGACAGATGTGATTGGTTGCAGAAAATTAAAGCGCAGGCGGTGGTGGACTCCAGGCACCCCTTCGCCAGAGATAACGCTACCGAACTGACCTGTGATTGCGAAAAGCTTGGTATTTTGTACCTGGCTGTGGGGCGCGAGGAGACCAGCGTTGGGCCCGGAGGATTAGTGTTTCCCACCTATTCGATGCAGGAGGCCGCCGAAAAAGCAGCCGGCCTGGGCAAGACAATTTTTTTAACTACCGGCAGCCACGGTCTGGAACATTTCACGGCATTCTCGCAAAACCACGGTATACGCCTGGTAGTCAGGGTACTTCCCGAACACCGGGTCATTAAGAAGTGCCAGGACATGAACATCAAGCCCAAAGATATTGTGGCCATGCAAGGGCCGTTTTCTAAACAGATCAACAAGGCGTTGTTTAAAATGTACCGGGCATCGGTGGTGGTAACCAAAGACAGCGGCCAAGCCGGGGGCACCGACACAAAAATTGAGGCTGCCCGATCCCTTAAAATTCCAGTGGTGCTGGTTAAACGCATTAGCACCGGTGGGCAGGAGCTCAGCCGGGATGAAATAATGAGCATTATCAATGTCAAACTGCCGCCGGAACAAGACTGGCAACGGTAGTAATCAGGAGTGGAAAATGATTAAAATAATACAAATTTGTTTTTCGTTTTTATTTACCATCCTGGCCACGCTGGTATTACCTGTTCCAGCCTATGCCATGCATATTATGGAGGGCTACCTGCCTCATCCCTGGTGGTGGCTATGGTACCTGGTCACTATACCGTTTTTTATCGCCGGCCTGGTATCCATTCAAAAAAAATTGACCATTAACCCCAGGTTAAAGATGCTGCTGGCTTTTGCCGGTGCTTTTGCCTTCGCTTTATCAGCCCTGAAGCTACCATCAATATCCGGAAGCTGTTCCCATCCTACCGGGGTGGGGTTGGGTGCCATTTTATTCGGGCCGGCGGCTATGGCTGTGCTGGGTGCTATTGTGCTTATATTTCAAGCGCTGCTCTTAGGGCACGGAGGAATTACCACCTTGGGAGCCAACGCCTTTTCCATGGCCGTTATCGGCCCACTGTTGGCTTACGGCATTTTCAGGGCCAGCACCAGGTTAAAGGCGCCTTTATGGCTGGCTGTTTTCCTGGGGGCAGCCCTGGGCGATTTGGTTACATATCTGACCACCGCCGCACAATTGGCCTTGGCCATCCCGGATGAAACCGGAGGGATACTTCTATCTTTATATAAATTTACTGCTGTTTTCGGCATCACTCAGGTACCCCTGGCCATAAGCGAAGGCTTGCTTACAGTTTTTGTTTTTAACCTTATTTATTCCTATAGTAAAGATGAATTGGTAGACCTGGCTGTAATACCGGGCGAGGCACGCTAATGGCTAAAAAATCATTTATTTGGACCAACTTTTTATTGCTGGGGTTAGTGGTGGTTCTGATGGTGTATCCCCTTGTTTTTAACCGGGGCGCTGATTTTGAAGGCGCTGACGGCAAGGCCCAAGCACTAATCCATGAAATGAAACCGGATTACCAGCCGTGGTTCTCGGCTATTTGGGAACCGCCCAGCGGTGAGATTGAAAACTTGCTTTTCGTGCTGCAAGGTGCACTGGGGGCAGGCGTTGTAGGTTACTACCTGGGTTATATGAAGGGTAAAAGGGAAACGAAAAGAGAGTAATTATGCTGCTTATTGATCATTATGCCTACAGTAATAAGCTGTCTACCGTGCATCCCGGCGAAAAATTTATCTTTTTCGTCGCTACGGTAACCATCTGCCTGGCCCTAAACTCTTTGGCTACGTCATTGGCGGTAATACTGTTAACTGGCGCGGCTGTGATACTGCTGGCCCGGGTGCCCTGGCAGGTATACCTGAAACTGATGTTGCTTCCGGCCTCGTTTCTGGTGGTGGGAGTGCTTACGGTAGCCGTTACCTTCACCAGGAATGAAGGGGAATTTATTTGGGCTGTTCAACTAGGCTCTTTCACCGCCGGGGTAACACCGGGCGGGCTGGAATTTGCAGGGAAAATGTTTCTTCGTTCGCTGGGGGCGGTTTCCTGCCTATACTTTTTAGCCCTTACCACACCAGTGACCCAAATGGTCGGCGTTTTACGCTGGCTGCGGATACCGTCCCTGGTGATTGAACTAATGGTACTTATTTATCGGTTCATCTTTATCTTGCTGGAAACTGCCGGCCATATTTACACTGCCCAATCGTCCCGCCTTGGTTACCGGAATGTCCGAACCGGGTTCCATTCATTCAGTCAACTGGTACTGTCATTGTTTGTTAAATCATACCGACAGTCCCAGACCGTTTACGACGCTTTATTGGCCCGCTGTTACGACGGACGGCTTAATTTTGTAGAGGCCAAGTACCGCTGGTCGTGGGTCAATATTGCTCTAATTATAGCTGCCGACGGCGCTTTAACCGCGTGCTGGCTAATCGCCGGGGGGGTCTAGACGATGGTGACGCCGGTTATTGAAACAAGGGAATTAACCTACACTTACCCGGACGGCACCCGGGCGCTAAGGGGTATCAATATCAAGTTGACCGCCGGGCAAAAAATAGCGGTTTTAGGCTCCAACGGGGCCGGCAAGTCCACCCTTTTTTTGCATTTAAACGGTATTTTGCGACCACAGGGTGGTAAGGTGCTGTTCAGGGGATCTGAGATTAGGTACCACCAACGAGATTTGCTGGCCCTGCGCAAAAATGTGGGTATTGTATTTCAGGACCCGGAAAGCCAGCTATTCTCCGCCAGTGTACTCCAGGACGTGACTTTCGGCCCAATTAACCTGGGGCTGCCCCAAAATGAGGCGCTGACCGCAGCCAAAGAGGCCATGCGCCAAACCGGTATTACGAACCTGGAAAGCAGGCCGACCCATTTTTTAAGTTACGGTCAGAAAAAGCGGGTTTCTATTGCCGGTGTGCTGGCTATGGAACCGGCCGTAATTATATTCGACGAGCCCACCGCCTGCCTGGATCCGGGGATGGCGTTAAAAACAATGGCCCTGCTTGATGAACTAAGCCGGCAGGGTAAAGCTATTATCATGTCCACCCATGATGTAGACCGGGCCTACGACTGGGCCGATTACGTGTATCTGCTGCAAGACGGTGGGGTAATCGGCGAGGGGGAACCGCAGCATGTATTCCTGCGCCAGGATTGGCTGGATCGCTGCGACTTAAAATGTCCAATAGTGGTTGAGACGTACCTGGAACTTACCGCCAGTGGCCTGTTACCCGTTAACATGCCCGTTCCCCGTAACAAGCAGGAACTTTTTCAGAACATTAGAAACGCCTCACCTGCCTCCGCGCCTTTGCTAAAAACCGTCCGGCACGGGTAAAATGTAAACATAAAAATAAGGAACAGGCGGATTTATTTAATGAAAAAAACTCGTATCGCCCTGGTGCAGATGGAATCGAAGCTGGGCCGGACAGGCGATAATCTGGACAAAATAGAGCGTTTTACCCGGCAGGCAGCCGCGCAAAACGCTGCCGTTATTTGTTTTCCGGAACTGTGTATCCCCTGTTACAGTCGCGACCTGGCCTGGTCTACTGCCGAACCGGTACCGGGCCCGTCGTCCCAAAGAATTTTAAACATGGCCAAAGAATTTGGCCTGGTAATTATGGCCGGTCTGGCTGAAAAATCAGACGTGGATAAACCTTACATCACCCAACTGGTTGCCTATCCCGATGGTGAATTGTGCAAATACCGCAAAACACATCTGGGCAACAGCGAAAAACCTTATTTTAAGCCGGGCGAAGACCTGCCGATATTTCAACTGGCCGACCGGGCCACCCTGGGCCTGAGTATTTGCTGGGATCTGCATTTTCCTGAAGTCTCCACCGTCTTATCCTTAAAAGGGGCGGAAATTATTTTCGCCCCTCATGCCTCGCCCGCTATCGTAGGTGACCGGCGGGAGATCTGGTTGAAGTACATGACCGCCCGGGCCTACGATAATGCAGTCTATCTGGCTGCTTGCAATTTGGTGGGTGACGACGGTGCCGGGCATAGTTTCTGTGGCGGTGCTCTGGTTATCGACCCCCGCGGTAACGTGGTTGCTGAAGCATTCAATGGTCGTGAAGAGTTACTAGTGACCGACCTGGATCATGAAATTATCAATACCATACGCCGCAAGGAATCTCCTTCCATGCGGTTTAGTTTCTTTTTAAGCGCCCGCCGGCCCGAACTTTACAAAGATTTAATTCATAAATCATTGCCGGATTAGTTGCGCCAGAGTAATATAGTACAAACCACTGTTTTCTTTTTGTTTTACGTAAACCATGCTAGCTCTAGTGGCATTTTTAAGCCAGGGGGTGCGTTAAATGACTAAAGGCGAGTTTATAAGTCAAGTACATGATTTAGTTAGTTTGGCAGACAGCATCGATACTCATGTGAATGAGGAGCTTGGTGAAGAGGCACTTAAAGATTTAGTTGATAAACTAGTTAATCTTATATCCTTATGCCAGGCCTGCCTGATAAACAATGCCTGCAGTAAGTAGGTCTGTAAAGTGACAATGCACAATGAACCGCCGGGGCGGGAAGCACTGGTTATACAAATTCAAAGCGGCGACAAGCAATTAAGGGAGCAATTCCTGCGGGATTACCAAGGTTTTGTGGCTGCAACAATAAGCAGCGTAATGGGTGGGCGCAGCATCGACAGAGCAAAGGACGCGGTCTTTAACACCGGTCTGCTCGCGCTGAATGAAGCCCTGGACAGCTATAACCCTGGGAAAGGGGTTTCCTTTATTTACTTTGCCCGACAGGTGATTACCAGGCGGGTTATCGACACCCTGCGCCGGGATGAACGAGAATCCCGGTTGAATGTTTCAACCCCCATTGACAACGTATCTCACTCAGCCATGACAATAAATCCGGCCATTGAAAAAATTGAAGTTCAAGAAGAATTGAAGTCTTTTGCCGGACAGCTTAATAAATTTGGTTTCACCATGTCCGACCTGGTTAAGCATTCGCCGCGGCACAAGGATTCCAAAAAACTAGCTATAAAAATTGGCCGCACGTTGGCTGAAGATCCGGAATTGATTGCCCACCTACTGGAAAGGCAGACCATCCCTTTAAAAAAATTGCTAAAAAAAATAAATGTTAACCCTAAAACCGTCGAAAGACATCGAACTTATATAATAGCAATAGCGATAATCCTGGCTGGCAACCTGGATACGCTGAAAGATTATATCTACGCCGTCGACGAAGGGGGTCACTGAGCATGAAAATGGAAGGTACCGTTTTGGAGATTAACTCGGAGACCGCTCTCGTGATGACCTCTAAATGTGACTTTGTGGAAATATACCGCCGGGATGGGCTGGAAGCTGGGCAGGAAATTATTTTTTCCCGCCGGGATGTAGTGCGTAAGGGCAAGCGTACCGGCCGGCTCACCCTTGCTTTAGTAGCTTGCTTAGCGTTGTTTTTTATTTGCATCCCGGTTTACATCTCATTTTTCACAGGCACCGCCGGCGCTGCTGTCGCCTATGTTTCACTGGACATAAACCCCAGCCTGGAGTTGGCTGTAAA
Organism: Peptococcaceae bacterium BRH_c8a; assembly: GCA_000961575.1. Classification (GTDB taxonomy): domain Bacteria; phylum Bacillota; class Desulfotomaculia; order Desulfotomaculales; family Desulfallaceae; genus BRH-c8a. The sequence continues at coordinate 24,905 of LADP01000034.1, forward strand.
TGACCGGTATAAGGTTTTAGAGGCTACGGCTTTAAATAAAGACGGCGATAAACTATTGCAAAGTGTGTCAGTGCAAGGCAAACCGATAGCAGATGCGGTTGAGGCTTTGATTAAAGCCGCAGAGGAAATGCAGTATCTTAGTCCGGACGGACAAGGCCAGGTTTTGGTTTGCCTTGCACCGGCCGAATCACTAAATCAGAATGCTAAACTACTTTCAAACATCGACGATCAATTGGTTAACCTTGGCAAATCTAACGCAACAACCAAAATAAAAATAGTTGGCACTACAAATATTCAACACCAGGAAGCACAGCAGGTGGGTATGTCTGCCGGGCGTTATGCTTTATGGAAAAAGACCGCTAAAGGCGACCAAGGTAAACTTGAGCAGTATAAAAGCGGCAAACTGGCAGATGTTATTGCTGAGCCCAAGGGTAACAGTAATAGGAACGGCAACAAGCCCAAACTCGGGAACGGAAAAGGGAATGGGAATGGGAATGGGAATAGCGCAGCACCAAGTGGGAAACCAAATCCGAATTCCGGGCAAGATGCCAAGCCGGTCACTCCACCTGGGTTGGATAATAAGGGAGTGCCCGGTCTTGAATCCCGGGGTCAGGACTTGGAAAGTGAAAACAAGTTGGGAGAAGATAAACCAACCGGGGGGAATAATGCCATGGTTAATAAAGCAGGCAATTCAACCGGCCAACAGAAGATTGAAAACCACAACAAAGGTAAAGATGCAAAAAATAAAGACACGGATTTAGTGATGCAAATAAAACGTAATATAAAGGCTAAAAAGTAATTTTAGATGATAAAATAAATAATTGATTACTATTGATTTTTGTCCGTTAAATACGTATAATATTTTCCTGTCTTTAACAGTTATAAACCATGAAAAAGCTTGAAAACCCTGTATTTGCAGGGTTTTCAAGCTTTTTTGCACTACAAAAAAGTGAGTAATATTTTTATTTTTTAGTTATGCTAAAAAATTTTTTCATCAGTGTCTTTTTTATAATCTCGTAATCCGTTCGAAAACCAAAAGATTCATGTAGTGCATCAGTAAATTCGGTTCTTGTATAGGTCGGTATATACCCCTCGCCCTTAATCTCATAGAAATTCATTTCTTTTAATCCGTTGATGATTTCACTGCATGTAAACTTATTTCCTAGTTTCTTTTCCAACAATCGATAAATGATGAGGGACATAAAGCAGGTAGTAAAATGTGCCTTAATTCTATCCTCGCGACTTAAGTACACCGGCCGGGCTTTAAACTCGCTTTTCATAATCCGGAAACATTCTTCAATCTCCCAGCGCCGCTGGTTAATCCGGATGATTTCCTG
>LADP01000041.1 GCA_000961575.1 Peptococcaceae bacterium BRH_c8a
ACTGGCCTTTGAGATGTTCAAAGAGAAATGGGGCAATAAGCACCCGATCATCATTCGCTCCTGGGAGAACAACTGGCTTGAATTAACGGCTTATTTTAAATATCCGTACGAAATTCGCAGGATTATCTACACCACCAACATCATCGAGGGCTACCATAGGCAGCTACGCAAGGTTACTAAGACTAAAACGGCTTACCCGACTGACGATGCCCTAAGAAAGATTATTTATCTGGCCACCATGGAAGCAGCTAAAAAGTGGTCCATGCCAGTGAGGGAGTGGAAAAGCTGTATTTCGCAGTTAGCCATCCATTTTAGCGACCGGCTGGAGCCTGAAATGATAGCTGGGTAATGAGTTTATCGCTTTGATTCTCCACAGGGATAGCGTTATTAAAGAGGTGAAGGGCGGCTAAAAGCCACCCCCGTTATCCCCGGCAGAACCTTGCCAGGCGCTCGGGTTGCTCTCCAGCAGAGCCCTATCCTCCTGGCAAGTAAGAGCCTATATTAGGTTTTCCATTATTCGTTGGATTTACCCATTTACACAAAACTAGGGATACTCCCTTAGCAGCCCACATGGAAAGTTAATTTTTTAGGTTATTGCCAACTATTCACTTGTTTTTGGTTTATACAGGTGAATCCGATAAAGCACACCAAAAACCCCTGTGGCTTTTACTTACCGGTATCATCGCTTCCACATCGGCCTTTACCTTGTTAGGCTTTTCGCATGTATCGGCCTATGCGCTTCCAGCAAAGCCCTATCATCCTGGCAGGTAAAAGCCCTAATAGGGTTTCCATTATTCGGTTGGCTTACCCATTCACAATAAACTATGGATACTCCCTTAGCACGGCCAAACAGTTAAATTCAATCTTCAAAATCATCCCTATATTCTAGATAGTACCTTTCAACTTCATCATTGTCGGAATAGATTTCATCATCATAGTCACTGTAAGCATCATTCAAGTTTCTAGCTTGTCCATTATTGTGAACACTTTCATAATGATATCCTTCAATAACTCCAAAATATAGCTCTTCTTCCGGTTCTTCAAAAAAGTATTCATCAAGTATTTCATAGCTATCATCGTATATTAAGGGAGTATTCTCCCAGTTCAAAAAAGGGATTTTAGTTGATTCTAGTATTGGAATAAGCTCCCACAATGCTTGTTTGAAATCATTAATCAATTCGTCCTTGTTATCTATAAATACTTGGTCTTCTTCCATCCTAAGAGGTATGGGAAATAGATAATCTAATTCGTTATTTGTTCCTTGTAGAACCACTCCAAACCTGTAAACCTCATCCTTTTCATTTATATTGATTACTTTATCAACCTCAATTTTTGCTGAAATTCCTTTTATGGTTCCAATAACAACAAAACTTGATGATAGTGATATAGTTTCCAGTACAAAGTTGTAGTCATACCATTCGCAGAATGAAATTATTAGTGGTAAAATCTCTTCTTGAAGTATATACTCATAATTCTCCAGATATGAAGTAATTCGATTTGCTTTTTTAATATCAAATTTTTGTGTTTTAGTATCATCGGCTTCAAGAAGCAAAGAAATTCTCAAGAGATCAATGTCAGATAACGATATTTGGGGTAGCCTTGTATAAGCTTTATATAATTCAGCATTCAAGTATTTGTAGAGTGATTGGAAATCAACGAAGGCTTTATAATCCATAAACTTATTATGTGCTACAAAGTTTCTATAACTTGTAAACTCAACCCATTTATTGGGAAATTCTTTGTCCTCTAACAATTTGGAGAAGTACTCATCCCAAAGTGAATATTTTTGTGTTTTTCTCTTTAATTCTAAAATTTCTTCGTTTTTGTTGCATGCTTTAAATAATTGACCTAGTTCTTCATTGGATACTTCCAATTCAGCTCGTTCTTTTTTCATTAAATCAAGTAAATTATCGACATTAATATTATATATATAATGCTGAACATTTTTCCATGTTTTTCCACCAATCGTGCCAGAATTTTTTGAATACCTATGAGCTAAAAGTTTCAACTCTTTTGGGGCTTTTTCTTCCCACCATTCAATCCCAAACAATTTTATAAATGAGGCTGTTAACAATCTTCGCATCTGATTTTCTATATCAAAAATTTTGTTGTAACAAGTTATATTAAACCTTTTAGCTTGGTCGTCCCATAACCAATAGAAATGTTTGTAAAACTCACGCAATTTATCCTTAATTAATATTTTTAGTTCATATAAATTCTTAACTGTTTTATTGTTATGAAAAACTATTTTAATATATACAAAATTATTATTTATATCTATGGAATCGTTATTAATATAAATTGCTAGTCCATATTTTTTGTTTTTGTAATTAATTTCATGCCATTTTAGGTCAGAACTAAAATCACAAAAAATACCATAATAGTATAATTCATGATAAGACAATAAATTAGATTGTTGCATAAAAATATTGCTATCAAGTTCACGAAAAGCAGAATCTGGTGCGTAACTAAGAGTCAGCTCATCAATTTCTTTATCTAGTATTTTAACGATATCTAAATTCTCAGTTATAAATTGGTTTTTTCTATTCGTAAATAGCATCTCTATTACCATTTCGCTCACCCGGTCCATCATTAATATAAGCAATATTATTCTTGTAACTTTGACAGATTTCCTCTAAATTGATAATCCTGCTCAAAATGAGCCATTGGAAAGAGAGCCAATAAATCTAAACTAGTCGTCCCACTTGAACCGCAGGACAGGCTGATGGACAGTGCCGCCCCGTGGACAACCTCCCCGGTTGACCACAGTGCTTGGATAACGTTTCACGTTATCAGCACTGACTACAATCACTATGGCAGAATCAAAGTACATCTTCATAGTAAAAAGACCCCTGTAGTTTTTAAAATCTTAAATTTATTGTTTTGATCCACTCGTTGGCTCTCACTAAATGGAAACATGGCTCATTTTCATCGGAGTTGTGGCTCCCATTTCAACTCTATGGCTCTATTTTATTAACAGCGTGAAGAACGGTAGTTTAATATTATAGTGTATAACCGACATGTCAGAGTGTTCTTGCCGTGCTGTAATGTGTTCCTGCTGGGCTGTAATGCCCGAAAGCTGATGGTGTTGCCTGTCCAAAAGTTGCCATATATAATGACCATATCATGAAGAAAGGAAAGACGCCCCGTTTTGGTGTACTGCTGCAGCAACAGCAATACCAGGGGCGCCACCACGTATGGTCATTTTAACAGAATATGAGCTATTGAAAACCGTGAAAAATTTGTTTTTAGTAAAGAGCACGGAGCAGATTCCCTGCCCTGTTGAAACGGGCCATTGGATGGCATCGGCAGCCGGCAGCGCAAAGTACATAAACGGCCTTGGAGATCAAATAGTTTCATCATTCGCCGGCTCCGTTGTGAACACTGTGAACGGATACATCACGAACTTCCGGATATCCTCATCCCGTACAAACGTTACGGCAGCGATAGCATCGAGGCTGTCATAACCGGGAACACCACACTAACCGTCACAGCCGACTAATCCACCTTAGGCCGTTGGCGCAACTGGTTTAGTGAACTACACAATCGCTTCCTAGGTTGCCGGGCCTCTATCGTAATCTTGCTCAGTAACGAATCTGTGAAAGAATCATTCTGTCCCAGTCCGCGCTCAAAAGGATTTGGGACTACGTTGGTAACGTGGCCGGACGGCTGGCAAAAGTTGGCCGACCAGTAGCAAGTATAAATTGTTGGATAAACATACTCGTTCTGCATTCCTGTCCTGGCAGATAGGATATAAAATCATGCTAAAACCTAAAATGAAGGGTTTTAGCATGAGAGACCAACAAAAAGCCGAAGATATTGCCGCAAAGCAAAAGCAGTTGCTATCCCCGCTACTGGCAGACGGACTTGACGCGGCCAAAATCAGGGAAATTAGGAATAATAACTACAGCAGACCGGCTTATCCGAGCGTACCCTGCGCAGCTGTTAGCGGTAAAAAAAATACAGCAAAAACGGCCACTTAAAATACAGCAGTTTGGGTCACTGATATAGCACCTTGGCTGGCAGAAATGGGATGTGCTACCATGAAAGCAGATTTCATTTCAAGGAGGGGTGCCTATGAAGAGGTGGCCTATGTACACAGAACCACAATCACTCAAAAACCTCGGTTTCAGTAAGCGGCAGGTTGCAAATCGCCTACAGGTGGACTTTGACGGTGTCAAAATTGTCAACGGCGCTTGAAAATTGACCCCATTGGGTGTTTGAATTTTGACCCCCACATAGATAAAAAACTATGAGAGAGTGGGTGACAGATCACCTCCAACAGCTAAAGATGTATCCAGTGGTTTTCTGATTAATCCGGCGCGCTGCTTTTCTTTTAACCGGTAGGATTCACCTTTGATATTGATAACGGTGCTATGGTGCAGTAAACGATCCAGGATGGCGGTGGCAATAATCGTGTCACCAAAGATTTCACCCCATTGCCCAAAGCCGCGGTTGCTGGTCAAAATGATGGATCCTCGCTCATACCTCCTGGAAATCAACTGGAATAATAGATGTGCGCCGTGGACATCAACCGGAACATAGCCGATTTCGTCAATTATCAATAGTTTGGGAACGCAGTAGAATTTGAGTTTCTCCTCGAGACGGTTTTCTGAATATGCCTTATTCAGCAAAGCAATCAGAGCGGCAGCCGGGGTGAAAAGTACCCGGCACTTCTTCTGGATAGCCTTCAGCCCCAAAGCCACTGACAAATGAGACTTACCGGTACCTGGAGGGCCTAAAAGGATCAGATTTTCCGCCCTGTCGATAAAGGAACAGGTCGCCAGTTCCCGGATGATTTTCGGGTCTATTGATGGCTGGAAAGAAAAATCGAACGACTCCAGAGTCTTGATATATGGGAACTTGGCCAACGCCGTACTTAATGCCATATGTTTCTCGTGTTTAAGGGAGAGCTCTTCATTGAGCAGCTTGTCCAGGAAATCGGAGTATGACAGCTCATTCTTGCTTGCTTCCTGGAGCAGCATTTCGATTTGCTGGCCGGTACGGTGCAACTTTAACAGCTTCAGATTTTCCTGTATTCTAAGAAGTTGAGGGTTATCCAACGAGAGCACCTCCTTCGGCCAGTGACGCGTAGATGTCCAAACTTCTAACTTCGACCTCGGGCAAGGGTGCTGCGCTCTTGGTGTCTTCACGTTTATTTGACAGGCCCTGGTAGTGTTCCATATCCATGATTACTTGGTGCTTGCTTTCCGATTTGCGGTGGGTGGCGACCAGCACTCCCCGGTGGTAGATAGATATCATGTCACCGCGCTCCTGGAGTTCCACAGTTTGATTAACATATCTCCAGGGCACCGAGTATCGATTGGTGGCATAGGAGACCAGGCAGTCGGTGGCCACTCTGCGCATCTGCCAAACTTGTAAGACATACGGCGGCCTGCTGGTATGCGGGCGAAGGTTTTCCCGCCGGAAGCGCGCTGCCGGTTGCTCGTGGGTAGTGCCGTGAATCCGCTGATCGGCCACTTCACTGATCCAGGCCAGAACCTGCTCGTTGGCAGTTGCCAGCGACGGGAATGCCTGCCCGGCAAGGAATGACCTTTTGATATACTTTACGCCCGATTCGACCTTCCCCTTCGTGCGGGCCCGGTAAGGCCGGCACAACCGGGGGGTGTAGCCGTAGTAACGGCAGAAGTCATCGAACTTTGGATTGATTCTGGTATTTACAGTAGCCCGGTCAAGGACGATGGTTTTGGGGTTGTCGTAGAGAATCTCCTCCGGAATGCCCCCAAACCAGTCGAATGCGTGTTCATGACAGGCGATCAGTGTGGGCAACTTCTCGTCCGATGTAAACTCCACGTATATGGCTCTGGAGAAGCCGAGTACCATGACGAAGATGTGGATCCTGGTCAGGCAGCCTCCGAGCATGATCTTCTTGCTGCCCCAGTCAACCTGCGCCTGCAGTCCGGGCGGGGTCTCAAAACGGGCTGTTGCCGCCACCAACTGACGGTGGGTTTCTCTAAGCGGGCGCACAGCCTCTTTAACCAGAGTGTAGCTTCCGGTATAGCCCAACTTTGTTAGCTCTCTAAAGAGACTGGTGGCATTGAAGTCCAACTGCGGAGCCCGTTCGTTGATGAATGGCATGAATTCTGATAATAGGCCGGGTTTGCATTGTTCCCGGTGGTAAGGCTGATAAGTTTCACTGCGCAATACTTTCTTAACGGTGTTTTTGCTGATAAATAGTTCTATGGCGATTTTTTTGATAGGTTTACCCATTTTGCGCATGATGCGGATCTCGGTCCATAAATCCGGTGTTAACATCTGGCTCTCTCTCCCATGCTCATTATCATGGGAGAAGGTTTCCGCTTGACCCATTTCGTTACCTCCTTTTTGGGGAGGGGGTCAATTTTCATCCGCCATATGGGGTCATTTTACCACCGCAGATGACAAAAATACTGGGACATGGATCCGGACACTTTCGAAAAGACTATTGCGAACCGCCAACGGCGACGGAACCTGGCCCTTTACGAGGGCGTCATCCTGGACTGGCTTCGCCAAAACCCCGGTATGACCGCTGCGCAAGTATTGGACTGGCTTAAAGAACATTACCAAGTGGCCATATTAGAACGAACAGCACGACGATTTGTGGAGCGCCTGCGCAAACAGTATGATCTACCTAAGAGCGTTACCAAGGTTCGCCAGTACATGGCGGTGGAAGACCCGCCGATGGGAATGCAAACGCAGGTGGACCTCGGGGTGTCCATGTTAAAGACGCCCGTACCCGCAGTTACCGAAAACTTCACTGTGTGGCCACCGTACTGTCCCATTCTCGTTTCAAATGGGGCGAATGGTACACCGGCCCGCTAACCTCGGCACAATTGGTGGCAGCACTGGAAGAATGCTTTGAATACCTGGGCAGCATGCCCGCCGAACTGGTATTTGACCAGGACAGGCTGATTGCCGTGGATGAAAACTCCGGCGATCATCTACACCAAGGAGTTTGAGCAGTTCCGCCAGCGTATGGGCTTTACCGTACGGCCCTGCAGGGCTCATGACCCTGAAAGTAAAGGCCGGGTGGAGGCGGTGGTGAAGCACTTCAAGAACGTAAGCGTCAAATAAGGGAGTATCCCTAGTTTTGTGTAAATGGGTAAATCCAACGAATAATGGAAAACCTAATATAGGCTCTTACTTGCCAGGAGGATAGGGCTCTGCTGGAGAGCAACCCGAGCGCCTGGCAAGGTTCTGCCGGGGATAACGGGGGTGGCTTTTAGCCGCCCTTCACCTCTTTAATAACGCTATCCCTGTGGAGAATCAAAGCGATAAACTCATTACCCAGCTATCATTTCAGGCTCCAGCCGGTCGCTAAAATGGATGGCTAACTGCGAAATACAGCTTTTCCACTCCCTCACTGGCATGGACCACTTTTTAGCTGCTTCCATGGTGGCCAGATAAATAATCTTTCTTAGGGCATCGTCAGTCGGGTAAGCCGTTTTAGTCTTAGTAACCTTGCGTAGCTGCCTATGGTAGCCCTCGATGATGTTGGTGGTGTAGATAATCCTGCGAATTTCGTACGGATATTTAAAATAAGCCGTTAATTCAAGCCAGTTGTTCTCCCAGGAGCGAATGATGATCGGGTGCTTATTGCCCCATTTCTCTTTGAACATCTCAAAGGCCAGTTCC
>LADP01000001.1 GCA_000961575.1 Peptococcaceae bacterium BRH_c8a
ACATCGTAGTCTACCTGAACAAAGCCGACATGGTTGACGACGAAGAGCTGCTGGAACTGGTCGACATGGAAGTACGCGACCTGCTAAACATTTATGAATTCCCCGGCGACGATACTCCCATCATCACCGGCTCCGCCCTAAAGGCGCTGGAATGCGGCTGCGGCAAACGCGAATGTGACTGGTGCAAGAGCATCTGGGAACTAATGGACGCCGTCGACGAATACATTCCCAACCCCGAACGTGACGTCGACAAGCCGTTCCTGATGCCCGTAGAAGATGTATTCACCATCACCGGACGCGGCACCGTGGCCACCGGTCGTATCGAGCGCGGTCTGGTTAAGACCGGCGAAGAAATCGAAATCGTAGGTCTGATGGATAAACCACGCAAGACCGTCGTCACCGGCGTGGAAATGTTCCGCAAAATCCTTGACCGCGGTGAGGCCGGCGACAACGTTGGCTGCCTGCTGCGCGGCGTAGATCGCAAAGAGATTGAGCGCGGCCAAGTGCTCGCCAAGCCCGGCAGCATTAAGCCACACACCAAGTACAACGCCGAAGTATACGTCCTGACCAAAGAAGAGGGTGGCCGGCACACTCCGTTCTTTAACGGTTACCGTCCGCAGTTCTACTTCCGTACCACCGACGTAACCGGCATCGTCCAGTTGCCCGATGGCGTGGAAATGGTCATGCCCGGCGACAACATCAAGGTAGATATTGAGTTAATCACCCCCATCGCCATCGAGGAAGGCTTGCGTTTCGCCATCCGTGAAGGTGGCCGTACTGTGGGCGCCGGCGTTGTTACCGGCATTAATGAGTAAACAAGGCGATTATAAGAAGGACAGGACAGGAATCGGCAAGGGTCGGTTCCTGATCCTTAATCTTCTTGACACTGTTTGTGAACTGTGATAAAGTTGCAAAGGTACCCCTAAAATGCGGGTTTTTAAAAGGATTCGACATGGTGGTTTTTTAAACATCCTTTAGAACATCCCATTTTGAAGGCGGTATGTCTTTTTTTAGTTTATGGAGGTGGTTTTCATGAGAGTGGGAGTTACCCTGGCTTGCACCGAATGCAAACGCAGGAATTATTCAACAACCAAGAACAAAAAGAACGATCCCAACCGTATTGAAATGAAAAAATATTGCCGGTTTTGCCAAACACATACCATGCACAAGGAAACCAGGTAAAACCTTATGCCCGGTTATTACAATATTTAGTCGAGTGTTCGAGAAGGAGCACTGCAGATACGGGAAACCGAATGCGAAAGCAAAGCGTACATATTGGTGCGTGAGCGCCCAGCCATCGAAGCCCGGATCAGGTGCTACTTTTGGAACATCCTCTTTAAGGATGTGGCAAAAATGGCTGTAGTAAAGAACCCCAAGAAAGACAAAGGCTCCGGTACCGGAAAAGAACTGGTTAAGAAAGACAACCGGAAAGAAGTAACCAAGAAAGCGGCTGCCCTCAAGCCCAACCGGTTAGAAAATGCCAGGTCGTTTTTCCGCGGAGTGCTTAATGAACTTAAAAAAGTGCACTGGCCCAGCCGCAGGGAAACCGTGATTTATACAGCGGTGGTTTTAGTCTCAGTGGTTTTTGTTGCCGTACTGATATGGGTTTTCGATTTGATTCTCGGTTCGGTTATGGGCGTGTTCATAAAATAGACAGGGAGGTGAGGGGCCTGCTTCACGCCGGTCCCTTGTATTTATGAGCAGGCAATGGTATGTCATACACACCTATTCGGGGTATGAAAACAAGGTCAAAGCGAACCTGGAAAAACGAATCGAATCCATGAACATGGAAGACAAGATTTTTCGGATCCTTGTGCCCATGGAAGACGAGATTGAAATCAAAGATGGCAAAAAAAAGATCACCAAACGCAAGGTGTTCCCGGGATACGTTTTGGTTGAAATGATCATGACCGACGATTCATGGTATGTTGTACGCAACACGCCCGGGGTAACCGGGTTTGTAGGCAGCGGATCCAAGCCTATCCCCTTGGACGAGCATGAAGTGCAACAAATTATCAAGCAAATGGGTATGGACGAGCCGCGCACTAAGATTAATTTTGCCGTTGGCGAACAGGTACGGGTTATCTCCGGCCCCTTCGAGAATTTTGGCGGGGCGGTGGAAGAAATACTGTTGGATAAGGGTAAGATCAGGGTACTTATCAACATGTTCGGCCGGGAAACTCCGGTGGAACTTGAGTATAACCAGGCAGAAAAAATAAACTAAGCAGCGGAGGAGGTGGACATTATGGCCAAACGTGTGGCAGCAATTATCAAGCTGCAGGTGCCGGCAGGCAAGGCTACCCCCGCTCCGCCGGTGGGTCCCGCCCTGGGTCAGCACGGGGTTAACATTATGCAGTTTGTTAAGGATTATAACGAGCGTACCGCCAAACAAGCGGGTATGATCGTACCGGTGGAGATTACAGTATATGAAGACCGTTCATTTACATTCGTAACCAAAACCCCGCCGGCAGCGGTGCTTTTGAAAAAAGCAGCGGGTTTGGAGACTGCGTCCGGTGAGCCCAACAAGAAAAAGGTGGGCAAGGTAAGCAAGGATCAGGTTAAAGAAATCGCTGAGCTTAAAATGGAAGACCTGAACGCCAACAACGTAGAAGCGGCTATGCGCATGGTTGAAGGCACGGCCCGCAGCATGGGGATAGAGATAAGCTAATAACTAGGTACTGCTTTTCAAAATCGTGGGAGGATTAATTTCCGCTAGTACCACAAGGAGGTTTGTAAATTGCCCAAGCATGGTAAAAAGTATCAAGATGCAATTAAAAAAATTGACCGCGCCAAGCAGTATGAGACTATGGAAGCAATGGAACTGGTCAAGGAAACTGCCGGAGCCAAGTTCGACGAAACTATTGAAGCTGCTATCCGGCTTGGTGTCGACCCGAGGCACGCGGATCAGCAGGTGCGTGGCGCAATGGTGTTGCCGCACGGAACGGGCAAAACCCGTACAGTGTTGGTATTTGCCAAAGGCGACAAGGTTAAAGAGGCCGAAGAGGCCGGTGCTGATTTTGTAGGCGCTGAAGATATGGTGGAAAAGATTCAGAAGGAAGGCTGGCTGGGTTTTGAAGTGGCCATTGCCACCCCGGATATGATGGGCGTGGTTGGTAAACTAGGTCGGGTCCTTGGTCCCCGCGGACTAATGCCTAACCCTAAAACCGGTACCGTTACCTTCGATGTAGCCCGTGCGATACAAGAAGTTAAAGCGGGTAAGATTGAATACCGGGTAGATAAAGCCGGAAACATTCATACGCCGATCGGCAAAGCTTCCTTTGAACCGCAAAAACTGACTGAAAACATGAAGGCGCTAGTGGCTCAACTGATCAAGGTTAAGCCGTCGGCCGCCAAGGGCCAGTATATTAAGTCTGTTACAGTGTCCACCACAATGGGGCCCGGTATTAAGCTGAACGCACAGAAAATTAACCTTTAGGGTTTTAGATTGTCAATATAATATGTTTTACCCGCCGTAGACAGTTTGGTGCCCCTTTAGGGCTTAATGGCCAGTCAGCCGCCAGCCGAGGCCGGAGTATTGACCCCAAAGCGTTTGCTTTACGGGCCTCTGGCATGCTGTTCTCGCGCCGGAGGCTTTTTTGGTGCTTGGTGCCAGGTGTTGCAAGTTTAATTTGTTGCAAATCTGCGATTTGCAACAAATTAAACTTGCAACACCTGGCACCAAAGCCAACCACCAAGCCAACTCGCAACAAACCACAACTTGCAACACCTGGCACCAACACGGAAAAGACAGGCCCAAAGGAGGTGTACATATTGCCGATTAGCAGACAGGAAAAAGAAGAGTTGCTACAGGAACTAAAAGGAAAAATGGAAGCGTCACAATTAATTATCCTGGCCGAGTACAAGGGACTGAACGTTGAAGCCATGACCAAGCTGCGCCGCAAACTGCGTGGTGTGGGCAGCGAGATTAAAGTGGCCAAGAATACCATTACCAAATTAGCCGCCCAAGAAGCAGGCCTGGAAGAACTTAATACTTATCTGGAAGGCCCCGTGGCCATGACCTTTGGTTTTGATGATCCGGTGGCACCAGCCAAGGCGATGAGCGACTTTGCCAAGGAATATAAACTGCTGAATATTAAAGCCGGTATCCTGGAAGGACGTATTATCGACCCCCAAGCTATTAAGGCTCTAGCGGACCTGCCCTCGCGGGAAGTGCTGCTGGCCCAAGTATTGGGCGGCATGCAAACTCCCATGTATGGTTTTGCGGGCGCACTACAAGGTCTCTTAAGGAACCTGGTTTATGTGCTTGACGCCGTGCGGGAGAAGAAAGCAGAAGAAGCAGCAGCAAGTTAAAAGTGTGATGAAAAATCACGCTAAGCTTTTATAAACAGACCTGCAGACTAAGGGAGTAAGAATGAAGAGTGGTTTATCATCTTGAATTATTCTGAATTCTGACTACTGAATTCTGACTACTAAAAAAATACCCTTAAATTCAAGGAGGTTTATTAAATGTCCAAAGTAAATGAAATTCTAGAAGCCGTTAAAGGCCTTACCGTTCTGGAACTGGCCGAACTGGTTAAAGCATTTGAAGAAGAATTTGGTGTTAGTGCTGCCGCCCCTATGGCTATGGCTATGCCTATGGCCGGTGCCGCCGCTGCCCCCGAAGCTGAAGAAGAACAAACTGAATTTGATGTAATTCTCTCCTCGGTTGGCGATAAGAAAGTTAACGTCATCAAAGTAGTTCGCGAAGCTACCGGCCTGGGCCTGAAAGAATCCAAGGAACTGGTAGACAGCGCTCCCAAGCCGATTAAAGAGAAAATTGGCAAAGATGAAGCCGAAGCTCTCAAGGCCAAGCTGGTCGAAGCTGGCGCCACCGTTGAAATCAAGTAACATTTCTTAGCTGGATTTTTCAGCTGGTTTAAAGCCGTCCCCTAAAGGGACGGCTTTATTGCTTCCGGCGAAGGGGTGCCCCTACGGTATAGAATGATTGCTTATGCCGCGCAGCGGCATGGATGTGATACCATGTCACTAACGCGGCACCAGCAAAAAATAAAAAGCAAGAGAGAGCGGAACGATATCACCGGGGCGCCCCACCACAACTAACATTAGAAGTATTTCTATGTAAATTATTTTCTGGTAGAGTATTTTCCGGGCAATATATCAATCAAAGTTGACCAAAAAAATACTGGCACTTCTTTCTTGACATGCATTTCATTGCATGGTATAATTCTAAGATGTCGGTTCGGAAGAAGATGTATTTGCGTTAAATTTTTACCTGTGCTTTATTTTTTTGGCTCAAAAATGGAAAATCCGCTTGTGGAGGTTGTATCTGCCATAACAACACAGGCAATAATATCTAAGATAAGGTATTTTAATAAGCGAGGGATTGTATAAAACAAGACCTTGCTTTTCGTTGTTTGCTTTTATGGACGTGTTAAATGGTGTTTTTTAATCAGCCATATTTGCGTTTTTTGAACACCATCTTGAAATAGTTGTTACTTTTTGTGGGGGTGTGGTGCTGTAGATGTATCCTGAGCAACTGGGCAAAAGAACCCGATGGAGTTTCGGTAAATTGCGCGAGGTCTTGGAACTGCCCAACCTGATCGAGGTCCAGCGCAATTCGTACGTCTGGTTCCTAAAGTCGGGACTGCGGGAAGTTTTTCATGACATTTCCCCGATCCAAGATTTTACCGGAAACCTGGTGCTGGAATTTCTAGATTATAATCTGGGAAATGCCAAGTACAGCGTCGAGGAATGTAAGGAGCGCGATGTAACCTTTGCCGCTCCCTTGCGGGTCAAGGTACGCCTAATCAACAAGGAAACCGGTGAGGTCAAGGAGCAGGAAGTATTTATGGGCGACTTCCCGCTAATGACCGACAAGGGTACCTTCATTATTAACGGGGCTGAACGGGTAATTGTCAGTCAGCTGGTACGATCGCCAGGTGTCTATTTCTCCGAGACCATCGACCCCAGCGGCAAAAAGCTTTTTGGCGGCACTATTATTCCCAACCGGGGCGCCTGGCTGGAGTTTGAAACCGACGTCAATGACCAGATCTTTGTACGCATTGACCGCACCAGGAAAATCCCGGTGACAGTGCTGATTAGGGCCCTGGGATATGGTTCAAACGCCAGAATTATGGATCTGTTTGAAGAAAACAGGCACGTTCAAGAAACCTTGGCCCGGGATAACACCGACTCTGAAGAAGACGCTCTGGTCGAAATCTACAAGCGCCTGCGCCCGGGTGAACCGCCAACAGTGGACAACGCCCGTTCCTTGCTGGACGCGTTGTTTTTCGACCCCAAGCGTTACGACCTGGCCAACGTGGGCCGTTACAAAGTGCAGAAAAAGTTAAAACACGGTATTTTGTATCGCTATCCCGAAGGTGAGGACGGGCCTACTGAGTTTGATGAGCTGTTAAAAGCGGATGTGCCGGTGACCCGGGAGTTTATCCGTGTCCTCTCACCCAAAGATATTATCGAGGCCGTGCGCTACCTGCTGCGCCTAATGGATGGCGAGGGCAGAGTGGACGATATTGATCATCTGGGCAACCGGCGGCTGCGTTCGGTGGGGGAATTACTGCAAAACCAGTTTCGCATCGGGCTGTCCCGGATGGAACGCGTGGTTCGTGAGCGCATGACCATTCAGGACGTTGACGTAATTACACCCCAAGTGCTGATTAACATTCGGCCGGTGGTGGCCTCCATTAAAGAGTTTTTTGGCTCCAGCCAGTTAAGCCAATTTATGGACCAGACCAATCCGTTGGCCGAATTAACGCATAAACGCCGTCTGTCGGCGCTGGGGCCGGGCGGCCTGTCCCGGGAACGGGCCGGTTTCGAGGTGCGGGACGTGCACCACTCTCACTATGGTCGCATGTGCCCCATTGAGACCCCTGAAGGTCCCAACATTGGTTTAATTGGGTCGCTGTCCTGTTTTGCCCGGATCAACCAGTTCGGATTTATAGAAACCCCTTACCGCAGGGTGGACAAGGAAAGCAAGCTGGTCACCGAAGAATTTATTTACCTTACCGCCGATGAAGAAGAAGAGATGATCGTCGCCCAGGCTAACGCTGTGTTGGATGAAAACTCTCATTTCGCTGAAGAACGGGTTAACGCCCGGCACGGCCGGGAAATCCTGGTGGTGCCGGCTGAACATGTGGACTACATGGATGTTTCACCTAAACAGGTGTTTAGTATCGCCACCTCGCTAATCCCGTTTTTGGAACACGATGATGCCAACCGGGCCCTGATGGGCGCCAACATGCAGCGCCAGGCCGTGCCGCTGTTAAGAACCGAAGCACCGCTGGTGGGCACCGGCATTGAGTATACCGCGGCCCGGGACTCCGGCGTCGTGCTGATGGCGGGCAGTGACGGTATGGTGGAACGGGTTACCGCTACCGAGGTGATTCTCCGTTCTGATGAAGGTAAACAGGAAAAGCACAAATTGCTAAAATTTTCTCGTTCCAACCAGGGTACGTGTATCAACCAGCGTCCTATTGTAGATAAGGGCGAGCGGGTCAAGGCCGGGCAGGTTATCGCCGACGGCCCTTCCACCGATTTTGGTGAACTGGCCCTGGGACGCAACGTGCTGGTAGCGTTCATGCCCTGGGAAGGTTACAACTACGAGGACGCCATTCTGGTCAGTGAAAAAATGGTCAAGGAGGACTACTTTACCTCCATTCATATAGAAGAATACGAGTGCGACGCCCGGGATACCAAACTGGGTCCCGAGGAAATTACCCGCGACATCCCTAACGTGGGTGAAGAAATACTGAAAGATTTGGACGACCGCGGGATTATCCGCACCGGCGCCGAAGTCCGCCCCGGAGATATCCTGGTGGGTAAGGTAACCCCCAAAGGTGAAACTGAACTCACCGCCGAGGAACGTCTGCTGAGAGCCATCTTTGGCGAAAAGGCCCGGGAAGTGCGGGATACTTCGCTGCGGGTGCCCCACGGGGAATCCGGCAAAGTGGTTGACGTTAAGGTGTTTTCCCGGGATAACGGCGATGAACTGCCACCCGGCGTCAATCAATTGGTGCGGGTGTATATAGCGCAAAAGCGCAAAATTTCCGAAGGTGACAAGATGGCCGGCCGGCATGGTAACAAGGGTGTCATCGCCCGCATTCTGCCGGAAGAGGATATGCCCTTTTTACCGGACGGGACACCACTTGAAATAGTGCTTAACCCGCTGGGTGTGCCTTCGCGGATGAATATCGGACAGGTATTGGAAACCCATCTGGGCTGGGCGGCCCGCGCGCTGGGCATTAACGTGGCCACCCCGGTTTTTAACGGAGCCCGGGAAGAAGATATTATAGAACAATTGGAAAGGGCAGGCCTGCCCACCAACGGCAAAATGACCCTTTTCGAGGGCCGTACAGGCGAGCCCTTTGAAAGTCCCATTACTGTGGGCTACGTGTATATGCTTAAACTGGCCCACCTGGTGGATGATAAAATTCACGCCCGCTCCACCGGGCCGTACTCCCTGGTTACTCAACAGCCGCTGGGCGGTAAAGCGCAGTTCGGCGGCCAGCGGTTCGGTGAAATGGAAGTTTGGGCCCTGGAAGCGTACGGCGCAGCATACACGTTGCAAGAAATTCTCACCGTTAAGTCCGACGACGTGGTTGGCCGGGTTAAAACTTACGAAGCCATTGTCAAGGGTGAAAACGTACCCGAGCCCGGCGTACCTGAATCATTCAAGGTGCTGATTAAGGAACTGCAGAGTTTGTGCCTGGCGGTTAAGGTGCTGTCGGAGGACGAACGGGAGATTGAAATTAAAGAAGCTGAGGAAGATATTGCTGAAACCGCCAAGGATTTGGGTATCGAATTACACGATGACCGGGGGCGGCGCAGTGATTACGTTGAAGAAGAAGAAGGTGCAGTCGAAGAAGTAGCAGCAGACGAAGTTGAAGAGGTTGAAGTCGACGAAGAATTCCTGGCCGAAGACGATAGTGATGAAGTCGTTAAGCTAGGGGCTGTGAATAACAAGGACGACGACTTGGCCGACTTAGAATCCGATGACGAAAGTTACGAAGACGACCTGGAAGAGGAGTAAATAGTGGTTGGACACAAAGTCTTTTGTGTCCAAACTGCACGCTTTCAGTCAAAATAGTGCCACCTGTTGGGGACAACAGACGGCACTAGATAGCCGGAAAGGAGCGAGGTCCTTGCTGGACTTGAACAACTTCGACCGTATTCGTATCGGTCTGGCTTCTCCCGAACTAATCCGGGAATGGTCAAACGGTGAGGTAAAAAAACCCGAGACGATCAACTACCGCACTCTGAAACCAGAGCGTGACGGATTGTTCTGCGAGCGCATTTTTGGCCCGACCCGGGACTGGGAATGCCATTGCGGCAAATACAAGCGGGTTCGTTACAAGGGTGTGGTTTGCGACCGCTGCGGCGTTGAGGTAACGCGGTCCAAAGTGCGTAGGGAGAGGCTTGGTCATATTGAATTGGCTGCACCCGTCTCTCATATTTGGTATTTCAAAGGCATTCCCAGTCGTTTGGGACTACTGCTGGACATGTCGCCCCGGGCGCTGGAAAAGGTGTTGTATTTTGTTTCTTATATCGTCATTGAACCAATGGATACACCGCTAATCAAGAAACAGCTGCTCACCGAAATCGAATACCGGGAATACCGGGATAAATATGGTAATAACTTTAAAGCCTTTATGGGCGCCGAAGCGATTAAGAAACTGCTGCAGGAGATTAACCTGGAAGAAATGAGCCGGGAACTGCGCCAGGAACTGAAAGATGTTACCGGGCAGCGCAAAATCCGGGCCATCCGCCGCCTGGAGGTAGTGGAAGCTTTCCGCAAGAGCGGCAATCTCCCGGAATGGATGATCGTCGAAGTTATCCCGGTAATCCCGCCGGAACTGCGTCCTATGGTTCAATTGGATGGCGGCCGTTTTGCCACCTCCGACTTAAACGATTTATACCGCCGGGTGATTAACCGCAACAACCGGTTAAAGAGGTTATTGGATCTGGGTGCGCCGGATATCATTGTGCGTAACGAAAAGCGGATGCTTCAGGAGGCCGTGGACGCCCTCAACGACAATGGCCGCCGCGGTCGTCCGGTAACCGGTCCCGGCAACCGGCCCTT
This sequence comes from Peptococcaceae bacterium BRH_c8a, assembly GCA_000961575.1. Lineage (GTDB taxonomy): Bacteria > Bacillota > Desulfotomaculia > Desulfotomaculales > Desulfallaceae > BRH-c8a. The sequence continues at coordinate 10,058 of LADP01000001.1, forward strand.
AAAATCACTCAGCGACATGCTCAAAGGCAAACAGGGCCGCTTCCGTCAGAACCTTTTGGGCAAACGGGTGGATTACTCCGGTCGTTCCGTTATCGTGGTGGGTCCCAATTTAAAGCTGCACCAATGCGGCCTGCCTAAGAACATGGCCCTGGAATTATTTAAACCCTTTGTCATGAAAAAACTGGTTAACGACGGGTTTGCCCATAACATCAAAAGCGCCAAACGCATGGTGGAGCGGGTGCGGCCCGAAGTCTGGGATGTACTGGAAGAAGTAATTAAGGATCACCCGGTGCTGTTAAACCGGGCGCCGACCCTGCACCGCTTGGGCATCCAGGCTTTTGAGCCCGTGCTGGTGGAAGGAAAAGCCATTCAAATTCACCCTATGGTTTGTACCGCATACAATGCCGATTTCGACGGTGACCAGATGGCGGTGCACCTACCCCTATCTGCCGAAGCGCAGGCCGAGGCCAGGCTTTTAATGCTGTCATCGTATAACATACTAAACCCCAAAGACGGCCACCCGGTGGCCATTCCCACCCAGGACATGGTGTTGGGCTGCTACTACCTGACTATGGACAAAGACGGTGACCCGGGTGAAGGCAAAATATTCTACGGCGATGAGGAAGCTATCCTTGCGTATGATAACAATGTAATCACCCTGCACGCCAAGATCAAAGTGCGTATTAAAGGTGAGTTGGTTGAAACCACCGTGGGCCGGGTAATCTTCAATCAGGCCCTGCCCAGTGGCGAACCGTTTTTTAACAGCGTGACGGACAAAAAGTCTTTAAGTAAAATCGTGGATAACTCGTACCGCAAATATGGTTTTGCTGAAACCGGTGAACTGTTGGACGGGATTAAAAAACTGGGCTTCCAATATGCTACCAAGGGTGGGGTTACCATTGGTAATGCCGATATCATTATCCCCAAGGAGAAAAAGGGGATTCTAGCTGAGGCCGATGCCCAGGTGCAAAAAGTGGAAATACAGTACCGCCGGGGTTTAATTACCGATGATGAAAGGTACCGCAAAGTAATCGGTATTTGGAACACCGCCACCAGAGATGTTACCGACGCCTTGGTAAAATCGTTGGATAAATTCAATCCTATTTACATGATGGCCAACTCCGGTGCCCGGGGTAACATTCAGCAGATCCGCCAGCTGGCGGGTATGCGGGGCCTGATGGCCGACCCCTCGGGTCGCATTATCGACTTACCTATTAAAGCTAACTTCCGCGAGGGTCTAACGGTGCTGGAATACTTCATTTCCACCCACGGTGCCCGCAAAGGTTTGGCGGATACCGCACTGCGTACAGCCGACTCCGGTTACCTGACCAGGCGCCTGGTGGACGTGGCCCAGGACGTTATCGTCAGACAAATCGACTGCGGTACCGAGGAAGGAATTTACGTTGAAGAAGTTAAAGATGGCAATGAAGTCATTGAAAAGTTAGATGACCGCATCATCGGCCGGTTGGCCCGGGAGGACTTAATCCATCCCGAAACCGGCGAGGTACTCGTAGCTGAAAACGACATTATCGAACATGAACACGCCGAAATAGTTATGGCTACCGGGATAAAAAAAGTTAAGATTCGCTCGGTATTAACCTGCAGCAGCCGTTACGGGGTATGCAGGAACTGCTACGGCCGTAACCTGGCCACCGGAAAAACCGTTGATATCGGGGAAGCGGTAGGCATCATCGCCGCTCAATCCATCGGCGAGCCCGGTACCCAGCTGACCATGCGTACCTTCCACACCGGTGGTGTGGCCGGCGATGACATCACTCAGGGCCTGCCGCGGGTAGAGGAATTATTTGAAGCCCGTAAACCCAAGGGCCAGGCCATCATCTCCGAGGAAGTCGGCGTGGTGGAAATTCGTGAAGTTAAAGGGCGGCGGGAAATCGACATCACCGCCGACGACGGAGGCAAAAACACTTACCTGGTACCCTACGGGGCCCGTCTGAAGGTGCATAACGGTGACCGGGTGGAACTAGGTGACGAGCTAACCGAAGGTTCCGTGAACCCTCACGACCTGCTTAAAATTAAGGGCGTCACCAGCGTACAGGTCTACTTACTGCAGGAAGTGCAGCGGGTGTACCGGCTGCAAGGCGTGGACATCAACGACAAGCACATTGAAGTGATGATCCGCCAGATGCTGCGCAAAGTACGGGTGGAAGAGCCCGGCGACACTCCACTCTTGACCGGCGGGCTAATCGATATTTTTGAACTGCTCGAGGAAAACAAGCGCGTGGAAGCCGAAGGCGGCGAGCCTGCTGAAGGCAAAGCAGTACTGCTGGGTATCACCAAGGCCTCCCTGGCCACCGACTCCTTCTTGTCGGCGGCATCCTTCCAGGAGACCACCCGGGTACTCACCGAGGCTGCCATCAAGGGTAAGATGGACCCGCTGCTGGGTCTGAAAGAAAACGTCATTATCGGCAAACTGGTACCGGCCGGTACCGGCATGAGCCGCTACCGCAATATAGAAATAGAAGTGGAAGGCGATAACCCCAGCAGCTACGCGCTGCCGGACGACGAACTAGTACCGGTGTAAAGAAAACCGTGGTGCCAGGTGTTGCAAGATGGATTTGTTGCAAATCGAAGATTTGCAACAAATCCATCTTGCAACACCTGGCACCAGAGCCTACCACTTGAACACCTGGCACCAAAGCCCCAGGAAAATTATTGACTTTGCCAAACTGTAGAGATATAATGTTTGAGTGTGTTGATTTCGGAGGTTGATTGGCTATGCCCCAGCGCTTACAGGCAGCCAGGGAAAAGACCGTGGGCACCAAGCAAACAATTAAAGCCTTGAAGAGGGATCAGGTCAAAGCGGTCTATGTTGCCGAAAACGCCGAGAGACTCGTTATTGAACCGATTCTCGCCGCCTGCCGGGAAAAAGAAGTACCGGTGGTCCGGGTAGACTCCATGAAAACTCTGGGCAAGGCCTGCGGGATCAAGGTAGGATGTGCATCAGCGGCTATTGTTCAGGAATAATAAGACATCATTAGTATCAGGAGTCAGGAGTCAGAAGTCAGAATGAGTTGAGAAAGATTTCGGAGTATATTCTTTGGACATTCTGAATTCTGACTACTGAATTCTGAATGCTCTGGTGCCAGGTGTTGCAAGTTGGTTTTGTTGCAACACCTGGCACCAGAGCACAAGCTTTGACGTAAAGGAGGTGGAACAGAGATATGCCGACTATCCACCAGCTAATCAGAAAAGGCAGGGAAGCAACTGCCAAAAAATCCACCGCCCCCGCCCTGAAAGAGTGCCCCCAAAAACGGGGTGTGTGCACCAGGGTTTATACCACTACCCCTAAAAAGCCCAACTCCGCATTGCGGAAAGTGGCCAGGGTCAGGTTGACCAACGGGATCGAGGTTACCTCATATATTCCCGGTGTCGGGCACAACCTACAAGAACACTCCGTGGTTTTGGTACGTGGCGGCAGGGTAAAAGACCTTCCCGGTGTAAGATATCACATCATCAGGGGCGCCTTAGACTGCGCCGGAGTGCAAAACAGGAACCGCAGTCGTTCCAAGTACGGCTCCAAAAAACCTAAGAAATAAACATCGCTAATTGCTGTTACTTACCTTATAAATACTATACTTTGATGCCGGATATGCCGGTGAATTTTTAACCTTGATGCAAAGGGGGGAAAAGAATGCCCAGAAGAGGTGCAGCGCCCAAACGATATGTTATGCCCGACCCAGTTTATAGCAGCAAGGTACTCACCAAGCTGATCAACCAGATTATGAACGATGGCAAAAGAAGCGTTGCCGAAAAGGTTTGCTACAACGCTTTTGAAATCATACGTGAAAAAACCGGTAAGGATCCGTTGGAAGTTTTCGAAGCGGCTATGAAAAACGTGATGCCGGTTTTAGAAGTTAAAGCTCGTCGCGTAGGTGGTGCCAACTATCAGGTGCCTATCGAAGTAAGACCCGAACGCAGACACACGCTGGCAATCCGCTGGATTACCACGTACGCCCGTAATCGCGGTGGTAAAAGCATGGAAGGCCGCCTGGCCGAAGAATTAATGGAAGCGGCCAATAACACCGGCCCGTCTGTGAAACGGAAAGAAGATACGCATAAAATGGCTGAGGCCAACAAGGCTTTTGCTCACTATAGGTGGTAGTAAAGGGGGGTCTTTATGGCGAGGCAATTTCCGCTGGACAAAACACGTAATATAGGGATCATGGCCCACATCGACGCCGGAAAGACCACCACCACCGAACGTATCCTGTTCTATACCGGCAGGGTGCATAAACTGGGGGAAGTTCATGACGGTGCGGCAACGATGGACTGGATGGTTCAGGAGCAGGAGCGGGGCATTACCATTACCTCTGCTGCGACGTCGTGCCAATGGCGGGATTATGTGATTAACATCATTGACACACCCGGGCACGTGGACTTTACCGTTGAGGTGGAACGTTCGCTCCGGGTGCTTGATGGAGCCGTCGCGGTATTTTGTTCGGTGGGCGGCGTGGAGCCGCAGTCCGAAACAGTGTGGCGGCAGGCAGACAAGTACAGGGTACCCCGGATTGCTTACATTAATAAGATGGACCGTATCGGGGCCGACTTTTTCAGTGGTCTGGAAATGATGATTAAAAGGCTGGGTGCCAACCCGATAGCGTTGCAAATACCCATCGGCGTGGAAGAAAATTTCACCGGCGTGGTGGATTTAATCCGCAACAAGTGCATCCGGTATGTTGACGATCTTGGCACCACCAGTGAAGAATCAGAGATTCCTGCAGACATGGTGGAAGTTGTCGCCGAGTACCGGGAAAAGCTGCTGGAAGCGGTGGCCGAATTTGATGATGATTTAATGAACAAATACCTGGACGGGGAAGAACTTGACCCCGCAGAAATCAAGGCTGCTCTTCGTAAAGCCACTCTGGCGGTTAAAATCGTGCCCGTACTATGCGGGTCATCATTCAAGAACAAAGGGGTGCAGCCCCTGTTAGACGCCATTATAGATTACATGCCGGCACCATCCGATGTGCCCGCCATTAGGGGCATCCACCCCGACAGCGGCGAGGAGGATATCCGCGAAGCCGGCGACGATAAGCCCTTTTCAGCTCTGGCGTTTAAAATTATGACCGACCCTTACGTGGGTAAACTTACTTATTTTAGAGTCTATTCCGGCGTAATCGCTAGCGGTTCTTATGTCCTAAACTCCACCAAGAACAAGCGGGAACGCATTGGCCGCATCCTAAGGATGCACGCCAATCACCGGGAAGAAGTCAAGGAAATATACGCCGGTGATATAGTGGCCGCCGTGGGCTTAAAAGATACCACTACCGGTGACACGCTGTGCGTAGACAAATTCCCCATTCTGCTAGAGGCGATGGAGTTTCCGGAACCCGTTATATCAGTAGCCATTGAGCCCAATACCAAAGCCGACCAGGATAAAATGGGCGTGGCGCTGCAGAAACTCGGTGAGGAAGATCCCACCTTCAAGGTGCACACCGACGTCGAAACCGGGCAAACCATTATCCGGGGGATGGGCGAATTACACCTGGAAATTATCGTAGACCGGCTGCTGCGGGAATTTAAGGTCGGGGCGTCTGTAGGCAAACCGCAGGTGGCTTACAAAGAAACAATCCGGAAAAAAGCCAAATCCGAGGGCAAATTCATTCGCCAGTCCGGTGGCCGTGGCCAGTACGGCCACGTGGTTATCGAAGTGGAGCCCGCCGAACCCGGTACCGGGTTTGAATTTATCAACAAAATTGTGGGTGGGGCTATTCCCAAGGAGTACATTTCTCCGGTAGAAAACGGTATCCGTGAGGCCCTTAATAACGGTGTGCTGGCTTCCTACCCGCTGGTGGACGTGCGAGCCACGCTGCTGGACGGCTCCTACCACGATGTGGACTCTTCCGAAATGGCCTTCAAAATTGCCGGGAGTATGGCACTGCAAAGCGCAGCCAAAAAAGCCGGCGCCATGCTGCTGGAACCGACGATGAAAGTGGAAATAGTAGTTATGGATGAGTACATGGGAGACGTTATCGGCGACATTAACTCCCGCCGGGGACGCATCGAAGAGATGGAACCTCGGGGCGTCAACCAGGTAATTCACGGCTATGTGCCCTTATCCGAAATGTTTGGGTATGCTACCGAACTAAGATCCCGGACCCAAGGGCGAGGCACCTACACCATGCAGTTTGATCACTATGAAGAAGTGCCGTCAAGCATAGCCGAGAGTATAGCAACCAAGCGAGCATAGCAGAATATGTAAAAAGTTAAAGATTTAAAGTTTACAAAGATGTTAAAGGATTTGAGGAGGAATCAAAACCCAATGGCAAAAGCTAAATTTGAGCGGAATAAACCGCACTTGAACATCGGCACCATCGGCCACGTCGACCACGGCAAAACTACCCTGACCGCAGCTATCACCACCGTGCTGTCCACCGTAGGCGGAGCCACCGTTAAGAAATACGACGAAATCGACAACGCCCCGGAAGAGCGTGAGCGCGGCATTACCATCAACACCGCCCACGTCGAATACGAAACCACCAACCGCCACTACGCGCACGTTGACTGCCCGGGCCACGCCGACTACATCAAAAACATGATCACCGGCGCCGCGCAGATGGACGGCTCCATCCTGGTAGTATCGGCCGCCGACGGCCCCATGCCCCAGACCCGTGAGCACATCCTGCTCTCCCGTCAGGTGGGCGTGCCCTACATCGTAGTCTACCTGAACAAAGCCGACATGGTTGACGACGAAGAGCTGCTGGAACTGGTCGACATGGAAGTACGCGACCTGCTAAACATTTATGAATTCCCCGGCGACGATACTCCCATCATCACCGGCTCCGCCCTAAAGGCGCTGGAATGCGGCTGCGGCAAACGCGAATGTGACTGGTGCAAGAGCATCTGGGAACTAATGGACGCCGTCGACGAATACATTCCCAACCCCGAACGTGACGTCGACAAGCCGTTCCTGATGCCCGTAGAAGATGTATTCACCATCACCGGACGCGGCACCGTGGCCACCGGTCGTATCGAGCGCGGTCTGGTTAAGACCGGCGAAGAAATCGAAATCGTAGGTCTGATGGATAAACCACGCAAGACCGTCGTCACCGGCGTGGAAATGTTCCGCAAAATCCTTGACCGCGGTGAGGCCGGCGACAACGTTGGCTGCCTGCTGCGCGGCGTAGATCGCAAAGAGATTGAGCGCGGCCAAGTGCTCGCCAAGCCCGGCAGCATTAAGCCACACACCAAGTACAACGCCGAAGTATACGTCCTGACCAAAGAAGAGGGTGGCCGGCACACTCCGTTCTTTAACGGTTACCGTCCGCAGTTCTACTTCCGTACCACCGACGTAACCGGCATCGTCCAGTTGCCCGATGGCGTGGAAATGGTCATGCCCGGCGACAACATCAAGGTAGATATTGAGTTAATCACCCCCATCGCCATCGAGGAAGGCTTGCGTTTCGCCATCCGTGAAGGTGGCCGTACTGTGGGCGCCGGCGTTGTTACCGGCATTAATGAGTAAAACGCAAAGCCCGCATCTCGGGGTGAAAGGAGGCCAGCGCATTGAAAAGTCAAAAAATCCGTATTCGGCTTAAAGCGTACGACCACAACATGCTGGACCAGTCGGCCCAGAAAATAGTCGATACCGCCCGCCGGACCGGTGCTTCCGTGGCCGGGCCCGTGCCGCTGCCAACGGAGAAAAACATTTATACCATATTGCGCTCCCCGCATGTTAATAAAGACTCGCGGGAACAGTTTGAGATGAGGACCCATAAACGCCTCATCGATATCATGGAACCCACTCCCAAGACGGTGGACGCGCTGATGCGCCTTGACCTGCCCGCCGGGGTGGATATTGAGATTAAGCTTTAGCGGAATGGGGACACACCCGCTGAAGTTTGGGTATTCCTTTGAGGAAGGGAATGTCCCCGATTGAATGGGTATTCCTCTGAAGAAGGGAATGTCCCCGAATTAAGATTAAGAAAAGCTGCCCTGAAGGGGTCACGTTCGCCGAGAACAGCGAAAGTGGATGCCCGGTGAACCGCTGACGATGCGCATTAGCCTTCGAAAAGCAAGCAGACTTCGGGAAGGCTCGGGAGGTGCGATGAACGATGAAGACCATACTAGGTAAAAAGGTTGGCATGACTCAAATTTTTACTGAAAACGGTGAATCTGTACCGGTAACGGTAATTGAGGCCGGCCCGTGTGTTGTAGTACAGAAAAAGTTATCCGAACAAGACGGATACCATGCCGTCCAACTGGGTTATGGCGAAAAGCGGGAAAACCTGTTCAATAAACCCCAAAAAGGCCATTACGCCAAGGCGGGTGTGAAGCCCCGGCGTTACTTGCGGGAAGTGCGTGTCGAAGACGCAGCAGGTTATGAGGTAGGGCAAGAAATTAATGTGGATATATTTGCTCCCGGCGAACGGGTAGATGTGGTCGGCATTTCCAAGGGGAAAGGTTTTACCGGCGGCATCAAACGCCACGGATTCCACCGCGGCCCCATGACCCACGGTTCCAAATATCACCGCAGGCCCGGTTCACTGGGTCCCAAGGGCCCGGCCCGAGTATTTAAAGGCCGTAAATTACCCGGCCATCATGGCGCCGCAAGGATAACCGTGCAAAACCTGGAAGTAATCCGGGTGGAAGCCGGGCAAAACCTGCTGGCTATCCGGGGAGCCGTTCCGGGTCCGCGGGGCGGGTTGCTGACTATTAAACGCTCCGTCAAGTCCCGGTAGCGGCGGCGCAGCGAAAGGAGGAAGTTACGCATGCCCAAAGTTGCCATATACAACGTAAACGGTGAACAGGTCGGGGAACTGGACTTAAGCGACGCCATATTCGGCGTAGCAGTGCACCAGCAGGCTCTGTTCGATGTGGTTACCATGCACCAAGCCAGCAAACGGCGGGGCACCCATGATACCAAAACCAGGGCCGAGGTTAGCGGCGGCGGTAAAAAGCCGTGGCGCCAAAAAGGTACCGGCCGCGCCCGGCACGGCACCATTCGTTCCCCCATCTGGCGGGGCGGTGGCATCGTGTTTGGCCCGCACCCCAGGGACTACAGTTACCAGATTCCTAAAAAAGTACGTCGGCTGGCCATGCGGTCGGCCCTGTCATCCAAGGTGGAAGGCGGCAGCATCGTGGTACTGGAAGAACTGGCCATGGAAACGCCTAAAACCAAGGACATGGTTAAAATTCTGGATAATCTGAAGGTTAACAACAAGGTACTGGTTGTTACCGCCGACAAAGATGAGACCGTCTTCAAGTCGGCCCGCAACATCCCCGGCGTTAAGCCGCTCAGCGTACCTGGCCTGAACGTATACGACCTTTTAAACCACACTACGCTGGTTATTACCAGGGACGCGGTGGCCAGGGTCGAGGAGGTGTTCGCATAATGGAGAATCCCAGGGATATTATCAGAAAACCGGTGGTCACAGAAAAAAGCACCGCCCTGCTGGAGGAAAACAAGTACACCTTTATCGTTGACCCCAGAGCGAATAAGATTGAAATCCGCAATGCGGTGGAAGAACTGTTTAACGTTAAGGTCGACGAAGTGCGCACTATGCGGGTGAAGGGTAAGTTTAAGCGGGTGCGCAACCGCTGGGGTAAAACCCCGGAAGTAAAAAAAGCCATCGTCACCCTTAAACCAGGCAGTAAAATCCAACTGTTTGAGGGTATGTAGCACAAATTCGAGGTTCGAAATTCGAGATTCGAGATTCGAACAGCGAATAGAAGGAGGGAAACCAGGTGGGGATTAAAAAGTTTAAGCCGACATCTCCAGGCCGGAGGTTCGTGACGGTGTCAACCTTCGAGGAAGTCACCACCAACGAACCGGAAAAGTCCCTGCTGGAACCGCTAAAGAAACAAAGCGGCAGGAATGCCAGCGGTAGGATCACTGTTCGGCACCGCGGCGGCGGCCATAAACGCAAGTACCGGATTATCGATTTCAAACGGGACAAAGACGGCATCCCGGCCAAAGTGGCCAGCATTGAGTACGACCCCAACCGTTCGGCCAGGATTGCTCTCTTACATTACGCCGACGGGGAGAAAAGATACATTTTGGCCCCGGCGGGTCTAAAGACGGGCCAGCTTATTGAATCCGGCCCGGAAGCCGACATCAAGGTGGGCAACGCCCTGCCTCTGCGCAACATCCCGTTGGGTACCATGATTCATAACCTTGAATTGCACCCCGGGGCCGGCGGTCAGTTGGTACGTTCGGCCGGCACATCAGCCCAGTTGATGGCCAAAGAGGGCAAGTACGCCCACATCCGGATGCCTTCGGGCGAAATGCGCCTGCTCCTGCAGGTCTGCCGGGCCACCATCGGCCAGGTGGGTAATACGGACCATGAAAATATCAGTATTGGTAAAGCCGGGCGTAAACGCTGGATGGGCATCAGACCTACAGTACGTGGCGTAGTTATGAACCCGGTAGATCACCCGCACGGTGGCGGCGAGGGTCGTTCACCCATCGGCAGGAACCCGGTTACTCCTTGGGGCAAGCCGGCACTGGGTGCACGGACAAGAAAGAAAAAGAAACCTAGCGATAGGCTGATTGTCAAACGCCGCGGTAAGAAGTAGAAAATAGGTATTGCATGTCAGGAAGGAGGCTAGCCGATGGGTCGCTCCCTTAAGAAAGGCCCGTACTGTGAAGAAAGGCTCCTAGACCGGATTAAAACCATGAACGATAAGGGCGAAAAAAGGGTTCTTAAGACCTGGTCGCGTCGTTCCACCATATTCCCTGAAATGATCGGCCACACCATAGCGGTACACGACGGTAGGAAACACGTACCCGTTTACGTCACCGAAGATATGGTAGGACATAAACTGGGCGAGTTCGCTCCCACCAGGATGTTTAGGGGACACGGTTCACACGTTGAACGGTCGAGCGCATTAAAATAGTTTTTAAAATATTGTGTTTGAAAGCAGCACGGCACCTTATCAAATTAGAAACGGATTCTGTGTTGACTTTTCAAATATCCTCAGTGAAGCAAAAAAAGGGGATGATACTATGCCAGAAGCAAAGGCGGTAGCCAATTATTTACGCATCTCCCCGCGCAAAGTGCGACAGGTAGTCGACCTCATCAGGGGTAAGGATGTTGAAGAGGCTCTGGCCATACTCAAGTTTACACCCAAAAGGGCCTCCGCACCAATAACCAAGGTGGTCAATTCGGCCGCTGCTAACGCGGAGCACAATTATGAAATGAATAAAGAAGATCTATACGTGGCTGCCTGCTACGTAGACCAGGGACCGACCCTGAAGCGGTGGAAGCCCAGAGCTATGGGCCGCGCCGACGTGCTACGCCACCGTACCAGTCACATAACAGTGATTCTGAAGGAGAAAAAGGAGGGCTAGCGTGGGGCAGAAAGTAAACCCGAAGGGGTTGCGCATCGGCATCATTAGAGATTGGGATGCCAAGTGGTTCGCGGACAAGAAAAGCTTTGCCGGGCTTCTTAAAGAAGACCAGGACGTGCGTAAGTATATCAAGAAAAAACTGTTCGCTGCCGGCATAGCCCGGATCCAGATTGAACGGGCGGCCAACAAAATGAAGGTTTCTATCCACACCGCCAAGCCGGGCATCGTCATCGGCCGGGGCGGCACCGAGGTAGAGGCGCTACGCAAACAGCTGGAGAAAATGACCGGCAAGCAAGTTAACGTTAACATTGTTGAGATTAAGAGCCCGGAAACCGACGCTCAACTGGTGGCCGAAAACGTAGCCTCACAGTTGGTCAGAAGAATTGCGTTTCGGCGGGCTATGAAGCAAAGCGTGGGTCGTTCGATGCGGATGGGTGCCAAGGGTATCAAAATTGCCTGTGGTGGACGTCTGGGCGGCGCGGAAATCGCCCGCAGCGAGTGGTATAGCGAAGGCAAAGTGCCCTTGCATACACTGCGCGCCGATATCGACTACGGTTTTGCAGAGGCCAATACCACCTACGGTAAAATTGGTATTAAAGTTTGGATTTACAAAGGAGAAGTACTGCCGGAAGCCAGAAAGACAGCTGCCGGTAAAGGAGGCGAATAGGCTCGATGCTCATTCCGAAGAGGGTTAAATATCGCAAACAACGCCGCGGCGCCGACTTTAAAGGCAAGTCCAAGGGCGGAAACGACGTCCATTTCGGGGAGTACGGGCTGCAGGCATTAGAGTCGGGCTGGATTACCAACCGCCAGATCGAGGCTGCCCGTATCGCTATGACCCGTTTTATTAAACGGGGCGGCAAAGTATGGATTAAAATATTTCCAGATAAACCAGTCACCAAAAAACCTGCCGAAACCCGCATGGGTAGCGGCAAGGGTGCTCCCGAATGGTGGGTGGCAGTGGTTAAACCAGGTCGGATTTTATTTGAACTGGCCGGGGTTGACGAAGAAACGGCCCGGGAAGCAATGCGCCTAGCCGCTCATAAGCTGCCCATCAAGACCAGGTTCGTAAGACGTGGGGAAGTAGGTGAGGCTAGTGAGGGGTAGGGAATTGCGTGAGCTTACCGACCAGGAACTGGTGAAGAAAATGAACGACGCCAAGGACGAACTGTTCCGGCTGCGCTTTCAGCTGGCCACCGGACAGCTTGACAATGCCATGCGGATTAAAGAAGTACGCCGTAATATCGCCCGGGTCAAGACTGTTATCCGGGAAAGGGAAATCGGCATCGTCCGGGCGTAATAAAAAGCATTAAGTACCCGTTTTGAAAAAGGGGGTTAGCCGAATTGGCTGAACGCAATATGCGCAAGGTCCGGACCGGTACCGTGGTCAGCAATAAAATGGAAAAAACAGTGGTTGTGTCGGTGGAAAGCACTGGCCGTCACCCAGTTTATGGCCGTACCATCCGGGTCTCGAAGAAATATAAGGCCCATGACGAAGAAAACGTCTGTAATATCGGTGACAGGGTTAGAATTATGGAAACCAGGCCCCTGTCCAAGGACAAACGGTGGCGCGTCGTGGAAGTGGTCCGCAAGACCGAACAGATTTAACCGCCGCGGCTTCCACCGCCGTGTAAAGGAGGATGTCTGGTGATTCAAGTGCAAACCATGCTCAGGGTGGCGGACAATACAGGCGCCAAAAGGCTCATGTGCATCCGCGTTATGGGCGGTGCGCGACGCCGTTATGCCAGCCTTGGTGATATTATCGTTGCTTCTGTTAAGGAAGCTACACCGGGCGGCGTTGTTAAGAAAGGGGACGTCATCAAGGCCGTAATTGTACGGACCAAGAAGGAAGTCCGGCGCCCCGATGGCTCTTACATCAAATTTGACGAAAACGCCGCCGTGATTATTAAAGACGACGGGAGCCCCAAAGGAACCCGTATTTTCGGGCCGGTAGCCCGGGAACTGCGCGACCATGATTACATGAAGATTGTTTCCCTGGCTCCGGAAGTTTTGTAACCATACGGCGCTACAGGAGGTGTAACGGATATGTTGAAACCCAAGGTGCATGTGCGCAAAGGGGATACCGTACTGGTTATCCGCGGTAAGAGCGCCGGCAAAAAAGGAAAGGTGTTGGAAGTGCATCCCGCTAAATCACGGGTTGCCGTTGAAGGCGTTAACAAAATGAAACGTCATACCAAGCCAACCCGCCAGCTGCCCCAGGGCGGTATTATGGAACGGGAAGCACCAATCCACAGCTCCAACGTGATGCTGTTTTGCACCAAATGCAATAAACCAACCCGGGTAGGTAAAAAAATTCAGGAAGACGGCAAAGCTATCCGCCAGTGCAAAAAATGCGGTGAACTGCTGAGCTAACCCGGCGGAAGGAGGGAAACGGTATGCCTAGGCTTAAGGACAAATTCAGAAGCGAAGTAGTCAAAGCCATGATGGAAAGGTTTGGCTACAAAAATGTAATGCAAGTTCCCAGGCTGGAAAAAGTAGTTGTTAACATGGGCGTCGGCGAAGCCATCCAGAACAGCAAAATTATTGATAACGCCGTTAACGACATGACCATTATCACCGGCCAACGCCCGGTGGTTACCAAGGCTAAAAAGTCCATCGCCGCATTTAAGCTGCGTCAGGGCATGACCATCGGCTGCAAGGTAACCCTGCGTGGTGACCGCATGTATGAGTTCGTAGATCGGTTGTTCAGCATCGCGCTGCCGCGGGTGCGTGACTTTCGCGGCATTTCGCCCAAGTCCTTCGACGGACGAGGTAATTACAGCATGGGCGTTAAAGAACAACTCATCTTCCCTGAAATAGATTACGACAAAATTGACAAGGTCAGGGGTATGGACATCATCATCGTGACCACCGCCAAGACCGACGAAGAGGCGCGTGAACTGCTCCGCCTAATGGGGATGCCCTTTAAAGCGGCGTAATAACAGTAATTAGTAATCAGTAGTCAGTAGTCAGTAGTCAGTAGTCAGTAGTCAGTAGTTTTAGACTAATGGCCGACGACTAAAAATCCACCTCAAGATAAAGGAGGGAGGAAACGAAGTGGCCAAGAAATCCATGATTGCCAGTGCCCAACGCGAACCCAAGTTTCAAGTGCGGGGATACAATAGATGCAATATCTGCGGACGGCCCCGCGCTTATATTCGTAAGTTCGGGATCTGCCGGATTTGTTTCCGGGAGCTGGCTTACAGAGGAGAAATACCCGGTTTGAGGAAAGCCAGCTGGTAAAAGGAAGGAGGTTTTCTCGGGATGGTTATGACTGATCCTGTTGCCGATTTTTTAACCCGTATCAGGAATGCAAATATGGTTTATCATTCCACGTTAGAAGCCCCCGCCTCCAAGACGAAACGCGCTATTGCGTCGTTGCTTAAGGAAGAGGGTTTCATTAAGAACTTTGAATATATTGAGGATGGCAAACAGGGTGTGCTGCGTGTTTACCTCGGTTACAACCACGGTAAGGAACGGGTGATAACCGGATTAAAGCGCATATCCCGGCCTGGTTTGCGGGTCTACGCGCGTAAAGATTCCATCCCCAAGGTGCTGGGTGGGATTGGTATTGCCATAATTTCAACATCACAGGGGATTATGACCGATAAGAAAGCCCGCAAGCAAGGACTCGGCGGAGAAGTAATCTGCTACGTCTGGTAAACAGGGAAACAGGAGGTGTAAGGCATGAGCAGAATCGGCAAGAAACCTATCCTGCTTCCCGACAGCGTAAAAGCTGCAGTGGAGGGCAACACCGTCCGGGTCGAGGGTCCCAAGGGGAAGTTGGAGCAGGTTTTTCACCAGGATATGATTATTAAGCAAGTCGACGACAAGACGCTGGTGGTGGAGCGGCCGTCGGATAATAAACTGCACAGGTCATTGCACGGTCTGACCCGCACTCTGATTAGTAACATGGTTCAAGGCGTTTCAGCCGGCTTCCAAAAGAACCTGGAACTTGTAGGCGTGGGTTACCGGGCGGCGTTGCAGGGCAATAAACTGGTCCTGACGGTGGGTTACTCGCACCCAGTGGAAATGGTCCCCCCGGAGGGGATTGAGATTGAGGTACCGGCAGTCACCAAGGTAGCAGTAAAAGGTATCGACAAGCAATTGGTGGGTGCAGTGGCGGCCAACATCCGTGCAGTTAGAGAACCTGAACCTTATAAAGGCAAAGGTATCAAGTACGAAGGCGAGCGGATCCGTCGCAAGGTTGGTAAGGCCGGTGCCAAGCGTTAATACAGGGTTAAGGAGTGAATCGGCATGATTAACAAGCCCGACCGTAACGCGCTGCGTAAAAAGCGCCATCTGCGCGTCCGCAAAAAAACCAGCGGTACGGCGGAAAGGCCGAGGTTGAACGTTTACCGCAGCCTAAACAATATATACGCCCAGATAATTAACGATGACCGGGGTGAAACCCTGGTGGCAGCATCCACCCTTTCGACCGAATTAAAAGGCAAGGCTTCTGGTGGAAACCGGGACGCCGCGGTGGAAGTGGGCAAGCTAATCGCTGCCCGGGCCACAGAAAAGGGCATCAAACAGGTTGTTTTCGACCGCTCCGGTTATCTCTATCACGGGCGCATCAAAGCTCTGGCTGATGCAGCCAGAGAAGGCGGCCTGGAGTTTTAGTTGTTTGAAGAATGTCCCAACGTAAGGAGGGGAATCGGTGTCAAAGTTTGATAAGCCAAAGTACGAGAAACCTCAATCTGAGTTTTCCGAAAAAGTAGTATTTATTAACCGCGTGGCCAAAGTGGTCAAGGGCGGCAGGCGCTTCAGCTTTTCGGCCCTGGTGGTCGTGGGCGACGGCAAAGGTCGGGTAGGCTCCGGATTAGGTAAAGCCGGCGAGGTGCCCGAAGCTATCCGCAAGGCCATTGAGGATGCCAAGAAGAACCTGGTGCAGGTGCCCCTAATCGGAACCACCATCCCCCACGAGGTTTTGGGCAGATTCGGTGCCGGTAAAGTGATGCTAAAGCCCGCTGCACCTGGTACCGGCGTAATAGCAGGCGGCCCGGTGCGGGCGATTATGGAATTGGCCGGCGTGAAGGACGTACTGTCCAAGTCGCTGGGTTCCAACAACGCCAACAACGTGGTTCGGGCGACATTAAGTGGTATTAAAAGCCTTAGAACGCCTGAACAGGTAGCCCGCCTGCGGGGCAAAACAGTGGAAGAACTGCTTGGTTAGGGGGTAGTGTTGTGAGTGAGTTAAAAATTACCCTGGTCAGGAGCCTGATCGGGCGGCCGGAACCTCAGCGGAGAACAGTACGCGCTTTGGGGCTGACCAAAACGAACAGTGTCGTGGTTCAGGAAGACACACCCCAAATCAGGGGTATGATTAATAAAGTTACCCACCTGCTTAAAGTGGAAGAACAATAAGGATAGGGGACACACCTGCTGAAGAGTGGGTAATCCTCTGGGGAACAGGAATGTCCCCAACGTATGAAAGGGGACACACCCGCTGAAGTTCGGGTAGTCCTTTTAGGAAGGGAATGTCCCCGATCGGGATACTTGTAGGTTTAGCAATGTCCCTATTGAAATGAGTCAGGGAATGTCCCCAATTGATGAAAGTTGTTAAGGAGGTGTACCATGAACCTGCATGAACTGAAACCCACACCGGGTTCCAGGCCCAAGCCCACCCGCAAGGGTCAAGGTATCGGTTCCGGGCTGGGTAAAACCGCCGGGCGTGGGCACAATGGTCAAAATTCGCGCAGCGGTGGCGGCGTAAGGCCTGGTTTTGAAGGCGGTCAGATGCCTCTGCAGCGCCGGATGCCCAAACGCGGCTTCAGCAATGCTCCTTTCAAAAAAGAAATAGTGGCCATTAACCTGGATAAATTAAACGGCTTCGAGAACGGTGCCGAGGTAACACCCGAAACCCTGCTTGAAGCCAAGGTCATCAAGAAAACGTCTGACGGAGTAAAAATTCTGGGTTCCGGGAACCTTGAAAAAGCCCTCACTGTTAGGGCCCACGCATTCAGCAAGTCTGCGGTGGAAAAAATCGAATCCGCAGGCGGCAAGGCCGAGGTGATATAATTGTCTTCATTGGTGGATGGCCTAAAAGGGGCTTTTAAGGTTAGCGAACTGCGCACCAAGCTGTTGTTCACCCTGGCCATGATCTTCATTTTTAGACTGGGCGCACATGTACCCGTCCCAGGCGTTGACGTGGTCAGGTTCAATGAACTCATAGCTGACGGCATGCTGTTTTCCTTTTTCGATGTCATATCTGGCGGTGCTTTTAAAGCTTTCTCGGTTTTCGCCATGAGTATCATTCCCTACATTAACGCCTCCATCATCATGAACCTGCTGACAGTGGTTATCCCACACCTGGAGAAGCTTTCCAAGGAAGGCGATGAAGGGCGTAAAAAGATATCCCAGTATACCCGTTACTTTACTGTTATTCTAGCCTTCTTGCAGGCAGTCGGGATGAGCGCACTGTTGAGTAAAACCGGTGCTCTCTCAACACCGGGATTCACTTCAATAGCCGTCATAGTAATTACTCTGGTGGCCGGTACCACGCTATTAATGTGGCTTGGTGAGCAGATTACCGAGCGCGGTATTGGTAACGGTATATCGCTCTTGATATTTGCCGGTATCGTTAGTAGTCTGCCTCAGGGGATCATTAACCTTTACATGCAGTTTCAGGCCGGTACAATTAACGTATTTAGCCTGCTGCTCCTTGTAGTTATCGGCGCAGTGGTCATCGCTGCGATAGTTAGGGTAAACGAAGGGCAGCGCAGAATCCCGGTACAGTACGCCAAACGAGTGGTAGGACGCCGGGTATATGGCGGCCAGACCACGCATCTACCATTAAAAGTGAACCAGGCTGGTGTTATCCCAGTTATTTTCGCTTCATCAATCTTGATGTTTCCGGAGCAAATTGCCTCCTGGTTTACCAATTCGGCGATAGCGCAATTTTACGTTAATTGGTTTGGTTGGGGTAGTGCCGCACACACGGCGTTTTATGCTCTTTTGATTATCGGCTTTACGTATTTCTATACCGCGGTGATTATGAACCCGGTGGATGTAGCCGATAACATTAAAAAATACGGCGGTTTCTTGCCGGGCATCAGACCTGGCCGGCCTACTGCGGAATACATTGCCCGGGTGATGAACCGCATAACCTTGGCCGGAGCGGTATTTTTAGCGATAGTTGCCATATTGCCAAACTTTATCTTGTTAGCCACACGCATACCCAATATCTATTTTGGTGGTACCGCCCTTTTGATTGTCGTCGGCGTGGCGCTTGACACGATGAAACAAATTGAATCCCACCTGCTAATGCGCAGTTACCAGGGATTCATTAAGTAGTCGGGAGTGTCGGAAAAATGATCATCTGCAAATCCGGTCAGGAACTGGCCTACATGCGGGAAGCCGGCAGGATTGTGGCGGGAGCTCTGGTTGAAGTATCCAAGGCCGTCAAGCCCGGGGTAACCACTGCGGAACTGGACCGAATTGCCGAGGAATTCATTTTATCCAAGGGCGCCAAGCCGGCGTTTAAGGGTCTTTATGGTTTCCCCGCCACCATCTGTGCATCGGTTAACGAACAGGTGGTGCACGGTATTCCCGGTTTAAAAAAACTGGCAAATGGAGATATTATCAGTATTGACGTTGGGGCGGAAATAAATGGTTATTTTGGCGATCACGCCCAAACATTCGCAGTGGGCGATATAGCGCCGGATGTACTAAAGCTGATTGAAGTTACCAGGGATGCTCTGACCAAGGGCATCAACGCAGCCCGTGCCGGAAACCGGCTCTCCGATATATCGCATGCAGTGCAGACATACGTGGAAGAGAACGGTTTTTCTGTGGTCAGGGATTATGTGGGGCACGGTATCGGCACTAAAATGCACGAGGAACCCCAGGTACCTAACTTCGGTCGCCCCGGACGTGGTCCGAGGTTGAAACCGGGAATGACATTAGCATTAGAACCGATGGTGAACATGGGCACCTACCAGGTGCATACCCTTACGGATAACTGGACAGTGGTTACGGGGGACGCCAAACCTTCCGCTCATTTTGAACATACCATCGCCATAACCGACGGCGAGCCGTTGATTATGACCTTGGTTTAAATCTACCGGCGGGTTCGGGAGAGTGAAGTGATGGAAGGAAAAGCGGTTCCGGGCCAGTTAGTGGTTTCCATGTCCGGCAGGGACAGCGGCAAAATATATCTGGTGATTAATTTCGAGGGTGACAGGTTCGTACGTGTTGTCGACGGGACACTCCGGCGGGTGGAAAACCCTAAAAAGAAGAACGTCAGGCATCTTAAATATTATCCTGTAGTCGCCGAAGAAATTGCCGAAAAGCTGAACTCAGGTGCGCGTGTTACCAATCCTGAGCTGCGGCGGGCCATTCAGCGTTTGGTGGATGACCATGAGAGAAAAAAAGATGAGGATAGGGGATAACGTATAAGGAACGGGGACACACCGAAAGCGGTACGGGGACACACCGAAAGCGGTACGGGGACACACCGAAAGCGGTACGGGGACACACCTCAGTAAATAGGCATTCCTTTGAGGTCGAGGAATGTCCCCGATTGGAAGCCCTTTGAGGTCGAGTGAATGTCCTCGATTGAAACCCCATCTGGTATTCCTCTTGAAGGAGGTTGGTTTTTAATCTAATGTCAGGCAAGGACAAAGACGTAATCGAAGTGGAAGGTACCGTAATTGAGCCGCTGCCGAACGCGATGTTCCGCGTAGAACTGCAGAATGGGCACAGGGTACTGGCTCACGTAAGCGGAAAAATAAGGATGAACTTTATCCGCATCCTGGCCGGAGACCGGGTCATGGTGGAACTCTCACCCTACGATTTAAGCAGGGGTAGGATTGTGTACCGCTACAAATAAATCAAACTGATACGGCAACCAAAACCTAAGGGTCTATGGTCGGGGCCCAGGGAGGTAGTAAAATGAAAGTTAGGCCTTCTGTGAAACCAATATGTGAAAAATGCAAGATCATACGCCGTAAGGGCAAGATTATGGTCATTTGCGAAAACCCGAAGCATAAACAACGGCAAGGGTAAACGGAGGTGTTGTTAAAGGATGGCACGTATCGCGGGTGTCGATTTACCGCGGGATAAAAGGGCAGAGATTGGCCTTACCTACATCTATGGTATCGGCAAGCCCATGTCACAAAAAATTCTGGCCCAGTCCGGCATTAGTGTCGACACCAGGATTAGGGACTTGACCGAAGAAGAGGTAACCAGGCTGCGGGATATTATTGAAAAGAACTTCCGCGTCGAGGGTGATCTGCGCAGAGAGATTGCGCTGAACATTAAGCGGCTGATGGAAATTGGCTGTTACAGGGGCTTGCGCCACCGTCGTGGCCTGCCTGTACGCGGACAGAATACCAAGAACAATGCCAGGACCCGTAAAGGTCCCAAGCGTACCGTAGGCGTACGTAGGAAGAAGTAAAGGGGGGGTCTGTAACTAATGGCGCGTAGAACTACCAGAACAAAAAAGAGGGAACGCAAAAACATTGAGTCGGGCGTGGCGCACATCAAGTCCACGTTTAACAATACAGTGGTAACCATCACCGACATGAGGGGCAACGCTATATCCTGGGCTAGTGCCGGTGTGGTGGGCTTTAAGGGTTCACGTAAAAGCACCCCCTTTGCCGCCCAAATGGCCGCCGAAAAGGCTGCCCGGGAGGCTATGGACCACGGCATGAAAGAATTGGAAGTAACCGTGAAGGGCCCGGGTGCCGGCCGTGAGGCCGCCATTCGCTCGCTGCAGGCCGCCGGCCTGGAAGTAAGCGTGATTAAAGATGTTACTCCCATTCCCCATAACGGCTGCCGGCCGCCCAAGCGTCGGAGAGTCTAAAGGAGGTGTTTGAAAGTACATGGCAAGGTATACCGGACCACAGTGCAAGTTATGCCGTCGTGAAGGACTGAAACTGTACTTAAAAGGTGACCGTTGCTATACCGGCAAATGCGGTATCGACCGTCGCAGTTATCCCCCCGGCCAGCACGGCCAGGGACGTAAAAAAGTTTCCGAATACGGTTTGCAATTGCGTGAAAAGCAAAAAGCCCGCCGTTTTTACGGGGTACTGGAAAAGCAGTTCCGCAACAACTATTTTAAGGCCGCCAGACAACCCGGTGTTACCGGTGAGAACCTGCTGCGCCTTTTAGAGCGCCGTCTGGATAACGTAGTTCACCGTCTCGGCCTGGGTGCTTCCCGCAGTGAAGCCCGTCAGCTAATCCTGCACGGTCATTTCCGGGTTAACGGTCGCAAAGTCACCATCGGTTCATTCATGGTACGGGCGGGTGACGAAATTACCGTACGGGAGAAAAGCAAAGAGTCCTCCCCGCGGATTAAAGAATTGCTCGAGCGTGCTGCTGACAATACTCCCCCGGCATGGTTGGAATATGATGCCGACCAGCAAAAAGGCCGGGTTGTGGCACTGCCCTCCCGGGATCAGATAGACACCCCCGTCAAGGAAACTTTGATCGTGGAGTTGTACTCCAAGTAAGAGGGTGCGCAACAGGGGTAATCCCATTCCGTCCTAAGGAGGGGTTAATCTAAGATATGTTGGAAATAGAGAAGCCCAAAATTGAGTGTGTGGAATCAGATGAAGAAAAGAGCTACGGCAAGTTCGTTGTCGAACCGCTGGAGCGGGGTTACGGTATCACACTGGGCAATTCACTCAGGCGTATTTTACTGTCATCTCTGCCCGGCGCCGCGGTAACCTCGGTTAAAATTGAAGGGGTGCTGCACGAGTTTGCCACCATCCCCGGTGTTAAGGAAGATGTTACCGACATCATCCTTAATCTTAAGGGTCTGTGCGTGAAGATGTACACCGACGAGGAAAGAGTACTGCGTATCGAGGCCCAGAATGAAGGGCAGGTTAAAGCCTCCCACATTCTGACCGATGCCGATGTGGAAATACTAAACCAGGATATGCATATCGCCAGCTTAGACGACGGAGGCCGGTTGTTCATGGAAATGACCATCTCCAAAGGCCGCGGTTATGTGCCGTCCGATCGGAACAAAAAAGGCGACCACATCATCGGGGTCATCCCGGTGGACTCGATCTTCACCCCAGTGCGTAAGGTTAGCTACAATGTTGACAACACCAGAGTGGGTCAGCGTACTGACTACGACAGACTGACGATGGAGATTTGGACCGACGGCAGTATCCGGTCCGATGAAGCTATCAGCCTAAGCGCCAGAATTATGAGCGAACACCTGCGCCTGTTTATCAGGCTTACCGAAACCACCGACGATGTAGAGATTATGGTGGAAAAAGAAGAAGAGCAAAAAGACAAAATACTGGAAATGCCCATCGAGGAACTAGACCTCAGTGTACGTTCATATAACTGCCTCAAACGTGCCGGGATTAATACCGTGGATGAATTAATCCAGCGTAACGAAGAGGACATGATGAAGGTACGCAACCTGGGCAAAAAATCGCTGGAAGAGGTCGTAAACAAGCTTACTGAATTGGGCTTGGGCCTGCGGAATGAAGATGAGTGAGTAAGGAGTGATAAAGGTGGCTTACTCTAAATTAGGCCGCAATACTGGCCACAGAAAGGCCATGTTGCGCAACCTGGTAACCTCCCTTTTACGTGATGAGCGCATAAATACCACAGAAACCCGGGCCAAGGAAGTAAACAGTCTTGCAGAAAAGATGATTACCCTGGCCAAACAGGGCGACCTGGCCGCACGCCGGCAGGCGATGGATTACATCTATGAAGAAAAAGTGGTGCGCAAGCTGTTTGATACTTACGGGCCCAAGTACGCTGAACGTCAAGGCGGCTATACCCGTATTGTCAGACTTGGCTACAGGCGCGGTGACGCCGCCCAAATGGTGCAACTGGAACTAGTCTAATCGGGGGAAATACCGGCCGGGGGAAATCGCTATTGCGATTTCCTATTGGCTTTTTAGGGCCTTTGGTGCCAGGTGTTGCAACACCTGGCACCAGGGTCTTAGGTTAGGTTGTGATTTAATGACCAGCTCAAATGATTACCTGATCCAATTTGAACATGTTTTTTTTGCCTACCCGGGAGGCGGGTCGGTAATCCATGATTTTAGCGCCGGGGTGCGGCGGGGTGAATTTATCGCCCTAATCGGCCCCAACGGATCTGGTAAGTCAACCCTGGCCGGCCTGGCAGCAGGCGCGTTGCGCCCGGCAGCAGGTTGGGTCAAGGTGGACGGTATGGATACTGCGGACCCGTCTGTAATAGGCGCCATCAGGCGCCGGGTGGGGCTGGTGCTGCAAAATCCCGATAACCAGTTGGTTGCCGCCCGGGTCGAGGAAGATGTGGCCTTCGGGCCGGAAAACCTCAACCTGCCCTCTCCCGAGGTACGCCGGCGGGTGGAATACGCCATTGCAGCGGTAGGGTTGGACCGGTTACGGGACCGCCCGCCGCATTTGCTTTCCGGGGGCGAAAAACAACGCCTGGCCATAGCCGGGCTGTTGGCTCTTGAACCATCCTGCCTGGTACTGGATGAGCCCACCTCCATGCTAGACCCCCGTGGCCGGCGCGAGGTGCTTGGCGTACTTAAAAATCTGGTGGCTAAAGGTACTACAGTGCTCCAGGTTACCCACCACATGGGGGAAGCCGCCGAGGCCGGTCGGGTGTGGGTGCTGGCGGAAGGCAAACTGCAGGCCGACGCCAGCCCCGGAACCGTTTTCAGCCGGCCCGAACTACTGCAGCGCCTGGGGCTGGCCCTGCCACCTGCAGCCGAACTGGCCGGATGCCTGGCCGCCCGGGACATTAATGTGCCGGCTGGTATAGTAAACTTGGAAGACATGGTACATTTCTTATGCCGTGCATTAAAATAGAAAACTTAACCCATACATATTTCCCGGGCACGCCGCTGGAAACTGCGGCCTTGCAGGATATCAGCCTAACAGTGGATCAGGGAGAGACACTGGCCCTGGCGGGTGCCACCGGCAGCGGTAAATCCACACTGGTGCGGCACCTAAACGGTCTATTGGCACCCACTGCCGGCCGGGTACGCATACTGGACGGGGATGTAGCCGATAAAAAATTTCGCCGCCAGTTATGGCGCCGGGTGGGCTTGGTGTTCCAATTTCCCGAACGACAGATATTTAGTGCCACAGTTCATGAAGACATCGCCTTCGGGCCCCGCAACACCGGCTTGGCCGGACAGGCCCTAAGCGAACGGGTATCCCAAGCGGCCGCGGCGGTGGGCCTGCCGGAAGACATGCTGCGGACAGACCCCGCTGAGCTTAGCGGCGGTATGCTTCGTCGGGCTGCTATTGCCGGTGTGCTGGCCATGCACCCGGATATTTTAATTTTAGACGAACCGGGAGCCGGCCTGGAACCCCGGGCCCGGGAAAGCATACTGCAGCGAATTAAAGAACTGCAGGTTAGTCAGGGAACCACGGTAATTTTAATTACCCACCAGCTAGACGATGCAGCCCTTTATGCTGACCGCCTGGCGCTGTTAAAAAAAGGACGCCTACTGGCCGTCGGTCCCACCGCAGAAATATTAAGCCGCTGCGATCTGCTTGACGAGGCCGGTCTGGAGCCACCTTTTACAGTGGAGCTAACCCGCCGTCTAGCTGCAGCAGGCATAAACCTGCCTAAAACCCCGCTTAACCCGGCAGAAGCAGCCCGGCTGCTAGCGGTAATGCTCTGAGTGGTGCCAGGTGTTGCAAGATGCGAATTGTTGCAAGTTGCAGGAGTGAGGTTGGGGGGTAGGCTCTGGCACCGAGGAGGTATGTGCAGCATGTTAAGCGGTATAACGATGGGGCAGTACCTGCCCGGCCGTTCTCCGGTACACCGGATGGATCCCCGGGCCAAGCTTTTAGCTGCCGCCCTGGTCGTGCCGGCGATACTGCTTGCCGGCTTCTGGCCTGCAATTACAGCAGTAACGCTATGGCTTGCTGTGGTGTCTGGGCTTTCCGGGCTACGCCCCGGCGTGTACTGGCGAAGCATGAAGCCTCTGTGGGTACTACTTTTGCTAAGTTTTACCATGCAAGCGTTTTTTACCCCTGGCGAACCGCTGGTCCACCTAGGCTGGATTAACATTTCCGAACCTGGCCTGGTACAGGGGGCTCTGCTGCTCTGGCGGCTGGGTATTCTGCTGGTGGTGGCCTCGGTAATTACATTTACCACCACCCCCCTGCAGCTGACCAACGGCCTGGAATGGTTATTATCACCACTAATCCGGTTAAGAGTACCGGTGCGTGAACTGGCTATGATTATGAACCTGGCCCTGCGTTTTGTACCCACCCTGTTTGATGAAGCCAGGCTGCTACTAATGGCACAGCAATCCCGAGGGGCCGATTTCACCCACGGCAGCATCAGGGAACGGGTTCGGGGACTGGTGCCCTTTATGGTACCGCTGCTGACCAACATATTCCGCCGGGCCGATGATCTGGCCCTGGCTATGGAACTGCGCTGTTACCAGGTGGGGGCACCCCGATCCCGGTTGACCGAATTACGATTTGTAGCAGGAGATTACGCCGCTATAGCTGCCACCGCCATGCTCCTGGTCTTTGTGTGGGGTACACGCTTAATGTGGTAGGCTAGGCGCCGGTGTTGCAGGCTGGGGGTGGATTCAAGTCAAGAACCGTCCCCGACTTGAATCAGAGTAGGTTGGGTGGTAGGCTTTGGTGCCAGGTGTTGCAAGTTGCAAATCAAAGATTTGCAACTTGCAACACCTAGCACCAGGCACCGAAAGACCAGAAGGAGATACCCCTTGCGTAATATTAAGCTTAATGTGGCCTATGACGGCACTCATTATCACGGATTCCAGGAGCAGAGGGGCACCGGGCTGGCAACTGTACAGGAAGAACTGGAAGCCTGTCTGGAGCGTCTCACCGGCCATAGAACGCAGGTTATCGGCGCCGGCCGTACCGACGCCGGGGTACACGCCCGGGGGCAGGTGGTCAACTTTAACGCTGCCGGCTGGCCTATTCCGGCCCAGCGCATCCCCCTGGCGGTAAATGGCGTGCTGCCGGGTGATATTGTGGTTACCGAGGCCCAAGAGGTGCCCCCGGAATTCCACGCCCGGTTTTCTGCCCGGGCCAAGACGTATCGCTATAGTATCTGGAACGCCCGGATGCCGTCCCCCTTTCACCGCCTGTATAGCACCTTTGTGCCCATACCCCTGGACGACCGGGCCATAGCTGCGGCTGCTTCATTGCTGACTGGTCGCCACGACTTCAAGTGCTTTCAGGCATCCGGCTCAACAGTCCGGGATACGGTGCGTGAAATTTACCGGGCCGAAGTGAAACGGGAGGGCTCCCTGGTACACTTCGTTTTCTGCGGCAGCGGATTTTTATACAACATGGTTCGCATTATGGCCGGTACCCTGGTCCAGGTGGGGATGGGCAGGGCTAAACCCGAATATGTAAACCAGGTGCTCGAATCCCGGGCTAGAGTAATGGCCGGCCCCACCCTGCCGCCACAGGGGCTGTGTCTGGAACGGGTGGATTATTAGATTTAGGCTGGGTGGTAGGCTTTGGTGCCAGGTGTTGCAAGTTGCAAGTTGATAATCAAAGATTTTTTAACTTGCAAGTTGCAACACCCGGCACCGAGGGCTTGACAGTGGCTTTGCCTTGTAATAAAATACACGTATGTGCGAAATCCTATGGCACCCGATGAGCCCCCGGATGCCACTGGTTTCTTTCTGTCATTGGGAGGTAATATTGATGAGGACGACCTTTATGGCCAAGCCGGATGAAGTACGGCGCAAGTGGTACATAATCGACGCCGAAGGTAAGGTGCTCGGACGCATTGCAGCCGAAGCGGCGAAGATTTTAAGAGGCAAACACAAGCCTGATTTCACCCCTAACGTTAACACTGGGGACCACGTGATTGTCATTAACGCCGACAAAGTAGTATTAACCGGCAACAAATTGCAACAAAAGTTTTACTACAGGCACTCGGGTTACCCGGGCGGTTTAAAAGCCACCAGGTACGACAAACTGATGCAAACCAAGCCCGAATTGGCTGTAACAAGGGCCATCACAGGCATGCTGCCCCATACCAGTTTGGGCAGGGATATGGCTACTAAACTGCGGGTTTACAGAGGCGCAGATCACCCACATCAGGCGCAAATGCCTGTCATGTGGGAACAGTAACGGTCGGAAGGAGGAACGCGAGTGGCCCTGGTTCAGTTTTACGGCACAGGACGCAGAAAAAATGCAATCGCCAAGGTTTTTTTACGCCCCGGCGAAGGCAGATTCGAAGTTAATAAAAAAAGCATAGATGAGTATTTTGGTAGAAAATCGCTGGAGATCATTGCCCGTCAACCCCTGGAGGTAACCGGAACTCTTAGCCGTTTCGATGTTATTTGCAAGGTTCTGGGCGGCGGCGTCAGCGGCCAAGCGGGAGCCGTCAGAATGGGCATTGCCCGTGCTCTGATGGAGTCTGACCCCAATTTGCGGCCGATACTCAAAAAGTCTGGGTTCCTCACCCGCGACCCGCGGATGAAGGAAAGGCGCAAGTACGGTCTTAAAAAAGCCCGTCGTGCTCCCCAGTACTCAAAACGTTAATCAAAAAACTGCATTTAAAAGGGACGGTATCGTTGCCAAACGATTATCGTCTCTTTTTTATTATAAAACTGATTAATTCCCTTTACGCGGTAATCTCCTTTGATGAGGAGGACATTTTCCATAAACTATTGTGCACTTTGAGCGCCACGATAAACGAATACAACTTTCTGGTTGGGCTTTGGTGCCAGGTGTTGCAAGTTGAAAGCTGTAAAATACGCAACTTTCAACTTGCAACACCTGACACCTTACCGTAGTGGCATGAAAGGCCGGTAGTTCCGTTATTCTGATTACTGATTACTGACTACTTTACTCCTGAGTACTTTTATAAATTTTTTCTCATAACCGACCTTGTCCCGGCATATTTTTTTAGAGGTGGAACAAGCCCTGCTTGTTAATTGCCGGAAGGGGTGGCCTAGTGATCAGGGTATTTAGAGTCAAAAAACGTTTCCTATTGTTGATGGTTATTGTTTTAATGACCGGTTTCTACATTTCGAGGGTGGTGGCCGGCGGTATTGAGGACAGGCGGGTATCAGCCATGTCCTGGTCGGTGGCCGGTAGGATTATCGCGGTAGATCCCGGGCACGGGGGTATCGACCCGGGTTCCAAAGGGAATTCCGGGGTGGAGGAAGAGGAAATAACCCTGGCCGTGTCGGAGAAGCTAAAGGAAACCCTGACCGGAGCAGGGGCCGTGGTGTTAATGACCAGGGAATCCGACATAGACCTTAGCGACCCCGACGGGAGCCGTTTAATCACCCGCAAAAGACAGGATCTGTCCAGGCGGCTGGCCCTGGCGGAAAAAAACGGGGCGGATATATATTTAAGCGTGCACGTCAATTGTTTTAAATCCGGGCCGCGGGAGCACGGGGCCCAGGTTTTTTACCAGCCCGGATCCGAAGAGGGTAAAGCCCTGGCTGAATCCATCCAGGCGGAAATGATCCGGGTGTTGGGTAATACAAACCGTAAAGCCAAAGCGGTGGATTACTACACCACCCGCAATAGCAAAATGCCTGCTGCCATTGTGGAAGTAGGGTTTATTAGTAACCCCAAGGAAGAAAAAATGATGTTAGATGCGGAATACCAGCGTAAATTGGCTTACGCCATGTACTGCGGTCTAGTCAAGTACTTCGCCGGCAACGCCACTGCCACCGACAACCCAATCGACCGGGACGGCGCTCTGGAGACCTTTATGAAGAACGAGGGCCAGGTGTTTGATGCCCCTTAACAGTTGGCAGTGCTGCATAAGTTAAGCTATATTTTGAAAGACGCGCGCCATGTGGTTTGTTGGCGCGCGTTGCTATTTTACGTACGTAATCTGCCGTTATATACTATAGTTGGACAAAATACTTTAAACAGGATGTGAGGCTGGATGGAATCTTTATTGTTGGCGGTGATTCTTTTAACCGCGGCTGCTTCGGTAGCTGCCTGGGCAAATACCAAGACCATTTTGGAGCGCCTGGATCGATTGGAGGCTGCAGCAAACAAAGAAGTTATTGATCAAGGATAAAACAGCTATTTACTTACAGGTAAATTAATGGTACATTGTATACAAGTTTTTAAAGCACAATTTATCGAAAAGATTCTCCGGAAGGAATGTTAACTATGGGTAATGCAGCGCGTTATAATTGCACAACTACAACCATGACCCTCATGTGCACCGACATGTGCATGTGTGGGCAATTTGTGTTGCATAATTCCAAAGCTAGCTGGAAATCCGGTACGGGTGTGGACATAAAACCGATTTAGACGGTTTTAGAGTTTGCAAGGCCACCCTTTAACGGGGTGGCCTTTATTTATTTTCCGGACTTTAATTCACATCAGGTTCAAAGGTTGAAAGAAGCTTGTTTGATTAAGGGAGGTGTTTTAAAATGACGTTGGAATCTCCGGTGTTGGTACAAATCGAGGGGCAGTGGCTGGCCTTGTCCGGCTGTGGCGATGTGGTGGCTTTAGGTGCGGCCTATGAAGACGTGCTAAACGATTCGCTAGGGGTCAATAGAAAGAAGTAGTATTCAGTAGTCAGGTGGTTGCAAAAAATAAAGGGCTTTGCGACAAGGTGTATGTTGTCGTAAGGCCCTTACTTTATGGAGCATAATTATGTTAAAAATTTATCCGGCTTTGTTTAAAAGCTTGGCTGGAAAGGCCTGGCAGGCACCGTCCGTGGACATCGCCCGGGCCAGTAGATTGTAGACCGGCTCAATTTGGTCCGTCAGTTTATAATTGTGCTGCGACATTACCCACGAGGTGGCCACTTCGTCCATCGCCCCGAAAACAATCTGCCGGGTCAACTTCTTATTAAGGTCGCTTCTAAAAACCCCCGTGCTGATACCCTGCTCAATAATTTCTTCGACAATTTTAAAGTAGTCTTTCAGAGGGGCGGCAATTCCTTTACGAATAAAAGCGTCCGACTGGCGCAATTGTATCTGCAACACCAGGGCCAGATTACGGTCGGCTTCCAGCATCATGAAATGCATACTAATTAACTTAGCCAATCTTTCGTACGGGTTTTCCAGTTGTTTTAGCTCCTGGCGGGCACTGGCTGTAAAATCTCCCATTTTAACCTTGAAAAGCGATACCAGCACATCTTCCTTATTCTGAAAGTACAGATAGATGGTGCCGTCGGCCACTCCCGCTTCCCTGGCAATCTTGGATACCTGGGAGTTGTGGTAGCCATTTTCCGCAATTACCTTGACCGCTGCTTCAATGATAGCGTTATATTTTTCTCCGGTGCGTTTGGCCATGAGCCACCTCCTCCCGTGAATATTTGCCGCGCCGTGAACCCGGCGCGGCTTTAGTATACGGGCTCAGAAAATTAAACTACGTATTTGCCGGCTTCGAAAACCTTGGCGGCAATCTTTTGGCGTACAGCGATTACGTTGATCGGGGTGTACTTGCACAGGCGTTTGGCTACGCTGAGATTGGTGCGCAGCATGTCGCCGTCAAACATGTAGGCCATAGCTTGTTTGGCCCAGGCATCCAGTTTGGGGAACGCGTCGTAGGTGTAGGCCAGGGCCAGTTCCACCTTGGTCTCGGCGCTTTCCGGGTCGGTGTCCAGAGCTTTTTTAGCCCGCAGCAGCGCGCTTTCAATAGCGTAAACCTCTATGGCCATATTAGCCATAATCTCGATAATTTCCTGCTCTTTAGCGATTTTTTGCATATATTTCTGGGCCGCACTGCCGCCCACCATCAGGAACAGCTTCTTGGCACGGTCCAGCATATCAAATTCAATCTCCAGCGGAGCCTCGTCACCGGTAGGCGCTTTGGCCCGCAGCGAGGTCAGTTCGCCGACCAGAGCCTGAGCGGCCTGCAGTAAGGGCAGTTGCCCTTTCATGCCGCGGCGCAGCAGGGTGGCGGGAATGATTAAACGGTTAACTTCGTTAGTGCCTTCAAAAATCCGGTTAATCCGGCTGTCGCGGTAATAACGCTCGGCCACGAACTCTTGGGTATAACCGTAACCGCCGTGAATCTGCAAGCACTCGTCCACACAAAAGTCCAGAGCTTCAGAGGCGTGAACTTTGGCGATGGAACACTCAACGGCGTAGTCCTCAATGGTGGCGCCGATTTCTTTACCATCGGTTTTACCTTCCAGTGACTCTTCAATATCACCCACCATGCGGTATAGCAGGCTCTCCGAAGCGTAAGCTTTGGCAGCCATCAAGGCAATCTTGTTCTTAATCATACCGAATTTGGCGATGGGCAGGTTAAACTGCTGGCGCTCCAGGGCGTACTTGGCAGCCGAGGCCAGAGCCCGCTTGGCAGCACCGGTGGCGCCTGCGCCCAGCTTGTAACGGCCGATGTTTAGGATGTTAAAGGCAATCACGTGGCCTTTGCCGATTTCGCCCAGCATGTTTTCCACCGGCACCAGAGCGTCTTCATAGACCAGGGAGCAGGTGGAGGAACCTTTGATGCCCAGTTTCTTTTCTTCCGGGCCTACCGAGAACCCGGGGGTGTCCCGGTCAACGATAAAGCAGCTGAATTTTTCACCGTCCACCTTGGCGTAGGTAATGTACACGTCGGCAAAACCGGCGTTGGTGATGAAGATTTTTTCCCCGTTCATGATGTAGTGTTTGCCGTCTTCGGTAAGCACAGCCTTGGTGCGGCAGCCCAGCGCGTCTGAACCGGCCATCGGCTCGGTGAGGGCATAAGCGGCAATCAGTTTACCGGTGGCCAGCCCGGGCAGGTACTTTTTCTTCTGCTCTTCGGTACCGAAGAGGATGATGGGCAGAGAGCCAATGCCGGTATGGGCGCCGTGGCTAACCGAGAAGGAGCCGCCGCCGGCAACGTTTTCAGCAATAATGGCGGAAGCAATTTTGCCCATTTCGTCGCCTTCATATTCTTCAGGAATGTCGGCGGAGAGGATGCCAATTTCGCCGGCTTTTTCCATCAGTGAGCGCATCATGCCCGGGGGTTGCTTATCCAGTTCTTCTATTTTGGGTGCTACTTCATTTTCTACAAAGTCGTCAACGGTTTCGGCAATCATCTTGTGCTCGTCGGCGAAATCTTCCGGAGTAAAGATTTGGTTTGGGTCAATGTTTTCCAGTAAAAACATACCGCCCTTTTGCATTTTAACTTACCCCTTTCTGGAGTTATAAATTTATTTTATTTATTAATCAACCATCTCAAACACGCCGGCTGCGCCCATGCCGCCGCCGATGCACATGCTTACTACGCCGTAGCGGGCGCCCTGGCGCTTCATTTCGTAAATCAGTTGGGTGGTCAATTTGGCGCCGGTGCAGCCCAGCGGGTGACCCAGGGCGACTGCGCCGCCGTTGAAGTTCACTTTGGCGGGATCCAGATCCAGCACTTTAATGCTGGCCAGCGCCTGGGCCGCGAATGCTTCGTTCAGCTCAAACACGTCGACTTGATCTTTGGTGATGCCGGCCAATTTCAGCGCTTTGGGAATGGCCACGGTGGGGCCGATGCCCATTACTTCCGGCGGGCAGCCGCCCACAGCATAGGAGCGGAAAATAGCCAGGGGCTTTAAGCCCAGGGCATCTGCCTTTTCGCGGCTCATCACCATCACTGCGGAAGCGCCGTCGCTGGTTTGGGAACTGTTGCCTGCGGTGACCGAGCCGCCTGTCATAAATGCCGGGCGCAGCTTGGCCAGGGTTTCCATAGTGGTGCCGGGGCGCACGCCCTCGTCGGTATCAAATACAAAGGATTTCTCGACCAGTTTACCTTTGGCTCTGGATTTCTGGACCAGGGTCAGGGGCAGGATCTGCTCCTTGAACCGTCCTTCAGAGATGGCTCTGGTTGCTTTGGCGTGGCTGCCCACCGAGAATTCATCTTGCATTTCTCTGGTGATACCGTACCTGGCAGCTACGTTTTCAGCGGTCAGGCCCATGCCCATGTACGCCTCGGGGCAAATTTCCATCAGCTCGGGGTCGGGCACGCACTTATTGCCGCCCATAGGCACCTGGCTCATGCTCTCCACGCCGCCGCACAGATATACGTCGGCGAAGCCGGCCATAACCCTGGTGGCGCCGATGGCGATGGATTCAATGCCGGAGGAACAGAAACGGTTTACTGTGACGCCCGATACGGTATCGGGCAGGCCGGCCTTGAGGGCGAGCATCCGGGCTACGTTCATGCCCTGCTCGGCTTCCGGGAAGGCGCAGCCGAAAATTACGTCGTCTATATCAGCGGGATCCAGACCGGGTGTCCTTGCCACCACAGCCTTAATGACCTCGGTGCCCAAGTGTTCGGGGCGGGTGTTCTTCAAAATGCCCCGGGGCGCCTTGCCTATGGCGGTACGTACTGCGCTGACGATTACAGCTTCTCGCATTAGCTTACCTCCTTAGGGGGTCAGGCCCTGCATAACTGCATAAGTTTCAGTTCATGTTTTAACCTCGGCAGTTATGCAGTTATGCAGGGCCTGACCCCGTTTTTAACTAGTTTCTCAGTGGTTTATTGAATTTCAACATGTGTCTCATCCGGTCCA
The DNA here is from genome assembly GCA_000961575.1 of Peptococcaceae bacterium BRH_c8a. GTDB lineage: Bacteria > Bacillota > Desulfotomaculia > Desulfotomaculales > Desulfallaceae > BRH-c8a. The sequence goes on from LADP01000001.1 coordinate 43,771, forward strand.
GGGTTTTGGGTTCCCCGAGCAGGCTCAGGAAAGCTTCCCGTTCCAGGTCTAACAGGTCTTGTTCAGTGACCTCGGTGCCCGGTGTCACGCCGCCGCCGGTGACTATGTAGGCGACTTTCTTGGCGATCTTGGCATCGTGTTCGCTAATTTGCTTGCCCCATAGCAGGGTCTGGATGGCCAGTTCCAGAGCAGCGTAGCCCGAAGTGCCGGTAGCTTTAATTTTCTTCGGCTGCAGTGGCGCAAAGCCGGCCGCGGCCATTTCCAGCACCAGGCGCTTGGCGTCGCCGATAATGCGGTCGCGATTGGGGCTGACCCGGTCGGTGGCGCGCATTAGGCCGAACTTGATGGCCTCAAAACCGCTAGTGGCCACTTTGGCCATCGCAATGTTTTCAAAGGCGCGGTTGATAATGGGCTGTACCGTGTTGGTGCCGCCCACGGTGACCGCAGTCTTGGGTGCTTCCAGTTCATATGCCCTAAAGGCCAGTTCCTTGGTGCCGCCGCCGGCGGGTACCAGGCCCACGCCTACTTCCACCAGGCCCATGTAAGTTTCCCCGGCCGCATTCACTTGGTGCGCGTGCAGGCAGATCTCGCAGCCGCCACCCACCGCCATGCCGTGCGGAGCCGCTACAACGGGCTTTTTGCAATACTTCAGGCGCATGGTGCTCTTTTGGAATTCGTCCACCATGATGTCTAAATCATCAAACTCATCGTCTTCGGCTTCCATCAGCACCAGGAACAGATTGGCGCCTACCGAGAAGTGCTGGCCAAAGTTGCCGATCACCAGACCCTCGTAGTTTTTTTCAACTTCCTTAACCGAGTAGTTAACCATGTTTACAATGTCATCACCGATGGAGTTGGCCTTGCTGTGGAATTCCAGGCAGCATACGCCGTCTCCGATATCAATCAGGCTGGCGCCGCTGTTGGATTTGATTACTTTATGCTGGTCTTTAAGGGGAGCCAGGTAGATAACCCCTTCGGGGATGCGCTCCTGCACCTCGCCCTTGGTGGACTGGTTAAAGTAGAAACGGCAGCCTTCTTTCTTGTCATAGAAGCTGGTCTTGCCGGCTGCCAGCAGGTCTTCAACCACCTGGGGCAGTTTGCCGCCCTCGGCCTTGATGCGGTCGGCCACAGCCTGTACGCCCAGAGCGTCCCAAACTTCAAAGGGACCCATATCCCAGTTGAAGCCCCAACGCATGGCGTCATCGATGGATTGGATGTCGTCGGCAATTTCGCCCAGCAGGTTGGCGGCGTAAACAATGGCGTCACGCTGGATGCGCCAGGCAAACTCGGCGCCCTTGTCCTTACCGGCGAGCAGCGCTTTCATTTGCTTGGCTGGTTTGCCGGCCTGCTTGGCGGCTGCCAGAGAAGCGAATTTGGGTTTTTGCTTGGGCCGGTATTCCATGCTCTGGTAATCCAGCACCAGTATTTCTCTGCCTTGGTCAGTCTTAACCTTTTTATAGAAGCCCTGGCGGGTCTTATCGCCCAGCCATTTGTTATTCAGCATTTGGCCCATAAATTCGGGCGCTTCAAAAACGGCTTTTTCAGCGGGGTCGGTGGCCACATCGTAAACGTTCTTGGCCACGTGCAGCAGGACGTCCAGGCCAACCATGTCCAGGGTGCGGAAAGAGGCACTCTTGGGCCGGCACATCACGCGTCCGGTTAAGGCGTCAACTTCCTCTACGGTCAGGCCCATTTCCACCATCGTCTTGATAGTGGAACACATGCCGTAGACGCCGATGCGGTTGGCAATAAAGTTGGGGGTATCCTTGCAGATAACCATCCCTTTGCCCAACACCTTCTCGCCGAAGGAGCGCATGTAGTCCATGATTTCCGGCAGGGTATCGTTACCCGGGATGATTTCTAAAAGTTTCATATAACGGGGCGGGTTGAAGAAGTGGGTGCCTAAAAAGTGCTGTCTAAACTCCTGGGACAGTCCCTCACACATACTGTTGATGGATATACCTGAGGTGTTGGAACTGACAATGGCCCCGGGCTTGCGGACGGATTCAACCTTTTTCAGCAGGCTTTGCTTGATGTCCAGCCGTTCCACGACCACTTCGATAATCCAGTCGCACTCGGCCAGCACATTCAGGTTGTCTTCAAAGTTACCCGGTGTTAATAGGGCTGCGTTTTCCGGTACATATAACGGTGCCGGTTTGGCTTTAAGCAACTGCTGGATTCCACTCGTGGCAAACCTGTTCCGGACTTGCGGGCTTTCTAGAGTCAGCCCCTTTTTCTCTTCGTCTGGAGTGAGTTGATTCGGCACGATGTCCAGTAGGTAGGTGGGAATGCCCACGTTGGCCAAATGTCCGGCAATGGTTGCGCCCATTACGCCGGCGCCTAGCACGGCGGCTTTGTTGATGCTGCGCTTCATCTTCCGGTGTCCTCCTTTTGTAACAATTTGTAACTTACTCCCGTGTCGCACGGGTATCGATCCGGAAAGGTTTAAGATTTTATGAGAGACTTTCCGTAATCTTGACTAAATAACTGACTGAACGTTCAGTCATTATATTAAAGATATTGCATTTAGGGTAAAAAATCAATAGGACTAGTGGTTTTTTTGCTACCGCTGGAGTTCGCTGAACGACCATTCACAATAAGGAAAAGACCGTTTAAGTTGTGAAAACGACATTTGACGGGATGGGGTAGAATTTTTCTAAAGGGGAGTGCAATTGGCAACTGGTGGGGAATTATGGGTAAAAGCTTTAGGTGTGGCCGGGTTTAGGTCTATTCTGATAATGCTTTTTAAAGTTGGTTGTAGTGGACGCGGCGCTCCGGTGATATCGCTCCGCTCTCTCTTGCAATTCTTATTGTTGTGGGCGGTGTGGGTTATTGTTATCGCATGGCATCAGCTGCTTAACCGTTTGGCTACGCCCTAAGCAGCCTGAATTCGGGGCTATGACGGGCTAATCAACGCATCCAGGTGCACCGTTCGCTCCGGAAATCACCAGATCGCCGCGAAGGCTGGTTTTCTTTTTTTTGCTGGTACCGCGTTTTGCTGTGGTGGTCTAACCTGAAAATGCTTTTAAAGTTGGTTGTAGTGGACGCGGCGCTCCGGTGATATCGCTCCGCTCTCTCTTGCAATTCTTATTGTTGTGGGCGGTGTGGGTTATTGTTACCGCATGGCATCAGCTGCTTAACCGGTTGGCTACGCCCTAAGCAGCCTGAATTCGGGGCTATGACGGGCTAATCAACGCATCCAGGTGCACCGTTCGCTCCGGAAATCACCGGATCGCCGCGAAGGCTGGTTTTTTTCTTCTAGTGACGCGCAGCGGATGGGCGTGCCCCTAAACGCATCATCATGCATCATCAGTGGTGTAAGGAGGGGTCAATTTACAAAAAACAAAATTTTGCATTTTGCAAAAAGGTTTTATAAATTGGCTGTGGAAATAATTTAATGCTCGCTTGGCTTTTTTGCGGCGGGGTTTAGTGCGGCTGTAGATGCAGTTGTCATGATGCATTAAGTGATGCAATTGTTAAACGGCAACGCTTTGGTGGTGGTATGGATGCGGGGAAATGGTGTGATTTAAAGGGTATAGTGGCCATATGGCATTAGTTTGCAATAGCCTGGGCTGATATAAATTGGGCTGAAGGAGGAATTCATCATGAAAGAAACTTACATTGTAGCAGGGGCACGGACACCGATTGGTGATTTTGGCGGGGCATTTCGTAACTTGCTGTCCTACCAACTGGCGGTGACGGTAATTAATGAAGCTGTCAAGCGGGCGGGAATTGATCCCGGTGAAATAGACGATGTGATTCTGGGTAACTGCGCCCAGCGCTCTGACGAGCCCAACGTGGCCCGTACCGCGGCCCTTTATGCCGGGCTGCCTATCGAAGTAACCGGGATGACTATCCAAAGGCAGTGTGCCTCGGGCATGCAGGCCATTATCAGCGGTTGCCAGCAGATAGCCACCGGCGACTCCGAGGTGGTGCTGGCCGGCGGCACCGAAGCTATGAGTGCGGTTCCCTACGTGCTTAAAGACGTCCGCTGGGGCAAGCGCCTGCAGCACGGCCAGATGACCGATGCTTTATGGGAGACACTAATGGATCCTATCCATAAAATCATGATGGGCGAAACAGCGGAACGGCTGGCCGACAAGTACGGCATCACCAGGGAAGAGCAGGATCAGGTTGCTTACCGCAGCCACATGAACGCTGTCCGGGCCATCGACGAGGGTTACTTTAAACGGGAAATCGTGCCGGTGCCGGTGCCCCAGCGTAAGGGCGACCCGAAGATGGTGGATACCGATGAACACCCCCGCCGTGATTTATCCCTGGCTTCTCTGGCCAAGTTGGCCCCGGCTTTCCGTAAAGAAGGAACCGTGACCGCCGGCAACGCCTCGGGCTTAAATGATGCTGCCGCTGCAGTAATCCTAATGTCGGAAGACAAAGTCAAACAGCATAATCTTAAGCCGATGGCCCGCATCGTCAGCTACGCCAGAGCCGGCGTGGAGCCCGACCTGATGGGCTACGGCCCGGTGCCGGCAATTAAAAAAGCGCTGGCCCGGGCGGGTAAAAGCCTGGCGGATATGGAAATAATTGAACTTAACGAGGCTTTTGCCGCCCAGTACCTGGCCTGTGAAAAAATGTTGGGTCTAAACCGGGAACTGGTTAACGTAAACGGCAGCGGAGTAGGTCTGGGACACCCCGTGGGTGCCACCGGGGCCCGCATCACCATCACCATGCTGCACGAGATGGAGCGGAGAAACCTGCAGTGGGGTTTGGCTTCCCTCTGTGTAGGCGGCGGCATGGGCATTGCCATGATCGTGGAAAGACAAAAGTCCTAATGTAGGGGCACCCCTCGCGGGTGCCCGGTATACGCATCCCCCCGCAATAATTAATTGGGGCACCCGCAAGGGGTGCCCCTACGGATGACAATCGAAGTTGCAACACCTGGCACCAAAGCCTGGCAGGATGACATTCCCAAAGTCTATTTTTCAGGATAGACCACCATGCCGCAATGCACCACCATCAGAAGAATGAAAACCAGCCTTCGCGGCGATCCGGTGATATCCGGAGCGAACGGTGCACCTGGATGCGTTGATTAGCCCGTCATAGCCCCGAATTCATGGCTGCTTAGGGCGTAGCCAAACGGCTAGGCAGTTTGTGCCTGCGGTAACAATAACCCATTCCGATCACAACAAGTAGAATTGCAAGAGAGAGCGGAGCGATATCACCGGAGCGCCGCGCCCACTACAACCATCTTAATAGTATTTCCAGGGTAAAACATGATTTAAAGGGTGAGCAAAGTGGCAGCACAATTTGAGCTAACCAAAAACTGCAACGCCGTTTTAGGACTTAACTCTGCCGACCCCCAATTGGCCGGGCTAATTGACCTGATTGGTGAATTTACCATGCCTTTGAGGACGGACTACTTTGCTTCACTGGTCCGATCTATTATTGGCCAGCAGCTATCCGTTAAAGCTGCGGCAACTATATGGAAGAGAACCCTGCAAGCTTGTGGCGAGATGAGGCCGGAGACTATCCTGGCCCTGGATGAAGAAAAGCTGCGGGCGGCCGGTTTTTCCATGTCGAAAATTACTTATGTCAGGGACCTGGCCGGTCGGGTATTATCTGGGGAATTAGACCTGGAGCGGCTGTCCGAAATGCCTGATGACGAAATTATCGGGGCTTTGACCAAAGTTAAGGGCATCGGCGTATGGACAGCCCAAATGTTTTTAATTTTCTCCCTGGGCCGGCCCGATGTGTTGTCCACTGCAGACCTGGGCCTGCGGAGGGCACTGGGGTGGCTCTACCAATTAGACGAAACGCCCGGCGCCAAAGATTTTGAGCAGTACGGTGAAAAATGGCAGCCCTACCGCACCACTGCCTCGCTGTATCTGTGGGAAGCCATTAACCGGGGACACCTGCGGTAAACCGTCCCCAACTTGAATTACCTGCCGATGCCGGAAAAGAAATTTAAAAAGGCCGAACCCAGCATGGCGGCAGCAATAATCACGGCCACGGCCACCAGTAGTTTTTTCTTGTTGGCTGTTTTCTTGCTCATTGCCAGTTCTTGTTCTTGCCCCTTGTCCCGGCCGTCACCCGCCAGTTTTAGGCGCTCGCCGTCCCATACGGTTCCTCCGGTGCGGGTTTTTCGTTTTTTCTCCAGATCCACCACTTTGGGCCGGTTAACCACGGTAATCATTCCTTTCGGTAAAACTAAACCAATATGACTAACTCAATCATAAAACAAAAGAAACGGCAGTACAATAAATTGCTAACAAAATTTTACAGGTTATTATTATCATCCAGCTGGTTTTATGATATGCTGTAAAGTAAGGCTGGTGGTAGCAATGAAGCGAGTTAGTTATAAAGAATTTAAAGAAAACGTTAAAAAAAGTGCATCGATTACCCGCGATTTCATCGACCGCCGGGCACCACGCAGGCGGCCAAGGGATCCCGGTGAAACCGAAGCATTAATTCTACTGGCTAATAAAGCCTGGGAAAACTCCATTGCCTGCGGCAAATTACAAAAAAAAGGGGAACGGCTTTACGCCCTGAAGATAAATTGGAACGAATAAAACAGCTTTTCAAGGGGTATTGGGGAACTAGAGAGGGTTGTGGGTCAGATTGAAAAATTAAGGAATCACAAAACAAGCAAGTAAAGCACACGGCTTGGGTGGATGTAAACCCAGGCCGTTTTATTGTTTTATGTCATGTTAACGAAGTAAAGAATATTGAAAGATAAGATCCTTCGCTAACGCTCAGGATGACCCATCCCAAAATCCATTTTTGGCTACGGCATCTTTTTGTCGATCCGGGCTACGAAAACCAGTACCTGGGCCACCACCTCGTATAACTCCGCAGGGATCTCGGTGCTCACTCCCAGACGGTACAGTGTTTTGGCCAGTTCGGCGTCTTCGTAAACCGGTACACCGTTCTCCCGGGCCATATCTCCGATAAGCCGGGCGGTATCACCGCGTCCGGCGGCGGTTACCCGGGGCGCCCCTTCCTGTCCGGGTTCGTATTGCAGGGCGGCGGCATAACGGTCTGACTGATATTGTTTTTTAGGGTCTTTCACTGGCCTCACCCCCCAGGGAAAAAGTATACGGTTGCGGTGCCATTAGTTACACCTTTAAATCCAGCAGGCCGGGAGAGGAAAAACCGGCGGTCGGTTTAACCAGGTTGGGGTCTAGTACGGTGCAGCGGAAAGTTACCTGCTCAAAACCTATCGCCTGGATCTGTTTTTTTAGTTCTTCCGCCCTTGTGTTTAGACGCCCGGCAATGGCCCCGTTTTCAGTGTGGCAGGTAATGCTGATGGCTTCTGCTTTGCGCACCAGCATAAAAAACAGCCGCCCCAGGCTGGCGGTGCCCAGGCTAAAAACGATACCCGTTTCACCATCTTCGCCTTTCTGGCCCTGTTTTTCCTCATCCCGGCGCCGAAAGGCGTAAAATTGGGTATCGGGAAACAGCGGACTCCTAAGGGGCAGGGGCATCAGCACAGGTTCACTGCTTTCCCCGGCCCGGTGTTGGGGTGCCGCAGTTGTCGTTTCGGTGTTGGCGGCGGACGGCCGGGTTAGTTGCGCCTGCATAACGTCCCTGAAGGCAACCTGCTCCCGGGGCGCCTGTTTCTGATTTTGCTGCTCACTTAGTAATATGTTGAGCAGTATGGGGACGATAGCGGAAATCTGCATGGCGGACTCCTTAGCGAATAATAACGGCTTTTTAGTTTATTTTACCAGATATAAAGCACATTAACACTAAAAATGCGGTACCAGTAGAAAACTGAAAGACCAGCCTTCGCGGCGATCCGGTGATATCCGGAGCGAACGGTGCACCTGCGCCCACTACAACCAACTTAAAAGTGTTTTCTGATAGAAGCTTGATGGGTTTGGTGTTGTGATTCAAGCCACCCGGCCAGCTCGATACCGTCGGATGCCGAGATATGCAGCAGCCCGAAACTGGCCTCGGATGCCAGATCCAAGTTAAAGGTGGCCAGCCCGGCGCGATGCTGAAAGGGAGTGTGGCTGATGGTGAGGGATTGCACGCAACGCCTGGGGACAATTACTTTAGTACGGGAAAAAACCCGGTAGCGGATGGACAGCATGTTGCCCCGCAAACCCCAACCGGCGTCCCTATGGTTCCACAAGCCCATGACCATAAACACCAGCGGCAGTGACAGGGGCAGCAGGGGGTAGGCAAAGCCAATATGGTATAACCACACTATCAGCAACGCTGCGATCGGGGCTGAGGGCAGCAGGGCCCGCATGACGTAGCGGATGCGTGTCCCGGGTGGAAGCTGTCGCAGGGGGACTTCGCCAATTAAACCATAAATTGGTGACATTCCTCCAACGGTTCCATTGGGGACATTCCTTTTCTCCTCAGACTTAAACTCCGGCAGAAACTCCTGTAAAAAACGGGGCAGATCTTTTTGCCGGATCAGCGGCCAAAGCAATGCTTTTTCCGCGCTTTTCGGTCCGTATCCGGCGCTTTCCACCTGCAGGGTTACCAGACCCCAGGGTTGGCGCAGCAAACCCTCGCTCAGGCGGAGGGCCTGAATGCGCCGCACCGGCAAGGAAACCTGGCGCCGGTGCAGCAATCCGTAAACCATTTGGATGCGATCCCCGGTACGGGTGAGCCGGAACCCGCCGTATTTCAAAACCATTCCCAACACCGCCAGCAGCCATATAAATACCAGCAGAAAAGCGACCAGGGCCACCGTGCTGCCATGTTCTACAAACCACTGGTAGTATTCAATAACCTTCGTCTCCAGGCCAATATCATCCAGGGTGGCCCAAAGGCCGGAAGAAACAGCTAACACCACGCCCAGTCCGCTCCCGGAAGTGACTCCGAATAAAAGCAGATATCCAACCGACAAGTTTTTATGCAGCCCGGGTTCGGCTTGGGGATCGTGTTCAACCGCGACGGCTGAAGGCATCAGCATTTGCCGGAGTTCCAAGGCCTCCCGGCGGGTAACAGCGGTCAACACCACTTCGGGCTTTTTACCGCCGGCCGTTTCCACCTGGACGCTAACCAGGCCGAAAAGGCGCTGTAATAGCCCCTGGTTAAAATCTACCGACTGAATCCGTTCCCGGGGGATCACTATTTTATTGCGCACCAGCACACCGTGTTCCACCAGTAAAACGCCTTCCTCGGTGCTGTAAGTGAAGCGGTACCAGGACAGGGCAACCATAACCAGTATGGCCAGCACCAGAGCAACCGCCAGCGTAATCGTCCATGAGGACAGCGCCTGCCGCAGCACCTGGCTGGCCATAAAGGCCAGCAGGGGTAAGGCCAGATCCTTGATCACTTTAATGGCGGTTAGCAGTATGCCCAGTGGGTGCAGGCGGTGTTTATTAGAGCTCATTTTCATATGTCCTCGCCAGCCGGGAGATTTTGTCCCGAAGTTCATCGGCCACCTCCACAGACAGCGCCGGTATTTCATGCACGCCGGCCGCCGTGGAAATGGCCACGCTGGCCAGGCCGTAACGGCGCATGATGAGGCCCTGCCGGGTGTCCACGTGCTGTACGCGGGCCAGGGGCAGCAGGGTCCGCTTGAGCAGCCAAATGCCTCTTTGTAAATCAACCTCTTCTTCGCTTACTTCGTAACGCCAGTATTTCCAGCGCAGTTCCGGCAAGACGCCAATTTCCAGCGTGCCGTAGAGCAACACAATAACCGCGGGGATGACCGGTACCCAGCCCGGCCAGTGGAATACCATTAGCGCAACAGCGGCCGAAATACCCAGCACCACTGCCAGTACGATAGTTTTTATCGTTCCGTTTATAATCCAGACCCGCAGAGCCCGGGGGTCAATCCTCTCCGCTGGTTCTGATCGCATGCGGTCTCACCTCTTTTATTAATCCATATCTGAGCAACTAAAGATATATTCCTGGAGCGTATTTTCATCTCCTGCACTAATTGTGGGGGTGTGTTTTGTCGAGAGATGTCTAAGTTATTATAACCGACGTGTCTCAATTTGGTAAATTAAACGGAAAAGGACACCCTTTTCGGGTGCCCCTTCGATTTAACGGGGTGCTGCCTAAAACCTGGATTCAAGATATGCGCGGTCTTCCTTGGTCAATACAATGGAGGTAAGAATAAAAAAGTAAAGCTCCTTTTCCCAGTCTTGCTGGCCAAGCTGTTCCATAACTTCAAAACCGTCAGCCCCGGGCATGATCATATCCAGCGTAATGATGTCCGGTTTTTGGGCACAGGCTAATTCAATCCCCTTGACACCGTTTTCCGCCTCCAGTAACTTGTAGCCCCGGGGCTCCAAAATAGCGGTCAGATAACTTCTAACTGCCGGGTCATCATCAATAATCAAAACGGTGGGTTGGGGATGCGCAATATGATGATTAACCTTATCTAACTGTTCAAGTAATATGGTTTTATCAAGCGGTTTTTGTAAGTAAGCCACTGTTACCTTGGCCTGGGTACGGTTATTATGGTTGGTAAAACCGGAAACAACTCTATCAACCACCGGTAAGGTAAAGGTGAATATGGCCCCCTGTCCCGCATCACTATGCACATAAATTTCCCCACCATGCAGCTCCAATATTTTTTTAGTAATAGCCAAGCCCAGGCCGGTACCTTCAACTTTTCCCGCAGCATTCTCGCCCTGTCTAAATTCCTCAAAAATAGTTTGGTGGTCATGCTTGGCTATGCCATCTCCGGTGTCGGCAATCCAATATTCAACAAAATTATTATTGGCGCGGGAACCAATGGTTATTTTGCCATCCTGAGGGGTGAATTTAATTCCATTGGTTAAAAGATTAAGAAACACCTGCCTTAATCTATCACGGTCTGCTTTTACCCGGTAGGTTTGCTGTTTAACTGAATTGGTTACGTGTAAACATTTGCGGGATATGTCGGCACTAACCATAACTAGTGCTCCTTCCAGAGGCACGGCCGGATCAATATCTTCCAAATTCAATTCCAACTGACCGGCCTCAATTTTGGAATGATCCAGCAAGCCGTTGATTAAGTTCAGCAGGTGTTGCCCGCTGTTTAATATTTCGTGCAGGTATTTTTCCTGCTGCTGGTTTAGTTCGCCGATTATCTTGTCCAGCAGCACGTCGGAAAAACTAATCACGGCACTTAGCGGGGCTCTTAACTCGTGCGATAAGTTAGCAATAAACCTGGATTTTTGTTCCCCAACCCTAATTAGCTCAGCGTTTTTAACCTGTAGTTCCTGAGTTACATTCAGCAACTCTTCGGACTGGGCCTGCAGTTCTTCAGTTTGGGACAACAATTCCTCACCCTGGGCGTTTAGCTCCTCATTTTGTTGCGCCAGTTGCTCGTTCAACTCCTGTAAATGAAGAGATAGCTGCCGAGTTTTTTCATTGGCTAGGGCATTATTTACTGCAACACCAATTAAGGTGCTAATATCCGTTAGTTGCTCAATATCCTGTTCGCTAATGCTATTTACAGATGCCAGGCTGATTACGCCGAGGATGTCAGAACCTAAAACCACCGGGATCGCTACGATGTTGGCCGGCTGTAGGTTGCCGCCCAGCCAATTGACTGTATAAGTCGTATCTTCAGTTATATCCGTGATTTTTTGTGTTTTTTGGTTCAGGGCTGCATATCCTTCCAGGCCTTCGCCCATCATAATTGTTTTCCGCCGGTTTAGTTCCTGTCCCGGGCAATACATGGCGTTACATACCAGCTTTTCCTGGCGGTCATCAACCAAGTAAATAGCTCCCACGTTGAAATTGTAAGAGGCACAGATAATGTTTAACGTTTTGGCTAACATTGCTTCTACTTTTAAATTGTCAACCAGAGATTGTAGAACATCCTGCCGGTTTTTTTGTACTTTAAACTGCTGTTCCAAATTACTGGCCATAAAGTTTAGCGACTGGCTTAGAACTCCTATTTCATCTGTGGTCACTACGGCCAATCGTCTGGATAAATTCCCCCTGGAAATATCTCTGGCTGCTTCGGCCATCACTTTTACGGGCTTTAAAAAACGTCTTAAAGTAAGAAACATAACTAATAGAATAAACAGGAGTGCGGTTAGGCCGGTTATTACAAACCTCAAGGCTTCAGATTTAACGGGGCCGAATATTTCTGCGGTTTCCTGCCGCACAATGATGCCCCACCTGGTTTCGGGTAAAAAACGATAAACAGAGAGCATCTCCCGGCCGTTATAACCTATGCCTATAAAGCTGCCCTCTTCCCCCCGCACTGCTCTTAACGCGGGTTCAGTGGTTAAATTATAGTTGAGGGCGGAACCTGGTTGATTACGCAATTCATTAATGGCCGTTTTATCTTGGTTAATTAAAATTACCTCTCCCGTATCCCCAAGGTTAATTCTGCTCGCCAGCAAAGGTTGAAGCACAGTTTCGATATCGATCCGGCACACCAGAACGCCGACGTAGCCGTTGTGCGAACTGTTTTCTTGATTAATGGCCTGCATCGGGATGGAAAAAGCAATACTTGGTTTATTTTCATGGGACATATAAGCATCTTGAAAATAGATGCCACCTGTTTCTAGTGGTTTGGTAAGCATTTCATCTCTGGCGCGGATGGTATTCTCACGTTCCGGGTTGGTGGAAATCATTATATCGCCAGTACTGGAGACAAAATAAATTTCATCGTAAATTTCGTAATTGGTTTGCAGTCCCTGCCAATATTGCTGAAGTTCTGCCTTAACCCGGGCCGTATTGCTTCCCCCGGTAATGAATTCATCAATGTGCTCTATTACCAACGGGTTAACCGCCATAGCAACAACATCTTTTTCTCTGTTTTTAACCCAACGGCTTAAATCGTTTTCTAAAACATCGGCCAGTAGTGAAAAACTATTTTCAACTTGCTGGTTAACCCTTTTGGTTTGAAAGGTGTAACTGAAATAAAGAAAAATAAAAACATAAATCATCATAATAATAAATACTGTCGAGATTAATTTAAACCGGATACTATTCCTATGATTGACATTAAGCCATTGCCATGTCTGTCGGGGCGGGGTATTGTTGGCCGGTTGCATCAGGATACCTTCTTTATTGATTATTTTTCAGCAGTTTATTTGACCGGGAGAATAACCGCAAAGGTGGTGCCGCAACCTTCTTCACTTTCAATATTCAGCCGGCCCCCGTGTTGGTCTACGATGGAAAAGACTATGCTAAGCCCTAAACCGGTTCCTTCTGGCTTCGTGGTATAAAAGGGTACTCCCAGTTTTTTAATTTTTTCACTGGGAATACCGCAGCCCGAGTCACTCACGGTAAGACGGATTTCATTCGCTTGGGCTATGTATTTGGCCTCTATAACCAGGGTACCGCCGCCATCCATAACCTCGATAGCGTTTTGGGTGAGGTTTAAAATAAGCTGCTTAATCTGGCCGGGGTCCATTAAACTTTTCGGTATCAGAGTATCGGTGTTTAATGAAGTTTTAATGCCTTTAAGAAAGGCTTGTGGTTCAATAATGGAAATTGCTTCTACCAGCAGCAGGTTTAGGTCCACTTTGGTAAACTTGGGCGAGCGGGGTCTGGCCAGTTGTAGGAAGTCCCGGATTACCTGGTCCATTTGGTTTATTTCCTCATCCATAATGGTGAGATATTCCTTAATTTTAGGGTCTTGTATTTTGGCCAAGATCAGTTGCGCAAAGCCTTTGATGGAAGTAAGGGGGTTTTTCAGTTCGTGAGCCATGCCGGCGGCCATTTGTCCAACCATAGCCAACCCTTCTCGTTTACTTAGCATATCCTTATAACGGCGATGTTCCGTTATGTCGTCGAACACTGCTACCACCCCTATTTTTCGACCGCGGTGGTCAAAGAGCACATCAGTGTTTACGCTATAGATCTTTTCCTCATCTTTTTCCTGTAAGCGGACCTCTTGCAGACGCAAGCCTTTTTCATTGACCAGTGTTTGTTTAAGCAGGCTGGTTTTTTTTAAATCAGGGAAGGCGGCGTAGAAATCATTGCCCACGACCTTCCTGTTTCCCACGTTAAGCAACTTCTCGGCAGCATAATTAATCATTGTAATGCGCAAGTTGTTATCCAATGCCACCACGCCGGCAGACATACACTGGAGGAGTGAATCCGCACTAACACGCAGCTCTTCATAAGCGACTTTCAAGTTGGAAAAGGCTGTCGACCGATTGTTAATTTCCCTTTGCTTGGCCAAAGCATTCGCTACTACGTTGGTTAAATCACTATATTTAACCGGTTTGCGGATATAATCCAGAGCGCCGGTCTTCATAGCCATAGCGGCAATCTCTTCGTTGCCGAAAGCGGTCATTATGACCACGCCAATTTGCGGGTGGTGGTTTTGAATCTCATGCAATAAATCAAGGCCTGAGCCGCCAGGCATAACTATATCCAGCAACAGCAGGCTAGGTTTATTATCTTGCAATAACTCCCAGGCACTTTGCGTGTCTGATGCACAAAACACTTGGTAACCCGATTTTTCTAAGTAAAGTTGGGCCGTTTCCAAGTGTACCAACATATCATCGACAATTAATATTTTCTCTATAACCGCTTTGTTTTGTTCATTAGTTAGATCATCCGGTTCGGGTTCAGTCACTTTGGGGGGATCAGTAAAAACATTGGCCATCTTGTTTTTACACTTCTTTCGCAGTCTTTTATTGTTCTCTTGCGTTAGTGAAACTTTTTACATACAAGAACAGATTGTCGCTAGCTAAAGGAGCATGTAATTTTTTTAATATTGGCATTATTTAGTATACGATATTAAGATAACGATTTCCTCCTAAATTTCGCCTCCTGCTAAAAAGAATGCATTAATTTGATGTTTTTGGGATCCTGGGCAAAAAAGACTGTACTCGGGGCGCTGTACCAGGTTGGATGTACTAGTAAAAAAACCTGGCCCGGTGGCAGGTTTTAGGAGGCGGGCTGCCGAAATTGTCAGTATAGTATACCGCAATACAATCGGTGCTGCGGGGAGGTGGAAGCATGGAAAAGTTTTTAGAGCGGTTTAACGCCGCCGGAGCCCGCACGGTGCGGGACATGGTTTACGAAACCCTCAGGCAGGCCATCTTCGAGGGCGTGTTTAAGAACGGCGAGCGCATGGTGGAAAAAGAGCTGGCCGAAAAGCTGCGGGTCAGCCGGACGCCCGTCCGCGAGGCTTTCCGGAGGTTAGAGGTGGAGGGTCTAATTAAACACTACCCGCGCAAAGGGGTGCTGGTACGCGGCATCACCGCCGAGGACATCATCGAGATCTATGCCATCCGCGAGGCCTTGGAAACAATGGCGCTTTCCTTTGTGGTGGAGAACATCACCGAAGATGAAAAGCAAAAGCTTTACCAACTAATTGAGAAGATGAAGGTGCTCATCGAGGTGGGTGACGAGGAGGAACTGCTGCAGACCTCCAGGCTTTTCAACGAACTGTTGCTGCGGGCCTCCAGGATGCCCCGGCTGGTCAGTCTGATTAACAACTACCAGGAATACATCGCCAAGTTTAGAAAAGCCACCCTGTCCAAACCCTCGCGCAAGGTTGACGCCCTAAAGGATCACGAGGAAATATTGCGGGCCATTGACCAGATGGACATAGCCAGAGCCAGAGAACTTACCGTCAGACACCTAAAAAGCGCTTGCCGGGAATGCCTGCACGCCGTCACCGGTATCGGCCCCGCCCCCGCCCCACCGGACAGCGGTAAACCTGTATTCGACAGCAGTATATCTGTAACCGACAGTAGTAAGCCAGGAAAGGAGTAACCACACAGAACATGAACTTAACGCAAAAAATTATATCTTCCCACCTGGTGGAGGGCAACCTGACTCCGGGAGAGGAAATCGCCGTCAAAATCGACCAAACCCTAACCCAAGACGCCACCGGCACGATGGCTTATCTGGAATTCGAGGCCATCGGGCTGCCGCGGGTTAAAACCGAGCTTTCCGTCAGTTACGTAGACCATAACACCCTGCAGGTGGGCTTTGAGAATGCCGACGACCACCGATTCCTGCAAAGCGCCGCCGCCAAGTTTGGGGTCTACTTTTCCCGTATGGGCAACGGTATTTGCCACCAGGTGCACCTGGAGCGCTTCGGCAAACCGGGCCAAACGCTGCTGGGCTCGGACAGCCACACCCCCACCAGCGGCGGGCTGGGCATGCTGGCCATCGGCGCCGGGGGCTTGGACGTGGCCACTGCTATGGCGGGCTATCCTTTTTATGTAAAAATGCCCGGGGTGGTAAACATTCGGCTGCACGGCCAGCCGGCCCCCTGGGTGGCTGCCAAGGACATCATTTTAGAAGTGCTGCGGCGCCTCTCCGTCAAAGGCGGGGTGGGCAAGGTCATGGAATACACCGGCGAGGGAGTCGCTTATCTCAGCGTGCCCGAGCGGGCCACCATCACCAACATGGGCGCCGAACTGGGGGCCACCACATCGGTTTTCCCCAGTGATGAAGCCACCAGGCTGTTTCTGGCCGCTCAAGGGCGGGAGCAAGATTTTGTAGCGCTGCAGCCCGATCCCGGCGCCGCCTACGACGAAGTGGTGGACATTGATTTAAGCACCCTGGAACCATTAATTGCCTTGCCGCATATGCCTGATAACGTAGTCAAAGTATCCGCGGTGGCAGGCCGCCGGGTGAACCAGGTGTTCATCGGCAGCTGCACCAACTCCTCATACACCGACTTAATGAAAGTAGCCGCTATATTAAAGGGTCAAATCGTCAACCCTGGGGTCAGCCTGGTAATCGCCCCCGGGTCCCGGCAAGTGCTTACCGCCCTGGCCTCCAATGGTGCGCTGGCCGACCTGGTCAACGCCGGCGCCCGGATTCTGGAGTGTGCCTGCGGCCCCTGCGTGGGCGTGGGCCAGTCGCCTGTTTCCAGCGGCATCTCCCTGCGCACCTCCAACCGCAACTTCGAAGGGCGCAGCGGCACCGCCGACGCCGAAATCTACCTGGTCAGCTGCGAAACAGCGGCGGCCTCGGCGCTGGCCGGCGTAATCACCGACCCGCGTGATTTGGGTGACCCCGTCCAGATCGCCATGCCCGAAACATTTCCGGTGGACGACCGGATGATCATCCCGCCGCCCGAACCCGGCGCGGACCTGCCGCTGGTGATGGGGCCCAACATTAAGCCTCTGCCCGTAGCCACCCCGTTGGCTGAACAAATCGAGGGCGAAGTGCTGCTCAAAGTCGGCGACAACATCACCACCGACCATATCATGCCGGCCGGGGCCAAGATACTGGCGCTGCGCTCCAACATCCCGGCCATCTCCATGCACTGTTTCATCTCGGTAGATCCCACCTTCCCCGAGCGGGCGCTGGCCGCCGGCGGCGGCATCCTGGTGGGCGGTTTAAACTACGGCCAGGGCTCCAGTCGCGAGCACGCCGCCCTGGCCCCGCTGTACCTGGGGATTAAAGCGGTGTTGGCCAAAACCTTCGCCCGCATCCACATGCAAAACCTGGTCAACTTCGGCCTGCTGCCGCTGGTGTTTGCCGACGAGGCCGACTACGACGACATTAAGCAGGGCGACCGCTTGACTATCGAAGACCTGCGGGCCAACCTGCCCACCAACACCGTGCAGGTGCGCAACGCCCGCAGCGGCAAAACTTATCCGGTAAAGCACACCCTCTCCGGGCGGCAAATCGACATCCTGCTAGCCGGCGGCCTGCTGATTCAAGTCGGGGACGGCGCTAAGGGATAGGAGACGGAGACAGGAGACAGGAGACAGGAGACAGGAGACAGGAGACAGGAGACAGGAGACTAAACCAGCCTTCGCGGCGATCCGGTGATATCCGGAGCGAACGGTGCACCTGGGTGCGTTGATTAGCCCGTCATAGCCCCGAATTCAGGCTGCTTAGGGCGTAGCGAAACTGTTATGTAGTTTGTGTCATGCGGTAACAATAACCCGCTCCGAACACAACAATAAGAATTGCAAGAGAGAGCGGAGCGATATCACCGGAGCGCCGTGTCCACTACAACCAACTTTAAAATACTTTCAGGTAGACCACCATGCCGTTATGCGGTACCATTAGAAAATGAAAAACCAGCCTTCGCGGCGATCCGGTGATATCCGGAGCGAACGGTGCACCTGGGTGCGTTGATTAGCCCGTCATAGCCCCGAATTCATGACTGCTTAGGGCGTAGCGAAATGGTTATGTAGTTTGTGTCATGCGGTAACAATAACCCGCTCCGAGCACAACAATAAGAATTGCAAGAGAGAGCGGAGCGATATCACCGGAGCGCCGTGTCCACTACAACCAATATTAAAATACTTTCAGCTATCGAAAGGACTGTGTTTTTTAATCTAAATTATGTTATCCCGACATAAATACAGGCGCCCGTTGCTTGGCGCCTCTGCAGACGGAGGAAGTCATGCTACCGCTATTGAAAGTGCTGGCCGTATTTGGGTTAATCGTATTTTTACTGCGTAAGAAATACAACATCGGATGGACCATGCTGGCGGGAGCGGCAGTGCTGGGCCTGGTTTTCGGCCTGGGTCCTGTCCCCCTAATCCAACAGTTGGGGTTAACTTTAATTAACCCGTTAACCGTCACCTTAATGGCCATCCTGGTATTAATCATGATTATGGAATCGGTGATGCGCAAGACCGGCATGATGGAGGCCATGACCGGCGCCCTGTTCCACCTGCCCGTAAACCGCCGCCTGATATTTGCGGCGATACCGGCCATCATCGGACTGCTGCCCTCGGCCGGCGGGGCCAGATTCTCGGCGCCGCTGGTGGCACAGGCCACGGCTGGTTTCCCTTATCGGGCTGAAGACCGGGTCTTTATCAACTACTGGTTCCGTCACGCCTGGGAATTTTCCCTGCCCCTGTACCCCGGTTTAATCCTGGCCGCCCATATATCCGGCGTTTCGCTGGGCACTATTATCCTTTGGCAGTGGCCGTTTACCATTGCCTGGGTTGTCCTGGGTTACTGGTATTTTTTCAAGGTCATGCGCACCGGCCGGGCAGATGACGCAGCTGAGCAAAGCGCCGCAACCAGTGAATGTGCAGGCAACGTCGGTTCGGAACCGGCCCAAGGTTTTGATGCTCCTGCCCGGGGCGCAGCAGAGGGAGACCGGGCATCAAATGGGCATGCGCTGCGCACCCTGGCTGTCAGCACCTGGCCCCTGTGGCTCACCGTACTGCTGGTACTGGTGCACGCCCCGATGGTCTGGACGCTGTGCGGAGTGCTGGCACTACTGATCGGGCTGAAAAAGTACCCGCTGCGCCAAGTATGGCAGAACCTGCGGGAACCCATGACGGTAAAAATCGTGATCCTCATCTGGGGCATCATGTCATTCAAGGACATTCTGGTGCTTTCCGGAGCCGTGGCTCAGGTAAGCGATGCCATTCTGGTGCTGGGTGTACCGGTGGTGCTGATAACGATCATGCTGCCCCTGCTGATTGGCGTACTGACAGGCCTGCTGCAGGCCTGCATCGGCGTGTCCTTCCCGCTGGTAATGTCGGTAGTTGAGCCTACGGTGGCCTATGTGATGCTGGCCTATGTCGCCGGAGTGGTCGGTGTAATGCTTTCGCCGGTGCACCTGTGCCTGGTGCTGACGGTGGAATATTTCCGCGCCGACTTTTTCCGCTCCTACTGGCCGCTGCTGGCACCCAGCCTGCTGGTGATGGTTGGTGCCGCGGGTTTATTCTGGTTTATGTAGGGATTCAAGTCAAGTGTGTCAAGGGGACGGTTCCTCTGACACACTTTTTTTCTTTTTGGAGGGAGTCAAGGGGGACGGGGTTGTTGACACATCTTCACTACGATGTGTCCAACAACCCCGTCCCCCTAAGTTTAACTCTGGGGAACCCTGTGGGTTCTCAAATAGTTTAAGACTGGATTATTAGGCGCAGACCTCTTGCGCACTATTATACGTAATAAGTATTCGATGCTTTTCCTTGACAAATAGGAAATATAAGATTATTATTTATTAGTAAATTAGTAGCTTAGTAATTTACTAATAAATTAATTTACAAATCTTATACGTGAGGGGACATTTATATGAAGATACCGACAACACTTAAACATAAACCCGTTATTGTTTCTGAGGATTATGAAAATATTGATGGTAGAACCGCCTATAATTCTGATGCTAAGGGGCTTTCACTAGGCTTGGCCCAATGGAACGACAGAGGAAAGGTTGATATCTCGGCCAAGGTATGGCGTTATACAGGCGAAAAATGGTCAAGACAATCAGAGGAATTGCCACTTCATCGCGTCATTGACCTGGCCATATTAATTTGCAGAGCACAGTTGCATTTTAGAGAGGCATACCGCTATGAGAAATTTTATGATCCAGAAAACATAACCATAGACCGTATTGGCTTACAAGGAGATGCAATGACAGTATCTGTTTGCACGGACAACCCAATGATCGATGATGATATCAAATTATTTGCTCAGGTTCTTAGTAATGATAGTGAAATCATTGGTGAACGGCTTAGAACGCTTTCAATAATTTTAAAAGAAATGGGATATTAAGCAATGGGTAAAAAAAATGTTAATATTTCGCCATTTTTAAATACAGATGGCCAAGTTATGCATATACCAACTAAAAACAAAAAAGTGATGGCGATATTGGAATACTTAATTACCAAATTTGAAACAGGTATCATTTACTCGGAAAAGGATGTAAATCATATAATAAATCAATGGCATACTTTTGGTGATTACTTTATTATTAGAAGATTATTAATTGACAGTGGTTTAATGGCAAGAACAAATAATGGCGCAAAATATTGGGTATGTGCCAGCTTGAATATCAAAAGTGTGTCAAAGGAACCGTCCCCTTGACACACTTTTTTTTAATTATCTGGTTAATTGGTGTAAGAAAATTGCCTCCGGCTACGTCTATATTAGTGGACGAGTTTTTAATATCAAGTTTTAAAGTACTCACGGAGGCTATACATATGGAAACTGCCCGGAAGAAGAAAAAACTCTTGACCCGCCGCAATATTATCATCGGCGCCGTAATCCTGGTGCTGGTGGTGGTAGCTGTCGGGGTCAGCATATCCCGGGGCCAGTCCCGGGACGGCATACCGGTAACCACCGCAGCGGTGGAAAAAATACCCCTGGGCGAAAGCGTGTTTACCACCGGGCGGGTGCAACTGGCCGATAAACAGGAACTATACGCATACAGCAGCAAACTGGTGCGCGAAATAAAGGTCAAGCCCGGCGATACGGTTAAAAAAGGCCAGGTGCTTGGTTACCTGGAGTCCGGCGAGGAAGAAATCCGGCTCAAAGAAGCCGAGGCCGGCCTGGCGTTGCAGCAGGCCGAATACGACAAGGCTATGCGCCCCCAATCCGGGGATATAGAGGCCCAACAAGCCCAGTATAACAGGTTTCAGGTAGTCTATGAGAACGCCGCTAAAATGCTGGAGCGTACCGAATACCTGTATGAACAGGGAGCGGTCACCGCTCTGGAACTGGAAAGCGCCCGGGAAGAGTATGCCGCCGCCGGGGCACAGCATGCCCAGGCCCGGCTGGAACTGGATAAACTGGTCAACGGCCTTTCCGGCCCCGACCGGGGCGCGCTGACAGCCCGGGTTGAACAGAGCCGGGCCGGGGTGGAGATAGCCAGGCAAAGTCTAGCCAAATGCATATTAACCGCCGACCGTGACGGCACTGTTTTGACGGTGGAAGCAGCGGCGGGAGATCTTGTTTCCGCAGGCGCACGGCTAATTACCGTGGGTGATGTTACCAAGCTGGAAGTGACCGCCGGGGTGGGCGAATCCGATTCCGGCCGGCTCAAGCCGGGCCAGCAGGTGATTATAGTATCCGCGGCACTGCCCGAGCGTGAATTCGAAGGTACGGTGGCCGAGGTCGCCGGAGCAGCGGTGGTGAAAGAAACCAGCAACGGCCAGCAGGTGGAAGTACCGCTAAAAGTCACTGTCAACCCCGGCGCCGAGGGGATTAGGCCGGGTTACACCGTGGATCTAAAGATTATCACCGTCCCCGAGCGTACCGTCCTGACCCTGCCTTACGAGGCCATCCTGGACGGGGAGCAAGGCAAGCAGGTATTCGTGGTGCAAGACGGCCTGGCCCAAGCCCGCCCTGTGACCACCGGGCTGACTGGGGATCTGTTTGTTGAGGTGATGGAAGGTCTTCAGGAAGGCGACGTGGTAATTCTCAGCCCCGGTCCCGAAATCACGGATGCCGAACAAGACGTTAAAGTCAGGGCCATTGAGCAGCCCGGCGGGTCGGGGAGGGTGCGCCTGTGATCCGCATCGCCGGCCTGAACAAAACATACAACGCCGGGGCGGTTCCCGTACACGCCCTGCGGGACGTCAACCTGGACGTGCCGGCAGGTGAATTTGTAGCTGTCATGGGGCCATCCGGCTCCGGCAAATCTACCTTGATGAATCTCTTAGGCTGCCTGGATACACCCGACAGCGGAACCTACCGGCTGGACGGGGTGGAAATAAGCGGTCTGGTTGACGATGAACTGGCCGGTATCCGCAACCGCAAGATCGGTTTTGTGTTTCAAACCTTTAACCTGCTGCCTCGCGCGTCCGCCCTGCGCAACGTGGAACTGCCCATGCTGTACGCCGGTGTCGACCCCGGCACGAGGCGGGAGCGGGCGCTGGCCGCGTTGGAGCGAGTGGGCCTGGCCGATCGGGTAAACCACCGGCCCAATGAACTTTCCGGCGGCCAAAACCAGCGGGTCGCCATTGCCCGGGCCCTGGTCAACCGGCCGGCAGTATTACTGGCCGACGAACCCACTGGCAACCTGGACACCCGCTCGGGCGAGGAAATTATGGCCATCTTTCAGGAACTGAACCGGGAGGGCACCACCATTGTGCTGGTGACCCACGAGCCAGACATCGCCCAGCATACCGGCCGGGTGCTGCACTTCCGCGACGGCCTGCTGGTGCGGGACGAAAGCATGGCTCAGATGCTGGACGCCCGGCTATTGCTGGCCGAAATGGACGCGGGGGAGGTGGCTCCCGCGTGAACCTGTGGGAAAGCATCCGGGTGGCCCTGGAAGGTGTCCGGGCCAATAAGCTGCGCTCTTTTCTCACCACCCTGGGTATTGTCATCGGCATTGCCGCGGTTATTGCCGTAGTGGCGGTGGGCCAGGGCGGCCGGGCCTTGTTAATGAGCGAAATGGAGAAAATAGGCACCAACATATTTGCGGTTTACATAGACTGGCGCAGCGACGACCCCCGCACCGGCCGGGAGTTTCTGCTGCAGGACATTGAGGTAATTAAGGAACTGGTGCCCGAGGTGGAGTACCTGGCGCCCAGCAGTTCGATGTATATGCAGGTGCGCGGGGGACGGGTGAACAAGTCCGTCCAGGTAATGGGCACTTCGACCGACTACAGTCACATCAGGAATCTGGAGATGCAAGAAGGCCGTTTCTTCAGCGACGCCGATTCCGTGGGCCGGCGCAAAGTAGCAGTAATAGACGAGGAACTGGCCCGGGAATTCTTCAACAATACCAGCCCCGTGGGGCAGAAGGTAGTGGTACGGGGCACTTCCCTGGTGGTGGTGGGGGTGATTAGTAAGGGCGGTTCCATGCTGGAAATGGGCGGCAGCCAAAAGGTTTACCTGCCCTTTCCGGTTTATCAGTCCATTTTCCCTTGGAGCAGCATCTCCTCCCTGGAAGGCAGCGCCGTCACCAAAGAACAGGTGGACATCGCGATGGGCCAGACGGTGAAAGTGCTGGAGCGCAGGCATAATACCGCCGGGCGTTACGCCAGCGAAAGCATGGAACAGCAAATGGACATCGCCAACCAAATCACCGGGGTAATGACCGCAATTATCGCGGCCATTGCCGGCATCTCCCTGTTCGTGGGCGGTATCGGCGTGATGAACATCATGCTGGTGTCGGTGACCGAGCGCACCAGGGAAATCGGTATCCGCAAAGCCCTGGGGGCCAAGCGCCGGGACATTCTGGTGCAGTTTCTCATCGAGGCCGTAGTACTGTGCTGCATCGGCGGGGTTATCGGCATCCTCCTGGGTGCCGGCGGCGCTTACGCCATCGCCAAAGTAGCCGGTTGGCCACCCCTGGTTTCCTGGTGGACGGCCCTGATTGCGTTCCTATTCTCAGCCGCGGTCGGCGTAGTTTTCGGCGTACTGCCCGCCAGCAAAGCCTCCCGCCTGGACCCCAT
>LADP01000039.1 GCA_000961575.1 Peptococcaceae bacterium BRH_c8a
GTTTACGGCCGCAAAATGGAAGAAGATTTCGAGCCCGTTTTGGAACGCCGCATCCACTACTTCACCAACTATGGCGAAGGTCTGTGGCACGTGGCCCAGCGGGATATCATGTGGGTCAGGATCAGTAAAGATGCCTTTGCCAAGGGCTTCCGCTTAAAGCATATCGGCGAGATCCTGTTTGCCAAGTTCAAGTCCGAGTTTTCGGCCATCGTAGACCGGGTCCAAGTCACCATCTACAGCGACGAAGAAAAAGTCAAAGAGATGCGCGAAACCGCCCGGGGCTACTACCAGAAGCGTGACGACCGCCTCAAGGAACTGCGGGACGAGAAAGTGGACACCTTCTACTCCTGCACCCTGTGCCAGAGCTTTGCGCCCACCCACGTGTGCGTGATTGCTCCCGAGCGGGTCGGCCTGTGCGGCGCGGTGAGTTGGTTGGACGCCAAGGCGGCCTTCGAGATTAACCCGCACGGTTCCAACCAGCCCATCCCCAAAGAGGGCGAGCTGGACGGCGTGAAGGGTCAGTGGAAGTCTTTCAACGATTTCTGCTTCAACAATTCACAGCGCTCCATCGAGAATGTTAACTTCTATACCATTATGGAATACCCGATGACTTCCTGCGGCTGCTTCGAATGCATCCTGGCTATGGTGCCCGAGTGCAACGGGTTCATGGTAGTTAACCGTGAACACAGCGGCATGACTCCCTCGGGGATGAGCTTTACCACCCTGGCCGGTACCATCGGCGGCGGCGCGCAGATGCCTGGTTTCATGGGCATCGGTAAATCGTACCTGGGTTCGCCCAAGTTCGTGCCTGCTGACGGCGGTTTGGGACGTCTGGTATGGATACCCAAGGCGCTGAAGGAAAACCTGCGGCCGCTCTTGGAAGAGGCGGCAGAGAATGCCGGCCTGGGCAAGGATTTTGTGGATAAGATTGCTGACGAGACCGTGGGTACCAGCGGCGAAGAGATTATGTCCTTCCTCGAAGAGAAGGGGCACCCGGCGCTGACCATGGATCCGTTGATGTAATTTAGGTAAGTAATTTAGTTTCGAGTTTTAGGAACACTAAAGGCGGAACGGTAAGGTAAGGGGACACACCTGCTGAAGACGGGGTATTCCTTTTGGGGACAGGAATGTCCCCAACGTATGATAGGGGACACCCCTGCTAAAGACGGGGTATTCCTCTGAGGACAGGAATGTCCCCAACGTATGGTTCCGCCCCCGGTGTTCCAAAAAGGTCAGGGGACACACCTCTGCTTATAGGTCAAACTTACGGGTCGAGGAATGTCCCCAATGTATGGTCAGGGGACACACCTCCTCATTAGAAGTTAGAGGTTGGAATGTCTCCAACGTATATAAGGATTCAGAGAAAGGAGTTTGGAGTAATGGGTTTAACAGGTTTAGCTATATTTAAACAGCTCCCGAAAACTAACTGCAAAGATTGCGGTCAACCGACCTGCCTGGCATTTGCCATGCAGTTGGCCAGCGGCAAAGCAGGCCTTGATCAGTGCCCCCATGTCAGCGATGCTGCCAAAGAAGCCCTGGATTCAGCCTCTGCACCGCCGATAGCCCTGGTTAAAGTAGGCAAAGGCGAAAAAGAAGTGGCACTGGGCAGCGAGACTGTGCTGTTCCGTCATGAAAAGCGTTTTGAAAATCCCACAGGTATTGCCGTATCCGTTAAGGATACCGACGGTGATATCGCCTCCAAGGTAGCAGCCATTAACAAGCTGGTTTTCGACCGCGTAGGTCAAATTCACAGTGTTAACCTGGTAGCCGTTGTAAACGCTTCCGGAGACGGCGCCAAGTTTGCTGAAGCAGCCAAAACCGTGCAGGATAACACTGAATTTCCGCTGATTCTAGTCAGCGAAGATCCTGCCGCTATGGGCAGCGCTCTGGAAGTGACCGGCGCCAACAACCCGCTAATCTGCGGCGCCAATGCATCCAACCTGGAAGCAATGGTGGAACTGGCCAAAAAGTATGACGCTCCGCTAGTAGTTAAGGGCAATGGTCTTGACGAGCTGGAAGCCCTAGTGGAAAAATCCGGTTACAAGAAACTGTTCCTTGATTCAGGCGCCCGTGAAATAAACAAAGCCCTGGCCGACCAAACTCAGATTCGCCGTCAGGCTCTGAAAAAATTCCGTCCTTTCGGCTATCCGACCATTGCCTTTGCCGACAATGCTGATCCTGTCCAGGCAGTTGTGGATGCCAGCGTTTATATCGCCAAGTATGCCGGAATCGTAGTGGTTGATTCCGCTGATCCCGCTGACCTACTACCACTGGTTACACTGCGTCTGAACGTTTACACCGACCCGCAAAAACCCATCGCAGTGGAATCCAAATTGTACGAAATAGGCACCCCGGGACCAGATTCACCTGTATTCGTGACCACCAACTTCTCCCTGACCTACTTTAACGTGCAGGGCGACGTGGAAAGCGGCCGGATTAATGGTTACATCCTGCCGGTGGACACCGACGGTATTTCTGTAATGACCGGCTGGGCCGCAGGCAAGTTTACGCCTGAGAAAATCACCGAAATGCTGAACACCTCCGGCGTAGCGGAAAAAGTAACGCACCGCAAGGTGATTATCCCTGGCGGCGTGGCGGTTCTGAGTGGTAAGCTTAATGAAATAAGCGGCTGGGAAGTGCTGGTTGGACCTAGAGAATCCGGCGGGATTCCGTCCTTTATTAAGCAGCGCTGGGGCGCATAAGCTAGAATTAATTTTAAATTCACTTAAGCGAGTGTGGACCGCAAACCTAGATTAATTATGACAGTTTTATTACCACAGCCAAAGGAGGACAAATCTTATGGCATTTCATATAGCAGTAGCCGGCAAGGGTGGCACGGGGAAAACCACATTATGCTCGCTGATTGTCAGGCAATTGATCAAAGCTGGGAAAAAACCCATTCTGGCGGTAGACGCCGATGCCAATGCCAACCTTAACGAAGCGTTGGGCCTGGAAATTGAAGGGACCATCTCTGAAGTTTTAGCTAGGATATACAATAACCTGGATCCCCTGCCGGCAGGCATGACCAAAGACCAGTACGTGGCCTTTAAGGTGCACGAGTCCCTTGCCGAAGGAGATAATGTTGACCTTTTGGTAATGGGCGGCCCCGAAGGGGCAGGGTGCTATTGCTACGCCAACAATATCCTACGTGGGTTTGTGGCTGAACTGAGCAACAATTACCCTTATCTGATTATGGACAATGAAGCCGGTCTGGAGCATCTAAGCAGGCGTACAACCCAGAATGTGGATGTGCTTTTCATTACCAGTGATGCATCAGCAAGGGGCATCCGTTCGGCAGGTCGTATCCGCGAACTGGTGGAAGCCCTTAAGCTGGACATGAAAAAAATGTACCTGGTGGTCTCCAGAGTAAAAGAAGGTTCCATTGAAGCCCTAATGCCGGAAATAGAAAAAACCGGTTTGGAGCTGATTGGTGCCATACCCACAGATGACCAGGTGATGGAATATGACCTACTAAGCAAACCACTGATCAGCTTACCTGATCATTCACCGGCGGTGGCGGTGGTTGACGAGATCCTAAAAAAAGCCGCCATCGTTTAAGGAAAAGGGACACACCTCTGATTATGGGTCGAACTTACGGGTCGAGGAATGTCCCAACTTATGAAAAGGGACACACCTCTGATTATGGGTTAAACTTACAGGTCGAGGAATGTCCCAACTTATACCAAGCTTTATAATGTAGAAAGGAGCGGAACAATGGCTGTTACGATAGCAAAAGAAAAATGGACCAGCAAAGTTGGGGAAATGGAGCTGGGCACCGGCGCCAAGGCTATCAAAGTAGGCGGGGAAACCTCGCTGCCTTTCCTGCACTTTGAAGGTGAAATTCCCAACCGTCCGGTTATGGCTTTGGAAGTATGGGATATGGAACCCACCGAGTGGCCTGATATTCTGAAAAAACCCTTTGATGGCGTACTGGCAGATCCCGTAGCCTGGGCCAAGAAAAACGTAGAATACGGTGCTGACCTGATTGCCATACGTTTTATGAGCGCACATCCCGACTTTAAAGATGCCTCTCCCGAAGAATGTGCCGCTACAGCCAAAGCAGTGGCCGACGCTGTCGATGTACCTCTGGTACTGATCGGCTGCGGTATTGAAGAGAAAGACGCCGCTGTTATGGAGAAGGTTGGAGAAGCTTTAAGTGGTAAGCAGTGCCTGATTGGCTGCGCCACCGAGAAAAACTATAAGACCATCACCGCCGCTGCCATGGTTAACGGTCACAGCGTGATTGCGTCCAGCCCGCTGGACATTAACCTGGCCAAGCAGCTAAACATCCTGATGACTGAAATGAACCTGCCCACCAACCGCATCGCCATAGACCCGTTGGTTGGCGCGCTGGGTTACGGCATTGAGTACGCCTACTCTATCATGGAGCGGGCTCGCATGGGCGCCCTAATGGGCGACAAAATGCTGGCTATGCCGGTTATCTGCTTTGTGGGCCAGGAAGCCTGGAAAGCCAAGGAAGCCAAGAGCCCGGATGAAGAGACTCCCGAATGGGGCGCCCTGGATAAACGGGCCATCCTGTGGGAAGTTGTTACCACTACATCCTTCGCCCTGGCCGGTGGCTCGATCTTCATCCTGCGCCACCCCGAGACCATTAAGCACGTTAATGCTCATTTTGCCAAAGTAATGGAGAGCAACGCTTACTAAGAGAAATATTTTTAATTATAGGTAAGGGAGGCTA
This sequence comes from Peptococcaceae bacterium BRH_c8a, assembly GCA_000961575.1. Classification (GTDB taxonomy): domain Bacteria; phylum Bacillota; class Desulfotomaculia; order Desulfotomaculales; family Desulfallaceae; genus BRH-c8a. The sequence continues at coordinate 4,700 of LADP01000039.1, forward strand.
AAAGCATGATCCTAATCGGCGAACGGATTAACGGGATGTTTAAAGATATCCGTGAGGGCATCCTAACCAAAAACCCGGAGCCCATCCAGTATTGGGCCAAGCGCCAGTATGAAATGTGCGCCGGCTACCTTGATATCAACACCGGCCCCACTGTTGAAGCTGAAGATCAACCCGCTGTTATGGAATGGCTGGTCAAAATAGCTCAGGAAGCCGCGCCGCTACCTTGCTGCGTTGACTCCACCAACCCGGCAGCCATTGAAGCCGGCTTGAAAGTACACAAAGGCAAAGCCATGATTAACTCTACCACTGCCGACCAGTGGAAGATGGACATCTATATTCCGATGGCTGCCAAGTACAACGCTGCCATTATCGGTTTGGCCATGAACGAAAAGGGCGTGCCCAAGAGCGCTGCCGATCGGGTAGCTTTGGCTATGGAAATCGTAGTTAATTGCGACATGCACGGCGTGCCCATGGAAGACCTGTACATCGACCCGCTGATGCTGCCGGCCAATGTGGCCCAAGAGCATGGTGTTGAAGTGCTGGAAACTCTGCGGCAGATTAAAACTCTGGCGGATCCGCCCCCGCGTACCACTATGGGCCTGAGCAATACTTCCCAGGGTTGCACCAACAGGCACCTCCTCAACCGGACATTCCTGATTATGTCCATAGCCAATGGTCTGGATTCAGCCATTGCCGATGTTGATGATGATGCCCTGCTGGATGCGGTAGCCGCTGCCAAAATCCTAATGAACAATGACATTTATTGCGATTCGTTCCTCAAAACTTTCCGTTCCAGGTAAATTAACGGGAAATCTAATGCAATGCCGTACCGGTTATGAAAAGGCGGCCCCAAAACCGCCTTTTCATAACCTCACCGGGCGGATATTTCATCTTATTCCGGCTATTTGACAGTAAGTACGGCAGGTATTATACTGTGGTCAAGGTGTGTATAATCCCGGAATATTGAATAATATTAAGATTTTTCACAAAATAACACGCTTAGCACTGTTTTTCAGCATTATTGCCTGCCGCTCCCCAGGGTCATCAGGTTCAAGAGAGCTCGGCAGCTCCAATCAATGCTGAACGGCTTTAAACGGCCGGTCAACGAACTAATTGAACAACAAGGGATAGCACCTTTTTTTATGGCCGGTGGGGCGAAAAATTGCCCGTCACACGCACCTGGCCTGGCGGAAGAAGGCATATTTATGTACGCTGAAACTAGGAGGACGGATGTGATGCTTAGATGATTACAAAACCTGATAAGGTTGGAGCCGTTCTGGTGGTTGGCGCAGGTATCGCCGGTATTCAGGCTTCGCTTGATCTGGCGGAATCAGGATACTATGTATACCTGGTTGAAAAAAGCCCCGCTATTGGCGGCACCATGCCCATGCTGGACAAAACATTCCCCACCAATGACTGCTCCATGTGCATCCTGTCTCCCAAACTGGTTGAGTGTGGGAGACACTTGAATGTCGAGACCATTACTAATTCTGAGGTAGCTGACATTCAAGGTGAACCTGGTAATTTTAAAGTTACCATTAACACAAAGGCACGTTTGGTTGATCCCGATAAATGTACTGGTTGCGGCTCCTGCGCGGAAGAATGCCCCGTTAAAGTGGATGACGACTTTAACCAGGGTCTTGACAAGCGTAAGGCCATTTACAAGCAGTACGCCCAGGCTTACCCCAACGCCTACGCCATTGATGCTACCAGGTGTTTAAAAGTTAAAAAACCCAAGGCCTGCGGTAAATGTCTGGAAGTGTGCCAGGCAAACGCCATTGACCATCAGATGCAGGACACCACTCTGGAAGTGCAAGTTGGTTCCGTCATTCTGTGCCCCGGCTTTGAAAAGTATGACGTCAGCCAGCTGTGGTATTACGGCTACGGTAAGTTGCCCAACGTTTTAACCAGCCTTGAATTTGAACGTATCCTCAGTGCTTCCGGCCCCTTCGGCGGTCATCTGCAAAGACCGTCCGACGGCAAAGAGCCGAAAAAAATTGCCTGGCTCCAGTGCGTTGGTTCCAGGAACTGCCGCAATGAACACGGCTATTGTTCTTCGGTTTGCTGCATGTATGCCATTAAGGAAGCCGTTATCGCCAAAGAGCATACCAAGTACCCCCTGGATACGGCTATTTTCTTCATGGACATGCGCACCTACGGTAAAGATTTTGAAAAATATTATGACCGCGCCCGGGAAGAAAGTGGCGTGCGGTTCATTCGCTCGCGTGTGTTTGAAGTAACCGATACCTTTGACGGTACCGGCAACTGCCAAATCCGTTATTCCAACGAGGACGGCACTATTACCACTGAAGACTTCGACATGGTGGTGCTCTCCCTGGGTCTGGAACCGGCCTCCGGCATGGTAGAACTGGCCGGCAAACTGGGCCTGGAACTGAACAAGTTTAATTTCTGCGAATCACCCAGCCTTACCGGTGTGGGCACCAGCAAACCCGGTATCTTTGTGGCGGGCGCATTCAGCGGTCCCCGGGATATTCCCGAGACTGTCATGCAGGCCAGCGCAGCAGCATCAGATTCGGCAGCAGACCTGGCGGATGTGCGTGGCACCCTGACCAAAGCCAAGGAATACCCGGCTGAAAAAGACGTGTCCGGCGAGATTATTCGTACCGGCGTGGTCGTTTGTCACTGCGGCATCAATATCGGCAGTGTAGTCAATGTGCCCGAAGTTGTGGCTTATGCCAAGACCCTGCCGGGAGTTGTATTTGCCGATGAAAAACTTTATGCCTGCTCCCAGGACACATCCGCTCAAATCAAGGATGCCATCCAAGAACACGGCTTAAACAGGGTCGTAGTTGCATCATGCAGCCCGCGGACGCACGAGCCGATGTTCCAGGAAACCCTGAAGGAAGCTGGTTTAAACGCCAACCTGTTTGAAATGACCAATATTCGCGACCAGTGTTCTTGGGTACACATGAAGGAACCTGAAAAGGCGACTGCCAAGGCTAAAGACCTGGTTAAAATGGCTGTCTACAAGTCAGCCCTGTTGGAACCCATTGACGGTGTAACCCTGGATATGAACCATGACGCTTTGGTTATTGGCGGCGGTGTTTCCGGGTTGACTGCAGCCGACAATCTTTCCAAACAGGGTTATCAAGTCTACTTGGTGGAAAAATCCGCCGAACTGGGCGGCATTGCCAACCGTTTGCGCTTTGGTATGAAAGGCGAAGACCTGCCTGTTTACATCAGTGAGCTGGTGGCCAAGGTTAACGCCGATCCTAACATTAAAGTGTATACCGGCGTAGAGATAACCGACGTGCAAGGCTTTGTGGGTAATTTTGAGACCACTCTGTCCAGTGGCGAAGTTATTCCGCACGGTGTGACCATGATCGCCACCGGCGCCCAGGAATACAAGCCTACTGAATACCTGTACGGCCAAAACGAAAACGTCATGACGCTGCTGGAACTGGAAAGCCTGCTGGCCGACAAGGACAGCAAAGTAACCGGCGCCAAGAACGTTGTTTTCGTCCAGTGTGTAGGCTCCAGGGATGCCGAGCGGCCTTATTGCAGTAGAATTTGCTGCACCAAGTCCGTTAAACAAGCGCTTAAAGTTAAAGAACTTAATCCCAATGCCAACGTATTTGTGCTGTACCGGGATATCAGAACTTACGGTTTCTTCGAAGAGATGTACCGGGAAGCCCGCAACAAGGGCGTTATCTTCATCCGCTACACCGCCGACAACAAACCTGTTGTTAAGGCCGGTGCAGACGGCGTGCAAGTGACTGTAACCGACCATGTGCTGGGTATACCTGTTGAAATCAACGCGGATATAGTGGGTCTGGCTGCCGCCATCGTGGCGGACAAAGATACCAACGGTAAACTTAGCCAGTTCTACAAAGTGCCGCTGAACCAGGAAGGGTTCTTCCTGGAGGCCCACATGAAACTGCGCCCGGTGGACTTTGGCACCGACGGTGTGTTTATGTGCGGACTAGCCCACGGGCCCAAAAACCTGGAAGAGAACATCTCCCAGGCCAAAGCCGCGGTGGGACGCGCCTGTACGGTTCTGGCCAAGGAATCGATTTCCGTGGAAGGCAAGAGCGCTTTCGTCAATGAGAGAAAGTGCGCAGGCTGCGGTGATTGCGAAGCTGTTTGCCCGGCTAAGGCCGTTCAAGTGGATGCAACTAAAAAAGTTGCCGTGGTTAACGAGGCATTATGCAAAGGCTGCGGCGCCTGTGCGTCAACCTGCCGCTGCGGAGCAATCAATGTCAAGGGTTGCACGAACCAACAGCTTATAGCCATGATTAAAGCGCTGTAGATGGGGGAGGGAAACGGAGACATGGAACGCGATCCCAAAATTGTAGCATTCTTGTGCAACTGGTGCAGTTATGCCGGCGCCGACCTGGCCGGTATCGGACGTATCCAGTACCCGCCCAACATCCGGGTGGTGCGCATACCTTGTACCGGTAGGATTAACCCGCTGTTCATAATCAGCGCGTTGCGTCACGGAGCTGACGGCGTGCTGACCTCCGGGTGACACCCTGGCGACTGCCACTATGTTAGTGGCAACCTGGTGGCCCGTAGGAAATTCGCTCTGCTTAAAGACCTTTTGGAATACATCGGCGTGGACGAAGGCCGGGTAAACTTCTCTTGGGTATCGGCAGCCGAGGGCGGCCGTTTCGCAGAGTTGGTCAAGGACGTTACGGCCAGAGTTAAGGAAGTTGGGCCTAATAAAGGAATAGCGCAAGAAGGCCTAAATGAAAGTGAATCGGGGTGTTGCGGATGCAAGCAATAGCAGCTCAAGTAAAAGAGGCCGCGAAGAAACTACTGGAAGACAAAAAAGTTGACCTGGTGGTTGGTTTCGCCGAAGGCAGCTTGCCGCTGCGCGGTACACCGCTGTTCGCCCGTACACCCGAAGAAGCTGACCAGTTAACCTGGAACAGGGGCTGTGAAAACAACCTGGCCAACTTCCTGCGCAAGCGGGAAGGTAAAGTAGCCGTTGTGGCCAAAGGTTGTGACGTCCGTTCAATCGTGGCCCTAACCAAGGAAAACCAGATTGACCGTGACAACCTTTATATCATTGGTGTACCCTGTGACGGCATGATCGACCGTAAAAAAATCGGTAAACTACTGGGTGGTAAGGAAGTTCTGGCCGTTGAAGACCAGGGCGACACCATTGTGCTAAAAGGCAATGGTTTCTCTGAAACCGCCAAGGTGGCAGACTTGCTGCATAATTCCTGCATTGACTGCCGTTATGGTAACCCCGTGGTTTACGATGCGTTAATCGGTGAACTGATGCCGGAGAAGGCTGAAGAAGATTTCGCCGAAATTAAGGAATTCGAAGCCAAGACTACGGCCGAACGCCGCGCTTTCCTGGCGGAGGAGTTCAGCAAATGTATCAGGTGTTATGCCTGCCGCAATGCCTGCCCGATGTGCTATTGTACGGAGTGTTTCGTAGACTGCTCCCAACCGGAGTGGATTGGCAAGAGTGCGGCGGACGTCCAAGATAACATTCTATTCCAGGCAGTTAGGGTATTCCACGGCGCCGGTCGCTGTGCCGATTGCGGCGCTTGCGAAAGGGCTTGCCCAATGGGCATCAACCTGCGTCTGCTGACCCGTAAGCTGGTTAAGGATGTCAAGGTACTATTCAACGCCGAAGCCGGTGTCAGCATGGACGACAAGGCAGCCCTGGCAACATTTACAGCTGACGACCCAGAACCTTTCTTGGTGAAGGAGTGAGGTGAAACTGATGATCGTAAGCAAAAAAGATATACCCAACCTCCTGGATAAAATGATTGCCGAATACGATGTTTTAGCGCCTGTTAAGAAGGATAATTTTACGGTTTTCAAGCCCATCGCCTCTGGAGCTGATGCAGTACTGGGCGAGGGAAACACCAAGCTTCCAGCCAAAGAATTGTTCTTCCCGCAGTCGGAAAAACTGTTCAGTTACAGTGTCACCGAAGAGGGCGCCAAGCTTGATGCTCCGATGGACGACAAGAAAAAAGTGTTGTTTGGTGTGCGCCCCTGCGACGCCAGGAGTCTCAAACTGCTGGATAACGTTTTCGACAATGATAAATTCCAGGATCCCTATTACCTGACCAGGCGTGCGAATACAGTTATGGTAGGTATTGGATGCAACATGCCGTCCAGCACCTGCTTTTGCACCTCGGTCAATAGCGGCCCCTTTGATACTAGCGGGCTGGACATTTTGCTGGTGGATACTGGTGACGCCTACGTAGTCGAATTGGTTACCGATAAAGGCAAGGCCTTGGCTGACCAGGCCGGTCTGGCTGCGGCGTCAGATGCTGACAAGACAGCCGCTGCGGCAGCCAAGGAAGCCGCCGTGGTAACCTGCCAGGTGAACACTGACGGTCTAAAAGCCAAGCTGGATGTTAATTTTTACGACCCCATCTGGGAAAAGATCCATGAAAAATGCTTGGGCTGCGGAGCCTGCACCTACCTGTGCCCCACCTGCCACTGTTTTGACATCGTGGACGACGCGGTGGATTGCGCTGGTTGCCGGGTACGTAACTGGGATTCCTGTGCCTTCCCGCTGTTCACCCTGCATGGTTCCGGGCACAACCCGCGGACCAGTAACAAAGAGCGCTACCGTAACCGGATTATGCACAAGTTCAAGTATTTCGTTGATAACTTTAACGAAATAGGTTGTGTCGGCTGCGGCCGCTGCATTAAAAACTGCCCCGTTAATATGGATATCCGAGTGGTACTGGAGAACATTCGGGGTTCGGAAGCGAGGTTGGATAGTTGATGAAAAATCCATATCTGCCGCTACCAATGAAGTTGGTTAAAAACTTCACCGAAACAGAAGATAAGCTAATCCATACCTTTACCCTGCAGTTCCTCAGCGAGGAAGATGAAAAGAGTTTTCCGTACATGCCGGGGCAATTTGCCGAGCTGTGTGTATTCGGAAAAGGCGAAGCACCTTTTGGTATCGCCTCATCTCCCACCGAACCAGGGTTCCTGAAGTTCTCAGTGGCCAAGGTGGGTACTGTATCCACCGCCCTGCACATGCTGGAAGAAGGAAGCATCGTGGGTGTTCGCGGCCCACTGGGCAATTCCTATCCGGTCGAGCAGTTTAAGGGTAAAGACGTGGTTATTATCGGTGGTGGTTTTGCGTTTACCACGCTGCGTTCACTGGCCACTTACATGATGCACCCCGACCGCCGCAGCGACTACGGTAAAATTACCGTTATTTACGGCGCCCGCAACCCCGGCCTGCTGCTTTACAAAGACGAACTGGCAGCCTGGGAAGCCAGCCCGGACATCGACCTGATTACCACCGTGGACAGAGAAGCAGAAGGCTGGAACGGCAGGGTCGGCTTTATCCCTTCAGTCACAGGGGAAGTGGCACCCAGCGCGTCAAACGCTCACGCCATTATCTGCGGCCCGCCGGTAATGATTAAGTTCACCATGCCGGTGCTTGAAAAGCTCGGGTTTACACCGGAAACCACCATTATGTCGCTGGAAAACCGGATGAAGTGTGGTATTGGTATGTGCGGCCGGTGCAACGTGGGTGGCAAGTACGTCTGCAAGGACGGCCCCGTTTTCACCAGAGCGCAACTTAACGAACTGCCTAACGAATACTAAAAAACAACTAAAAATAGCGCCTCTAAGCAAATTGGGGACATTCCTGGACCCCAAATTCTCAACCCATAAACTGAGGTGTGTCCCCTTTAATAAAAGAGGCGCTATAGATGAATGTTCGTTAGAACATCCTTACGAATACTAGAAATTCTCCGTTTATAACGCCAAGATTCGGAGGGAGGCTAAATCATGGAAGTTATTAAAGCTGCCGATCTTAATCCCCAATTTAGGGACGAAGTGGCCGGCCTGCTAAAAAACATTGATTTCACCAACTGCCTGGCCTGCGGCATGTGTACCGCCGGGTGCCCGTACTCAGACGTACACGAAAACCAGGATCCGCGCAAGTTCTTGCGTAAAATCCTGCTGGGCATGAAAGAAGAAGTTTTCAAGGATCCATATATCTGGTACTGCACCATGTGCGAGCGCTGCACCATCGAGTGCCCCATGAACATTAACATGGCGGTGCTGGTACGCAACTTGCGCGGTACCTGGGACAAGGACAAAATTCCCGGCTATCTGCAGACCATTGCCCACGAGCACATTGAGTCCGGCAACCAGATGAACGTTGACCAGGTGGATTATGAAGAGACTCTGGAGTGGATCGAAGAAGAACTGCAGGAAGAACTGGGCGACCCCGATTTCAAGATCCCGCTGAATAAGAAGGGTGCCAAGTACTTCTACGGTTTCAACGCCCGGGATATCAAGTACTACCCCAACGAACTGCAGGCCACAATAAAGATTTTCCATGTGGCCGGTATCGATTATACCATCAGCACCAAGCGTTGGGACGCCACCAACATTTCTCTGTTCACCGGCCAGAACGATGACTTTCAGGCTATCTCCATGCCAGTATGGCAGGAAATGGTGGATCTGGAGTGCGAAGAAATGATCGTCACCGAGTGTGGTCACGCCTTCCGTTCCATGAAGTGGGGTTACCGGACCTTCTGGAAAGGTAAGCAGTTTCCCATTCGTCACATCCTGGAACTGCTTAACGAGCTGGTTAAAGAAGGCAAGCTAAAACTTGATCCCGACGCTATCACTGAAGTAGTCACCTACCATGACCCCTGTAACACTGCCCGTAAAGAAGGCGTTTACGAAGCACCTAGGGAACTGATCAATAGCTTCATCAAAAACTTTGTGGACATGAACCCCAACGGTAAAATGAACTACTGCTGCGGCGCCGGCGGTGGCGGTATGGCTATGCCTGAATACAATGATATCCGTAAAGCCAAAGGCAAGCGGAAAGTTGACCAGGTGCTGGCCACCGAGGCAGAAATTGTCATCGTGCCCTGCCACAACTGCATTGACCAGTTTAACGACCTGAACAAGTGGTACGAAGAGAAAGCCAAGTCCAAAAACATACACATGTGCTCACTGATGGAAAGAGCGCTGATTATGCCCGAGAAAGAAGAAGCGGCAGAGTAGCAATATAGATTATCCAATAGATGTATTGCTTTGTTTTCATGGACTCAAAACCGAGAGGACGGATGTGATGTCATGGGCAAAGATAAAGTAGGATCGGTGCTGGTAGTAGGTGCTGGTATTTCTGGCATCCAGGCATCCCTTGACCTTGCAGAGTCCGGCTATTACGTTTATCTCGTGGAGCAATCACCGGCTATTGGCGGCACTATGCCGCGGCTGGATAAGACTTTCCCCACCAATGATTGCTCCATGTGTATCCTTTCTCCCAAACTGGTTGAGTGCGGGAGACACTTGAACGTTGAGAAACACATGCTTACCGATATAGTTGACGTTCAGGGCGAGCCGGGTAATTTCAAGGTTAAACTGCGTAAAAAAGCACGTTTCATCGACCTGGAAAAATGCACCGGATGCGGCGAATGTAAAGACGCCTGTCCGGTGGAGGTACCAAGCCAGTTCGATGCCGACCTGGGCCAAAGGAAAGCCATTTACAAAATGTACGCCCAGGCCATGCCTGCTGCATATTCGATCGAAAAAACCGGTACATCACCATGTAAAGCTGCCTGCCCCGCCGGCGTTAACGCCCAGGGCTACGTGCAGCTTATTAAAGACGGTAAATTCATTGAATCGTGGCAATTAATATACAAAGACAACCCGCTGCCGGCAATTTGCGGCCGGGTTTGCACGCACCCTTGCGAAACCGCCTGTCACCGTAAAAGCGTGGACACTCCGGTTGGGATTAGGGAACTAAAACGCGTAGCTGCGGAAGTAGCCTACCGTGATCTGGACGGACTGCCGCTGCCGGAAATTGCTCCTGCAAACGGCATCAAAGTAGCTGTAATTGGTTCCGGCCCCGCCGGCCTTTCCACCGCCTACCAGTTGGCCAAGGGCGGTTACTCGGTAACCATTCTTGAGGCCCTGCCGGTAACCGGTGGGATGCTCCGGGTGGGCATTCCCGAGTACCGCCTGCCCAAGAGCATTGTCGAGATGGAAATTGGTTTGCTGGAAAGAATGGGCGTGGAAATTAAGACCAACACCCCGCTGGGCCCACAGCTTACCATTGATGACTTGATGAAACAAGGCTACAACGCTGTGTTCCTGGGCATCGGCGCGCACAAGGGAGTATCCCTTAATGTGCCGGGCGAGGACCTGGATGGCGTAATCCCGGGTGTCGATTTCCTGCGCCGGGTTAACATGGGCGAAAAAATCGCGCTGGGTAAAAGGGTAGCCGTAATCGGCGGTGGTAACACCGCGATGGACGCCGCCCGTACCGCGCTGCGCTGCGGCGCCCAGGAAGTGACTATTGTCTACCGTCGTTCCGAGGCTGAAATAACAGCCGCCGAAGAAGAAATTCATGAGGCCAAGGAAGAGAATATAGTATTCCAAATGATGACCAGTCCTGTCGCCATGCACGGTGACGGTGGCAAAGTCGCTAAACTGGAATGCATTCAAAATGAACTGGGCGAACCCGACGAAAGCGGTCGCCGCCGGCCGGTTGCTGTGGCTGGCAGCGAGTTTGCTATTGACGTGGACAACATCATTGTTGCCATCGGCCAAGCCGTTGACGTATCTGGTTTGGGCGGAGCTGTGGAACTGAGCAGGCGTAATACCATCGTCGTGGACGGAGCAACAATGGCTACCAACGTACCCGGTGTATTTGCCGCCGGTGATGTGGTAACCGGTCCGGCCACCGTAGTGGACGCCATCGGTACCGGTAAAAAAGCCGCCGCCTCCATAGATAAGTATTGCCGGGGTGAGGAAGCAACCATTTGTTTCAACTGGGCCACCAAAGAATCAGTGGTGGACTTTCCTAAAAATTCACCGGGTAATAGGGTTGAAACCCCACGTTTTGAAGGCAGCTTTGTCGAGCCTGCCAAACGGGTCGCCGACTTTGCCGAAGTAGCACTGGGCATCAGTGAAGAAGCCGCTCGCCAAGAAGCTCAGCGGTGTCTGAACTGCGCTGTGTGCTCCGAGTGTGGCGAGTGTGTCAAGACCTGCCTGCGTGAAGCAATCAACCACGACATGCGCGATGAGGAACTGGAGCTGGAAGTGGGCGCCATCATCCTCAGTTCAGGGGCCGAGATATGCGATCCCACCGACCTGTTCTACTATGGCTACCGCAAGAACCCCAACGTGGTTACCAGTATTGAGTTCGAGCGTATCTTGAGCGCTTCCGGACCGTATGGCGGTCACCTGGTCAGGCCTTATGACGGCAAAGAGCCGAAAAAAGTGGCCTGGATCCAGTGCGTGGGTTCCCGCAACAAGCGCATCGAGCATAATTACTGCTCGTCAGTATGTTGTATGTACGCCATCAAAGAAGCGGTTATCGCCAAAGAACATAGTGCCCAGCCGCTGGACACCACCATCTTCATGATGGACATGCGTTCCTACGGCAAGGATTTTGAAAAATACTACGAACGGGCCAAGAACGAACACGGCGTCAATTTTGTCCGCTCCCGGATCTTTGAAGTGATGGATGCACCAGGTGAGGATAAGAATCCCACCATCCGTTACTCCAACGAGGACGGTTCCATTACTACCGAAGAATTCGATATGGTGGTTCTTTCGGTAGGCTTCCAGGCCGGTGCCAAAGCCAAGGAACTGGGACAAATTATGGACGTTGAACTTAACCGGTACGGATTTGCCGAGCTGGCCCCGATGACGGGCGTTAACACATCTCGCGAAGGTGTTTACGTAGCCGGTACCTTCTCCGGACCCAAGGATATTCCGGAAACAGTAATGCAGGCCAGCGCTGCGGCATCAGCAGCTGAAAGTTTACTTGGTGATGTGCGTGGAACCCTGGTCAAAGAGATAGTATTCCCGCCGGAGCGTGACGTTGCGGGAGAGGAACCAAGGATTGGCGTATTTGTTTGTAACTGCGGTATTAACATCGGTGGCGTGGTTAAAGTGCCCGAAGTGGTAGAAACGGCCAAAAAGCTGCCGGGCGTGGTCTATGCCGGAGAGTATCTATATGTTTGCTCCCAGGATAGCCAGGCGACCATGAAGGATATTATTAACGAACATCAACTCAACCGGGTGGTAGTGGCCTCCTGCAGTCCCCGGACGCACAAGCCGCTATTCCAGGAAACGCTGAAGGAAGCCGGTCTGAACCGGTACCTGTTTGAGATGGCCAATATTCGCGACCAGTGCTCCTGGGTCCACATGCACGAACCGGATAAGGCCACCGCCAAAGCCAAAGACCTGGTCACCATGACCACGGCCAAGTCAAGACTGTTGCAGCAGATTAAGCAGGGTTCGGTCGGTGTGACCAAGTCCGCCCTGGTTATCGGCGGCGGCATCACCGGCATGACCAATGCCGTAAGTCTGGCTGAGCAGGGTTACGCAGTACATCTGGTAGAAAAGTCAGCCGAACTGGGTGGACTGGCCAGGCGATTGCAAAAAGGCTTCAAGGGTGAGGATATCCAGGCCCTGGTTGCCGATTTAGCAGCCAAGGTTAACGCCAACCCGTTAATCAGCGTCTACACCGGCGTGGAAATCAAGGACGTTACCGGCTATGTGGGCAATTTTAACACCGAGCTGGCCGACGGCCGGGAAATCAAACACGGCGTAACGATCATTGCCATCGGCGGCCGTGAATACAAACCTAACGAGTACCTGTACGGTGAAAGCGATCGGGTGATGACGCACCTGGAACTGGACGAGGCCATCGCCGCGGGGCGGATTAAGGACGCCAAGAACATCGTATTAATTAACTGCGTTGGTTCCCGCGAACCTGAAAGGCCTTACTGCAGCAGGGTGTGCTGCACCAAATCCATCACCCTGGCTCTGAAGATGAAGGAAAAGAACCCCAATACCAATATATTTATCCTGTACCGGGACATCCGCACCTACGGCTTCCTGGAAGAGCTTTACGAGGAAGCCCGGGCCAAGGGAATCATTTTCGTCCGTTACGCCCCCGATAGTAAACCAGTGGTTGAAAAGGACGGCGACACGGTCAAGGTAACGGTTACAGATCATGTACTGGGGCAGCCCATTGTCATTGAGGCTGATGTGGTCGGTTTAGCTGCGGCCATCATGGCGCCGGAAGACAACGTCAAGCTGAACCGGCTGTTCAAGGTACCTTTGAATGCCGACGGGTTCTTCCTGGAAGCACACATGAAACTTCGTCCGGTGGACTCTGCCGCCGAAGGTGTATTCATGGCCGGCATCGCCCACGGACCTAAAAACATGGAAGAGAACATCGCCCAGGCCAAAGCTGCCGCCGGGCGCGCGGCCACCTTCCTCAGTAAGGACCGCCTGGAATCACACGGTGTGGTCGCGGTTGTACAGCCCGACAAGTGCGCGGCATGTCTTACCTGCGTCCGCTTGTGTCCATTTGGCGCACCACGCGTGAATAATTACGCGGCTGAAATTGAGTCGGTTCTCTGCCAGGGCTGCGGCACCTGTGCCGGTGAATGCCCCAACAAGGCCATTACCCTGCAGGGATACAATGACGATATGTATATGAACATGATGGATGACTTATTCAAGGAGGTGCGTTAGAGTGGCCGAATTTCAACCTAAAATAGTGGCCTTTTGCTGCCACTACTGAGCATACTCGGCTGCGGACCTGGCAGGTTCGATGCGCTTACAGTATGCCTCTAACGTGAGAATAGTTGAAATGCCTTGCTCGGGCACCATTGATCACCGGGTTATCCTACACGCTTTCGAAGACGGAGCTGACGGCGTATTTGTGGCCGGGTGCATGGAAGGCGACTGTCACTTCCTAAAGGGTAACATTCGGGGCAAAAAACGTGTCCAGTACGTCAAACAAATTCTTGATGAAATAGGTTTTGGCAGCGAACGGGTTGAATTTTTCAACCTTTCCGCGGCCCAAGGCCAGCGCTTTGCCGAAATCGTCAAGGAGATGACCGAACGGATTATGCAACTGGGCCCCAATCCATTAACTTCTAATCCTGATGGGAAAGAAGGTGGGATAGCATGATTATCGCCCAACAAAAGCCTGTCAAGGATATCGCTGCCATGATCAGTGACTGCAACAAGGTACTGTTCGTGGGCTGTGCCGGGTGTGTTACCGTATGTCTGGCCGGCGGCGAAAAGGAAACTGAAATATTGGCCTCCAGCTTGCGCATCATGCGCAAACTGGAGCATAAGCCCATTGAAACAGTCACCTTTACTGCCACCAGACAGTGCGATCCCGAATATATTGTCGCTCTGGATAACATGGTGCAAGAAGTTGACGCCATTGTGTCCCTGGCCTGCGGCGTAGGGGTTCAATACCTGGCCGAACGGTTCAAGGACAAGTGGGTGGTACCCGCCCTGGACACCAAGTTTATCGGCGGTGCTACTGAACACGGTGTCTGGGAGGAAAAATGCGGGCTGTGCGGTGACTGTGTACTGCATCTCACCGGTGGTATTTGCCCCATTATCCGCTGTTCCAAGAGCATTCTAAACGGCCCCTGCGGCGGTTCCCAGTATGGCAAATGCGAAATATCCAAGGACGTGGACTGTGCCTGGCAACTTATCTATGACCGTATGACCGCCCTTGGCAAACTTGACAAATTGATGGAAATACAGCCGCCCAAAGACTGGACCAAGTCCCGCGATGGCGGCCCCCGCAGGGCAGTCCGGGAGGATGTGATGATCGGTTGAAAACTGAGAGCAAATTACAACAAATTCTTGATAACGGCCAATTTGGTGTAACTGCCGAAATAGGCCCGCCCAAGCACTCATCGTCCGAGGGTATGCGCCACCACGCTCACATGCTGAAAGAGCACGTGGATGCCACCAATATTACCGACAACCAGACTGCCATTGTCCGTCTGTCCAGTATCGCCGCCGGCGTACACATTCTGGATAGCGGCATTGAACCCATTGTGCAAATGACCTGCCGCGACCGTAACCGAATCGCCATGCAGTCAGATTTAATGGGCGCTTACAGTCTGGGCATGCGCAACGTCCTTTGCCTGTCGGGTGACCACCAGCAGTTTGGTAACCACCCTACGTCAAAGAACGTTTACGATGTTGACTCCATGCAGCTTATTCAATTGCTGCGCCGGATGCGTGACGAGAAGAAGTTTTTCTCGGGTGAAGAAATTAAAGAGCACGAACCCCGGTTCTTCATCGGAGCGGTGGCCAACCCCTTCGCGGATCCCTTCGAATACAGGGTAGCCCGGTTGGAAAAGAAGGTCGAGGCAGGCGCAGAATTTATTCAGACCCAGTGCATTTTCGATATGGAACGCTTCGAGCGCTTCATGGAGATGGTCCGGGCGCGCGGTATTGATGAGCGGGTCCACATTCTAGCCGGCGTCACGCCCCTAAAAGGCTGGCGGGCAGCTAAATATATCCAGAACAACGTCAGTGGCATGATTGTACCGGAAGAATTGGTTCAACGCCTGAAGAGCGCCGAAGACCCCAAAAAAGAAGGCGTCAATATTTGTGTTGAACAAATTAAGTACATCAAGGAAAACATCAAAGGTGTACACGGCGTGCACATCATGGCCATCGCCTGGGAAGAAGTAGTACCTGAAATAGTAGAAAGATGTGGTCTGTACCCCAGACCCAAAATAAACTAATACCATAACCAAATAAACTCAGCATAATTTAAGGGCTATGCCTCCTGCCGGAGGGATAGCCCTTCTTTATTAGTTGGGGACATTCCTCTACCCATTATTCTGACCCATAAGCAACCCATAAGCAGAGGTGTGTCCCCTTTCCTTTTACGCAAAGCCTTTATTTATTTTACGCTGTGCATTTATAAGCAATAATGAACCTGAGTTCTTAACTTGTCGTAATTTAATCGTAAATGGCTCTTATGACCCGTCATTGACATATGCTCATAAGTCACAAGCTGGTATAATATTGGAAAAGGGGGTGCATTTAATGTTTTCCTTTGACAAAAAACAAGTCTCCATATCCCTAAAATACCTGGGCGGGCACCCGGAACTGCCGAAACAAAGAACACTAACCGCTTTTAGAAATGACAACTTTATTCAATTTAAGGAAGTAATCCGGCCTGTATTAGCGGTTCAATCCATAAAAAAAATAATCTTAAGTAACTTTGGTCCGGGCACCCCTATGGCAACTTCCCGTACAGGTTTTACTCCTGATAATGAAAGAAGGTCAAAAAAAGTTCTTGTTATAACGGTAGATTATAATGGCCTTGATGTGCACATGCTGTTTACCGGCGACAACATGACCGCAAAATACGCACAATTTATGGGTTTACTTAAAGGAAATTATAAAGAGTATGTGCATAGCGAAACATCTTCCTCTTAACAAGGTGCCAGGTGTTGCAAGTTGAAAGTTGCGTATTTTGCAGCTTTCAACTTGCAACACCTGGCACCAAAGCCCAACCATAAAGTTGTATTCGCTTTAGCTTGTTTTTTACGAGGTAGGTTTAACCTACCTCGTTTTTTAATTTCCCCCCCCCAAAGCTATAAAAGTCACTATCTGTTAAATATATACAATAAAAATTGTATAGTTTATCGCCTATCTGCTTTATTTTTATACGCAAGTAATATATAATATTTACGCTATACGTAAATAAACTAAAATTATTATTAGCGTAATGTTCATAAAGTCTAGGTGAAACTTAGGCATATTAGATTCAATTAAATGGCAAAGGTTTCACGGAGAGGATGAAGTATGATGAGCATTATTAACCAAGAGGGATTAGAATTTTATCGCGAAATAAGGGAAAAGAGCGGCCAGCCTATTGAACTTTGTTACCAGTGCCAGAAGTGTGCTTCAGGCTGTATTGCCACAGAGTACGCAGATTTTTACCCCAATGAAATACTTCGACTAGTTCAATTAGGGCAGAAGCAAAAAGCACTGAACTGTTCAAGCATCTGGATCTGCTCTAGTTGCGAAACATGCGGTGCCCGGTGTCCGAACGGGATTAATACCCGGGCGGTAATTGATGCATTAAAAGAGAAGGCCATTGCTGAAGGCTTGGTTAAAGAAAAGAAAATTCACCTTTTTCATACCGTATTCTTGAACTCGGTTCGGGCAAACGGCAGAGTGCACGAACCGGTGATGATGGCCATGTACAAATTAAAAAGTAAGGATCTGTGGTCGGACCTTGATCATGGATTTAACATGTTTATTAAGGGCAAGATGCCTTTACTGCCCAGCCGGGTGAAAAACAGGCAGACTTTAAAACAAATATTTAAGCAAAGCTACAGTAGTTAGATACCTTCCCAGAAAAAAGATTTAAGAATGTCATCCTGAGCGCAGCGAAGGATCTAATCTTTAAGATTCTTCGCTACGCTCAGAATGACAGATTTGCTGCAATCATAGCAATGACATGAAAAACAAAGCGATACATAACAGGTGTATTGAATTTTCCCTGAAGTACTACCAGACGGGGTATGTTGTTTAATCATATTGCCAATAAGCCAATATCCTTTTATACCCGCTACATACAGCCGGGCTGGATTTTTGTTAAACCTAATAGGGAAAGGGGTCACGGCCAATTGAAATTATCATATTTTCCGGGCTGTTCTCTTGAATCCACTGCCAAGGAATACGACTTGTCCACTCGTTCAGTTTGTCATGCTCTGGGTATCGAGCTTGTAGAGTTAAAAGACTGGGTTTGCTGCGGCGCTACTTCCGCGCACAGCACCAATCACACCCTTTCGTTAGCCCTGCCCGCCAGAAATATTGCCCTGGCCCAGGAGCAGGGGGCAGACTTGGCTATCCCGTGTTCGGCCTGCTTTAACGTACTCAAGAAGACCGATTACACCATGCGTAATGACGAAACCATGCGACTTAAAACTGAAAAGATTACCGACTTCAAGTACAACGGATTGGTTAACGTTCTTTCATTACTGGAAGCCTTTACCACTAGCATAGGAGTTAACTCCATTGCCAAAAGCGTAAAAAAACCACTGCAAGGACTGAACGTTGTTTGCTATTACGGTTGTTTACTGGTACGTCCTCCGGAGGTCACCCAGTTTGACAGCCGTGAAAATCCCGAATCACTGGACAACATTATCAACTCACTGGGCGCCCAAACCATTCCCTGGTCCTATAAAACAGATTGTTGTGGAGCCAGTTTAAGCTTGACATCAGCCAACATTGTGCACAAAATGGTGGGGCGTCTCCTGGATGCGGCCAGGGAGGCCGGCGCCGAAGCTATCGTTACAGCCTGCCCCCTTTGCCAATCCAACCTGGAAATGCGCCGCGCCAAAGGGGACATCAGTATGCCGGCATTTTACTTTACCGAATTAATTGGCCTAGCCATGGATTTACCGGATACTGAGCAATGGTTTAAACTACATCTTGTTGATCCTAGACCGCTCCTTAAATCACTTTCGCTAGTGCGGTAAACAACCAATGTAATTGGGGGTCTGATTTATATTGAAAAAGGATAATAACAGTGACCAGATAGTGGGCTCCGTACTGATTATCGGTGCCGGCATCAGCGGTATGCAGTCAGCTCTTGACCTGGCGGAATCCGGTTATAAAGTATATATAGTTGAAAAATCGCCGGCCATCGGCGGGCATATGCCCATGTTGGATAAAACCTTCCCCACCAACGATTGTGCCATGTGTATTCTATCACCCAAACTGGTTGAATGCGGCCGACACCGCAATATTGAGATTTTTACCAGTTCCGACGTGATTGGATTGACAGGGGAGGCCGGCAATTTCAGCGTTAAAATAAATAAACGGCCCCGATATGTAGATCCGGACAAGTGCCTGGGCTGCGGCGCCTGTGCCGAGGAATGCCCCATTGGTGTGGCCAATGAATTCAACCAGTATTTAAGTGAACGCAAAGCGATATACAAGTTATACCCGCAGGCTTACCCGAATTCTTTCGCTATAGACGCCACCAGGTGTCTGCGCATAAAAAAACCACGGGCCTGTGGTAAATGCCTGGAAGTTTGCCCGGTAGACGCCATTAACCATGAAATGCAGGCCGAAGCAGTTCAGGTTCAGGTCGGGTCAATTATTCTTGGCACGGGTTATGAACTATTTGATTCTGAACTGCGCGGCGAGTTCGGTTTTGGAGTTTATGATAACGTATTAACCAGCTTACAGTTTGAAAGAATGCTTAGCGCCTCCGGGCCGTATGAAGGACACCTGCAAAAGGCGGACGGTGCCGAGCCCAAAAAGATTGCTTTTATCCAGTGTGTTGGTTCTCGGGACGTATCGCTTAACCGGGGTTACTGCTCATCGGTATGCTGCATGTATGCCACCAAGGAAGCCGTTATTGCCAAGGAACATCAGCCCGATCTTGATGTAACTATTTTTTGCATTGACGTACGGGCTTATGGCAAAGATTACGAAAAATATTATAACCGGGCCCGCTATGATTACGGAGTCAAATACGTAAAGTGTATGGTCAGCTCGGTGAAAGAGCAACAACAATCCAAGGAACTGCGTATTAGATACCGTACCGCAGACGCTATGGTGGAAGAAGATTTCGACCTGGTGGTATTATCGGTGGGACTTAAACCATCAAAGGAATCAACCGAATTGGCCGGGATTCTGGGTATTGACCTAAACCAGTATGATTACTGCCGCACCAGTGCCCTGACCGGCGTGTCATCTTCACGGAAAGGCATCTATGTGGCCGGGGTATTTAGCGGGCCCAAAGATATTCCCGAAACAGTGATGCAGGCTAGCGCTGCAGCGGGTGACTGCGCCGCTTTTCTGTCACCCGCCCGCAATTCACTGGTGACGGAAAGGGAATTTCCTCAAGAAATTGACGTTAGCGGTCAGGAACCGCGCATCGGGGTGTTTATTTGTCATTGCGGCAAAAATATCGCCGGAGTGGTGGACGTCCCCGCGGTGGTGGAACATGTTAAAAAATTACCCCATGTGGTTTACGCTACCAATAACATTTATGCCTGCTCCCAGGACAGCCAGGCCGCCATGCGGGAACTGATTGAAGAATATAAGTTAAATAGAATCGTTGTCTCATCCTGCAGTCCCAGGACACATAAACCGCTTTTCCAGGAGACATTACGGGAAGCAGGTTTAAATCCGTACCTATTTGAAATGGCCAACATCAGAGATCAGTGTTCCTGGGTGCATATGCACGAACCCGCCAAAGCCACGGAGAAGGCCAAGGATCTCAGCAGCGCTGCAATATCCAAAGCAGCCCTGTTGGCCCCCATTAAAAATATTAAAGTAAACGTGACCCAAGCCGCCCTGATTATCGGCGGCGGGGTGGCCGGCATGACCAGCGCCCTGAACTTGGCTGAGCAAGGTTACCGGGTACATTTACTGGAACAAAATGAAAACCTGGGCGGCAACGCCAGATTGATTAACCGCGGGTTTAACAACGAAGATATCAGCGCACTGGTTGCCGACCTATCAGCCCGAGTGATTAATAGCCCATGCATAGATATCTATAACGACTGCAGCATCCGTGAGGTATCTGGCTACAAGGGTAATTTCACCACTTTATTGTCGGACGGCCGGCAGGTCAAGCACGGAGTCACCATTGTTGCCACCGGTGCCAAGGAGTCAAAGCCGGTTGAATATCTTTACGGCCAGGATCCCCGGGTAATGACGCAACTGGAATTGGATCAGGCCATCGCCGCCGGCGAACCGCGGGCCAAAAACGCGCGCAGTATTGTCATGATCCAGTGCGTCGGTTCGCGCGAGGAGCAGCGTCCTTATTGCAGCCGGATCTGCTGTAGTAAAACAATGCAGTTGGCCCTGCAGCTAAAAGAAATTAACCCTGATTGTGCAATTATTGTGTTGTACCGCGATATCAGGACTTATGGCTTTTTAGAGGATCATTACCGGGCAGCCCGAGAAAAGGGAGTACTCTTTTTCCGCTACGAGCAAGATAATAAGCCGGTGGTGGAAGCAGTTTCCCGGCCGGGGGAGGAGGATGTACTGCAGGTAACAGCTACTGACCACGTATTCGATACACCTTTCCAGGTCAACCCGGATCTGGTGATTCTGGCGGCGCCGGTGACACCACCGGAATCCAACCGGCAGCTATCTCAATTGCTAAAGGTTCCTTTGAATCAGGACGGCTTTTTCCAGGAAGCACACATGAAGCTGCGGCCGGTAGATTTTGCCTCGGAAGGCGTGTTTATGTGCGGACTGGCCCACGGGCCTAAAAATATTGAGGAGACGATTACCCAGGCCAAAGCTGCAGCGGGTCGCGCGTCGGTTATACTCAGCCGGGATACCCTGGAGTCGGGCGGTGTGGTAGCAGTTGTACAGACGGATAAATGCGCTGCCTGCCTGACCTGCGTACGCCTGTGCCCATTTAAAGCGCCAACCATAAAAAATCACAAAGCAGAAATCGAGTCGGTGATTTGTCAGGGCTGCGGTACCTGCGCCGCCGAATGTCCCAACAAGGCCATCACACTACAGTATTACAGTGACAATCAAATAAACCGGTACGTGGACGGTTTTTTCAGATAATTGTGCAGATAGAACGCCAACTGGGGTCAGACTATAAAAGCCTGGCCCCAGTTAATTTTGCTTTTTTTTTACTTTACTATAATTTACATAAAAAGAATTGTATCCACCATCCGGCAGGAATAACCCCACTCGTTATCATACCAGGCTATTAACTTGACCAGTGATCCGTCGGTAACCATAGTGCAGGAAGCATCTACAATTGCTGAATACGACGAACCGTTAAAATCTTTAGATACCAGCGGCTCGGCACAATAATCCATAATCCCCTGCAGTTCCCCGGCCGCTGCCTCCCGGAAGACTCTGTTGACATCCTCTACATTGACAGGCCGCTCCATCTGAGCTACCAGATCCACCACCGAAACGTTGGGGGTTGGCACACGCAGCGACATGCCGTTAAGTTTGCCGGCCATTTCGGGCAGCACCAGAGACACGGCCCTGGCTGCACCGGTGGTAGTCGGGATAATGGAAAGAGCCGCAGCTCTGGCCCGCCGGAGGTCCTTATGGGGCAAGTCAAGCAGGCGCTGGTCATTGGTATATGAATGTACTGTGGTAATCATACCCCGGGCAATGCCAAACTCCCGGTTAAGCACCTTTACCAAGGGCGCCAGGCAGTTGGTGGTGCATGATGCTCCTGAAATGACATGGTGTTCATCTGGTTTGTATTGGTGCTCGTTAACGCCTATGACAATGGTTATATCCGGCTCTTTGGCCGGTGCCGAAATCAGCACTTTTTTTGCTCCGGCTGACAAGTGTTTCGCCGCTTCAGTTTTATTATTAAACTTGCCCGTGGATTCGGTTACATAATCCACGCCCATTTCGCTCCAAGGAATGAGTTCAGGCTTGTTCATAGCCGTAATAATAGTTTTTTTGCCATTGTACAGGATGCCATCCTCCACAACCTGAATATCCCCGGGATCCTGCCCGTGCACAGAGTCATATTTAAGCAGGTGGGCAATGGTTTGGGCATCAGCAAGGTCGTTAATTGCCACTACTTCAATAGTTGGCACCTGCTGGGCAATCCGAAAAATATTTCTCCCGATGCGGCCAAAGCCGTTAATTCCAATGCGCTTAATCATGAATTATTTCACTCCTTGTCTTAAAATACGTTAACGAGATAACTAATCACTGATTTTATAAGAAGTTTTAGGAGTTAGTGAAAATAATAACACATAAAGTACTGCTTTGACAATAAATGCTAACAATAATTTATTGATTCCAAATTGAGAGTCAAGCAGGATTGTAATGCTCATTGACGTAAGTATATAGACGTTGACTTTGGAGGTATGTTCCATGGTATTAACCACCACGCCCTTTGTAGAATACTTGAAAGAATGACCGGACAATGGGGGTGGACAAACCTACCAGGGTACCATAAAATATGTTAAGGAAATAGGAAATATGGTCAGAGGAATCTCCCCAACTTATTATGAACGTCCTCAATTAAAGGAGAGGTTAGGAATGGAAAACACCGGGCAGGCAAGGACAGTTAAGAAGTACAAAAAAGGTAACATTACCGCCGCCTTTGGAACGGACCTTTTTATTCAGGGTTTTACATCCATTCCAAATTTGTTACTTAAGCTATACAAACATATGGGTATTTCGGATACCGAAATGATATTGGTTATCCAATTATTAAGGCTGCGTACCGAAGAAAAAAAGTTTTTACCATCACTTAAAGAGCTGTGTATGGTAATGCCAAAAAACGAAGAACAAATTACTAATGATCTGGAAAGTTTGTTGCAAAAAGAAATGCTTAGAATTACCGATTATTACGACGACGAGAGTGATCTGGTGATTAAGGGCTATGACTTTGAACCGTTATTTGAAAAACTATCCGAAATTTGGGCCTGTGTGAGGGTCAGGGAAAACGAACGGATTAGGAAGATGCTCGAAAAGGAACACGGCACTGCTGTGAATCTATATAGTATTTTTGAAAATGAATTTGGGCGGCCTTTATCGCCCATGGAAGTAGAACAAATTAACCTTTGGTCTACCAAACTTAGTTCCAATATGGTTCTTGAGGCGCTGCGCAAAGCGGTGATGATGGGGAAACACAATTTTAAGTACATTGATAGCATCTTGCTGGAATGGGAAAAAAATAATTTGCGCAACCCGGGCGATGTGGAAGAATACGACAAGCGGTTCAAAAACCGGCACAGCAACGTAAAGCAGGGAGGCCGGGGTAAAGATAATAAGAAGAGTATGATCCAGTCGCTGTATATGAGTTAGGTCTACCGGGAAAATAATTAGACTTTAGGGATTGTCATCCTGAGCTTTAGGGATTGTCACATCCTAAGCTTTAGGGATTGTCATCCTGAGCTTTAGAGATTGTCACATCCTAAGCTTTAGGGATTGTCATCCTGAGCGTTAGCGAAGGATCTTATCTTTTTTAATCACTTTGTTAAGAACGACATAATTATGCCTAAAATATATTTTTTCCTACTGATAGTGTCGCGACAGCGGCTGGGGGTCTACCCTTAAAACACTTTAAAAGTTGGTTGTAGTGGGCGCGGCGCTCCGGTGATATCGCTCCGCTCTCTCTTGCAATTCTTATTGTTGTGATCGGAGCGGGTTATTGCTACCGCATGGCACAAACTGCTTAACCGTTTGGCTACGCCCTTAATAGCCATGAATTCGGGGCTATGACGGGCTAATCAACGCTCCCAGGTGCACCGTTCGCTCCGGATATCACCAGATCACCGCGAAGGCTGGTTTTGCACTATGATGCCGCATTGCAGCGTGGGCGTCTAACCAGAAAAATAGCTTTGGTGATTGTCATCCTGAGCGTAGTGAAGGATCTTATATTGCAAAATTCTTCACTTCGTTCAGAATTACATAATAGTGTCATGAATATAGATTTTTATCCTACTTAAACACTAAATACAAGGGGTTGTCCGGTGTTGTCCGAACAGTGTAATCTTTGCGCAGGCCGCGGGTTGATCATCCGTGACAACGAAGCGGAACAATGCCCATGCGTTAAACAACGCTTGGTTGACAATAGATTTAAAGCTTCGCAAATTCCACCGAAGATGAGCAAGCATACTTTTGAGGGCTTCCAGCTTACGTATTATTCCGATCATAAAATTGACCCGGTTAAAAAAACTTCTTATCGGGGCTCGGCATCCACTACGTTGCAGGCGGCCAAGAATTTTGTTCGTAGCTACCTGGACGATCCGCACACCCCGGGGTTACTGTTTACCGGCCCGGTGGGCAGCGGTAAAACTTTTCTGGCCTGTTGCATTGCCAACACCCTGCTGGCCAAAAACAAAAACCTGCTTTTTGCCGTGGTACCCGATCTGTTAGACCAAATTAAGGCTACTTATGATACCAATCGATTAAATACAGTCACCGAAACCCAATTGCTTGATACCGCCCGGGAAGTCCCGCTGTTAATACTGGATGACCTGGGGGCACATAACTACACCGATTGGACTAGAAATAAGATCTATTCCATCATTAATCACCGCTTAAACTATCTGCTGCCCACGATCATTACCAGCAACATTAACCTGGAGGATCTGGATGAATACCTGGGGGAAAGGACAACGTCCCGCATTTTCCAAATGTGCCGTCCTTACCGCCTGCTGGTGGATGTAGATATCCGCATGCAGGAAGCCAGGCGGTAGGCAGGTCTAAATATAACGGCCCGTTCTGTCCCCGGAGCGGGTTTTTTGTCAAGGAGCCAACTATGCCCGATAAGAAAAAACTACGCACCGGCATCACCACCGGGGCTTCGGCGGCAGCTGCCGCCAAAGCAGCAGCCAGCGCCCTTTTTACAGGCGTGTATCCCGACAACCTGACGGTTAGCAATCCCGCCGGTGACCAAATAGAAATACCGATTGACCATTATTATGATTTACCCGACGGTAAAGGGGCAGTGGTGCTTAAAGACGGCGGCGATGACCCTGACGTTACACATGGCCTGGCCATAACTGTATCTGTCTGCACGGCAGCACATGGTTCGGTAACCATCCGGGGCGGGGAAGGAGTGGGCACGGTGACCCGCCCGGGTTTGCAGGTGCCGGTGGGAAGCCCCGCCATTAACCCGGTGCCCGAAAAGATGATTAGGACCGCGCTGGCCGAAGTACTGCCGGAAAACTACGGCTGTACCGTAACCATCAGCGTGCCGGGTGGGGCCAAGGCGGCCGAGCGTACTTTGAACCCCCGGATGGGCATCGTGGGGGGTATATCCATTTTGGGCACCACCGGCATCGTTAGGCCCATGTCCGAGGAAGCTTTCAAAGATTCGCTGGCCCCCCAGGTCGACCTGGCTATGGCGGCCGGTTACGAAACTGTGTTGCTTACGCCTGGCCGTATGGGTTACCGCAACGCGTTGGATTACGGTTTGCCTGAAAAAGCAGTGGTGGAAATGAGTAATTTTGTAGGTTTTATGCTGCATGCATGTGTGGATAAAGGCATTAAAAAAGTATTGTTATGGGGCCACCACGGTAAGCTGATTAAAGTAGCGGCGGGTATATTCCACACCCACAGCCGCATCGCCGACGCCCGGGGAGAAACGATGGCCGCTTTGGCCGCTTACCTGGGTGCCGGGCGTGAAACGGTGCGTTCCATTATGAGTTGCAACACCACCGAGGCGATGACCCAGATATTAGCGGAACATAACCTGCTGGAAGTTCTTGAACTGGCTGCCCAGCGGGCCAGCGCCAGGGCTGCCGAACATGTAAGAGGCCAACTGGTGGTGGGTACCGCCCTGCTTTCCATGGACGGCAGGTTGGTGGCTTATGACCGGCAGGCCGGCGAGATAGGACGTGAGTTGGGATGGCGGGTTTAACTGTAGTTGGACTGGGCCCGGGCAGCAGGGCATATGTGACCGAAGCAGCAGAGCGGGCTATCAATCAGGCCGACGTTCTGGTAGGCGGTCGCAGGCACCTGGACATGTATAAGCATCTGGCGGTGGACAAATATCCTGTCACCGCGGATATGGCACCGCTAATAGACATTATCAAAGCCCATGTGGCGGCTGGGAAACACGTGGTGGTGTTGGCTTCCGGTGACCCGGGTTTTTACGGTATCCTGGCCACCTTGAAGCGCCGTCTTCCGGGTCTGCGCCCCGAGGTCGTGCCCGGTGTTTCATCATTCCAATTGGGCTGCGCCAGGCTTGGCATAGCCTGGGAAGACGCCTGCCTAACCAGTTGTCACGGACGTGACCCGGCGGTTTTGGTGGCAGCAGTAAAAAAACACGCCAAGGTGATTACCCTCACCGATCCGCACAACACCCCCCCGGCACTGGCCCGGGTGCTGCTGGACGGGGCGATTGGTGACTTGACGGTACATGTGGCCTGCAACCTATCCTACCCGGACGAAACTTTAACCACCACCACTTTAAAACAACTGGCAGCAGAAGAAAAATGGATCTCAAGTAACTGTATAATGGTGATTATAAATGAAAACTAAGCTATGGCCTTATCTGACCCCGGGCATACCGGATGAAATGTTTATCAGGGGTAAAATCCCCATGACCAAAGAAGAAATACGAGTGGTCACCCTGGCTAAAGCCAGGCCCGCACCGGGGCAGATTATTTGGGACGTCGGTGCGGGTACGGGATCGTTATCAATTGAAGCCGCCCGGCTGGTACCAGGCGGCACCGTGTACGCCGTGGAGAAAAACCCCGCGGGCATCGACCTGATTGTGCAGAACACCCGCCGGTTCGGACTTGACAACGTAATTCCCGTAGCGGGCGAAGCCCCGGCGGTGTTAAAAGAACTGCCCTCGCCACACCGCGTGCTAATCGGCGGCAGCGGTGGCCGGCTGGCGGAAATATTGGCGTATGTCATCAAAAGAATGATGCCGGACGGGCGCATCGTCATCAATGCCGTAACCCTGGAAACCGTGGCCCGCTTAATCGTCCCACCTGAAGGTTGGCAGAGCGAAATAGTTCAGCTGCAGGTTTCCCGCTCCGTTCCAGCCGGCCAAGTACACATGTGGCGAGCCCTAAACCCAGTGTGCATCATCACCCTGGACAAGCTTTGAAGAATTATGCAAGCAATAAAGTTTATTTACTGGGTAGACGCCCATGCCGCTGCGAGTAGGATAAAAACCAAGCTTCCGCGGCGATTCGGTGATATCCGGAGCGAACGGTGCACCTGACTGCGTTGTTTAGCCCGTCATAGCCCCGAATTCATGGCTATTAAGGGCGTACAGTACGGGTAAGCAGTTTGCCGAACGCGGGCACCAAAAACATCGCCAACCACAACAAGTAGAATTGCAAGAGAGAGCGGAGCGATATCACCGGAGCGCCAGATCCGACCAACTCTAATAAGTAACCTTAAAATCCTTCGCTAACACTCAAGACGACACTACCCGAAGTCAATTTTCAAGGGTAGACTTTTTTACCAGTGAACCATCATTAATAAGCTTGATGGAGGAATGAAATTGACAGGTATATTTTACGGCATTGGGGTGGGCCCCGGCGACCCGGAACTGGTCACCCTGAAAGCCCAAAAAATACTTTCCCGGGTCGATATACTTTGCGTGCCCAAATCACGCATGGAAAAAGAAAGCCTGGCCATGTCGGTAGTCAGGGCGGTGGCCGATCGGGAACACAACCTTCTGGAACTGGAGTTTCCCATGTCCATGGATCGTGAGATCCTGGAACAAAGCTGGCAAAACGCAGGCCGCCAGGTAGCAGAAAAATTAATGGCCGGCCAGGATGTAGCCTTCATTACCATCGGTGACCCCACCCTATACAGCACATTTGGCTATTTGCTCAGGTTTATCAAACTCAATTACCCCCAGGTGCCCGTAGAAATCGTCCCCGGGGTATCTTCCATAACAGCCTGCCCCGCCGCCCTTTTAGAGCCGCTGGTAGAAGGCGACGAGAAACTGGCGGTCGTACCGGCAGCGTACAACCTGGACGACCTGAAAAACATCATTGATCTGTTTGACACGGTGGTATTGATGAAAGTAAACCGGCGGTTGCCTGAAATAATGCAGTTCCTGCAGCAGTATGATAATTTGCAAACATTCTTTGTCAGCCGTTGCGGTTACCCTGATCAGTTAACCACCGCTAAACCGGAAACAGTGCTGGCGCAAAATTTGCATTACATGTCATTGCTAGTAGTTAAAAAAAGTAAGCCCTAATAAGGAAAGGGGACACCTAAATGATTTATTTCGTGGGCGCCGGGCCCGGTGACCCGGAACTGATTACGGTTAAGGGAGCTAAAGCCCTGAGCCAGGCTCAGGTTGTCATATACGCCGGGTCCCTCGTAAACCCGGCACTACTGGACATGTGTGCTAAGGGTACCGAAATACACAACAGCGCAGGCATGAACCTAGATGAAATAACCGGGGTGATGGTAGAGGCTTACCGGGCCGCTAAAGAGGTGGTGCGACTGCACACCGGCGACCCGTCCCTATACGGCGCCATCCAGGAACAGATGGATATCCTGGACCAGGAGGCGGTTCCCTACAAGGTAATTCCCGGCGTCAGTTCCTTTTTAGCTGCCGCGGCAGCGATACCCCATGAACTTACCCTGCCCGGGTTTACCCAAACCGTTATTTTAACCAGAATGGAAGGCCGTACCCCGGTGCCGGAAAGGGAATCCATCCGCTCCCTGGCGACTCACCGGGCGACCATGTGCATTTTCCTGAGCGTACATATGCTGGACAAGCTAGCTGCGGAACTTATCGCCGGCGGCTACCCTGATCAAACTCCGGCGGCAGTGGTGGAAAAGGCCTCCTGGCCCGGCGAACGTGCGCTGGTTGGGACCCTGGCGAATATTGCAGTTAAAGCGCATGAAGCAGGCATAACCCGCACCGCCATGATTATCGTTGGCGAAGCCCTCAGTGCCGGTTACCGTCCCTCGTACCTTTACGACGCTAATTTTGCCCATATGTATCGCGGTGATGGCGATTGAAAACCGCTCTTTTTTGTCTCACCGCCAGTGGTTATAAGCTGGCCCTGCAAATCAAACAATCTCTGGCAGCCCGGGGCGAGCAGGCGGATTTGTACGCCCCGAGCAAAGAATTTGCTATGCACCAAACCTATACTTTTAGTTCCCTGGCTACCGCGGTGGAAGAAGCTTTTTCCCGCTACCGCCGCATTATTATGATCATGGCCCTGGGGATAGTGGTCAGGGTGATTGCGCCGCAGATCAAGGATAAAAACACCGACCCGGCAGTGGTGGTATTGGACGAAGCGGGGGAACATGTAATCAGTGTCTTGTCGGGCCACCTGGGGGGAGCCAATGAACTGGCCAGGCTGGTCGCCACCCTGACCGGGGCCCGCCCGGTAATTACCACAGCTACCGATGTACACGGTCTGCCGGCGGTTGATGAGCTGGCCCGGGTTCATAACCTCGCCATGGATCCGCCATCCGCTGCCCGGGTCATTAACACCGCTCTGGTCAATGGCAGTACTGTTTGTTTCTATGTCCCCAACTTAATAGTACAATCCAACCCAAAATCCGGTATAGAGTATCGATCCCCGGCGGACTACCCAAACCGGTGCGCAGATGCCTGGTACCACGTTGTGGTCACCAACCGCATCCCGGAACGGGAAGTACCCAACACAGTTTTCCTGCGCCCGCGCAACCTGGTGGCGGGGGTGGGGTGCCGGTCAGGCATTTCTGAAGACCATATACTGGCGGCCTTAAACACCGCCCTGAGTATGTGTCGGTGTTCCCTGCTCAGCTTGCGAGCCCTGGCTACTATCGACGTTAAGGAAAAGGAACCGGGGCTGCGCCAGGCTGCCAAACGTCTTAATTTACCTCTGCTGGTATATTCCCCGGCCCAGCTAAACCATGTACTGCAGCACGCCGGGCCTAACATGGCGCATTCAGCATTCGTACAACAAAAGGTTGGAACCCCTGCGGTGTGTGAACCAGCAGCGCTTCTGGCCTCCAGAAAGGGTGAACTGTTATTACCGAAACACAAATTTCAGGGCATCACCATCGCGGTAGCGGAGGATCGATAGCTGTCATCGGTACCGGTCCCGGTGCTGTTGAATACTTGAGTATCAGGGCCCGGGAAGCGCTGGCCGACGCTGAAGTAATTGTGGGCTACATAACTTATATCGACTTAATCAGGGACTTCATTGGTGAACGTGAAGTTATCAGCACCGGCATGACCAGGGAAATAGAACGCTGCCGCAAGGCGGTAGAGGTGGCTTCTGCCGGCCGGCGGGTAGCCGTAGTTAGCAGCGGCGACCCCGGTGTTTACGGAATGGCGGGGCTGGTGCTTGAAATAATGGAAGCCCAAGGGTTGCTGGGCGTAATCCCGGTGGAAATAATACCGGGCATTACTTCGGCTACCGCCTCCGCCGCCAAATTGGGCGCGCCCTTGATGCATGATTTTGCAGTCATCAGCCTCAGTGACCTGCTCACGCCCTGGGAAACCATCGCCAAGAGACTGGAAGCTGCTGCCCGGGCTGATTTTGTAATTGTTCTTTATAACCCGGCCAGTAAAAAGAGAACCTGGCAAATTGAGAAAGCGCAAGAAATATTTTTGCGCCACAAGCCGCCGACCACGCCGGTTGGCATTGTTAAAAATGCAGCCCGGGCAGAGGAAACTGTAGTGATCACCGATCTGCAGGGCCTGTTGGCCCACCCCGTGGACATGCTGAGCACAGTTATCGTGGGCAACCGCTCCACCCGCCAGGCAGGCAATTTTATGATTACCCCGCGGGGTTACCAGGTATGATCCTATTACTGGCCGGCACGGCTGAAGGCCGGAAGATTGCTGCCCGCCTCAGTAGTGCCGGGCACCGGTTTATCACCTGCACGGCCACCGCATATGGAGGCCGCCTCCTGGAAAACTCAAGCGCCGCAGAAATTATCTCGGGTCGCCTTGACGCCGAAGAACTGGCCGAACTAATCCGTAACCGCAAAGTAGAGTTGGTCGTAGATGCCACCCACCCGTACGCGGAAGTGGCCACCGCCAACGCAAGCCGGGCTTGTGCCGTTACCGCAACCAAATACATCAGGTACCAAAGGCCGGGTTTGGTCATACCTAAAAGCCCGCTTATTTACCCGGTACAGGGATACCAGGAAGCGGCTGACCAAGCAGTAGCACTGGCTGCTCAAAACATTTTCCTGGCCTCTGGTGTTAAAACCATTTCCACATTTGTGACTGCCGCCCGCGCCGCTGGGAAAAAGTTGACGGTCAGGCTGATACCGGATCTGGAAGGCCTGCGCCGGTGTCTGGAAATGGGTATCGAGCCCGGGGATATCGTGGCCATGCAGGGGCCCTTTTCCACAGACCTCAACAAACAGCTATTAATTCATTACCGGGCCGATGTACTGGTAACCAAGGAAAGCGGCACCACCGGCGGTACTGACGCCAAACTTGCGGCTGCTCTTGACCTGGCCATACCGGTGGTTATTATTAAAAGGCCTCCGGTGCCGGAAGGGGCATTGGATAATATAGAGGAATTGCTGGCAATTATTGCATTGTACGAAAGGACGGAAATAAAATGAAAACTGCAATCATTATCCTGAGTCATGGCAGCAGGCTGCCCGAGGCCCAAGCAACACTGCAAAGAATTACCGCTCTGGTTTCATCCGGAGTAGATGAGAAATTTATCGTCGAAGGGGCGGCATTGCAGTTTAACCAGCCCGATCTGCCCGCAGCTATCGCCCGGGCAACGGATCAGGGCGCCCAACAGGTAGTGGTGGTCCCGATGTTCCTATACCTGGGACTGCACATGCAGCGGGACATCCCGGACATTCTGGCCGAACAAAAGAGCCGTTACCCCGGGGTTAAAATATCGATGGCTGAACACATCGGGGCTGATCCCCGTCTTTTGGACATTATCTTGGACCGGGTCAGGGAGGCGTCCAAAGGTGAACTATAATATTAACCCGTCGGCAATAGAACGCGAAAGCATGGCCATTATTGAACGCAACGTCCCTGCCCTTTCTGAACTCCCGGTGGGGGAGAGGGCCATTGTAAAAAGGATTATACATACAACCGGAGATTTTAATATCGCGCCGCTGGTGCAAATACACCCCCGGGCCGTCGAGGCCGGGCTGGCCGCGCTGAGGAACTCCTGTACCATATTAACCGATGTGAACATGGTACTGGCCGGGCTGAACAGAAATAAGCTGGCCGAGCTAAACGTTAATGCCGGCTGCCGCATCGGTGACCCTGATATAGTGGCCCAAGCAAAGCAGACGGGAGAAACCAGGGCCAGGGCGGCAATGCGCTCGGCCGGGCCGCTGGCTGGCGCTATAGTGGTCATCGGCAATGCGCCCACCGCGCTATTTGCCCTATGCGAGATGATCGAGGCCGGCACCGCCGCCCCGGCGCTGGTAATCGGGACGCCGGTAGGATTTGTGGGTGCTCTGGAATCCAAGGAACTACTGGTAACCATGAACAAGGTACCCTACGTGAGCGTGCTGGGCACCAGAGGGGGCAGCACCATTGCCGCCTCAGTAGTAAACGCTCTGCTTTATATGCTCTAAAGAGGGGGTTAGGCCTCAAATAATTAACTAACTTTTATTTTTTAAAGTTAGTTAATTATTTGAGGCCTAACCCCCTTATGGTTAATTTTGCCAGTATTTTTGTTATATTTTCGGCAATAATACTGTTTGCGCGGAAAGGAGGAGAAAATGAGCGCTTATTTTTCCAGATTGGCCGGCTTTTTACTGCTGGTGCTGTGCTTTTTGTTTGTTAGTGTAACCAGTGCCCAGGCCGGAACGGAAAAAAAAGTGGTCAGTGATACTACCGCGGAAACAGTAATCTATACCATACAGACGGGGGATACCTTATCGGGGATAGCAAGGAAATTTAATGTCAACTTAAAACAGTTAATTCGCGTCAACAACTTAGAATCAACAGTGATCCATCCCCGCCAAGACCTGGTTATCCCACCGGAAGGGCAGTTGGAAACGACCACCCTGTCCCGGGGGAATATATCCAGGGAGGAATTGATGCTTTTAGCCAGGGCTATTCACGCTGAGGCGCGCGGGGAAGGCTTTATAGGCCAAGTGGCTGTGGGAGCGGTAATTGTTAACCGCGTGCACAGCAAGCTTTTTCCCAACACGGTAAGAGAAGTAATTATGCAAAGTAACAAGCACGTTTTTCAGTTTACGCCGGTTTCCAACGGCACTATTAACCTGGAACCGGATCAATCCGCCATCGAAGCTGCGCTGGAGGCCCTGGAAGGAAACGACCCCACTGATGGGGCGCTGTTCTTCTATAATCCGACCATCAGCACAGACACATGGATCACTACACTGCCCGTCGTAACGCGCATCGGCAGGCACGTTTTTGCCACTAAAGCATAAGCAGGGGGCTAGCCCCCTGCTTACACTATTTCTCTAACTTTGATGCCGGCCACGGTTACATTAACATGCTTCACCGTTAACCCGGTCATGTGTTCCACCTGTTCTTTTACATACACCTGCACTTCACGGCTGGTATTATTGATATGTGTTTTCATTCCGGCCAGGATTTCTATTTCTATATTGACCTCATTTTCATTCCTGTCAATGCTCACCTTTTTTACTTCCGCCACTCCCGAAATAGTAGTAGAAGCCCAGCTGACAATAGATTTAAGCGCCCCCTGGTTAATAGTAAGTTTACCGTACATAGTGAAAGTGGGCCTAATCACTGACTGCTCCAGCCAGCCTTTGTTGCCCCGGTGTCCTTTACGGCGCATAAAAACCTGCAGCGGGTTAATTATGGATTCGGGAAAGGTTTTTCTTACTTCCACCGTAGGAGCCGGGATTACATGTTTGCTGTGCTGGCTGCGCATGGTGCGGGCTTTTCTAATTTCCTTGGGTGAAGCAATTTCGTCGATATTAATGTATTTGGTTATGCCGGGCAAACCAAGTCTATTGGCAATTTTGTCGATCATCCGATCTGAAGTGCCCAGGATTAGCAGCCTGCCCGGCGCCAATTCGCCAATGGCTTTTCTGGCTGCTTCCATTTGTTCCGGTTCGTTAAATAAAGCCGTTTTGATAGCCCCAATGCGGGTGGGCTGTCTTTTGGCCGAAATTCCGGCTACAATTTGGTTCCCCTTAATAATTAATCCATCGTCAATGATAACTTCGGCACCCGTTTGGTAAGCCAACAGAACAGCCCGGTGACTTTTCCCCGTTCCACTGGATCCTACCAATGCGTATACTTCCAAGTAAGAACCCCCATTTCCGGCACTTGTTTGCCATTGTAAAAAAATGTACGGCCCTTGGGTCGGACCTGCTGATCAAAGATGGTAAACTGATAATAATATATTTGTTTGTTGAAGATAAAGCTACCTTATAATATTATATATAATCATTGCTTGTTGTCATTATATACTATAACCTTTGCCAATATATTACAGCCCAATTAGGAATAATTTAACAGGGGGAACCATTGTGGCCGTAGTTTTTATTGAATTACTCCAGCAAGAATTTAACCTGAACGAAGACGAGATTAGCCTGCTCGGCAAAACAACCCGTCAATTAAAAAAAGCTGACCGGCGGGCTTATTTTGGTCAACTAAAGCATAAAGAAAAAGACTTTAAGTCGTTCATGAAACAACAATACGACACCATGTCACCGGAAGCCCAAAAATTATGGTTGGAAGCTGTAGTGCAAAGTTTGTTGGACCAAGGTGGCGAACCGGATTTAGCGGACAATTTGGCCATGAACATCATCGGACGGATCACGGTATATAACCACATGCGCGAGCGGGCTGAAAAGGAAGGCATAAAATTAAAGCCTCTGGCCAATTTCGGCGGCATGAGCACGGTGATTATGTTGGTAGGAGTAATTACCGCTATTGTGCTATATCTGACCGCCAAATAACATTATTTAAAACAGGCTAACGCGGCGGTCCGGTGATATCCGGAGCGAACGGTGCACCTGGATGCGTTGATTAGCCCGTCATAGCCCCGAATTCATGACTGCTAAGGGCGTAGCCAAACGGTTAAGCAATTTGTGCCATGCGATAACAATAACCCGCTCCAATCACAACAATAAGAATTGCAAGAGAGAGCGGAGCGATATCACCGGAGCGCCAGATCCGACCAACTTTAATCAGTAATCCCCTTAAGATCCTTCGCTAACGCTCAGGATGACACTACCCAGATTTTTTATTTTAGAGTAGGGATTAACATTTTAAGGAGCGATTCTTTATGTGTCATGAATTAACCGCCCATACTGCAGCATTAAAAGATTTTCTCTCCGCAGCACCGGAGGAAATGGTACTTAAATGCGGGGCATCATTCTCAAGCGACCGCCGGCATATTTTAATTGACTATTTCGGTAAAAAACACCTGGTCTCCCTACAGGACGGTGAAGTTAAAACAGCCCTGGATGAAACAGTTTCATTCAACGATGCCACACTGATATTGCAATACCTAAAGCAGTGCAGCGGCTTGCCGCCCCGGGGAAAATGGCTGTCATTCCTGGAGCTGCCCGAGGGGATACTGCATCACGTACCTTTCCTGAATGACGCTTGCAATCCCCTGGCTGAAACATTTGGCCACCGCCTGGAATTGTTTAAACAGCTGACTGGTAAATTGGGAGCCACTCGTATTCAGATGGGCGACACAGCGGTTTGTGTGCCGGTTTTTACGAAGCTGCCGCTGGCCGCCGCGATTTGGGAAGGGGACGACGAATTCCCGGCCCGGGCAGTAATTTTGTTCGACAGCATCGCCCAACATCAGCTTACCACAGCGGCATTGTGGGTGCTGGGCTGTGAACTGACCAGCAAATTACAAGTTATGGCGGAACAAAAATAATAAGGCTGTACACCACCACAGCGGTATACAGCCAGTGCGAACTTGAACCGCGTCTTAAGTAATCCTGTAAATCCAGTTTACGCCACTATTATTGTCCCAGTTTTGCGCGTCATCTCGAAAACAAAAATTAAGTTGGCTGTCTTTTATATCAACAGTTTGTTCCCAACCTTCTTCGGTCCTCTCCATTAGGTAATCTTTAACTTCCTGCCAACTTTCACCTTCCCCAAAGCCTCCATGCAGCCACACTTGCCTGGCGCCTTGCTGGTTGAGCATGCCGTTATAACGAACCGCGATTTCTTTACCGTCCTGTTTCAACGGCTTTACTTGAACTCCCTGGATGGGGGCGGAAAAGGTAAATGCATTGAGGGATTTGGTCATAGTGCACCTCCGTTTTTCCTTGGACTTTAAATTGGAAACAACATCATCATTAATAATCCTTAGTTTATACAAAAACGGACCAATTATTAGCCCGCTCATTAAAGACCTAATCCTTTCCGAACCGATATTTACAAGTTGTTAAAAAACACCTGCCTCTGCCAATTGACAACCATCGAGATATACGGTATTATATTTTTTGCCTTGTTTTTTAAAAAGGAATATCGGGATGTAGCTCAGTTTGGTAGAGCGCACGGTTCGGGACCGTGAGGTCGCACGTTCAAGTCGTGTCATCCCGACCATAAAACCCCTCTGCAGTAGCAGAGGGGTTTTTATTACTTTCTCACGATGTATAAAATTGGCAAGCTTAGCTATATATATTATTCGTCGCCTTCCTCTGGCGGGGCAAAGCCTCGGCGTAGAGTATTTTCCACTACCACGCGGGGTACGGTGAACTGGAGCAAATAATCAGGCCCGCCGGCCTTGGAACCGATCCCGGATAACTTGAAACCGCCAAAGGGATGCCTTTCCACGATGGCTCCGGTGCAGCCGCGGTTGATATACAGGTTGCCCACCCGGAATTCCCGCCTGGCTCGTTCAATATTTTCGGGGCTGCGGGAGAAAATGCCGCCGGTAAGGGCAAACCGGGTCCCGTTGGCCACCTGTAACGCCTCATCAAAGTCTTTGACCTTAAGCACACTCAGCACCGGACCGAAGATTTCCTCCTGGGCCAGCCGGCTGTCGGGTTGGATCTGGTCAACAATGGTCAACGGTACATAGTGACCTTCCATTTCCGGCATCTCCCGGGAAAGTAGGATCCGGCCTTCTTTTTTACCCAGCTCAATATAGGACATCATTTTTTCCCGGGCTGCCGAGTCGATGACCGCTCCCATGTAGCTCTCCGGTTGTTCGGAGGGGCAGATGTTTATGCTCCTGGCCGCTTCCACCAGGCGGCTGGCAAATTTGTCGTAGTTTTCTTCCAGCACAATCACCCTGGAGCAGGCCGAACATTTTTGCCCCTGGAAACCAAAGGCGGAATAGACGGTGTGTACCACAGCCTCGTCAATGTCGGCGTCGGAGTCAACGATAATGGCGTTTTTACCGCCCATTTCCGCGACCACATTCTTAACCCCCAGCGCTCCTTCGGGAGTGCTGGCGGCCAGCCTGATAATTCGCAAGCCTACATCCATGGAGCCGGTGAAAGCCACAAAAGCTGTATCCGGGTGAGTAACCAAAAAGTCGCCGATTTCACCGCCTGGTCCGGGCAGGAAGTTTAAAACGCCCGCGGGCAGCCCGGCCTCGGCAAAAATCTGGTACATGGCGGCCCCCACCATCGGAGACTGGGATGCCGGTTTATAGACCACGGTGTTGCCCGTTACGATAGCAGCTGCCGTCATCCCCACCGAGATGGCGAAGGGGAAGTTCCAGGGAGCAATTACCGCA
The DNA here is from genome assembly GCA_000961575.1 of Peptococcaceae bacterium BRH_c8a. Lineage (GTDB taxonomy): Bacteria > Bacillota > Desulfotomaculia > Desulfotomaculales > Desulfallaceae > BRH-c8a. Next base: position 42,547 of record LADP01000039.1, read on the forward strand.
CCCACCCCGCGGGGCTCGTAAAACATCTGGCTCAGTTCACCGGGTGCTCTGCCCATCCGCCGGCGCGGCGCCAAACGGATCATTTCCCGTCCGTAGTATTCCATAAAATCAATAGCTTCGGCAACGTCAGCGTCGGCTTCACTCCAATTTTTGCCCACTTCCAGCACCTGCAGGGCGGCCAGTTCGGCACGGCGCTTCCTGGCCGCCTCAGCAGCCCGGAAAAGGTACTCGGCCCGTTGCCGGGGTTCTATGTCACGCCAGGCCGGAAAAGCGATTCGAGCGGCAGTTATGGCCTGCTCAGCCTCTGCCTGTCCGGCAGAGGAAACCGAGCCGATTACCTCAGTTGGTTTATTGGGGTTGGTCGATACAATTGACCGGCCGGTTTTTACTTCCTGGCCACCAATATACAGGGGCACCTGAGCGCCCAGTTTAGCTCGCAGACCCTGTAGCGCCCCGGTGAATTCCCGCCGGGTTTGCTCAATGGTCCAGTCGTAAATGGAGAGGTTGCGAAATACGTCCTTGTCCCCGTATTCAGGCGCGGTAGCAGCAGGAGACTCCGGCGTGGGGTTCTCGGCCAGCAGTTCCAGCGGATTACGCAGCAGATATTCCTTGGACGTGCCCTCGGCAAAGCTTTGCCGCAGGAAGGACTCGTTGGCGGTATTCTCCAACAGCCGGCGTACCAGGTAAGCCATGCCCGGAATCATTTCGCCGACGGGCGCGTACAGGCGCAGTTTCAGCCCGGCCTTACGCAGGGCGGTGCGCACCGGTTCCGCCATCCCGTATAACACCTGGTATTCCAGGTATTCTTCCGGAACACCCAGTTCCTTGGCCCTTTCCATGACATAGGCGATGGACCGGATATTATGAGAAGCGCAGGCGTAGGAAACATACTGGTGGTTCTCCAACAGTATGCTGGATAGCTTTTCGAAATTAGCATCGGTTTCATACTTGTTGGTAAAAACGGGGATATCCCAGTTTTTCTGCTTGGCCAGGATTACCTCGGCATCCCAATAAGCGCCTTTAACCAGTCGAATAGTGATGCGCTGACCCTTTTCTTTGGCCCACTGGATCAGGTCCTGCAGATCATGTTCACTATCCTTTAGGTAGGCCTGGATGACGATGCCGGTATAAGGATAGGATTTGAACTCCTCTTCATCCAATAAGCTTTTATAAAGAGCCAGGGTTAAATTTTTCAGGGTGGTATGCTCCATATCCAATAGCACGAATGAGCCCGTGCTGATAGCGGCACGAAAAACCGGGCGCAGCCGTTCCTTGGCCTTGGCTATCGATGAATCAATGCTTTTGGGATCCATTTGGGAGTACAAAGCCGATGGCTTAATAGAAATATTGATCTTTGGCGCATGCCCCCAGTCCAGATCGCCTTTGCCATTACCTAAAGCTTTCCATTTGCGCTGATCGGCAGACATAATTTTAAATAAATCCATGTAGCGTTCAAAATACTCGCCGGCTTCCTGCTCGGAAACAACTGCCTCACCCAGCAAATCAACAGTAAAGGCGACACCGTCTTTACGCACTTTTTTCAAGGCGGACAGGGCATCTTTGGCGTCAACGCCGACAATAAACTGGCGGGCCATGCCGGAAATGTTGGCGGAAATAGTTTTAGCCACTAACTTGGCGGCAATTGAGGTGGGGGCAAGCTTATTTAGACCCCACTGCAGACTGGCGGGAAAATCTTCGTCTGTATGACAAAAATATTCCTGGAGGTGTCTGGCCACTGATTCAGAGCGGGACAGGTAGGGGAAAACATCTACAAACCTGAACATCTGCAGTTTGAATGCCTCGTTGCTCATACACCAGTCCATCACTTTACCGGCCCAGAAATCCTTTTTAAAAACGGAGGGTGATTCACCTTCAATCATGTTGTACAAATTGAGTCCTGCTTGCATTACCTTATCGTCAAATTCCTTGGTCACTTAAAACGCCACCCCTTTCATGTTGTCAAATTAGATTCACGGTTTTATCCTGAAAATAAACTATATGGTGTCATGCTGGCGTAAGTTTCAGAATTAATAATTAACTAACGCAAAAACCATGCCGAGGTGGAATTGTGGAAAAAGTCAGTATTCACGCCATTGCCTGGCTTACCACGGCGTCAATTATTTGACACCGTGTCAGTTTTTTGCCACAATTTCGAACCTCGAACCTCGAGAAGACAGGACATTACCCTGTCCGCCACGAATAGATAACGCGGAAGGAGTGAGCGTTGGGTGGTGGGGAAACTGCGTTTGATTACCGCTGGCGACATTATGCTGCACCCGGTTGTACCGGCCATGCCGGAGGGCCTAACGGTGAACCGGGCCCGGGCCATGTTGGGCGAAGGAGAATACCGTGGCCTTGTGTTGATGGAAGGGTCCAAGGTGACGGGGGCCTGCCCCCGCGGTTATCTCGCTGATTGCGCCGATGGCGAGGTACTCCTTGATACAATTGATTACTGCCGGCATGTCCGGGTTATCCCTCCAGACGCCACGCTGGAGGATATTGTGCGTACCCGGCAACCGGGGCTTACGCCCATCCATGTGATCACCGATGCGACTGGGCAACCTGCCGGTATTATTGACCCCGACCACCTAATCCGGTGGCTGGCGAAAGAGCTTTACCTGACCGACAACCGGCTGGCCGCCGTGGTTGACACAGTTAACGAGGCCATTACCATTATTGACTGTAATGAAGATGTAGTCTGCTGGAACAGCCAGGCAGAGAAACTATACGACATTCCGGCCGCCCAGATTATTGGTCAACCGATCAAGTCTTTTTTTACCGATCTGGTGGCTACTCAAGTACTGCATGAAAACCGGGAGGTCAGAAACTCCTACCACCAGCCCTGCGAAGGAACCCACGTACTGATTAACGCCGGGCCCATCCGGTTGAAAGACACCCTGATCGGCAGCATTTCGGCCGAACGGGATATTACTGAACTAGTGCAACTGCACCAGGATCTTTCCCGGGCCAACTCCCAGGTGCGACTCCTGGAAAAGGAAATTAAGAATATGAACGGCCGGCACGATCCCTTTAAGGATATTATGGGGCATAGCCGGCGTTTGGCAGAGGCCGTGGCCGTAGCCCGCCGGGTGGCGGGTACCAATGCCTCGGTGCTCATCCGGGGTGAGAGCGGTACCGGCAAAGATCTGTTTGCCGAAGCAATGCACAAGGAAAGCGGACGAAGCGGTAAACCATTTATCACCATTAATTGCGGGGCCATACCGCCCACCTTGTTTGAAAGCGAGCTATTTGGCTATCAGGGCGGTGCCTTTACCGGGGCGGATCGCAAGGGCAAACCAGGCAAGTTTGAAATGGCCGATGGCGGGACCGTCTTTCTGGACGAAATTGGCGAACTACCACCGGAAATGCAGGTTAAACTGCTGCGGGTGATTCAACAAAATGTTTTTTATCGGGTCGGCGGAAGCCAGCCGATTAAAGTTGACGTGCGCATTATCGCCGCCACCCACCGCAACCTGGAGGATATGCTCGCTAAGCGGCAGTTCAGGGAAGACCTTTATTACCGGCTAAACGTGGTCGCACTGGAAATGCCGCCTTTGCGGGAACGCAAGGAAGACATCCCGGAACTGGTTTACACGTTTATCAATGAATTTTCTCACCAGCACCAAAGGAACATTAGCCGGGTGGCCCCCGAAGTAATGTCCATACTGCTTGGTTACTCCTGGCCGGGTAACGTTAGGGAACTGCGCAACATATTGGAACGGATGGTCATCCTGGTGGAAGGAGATACCATTAATGTGGAACACCTGCCTAAAACGGTTAAAAAACAGACCCCCAAGGGCAGGGAGCAGGAAACTTCCTCTACCCTGGCGGATTTGACCAGGCGCAACGAGCGGGACATTATCGCCCGGGCCCTGAGACAGGCCAAAGGGAACAAAGCCAAAGCTGCCAAGGCGCTGGGCATTCCACGCAGCACTCTGTACTATCGGATGAAAACATTAAAATTGGACATTGAATAAAGTGTCAGATTTTTGACACTGGAAATTTATATTTCCTACAGTCTACATATTTGCTATAATGTGTACAAGCTAAATAGCCAGTATTAAAAGAGAGGGAGGGGGATTTTTTTTGAAGCTTTTAATCATGGGACCTCCTGGGGCCGGTAAGGGTACCCAGGCTGAAGTGATGGTGAAGGAACTCAACCTTACGCACATTTCAACCGGTGACATGTTCCGCGCAGCCATCAAAGAGGGCACTGAAATGGGCAGAAAAGCCAAAGAATACATGGACCAGGGCGCTCTTGTGCCGGATGAAGTCGTGGTTGGCATGGTCAAAGAAAGGCTCTCCAAGCCGGACTGCGACAGCTTCTTATTGGATGGTTTTCCGCGCACTCTGGATCAGGCGCAAGCCTTAGACGCTACCCTGACCGAAATGGGCATCAAGTTGGACGGCGTGGTCAACATAGCGGTACCCAGAGAGAAATTAATGGCTCGTCTGACCGGGCGCAGGGTCTGTAAAGGCTGCGGCGCCAGCTACCACGTTATATTTAATCTGCCGCAGGTGGAAGGCAAGTGTAACAGTTGCGACGGCGAACTGTACCAGCGCAGTGACGACAACGAAGTGGCCGTAGGCAACCGCCTGGATGTTTACGAAGCCCAAACTCAGCCTTTAATAGATTACTATAATGAGCAGGGGTTGCTGTTTAACATCAACGGCGACCAGGAAATAAAGAACGTGCTGGTGGACATTCTGGCCGCGCTAAAAAAATAAGCATACTTTTTAGAGCCCCTGGTGGTCTAACAGATCACCGGGGGCTTATCTTCGCATAAATTCATTGCAGGTGTGATATAAAAATGACCAAAGAGTACAGCGGGCTGGCCCGGATATATGATTACCTGGTAAGCGGCGTTGACTTCGACGGCTGGATTGATTATGTCGAGGCGTTACTGAGCCGCTTTGACCTCCAAGCAGCAAGCATCGCCGACATTGCCTGCGGTACAGGCAATACTGTGTTTCCGTTTGCCCGCCGTGGTTATAAAACCGTGGGCGTAGACATATCCGGGGCCATGCTGGATCTGGCCCGGGCCAAGGCGCAAGCCCTGAATCTGGATGTTTCTTTTATTAAGCAAGACATGCGCAAGCTGATGTTGCCTGAACAAGTGGATCTGATTACCTGTTTTCACGATGGACTAAACTATCTGCTGGATATTACAGATATCAAGCAAACCTTCCGGCAGGTTAATGACAACCTGCGCCCGGGGGGTACCTTTATTTTTGACCTGAACCGGGTCACCTGGTTAGCCGGGTCTGACAACAGCCCGGTGCTGGTTGACGACGATGATATGACCCTGTTTTGGGAGTCCGAGTATGTTCAGGCCAGTGAAATTTGGACGATAAAACTGACTGCTTTCGTTCGTGAAGGTAATATCTATCATAAATGCACCGAAATACACCAGGAAAAAGGTTATCACCCAATAGAAATAGTTGCCAGTCTTGCAGATACCGGTTTCAACATCCTGGGTAGTTTTAACGCTTTTAGTTTTGCACCCGCTGACAACAGCAGCGTGCGTCACTTTTACGTAGCTCAAAAAATGTAATTAACGCTTCACCGGCGCACTATTGTTTTTTATCTCTAATTAATTTATAATTACGCAAACAATTATTCACGGCAATTTTCGACTTTTTATTTCTATTCAGGTAATTTACGGCAATGAAGCCGGCTTGCAGCCATGTATATATGCTATACATTATGCAAACCGGCTTAATTTAACTATAATCCAGAATTATTATTAACCTTAAACCATTAAATAAATTTACCTCCAGCAAGGAACAACCTGCAGGAATATTCATTTTTTTTGCGAATTTATATATTTGTCTGTAGAAGATTTCATTCTGTAGAACAAAGAGTTTTCTGTATTTAGATTACAAAACATGGATAATAGTAAATTAACTAAACAGAAAACTCTAAAAACATTTTTTAAATTTATACTTTGATAAAGCGAAGGGGGTGAAACAGCCGGAACGAGTAAATGCATCGGTATTACATAAAGACGATTTAGCTGATTAGCGCCTGAATTTTAGCTGTACGCCAAGCAGTGAACCAATTTATGCCGGTGCAGGCATTACAGTTTAAATTAAAAGTAGGAGGTAGAATATGTTTAAAACTAAAAATTTGTTTCTGCTTGTAACCTTTATCCTCATTGCCGCACTTGTTGCTGGTTGTGGCGGCGGACAAACCGCAGATAAAGAAGAAGGCGGCGGTGCCGCCGATGCCGATGTGGTTAAGATCGGCTTCTTGGGCGACCTGACCGGTGATACCGCTGTATACGGCCAGAATACCCTGGACGGCATGAAGATGGCTGCCGATGAGCTTAACGCAGCCGGCGGCGTGCTGGGCAAACAAGTGGAAATCGTGGTTGCAGACCACCGCTACGACAAGGCTGAAGCAGCCAACATCGTACAAAAGTTTATCAACCAGGATAAAGTATCCGCCATCGTTGGCGACCCCACTACCGGCGTAACCAAGGCCACTGCTCCCATATCTAACGGCGCTGAAGTAGTACAGATGTCCGCAGGCGCCACCGGCTTGGGCGTAGTTGAAATTGGTCCTTACGTCTTCCGCAATACGCTGCTTGACACCGTAGGCGGTCCCGCTACTATTGATTATATGATTAACGAATTGGGCTTCACTAAAGTGGCCCTGATTACTGCCGTTAACAGTGACTTCAGCGTTGGCCTGAGCAAAATTTTTAAAGATGCCATCACTGAAATGGGCGGCGAAATTGTAATTGAAGAAAGCCTGCAAGAGGGCGACACCGACTTCAGCGGCCAGATTAGCAATATCAAGAACAAAAGTCCCGAGGTTATTGTTTACTCCGGTTACTATACCGAGGGCGGTCTGCTGATGAAAGAAGCCCGTAAACAAGGCATGGCCGACATCATCATGATCGGCGGCGATGGCCTGCAAGCTCCTACCTTCTGGGAACTGGGCGGCGACGCCGTTGAAGGCAGCATTTCCTACTGCGGGTTCTCCCCTGAGCAGCCCACCGAAGAAACTGCCAAGTTTATTGCCGATATGCAAGCAAAATTCAACAAGGAAGCCGACCTGTTTAACGCCCAAGGTTACGACGCTTTGAAAATTATCTGTGCCGCCATGGAAACAGCCGGCAGCGCCGATCCCAAAGTGTTTGTCGAAGCGTTGGCTAAAACCAAGGAATACCCTGGTGTTTCGGGTGTAACCACCTTCTTGGAAAACCAAGAACCAGTTAAAAGCCCTGTGTACCTCTTACAAGTTAAAGACCAGCAGTGGACCCTGCTGAAAAAAGTGCCGGTAGAAATGTAATCAATGTCTTAAACAATATACAGGGGCCCGCCGCGGGGCGGCAGGCCCCTTGTATATGATTTAAAGGAGGACACTATGCTCAGCAACCTGCTAGTGCAGCTAATTAACGGAATAGCTCTCGGGTCCACTTACGCACTAATAGCCCTGGGTTATACCATGGTTTACGGCATTATTTTATTGATTAACTTTGCCCACGGCGAAATCTTCATGGCCGGCGCCTTTGTGGGGTTGATGCTGGTAACGGTGTTCAAGGTGCATATAATATTTGCTTTTTTAGGCGCCATGCTGTTTTGCATGATTATGGGCGTAATTATTGAAAAAATTGCTTATAAGCCTTTACGCCGCTCCACCCGTCTGGCTGCTTTGATTAGCGCCATCGGCGTATCCATTTTTCTGTCCAACCTGGCCAACCTGGTTTTTGGGGCCAAGCCCACCACATTTCCGCCTACCGAGGAAATTTTATTCAAGATTCAAACTTACGAATTAATTGCTGGGGCCCAAATTACCAACTTGCAAATTTTGACTATCGTGACTTCGGCCGTGCTAATGGTCTGCCTGCAGTATTTCATTAAAAAAAGCCGCATCGGCAAAGCCATGCGGGCCACTTCCCAGGACTACGATACCGCAGCCTTGATGGGCGTAAACGTAAACCGTATTATTTCCTACACCTTTGCCATCGGTTCTTCGCTGGCTGCCGCCGGTGGGGTGCTGGTAGGGATTTATTTTGGCGTGGTCAAGTACAACATGGGATTCATGGTTGGTCTTAAGGCCTTTACAGCCGCGGTGCTGGGCGGAATCGGCAGCATCCCCGGCGCCATGTTCGGAGGCCTTTTGCTGGGTATAGGTGAAATGCTGGCTGTTGCTTTAGGGCTGTCCTCATATCGGGACGCCATCGCTTTCGGTATTCTAATCCTGGTGCTGTTAATTAAACCCACGGGTTTATTCGGCACGCAAATCCAAAAGAAAGTGTAGGTGGCTGACAAATTGGGCTTACTTGACGGGTTACTCCCAGCTTATTATGAATCAATCCTGATTACTGTCGGCATTTACATCATCCTGGCACTGGGATTGAACCTGATTACCGGCGTAACGGGACAGCTAAATCTGGGCCATGCCGCCTATATGTGCATCGGCGCTTATACATCAGCTATCATGTCAATGCATTATGGCATGCCTTTTATTGTCGCTATACTGGCCGGTGGCCTTTTGGCAGCAGCTTTCGGGGTGGTCATCGGTTACCCAACGCTGCGACTAACCGGCGACTACCTGGCTATTTGTACATTGGGCTTCGGAGAAATACTAAAATCGGTATTATATAATGTACCGGCTGTGGGCGGCGCTATGGGATTGGCAGGTATACCGCCCAAAACAACTTTAACAATTGTTTTTATAGTGATGATTATAGTTATAATTTCGATGGTCAGAGTGGAAAGTTCCCGATTCGGTCGGGCCCTGGTAGCCATCAGGGAAGACGAAATAGCTGCTGAATGTAACGGCATCAATGCCACCAAATACAAGCTCCAGATGTTCAGCCTTGGTTGTTTTATTGCGGGCATTGGCGGAGCCTTATGGGCACATAAAATCATGGTCTTGCAACCCCGTGATTTTGGTTTTCTTAAATCAATTGAGATTTTAAACATGGTCGTACTGGGCGGTCTGGGCAGCATTCCGGGAACTATACTGGGCGCTACCGTTTTAACATCCATTCCGGAAATCTTGCGGTTCTCGTCTGAATACCGCATGCTGCTGTACGGGGCCCTGCTGGTAGCCATGATGATATTCCGACCCCACGGGCTAATGGGCGGTGTAAGTTTTAATTCAATAGCCAAACGCGGTATGCGCTGGCTCAAGCCGGGCGACAAACCGGATGACAAGCCCGGGCAAAAGGGAATGGGGGGTTAAGCCGTTGCCATTACTAGAACTCAACGAAGTCACCATCAGGTTTGGTGGATTAATCGCGGTAGACAGTGTAGACCTGGTCATTGAAAAGGGCGAAATATTGTCCCTCATCGGCCCCAACGGCGCAGGAAAAAGCACGGTCTTTAACCTGGTGACCGGAATTTACCCGCCCACCGCCGGCACCATCACCTATAAAGAACAAAGATTAAACGGTAAAAAGTCCTACCATATCAACCGTCTGGGCATTGCCCGTACTTTCCAGAACATTAGACTGTTCCCCGAACTACCGGTACTGGATAACGTCAAGGTGGGGAGACACTGCCGGAGTAAAGCCAGCGTATTTGGCGCGCTGCTGCGGACACCCGCGGTGAAGGCTGAGGAAAAAGCCATCGAGCAAAAGGCCCTTGAATGCCTGGAGCTAATGGGTTTGGATCATAAAAAAGATGAAGCCGCCAAAAACTTGCCGTACGGTGAACAGCGGCGCCTGGAAATTGCCCGGGCGATGGCCTCCGACCCGGAACTGCTACTACTGGATGAACCGGCTGCGGGAATGAACTCCACGGAAAAAAAAGTTTTGGTTGAAAAAATAACCAGCATTAGAGACATGGGGCTGACCGTCTTCCTGGTAGAACACGACATGAAATTTGTCATGGGCATTTCCGACCGGGTGGCCGTTTTGGATTATGGCCGTAAAATTGCTGATGGATCTCCCACCGAGGTACAGAAAAACCCCGACGTCATTGCCGCCTACCTGGGAAAGGAAGTGGTGTAAATATGCTGGTTGTAGAAAATGTTGATGTCAATTACGGAGCCATCCGGGCCCTAGTCGATGTCTCCCTGGAAGTGCACGAAGGGGAAATAGTTGCGCTTATCGGGGCCAACGGCGCCGGCAAAAGCACCACCTTGCGCAGCATCTCCGGACTGGTTAAACCCAATAAGGGCCGGATTTTATTTGAAGGTAGTGAGCTGCAAAAATGTCCGCCGCACAAAGTTGTGGAAATGGGCATCTCCCAGGTTCCTGAAGGGCGCCGGGTTTTTCCGCTGATGACAGTGCTGGAAAACCTGGAAATGGGTGCTTTTACCCGCAAAGACAGAGCCAATATTAAAGACGATATTGATAAAGTTTTTGCCAAGTTCCCTCGTTTGGAGGAACGCAAAAAGCAGCCGGCCGGCACCCTAAGCGGCGGCGAACAACAAATGCTGGCCATCGGGCGGGCGCTGATGTCCAAGCCCAAGATTATGCTTATGGACGAGCCCTCCATGGGTTTGGCCCCCATGCTGGTGCAAGAGATATTTAATATCGTCAAAGAGATTAATCAAAGCGGTACCACCATCCTATTGGTGGAACAAAACGCCAGAATGGCTCTGGCGGTGGCTAATCGAGGCTACGTTCTGGAAACCGGTCAAGTCGTAATTTCCGGTGCTGCCGCTGATTTGGCAAAAAACGAAGCCGTACAAAAAGCATACCTTGGCGTTTAAACTTAAAAATCAAACGCGGGCCGCAAGCAGTAACGGTGATGCGGGGTACCGGTTAAAAGTAAACCTAAAAGGGGACAGGCAACTTTTCCAAAAAACGAAAAAAGTAGCCTGTCCCCTTTTAAGTTTACCCGGCGGTTAATTGCCGGGTTTGTCAGTTGTAAAAGACTCGTTGAGATACCGTTTTAACTGCCTTACAATGTTCAAGATCAGTTTTAATTCCCCGGGCGGGCAATCCCGAACCACGTTCACCAACTCGCGTACCAGAATATCCTCGTCACCGCTTCTTCGGCCGATATCCTGATATAACAATGACTCCACCTGAATATTCAATGCCGAGGCAATCCTTTTCAGCGTCCTAATAGATGGTACCTTGTTGCCACGTTCTACCTGACCGATATAGCTGTAGTGCAGTTTGGCTCGTTTGCCCAGACCTTCCTGGGTCAAACCCAGTTTCAGACGTGTCTCCTTGATTTTTTTGCCCAGGACTACTCCGCCTTCGCTATCCACAAGAATATTCCTCCTAACCAACAACGTTAGCATATCGACATTGACAATATTACATAACTACGATAATATACCCAAAGTAATTCTCTGAATTTTCAGGAGGTGACCGACAGTAAAATGTCAATTTATGATGTAACAATCATCGGCGGCGGTCCGGCTGGAATTGCCGCAGGTATATACGCATCCAGAGCGGCACTAAAGACAGTACTTGTTGAAAAAGGCATGCCCGGCGGCCTTGCCGCCAGTACCGAAATGATTGAAAATTATCCTGGTTTTGCCAAAGGCATAGGCGGCCCGGAATTGATGATGGAGATGGATGCCCAGGCCCGCGGTTTTGGGTTGGAGGTACAGAGCGCCAATGCCGAATCAATAATCGAAAGTGAAGATTATTTTACCGTTATTACCGACGATGGAGAAATTAAAACCAAAACCATAATCCTGACCACGGGAGCACAGTCCCAAAAGCTGGGTATCCCCGGGGAAGCGAAATTCCACGGTCGCGGTGTATCCTACTGCGCCACCTGTGACGGTGCTTTTTTTAAAGGTAAGGAAGTGGCCGTGGTGGGCGGTGGTGATGCCGCAGTGGAGGAAGCACTTTACCTTACCAAATTCGCCAGCCGGGTGCACCTAATTCACCGCCGGGATGAACTCAGGGCGACCAAGATTCTGCAACAACGAGCCAAAAATAACAAACAGATTGTTTTTCACTGGTCAAATATTGTCGAAAAAATTAGCGGCGAACAAACAGTGCAAGAAATTCTATTAAAAAATGTTATTACCGGCCAAACCAATTCCCTTAAGGTGGACGGTGTTTTCGTTTACGTAGGCGCACGACCGGTATCTGAAATTGTCAGCGGCTTAATTCAGCTAAACCCCAAGGGTTATATTGTTACCGACGATGAAATGCACACGTCCAAACCAGGCCTATTTGCCGCCGGAGATATCAGGCAGAAACTGCTGCGTCAGGTAGTCACCGCCGTTGCCGATGGAGCCATTGCCGCTGTGGCAGCGGAAAAGTATATTGAAAACAAACGTTAAATAAAAGATGCACTTTACTCGACCCATTCCAAACGGGGACATTCCTTGACTTCAAAGAAATACTTGAAATCTAAGGTGTGTCCCCTTTCTATAACCAAAGGCGCATTTGTTAGCTTAAACATATTCTCAGAGCATTCTGAATTCTTACTCCCGACCCCTAGCTAGTTTCCCTGCAAAACAAGCTTTCGGAGGGGTTTGGTGTTATCGGAAGGATGCATAGGAGCTTAGTTCAAAGAGCGAGAGAGCCTGAGGAAAAGCGCCGGTGCATGTCTGAGTGCCCGAAGGGCGCGAGTTCTCCGGCGCCCGAAGGCGAATGAGCTCGTTCAATTATAAAAGCGAGTAGCATCCTGTAGATAACGCCAAACCCCTAACCAAGACTTTTTCAAAAGAAACCAGCTACTAACTCCCCAAGTCATAAAAAAAAGATAGCTGTATCCAAAAGATACAGCGGAGAAAGGGAGAGGAGATTAGGTTATTAACACTTTGGTTATTCTTATTTTATATACAGAACCTAGTTAAGGGAATGAATAATTCTTAAACGGTAATAATTCAGGTGTTAACGGAGAAATACCCTGTAATTTGGTCTTTTTGTCCCCCTGCCTGGCAAGGGGGTTTTTTATTAGCTCAATTATATCATTTAAACAGGATTTCAACCTTTAAGCGGCGAAAACTAAAGCTTTAACCGAAGATTCAAACATTCACATGCACAGGAGGGTCACGGCATGGAAAATATAATTGACAAATTTAAAGCCGGGGAAACAAGGGCACTGGCTCGTCTAATATCCCTATTGGAAAATCAAGACCCCAGCCACGAAGATATACTTAAAGAGTTGTTCTACCTGACCGGCAAAGCATACGTGCTTGGTTTTACGGGTTCTCCAGGCGCCGGCAAAAGTTCACTGGTAGACCAGGTGGTAAAAGCACTGCGTGCGGCAGGGCAAACTGTAGGCATTATTGCTGTAGACCCATCCAGCCCATTTACCGGCGGCGCACTGCTGGGCGACCGCATCAGAATGCAGGAACATGCCCTGGACAAAGGCGTTTTTATACGAAGTATGGGCACCAGGGGTAGTCTGGGCGGGCTGGCCAAAACCACCAAAGAGGTGGTTAAAGCGATGGACGCATTCGGCTTTGATTGGGTGATTATCGAAACGGTGGGCGTGGGCCAGGCCGAACTGGATATTATGCATGTCGCGGATAGCACCGTGGTGGTCTTAACTCCCGGCGCCGGAGACGCTATTCAGACCATTAAAGCCGGAATTATGGAAATAGCTGATGTATTTGCCGTTAACAAGTGCGACCTGCCCGGTTCCCACAAGGTTGTTGCCGAGGTACAAATTATGTTGGATCAGCAATGTTCGCACGACGGTTGGAGACCTCCGGTAGTGCCGGTTTCGTGTTTAAATGGCCAAGGCATCAACGACTTGGTGGCAGATATACAAAAGCACCGCACATATCTTCTGGACAACAATATTTTAAATTCACGGCGCAGTGAAAGAACCCGGGCTGAAACACTAGATATTGCCATCCATAAATGGAAAGAGAAAATATTCACCCAGTTAAAACTGCCCGGTCGGGTTAATGAACTTCTGGACAAAGTGGGCGCCCGGGAAATTGATCCCTACACAGCGGCTTATGAGATTTTGGAACATGTCAGTTCGGAAGAACAGGAAAATAATTGATTAAAATCAACTCGAAAGGGGATTGGGTTTATGAAAGTTACCTTTTTGGGTCACGCCTGTTTTTTGCTGGAAGGCGAAACTACGATTTTGATTGACCCCTTTATCACCGGCAACCCGGTGGCAAAAATCAAACCGGAAGCAATCAACGTGGATTTGATTTTTGTTACGCATGGACACGCCGACCACCTGGGAGACGCCGTGGCGATCGCCAAAAACTGCGGAGCCACCATTGTTTCAGTGTTTGAGGTAGCTACCTATTGCGGCAAGTTCGGGGTTCAGACTCACGCCATGCACATCGGCGGCAGCAACCGTTTTGGCCCGGTACAGGTTAAACTAACACCGGCGCTGCACGGCAGCGGCCTGGTAGACGAAGACGGGACAATTCAATACCTGGGTAACCCCTGCGGTTTTGTTTTCAACCTGGAGGGCAAAACAATTTATCATTCCGGCGATACCGGGCTTTTTAGCGACCTGAGCTTGATTGGCAAACGACACCCCATAGATCTGGCCATGCTGCCCATCGGCGACAACTTTACTATGGGACCCGATGACGCACTGGAAGCAGTAAAACTGGTTAAACCGCACGTTGTTATACCCATGCATTACAATACCTGGCCGCTGATTGCTCAAAACCCTGCAGAATTCAAGCAAGATGTGGAAACAGACACGCCGGCCCGGGTGGTTATACTACAGCCCGGTGATAGCTATGAGCTGTGAACCCCTGCCGGGTAATACTGAACAAGTATTAGCCTACCTGTCCCAACTGACCAAGGACCTCAAAAAAGCCCGCTCAGTGGAGGACGGCGAAAACTATCAAGCCTACCTGCACGGCCAGCTTTATGGTGCCGCCTTGGTGCTGCGTCTCCTGTACCCGGGCCCCGGCAAGCTGGGTGAAAAAGCGGCCCTGCTGGTCAGGCCGGTAATTACTGAACATGAATGCCAGTGCGATGACTAGTGCCACGCATTAGTCCCGCACCGGCATTATAATTTCGCTAGGGATATAAATGTCCGGAGAGGGTTGGTGGCCTGCGGCGAACCGGCCGGTTCGCACTATTTCCGGCCCCCGGGGGCCTTGCCGGGCAATAAAACGGCAATGCACAACCAGGGCACCGTTTTCGGCGCCTGCCATTCCCTTGGGTTCGGCGTGAGCATGGTCGCAGTCTGCATTTAAACTGGGTTGGTTCTGACAGCGGTAGACCACCGCAATAGCAGTACCCTGTTGATTTGCTCCGGTATGCCCATCCCCCGACCTGTTCCAGGGCTCTACAAAGACATGTATTTGAGGCCCCAAGACACCAAAGGCCCCAATTTGATTTTTAAAAACCACTTGGCGCCCGCTTCGGGCATAGCCGGCGGCAATAACCAGTTCGGCAATCACCTGCGCGGCATCCGCCGGTCGTTTAAGCCCGGCAACCCTGTCTGTCAGCCCCTGACTACCCCGCAGGACCTCTAAATCATCGCCAAGCGCGGCAGCCTGCAGTGAGTAAAGGCCGGGCCCCTGGCCGCTAATCACGTCCAGTGCCAGCTCTTCCCTGGCTCTGTACCAGTAATACGCCGCTGCTGAAACAGCACAGGATGAGAAATCAATATGCCGTCCAAAACTACCTCCACCGCCGGCATAACCCTTGAGCGTCTTCAAACTTTCCTTCAACCAAACCGAACCTATTACTTCATCCAGGTAATCAACAGCGCCATATACATTAAGGTAACGCTCGTCCAATACAACACCCCCCAATAAAAAACCTGCGGCGGTAACCGCCACATCCCTTTAACAACCTGAACCAGTGTAAGCAGGATTAACATTGTCCTTTACAGAATATTATGGTGAAAATGGGCATTAGAATAGTCATATAGATGATACTCTAAAACAAACAATTTGCCTATTCCTTGAATGAGCCAAGTAACCAAGTATAATGTCGGGAGGGTCGTCCATGCAAATCATTACGGTGTTAATTCTCTTCTTCGCACTGGCTGTATCTGTTTTCGCGGTGCAAAACTCCGCGCCAGTGGATATTCAATTGCTGGTGTGGTCTTTTGCTGATATCTCCTTGGTGGTGATTATCTTAGGCACCTTTATTTCAGGGGTGGTGCTGACAATATTACTAAATGTGGTTAAAAACTTTAAGCAAATGATGCAAGTTAACGACCTGAAAAATAAAAACCGTCAGTTGGCCGAAGAAAACAAGCGTCAACTGGAAGAAATCAACAAGCTGAAAGCCGGCCAGCACCCGCCGGAAAACCAAACCGGGAAGTGAACCAGTTGGAGTTTATCGTCTGCGATCTGGAAACCACAGGTTTCCAGCCGGATAAGGACAAAATTATTGAAATTGCGATGGCCAGGATCGTTAATGGAAAACTAGTTGACTCTTTTACCTCCCTGGTTAACCCGCAATGCAGCATTCCCTTAAAAATAAAGAGGCTCACCGGGATCGATGACCAGCAACTGGCCTGCAGTCCCACTTGGCAGCAGGTTATTGGAGATATGCAAGGTTTTTTAACCGCTGTGCCGCTGGTGGGACATAACATTGAATTTGACCGCGCTTTCCTGGAGGTCAATTTGGGTTGGCTGCCGTTTACCACCAGCCTGGACACCCTGGAACTGGCCCGGATCATCATCCCCGGCGCCCCGGGGCATAGTCTGGCCGCCCTAGCCCAATACCTGAGGCTGGAAAGCCGTGAGCTGCACCGGGCTATGGATGATGTTCTTACCACCACCGACTTGTATCTGGCCCTGGCCAAAAGGCTGGAACTCCTTAGCATGGAGGTACTGCTCCAGCTGCTGCCGCTCCTTCGGCAAGGGCAATCTACCTGGTTGCAAGTAATTGAGACCTTAACCAAAGATAAAATTGCTCGTTTCAGCGATGCCAAAATTACCGCCCGGGCACCGGTTAAAGAACCGGCACCAACCGCCAAACTGCCCCGTAACCGTCCCCTGAACCCGGAGCATGAAGGTTACTTAACCATTGAACACCTGCTGGGCCCCCAAAGCCCCCTGGCAGAACTGCTGCCTAATTACGAGCAACGCCGGGAGCAAATCAATATGGCTTCGGCTGTGGACACGACTCTGGCCGAGGGCAAAATATTGCTGGTGGAAGCAGGAACCGGAACCGGGAAATCTCTGGCTTACATGGTACCGGCCTTACTTTGGTCACTGCGCCGGGATCAGCGGGCGGTTATAGCCACTAACACCATCAATTTGCAGGAACAGCTCTGGCATAAAGACATCCCGCTGCTGCAAAAATTAATAGACGCACCATTTCAAGTGGCCTTGCTCAAGGGCCGGGCCAATTATCTCTGCCTGCGCCGCTTCTTTCACCTGGCCGGTAGTGTTGCCACATTAACACCGGCCGAAGCAAAACTAGCCGCCCGCATCTTGGTTTGGCTGCAGCATACCGACAGCGGTGACCGGGCCGAGCTTAACTTATTTGGCCCGGATAACGAAACCTGGTTGCAGTTGTGTTCGGAAAGCGAATCCTGCCTTGGCAGTGCCTGCCGCTGGCATAACCGGTACTGTTTCGTGACCCGGGCCAGGCGTAACGCGGAAAATTCGCATTTATTGATTATCAACCATGCTTTAATGTTCACCGATATGATTTCGGAAGTGAAAATTCTGCCTCCCCACGATACGCTAATTATTGATGAAGCCCACCACATCGATGATACTGCTACTATGCATCTTGGTAAAAAGGTTTCCCGCTCCGCCATTGGGCAATGGTTATCTTTAGCAGGCCGCACCTTTAAAAAACTTAAAGGTGCGGTGCCTCCCCAGGACAGTAAGCAATGGTTTGGCGCGTTAAACGAGGCCGAACAAGATCGATACGCGCTAAAGGAAAGCGCCGACACTTTCTTTAACTGCCTGGCATCGGCTTGTGCTGAACAAACAACCCCGGGCTTTAACACCACCAGGCTGCGTTTGCACCGGGAACCCGATTTACTGGCTTTGGTAGAAGCAGAGTGGCAAAACTTTTTATACCGGTTGCGCAGTATGCTTACCGGGGGGCTCAATATCGTCAATAAACTGCTGGAAGGATGGACTGCCAGCGGTGAACCGTGGGAAGAAAAACTGCAGGACGTGACCTTTGTATCCACCCTTGGTAACGGACACTTGGCTGACCTGCTTTTTATTATGGGGGAACCTGCCGACAACTATGTGTACTGGTTGGATATATATACCCATCCCAACCAGCAGGACTACGTAAATTGTACCTTGCACGCCACTCCAGTGGATATAAGTAAAATGCTTTACGAACAGCTTTTCAACACCTCCCGTGCCATTGTGCTCACTTCGGCCACCATGACGGTTAACGACAGTTTTAGCCACTTTATGGGCCGGTGCGGACTAGATCTTTTGCCCACCAAACGTGTGCATACCGGGATTATGGAATCACCCTTTGATTACGATCAACAATGTCTGCTTTATACAGCAGATCACATTCCGCCGCCGTACGAGGTCAGTGCCGAAGATTATGTAGCTGCCCTGGCCGACACGATTTACAATCTGGTTTTGGATACCGGGGGCCGAACCTTGGTGTTGTTCACCTCACACAAACTTTTACGTGACGTATATTACCGCACCAGACCCCGGTTGGAAGAAGCGGGGATCTGCTTGTTGGGCCACAGTTTAGACGGCGGGCGTGGCCGGTTGGTTGATCAGTTTATCAGGGATGGCCGTAGTGTACTATTTGGCGCGTCCAGCTTTTGGGAGGGCGTGGACATCCCGGGGGAGGCCCTGGTCAGTGTGATTATTGTCAAACTCCCCTTCGCGCCGCCGTACGATCCAATCCAGGAAGCCCGGCAGGAGTTAATCGTCGCCCGGGGGCAAAATGCCTTTTATGGGTTAAGTCTGCCCCAGGCGGTTATCCGGTTCAAACAGGGTTTTGGCCGGCTAATCAGAAGTAAACGTGACCGGGGCACCGTGGTGGTGCTGGACAGGCGGATTATCGAAAAGCGCTACGGCCGGGTTTTTTTTAGCTCTCTGCCGGTTAAGACGCACCTGCGGGGGGAACTGGCTGCCTTCAGGAAAAAATTGGCCGACTGGATCCGGTAATAATAAAGCCTTTGTAGTTATATAATGGCACATTAGCAGTACCGGTCCAATAATATACTAATATAAACAAACCAGCGAAGGAGCGTGAAAGCGTTGCGGGTATACTTTGTACGACTTCCTTCTTTTTTACGTAATTGGTTAGCGAAAGTAATAAAGTAAACGCAGGGGAGCGGGCCAACAGGTTCGCTCCTTCGGCTTTTAGTTGTCTGAATAGTTTTACTTTATTTTAGTGACAGGATTTTAGATTTTTACTGTCGAATACGAGTTACGCTTACATCTCTTACAGTATTCATATTTATAGCGTAATCGTTAATTAGTATAATGATACTGACAGTAAAGAAGGTCGTTTAAAAAATGTCCGCAAT
Source organism: Peptococcaceae bacterium BRH_c8a (assembly GCA_000961575.1). Lineage (GTDB taxonomy): Bacteria > Bacillota > Desulfotomaculia > Desulfotomaculales > Desulfallaceae > BRH-c8a. Next base: position 61,861 of record LADP01000039.1, read on the forward strand.
CAATTTAACCACCACTTTAAAACACGAACAGTTTATTGAGCAGGTAAGCCGGGAAAGTGGCCAGCCGGTACAGCAGTGTTACCAGTGCGGCAAGTGCACCGCCGGGTGTCCCATCGCATTTAGTATGGACGTACCACCTAACCGGGTCATGCGCATGGTGCAGTTGGGATTACGGGAGACGGCGCTGAGCTGCAACAGCATTTGGCTGTGCGCCTATTGCTCTACCTGCAGCGTGCGCTGTCCCAAAAACGTTAACTTGGCCCAGGTAATGGATGCCCTGCGCATTATTGCTGGTAAAGAAAAACGCGCCAAGACCGCCCGGGCCAGGCACGTCGAATTATTTAACCGTAATTTTCTCAATTCCATCAGGCGATACGGCCGGCTGCACGAGTTTGAAACAATGACCATGTACAATTTAAAAAGCGGCCAGCCGTTCAAAAACGCCGACACCGGCCTATATATGCTGTCCCGGGGTAAGTTAAAATTTTTAATTCAAAAAACCAGCCAAATGGACCAGGTGAAACAAATATTTGCCCGGGTTAAAGAATTGGAGGAAAAATAACGATGAAATTTTCCTACTACCCGGGCTGCTGTTACGAAACCAGTGCCCGGGAATACGATATGTCCAGTCAAGCGGTATGTAAAAAGCTGGGCATTGAACTGGAGGAAATTGAAGACTGGAACTGCTGCGGTTCCACTGCCGCGCACAGCACCAACCACCTGTTGGCACTTTCCCTTTCCGCCCGGAACCTGGCTCTGGCCGAACAAAAGGGATTAGATGTAGTGGCGGCTTGCGCCGCCTGTTACCAGCGCTTGGCCGTTGCCAGGCATGAACTAAACGGTGACCCCGATTTACTGGCCCGAGTGAACTCGGTAACCGGCCTGCCTTACACGGCCTCACAACGGGTATTGTCCATGCCCGAGGTAATCGCCTCCTATGGGGTGGACAACCTGCGGGCCCGGGTAAACAAGCCGCTGACCGGATTAAAAATAGCCGCTTACTACGGGTGCCTGCTGGTACGGCCCCGTTCGATCCAAATTGACGATGAGGAAAACCCGCACATCTTGGAGCAGATTATGGAATGTTGTGGGGCCCAGCCGGTGGATTGGCATTATCAAACCGAATGCTGTGGCGCAGGACTTGGTATATCCAATGAGGACATCGTGTTTAAACTGGTAGCCGATATTTTAGAGGACGCCGCCGCCAACGGGGCCGACTGTATTATATGTGCCTGCCCGCTATGTCACTTCAACCTGGACCTGCGGCAGGCCAAAATTAACAAAAAGTTAAAACAAAAGTTTAACCTGCCGGTGTTTTACTTTACCCAACTGGTGGGCCTGGCCACGGGAGTAAATCCCGCGGTCCTGAGCCTGCACACCCATTTCATAAACACCAAGACCATCAAAAGAAAATACGCTTGATTTTAGTATTGTCATCCTGAGCGTAGCGAAGGATCTAGATTCTTCACTGCGTTCAGAATGACGGAAACTATGTTCGAGCGAAATGCTGGATAGTTAAGAACAACCTAACTTGCATACAGGGGAGTCGGAATAATGAAAAGAATAGGAGTATTCGTTTGCTGGTGTGGTTCAAATATCGCCGGGGTGGTAGATGTACCCGGGGTGGCGCAGCTAGCCGCCAATTTTCCCAACGTGCGCTTCAGCACTGATTACAAATACATGTGCTCCGAACCGGGGCAAGAAACTATCGTGCAGGCAATTAAGGAACATAACCTGGACGCCGTAGTAGTGGCCTCTTGCTCACCGCGCCTGCATGAGCCCACTTTCCGTAAAACTCTGGCCAGGGCGGGGCTCAACCCGTACATGCTGGAAATGGCCAACATCAGGGAACATTGCTCCTGGGTGCACGCCAAAGAAAAAGCCAAGGCCACCCAAAAAGCAATTGAACTGGTGCGCCGGGCGGTGGCCAAAGCTGCCAAGCTGGTGCCGCTGTACGAATCCACTATCCCGGTAACCAAGCGGGCGCTGGTTATTGGCGGGGGTATTGCCGGCATCCAGGCCGCCCTGGATATAGCCGACTCCGGCCGGGAGGTTTGGCTGGTCGAGCGGGAATCAACCATCGGCGGCCGGATGGCCATGCTGGATAAAACGTTTCCCACCCTGGATTGCTCGGCTTGAATAAGCACGCCTAAAATGGTTGCTGCGGCGCAGCACCCGCAAATAAAACTAATTACCTATGCCGAAGTAGAACAGGTCAAGGGATATATCGGCAACTTCGAGATAACCATCCGCCAGAAGGCGCGTTCGGTAGACCACACCAAATGTACCGGTTGTGGCACCTGCTGGAATAAGTGCCCCACCGCGGTGCCCAGCGAATATGACCTGGGTCTGGGTAAACGCAAGGCTATATACATCGACTTTCCCCAGGCTGTACCCAATAAACCGGTCATCGACCGCCAAAACTGCCGCAAATTTACCAGCGACAAATGCGGGGTATGCCAAAAGGTGTGCCCGGTGGGGGCGGTAGATTACAACCAGCAGGACGAACTGATTAGCGATCACTTCGGGGCCATTGTAGTGGCCACCGGATTTGACCTGTTTAACTGGGGGCAAAACTACGGTGAATATGGCTACGGGAAATATCCCGACGTCATTACCGGGCTGCACTTTGAACGCATGTCCAACGCCTCCGGCCCTACGGGCGGTAAGATTATTCGCCCTTCCGACGGCACCGAGCCTCAAAATGTAGTTTTTGTTAAGTGTGTGGGCTCCAGGGATGATGCCAAGGGCAAGAGCTATTGCTCCCGGGCCTGCTGTATGTACACCGCTAAACACGCCCACCAAGTGATGGAGAAAATCCCGGGGGGCAGGGCCTTTGTGTTTTACATGGACGTACGTACCGCCGGGAAGGCTTATGAAGAGTTTTACCAGCGTTCCGTAATGGAAGGAGCCCAGTATATCCGAGGCCGGGTGTCCAAAATCCTGCCCCGGGGGGACAAGCTGCTGGTCCGAGGGGCCGACACACTGCTGGGTGAACAGGTGGAAGTGGAAGCAGACCTGGTGGTGCTGGCCACCGCAATGGTGCCCGCAGCCGGCTCGGACGGATTAGCGCAACTGGTTGGTTTCACCACCGATAAGGACGGCTTCTGCCAGGAAGCCCATCCCAAACTGCGGCCGGTAGAAACCAACACCGCCGGGGTTTTCCTGGCGGGAGCTTGCCAGGGGCCTAAGGATATACCGGATACGGTAGCCCAGGCTAGCGGGGCAGCGGTGAAAGTAACAGCACTGTTAGCGCGCGAAGAATTAAGCGTTGAACCAATCGTTTCCGGGGTAAACGAAGCCAGTTGCTCGGGCTGCCTGGTCTGCCGGCCCATATGCCCGTACAGCGCCATCGAAGCCCGCACCATTAACGAGCGGCACGGGCGGGAAACGGTGTCCAGAGTGGTGGCCCACGTTAACACCGGCTTATGCCAGGGCTGCGGCAGCTGCACGGTGGCCTGCCGCAGCGGCGCCATTGATTTAAAAGGATTTACCAACGAACAACTGGTTGCGGAGGTTGATGCCGTATGTCTGTAGATCCAACTGCCCATAATGAAAAAGAAATTAAAATAGTCGGCTTTTGCTGCACTTGGTGCAGTTACGCCGGCGCCGACCTGGCCGGGGTCAGCCGCCTGCCGTATCCTACCAATATAAGGATTTTGCGGGTGCCCTGCTCCAGCCGGGTTAACCCACAGCTGATTATCAGGGCGTTCCAGCGGGGTGCAGACGGGGTGCTGGTTTCCGGGTGACACCCCGGAGACTGCCACTATGGTAGTGGCAATTACCACACCCGTCGCCGGTTCATGATTATGAAACGGCTGCTGGAATTTGCCGGTCTGGAACCCGAGCGTTTCCAGGCCCGCTGGATTAGCGGCTCCGAAGGAGCCAAGTTTGCTGCCACCGTGCAAGAAATAACCGAGCAAATTAAAAAACTGGGCCCCAATACCAAAATGAGGGATACTGATGAGTGAAAAAAAAGCACACCAAGAGATAACCGCCAAACTGCGCGCGGAATGCAAGCGGCTACTGGAAACGGGGACAGTGCATACCGTAATTGGTTTCGCCCCTGGCTCGATGCCGGGTCGCACCGTGCCGGTTTTTATTACCAACCCGCAAGAAGTGGCCCAACTCACCTGGAACCCCTTCTGCGCCGCCAATTTGTCCAAGTACCTGCTTGACCACCACCAGCCCGGCGGCAAAGCAGCCATTGTAGTCAAAGGCTGCGATTCGCGGGGCATTGTACGACTGTTACAGGACAACCAGGTGCTAAGGGATGAGGTACACATACTGGGCATCCCCTGCCGGGGGCAGTACGACCACCGCAAAATACCAGGCGGCCTCGAAGTGGAAGAAACCGAACCACTGGAACAAGGGACCGCTGATGTGGCGCACCCGGAACTGCACCTGGAAAAGTGCGCCTATTGCGAAAACCCCACCCCGGTGATATACGATTTATTGCTGGACGACGCAGTGGCACCTAGTACCGATAGCAAAGGGAGATTTACCGAAATAACGGATTTGGAAGCCAAAACGGCCCAAGAAAAGTCGACGTACTGGGACGATCATTTCAGTCGTTGCCTACGCTGTTACGCCTGCCGCAACGCTTGCCCGGCCTGCACCTGCCGCGAGTGTGTGTTCGACCAGTTCGACCCGGACTGGGTTTCCAAACGCAATAACCTGACCGAAAACACCGCTTTTCACCTAATCCGCGCTTTTCATGTCGCCGGGCGTTGTGTGGACTGCGGCGAGTGCGACCGGGTTTGCCCGGTACAAATCCCCTTGCGTCTGTTAAACCGAAAAATTATCAAAGATCTGGACGAACTGTTCGAGGCACCCACTCCAGGCACCGACCTTAATGTTAAACCCGCCCTGGGAGACTTTACCCCCCAGGACCCAGATGAATTTCACTAATACACTCAGGATTAAACCAGTCCGTCAACCGAGGTGAGATATTTGCCGGCCATACTAAAAAAAGATAACCTACAGCAATTACTGGCAAGCCTATCCCAGGCATACAAACTTGTGCTGCCGGTACGTGAAAACGGGATGACCTTTTTCAGACCATATCAAACGGGGCTTACCATAGACCCCGATTATATCAACACCGCCACATCCCCTAAAGAGTTCCTGTTTCCGCAAACCGAAAAAATGCTGTCCTTCAAGTACCGGGAGAGCGCAGACATTTCTATAACTAATGAAGAACCGCATGCTGAAAAGCTGGCTGTCTTTGGTGCCAGATCCTGTGACCTGGCAGGCATTGCTGCCTTAGACCCGGTGTTCGGGGGCAGGTTCCCTGATCCGCAATACAGTACCCGCCGGGACAACGTACTGCTGGTGGGATTGGGCTGCCGCCGGGCGTCTGCATCCTGCTTTTGCCAGGCTTTTAACATTGACCCGCTGGCCTGTGCCGGTGCTGATATTGCCATGATTGAGCTGGAAGACTGTTTTGCGATAGAAGCCCGTACCGCTAGGGGTCACGCCCAGTTAGCTAATTTTAGCCAATTACTTGAGGAGGATCACTCCGGCGGCGTTAAAACCAGTCTTTCCAGCGCCAGAGAAGCACTAAACCGTTCGTTTGGCAGCCTGCCCGATCCAGCGGGAGTGAAAGATTTCCTGGACCGCCAATTTGAGCTGCCCTACTGGGAACAAATTGCCTCCCGCTGCCTGGGGTGTGGTATATGTACCTATATTTGCCCCACCTGCCACTGTTTCGACATTTTCGATGTAACCAGGGGCAAGCCCGACGGCAACAGATACCGCTGCTGGGATTCCTGCATGTTTGCGGACTTTACCGGTATGGCCGGTGGCCATAATCCCCGCCCCACCCAAAAGGAACGGGTCAGGAATAGGTTTATGCATAAACTTAAATACCATTTGGATCGTTACGAGATTGGCGGGTGTGTGGGTTGCGGTCGCTGCGTCGAAAAGTGCCCGGTAAACCTGGATATCAGGCAAATAATTAACGATATTAATAAACTACAGGGGGTGGAAGTGAATGGGCAATAACAGCCCGCTGATACCGCACCCGGCCACGATCACCAAAATAATAGACGAGACCAGTGACGTGCGGACTTTCCAGGTAATATTTGACGACCCCGCCATAATGGAAAACTTCAACAATAAACCCGGCCAGGTCGCCCAGTTATCAATATTCGGCCTGGGGGAAGCCACCATCAGCATAACCTCTTCACCCACCCGCCAGGGCTTGTTGGAATTCAGCGTTAAAAAGGTGGGACGGCTGACCACCGCCCTGCATCAACTTGAAGAAGGGTGCCGCATCGGCATCCGGGGGCCTTACGGGAACCACTTCCCCTATGAGCAGATGGTGGGCAAGGACATTTTGTTTATCGGCGGCGGCATCGGCCTGGCCCCACTGCGGTCACTAATCGACTTTATGCTGGCTGAAGAGAACCGTCAGCGGTTCGGCCTGGTGGATATAATTTACGGCGCCCGCTCGGCGGATGACCTGTGCTTTAAAAGTGATATTATAGAAAGGTGGCCCACTGCACCCCGCACCGTTGTCCACACCACCGTAGACCGGGGTGATATGTCCTGGACCGGCCACGTGGGGTTTGTGCCCTCCTACCTGGAGGAAATTAACCCCTTACCCCAAAACAGAATTGCCATTACCTGCGGTCCGCCAATAATGATTAAATTTGTACTGCAGGCCCTGGAAAAAATGGGCTACACCGACCAGCAGATCATCACCACCCTGGAACTAAAGATGAAATGCGGCATTGGCAAGTGTGGACGTTGCAACATCGGCAGCAATTTCGTATGCCTGGACGGTCCAGTTTTTACCCTGGCCCAGCTTAAGGAAATGCCACCCGAGTTTTAATACGAGAAACACAAAACACCGGAATTAATAACCGGTGTTTTTTTGTGCTTGCAATTTAATTAGAAGGCCTAACGAGCACCCTACCTGGATAAACCCACCCCCAACACGCCGCCAACAGCACCGGCAATGCCGGACAAGCCGCCCCTAAGCAGCAAGTTCCCCGCGGCAGTTTTAAAATCGAAGAACAACCCAGCCAACAATAACCCCAACAGCATAAACAAAATCGCTACCACAATACCGTGCAACAAACCCCGGGATCCCGCTTCACGAGCAGCTAAAAAACTTCCAATCAGTATACTCACGTAAAACAGCGCCACAGACGTGGCTGGAAGCGTTTTTTCAGCCACGCCTGTCATCTGGTAAACTACACTCAGCAAAGCACTGCCGAGTACGGTAATGACAAGCGCTATTAATATGCCCTTGGTGATAGCAGAAAAACTCAGTGCGCCCAAGCCGGCCCTATCATCCTTCAGCGACATTTATACACCTCCCTTTTTTACCATAAATTTATGTGCGTGAGAGATGAATATGCCTTGGAGAGCACTGATTCGCTTGAGTTATTTTTTTGTAATCTCGCTTACTTCCTCAGCCGATCGATGTTCAGTCTTGCCGTCCAGATTTATTTGCGACGCAGATCCGGTTGGTTCATTGATAAAAGCATCTCCCCGGCGCAATTTTTTTTCAATGCGTGGTACTTTCATTTTAATTACACCTCCAACTTATTTGGGGTTATTATGCTCGCACTGCTTTAAAAGTAACACCCCATACTTATCCCACTAATATTGTCTTATAAAGAGGGTTATTGTCTACTTAATTATGGGCCTTTTGGAAGGAAGTGGGTCACGGGTGGGCGAATAGAGTCTATAATTAAACCAAGCAAAAAAGAGGTGGGATTTGTGTTCGGGATTGTCATGGGCCTCAAAAGCTTAGACGGCACTTCCGCAGTGTTATACAGCCTGGCACTGGTCTTGGAAACCTTGGGTTTACGCAACATAGCACTGGGAATGTTCAAAAACGCGATCAAGAAATATCCTCATAATCGGTGGCTGCACCTGCACGCCAGCCGCCTGTGCTTAAAGAAAGGACAGGTGGACATGGCGGTAACCCACTGGAAAAAGGCAGCTGGTCCGGAGGACATCGGTTGTTTCATTTATTGGCTAAACAAATCCAACCGTATACCAGCCATGTACCGAAAACCCGAAAGCAACCTCTGTTCCTTGCAAGACGAGGCCAGCCTCATAGCACCAGCCCGCAAAAAAGTCACGAAGTCTGCGCCGCAGGATCCAGGGTTGGAAATGCTTGAACAGGGTAACGTCGATGGCGCCCTTGAGTTTTTTTTCAAGGAACTGCAAACGGAAAAATCCGATCCCGGCTTGTTGTTCAACACCGGAGTGGCGCTAAGTAAGTTAAATCAGCACCAGGAAGCACTTGTCTATTACGAAAAGGCGCAGGAAGTGGGGCTTAACAACCTGGAACTATTAAACAACAAGGGTTACAGTTTGTTTAACCTGGCCCGTTACGATGAAGCCCAAACTTGCTACGAATTGGCGCGAGGCATGTCAGCCAACGATTATATAATCTATAACAACCTGGCGGCCTGCTACACCAAGACCGGCCAGGCAGCCAAAGCCCAACAGAGCTTTAGCACCGCTGTTAAACAAAATCCCGGCGACCCCCTTTTAATTAACAACCTGGCCATGTGCCTGGAATTATGCGGCAAAGCAACGGAAGCTCTTAAATACTATGACCGCGCCCTAGTCATTGGTAATGACCAGAACATCAAAAACACAGTTTTAATCAATAAAATAAACTGCCTGATTAGGTTAAAAAGGTATCAGGATGCTCTTGCATGCTGCGACCAGATGTTTCGTGACGGCAGCGGCAGCGAATTCGAAATTTGGACTCTGCGGGCTGAACTGCTTAATACACTTGGGCGGGTCGGTGAGGCCGCCGACAGCTATCGCAAAGCATTAGGCTTAGCAGTGTAGTTTTTGCTTTTGCTCCTTCTTTCCCCTTAGGCTGGATTAATCACAATCCGGCCTTTTCTTTATGTTTAGAGTAAAAACGCGCTTTTTTTAATACCTGGCAGGACGAATGCAGAAAAACGGCGAAATATTTAAAACCGGGTGCGGGAATTAATAAAAAAAATAGATGTCCGAATTATTTCACAGATTAGAGGTTATATACAATACTTGTTAATTTGGGGAGAGAGGGGGAGACGGCAATGATTGATCTGGAAAAAATAGAAACTGCCGTTCGTATGATGCTGGAAGCCATTGGTGAAGATCCCGAACGAGAGGGGTTAAAAGAGACTCCTGCCCGGGTAGCCCGTATGTACAATGAAATATTTTGCGGACTTTGGGATGACCCGGAAAGACATTTAAAAAAGATGTTCTCAGAAGAACACGAGGAAATGGTACTGGTCAAGGATATACCCATTTATTCCATGTGCGAACACCATTTACTGCCGTTCTACGGTCATGCGCATGTGGCATATATTCCCCGCAAGGGGAATGTCACCGGTCTTTCTAAACTAGCCCGGGTGGTGGATGGTTTTGCCAAGCGGCCTCAACTGCAGGAAAGATTGACCACCCAAATTGCGGATTCGATTATGAAAAGATTGAACCCGCACGGAGTATTGGTGGTAATCCAGGCTGAACACATGTGCATGACCCTGCGCGGGGTACGTAAACCCGGTTCAAAAACTGTTACTTCGGCAGTACGTGGCCAGTTCCAGCGCAGTGAAGCCACAAGAGCTGAAGCCTTCGCCCTTATTAATCAATAACCGGGAGGAAAAAAGTTTTGGAAAACGGGGCAACAGAACGGGGGAAACTTGAGTTAATCGCTATTAAATCATTTACCTCCCATGATGAAATGTATAAAGTGGTTGATTTCCTGAATAAAAGTTTGAAACATAAAAATCTTATGTTTGGAATGACAAGAAACAGCGATGAGAACACTGTAACCATATCCATTTATGAAACGTAAACTTAGAATTAAGTAGTCAGGAGTCAGTAGTCAGAATGAAGGATAACTGAGAAACTTAACTTTTCGGAGGGCCCATATGCAAATCCTGATCAGCAACGACGACGGCATCGGTGCCGGCGGGCTGCTGGCCTTAAAAAAGGCGCTTGACCCCCTGGGGGAAGTCCATGTAGTAGCACCGGAGCAAGAACAGAGCGGCACGGGGCACGGCATTACAGCCCACAAGCCGCTAAGACCAAAGCAGGTGGAAATGGGAGACGGAACCATGGGGTGGTCGGTCAACGGCACCCCGGCCGATTGCGTTAAATTGGCCATTGAAGCCCTGCTGCCCAAAGCACCCGATATTGTGATATCCGGCATCAACCGGGGAGCCAATCTGGGTACCGATGTGCTTTACTCGGGCACCGTATCGGCAGCTATTGAGGGCATTATAAACGGCATTCCTTCTGTAGCCGTGTCACTGGCCACATATGAAAATGAAAATTTTCAATACGCCGCCGCATTCGTAGCCCGCATAGTACCCGTACTGGCCCCTGGCGGCAGCGCGGCGTCCGAGTTCACCCTGATTAACATTAACGTTCCATCCGGCCAGCCCCGGGGAGTAAAAATCACCCGTTTGGGCAGCAGACGCTACGTAAATGTATTTCATAAGCGCATAGATCCGCGCGGCGGTGTTTATTATTGGATGGCCGGTGAACCGGAAGATTCAGTGCCACAAAACCCGACGGTTAACGCCGACGTTGATGCAGTAGCGATAAAAAACAATTTCATTTCGGTGACACCACTCCATTTCGACCTAACCGAATACCGAACCATCCCCAAATTGATCAACCTGTTACCAGTGTTAAGTCATCCTAAGTAAGGTGCCAGGTGTTGCAAGTTGAAAGTTGCGTATTTTGCAGCTTTCAACTTGCAACACCTGGCACCAAAGCCTTACCAGAAAGTTATATTCGTTTATCGTAGTGCGGGTACGCGTGGTAATTTTGAACAAAGATAAGATCCTTCGCTACGCTCAGGATGACAATCCCCAAAGTATATATCAGGCTAGCTTAGATTATTAGTTTCAACTGCGCCTAAATTTTAATATATGCCGAAATTTTTCCCTATCCTGATGATCAAAACCACCACTAATAATCATCAGCAGAATGTAGGCTGCTACCCCGACAGACAGTGATATCGCCAGCACCGGGGCATCACCAATACCATGCTGATACAGAAAAGATTTTAAACTCCATACCAGCATGGACATGCCGCCCGCTGAAAACAATGGCGCCATAATATGTTCCCGAAACCCGGGCCTATAACCGGTAAGCATTTTAATGTCCCTTAAGTTAAGGGCAGCCATAACCAGATAACTAACCGCTACAGCCAAGGCAGTACCCAAAATGCCAATTTGGGGCATCGCTGTCAGCCAGTAGATACCGCCCAGGCAAAATACTGATGAGATTACCAGGTTCTTAAACGGTAAATCAGCCCGGCCCATACCCTGGACAATCGCGGTGGTGGTCTGCTGCAGGTATAGAAAAAGACCCGCCGGCGCCATCAGGCGCAGTGCCTTGCCTGCTTCCGGGTAACCAAAAAGAACCCCGCACAGCTCGTCCCCTAGCACAATAAAAATGAACCCGGCCGGTAGGCCAACTTGGATGGTTAACCGTACAGCGTCGTAAACCCTTGTCTGCACCAGGCGCAGGTTGTTTAACGCTACCGCATCAGAAACGGCGGGTATTAAAGCCGTGGCCAGTGCCATAGTCACCACACCGGGAATAAACAGCAACGCCTCGGTAATCCCCACAAATTGCCCGTAAACACTGGTGGCCTGGGTAACCGACAGGCCTGCTGCCTGCAAGCGGTGCGGTATCATTACTGCCTGCAATGACATTAGCGCGGTAGCCGCAAACCTGGTTAAGGTAACCGGCACAGCCATATTCAACACCCGCCGGATGATATCCCCCAAGCCCACACCTGGAAACGACAACAATTCACCACCGGGCAGCACCGGTTTGTCCCGCCTGTAAATATGCAGCATCAGCATAAAACCGGCCAATTCTCCCAACACCACACCCACCGAGAGCCCCGCCGAGGCATATTCGATACCCCGGGGCAGCATCATGTAAGCCGCCAGCAAACCGGCCACAACCCTTACTAATTGTTCCACTGTCTGGCTAACTGCAGTGGGGCTCATCTGCTGCAATCCCTGGAAGAATCCTCTAAAGGCTGAACAAATAGAGACAATCGAAATACCGGGCACCAGACAGATGAAACTGTAATAGGCAGCCGGGTTGGGAAATACATAATGCCTTAAATAAGGTGCCCCAACAACCATCAGCAGGGTAAAAAACAAACTGGTGCCTAAAAGCATAAACAGGGCCAGCTTAAGTATGCGGTAGGCACCCGCCATGTTTTGCCGGGCCACCTCTTCGGCCACCAGTTTAGCCACGGCCAAAGGTATACCGGCGGTGGCCAGTACCAAAATCATAATATAAACCGGAAAAACGATACTAAATAACCCCACACCTTCGGGGCCAATGGTACGAATCAGAGCAATTTGGTAAAAAAAGCCCAGGCCGCGGTTAATTAACCCTGCTGCCAGCAGCACCAGCGCGCCTTGAAGAAAAGAGTTTGCAGCCATATATTACCACCCGTTTCAAGCCTTGCATATATTTATGTTCCAAAGACTGGGTGTATGAAAGAAAACTCACGTCCTTAACCCAATTCTCCGGCTTCCAGGATCTAACTGCTAACTTATAACTTCCAATGTATGGCCAGGGTTTGTATAAGTGTAAAAAAGTGCGAATAAAAACAAATGAAAACAAGGATTTCATTATCATTCGTAGAAGATAAGACTGTCAGGATTAAAACTCGTTTACTAACAGCCAATAAATGACCGGGTTTATTTTTGTGTTTAATCCCAGTTATGGTCAGATATGGTTGCAGCAAGTATAGAAAAGGGTTTGAAAGGAAACCATTATTTACAAAAGGAGGCAAGAAGTTTGAAGAATTACAATACCGAGCAGATCCGCAACATTGGCATATTAGGTCATGGCGGAGTAGGAAAAACATCCCTGGTAGAAGCTATGCTTTTTAATACCGAAGTTATTAATAGGCTAGGCCGGGTTGAAGATGGAACCACGGTGGCCGATTACCATCCCGAAGAGGCCCAACGGCAATCCACTGTGCATACCAGCCTGGTTCCTGTAGAAGCAGCCGGTGTTAAGCTTAATATCCTTGACACGCCCGGTTTTTCAGACTTTTTCGGTGAAGTTAAAGGCGCCCTGCGGGTGATCGATTCTTGCATGTTTGTATTTTCGGCCGTGGACGGGGTTCAAGTTCAGCATGAACTTTTCTGGAAGTATATCCAAAAAGCTGAGCTGCCCAAAGTGGCTTTCATAAACAAGATGGATCGTGAAAACGCCAGCTTCAGTAAACTGATGGACGGGCTGGGCACCAAGTTCAAAAGCAATTTCGTGCCTGTAAACTTCCCCATTGGGGAAGGTCTCGAATTTAAAGGCCTGGTAGACGTACTAAACCAGAAAGCATACGAGTTCGACAACGGCAAAGCCAAGGAAATACCCATTCCTGAGGATTTGAGTGATCAACTGGAAGAATACCGTGAAAAACTGGTGGAAGCCGCCGCGGAAGGCGACGATGACCTGACCATGAAGTACCTGGAAGGCGAAGAACTGACCCCGGAAGAAATTTTAACCGGGTTACAAAAAAGTATTGCTGCCGCCAAAGTGGTACCAATACTGTGCGGTTCAGCCACCAAGAACATGGGCGTAACCAACCTGACTGAATTTCTTTGCAATTACCTGCCCGCACCGCAGTGCGAAGACGGCGCCATGTCTGCCCTGGTTTTCAAAACCCTGGCCGACCCCTACGTTGGCCGGATGAACTTCCTGCGTGTTTTCAAGGGCAACCTGAAGTCCGACTCGGTTGTATATAACCCCAACCGTGAAAAAGCAGAAAGAATCGGCCAGGTACTATTTGTTAGGGGTAAACAAACAGAGACCACTACCCAGGTAAGTTGCGGCGACATGGCGGTAGTGGTAAAACTCACTGAAACCAGTTCGGGCGACACCCTCTGCGACAAAGATAACAAGACCCAGTTGGACAGTATCGAATTCCCGGTGCCCAACTACACAGTGGCCATCGCTCCCAAAAGTAAAAACGACGAAGATAAACTGGGCGACGGTGTACAAAAGCTTCTGGAAGAAGACCCCTCGCTACGGGTGGAAAAGAACGTCGAAACCAAACAAACTTTACTTACCGGCATGGGTGAAGCCCATGTTAATATTATGGTCAGCAACTTGAAGCGCCGTTTTGGCGTCGATGTAGTAGTTGAAGATCCCAAGGTTCCTTACCGCGAAAGTATCCGCGGTAAAACCGAGGTAGAAGGCAAACACAAGAAACAGTCCGGCGGTCGGGGTCAATACGGCCACGTATGGATACGTTTTGAGCCTTCACCGGAAGGGGATTTCGTATTTAGTGAAGAAGTATTCGGCGGCTCCGTGCCCAGAAACTACTACCCGGCAGTGGAAAAAGGCCTGCGCGAGGCGATGGTGGAAGGCGTACTGGCCGGTTTCCCCACGGTAGGTATTAAGGCTACCCTGTACGATGGCTCGTATCACAACGTGGACTCCTCGGAAATGGCCTTTAAAATTGCGGCCTCATTGGCCTTCAAGAAAGCGGTTCCGATGTCCAAGCCCGTGCTGTTGGAGCCCATCATGCACGTGGAAGTTTCCATACCCGACGAGTTTATGGGCGACATCATTGGTGACTTCAACACCAAACGAGGACGCGTGCTGGGTACCGACCAGGTGGAAGACGGCACTATTGTTAAGGCCCAGGTGCCGCTGGCGGAAATGTTCAAGTACGCCAACGACCTAAAATCTATGACCCAGGGTCGCGGACAGTTTAAGATGGAATATCAAAGTCATGAAGAAGTGCCCGCCAGCCTGGCCGAAAAAATCATTCAAAAAACCAAGGCGGATGCCGAAGCAGAGAAATAATTCATTTGATAGCAAGGACCGGAAAACAACCGGTCCTTTTTTATTTTTAAGGTGCCAGGTGTTGCAAGTTGAAAGTTGCGTATTTTGCAGCTTTCAACTTGCAACACCTGGCACCAAAGCTTGGCACCAAAGCTAAAGTTGTTCTCAGCACTTCATTTCATGACCATTTTTTACCTGTTGCGAATCTTTTACAAGAAGAGGGAAAAAGAGGTGAAATGTCGAAATTTATACAACAAAGGATGCTGCAAAATTCATATATCTCGCCAGGAGGAAATACATATGCTTAAATCGCCAAGAGACTACATTATTATCGCCGTTGTCATCATCATCGTTACTTCCGGTTTGGTAGCCTGGCGTAACCTGCCTGGAGTTCCCTTTGCCGCCAACCCACCGGGTGGGTCTTTAACCGGTGCCGAACCCGGTTCGGCCCAAGCCGAAGTTAGTAAGGAACAAGTACAAACCGAGGCCAGGGAAGTGGGGGCCAATGAGCTGGGTTTGGTGCCGGTGCTGGTATATCACCTAATCGGCGAGCAGGAAGGCCGCTGGACCAGAACCCCGGCAAACTTTCGTCGGGATTTACAGGAACTCCACGACCGCGATTTCGTACTTGTCCCCCTAACTGATTACCTGACTGGCAACATGGACGTACCGGCCGGCAAATCTCCGGCCATAATCACTTTTGACGACAGCACCGCAGGCCAGTTCCGCCTGGTAGAAAAGGCCGGCCAGCTAGAAGTTGACCCGAATTGTGCGGTGGGCATGCTGCGCCAGTTCGGTGAACAGCATCCCGGGTTCGGACACGCAGCCACGTTTTATGTGAACGCCCAACCCTTCGGCCAATCCGACCTATGGCAAAAAAAGCTCCAAATGCTAAACGAATGGGGTTTTGAAATAGGCAATCACACCTATGGTCATAAGAACCTGAAAGGTTTATCCGCGGCTCAGGTGGCAGACGAGATAGCCCGCCTGCAAGAACATGTTCAAGAAGCGGTGCCGGGCTACCAACCAACCTCATTTGCCATTGTGCAAGATGGGCTGCCCGAGCCATACGATGCGGTTATGAATGGCCAGCAGGAAGATACAAAATACGAGCACCAGGGTGTTGTCTGGTGGGCCTGGAGCGCCTCCCGCTCACCGTTCCACAAGGAATTTGACCGGAGCCGGATTCAGCGGATTCAGGTATTTGATGACCAAGGGGCCAGCTCACTGGTTAACTGGTTGGAAAGGATAACCGCTACCAAATATGTAAGCGACGGCAGGCCGGATACTCTGGCCATCCCGGAGGGCTGGCAGGAAGAAGTAGTGGCCCAACATGACCGGGAGCTGGTTATCTATCAACCCGACGAACCGGTTCGCGACCCGGCCGTTGACCAACAAGCCTCCAAAGCCAAAGGAATGCACGTCACCTATTCCTGGGCTTCGGGCCGGGACCGGTGGGAAGGAATACTGGCCCTGGCCGAAAAAACGCAGATGAATACAGTACAGCTAGATGTTAAAGACGAATCCGGCCGCATCGGTTACCTTTCGGAGGTGGCAATGGCCAAGGAAACGGGTGCCGGCCGGGATATGCTGCCCATCCGGGACATGCTTAAAGAATTAAGGGCCAGAGAAATATACTCGGTAGCCAGGATCGTGATTTTTCGCGATCCTTTTCTAGCCCAGCAAAAACCGCAACTCATGGTGCGGGACAAAAACGGTGCTCCATTGATGGATGGAGTTTGGGTGGATATTTACAGCCAAGAAGTATGGGACTATAACATTGAACTGGCCCGGGAAGCTTACGAACTTGGTTTTGACGAGGTGCAGTTCGATTATATCCGCTTTCCCGAAGGCACCGCCGCCAAAACTGCTATTTACGGCGCCAAGAACGACGACCGGCACCGGGTTGACGTAATTGCTGATTTTTTAAGCTACGCCCGGGCCCAACTGGGTTGGCATAAAGTAATATCGGCAACAGTATTTGGTTTTGCCGGTTTCGCAGTGGACGACATGGGCATCGGCCAGCGCCCGGAACGGATGGCACCCTACGTCGACTACCTGTCGCCCATGGTTTACCCCTCCCACTACAGCCAGGGCAATTACGGAGTTGCCAACCCCAACGCTCATCCGCTGGTAGTAGTAGACGGTTCAATTAAAGACTTCCAGGAACTTACCGCAGCTACGGGCTGCCAACTACGCCCCTGGCTGCAATCATTCACAATGGGCTCACCGGCGTACGGCCGCAATGAAATACGCGCCCAAATCAAAGCCACCGAACAAAACGGCATCGACACCTGGCTACTATGGAACGCCGGATGCCAGTATAAGGCAGAGAATATAACATCCTGAAGTGACGCACTTTTGTAGACCACCATGCCGCAATGCGGCACCAATGTGAAAAACCAGCCTTCGCGGCGATCCGGTGATATCCGGAGCGAACGGTGCACCTGGATGCGTTGATTAGCCCGTCATAGCCCCGAATTCATGGCTACTAAGGGCGTAGTCAAATTGTTAAGCAATTTGTACCATGCGGTAACAATAACCCGTTCCGACCATAACAATAAGAATTGCAAGAGAGAGCGGAGCGATATCACCGGAGCGCCGCGCCCACTACAACCATCGATAGAAGTATTCTCTTTTGTTGCATTAACGACCATAATTATTGCTATTGCAACAGCCATTTAGATATGGTATACTAAAAGACGTCCATAAAAGGGGATGTCTCAGTATTCAGGCAATAATTGTGTATAATGGGGGCTTAGCTCAGCGGTAAGAGCGCTCGGTTCACATCCGAGAGGTCATAGGTTCGAATCCCATAGCCCCCACCATAAAAAAGACTTCAAAATTGAAGTCTTTTTTATTTTAAACTTAAATCCATTTAAATTTAAATTTAAACTTAATTTATTGTTACCGAATATAAAAACCCTCCGGTGTGACGCCGGAGGGTTTTTTCGCCGGGCTTGTGGGGTGCATTTACAGACCCGGATAAAGCCTAATGTAGATCATCGCAATATTTTTTAATCGTTTCATCCTTCGGTGGCTTGGTCAGCAGCGACACAATGATAAAGAATATGAAAGATACCGGAACCCAGTAAACCTGATGTGCCGTAGCTATCAAGTTTTCTTCACTGCTGAGGAAGAACCAGTGCGGGCTGCCCAAATGATATTTGGCGTACAGCCATGAACAAAGGGTTAACGGGAAAAAAGTTATAATCGTAGCATAAGTGGCGGCTTTGGTTGATCTGCGCCACCACAACCCCAATATCAGCGGTGCGCCCACCGTAGAGATAATAGTTACAAACGCCCAACCCGAAAGGTCAAGTACTAGGGCCAAGGGCTTGAAAGCCAACAGGGCGCCTGCCACTAAAATTACTATAGTCCATAAGCGCAGCGATTTGATGGGGTTTTCAATGGCCCATTTACTGCCGAAAACGTTGCCCATCCAGTCACGACCGATTAGTACATTGAGCACCATCACCCAACCGGCAGCGGTAGACATGGCAATGGCCAGCCCTCCGGCCACCAGCACGCCCAGTAGGATTGGGCTGCGCAACGCTTCAATAGCGGCAATCATGGAATAATCCGTTACAGCCACACCACCAACAGCGTATATTTCCTTAATTTTAGCCAGCAGTGACACGGCATCGGTGACCCCGGCTTCTCGCATCAGGGGGTGCAGAGTTTCTATGACTACCCTGGCAGCCGCACCGATAATCATCAGCCCCCAGTACATAATGCCGCCAAAAACAACCGCCCAAAATACTGAGCGCCGCGCTGATTTAACGTCCATGGATGTAAAAAAGCGCACCACAGTGTAAGGCATGGCTGCAAAGCCAAAGTGCCAGACAAAATAAAATCCAATCATACCCGTCCAAGTAGCCATTAACGGGTGCGAAAACCCTTCCGGGTTATGAGGTGCCAACCAAAAGTTGGGGTTGTTGGTATTGATGGCTTCGCCTAAACCGATAAATCCTCCATAGTGGGTCAGGATGGCTATGGCACAGACTACGGCGGCAACGGTCATCATCAGCCCCTGGAAAGCGTTGGACCAGGTGGTCGCCACCATACCGCCCAGGTAAACATAGAACATCACCGCCCCGGTTGCCAGCACCACCGCCCAGAAATAAGGGATGTGCAGAATGGCCATCATAAACAAGCCGGTTCCTACCAGGGCCAGCACCACGTAGGCCAGGCCGGCAAACAGGGTGGGCAGGCCCACCAGAATGCGCATGGTCTTTTGGTCTTCGTAGCGATCGGCATAATAATCGGTAAATGAAATAGGGGCATACTTGCGCAGCGGCGCTGCGGTAAGCATTGAAGCCAGCGGCATACCGGCGATAATGCCGCACATGGCCCACCAAAAAGGGTAACCCAGTAGAAACACGAACGCGGGCATACCCAAAAAAGTAGCCGGGCTAAGGTAAGAGGAAGCAAGAGCGGCACCGTTCACCACAGCACCAACCCTGCGGCCACCCACCATGTAATCGGAGGCGCTGATAGCGGCTTTACGAGTGCACAACCCAATACCAAACACAATTACAAAGTACAAGACAGCGGCCAATATCACTACCGGGCTAACTCCCACCGCGGCTCACCCCGCTTTTAACGCCCTTTTCGGCCCGTCGCCTGTCTTCACGTTCGGGGAAGTAGAACCAGGCCCAGGCGATAGCGACATTCAAAAAAACGTTCATAAAGATACACAAATAAAAGAATACTGCCGGCGCGCCTCCAATTTTGGCATTGAAGGTAAACCCGGGGTTGGTCATTTCAATAATCATAAACATCAGGGTTAATCCATACATGATTGCCAAACCCACCCAAAAAACCGGGTGTATACCTTTAAACACACTTACCCCCCCTTTTCCCCAAGCATAATTATTTAACTAGCCAAAAGAGGGTAAAACTGGAGCTGGTTAACTTTTGCAACCGGGCAACGGCTGTAAAAGCATTCTTTAAAATTTCTCGTTCCTGCCTGGTTAAATGGGACGGGTTAATGTAATTATCCGCTTTTTCACCCCGGTTAACTTTCTTCAGGTTTTCACGGATCCTAAACATTAGCAGTGTTTCATAAGCCGCTTCAACAAAATCGGCTTCGTCGGACTTCAAACCACCCTTTTTCCTAAGCTCGGCAATTCGCTTGAACGTATTGGTTTCGGTAATCCCGTTTTTCAGAGCAAATATCCTGGTGCAGTTAACAATGTGTACACAGGCCTGCGTCTTAAGACTAAGTTGGTCTTTATACGGCCCCGATTTTTCGGTTAAAAAACCGCCCCAAATACTCACCGGCACTCGGGAGCCGAGGTCATCCTGAGTTAAATAATGTGAGATGGCCGGCGACTGGCCGTAAAACTTAATTACTTTTTTCCACAGTGTATCAGCCAGTTTTTTCTCCCCGTATACCGGTTTAAAATCCATCATAATCGTAATCTGCCGCAGCGCATTGGGGTCGCCGGCCACTGTTTCAACCCAGTGTTCAACCACTTGTTCCCATTCCCCCAATGATTTGCACCACTGGGGATTGGAAGCCATCACATTGCCCGGACACTTGACAAATCCGCAGCGATCCAGGCCCTCGTTAACCAGCAGGGCCAGTTTAAGAAAGTACTCCCGGATGCGATCCGCGCTTTCCGTTTCATGGTCCTTAAAGATAATGAAGTTGTCCTGGTCGGTTCTAATCGTCTGCTCTTGCCGACCGGCACTGCCTGTGTTCACCCAGCAGTATTCCACTGGCGGAACAGGGTAACCCCGGTTAACCATGTCCAGCTCACAAAGCTGGACTACCTTACGGGTCAGACGTTCGTGAAACTCATTAAGGATCATCAGTATTTCGGGCACCGGTGCCTTTTCAGCCACCAGGGCATTTAACAAGGTATCTATTTCGGTACCAATTTTAGCCAGCCCGTCAATATCCTGCTGAGTTTCGATGTCATGAATGATCTTGAGATTACCGGCGGCCCTAGTCTTAATCAGGTCGGCCAGCGTAACCATGCCCACCAACCTGCCGCGACTGGTTACCACCAGGTGCTTAACCCGGTTCCTTGATGCGGCCATCAGGGCATCGGCATAAAATGAATCGGCTGCAATACTGACCACTTGCGGGCTCATGATTTGGCCGGCGGTGATAGCCAGGTAATCAGTGACCGACCGCGCCAGAACCCCATGCACCAGATTGGCCAGTGTTATCAGCCCCACCGGGTTACTATCACCACTGGTGACCACCACGGCGCTGATATTATTTTTTTCCATTAATCCCGCGACATCGGTAATCAGGTCTTCAGTGGTACAGGATATTACCGGGGAAGACATAATATCACTGATGCGTTTGCGAAAAAGCGGGGTCTCTAATTGTCCTGTTGAGTCAAATATTTGATCATGGATGACCTCGTCATACAGTGAGCGCATCCGCTCCACCAGCATTTCGGTGAGGTAACCCGCAAAATTAATGTGTTTGCCAATTAGCTGTTCAATTATTTCACCGGGAATCAGGATGCAGGTTAGCTCCTCCTTGGCCCTGACCGATGCCGTGTACTGCTCGCCGGTCAAACCCGTTTCACCAAAAAATTCTTCTACGCCCCGGTACCCGATAACCGCTTCGTCACCCTTGTCATTGGTAGCAACAACCTCCGCTGAACCCCTGACAATAAGAAATAACGTATTTAAGCTTTCTTGGGACTGTCTGAAAATGTATAACCCCGGGGCATAGGTTTCCATGTGCAGTTTAAATTCCAAAGCATCCAGCACATTGGACGGTAAAAATTTGAACGGGGGAATGCTGTCCAAAACCTCCCTGACATCTTTAGGCATGGTGACACCTCCAAACATTATTTGCCACCAGAATATCCTTTTTATAAGATATACGCAACAAAATGTTTAGGGCTTGCACCGTGCAAGCCCTAAACTTAGTCAAGTTCGGACATCAACAATAAATGCTATTCTCCTTTAGAGTGAATCTTGGCCATAAATTCGTTCACATCAG
Source organism: Peptococcaceae bacterium BRH_c8a (assembly GCA_000961575.1). Classification (GTDB taxonomy): domain Bacteria; phylum Bacillota; class Desulfotomaculia; order Desulfotomaculales; family Desulfallaceae; genus BRH-c8a. The sequence goes on from LADP01000039.1 coordinate 83,648, forward strand.
CGGGAACCTTGCCGTCAATTTTAGATACCACATAGACAGCCAGGAAACCGAGCGGAACCGTCCATAATCCCGGCACCGGGAACCGCATGGCCTCAGGTACAAATTGTGGTAGGAAGATGAAATATAGTGATGAAATCAAGCCGACCAGCATCCCGGCAATGGCTCCTTTTTCAGTCATGCCCCGCCACCAGATGCCTAAGATAAATATGGGTGCGAAGGTAGAGGCGGCTACGTTGAAAGCCAGACCTACCAAGTGACCAATGGCAGCTGTTTCGACCATTAAACCGAGGATGCCATAGAAGACACCACAGATAACGGTAGACCAGCGGGCCGCCTTAACTTTCTGCTTTTCATCGGCGTTGGTGTTAATAAAGTGCGTATAGATATCATGCCCAAGTGCACCGGTGCTGGCAATGAAAAGGCCAGAGAGGTTGGAGAACACCGCCGCAAAGGCGCCGGCCACTACAATACCCAGCAGCCATCTGCCGCCCAATGCCTCGGCCAAGGCAGGTATCACCATGTTGGTTCCACCTGTCGTGAAGTAAGCAGCTACGTGTTCAGGCAGGCCGCCTGCGACGAACACTGCACGACCCACGGTGCCCAGGTACAGTGCCAGGAAGAAAAACACTGAAGCAATACCAATGGCAAACAGTCCGGAGAGACGGGCTTCTCTGGCTGAAGGGTTGGTATAGAAACGCAGTAAAATGTGCGGTAGACCAAGGGTACCAAAAACTAAACCAAAGAGAATGGATATGGTTGACGGAAGAGTCTTAAACAGATACCCGCCAGTCCACTCCCAGGTAGTACCATCGTGCATGATGGCCGTACCCGCAATAGCGGCAGTGTCCGGTATGGCCCCTTGAAAGCTGACCAGTAATTCCATGATTTTGCCATAGTTATAGCCTGCGGAAACGGCAATGGCAAACAGAATAATGAAAGCTCCGAAACGGATCCAGATTTCTAAGGCCTGGTTGATGGTGGTTCCTTTCATACCACCCACACCGACGTAAAATACCATAACAATAACAGTGAATAAAACACCGAACTGATAGGTGGCCCCGAAAAACATTTTTAGAATGGCAGCCGCACCCAGGATTTGCGGGGCAGCATAAAAACCGGAAATAGCCAGCACTACAATTACCGCCACCAGGCGGGCACTTTGACTGTGGAAGCGCTGAGCTAAAAAGTCCGGTACCGTGTAGGCGCCAAACTTTCTTAGCGGTCCGGCCACGAACACGGTTAAGAGGGTTAAGCCTGCTGAAAAGCAAAAGGTATAGAATATGCCGTCATAGCCAAATGCGAAAGTCAGTCCCGCCAGGCCTAAAAAGGTGGCGGCAGAAAGATAATCGCCGGCAATGGCGGAACCGTTCAACGCCCACCCGAAACTGCGCCCGCCAACGTAAAAGTTTACGGTGCTCTTGGTATAACGTTGGGTGGCAAAAGTGATACCTACAATGGTTGCTAGTAATATGATGGTAAATATATATTTGGGCTCTAATAGAAACATTTACATATCCGCCCCTTTCCCGGTCTTTTCTTCCATTTCAGCAGAGATGAAAAAGTCCTTGGTGTAGAAGTAAACATGAATTGCAGCTATGGCAAAAGCCATGAACATTGCTCCTATGGCTGTGAGGAACCAGGTCAGGGACATGCCCCCCCAAACGCGGATTTTCATAAACTCCGGGGCGGTAAAGTTAAGCACCGGTACGATAAACATGTAAGCGAGGTAAACTACACCTAACCATAGACAAAGTTTAATTTCCTTGGACATGCGATATGAAATAGTGCGGTCTAGCGGGGCTAAATCTTTGTAATCAATCTTAGTAGACATAAGTTCACTCCTTTAAGTTATTGTCATCCTTTTACAATTAGTTAATGAGCGTTACATCTTAAACACCCCCTAAAACGATTTTCTTTGTTAATTTATTTGCAAGTTCTACAAATCTTTTATATTTTCTCTATTCTTTTTATATTCTGAATATTTAAATTACAACTTGTCATCCAATAGTAAGGTCATATGTATATAAATACTTAAAGCTTATGGCTTTCTGTAAAACAACCGGTAATGAAGTTCACTGAATAAAAACATTGTCACTAGCGGTACACCTACGCCGACCAGAAAGCCCAAACCAAGGTTGCGACTTAAGTCAACACCAATGCCATATAAAATGAAGTTAATCCCCACACCCACCAAAAAATACGGTACTAACCATTTACTTTTGCGATAGGCTTTTTCCCAGTTGTGCATGTCCTCGTGGGATTGAAACTCCAGCCTGCGCTTTCCACCTTTTTTCCCCGGCATAGGTATTTCCAGCACATGGGTTTTCAATGGAGCCTTTTCCCTGCTCATGATTTTACCCTCGGGATAAGTATTGATTGAGCAACCATAGAAAGATACTAATTGATATTAAGCCTATAACACTATAATACACAAAATATTTTGAAAGTAAATACAATTCGACACGAAGCATTATGGCCTAAATGCAAATCTAATTACGCATATTTTAATTATGCAAGATTATTTCCACATTTTTAGCCACCCGTTCAATTGTCATATTATTGGCTTCAAAGGTGGATAAATTCCGCCAACGGAACGGTTTACAGTTATTACCTCGTGGGCTTGTATACGTAGGTTAACAATTAAATTCGTTAACTGTCATTGATTGTTAACAGTTAAACATGGCATGTAGATCTATATTTTCTAATTTTCAATATAATTACCTTGGAAAATTGGGGCTGTATCATATAAGTTGAGCCTGGCGCACCAATACAGATCGTTTTTTAAACCTAGCCCCAACAGTTTCTTGCCGTGGTTGGAATCCATTAAACCGGCCAGCGGGTCTTGTTTATAATAACGCGCCAAACACAGCGCCGCCAGTGCCTGGTCATCCATTGCCGGGGCGGTATCAGCTGCTGCAACAATTTCCATCAACACAAAACCGGCACCCAAAATATCATCCAGTGAATATAATCCACCCGAGCCGGCACAGACCAATACAATGTTCCGCCCTTCATATATGGCCGCCCGCGCGACGGCCCGGGCGTTGATAATCGACCCGGTCAACACTTTCTCAGCAGCAGCTGCACTGCGAATGGCGGCAGTTCCGTTGGATGTGGTAAGCACCAGGATATCTGCCCCGGCAACCGGCCCGGTAGAAAATTCGAGCGGTGAATTGCCCAGCGGGAAACCCGTAATTTTCTGTCCACCCCGTTCACCGGCCAGGCAAAATCCCCGTTCCCGGGCCATCTGCATGGCTTCGTTTACGTTAACCACCGGATACACCCGCCGGTAACCGGACGATAGCGCCGTTACAATGGTACTGGTAGCCCTAAGAACGTCAAAAACAATAGCGGTGGCACCGCTCAGCGCGTCAGCACTCACTGCTGACGCCACCGGAAAAAGCTTGATGTTCATGATCCAACCTCCCCACAAATGATAGCTAAAAAATGATAGATAAAATTTGTAATTATTAATTGGCAGGGTATTTTCCGTATAAGATAACAGCCCGGTGAAATATTAACGATTAACAATATATTTATATTGCCGAGGCGGGGTGTCCTTCATGAAAAGAATTAATTGTTTCATAGAAGATTGCCGTTTTAATAGTAATATGAAATGCAACGCTTTAAAAATATCCACCAAACTTGGAGGCGGCCGCGCGAGAAACGCCGAGCGGGTATTTTGTGATCATTTCCGTCCCATTCCCTGACCATAGAGGGATCAACTACAGAAACTCATTACATTTAATCCGGCCGTAGTAATGCAGGCCGGATTTTTTCTGCTCAAGCCTGAACCCTGAAATGCCGATACTTTAATCAATAGAACATCATTATTCGAGAGGATAATTAATTTAAATGTTGAAATATACGGTAATTTAGACTAAATTTATTTAATCAGCGGGGTGATTTTTTGGGCGATGTTAACACCAGTATGATACTGGCAGTTACCGATGACAGGCTTAAAGCCTTTGTAACCATCAGAGACGAAGGAATGGTGGACGAAAACAGCCTCGCAAAATTAATCCAGGAAAAAGAAATCAAGTACGGCATGGATACTCAGATGTTGACTAATTTAGTAAACACCCCCCGCAGCGGGACATTTATAATTGCCCAGGGCAAGCCGCCCAGGCAAGGTAAAGACGGTTGCATGCAATACCTTTTTTCATCCCGCCCACCCCAGCGGGATGAAACAGAAGCAAACGTGGATTTTAGGGAAATTTTTGACGTGCCATCAGTAAATGCCAACACCGTTTTGGCCATTTACCACCCCGCTAAACAGGGCGAAGACGGCATTACGGTTACGGGATTACCCATCCCGGCCAACCCGGTGATCGAGCTTACCGTAAGGGCAGGCAAAGGGGCTTCTTTAGCACCCGACAAACTATCTGTTACCAGTACCATTAACGGGCGCCCCCGGGTAAAAAAACAGGGCCGTAATGTAACCGTAAGCGTGGACGCGCTTTACCAGCATGAAGGAGATGTGGACATAAAATCAGGTAACCTGCGTTTTAACGGAGACGTAGTGATTACGGGTAACATCACCGAAAATATGATTGTCGACATAAACGGCAATCTGAAGGTTATGGGTTTTGTGTCACGTTCAACTGTTAAAGTCAGCGGTAATTTAGAAGTGATGAAAGTGATTACAGCCGGCAAAATCAATGCCGGCGGCACCACAGCATCGCTGACCAAAATTGAAAATAAATTACGGGAAATCGATGAAGATATCATAGGGCTGGATACCAAAGCTGTCCTACTGATGAAAAATCTTCGGGAGCGCCAGCAAAATATCCAGTTCGGTCAGGTTGTGATGGCCCTGTTGGACAAGCAGTATACTGGTATGGGTAAAAAGATACATGATTTTAAAGAACTGGTTAGTCAGTATCCTGCAAAACCGCCGGATGAACTGGATAATGTTTTAGCTGAATTGTCGGCGCTGTCCGGCTTGAAGGCTCTAGCTTTAGCAGACCTTAACGGAATTAAAAAAACTCTGGCGGCAGCCATTACCATCCTTGACACACCGGATCAGCAACCCTCCAATGTGGTTGCGCACAGTATCTGGAACTCAGAAGTAGACGCCACCGGTAATATAAAAATTACCGGTCAGGGTGCGTTTAATTCCCGGGTAACCGCCCTCGGCACAGTGGAAATTAAAGGGGTGTTCCGCGGCGGCGAGATGTTCGCGCAAAAAGGCATTAAAGCGAGCGAGATCGGCGGGCCGATGGGCATTAAAACAGTGGCCCGGACACAAGAAGGTAGAATTATTAAATCCAATCGGGTATATAACGGAGCCGTGCTGCAAATCGGTTCCCGGATTTATACCGTACAGCAGGATGAAAATATGGTTTTAGCCAGAATTGACGAACGTGGAGATATTATTCTGCACTGACTCTATTCTACCAGTTATCTTAGCGCAGCACGGAGGCATGTTATATGCAGAGGCGCAGGCGGCCCAAAAAAGACAGCAGCGAACGATGGTTGATTACATACGCTGACCTGATTACCCTGTTAATGATTTTTTTTATCGTCATGTACGCTCTAAGCAAGGTTGACGCAGCCAAATTTGAAACCCTGGCCAATTCATTAACTGCTGCTTTCGGCGCGGGGGCGATGATCCTGGACAGTCCCGGTCCGGCAGTGGTACCAGGCAACCCGCCGGAGCAGATTCGAGACCTGGTTGAAAAAAACCAGTTAGAAAAGTTAAAGCAAGAACTGGAGCAATATATAGAAGAAAGCGGTCTGGTCGCTAAAGTATCGGTTACTACGGAAGAGCGGGGCATCGTGCTGAGTTTTCAGGACAATGTCCTGTTTGAATTGGGTTCCGATGTTCTCACCGCCCAGGCCAAGGAAATACTGGACAAAATTGCCCCGATGCTGGCCCACACACCCAATTATATTCGCATTGAAGGCCACACCGACAACCTGCCCATCAGCACCGCCCGGTTTCCATCCAACTGGGAACTGTCAGCGGGCCGGGCCACCAACGTAGTACGGGAATTAATTACTACGCACGGGATGGCGCCGGAAAAGTTATCCGCGATTGCTTATGGCGAATACCGTCCCCGGGCGCCCAATAATAACCAGTACAACCGCCAGCTCAACCGCCGGGTAGACCTGATTATTTTACGGAATAAATTTTCCGAAGCAGAACCGCAGCCGGTAGACATTCTTAATCAGGTTATTTTAGAAAGCACAGGGAGCGCCACCTCGCCGGAGGTTGAACAAAGCACCGTGGAAAGCTGATTATATAACAGATTCTGCAAAGGACTGGTTACTTAATGGATATTGCAACAGTAGTTGGTTTTATTTTGGGTATCGGTTCCCTGTTGGTGGGTTTTCTCTTAGAAGGCGGCCACGCTAGCGCGCTGGTTCAGCCAAGCGCCGCCCTAATCGTTTTCGGCGGTACCATCGGCGCCACCATGTTTAGTTTTTCCCCCCGGGATTTAATGGTATCACCTCAATTGTTAAAACTAGTAGTGTTTAACAAGCCCTCCGACCCCGCCACAGCCATTGAAGACATCGTAGCGATGGCTGAAGAAGCCCGGCGTGAAGGTTTACTATACCTGGAAAACCGCCTGCCGGAAATGGACGACCCATTCTTAAAAAAGGGGCTGCAGCTAGTAATTGACGGTACGGATCCCGAACTGGTCAAAAACATCTTGGATGTGGAAATTTACACCATTGAGGAACGTCATCACGTAGGCAGCAGTATTTTTGAAGTGGCCGGGGGGTATGCCCCGACCATGGGCATTATCGGCACTGTGATGGGCTTGGTGCACGTGCTGGGCAGTATCAGTTCTCCGGAAACCTTGGGCCCCGCCATTGCCGTCGCCTTCATGGCCACCCTTTACGGTGTTGGCAGCGCCAACGTTTTATGGTTACCTTTGGCCACCAAATTACAAAACATCAGCAAAAAGGAAATTCTAGTTAAGCAGCTAATGATGGAGGGTGTTGTTTCCCTGCAGGCAGGCTATAACCCCGTCTTAATCAGAGAGCGGCTGGTGGCTTACCTTAATCCGACGGCCCGCCGGGCCAGGGACGATGAAGCAGGGGAAGAGGAGTAGGGCACTTTCTAATTTGGAGGCGTTAACATGAATGACGGGCTAGACGGCCAAGATCTGCAGGTAGTAGTTTTTGTCATTGATCAGCAGTTTTTCGGGATCGACATTTCGATGGTGTCCGAAATTATCCGCTTGGAAAAAATAACCCCTGTTCCCCAGGTATCGGCTTATGTGCAAGGAATAATAAATCTAAGGGGTGCGGTGATACCGGTACTAAATTTGCATATGCTGTTCAACACGCGGGCAGACGAACAAAACGACAACAGTCGAGTTATTATCGCATCTTCCGGTGAGCAAAAATTTGGCTTGATGGTGGACGCTGTCCACGAGGTTAAAAAGTTTAGTTGTGACCAGGTTAAAAAAGCGCCGGGGTCAATCAATGTCAACCAGCACTACTTAAAGGGCATCATTCTCGACGATGAGCGCATGATTATTTTGGTTGACCCCAATCAAATCCTGTCGCGGGGGGAAATGGAACAGATTTTAGCCATTGAGAACCCGTCCTAATTAGTATGCCGGGAGGTAAAGTGCGTGTTCAGCAACGAAGAAATTGCCATTTTCCAGGAAGAACTGGAGGAAAAACTGCAGATTATTAACGACAATATTTTACTGCTGGAACAACAGCAAGCTACACCCGAGATAATCCAGGAGATTTTTCGCTCCGCCCACACCATTAAAGGTTCTTCCGCGGTGATGGGTTATGACAAAATGACTGGGTTAACCCATGAAATTGAAAGCCTCTTTGATGAAGTACGCCAAAACCGGCTGGAAATAACCCCCGGGTTGGTGGATGTACTCTTTGAAGCGATGGACACCCTGACCGAATTAAAAGAGGAAATTGTTAGCGGTACCGAAAATAGCACCGATATCACCCTAATACTAAGCAAAATTACCAAGGCCCGGGATAAAAATGTAGACCAACCCAAGCTACAAAAACCTGCCAGTGAGCCCGGCAGTGTTTCCGGCGCATCCCCGCCGCTGCCGGAAATTGAGCTGGACGAATCCCTGGAAGAGGTAATCCGGGCCGCTGAACTGCGTGGTTACTACGCCTACGCGATGCAGATAAGCATTGAAGACGACTGCCAGATGAAAGAAGTGCGGGCTTTTTTGCTCTTTGAAACCATGGAGCAGGCCGGCGAAATTATCAAGAGTAATCCACCGGTTGAAGATATCCAAAGCGGACACTTTGACACCGATATTGCCCTGGTAATCATCACCCAGGCCGATATGGATCAGGTTAAAAACTTGGCCCTTTCGGTGGCTGAAATTCATTCGGCCCACATAAAACTTCTGGAATCGGCCGCCGCCGTACACCATCTTGATCCTAAACAGACCGCCACAGAGCCGGATAAAACCGCCAGGCAGGACCGGAAAACCATTAAAACCGTCCGGGTGGACGTGGAAAAACTGGACTCGCTGATGAATCTGGTGGGGGAATTGGTTATTGACCGCACCAGGTTGGAGCGGTTTGTGGATGTTTTTGAAAACAGCCACGGGGCAGACGAACTGGTCGAAGATATTCTTGAAATTTCAAGCCACCTGGGCCAGGTAACCACCGATTTGCAGGAAGAAATAATGAAGGCCCGGATGCTGCCCGTAGCCCAGGTATTCAACCGCTTCCCACGCATGGTACGGGACATCACCCATAAACTGAATAAAGATATTGAGTTCCTGGTAGATGGCAAAGAGACTGAACTGGATCGCAACGTCATCGAAGTTATTGGCGATCCTTTAATCCACTTGCTCCGGAACTCCATTGATCATGGGATAGAAAAACCCCGGGAAAGGCAGCGCCTGGGCAAGCCACCCAAGGGCCTGCTGCAACTTAAAGCCGCCTATGTGGAAAGCCACATCGTAATTACTGTCGAGGACGATGGCCGGGGCATTGACGTGCAAAAGCTAAAAGACAAGGCGTTAAAGTGCAAGATAATCAGCGCCGAGCAGTATCGGCAGATGGGCGACCGGGAAGCCATGGACCTTATTTTCCAACCCGGATTCTCCACCATAGCGGAAGATAGTGTCAGTGATATCTCGGGGCGAGGCGTGGGTATGGACATCGTGCGCACCCAGATTGAAAGTATCAATGGCACTGTCGATTATGTAACCTGGCCCGGCAGGGGCACCCGTTTTTCCATTAAACTACCCCTGACCCTGGCCATCATCCGGTCCCTGATGGTGGAACATGCCGGCAGGACTTACGCCTTCCCCCTGACCTACGTGGTGGAAACCCTGCACTTGGGCCGTTCGGAGATTAAGAAAATCAGGCATGCCGAAGTAATTGTCGTCCGCGGGCAGGTTTATCCTTTAAAACGTCTGGAAGATACTTTCAACCTGGCCCCCGGCGAAACCGGAGACAAAATATACGTGGTTATTGTCGGCTCCGGCGAACGAAAGATTGGAGTTGTGGTGGACAGACTGCTGGGTGAACAAGAAATTGTGATCAAGTCCCTGGGCACCTACCTGGGCCAGGTGGAAGGTCTGGCCGGGGCGGCGATCCTGGGCGATGGCAAGGTATCTTTGATTATTGATGTCCGCGGACTTTTAAGAAACATGGGAGCCGAGGAGGCCCTGGCCCATGCTGCAGTCAATTAAAGTCCTGGTAGTAGATGACTCGGCGCTGATGCGGCGGGTCATTACCCGACTTCTGGAGACGCACCCGGATATCCGGGTGGTTGATACCGCTGCCGATGGCGAAGAGGCCATTCGCAAGGTGGTTTTACTGCGCCCCGACGTAGTAACCATGGACGTGGAGATGCCCGGTATGGGTGGCGTGCAGGCGGTAAGCCGATTAATGCGCGAGCACCCGCTGCCAATTATCATGCTCAGTTCCCATACCACCGAGGGAGCCCGGGTAACCATGGAAGCCCTGACCGCCGGAGCAATTGACTTCATTGCTAAACCGCAGAAATCGGATGTTGAAAAAATGGCAGCGCAACTGGCGCGCAAAATCAGGGTCGTTTGCAACAGCGCCCGGCAAAAAACAGCGCCGCGTCCAACCGATCCGCAAGTAAACTATCCAAGCCCGAAAAAGTCGTTGCGCCCCGAAAAACAGACAACCCCTTTGCCCATGGAACTGGTAGTTATCGGTTCGTCGACCGGCGGCCCGGCAGCTTTGCAAGTACTGCTGCCCGCCCTGCCGGCCAATTTCCCCTGCGGCATAGTGGTAGTGCAGCACATACCGGTTGGTTTTTCGGGTCCGATGGCCGAACATTTAAACCGCAGGTGCAGCCTGGAAGTGCTTCACGCCGGACATGGTGATTTGGTAATACCAGGCCGCGTGCTGGTAGCGCCGGCCGGATATGACTTGTTTTTCCGCCGTTACGGAGGCAGGCTGAGCGTGGCCCTGGAAAAAGGCAACAAACCCGTACCGCCGGGCGGTTTTCGTCCCTCGGTGGACGTGGTGATGACTTCGGCAGCGGAAATAGCGGACAACCGGTTAATAGGTGTACTGCTAACCGGCATGGGCCGGGATGGGGCCCGGGGCATGCTGGCGATAAAAAAGCGTAGCGGTTACACCATTGCCCAGGACGAGAACACCAGCGTGGTTTACGGCATGCCCAAGGCTGCCGCCGATCTGGGGGCCGTAGAAAAAATATTGCCTCTGCCACAAATAGCCGGCGAAGTACGGCGTTGGGTTACAAAAAATTTACGGCAGCCCTCAAGTTAACCGTTAAATAACCGAAAATTATTTAAAGATTACCGTCTTGATTTATTCTGAATTATAACTACTGAATACTGACTACTAAATTAAGGTAGGTGAAGCGCCGTGAAAATTACCAACATCGGGCCCGGCGCATTGGAGTTATACAAAGCCCGCAGTGAAAAAACCCAGGAACCGCCAAGCGAACGCGCCATGCAAGAAGACCGGGCGGAAATATCATCGCGGGGCCGGGAACTGCAAAAGTACCGGGATGTTTTAAAAGCCATGCCCAACACCCGGGCTGAGCGGGTGCTGGAACTAAAAAACAGCATTATCGAAGGAACGTATCAGCCTTCGGCAGAAAAAATAGCAGAAAACATAATTAGCGAAAGGCGCCTGGATACCAGACGCTAATCGATGTCCCCAAATTGTATAAGGCCGGGGGTGAGCGGCTTTGAAAGTGGCTGCAGGCGGACTACAAGTCCAAACCGTCCACGACGAGGCGACCAACCGCCAAGCGCAGGAATCGCGACGGACCGACTACCAGCAAAAACCCGTCAACGTCAGTGACAACACCGCAGCGCTCAACCGCAGCGCTTTGAACAAAACGGTGGAAAAGCCAAATGACGCCGGCGACTCATTTGATCTGCCTCTGCGCTTACGCGACAATGAAAAGGAGCGCAGCCGGGGCTTTGCCGGCAACAAAGACGACAAAGGAAACGCCAATAGCAATTCCGGCAGTAAAGAAACCGATGAAGATGAACCCGGTAGGCCCAGGGGATTCAACCTGGACAAATACATATAAAAGATAGTACTCAGGAGTCAGTAGTCAGGAGTCAGAATAAAATAAACGACAAAAACAATCTAAATACTAACTACTGCATTTTTACATAATCAGTTCCTCAAGGAGCGAAGCTATGGAGCCTCTTTTTATAGAACTGACCCGGATACTCACCGAACAGGGGCAAATTATAAAAGAACAGCTTAAGGCATCCCAGACTCAGAACCTGGCCCTGCGCCGCCTGGACACCGAATCTCTGGGGGCAGCCGTAACCCGGCTGGATGAACTAACTGAGCAAATGTCCGAGCAGGATCGTCTGCGGGAACTAGTACAGCGCAAACTGGAAAGTGCCCTGAACTTGCGACAGGATGCCACTGTAATCGAAATGTTGCCCAAAGCATCGCTGGAGATTATTTTTAAACTAAAGGAATTGACCAGGATTATTAAAAAAGACATGCGTCAATTGGATGAACTTAACGGGATCAACAACCTGTTAACCAAAAGGGCGCTGCAGGTAAACGAAGGTCTGCTGGAACTGCTAAAGTCCGGCGGCCGTAAGCAAACCTACCAAAACAGCGGCGAGTTGAAACAAAACGACCGGCCGAACGCCGTGCTGAATAAAACCGTTTAGGAAAGCGGGGACCAAAAACATGCCCGGAACCTTTTTCGGCATTGAAATAGCCAGGCGGGGCATTAACGTACACCGCACTGCCCTGGACACCACAGGGCACAACATAGCCAACGCCAATACCCCCGGGTACACCCGGCAGGAAGCAGTGCTAAAAACCACTACCCCGTATGCCACCCCCGGTATGAACAGCAGCGTCACCCCGGGCCAACTGGGCAGCGGGGTAGAGGTCACCGAAATGCGCCGCATCAGGGACGATTACCTGGATTACCAGCTAAGGGGCAACATTTCTGGTGGTGGGTACTGGCAGTCCAACTACGATATCGCCATTCGAGTGGAAGCCACCTACCCCGAACCAGACGGCCGGGGCATTAAAGACGTCATGGTGCAGTTTTTCAACGACTGGCAAAACCTGAACAACACTCCCCGAGATCCCGGCATCAAGGCGGCGGTGGTGGAGACCGGCAACGAGCTGGCGGCGCTATTCCGCCAGAGCTACGAGCAACTGGATTCCATCAACAAAAGCATCAAGTCCGACAACCTGGTTACCGGAGACGGCTTTTACCCCGGCAGCGACATTATCGCCACCGGTATGTTAAGGGACCAATTCAACCAGGTAAACAATATCCTTTCGCAAATAGCCAACCTGTCCGATTCCATCGTCCAAGTAAAAAAGGTCGACCAGCAGCCCAACGACCTGCTGGATAAAAGAGACCTGCTACTGGATCAACTGTCTGGTTTCGGCCCCCTGACCACCAGAGACGTAGGTAGCTCAGGCGCCATAGAAATTGACTTTTACGGCCAGGCAGTTTTAACCGTCGACTCAGCTACTGAGGAATCCACCGCCACCAAGTTACTACCCACTTGGGATAGCATCAGTGAAAAAGTTATTGTTAAATATGATGACAGCGTGGGTACCACGGCATTTAACCTAACGGATATGGCAATCGACCCGGGCAATACCAAGGGCTCCATCCTGGGTTTGGAAGCGGCCAGGTTGAACACCCTGAGTATTTTGGACGACCTCAACTCCCTGGCCCACCGACTAGCCGAAGAAGTGAACGGCAAAGAGGTCTTGCAAGACTCCCTGGGTAATGTAATCGACTTCTTTATCATTGACCCCGCCGATACCGCCCGGACAATTAAAGTCAACAGCACAGCTGTGGTAGATCCGGGCAAAGTGGTAGGCGAAAAAGCCCTTGACGTAGCCCGACTGCACTCCGCTGCAACAATAGACACCAACGGTGACGGTATTACAGATACCACCTTTGACAGCTTTTTTGAAAGCATCGTAGCCAAGGTAGGTGGCGACACCAAGTCAGCCCAGGAACTGGTAGCCAACCAGAGGGCTATACGGGGCCAGATTGAAGCATTAAGGGAGTCAGTATCCGGCGTGTCTCTGGATGAGGAATTGACCAAACTGATTCAGTTCCAATATGGGTTTCAGGCTTCGTCCAGAGTGATTAACACGTTAGACGATATGCTGGACGTAATTATCAACCGGTTGTTTTAAGGTTAGTTAGGAGTTCAGTACAGTAGTCAGTACTCAAAATGGTAAACTTGTTTATATTGTCATCCTGAGCGTAGCGAAGGATCTTAAAGATCCTCACCGCGTTCAGCATTACATAAACGGTACTAAAAACGAGGTGGAGATTATGCGCGTCACCAATAAAATGGTTTCCGACACCCTAATCAGCAACATCCAGAACAATATGCAGAAGTTGGCCCGCACCCAGGAGATGATTTCCACCGGTAGTAGTATATTAAGGCCCAGTGACGATCCGTCCTCGGTCAGCCACCTGATGGCGGTGAAAGGCAACATCGAATATAACACTCAGTACACGCGCAACATAGACGACGGACTGTCTTACCTTTATTCTACCGACGAAACCCTGGGCAGTATCCTGGAAGTAGTCACCAATGCCAAAACAACCGCCGTCCAGGGGGCCAATGGTACGCTTAGTGTAGAGGAAACCAAGGCTCTGGCTTACCAAATAGACCAAATGATTGACCACGTGGTGGACATGGCCAACACCCCCATCGGCGGTAATTACATCTTCGCCGGGCGGGAAAATAGCCAGCCGCCCTTCATCAGGCAAAATGACGAGATTTATTACCGCGGAGGAGATATCACCTTTGACACCGATGTTAAACAGTACGACGGCCGGGTGGCCCGGGAGATTCTGGCCCAGTCCGAACACACCGTAGATGCCCCTTCGGTGGTAATTAACACCGGTACCGGCGACCAGGTTAAAGGCGTCTTCGGCACCACACAGACACCTAAAGAAACCATCACGCTAGATGAAAACCCGGTTGAGGTAAGAAAGGTAGCAGGGGGCATACTGGATGTATTAAAGCAACTCAGAAACGCCCTTACCGGCGAAACAGTATGGCCACCCAGCGGAACTGCAACGGTAGCAGATACCGCAGGCATAAATACGGCAATTGGGGAGCTAAGCACTGAAATGGATAACCTTATTGAGCACCGGGTGGCCATCGGTGCCAGGGAAAGGCACTTCGAATCCGTTAAAGAGCAGCTGATGGATCAGGAAGTCAACCTGACCCAAGTGCAAATGAATATTGAAGGCGTTGATATTGCCAGGGCTTCACTATTCTTGAGCCAGCAGAAGCTTACCTACGATGCATCACTGGCCGCCGGTTCAACTGTTTTACAAACCAGCTTGCTCCATTTTCTCAAATAATATTATCCTAACAATAAAAATTGGCCATAATAAGGTAACCCAACAATCGCCTGACTTAAAAAACAACAATGAAAAAACAGTGGACAGGCTGCTAAAAAAAGGTGCCTGTCCACTGTTTGTAGCACCCAAAGCATTATTCCTTACTCAGACAAACCCAATCACAAAAAGAGGTGATACCCCATGCAAGTGCAAACCACCCGCTTTGGCAACCTGGAAATAGAAGAGGACCTAATAATCCATTTCCCCAACGGTATCCCCGGTTTTGAGAGCCTACGCCGTTTCTTTTTCATCCCGGTAGAGGGAACTAAAAACCTGAACTGGTTGCAAGCCGCAGACGACCCGACTGTAGCCCTGCTAATTATCGATCCCTTCAAGTATTTCAAAGATTATGTCTGTGATGTGCCGGAAACCGATATCAGGGAACTGGAGATTGAAAACCATAAGGAAACCCTTTTACTGGCCACCATAACCATCCCCCGGGCCAACCCTACCGAAGCCACCGCCAACCTAGTGGCGCCCATTGTAATCAACACCCGTCTAAAAAAAGCCCGGCAGGTTATCTTGGCTGATACACTTTATACCACCCGGCATAGATTATTTACCACAACAAAACTATTAGACTCAATCAAACAAGAAAACACGCCAACCGCCAGAACGGGAGGGGTATAAGAATGCTCGTCCTCACCCGCAAAAAAAATCAGGCCATCATGCTTGGCGAAAAAATTAGGGTTGTTATCCTCGACGTAACCGAGGACGCTGTTAAATTAGGCATCGAAGCGCCCAGGGAAATAACAATATTGCGCGACGAACTATACAGTGCGGTAGCGGAGGAAAACTTGTCGGCCACTACCACTGATAAAAAAGCGGAAGGTGAACTGAAAAAACTATTTTCCCAATAATTTATATTTATATCCAACATCAGCCTAAAGATAACTTTATAACCGACGATAATTAACTTAGGAATTCCATTTATCCAAAAGGGTGGCCACCCTCTGGGTATAAATGAGGTACATTGCAAGGATGCATATTAAATTTCAAGGAGGAATGACTAAGTGATTATTAATCACAATATCGCGGCACTTAACACGTATCGTCAGTTGAGTGCCAACGGTGCTAACACCCAAAAAGCTCTAGAGAAACTCTCTTCCGGTCTACGTATAAATAAAGCCGGGGATGATGCTGCTGGTTTGGCCATCTCGGAAAAAATGCGTGGTCAGATACGTGGTTTGGATCAAGCTAGTCGTAACGCTCAAGACGGCATCTCATTAATCCAAACTGCAGAAGGTGCTTTAAATGAAACCCACAGTATTCTGCAGCGTATGCGTGAACTGGCTGTTCAGTCTTCTAACGATACTAACACTACAGTAGATCGTTCAGAGATTCAAAAGGAAGTTGATCAACTGTCACAAGAGTTATCTCGTATTGGTAAAAACACTGAGTTTAACACACAAACATTGTTAGATGGTGGTTTCAAAGGTACATTCCATATTGGTGCTAATGAAAGCCAAAACCTATCTCTTAGTATTGATGATATGAGAGGCTTTGCTTTAAGTATTGCGGGTGATGCTGAAGTTGAAATAGCTGGGACATATACAATTGATGCTGCTGGTCTTACCGACCAAGATATTGCTGATGATACCTATGTAGTTGCTAAAAACAAAATAACTGATAAATACGAAATATTAGATTCTGATGGTACTGCGTTAGCAAATAGTTCTGACGGTAAATCATGGACGATTACTGCTGGCAGTGGTGACGATACTTTAAGTTTTGCTGACGCTGTTATTGATGGAGAGGTCACTATTAGTGGCACAGGTACAGCTATAACTGGTACTTCTAAGATTATTAATAATGGGTTACAAGCAGGAGACTATACTGTTGATACAGACGGTTCTAGCTACTGGAATTTGACGGATGGTAACGGTGAAGTAATTGCTACTTCAACAGATGGAACATCCTTCACTAGTGCTCAAGACGGTACTACTACAGTATTGACTGTAACAACTACTGCTTTAGCAGATGATGCAACTGTTAAAGTAGGTGGTATTGATGTATCTAGTCAAAACTCTGCTGATAAAGCTATCACGACAATCCAAAGTGCTATCGAAACTGTAAGCGCTGAACGTTCCAAATTAGGTTCATATCAGAACCGCTTAGAACACACTATTAACAACTTGGGCACCTCATCCGAAAACTTAACCGCTGCTGAATCTCGTGTCCGCGACGTAGATATGGCTAAAGAAATGATGGAGTTCACCAAAAACAATATCCTTTCTCAAGCGGCTCAGGCTATGCTGGCCCAAGCCAACCAACAACCCCAGGGCGTTCTACAATTACTCCGTTAATCAATATCAACCTAGAGAGGCCTCAGGATTTCCTGGGGCCTCTTTTATCTACGTAACCTTTTTGAAGGGAAGATAACATAAATAACTGCCCGATATAATCAGGAAGGCCGTTAGGCCTTCCTGATTATACCAAAAGAGGTCAGTCCCCCGACGCGTTAATATGCTAAAGTAATGCTACGGGCATAGAGTTGCACTGATTCAGTCCAGGGCCATAAATAATCTTAAAAGCTAGGAACATAAATTGGCAAAGTATACTGACGTAATAAGAAAAAGCTTGGAATTTAGCGAACTCCTGCCTGCCTACCAATAAAGTATTTTGTTATGGTATTAGATTTTTCATATCTTTAAATATAATATGATCCATTTGCACCTTACACAAGATATATGTTAATCTCCTAAGCTGATTTTCCCTATGCCATGTGGGTTATGCAGTTGCAATTACCCCCGCATAGGATTGTTAATGGACAATGAGGTTTCTAAGCCAGGTCAATTAAGTTCTTCTTGTAACTGCCGAGTATATAGGGCAAGATTGATACTTTCCAAATCCTACTACCGAATATTTAAATAATTTGAAACCGGGAGGAATTAACGATGAGAACGTTCCGGGGCCAGATGACTTTATTAACCTTAACCTTGGGATTTACCACGCTGGTTATTGCCTGCGCCGGGTGGTGGTTGACCGGCGGAAAAGCCCTGGGTCTTTTCGGTGGCGGTATGGCAGGCTTAATGCTGGCCACAGCTGCGTGTTATATTCTGTTTACACCGTTACACCGCAATATGCTACATGTTCTATCAAATACAGACAAGGCTATCAATGGAGATTTGACGGGACACATCGAAAACAGGGATTATGGGTGGAATGAATTTAATTTACTAATTAACAGTATTCGCAAAATCCTCAAGGGAGTACATAAATGGTTTGCCCTGGTTAAAGACACCAGCGTAACCCTGAACCATGCGGCCGGGTTAATCACCGCGAGTACGGAACAAGTCAGTACAGGTAGCCAGAACCAGGCTGAACAGGTAACCAAATTATTGGAGGTCATTTCCAATATGTCCGAGCAAGCCGAAGCTTGTGCCCGGCAGGCCGTTGAAGCTGACCATGTGGCCCATATGGCTATCAATACTACCGAACAAGGCAGCGCTGTCATTAAAAAAATACTGGATGACATGAACTTGCTGGAACAAAAATTTGCACAATTAAATGCCAGTTCCAATCACATCGCCCAGTTTCTTGAAGTAATCCAGAACATCGCCACCCAGACCAACCTCCTAGCGCTCAATGCAGCCATCGAAGCCGCCCGGGCTGGAGAACACGGGCGCGGTTTTGCTGTTGTGGCCGAAGAGGTGCGTAGTTTAGCTGAAAATTCCGAAAAAGCCACTAAAGAAGTTGCCCAAATCGTCAATGAGATTGTGACCGGAGTAGCGGATACCGTCCAGGCAGTACAAACGGGGCTTTCCTGCTCACGCGAGGTTGAAACTTTCTTCGGCGACATTAGAAACATTCTGAATAAGACCAGCGCTCTGGTGGAGGATATCACCAGGGTGGCTAGAGAACAAGCCGATTCCACCGCCGACATGTTAAGCGGCGCCCAATCAATCGCCGCAGTTGCCCAACAGGCAGCCGCCAGTTCCCAAGAAACAGCCGCTGTGGCCCAGGAATTGACTAATACCGCAGACAACTTAAAGAAAGTGGCTGATATATGGAAATTTAGTAAATAAGTTGCCTAAGGTAAAAAAAGATTAAGGCGCCAAGCACCAAACTTAAAAGACTACGGGTTAAAGTTATTACAATAACTGCCGATTATTATACAAGATATTATAGTTCCGAAAGGCAGTGATTACCGTGTTATCCACCCTGCGTATTGCTGGACTGGCCAGCGGCATGGATACCGAATCCATAATCAAGGACTTAATGCGAGCCCACCGGATGCCGGTGGACAGGCTGCAGCAGAACAGGCAGATCCTTGAGTGGCAGCAAGAGGATAACCGGGCCATCAACACCGCCCTGCGCTCGTTTCGGGATCAAGTCTTTAACATGAGGCTGCAGTCCACCTATCTGGCCAAAAGTGCTTCGGTATCCAATGAGAGCGTCTTAAAGGCAACAGCCGGCAGCAATGCAATCCCGGGAAGCTATGCGGTAGAAGTCACCCAATTAGCCAAAGGCGTTACAAAAGGTAGCGTGGAGCAGGTTTCCGATGAAGACGACGGCAATGGCAATATCCAAACGCTAAAAAACCAATTTGTTGGTATTGCCGATTCCATTACATTCAAACTTGAGGGTAGCAAAAACGAACCACAAGCGTTCACATTTAATACTAATACGGATACCATCTACGATGTGGTCTCAAAGATTAATAATGCTGATATTGGCATTAAGGCTAGTTACGATGCCGACCAAAACAGGATCTTCCTTACCTCCGAAACCACCGGGGATGGTCAAAAGATAAAGGTTTTAGAAGATGCCAGTAATTTTGTCTCATATGATCCAACCGCTAGTCAAACGTATAATGATTCATTTCTAAAGCTTGATCTAAAAATAAATAGTGATGAATACATAGGCTTAAATGCCAAAATTAATATCGGGGATGCCCAGGAACTAGAAAGCTCAACCAACAGCATAACGGTCAACGGTATTACCATGAACCTAAATGCCAAAGGCACCACTACTATAAATGTTTCCAACGATACAGATGCTGTTTTTAATTCTATTATTAGTTTAATAGACAACTACAACACCACCGTCGAAACCATTACCGATAAACTATATGAAAAACGCTATAGCGACTACCAACCACTGACCAACGAGCAGCGGGAAGAACTTACTGACGACCAAATTGAAAAGTGGGAGGAAAAGGCCCGCAGCGGTTTGTTACGCAACGACCCCATCCTGTCCGGCGTGGTCAGCAGTATGCGCCAGACTATGTCTAGCGTGGTCTCCGGGCTCGGTGGCAATAATGACACCCTGGCGGATTTAGGCATTAAAACGTCTATCGATTACATGAGCGCCAAGCTTGTCGTCGATGAAAATAAACTACGGGAAGCCCTGCAGCAAGACCCGGATGGGGTAATGAAACTGTTCACCAACACTTCAGATATCGATGCCGAAAAGGGCATCGCCCGGCGGCTTTATGACAACGTAAATAATGCTATGACCCAAATTAGTCAAAAAGCGGGCAGTTACAATGAATTTTCTCAAGTGGACGATAGCCTGATCGGCGAAAAAATTAGTGACATCGACACCCGCATTAATAACTGGGAGCATCGCCTGGTGAATATGGAAGACCGCTACTGGCGCCAGTTTACCGCCATGGAAAAGGCCATCCAGCAGATGAATTCCCAAAGCATGTGGTTAATGCAACAATTCGGTGGCGGCCAGCAATAAACAGGGAGGTTTTATAAATGGCTATACATAATCCATACCAAAAATATCAGCACAACTCGGTTATGAGCGCTTCGCCTGAAGAACTGACTCAAATGCTGTACAGTGGCGGGGTGCGCTTTATTCGCCAGGGCATCGAATGCATTGAAAACAAGGAAGTAGAAAACGCGCATAAGGCCATTGTTAAAGCCCAGGAGATCTATACCCACCTAGCTGATACCTTAAACAACGAAATTGAGCTCGCCAAGCAACTGAGCAGCCTGTATGATTTTATGCTTCGCCAGCTGATGCAGGCTAACAGCCAAAAAGACGCCGCCCTGCTAATGGAAGTACTGGCCCTGGCCGAAGAACTGCGGGACACCTGGCAGGAAGCCATGCAGCACGCCCGCAGGCAAGCCCAAGCCGGTTAACCCGGTATACGACCATGGATACAAAAAATAAATTTGCCGGATTAATGAAAAAAAAGAATGCTTACTTAAAAGAATTTCTCAGGCTTACGGTACTCCAGAAAGAGGCTCTGGCTGCAAGCAATATGGAGCGGTTCAACGAGCTAATGGACGCCAAACAGGCGGTCATTGAACAGGTTGATCTTTTGGACATGGAATTAATTTTACAAAAAAATAATTCCCATTTTGCCTCGGGAGCTAATCAAAAAGCCGAACTGGAACTGGACACCCAAAAATATCTGCAGCAAATTCGCGTACTGGATATAGAAGTCAATGAGTTAATGCAGCAAAACCTCAGTGATACTATTAAATCGATTAATGAACTGCAGGTGGCCAAACGTACCGAAACCGCTTACCGGAACAATGCCCGGGTGGCGCACAGTTATTTTGTCAATAAGCAAAGATAAACTCCAGCAGGAGGTGTAATAGTCCATGCGCGTTGAAGGTATCAGACCGGGTGCCATGCCAGGCCAGGAAAACCAGAAGTTGCCGGAGCTGAAAACGGATTTGCCGGTTAAGAAGGCAGTAGGGGCCTCGTCAACAGCAGCCAACGGGCAACCAGTAGACCGGGAATTCTCCAAGGCTGAACTGGAACAGGCAGTCGAACAACTTAACAATACTATGCAGGCGTACTCCACTAAACTGCACTTTGAAATCCATGAAAAAAGCGGCGAAATAATGGTTAAGGTGCTCAATAGCGAAGACGGCAGCGTGGTCAGGGAAATCCCGCCGGAAAGAACTCTGGATATGGTGGCATATTTCAAGGAGATGCTGGGGCTAATTATAGACAAAATGATATAAATTATGCTTTAGTTAATATAGCTTACTTAAAGAATTAAATACCTTCAGAAGTAACCGGGTCCTAACAACAGCCCGGTTTTTTGCTTGTTATGGTAGTAATAATGTAACCCCATATAGGACCAAGGTACTAAGTATTTTGTTAATTTTCATGTTTTTAACAAATATTTTGTTGAATTCTTACATTTTATACTATATAATTTATTAAACATTCGTATATATAAAATTTAATATGCTTCATGGAGGGCAAACCCGGTGAAAACCGGGGGCGCAAAGCCGTGAGTCTAAGGCACCGCTATTAAGTAGGACTTAAACAGTCAGACAGGCGGGGCTATGATTGTCAGGTTGCAAGTGAGAAGTTTTACGGAAGGTCACTTGTGGCGTTCCTTTTTTGTTTTTATTGGAAAATATTTACTTAATAAATTAAAATACCTTAAGTTTTAAATAATTTTAAGAAATATGCGTTTTTATGAAGGATTAGATAAAATTATGTTGAAATTTGCTTAAGGCAATGGATATATTTTCTTGCGGAGGGTTTTAAGTGAAAATTCTAAACGATGCCCTTAATACTGTTCTGGTTAAACAAATGGATGCCTGCACCACGCAGCAACGGGTAATTGCTAATAATATCGCCAATGTCAATACCCCGGGCTTTAAAAAGTCCACGGTCAACTTTCAGCAGCAACTGCAAGCTGCTTTGGGGAATAGCTCCTTGGGCATGAAAGCGACAAACAAACGCCATATTGCCGGGGGCGGTCTGGACGGGCTTGGAGGGTTGGCACCCCAGATTGTAAAGGTTGATAATACTTCCATGAAAGCCGGCCAGAACAACGTGGACGTCGACGAGGAAATGGTCAACCTGGCCGCCAACACCTTGCTGTACCAGTTTGCTACCAGGGTTAAAAGTGACCGGGCCAATTCCCTAAGCTATGTAATAAAGGGAGGCAGGTAATATGGGCTTGTTTGACAGTTTTAACATCAGTGCTTCGGGCATGACCTCCAACCGTTACTGGGCAGATTTAATTGCCAATAACGTGGCTAATGTTAACAGTACCGGCAGGCCCGGGGATCCCGCCAATAAACCATATCAGCGTCAGGTACCGGTCTTTGAGGCCATGCTGCGGCAAAAACTACTGGCCGGAACCGGCTCTGAAACACGTGGAAGCGGGGTGCGGGTCTCCCGACTGGCTACTGACAACAATGAACCCCGTCTGGTGTATGACCCCGAACATCCGCACGCCGACCCCGAGACAGGGTATGTAGCCTACCCCAACATCAACATCCTAAACGAGATGGTCAACTTAATTTCGGCTACCAGGGCCTACGAAGCAAACGTAACCACCCTGGAAGCAGCCAAAAGCATGTATCTTTCCGCCCTGGACATGGGCCGTTAAATAAATCAGTACAAAGGAGATGCCCAGGATGCAAATAATGCCTATAGCCCTACCAGTAACAAAAGGGACGCTGCCTAAAACAAACCCGGCCAACACCATCGCGGAAACAAATTCCTTTAAAGATGTTTTCGACAAGACCATTAATAACTTAAATGACAAACAATTAAATGCCAACGAAAATGTGCAAAAATTTCTTACCGGGGAAATTCAGGATATCCATACCGTTATGATTGCTATGGAAGAAGCCAAACTTTCCATGCAACTGGCCGTCGAAGTACGCAATAAACTGGTTGAAGCTTACCAGGAACTTTCCCGGATGCAGGTTTAAAATAGTGCATATTGAAGGCGTGGTGAACAGCTGAATGCTGGATAAGCTGCGTCAATGGTGGCAATCGCTTAGGCAGTCGCAAAGAATAACCCTTATCCTGGGCTGCACGCTGATCCTTGTTACCATTGCCGTATTAGCACAACTGATTTTACGCCCTGCTTATACCCCATTGTTTACCGAACTTGAACCATTGGATGCCGGCAAGATAATTGAAGAGTTGGAAAGCGCCAATACGCCTTACCAACTGGCCGATAACGGCAAAACCATCGAAGTACCCGAGGATATGGTATACAGGCTGCGCATCCAGATGGCCAGTACCGGGGTACTGCACAGCAGCGGAGTAGGGTTTGAGCTGTTTGACCAAAAAAAATTCGGTATTACTGAGTTTGAGCAGCATGTGGGTTACCAGCGGGCATTGCAGGAAGAACTCCGACGCACCATTGTGCAGCTTAGCGAAGTTGAACAGGCCCGCGTGCACCTGGTTTTACCCCGGGAAAGCGTATTTTTGGATGACCAGGTAACGCCATCGGCATCAATAGCCCTGAAAATAAGACCCAACGTCAATCTGGGTTCAGACCAGGTGCGGGGCATTCAAAGCCTGGTCATGGGCAGCATCCAGGGCCTGACCCCGGAAAATGTACATATTATTGACATGAATGGCAACATGCTGAACGACACCATGAAGACGAACGAAGAAGAAACCCTATCTGCTTCCTCAATGCAAAGGTATGAACTTAAGAAACAATATGAAAGAGAGCTGGAAAACCGGGTCCAACAAATGTTGAACCGGATTTTGGGACCGGGCCGGGCGGTGGCCATGATCACCGCCGACCTGGACTTTGACCAGCAAGAAACAGTCCGCACCGAACATGGCCCCGGGGCGATACTCAGTGAGCAAAGCGTGATTGAAGAAGGCACTTCTGCTGCCACGGGGGGCGTTCCGGGCATGGATTCGGAAATGCCCGGGGAAACCATGCCTTTTGAGGATAGCGGTACGGGCAACGGTTATTCCAGAGAGCAACAGGCCACAAACTATGAAGTTGACACCACCCAGCAAGTTACGGTAAAAGCCCCGGGCAGCATTCGCAGCTTGTCGGTATCGGTGGTGGTGGACGGCACTTATTTGCCGGCCAACCTGGATAGCATTCAACAGGTGGTAGCCTCGGCAGTTGGCTATAGTGCTCAGCGGGGCGACCAGATGACCGTTTCCAGCATGAGTTTTAATGATGCATCCATACCTTCCTTCGAAGAACCGGCTTCTGAAGTGATACCGCCGGTGGCACTGCCGGTTAGTCCGCTGGTGACCGGCCTAGCGCTGGGAGCACTGTTACTACTAATCCTGGCGGTCGTGTTTTTCCGCCGGCGGGGCAACAAACGCCGGGAGATGCTGCTGGCGATACAGGCTGATGAAGAAGCCCTACTCCGGGCCAAGGAAGAGAAGGCTGAGAAAAAACAAATTGTCCTTGAGGAACCTCAATCCGGTTACCGTTCAGTAATCAAGCAAATAAGCCAAGAAAAACCGACCGAGGTAGTCGAGGTGTTAAAAGTCTGGCTCAGGGAGTAATAACATGCCCAGTGCATCAAAATTAACCGGATTGCAAAAAACTGCCATACTGCTTATCTCACTGGGTGCCGACCTGTCGGCGGAACTGCTTAAAAAGCACTTTCACCAGGAGGATATAGAAAAAATTTCACAGCAAATCACCATGATGGATACCATCCCCAGGGAAATCCAGGATGAAGTGCTGGAGGAATTCGCCCAACTAATCCAAGCCAGGGAATACCTGATGGTTGGTGGTATCGACTATGCCAAGGAAATGCTGCAAAAAGCTATGGGCGACCATAAAGCGTTAGAAATCCTGGATAAAGTTCAGCACTCCATCAAAAACCGTCCGTTTAGCTCACTGCGCAAAACGGACCCGAAGCACCTGTTATCATTTATTCGCGACGAACACCCCCAGATAATTGCCTTAATCCTGAACCACCTGCATCCCGAACAGGCCTCCCTGGTGTTATCGGCCCTAAGCCCGGAACAGCAGAGCGATATCGCCCGCCGGGTGGCCATGACCGACCGCGTATCTCCTGAAATGATGCGGGAGGTGGAAAATATATTGGAGCGCAAACTGTCCGTGTTGGAAACCAGTGAACCCAGTTCCGGGGGTATTAAATCACTGGTGGACATTTTAAACCGGGTTGACCGCGGCACCGAAAAAACCATTTTAGAGGAACTTGAGGTCTCCGACCCCGATCTCACCGAGGAAATACGCAAACTATTATTTGTATTTGAAGATATTGTTAAGCTGCCTGACCCGTCCATACAGCGGGTTCTCCGTGAAGTGGATCCCAAAGACCTGGCCAAGGCGATGCGGGGCACCAACGATGATGTTCAGGAACGTATTTTTAAAAACATGTCCAAACGGGCTTCCGATATGCTGCGGGACGAAATCAAGTACATGGGTCCCATCCGCTTAAGAGATGTGGAAGATTCACAGCAGAAAATAGTGCAAATCATCCGGCGTTTGGATGAGGCTGGTGAAATCGTAATTGCCAGGGGAGGGGAAGATGCCATCATTGCATAGGATAATTCGCAGGAATGAAGGCGCCGGTGAACCGAAGGGACACTATAACCTGGCCCTAAAAACCGAATTCACCTTTGAAACATCCCGTCTAAATAAGCAGCGGGATGAAACATCCGGAAAATATAACGAATTGTCAGACGCCATGCTGCATCAAGCCAAAAAAGAAGCCGCTGCCATTATGGATCAGGCCGGCGTACAGGCCGCGGCCATGCTGGAAGAAGCCCGGCAGCATGCGGCTGCGGAAGTCGAAAAAGTAAAAACAGCTGCGGCCAGGGAAGGTTATGAACAGGGACACCAGTCGGCGCTGGAGACTGCCGGGGAAGAGGCTGCCAGTATCCGCAGCGAAGCCAGAAAAGTGCTGGCCCAAGCCGAAGATATGCGCCGGCAAAAGTTTGAACAACTGAAAGAAGAGCTTTTAAGCCTGGCTATTGAAATGGCCGAAAAAATTGTCACCAGAGAGCTTGAAACAAGGTCCGATGTGGTACTGAGCATCGCCGAAGAAGCTATTTTACTGGCCGGCAGCCGTGAGCATGTGGTTTTATGGATTAATCCTGCTGAATTAGAGGTTTGCCAGACCAGGCGGGAGAGTTTGCTGGCGCTGTTGCCGCCCCGGGCCGAATTGCAGATTATGACCGACCCGGCTATTGAACCGGGCGGTTGTGTATTGGAAAACGAGTACGGCAAAGTAGACGCCAGGCTGTCCAACAGGTGGCAAAACCTGCTGGCCTCCCTCAAGCAAGGGACAGAGTAACTTATGCCTACAGAACACTTAAACCTGGAAATCAATAACTGGCGGGAGAAAGTTCGCCGTACCCGGTTAATTCGCTCCACCGGCAAGGTTAGTAAAGTAATTGGCCTGACCGTGGAGGTAAAGGGGATCTCTGCCGGGGTCAGTGAGGTATGTGATATTTACGTGCCGGGTGAAAAAGAACCCATCAAGGCCGAGGTGGTGGGTTTTCAGGATCACTCTTCGCTGCTGATGCCCCTGGGCGAATTAAGCGGCATCTGCCCGGGCTGCCAGGTGATACCAAGGGGCGAAGCACTTACCGTACGGGTGGGGGACGAACTGCTGGGTCGCGTTCTGGACGGGCTGGGTAGGCCCATTGACGGTCACAGCCTAAAAGTCACCGGTGAATACCCGGTCAACAATGCTCCCCCCGAGCCGCTGGCCAGAAAGCGCATTAAAGACGTATTAACCACCGGTATTAAAGCCATCGATGCCCTGTTAACCTGCGGCCAGGGCCAGCGCATCGGCATATTTGCAGGCAGCGGGGTGGGCAAGAGCACCCTTTTGGGCATGATTGCCCGGTACTGCAGCGCCGACCTGAATGTAATCGCCCTAATCGGCGAGCGAGGTCGCGAGGTGCTGGATTTTATCGAAAACGATTTGGGTCCCGAGGGTCTGTCTCGTTCAGTGGTGGTGGCCGCCACTTCGGACCAGCCGGCGCTAGTCAGGATCAAGGGAGCCCTGGTGGCCAGCGCCATAGCCGAATATTTTCGAGACCAGGGTAAGAATGTGTTGCTGTTTATGGACTCCGTCACCAGGTTCGCCATGTCCCAGCGCGAAATCGGCCTGGCCATAGGGGAACCGCCCACCACCCGGGGTTACACACCTTCGGTTTTCAGCCTGCTGCCCCGGGTGCTGGAGCGCTCCGGCACCTCCCGTAACGGTTCCATCACCGCCTTTTACACGGTGCTGGTGGAGGCCGACGACATGAACGAACCCGTGGCAGACACGGTACGGGGCATTTTGGACGGCCATATTGTCCTCTCCCGGGAACTGGCTTCTCGGGGCCATTATCCAGCCATAGATGTTATGCAAAGCGTTAGCCGGCTGATGCCGGATTTGGTATCCGAAGAGCACAGCCGGGCGGCGGCGCAACTGCGCCACCTGCTGGCCACGTACAAGCAAGCCGAAGACTTGATTAATGTGGGTGCCTACTCCAGGGGATCAAACCCCGAAATTGATGCCGCCATTAAGTACCATGACCGCATTACCAGCTTTTTGCGCCAGGGAGTTAGCGAAAAATCCGCGTTTGATAGCACCGTTGGGCAAATCTCGATGATGCAGGAGTGATAACGATGCGCAAGTTTGATTTCCGTCTTGAACCGGTTTTAAAGCACCGGGAAATTCTAGAGGAGCAGGCCGCCGCCCAAAAGGCCAGTGCGCAAAACGAATACCGACACCATCAGGACATCCTGAACGAGGCCCGGAATAAGCTGGCCGGCGCGACCCGGGACGACCAGGCGCTAAACCCCTTCGATATGTTTAATAAGCTGGCTTATTGTGATTACATGACAAGTGAAGTTAAAAGACGGGAAACCGCGCTAAATGTATCCCGCCATAAACTAGAGAAATGTCGCAAAAACCTGGTAAAGACTATGCAAGACCGGTCGGTAATGGAAAAGCTGCGCGAAAAAAAGCTTAACATCTATAACCAGACCGTCGTGACCGCAGAACAAAAGGAAACCGACGAGATGGCTGTACTGATGTACAATGTGGCTGTAAACAGTTCTGAACCCAGTCTTGACTAATTGCCGGCAGGGAACAGAATTGCACAGATAAATTTCCATGCTGAAAGGGGGTGAACAAAACGCAAGTGCAAAGTAATATTCAGGCCGCCCAAACAATGCAGCCCTGCGGAAGTCCTGCAAGTTCGATTGCAAGGAGTGACGGTTGGCCCAGCCTGGATTTCATGTCCATCCTGCAGGTGATATTTGCCCGCCATACTCTCGCCGCCGCTGGTAAAGAATGCTGCAACTTAGGCTATGGAAAAGAGCAAGCCCAGTCTAGTACCAACCTGCAAACTAATCTGTCTGATCAGTTCTTCCCAGTCACCAGCGACGATACGGCAGACCGGGAAGATGCCGCTGTAGCTATGATAGCCTCAGAACCGGTGCTTATGGAGTTGCTCGCGATGTTACCGGGTAAGCTGCTGCAAAACTGGGAGGCCGGTATGCCGCAGGAAGAAGACGGTTTACCAAATAGCTTTTTACAGGCTGCCCAAGAAGTGCCGGCGTTCAACAATTATATGAATGCGGAAATTAAGGTTGACGAAACGGTTTTAGGGCCGGAAGGTGTCACGACAAAACCAATCATTAGTAACGGTCTGCCAGTGCTGCCAGGTTGGCTTAATCTTACGCAGGAACAAAAACAGCAGCCGCTCCAATTTTTAAACCAGGATCACATCCAACAAACGCTAAAACATTTGGAGCAATACCTGCTGCTAGCTGAAAAACCAACCGCTCCTGCTAGCAATGCAGCCGGGGTAACCCAAAATACAATTGAGGGTGCCGCTACACTGAATAATTTAGCACCCATGGCAGAGCAGCTTTCCAGCATGCTGCGAGATTTGATAAAGAGTCCGTATAACCAAACACCGGACAACAGGTTACAAACCCAGCCGGTATTAGAAAAGATAGCCACAAGCCCAGGCATTAACGTCAGCAACATTAACGTCAGCAACATTAACGTCAGCAACATTAACGTCAGCAACATTAACGTAAGTAACATTAATGTAAAATCCTTAACGCATAATTTTAATTTAAACGAAGCAACAACAGCCACAACCGGTAATGGTGCAGTTAACGGCCTACCCAATGTAAACACAGCATTAGAACCATCTAATAACACACCCCGGGCAGACCTGCCCCAGGTTGCACTAAACAATTTCGATTCAATAGCTACAGTTACCAAATCCATGGGCGGAGAAACGGCACCGGCATCACGCAGTATCGAACAGCCGCTGTTAATGCAACTGGCCGAAGCCATCCGGGGGCAAATTGCCAAAGACGGTCTTGGAAGCACCCACGTCCGGCTGCAATTACAGCCCGAAAGTCTGGGCGAAGTGGTAATCAAATTGGTGTACAAAGACGGTAACGTATCGACCCACTTCCATGCCGCCACCGAAAGCGTTCGCCAAATTATTGAAAGTTCCCTCGGCCAACTGAGGGAAACCCTGGCCACGCACAACATTAACCTGCAGCAGTCCACGGTGACTACCGGAGGTGATCAGGGACGCTGGGCGCAGGAATCAAACCGCGACCAGCAATTTAATCGGCCTGGTCGGCAATCAAGCAACGGGCCCGGCGCCAGAGAAGAAATAGCCTCTGAACCGGTAATTGAAAAGCCAAAAATGATTTATCAGAACCGCGTGAACCATTTTGTATAACCAAGGAGGTGCGACATGACAGAAGCAATCAGTAGCAGCAGCAACGATTATTACCTACCGGATAAGAACAAAACCAAAGAACAACAGGGACTGGCTGATCCCGCAGCTTTCCTGAAAATCCTGGTGGCCCAGATGAAGTACCAGAACCCTATGCAGCCCCAGGATAGCGAAACCTTCATTAGCCAGTTGACCCAGATGGCCTCCATGGAGCAGATGTACAACATGGGTCAGAGTATGGACAAAATGGCTACACAGTACGAGATGGCCCGGTACTTCCAACTTATCGGCCAGCAGGTATCTCTGGTTAACGAGGATGAAATAATAACCGGCCAAGTTGGTGGCGTAACCCTTTTAGATGATCAGCCAACTTTTTACCTGGATGGAGGTTTCAGCGGCGAACATTATACATTGGACCAAGTGATAAACATAACCGGCAACGCTAACGATAACTCACTTTTACCATATCTAGACTTGGTCGACCGTCAAGTTACAGTTATAGACGACAATGTTGAAATTTCCGGGCTAGTAGAAAAGGTGCTCATGCAAAACGGGAACGTGCTCATTACAATAGACGGCTCGGAATACAGTGTGGGACAGATTATTGAACTGCACAGCAGGCCCGAAGAAGAAACAACAACCGTTCCAGAAGTCGAAACCGAAACCACAGAGGAAATAATAACCGAGGTATAAACGAAAGTATGTATACCTCAATGGGCGAAGGGTAGGTGAAATACATTGAACGTCAAGGGGGTGCAGTTCACTCCCGAACCGATTGTTCGGAAAACCGGTCCGGGCGCTACCAAACCCCAAGCCGGCAGTAACGCCACAGGCAGTTTCCAAGATGTTTTGTTTCGGGAACTGGCAAACATTGGGCAAATTAAAGTTTCCGCCCATGCCCAGAAAAGGATGCAGGAAAGGAACATCAATTTGGGCAGTGAGGACTGGCATAAAATAAACGATGCCATGAATAAGGCGGAGGCCAAGGGAGCCAAAAACTCCTTGTTTATTCACGGTGAACTGGCTCTTATTGTCAGCGTAAAAAATCGCACCGTAGTGTCCGCCATCGACGAAGAATCAATAAAGGAGCATGTCTTTACCAATATAGACAGCGCCATATTCACCAAATAAGCAGCCGGACCTTCGGGAGGCTGTGGGCCGCCGAATGAATGAAGTGGCCCGGAAATTAACAGCTTTTAGCCATTTAGTTATCAAGGAGGTTACTATGATCCGATTAATGTATTCCGGGGTGTCTGGAATGCGAAGCCACCAGGTGCGCATGGACATCATCGGCAATAACATATCCAATGAAAATACAACCGCCTACAAGTCTACCAGAGCCGACTTCAAAGACACTCTATACCAGGCCATCGGCGCATCCGGTAACGCCAAAGGAGCCTGCCAGGTCGGCACCGGGGTAGGTATTGCAGGTATAACAAGTAATTTTGACCAAGGGCCGCTTCAGCCCACCGGGCGGAAGCTAGACCTGGCCATCAAAGGTTCCGGTTTTTTTGGTGCGCTGGATACGTATGGTAATTTAAAGTTCACCAGGGATGGGGCATTTTTCTTTGACAAGGCCGGGTACCTATTGAATGCTTCAGGCCTCAATGTTGTCGATGCTGACGGGGAGGCAATTATAATAGAAGACCTGCACGACCGGAAGAAGGTTGAAATCTCAGAGAACGGTGAAATATTCAAGTCCGAGTTTGATTTGGGGACGGGAGAAACCGAATACACCACCCTGGGTCAGATAGGCCTGTTTAATTTTCAAAACGTGCCCGGCCTGTCCAAAACAGGGGATAACCTGTTCCTGGAAAACGATAACACCGGGGAAAGGACATCCAACGCAGAAGGCCCCGATGGTTTCGGCACTATTTATTCCGGGTATCTGGAAGCAGCCAACCTGGACTTGATTGGTGAACTGTCCAACCTTATTGCCACTCAGCGCGGCTACCAGGCCAACGCTAAGGCTTTTATGACTGCGGATGAGGTGCTGCAGGAAACTATTCAGCTAAAACGCTAGGTTTAAATTATAAACATTAAACAAGGAGGGTAAATAGATGATTCGTTCTCTCTTTTCAGGAGTTTCAGGCATGAAAAGCCATCAGATACGCATGGACGTAATCGGTAACAACATCGCTAATGTTAATACAGTCGGTTTTAAAAGAGGCCGAGCCAATTTTGAAGATACACTTTACCAAACCATTAAAAGTTCCAGTAAAACAACCAACCCCGCTCAGGCAGGTCTGGGTACTTCGATTGCTGGCATAACCTCAGATATGAATTCAGGGGGATTGCAGTCCACAGGCAGGGCCCTGGATCTGGCCATTAACGGTGACGGGTTTTTCAGGTTTTCTGATCCCAATAAAAATTATGACGATGTCAGCAACAAATTATACGGTAGAGAAGGTACACTTTATATCGGTAATAATGGCAGTATCATCAATTCTAATGGTTTGAAATTGGTTGCCTACCAGTGGGACAGGGCGCTCGAAACTGCAACGACTGCTCCAGCAGTGACGGCTGACGGACAAATTGAATTGCAGAGGATTAAAGTGGATCCCAATACTCTCCAACCAATAACAACACCTGCTTATCCAATTATACCTGTTGACATTAGTACTGGTATGACAGTAGATGAAATTGTTGATGTAATTAACACTAAAACCAGCAATACCGGAGTCGTTGCCTCTAATACGAATGGCTTTTTAACCTTGGCTTCTGAATTAAATTCACTGGACGGATTTAGAATCGGTGCTATTGGTGCAGGCATAGATTTGGGAACCGGACTAAATGCAAATACAACATATAGCTACGACTCTGCGTCTTACGGTCAACGTCCACTTGAAATTGACCCCGATGATATTCCCGTTGGCAGCATCAAATTTTTAAACGACGGCAGCGTTATCGGATATGATAACCAAGGGAACAACCTGGAATGGACAGACATGGAAGGAAATAAATACGATTCTACAATGATTAAATTATTTACTTTCCCAAACCAGGACGGTCTGGAAAGGGTTGATAAAAACATTTTCACCCTCAGTCCAAGCAGTGGTAAGGAACAAGAAGGCGTATCAGGCACCACTGGTTACGGAACCATTGAATCAGGTTACCTGGAAATGTCCAATGTTGACCTGACGGATGAGTTTTCCACCATGATCACCACCCAGCGCGGTTATCAGGCCAGCGCCAGGATGATTACCATTTCGGACACAATGCTGGAAGAGTTGCTGAACCTGAAACGCTAATAGCCTATTCCGCGCGCCGTGACGGCGCGCGGACAAAACCTATTGCCAGATAATTTAATTCAGAAACATTTGGCGCATACTTGGCCTGAATGAACAACACATATGAAGACTACCGTTAATAACGATTCTTAGGTAGGGTGAGGAAAAATGGCATTCAGAAAACCGAACAAAAAGGA
The DNA here is from genome assembly GCA_000961575.1 of Peptococcaceae bacterium BRH_c8a. GTDB lineage: Bacteria > Bacillota > Desulfotomaculia > Desulfotomaculales > Desulfallaceae > BRH-c8a. The sequence goes on from LADP01000039.1 coordinate 117,328, forward strand.
AGTAGGAACAAAAAACGCAAGTACCGCCGCAGAAAAAAAATCCGGCGTAGGTAACCTGGTAGTGTTGTTTGCCATGATGATGGTGGTATTTCTGGTGGGCGCCGGTATGGTCATTGGTTATTTCAGATTCCTGGATCCGGACAAAAAGGAAGCCGAGGCGGAAACAAAAGAACAAGAAGTGGTGATGCAGGCCATGGATTTGGGTGACATGGTGGTTAATCTGGCCGACCAGGACGGCAGCCATTATTTAAAACTTACCATTACCATCGAGCACCCGGTTGATAAGGAAATTGAAGCAAAAATTAATGAAAAAAAACATCTGATTACCGAAACTATTTTACTTACTCTGCGCAGTAAGAACCTGAACCAGGTCCGTCCTCCGGAAGCTATCGACCAATTAAAGAATGAACTTGTGACGGCAGTTAATAATCGCCTGGGCGAGCCGGTCATCGCTAAGATTTATTTTACCGAGTACATTGTGCAGTAAATATTACCGAAAATAGTCCATTAAACTGTGCAGTAAAAAATTGTGCAGTAAACAGTGCAGTAAAATGTCATCCTGAGCGTAGCGAAGGATCTGGGCTTTAAGATTCTTCGCTGCGCCAGCAAACTACTAACTATCGACTACTGACTACTGACTACTGAATTCTGAATTCTAACTACATAAGGGGTTTTAACGTATGCTCTCTCAACGCGAACTGGACGAATTCCTGGGTGATTTCAGTGAAAACAAGACAACGGTTAAAAAGGTGCAGTTTCCTGCACTCAGTGCCAGTGCCGCACTGCCCCAGGCCCGCCTACCCATGGAGTTTGTTGGTGATGTGATTGTAGATATCTGTGCCGAACTGGGCAAGGCAACCCTAACCGTAAAAGAAATTCTTAATATCAAGGAAGATTATATTATTGAACTGGAAAAGGCGGCGGGAGACAATATTAACCTTAAGGTAAACGGCCAGGAATTCGCCAAGGGTGAAGTGATTATCATCGGCAATAACTTGGGCATCCGGGTGGACCGGATTCTTGAACTGGGTCATTCCAAAACCAACAAGGAAGCTAAATAAATGGATAAAGAATTACTGGCCGCACTAATTCGGATTATCATTTTACTGCCCTTGATTTGTGTGCTGGCTTACCTTACTGTACGTTTCGGCCTGGGTCGATCAAAACACTTGGCGGCTTACGGCGCCGGTAAAAGGATGCGGGTATTGGAACAGGTATCTATGGGGCCCAAATGCGGGTTAACTCTAACGCAGGTGGGTGATAGGTATATGCTTTTCGCCCACCAAGAAAACTGCATTATCCTGGTGCGTGAAATGGATCAACCGCCGGAGGAAATTAGTGCGGCCGCCCAGGCCGTGCCGGGCCTGGCCCAAGTAATTCAGGGCATTCGTACCAAGCGTAGAAAATAAGACCGGCAGTAACTGATTAATGCTAAAAGAAATGCAACAAGGCGGGAGAAATATTGACAACTAACTGCTGGAAAAAGAATATGCTATTCCTGGCATTGCCGGTTCTATTAACCATCTTATTCCTGGAACCGCTTCCGGTGTCGGCCCAGCCGCTGCCGGGCATAGACCTAAATATTCAGCCCACCGATGAGCCGGGGCAAGTGGTAAACAGCATTAAGATACTGCTCATGTTCACCCTGCTTTCCCTGGTGCCGGCGATCCTGCTGATGATGACCAGTTTTACCCGCATCATCGTGGTTCTTTCATTACTACGTACCGCCATAGGCACCCAGCAGGCACCGCCCAACCAGGTAATCATCGGCCTGGCTCTGTTTTTAACCCTATTTGTGATGGCCCCGGTGTTTACGCAGGTTAATGAACAAGCTGTAGAACCGTACCTAAATGATGAAATTTCCCAGGAGCAGGCTTGGGATAACGCATACAGCCCGCTGCGCTCATTCATGCTCCGCCAGACCAGGGAAAAAGACCTGGCCTTGTTTGTAAACCTGGCTGAAATAGAAAGGCCCAACAGCCCCCAAGATCTTCCGGCCCGGGTGGTGATGCCGGCTTTTGTAATCAGTGAATTGAAAACAGCTTTTCAAATTGGTTTTATGATTTATATTCCTTTTTTGGTTATTGACATGGTGGTGGCCAGCACCCTGATGTCGATGGGGATGTTCATGCTGCCGCCGGTCATGATATCACTGCCTTTTAAGATCTTACTTTTCGTGATGGTAGACGGCTGGCACCTGGTGGTTAAAACCCTGGTGGAGAGTTTTTAGGGGGGTTACGATTTGACCGAAAGTTTTATTATCGAACTAGTACGGGAGGCCATCATGATGGTCTGTATTATCGCCCTGCCACCGCTGGTGGTTGCGCTGCTGGTAGGCCTGGTGATTAGCATCATGCAGGCCGCCACCCAAGTACAGGAGCAGTCGCTTACTTTTGTGCCCAAAATAATTGCGGTTTTTTTAACCCTGGCCATTATGGCCCCCTGGTCAATTCGGATTATGATTAGCTTTACCAACCGAGTGTTTAACAGGATTCCCGATTTGCTCAGGTAAGGAGTGCGGGTATTGCCGGATATTGAACAATTGGCCTTATTTTTTCTGGCATTGGCAAGAATTACAGCCTTCTTCATTGCTGGACCGTTTTTTTCGTTACGCAACATCCCGGCAACAGTTAAGGTTGGCCTATCACTAATGGTTGCATTAACCGTTTTCCCGCTCATCGGCCCCGAATACGAGGCTGCCTCGCTGGACGGCTGGGCATACATTTTTGCCTTGGTACGAGAAACACTGGTGGGCCTGGCCATAGGTTACACAGCCAGTTTGCTGTTAGTGGCAGTGGTTTACGCGGGCAGCCTGATGGACATACATATTGGATTTTTTATGAGCCAGATTTTCGACCCTTTATCAGGCAGCATGGCCGGGATCCTCTCCCGGTTCATGTACCTGTTGGGCATGGCGGCTTTGTTGGCCTTTAACGGTCACCACCTGATTATTGCCGCGCTGGTAAATAGTTTTCAACTGGTACCGCTGAACACCGCCCAGGTAACTGGCGCATCAGCTCTGTTTTTGATTAAAATTTTTGCCCAGATGCTCACCATCGGCGTGCAAATTGCAGCTCCACTGGTAGCGGTAATGCTGATTATCGATGTAACTATGGGCCTGATAGCCCGGACCGCACCGCAGATAAATGTTTTTATGCTGGGGTTTCCCGTAAAGATTACTGCCGGGCTAATCACCTTAAGCGTAATGGTGCCGGTACTGGCCCGCATTATCTATTCACTTTGCGACATTATTGAAAAAGACATCACCATCCTTTTGAAGGGATTGACCTGATGGCCGACAATAATTCAGCCCAGCAAAAGACCGAACCACCGTCACCAAAAAAACTTAGCGACGCGCGCAAAAAAGGTCAGGTACCCAAGAGCCGTGATCTTAGCGCCGCGCTGATATTACTGGCGGCCCTGGCCACCATCGCGCTAACCAGGGATAACATCGTGCTTTCCATGGAGCGATTGCTGCTGGATTATTTCCGTGCCGGCATGACGGTAGGCCTACCGGCGGAAAGCCTGCCTTACCAGGGGTTCTGGTTCCTGGCCCGCATGGGTACGGTGCTGCTGCCGCTTTTTGCGGTGATTATGGCTATGTCGGTAGCGGCTAACGTGGCGCAGGTTGGGGTGATGTTCTCACCCCAGGTGTTACAGCCTAAAATGGAACGTCTTAACCCGGCTCAGGGTATTAAGCGGATTTTTAGCCTGCGCAGCCTGTTCGAACTGGCCAAAAATTTGATTAAGGTCATTATCGTGGCCGCTGCAGTTTATTTAGTGATTAAATCAAGGTTACCGGAAATGCTGCTGATTTATTTTAAAACGCCGGCCCAGTTAATTGAATTAATCGCCGAAGCCATGCTAATTGCCGCCTTTACCGGCGGGGGAGCCTTTTTGGTGGTTTCAGTGTTCGACCTAATGTTCCAACGCTATGAACATACGAAAAATTTGCGCATGACCAAACAGGAAGTTAAAGATGAAATGAAACAAACCGAGGGGGATCCACAGGTTAAATCATGGCTGCGGCGCCGCCAACGTGAGATTATTGTAAACGCCATCCGCCGGGAGGTACCGCGGGCGACAGTGGTAATTACCAACCCCACCCACCTGGCCGTTGCGGTCAGGTACGACGAAAAGGAAATGCCTGCCCCAATGGTTACTGCCAAGGGCGCCGGCGACCTGGTTCAGGTCATGAAACGGCTGGCCCGGCAAAACAAAGTCGCCGTGGTGGAAAACCCGCCGGTGGCCCGAACGCTTTACAAGAACGTAGAAGTAGGTCAGGAGATTCCCATGGAACTTTACCAAGCTATTGCGGAAGTTATTGCTATGGTCTACAAGCTAAAAGGCAAAGCTGTGTAGTTTGGTGCCAGGTGTTGCAAGTTGTAAATCTTAGATTTGCAACTTGCAACACCTGGCACCAAGCAAGGCTTGGGCTTGGACTTGGACTTTGAATCGAGTTGGAGGAATCTGTTTTGCCCACTTTTACCAGGGCCGGTATCACTTCACAGCTGAAAAAAAACACTGATATTGCCATAGCATCGGCCATCCTGGGCATTGTACTGATGATTATTATCCCGCTGCCGCCGCTGGCGCTGGATTTCTTTCTTACCATCAGCATTACCCTGGCGCTGGTAATTATAATGATTACCATGTTCACCGTCGAACCGCTGCAGTTTTCGGTTTTTCCGGCCCTGCTGCTGGTGACCACGCTGTACCGGTTGGCGCTGAACATCTCATCTACCCGGCTAATCCTGGGCGAAGCAGAAGCAGGCCGCATTATCGACGGTTTTGGCCAATTTGTGGTGGGCGGCAACTATATTGTAGGGGCCATCGTTTTTACCATTATCACTGTCATTCAATTTGTAGTTATTACCAGCGGGGCGGGCCGGGTTTCCGAAGTGACAGCCCGGTTTACCCTGGACGCCATGCCGGGCAAGCAAATGAGCATTGACGCTGAATTCAACAGCGGTTTGATTAGCGAAACCGAAGCCCGGGACCGCAGGCGCAAGTTGCAGCGTGAAGCAGACTTTTTCGGCGCTATGGACGGTGCCAGCAAGTTTGTACGCGGCGACGCCATCGCTGGTATTGTCATTATTGTCATTAACGTAATCGGTGGTATTACCATCGGGGTACTGCAAAAGGGCATGGCCATGATGGAGTCCGTTCAGGTATACACCATCCTGACCATTGGCGACGGCCTGGTGTCACAGCTCCCGGCATTACTTATTTCCACCGCCTCGGGTATCTTAGTCACCCGGGCCACCACCGACTCGAGTTTTGGCACCGACTTGGCTAACCAGTTTTTGAACTTTCCTAAAGTTTTATTTGTGGTAGCAGGATTTCTGCTGATTATCGGCCTGATTCCGGCCATGCCCACTTTTGTATTTGCCATTCTTGCCGGGGCGTTAGGGTTTGTTGGCTACTCACTGCTTAACGAGCAGAAAAAAACCGAGCTGCAGGACAGGGAAGAAACAGCCCGGAAGAAGGTTCAGGAACACCGCGAACCGGAGAACGTCATGCAGTTTTTGGAAACTGACCCGCTGCAGATTGAAATTGGCTATAACTTAATACCATTAACTGATGAAAGAAACAACGGTGATCTGCTGCAAAGGCTGACCTCGGTAAGGCGCCAATGCGCCACTGAAATGGGTATTTTTGTTAAACCAATTCGCATCCGGGATAATTTGCAGTTACCACCCAACCAATACGTTTTTAAACTTCGGGGTGAAGAAATTGAAAAGGGTGAACTGATGCCCGGCCAGTATCTGGCCCTTAACCCCACTAACCAGGAAATGAAAATTAGCGGCATCCTCACCACCGAGCCAACCTTTGGGTTACCGGCCTGGTGGATAACGGCAGATAAAAAAGAACAGGCCGAAATAAACGGTTTTACAGTGGTCGACTGCTCCACCGTACTGGTTACTCACCTGACCGAATTTATTAAAAAATATGCCCACGAACTGCTTGGCCGCCAAGACGTTAAGGAACTGCTGGACGTAGTGCGGGAAAACAATCCGGCTGTGGTGGACGAGCTGGTGCCGGATCTGATGACCGTAGGCGAGGTGCAGAAAGTATTGCAGAACCTGCTGCGCGAGTTCGTACCGCTTAGGGACATCATCACTATCCTGGAATCTTTGGGAGATGGGGCGCGGCTAAATAAAGACATGGACTTTTTAACCGACCACGTGCGCCAGTCCCTGTCCCGCGGCATCTGCCGGCGACTGTTGAACCAGGATAACAAACTGCAGGTAATTACGCTGCACCCCAAACTGGAGCAACTACTGGCCGACTCGGTGCAGGCCACCCAGTTGGGCGCCTACCCGGTGCTGGAACCACGGCTGGCCAGGCAGGTACTGGATAACATTGCTGATACTATCGAAAAAGCCGTCGCCAGGGGATTTGCGCCGGTATTGCTTAGTTCACCGCGCCTGCGGCTACCCCTGAGACGGTTTATGGTCAGGCAATTGCCGGCAACAGCGGTACTCTCCATGAACGAAATTATACCGGAAATTGATATTGAAGCGGTGGGGACGGTGGTTATGAGTGAAGATTAAAAAAGTTGTGGCAGCCGATATGCAGCAAGCGATGCAGCAAATCCGCCTGGAACTGGGGGATGATGCCATCATTATTAATTCGGTACGGGAACCTTTAAAGAGCGTCAGGCAACTTTTGGGCCGGCGCAACATTGAGGTTACGGCAGCAGTAGACGATGCGCCGGTAAATACACCGGAACCCCAATTATTAGCCCCGGAGTCACCCGCACTATTGCCGGAGGAGGGAACAGTGCGCACCAGGCCCGCTCTTAAACCTGGCCCGCCTGAAGCTAGGCTGGAACGGGTTATTCCCGGTCGCATAGTACCGACCAGATTACCGGAACCTATTCTGACGCTGACCAGCGAAACTGAAAACAGCTGGTTCAAGACGATCCTGCAACAGGAGTTGGATAAGGAGGAGGCCGGCTTGGATAACAATATAACAACCAAGTGGAAAAAAATCTTACGGCAAATCGAAGTCAATGATTCAGTCACTGATATTCTTTTTAATGATTTCAACCTGGATATTGAACAGTTGGGCCTGCCCCCCGAAGATATTATCAGGGTATACCTCCGGGAGCAGCTCATCAAACTGCTGAGACCGGCCTACGAAAGAAAAAACGGGGCCCGCATAAATACCTTTATTGGGCCCACCGGGGTAGGTAAGACCATGTCCCTGGTGAAACTGGCCACTCGCAGCAAAGTGGTGGAGAAAAAGCAGATTGCCATGATCGCGGTTTACAACCACCGTTTCGGAGCAATGGAAAAGCTAAATTACTACGGCAATATTATTGGTTCCCCGGTAGACGTGGTCATGACGCCGGCCGAACTGGCCCAGGCCGTTGATGCCCACCGGGATAAGGATATTATTTATATTGACACCGAGGGCAGGCCATCCATGAACCGCAGCCAGGTGCTGGAACTGCACTCCTTTATCGGTGCGGTAAGTGAACCCCAGAACCTGCACCTGGTGCTGAGCACATCCACCAAAAACCTGGATCTGATTAGAATTGCCAATGATTTCAGGTCTGTGGGTTATAACAAGATTGTGATGACCAAAATGGACGAGACAGATACCTATGGCGCCATGCTGAACCTGGTATGCAATACCGGGGTGCCGGTGACCCACGTGACCAACGGGCAAAACGTGCCCGACGACATAGAACGTTTGTCTCCCAAACGATTTGCAGAAATATTACTCGGGAGCGTTGTGCTGGATGAGGATTATCAAACATAACACCTTTAACGAACCGGTAGACCGGGACAGCGAAGCGGTACCGGCCTGGGGGCCCCGGGTTCTTACCATTACCAGCGGCAAAGGCGGCGTTGGTAAAACCAACCTGTCGGTTAATCTGGCCATTGCCTTAACCCAGCTGAAGCAACGGGTAATTATTTTCGACGCCGACCTGGGCCTGGCCAATGTGGATGTACTGCTGGGGGTAACTCCGCCCTTTAACCTTTACGATCACCTGTATAAGGGGATACCCATAGAGGATGTTTTAACACCCGGCCCCGGAGGGATTAGAATTATATCCGGCGGTTCCGGTTTTCTAGAACTGGCCTGCCTGACGTCCCAACAGCACTCTCGATTGCTGGAAGGCCTAAATAAGCTAAACGAGCTGGCCGATTTTATTATTATTGATACCGGGGCCGGTATCTCCAAAGAAGTGCTGGCCTTTTGCGCCGCGGCAGACGAAGTGCTGGTCGTGGTAGCCCCGGAACCGACTTCCCTGGCCGATGCCTATGGTTTAATCAAGGTCATCGACAGGTTTAAACTGCACCGCGATGCTTACTTAATAGTCAACCAGTCGCATAGCGAAGGGGAGTCTCTGGACACCGTAAACCGGCTCAGGGTACTGGCCGGCAAGTACTTGTCCGTCAAGGTCAATTACTTGGGCGACATACGCTTTGACCCCTGCGTCAGCCAAGCGGTTAAAAAACAACAGCCGTTTTTACTTTACAACTGCGCTGCTGCGGCAGGGGTAAAAAAGATAGCCCATGCCATTTTACATAAAACAATGGCAACGGAACAGCAAACAGAACAGGGGCTGCCGGGCTTCATTAGCAAATTAGGCAGGCTCTTTAGATAACCGGAGGGTTTTACATTGGCGGAACGGGGTTACCTGAGCATGACCCAAAAAATACAGGTCAGCAGGGACGGTAAAACATGGTTTAATTCCAGCATCCAGGATTTAAGGCCAGAAACCTTTAGTATTACCACCCCCTACCTAAAGGAACGCCCCCTGGTGGTGTTTAGGGGGGACCATGTTGAAGTAAGGTTTTTTAAGGGTGATTGCAGTTACCATTTTAAAACCCTGGTTACCGGCGAAGCCAAGGATAATATCAGACTATTGAGGCTGGCCTATCCCGAACAAATAACCAGGATTCAGCAAAGAATGCACGTGCGTCTGCCGGTGGCCTTGAATGTAGATTACGCACCGGTTAAGAGAGACGCCGGCGGCAGGGATAGCCCGGACTTCACCAGGGCCTCTTCAGTTGATATTAGCGGCGGTGGGATGAAATTGGCTGTGCGTCAGCCCGTCGGAGAAAAAGAACTGCTGCTGCTAAAGTTTAACCTGCCGCTTAAAAACAAGCCGGAATACCTGGAACTGCCCGCACGGGTAATCCGCTGCACCATCATTGACTTGAAAACAAAAACATACCATCTGGGCTTAAGATACGATAATATCAACCGGCGCCAGCAGGATATCATCGTGCGGTTTATATTTGAAAAGATGGCGCTGCAAAAACGATTACTGTAAGTCATTTGAACTCTCACTTAGACGTAGACGGGTGGTGAGCATGTGGAATTTCTAGATACCTGGGACAAATTCAGTAAAACTCAGGATCCTGATGTCAAAGAACAACTGATTCTGGAACACCTGGGTTTGGTTAAATACCTGGCCGGCCGCTTGACGGTAAACGCACCGCCCACCATGAACCAGGAAGACCTGGAAGGTTACGGCGTTATTGGGCTGCTGGACGCTATTGAAAAGTATGACAGCCGCCTGGGTACTGAGTTTAAGAATTATGCCTACACCAGAATAAGGGGCTCCATGCTGGACGAAATAAGAAAACAGAATTGGGTCCCGCGCAGCAAATGGCAGAAATTCCACGAGATGAACACGGTTAAAGAAAACCTGATGCAAAAAGGTAAGCCGGCAGGGGAAGGTGAACTGGCCGCAAAACTGGGTGTAGATAAAACCAGGGTCAGGCAATTGGCTGCCGAATACAGCACCGCGTTTCCTGTCTCTTTGGACGAAAATGCCGGGGCCGAGGGGGAAGGGGTATTGGCAGATGTAATAAGCGACCCCTGCAGTCCCGACCCGCTGGATATGGTGGCCGACAAAGATGAAAAGAAAACCCTGGCCGAAGCAATTAAAGAACTGCCGGAAAGAGACCGGCTGATTCTGGCCCTGTATTACCAGGAGGAACTAACGCTTAAAGAAATTGGCGCTGTACTGGAAGTCACTGAATCAAGGGTCTGCCAGTTACATTCCAAGGCACTGCAAAAGATGCGTGAGAAATTGTACGTAAAAGTATGCCAGCCTGGCATAAGGAAAGGTGCCAGTTGTTGAAAGGGCTTTGGTGCCAGGCTTTGGTGCCAGGTGTTGCAAGTTGCAAGTTGCAACACCTGGCACCGGGAAGGGGTGAAATTATGATAAGGGGTATTTATTCCAGTGCTATGGGCATGAATGTTCAATCGGCCAGGTTGGAAACCGTTTCAAACAATCTGGCTAACGTGAGTACCCCGGGCTTTAAAAAAGACCATGTGCTGGTACAGTCTTTTCCCCATCTGATCCAGTTAAGCACCCGGCGACCAGATTCCCTGCCGGGTGCTTGGCAAAGAGAAGTACTGGGGGTTACCGGTGCCGGGGCGGCGGTGTCGCAGGTGGTAACCAATTTCTCTCAGGGGTCACTGCGGGAGACGGGCAACCCGGCCAACCTGGCCCTTACAGGTTCGGGGTACTTCGTACTGACCGATCCGGAAAATGAAGATGCAATTTTCTATTCCCGAAACGGCAGCTTTCAGGTTGACAGCGAAGGATACCTGGTTAATGACCACGGCTACCGGCTTATGGGTGACGGTGGTCCCGTGCAGTTGGAAGAAGATCCGGTTAACTTTACCGTTGATGAAAGTGGCAACATAACTGAAAACGGTACCGTCAGCAACACCATCTATGTGGTTGATTTTGAAAATCCGTCTAATTTACAACGGGAAGGACGCGACTTTTACCGGGCTGGGGAGCAAGAACCACAACCGGTGGAGACTCCGGCACTGGTACAGCGCTACCTGGAAGGGGCCAACGTAGACCTGGTGGAAGAAACAGTTAACTTAACTACCGCTTCCCGGGCCTACGAAACCGGCCAGAAAATTATCCAAGCCCAGGACGGCATGCTGGGCATGGCTATTAACAGCGTTGGGAAACTTAGATAGTAACTGCCCTAAAAATAAGCGTTGGGAGATGTCATCCTGAGCGTTAGCGAAGGATCTGGGCTTTAAGATTCTTAGCTGCGCTCAGAATGACAGGCTTAATGACAAGGTTCTTCACTTGTTGTATTCATAGCAATGACATAAAACAGCAAGGAGTGATGAATGATGCTGGGAACACTGTATAACGGCATGAGCGGCCTGTCCGCGCACATGCAAAAACTTGACGTTACCGGCAACAATATCGCGAATATCAACACCACCGGTTATAAAAAGCAAGCGGTAAGTTTTTCCGACCTACTGCGCCAGCGCATGGCTACCAGAGGTCTGCCGGTGCTTGAAAACGGTACTGTTAAACCTTCACTGGGCAGCGGTACCAAGGTTTCGGCCGCTACCCGGCTGTTTGAGCAAGGATTGTTAGTATCAACGGGACGGGACCTGGATTTGGCCATTGAAGGCAACGGTTTTTTCCGGCTAAGCCGGGAAGACGGCAGCGTTTTTTATACCCGGGACGGTAGTTTCCATACCGACGCTAACGGGCGCATCGTTAACAGCCAGGGCTACCTGCTGCTGGATGCGGAACTGCCGGAAAACTTCAGCGACCTCTCCGTTGACGATCAAGGTAACGTAGCCTGCCTGGACGATACAGGTACGGTAATAGAAATTGGGCAAATTGAAATTACTGTTTTCTCCAACCCGGCCGGTTTAAAGGAAGCAGGCGAGAATTTGTTCTTAGCCACCGAATTCAGCGGTGAGCCTGTAACCACAACTTCGGGCGAAGAGAATGCAGGCATCGTCAGGCAAAGTTATCTGGAAAATTCCAATATAGACCTGACCCTGGAAATACAGTTTATGATTGAAGCCCAACGGGCATTTGAGCTGAACGCACGTTCCGTAACCACAGCCGACCAGCTCTGGAGTGTTACAAACAATCTACAAAAGTAATTAAAGAGGACAATTGAAATACAGGTGATGCTATGGAACTGGCAAGAAATGCAGATGACATACATGTCGGTATAGGTGAATACAGGGTAGTCGCCAATCCCGGCCGTCTGGTCACTTTGGGATTGGGTTCATGTGTGGGAATAGGCATGTGGGATCCGGTAGCTAAAATAGGCGGCCTGTTACACATCATGCTGCCCAACAGCAAAGAATTCACTAAGTTAAATAAAGTAGAGAAATACGCCGACTTGGGGATACCCATGATGTACCAGGAAATGCTGGGGCTAGGGGCTAGCCGCTACAGGCTCACAGCTAAACTGGTAGGCGGTGCGCAGATGTTTTCCGGGTTGGATAAAAACCAGCTTTTCAATATAGGCGAACGCAATGTAAAATCATCAAGGTTGCTTTTAAAAGATTTAAATATTGCCATTACAGGTGAAGACGTGGGGGGCAACAGGGGCCGCACCATGTATCTGGACGTCTATAGCGGCCAGGTGTTGATTAGAACCCTGGGCAAAGACATCAAGGTATTATAGGAAAATGGTGATAACATAACATGGAATTCGGGGCTTTTAAAAACAGGGTATTGACATCATTTCACCTGGACTTGAACAGCTACAAAGAAAAACAATTGAAGAGGCGCCTGGATTCGTACCTGTCTAGGCTTAAAATGGCTAACTACGGTGAGTTATTCAACCGGATGACCGCCAATCGGGTTAGTTACGAAGAATTTCTTGATTACCTGACCATTAATGTATCAGAATTCTTCAGGGATCCGCAGCGGTTTAGCGATTTACAAAAAGAGCACTTGCCTGAACTTATCAATAGCCGCAACAGTGTTAAAATTTGGAGTGCAGCCTGTTCCAACGGCTCAGAACCCTACTCATTAGCTATAATCATGGAGGAATTGGGGTTATCCGGTAGAAGTAAAATCATAGCCACTGATATTGACCGCCAAATTTTAAACAAGGCAGAACGGGCCACCTACTCCAAGGAAAGTCTGAAAAATGTCAGCGCGGCCAGGTTGGAACGTTTTTTTAGCCAGGCAGGCACATCTTATGCACTCAAGGAAGCACTCAGGCGCAAAGTTACTTTCCGGCACCATGATTTACTGTCCGGTGAATATGATAACAATTACGACCTGATTCTCTGCCGCAACGTAACCATTTATTTTACCAAAGAGGCCCAGGAAGTTATATACCGGCGTTTTAATAACTCACTAACTAACGGAGGCCTACTTTTTATCGGCGGCAGCGAAATGATTTTTAACTACAAAGAGCTGGGCTTTGAGAAACTGTCCACTTGTTTTTACAGGAAAAGCGCGCCCCATAACAAACCTAAAATATAATTCCAGGCTGCCTACGAAAGGGCTGAGGGATAATGGCAGAAAGATTTTTGTCCAAAATGCAAATGGACGCGTTACAGGAAATAGGCAACATCGGTATGGGACACGCGGCTACATCTCTATCTGAGCTGCTGGACAGCAGAATAGACATGGGGGTGCCGCAAGCCAATTTTATTCCCTTTGACAAAGTCATCGAAATTATTGGCGGCTACGAAGAACTGGTTTCCTGCGTTAGCCTTAACCTGGGCGGTGATGTGAAAGGAATTGTGTTCTTCATTTTTGATGAAGCCAGCACATACAGACTGGTGGACATGCTGACAGGACGTGATGACAGCTCAACCACTGCACTGGATGAAATAGCCACCTCCACTATCAATGAGATCGGCAATATACTTACTGGTGCCTTTGTATCGGCCATTAGTAACTTAACCGAACTGCGCATTAACACTTCGGTACCGATATTTGCCTTCGACATGCTCGCAGCGGTGTTTACCTCACTGATGTTGGAAACCGGCAGACCGATAGAAGACAGTGTGCTAACCATAGAAACACAATTATTTAAGGACGATAAGGAGGTACGCGGATATTTCTTTTTGCTTGCCGAGACAGAATCAATTTCCAGGCTTTTTGCCACATTGGGTCTGGAACCTTAAATTGAACGGAGGAAGAACATGTCAATAAAAATTCTTATTGTTGACGACGCAACGTTCATGCGCATGATGATCAAGAATATCGTGGCCAAAAACGGGTACGAGGTTGTGGGCGAGGCTGAAAACGGCTCCGAAGCCATCAGGCTATACTCCGAACACAAACCCGACCTGGTAACCATGGACATCACCATGCCGGAAATGGACGGCATTGAAAGCGTCAAGGCCATCAAACAAATTGACCCCGGCGCCAAAATTATCATGTGCAGCGCTATGGGCCAGCAGTCAATGGTTATGGAAGCCATCCAAGCCGGAGCGATGGACTTTATCGTCAAGCCCTTTAAGCAGGATCGCATACTACAGGCGATAGACAGGGTTATGAACAGGTAAACCGGGGGTTATTATGCAGGAAATTCTTAGCCAAGGCGAAATTGACTCGCTTTTACAAGCAATTAGTACCGGTGATATTCCAGTGCAGGACGCGGAAGCATCCACCTCGTCACCCAAGGTCAAGGGTTATGACTTTCGACGTCCCAACAAGTTTTCCAAAGAACATTTGCGCACCCTGGAAATGCTGCACCAGCAATTCGCCAGGCATTTGTCAAGCTTTTTGTCGGGCTACTTAAGGACTAATATTAATATTGAATTAGCATCCGTGGGTCAAATTATATACGATGAATTTATTCGTTCTGTGCCTACGCCCACTATATTAACGGTCTTTGACCTGGAACCGTTAAACGGTTCCGCGATCATGGAGGCTAACACGGGATTTGTTTTCCCCATTATCGACTTAATGTTTGGGGGGAACGGTTCAGCCAACGACCTAAACAGGGAACTGACTGATATCGAAATCCAGGTGACCAGAAAAATGATGGGCCGAATCCTTGAGTTTTTGGCCCCCACCTGGCAGGACATTTACGAAATCAAGCCGGAAGTACGCGCCATAGAAACCAATCCCCGGCTGCAACAGCTCTACTCACCCAACGAAGTGGTGGCTTTACTGACTTTTACAGTGACGGTGGGAGAAAACGACCAGGGCATGATTAACTTATGTTTGCCGTATATCATGCTTGATCCCGTGATAGCTAGGTTATCGGTACGCCAGCAGTTTATCCGCCAATTTGCTTCGGGTACCGAGGAGAATTACAAAAAGATTGTACACTGGTTACACCTGTGCAAATTGGATGTTACCACGGTAATCGGTGAGGCCACAATTACCGTGGATGATTTTCTGAAGCTTCAATGCGGTGATGTTGTCGTTTTGGACAACGATGTGCACCACGACCTGGATGTTTACATAGGTGATTCCTTAAAACTTGGCGCCCAGGCGGGCTCGGTGGGAAGCAATATGGCCATACAAATCGTTTCGCTCAATGAAAGGGAAGGTTAGTATGACTGATGATGACAAGTTACTACAGCAGGATGAAGTTGATGCTCTAATAAAAGCTGCCCAAACCGGGCATGAACCCCAAATTGAAGATCTTAACCACAGCGAATCGGATATTGCACCCGAAATGAATGCTGACAGTTTAGAAGCTGCGCAACCGGACGAACCGGCTGCACCCGTGGATTCGTCTGTTACAGATCCGGCCGACTCGCTGACAGCCGAGGAGATTGACGCCCTGGGCGAGATTGGCAATATATCCATGGGTTCTGCGGCCACTACCCTTTCGCAGTTGTTGAATAAACGGGTGCTGATCACCAGCCCGACTGTTACTACAACCAATAAAAATAGTTTTTTAAAAGGGTTTAATATGCCCTATCTGGTGATTAAGATTAAATTCAAGCAAGGTTTTGAAGGCTACAACGTCCTGATTATTAAACAGCAGGACGCTATTGTAATGGCTAATTTAATGATGGGCGGTGACGGGACAGACTTGCCCGAAGAAATTTCAGAGATGGAAATTAGCGCCGCCTCTGAAGCCATGAATCAGATGATCGGTACGGCATCCACCTCCCTGGCGGATCTGCTTGGCACTAATATAAATATTGCTCCGCCTGAGACGTCACTGGTCAAGGAAGCAGCTAAACTGGAAATAGACTTGCCCTTTACCGACCCCATTGTGGTCATATCCTTCAGGATGAATATCGAAAACTTACTGGATACAAATATAATGCAGGTTATTGATCTACCTACCGCCCGGGAGCAATCCGAACTGTTATGGAAAAGTTTCAGCGGATTGGATGACGATGAAGAGACTGACATAGCAAATGAGGAAGCAGGATCTACGACCGAGCTGCAGGAAATAATTTTAGATACGCCGGAAGAAAATGCGTATACCGAACCAGCAACGCCGCAAACACTATACCAGATGCCCTCTTACAGTGGTACACCGGCACCGCAAGTAGACCAGGACAAACTTAATCTGCTGCTGGATATACCGCTAACGGTGTCCGTGGTACTGGGCAGAACCCAAAAACCAATTAAGGACGTTCTGCAGATGACACCCGGAGCCATTGTGGAATTGGAAACTTTAGTAGGCGAGCCGGTGGAAATACTAGTTAACGGCAAATTGGTGGCACGAGGGGAAGTGGTTGTGGTAAACGAGAATTTCGGCGTCAAAATAACCAACATCATTTCCGCCCGGGACAGGATTAGCACACTGAACGCCGAGCCTGGTCTGATATAACAGATTCACCAAAATCAAAAGGGTAAGCACCAATTCAACAAATTAGTGCTTACCCTTTTATTTACACTCTAATTTATTTACACTCTAAGAATGCCTTGCTTTATTAAGACCGTGCTCATAATTCAAAACTTGTTGATTACTAGTCCGGTTATTAGTTTAGGGTAAAAGAAAGTTGATTTTTGGGGCATCTTTTCCCCATTTTCAGCTACCGTTGTCACTTCAGCTATGCCGGTGGGGTTCATTAGGAATGATGCCCTGCACCTGCCCTCTTCCACTGCCTGGACAGCTTCCCCGGCATCCCTGGTGTACTGCACAGCCGCACCGCCGGCCAGAGCATCCTGCCCGATGCCCATAACATTATCCAGGATTAACTTCTGCAACACCGAAACGTCCAACCGGCACCAGGCCGGGGAACGATCAGCCGGCATTTTTTGTTCAATTATTTTTTCGTCCTTCAACTGCAACACAAAAAAGTTTCCAGCCCCGGTATAAAGGCCGAAAACCCAACCGTTCTTGTTCCCGCCGGGGCTGTCCAAACCGACCTTTTTTGCCATATACGCCAGCACCCCGTCTACATCACGCTCTGAGACCCTCTCCACCAGGAAGTCCTGCTGCAGCGCCTCCAGCAACTCGTCAGGTTCTACCTTTGCAGATACAATTAACCGGTGCGTGGGCAACACGACCAGTCCGGGATCATAAAGGTTGACCAAAGTCATCATCACATGGCCGGCAGCGTCATTTTCCCGGGCATAATTGAGTGCCGTTTCGTAACGGTGGTGGCCATCGGCGATAAAGATAGGCCGTGGTTCCATGAGTTCCCGCACCTGCCTTAGCACATCCGGGTCCTTGACCACCCAAAGGCGGTGACCCTGGCCCCATTCGTCAACAAATCTTATTTCGGG
Source organism: Peptococcaceae bacterium BRH_c8a (assembly GCA_000961575.1). GTDB lineage: Bacteria > Bacillota > Desulfotomaculia > Desulfotomaculales > Desulfallaceae > BRH-c8a. The sequence goes on from LADP01000039.1 coordinate 134,762, forward strand.
GGCGCTATCAACGGTCACCTGGTCGAGCAGGCGGTCGATGGTTCTTGACTGGTCGCTGTATAAGCCGAAAATAGGGCTGAAATTAGCTCCGCAGGCTTGCATTAAAGCCAATCGGTCGGCCTTGTGCCCCGGCATGGTCTCCTCATGGGGAAGCACCACGCCCTTTTCATACGGTTCCAGCTTAACACCGCAAATGATCCCGGTGCGCTCCATTTCCTGCCCGGCCACGGTAAACCGCTGGCGGTACAGGTAAATAGCAGGTTCTTCCTCCTGACTAAGCACGCTTTCATTTTGCCAGCGGCAGAAATAATCTGCTGCGCGGGTGTAACGGTTTTCGGTTTCGCTATCTGTCGAATTTTGCTTGCCGTATTCCAGTCTGATGATATTAAAAGGACTGCGGTTATAGTACCCTTCCTGTGCCTCCCGGTCTATCACATCGTATGGTGGTGTTACCAAATCCTTAATAGCCCCGGCCTTTCTTTCATCATAGCGCAAGCCGCGTAGGGGTATAATCCCAGCCATTTATTTTTCCCTCCTGCATTATGTATCGTTTTTTCTATAATTGGGACATTCATACTTTAGGGACATTCCTTCGAAGAAGGTGTGTCCCCTTTCCGCTTTACCCTCATATTTTACCACAGCAGCCATTTAAAAAACAGGCTGGCCGTTAGTTGTCATATTTGCACCCACTTCCAAGTATAAATTTTATTTGAAGGGGGCGATAGCATGAACACGAGGTGGTTGATTTTTAATCAAAAAAACATTTTAATTGCGGCCGTCATTTTGGTGCTGTTATTTGTAGCGCTCCGTGCTACAGAATCTTTTCGCACCCGGGCTGTGCAAAACCCGGAGGAGTTATTCCACGCGGCCCTGGTAAACACGCTAAGCAGTCAGTCTTTTTGTTTTAGCGTGCAGGTTAAAATGAGCGATCGGGAAATTTCAGCTATTGAGGGCAAAAAAGCGGCACCTGACGGAGTTCATATCGTGGGAACCATGCAAAATACACCGGTGGAGTTCATTCACGTCGAAGGACAGGCGTATATCAAAGGTTACTGGTCTGACAATTGGTCCGTATTACCGGAAAACAGCCTGGTGAACTCGGAATTATTTATTACCGAGTTAAACCCTTTGGGTAGTTTCGTATTTAGGGATATCCCGGAAATTAGATATTTGAATTCGGAAAAAGTAAACGGGGAGAAACTGGACGTACTGGAACTGCGGCCGATAGTAGAAAACCCTTTGATGGAGATGAACTACGATGATTTTGTTTACCACGTGTGGGTGGAACCTAAAAACCAGGTCATAAAAAAAGCACACATCACGGCAGCAGGTAAAAACGGCAGCAGGGACAGGCTGGATATTGTAATTGAACTGTGGGACTACAATAAACAAATTAAAATTTTGCCACCTGATTATCTATAGACTTTAAAATCTATGATTGCTATATCGTTCTTAAAATCAGCGGGAGGGCTGGTTGGGCCCAAGCTTGTATTATCGAAGATTACGTAATATATCCCGGCGTCTACCCGGTGCGATTTAATAACATGGTCAACACTAAATGAGGACAGTTCTGCAATATATTCATATTCTTGATCGGTAAACTGGCTAAAGCCCTTCTTCCAGAGACCGTAATTTTTACTGTTGAAAAAAAACACGTCCACATGGGGGCCCGATTTTACGGCATAATCGATTGTTAATTCGGCAGGATCTTTTAGTTTCACCTGGTACTGCCTGTAATGGTCTTCCATTACCTGTACATCCTGATGATCATAAATAATCAACGGCTGACCTACAATTTTTTTAAGGTTTTCCTTGACCAGCTGTTGATTATCGCTCAGTTGAAAAAACCACAGCCAGGCAATAGCACCTAAAAAAACCATTGCAGTTAAGGCCAATTCCCATCGTTTTTTGCCCCTGCCCCGTTTATTACCACACCTGGGGCAGGATGTAGTCGTGTCTGTAATTAATGCTCCGCACTTTTCGCATTCCTTAAATGCCATAGCAATCCTCCGAAAATTTATATTAATCCATTTCAACTTGTTTACAAATAATCCTTTGTTTATGACAGACACAATAAGGTATTAATACTAGGCACATCCAAAAAGATAAAAGCCAGCTTCCGCAATTAGTTGCGAAAACTGGCTTTTGTGGCAGGGGAGACAGGACTCGAACCTGCAGCCTACGGTTTTGGAGACCGTTGCTCTACCATTGAGCCACTCCCCTAAGACATTTAATATAGCAAAAATCATTATAGATTAATATTTAGGCCCAGTCAAGGGAAATATGTGGTGAGAACAAAGGATTTTTACCATCTCAAAAGAATATATACTAATAAAACGCGAAAAAACCGCAACATCGTCGCGCGCTTTTTGTAATTTAAATTTTACTCCCTGCCTTAAAATAAAACAAGGGTCTAACTTAAGGGCAAATTAGTTAATAATGCAGGAGGTGGTTATATGGGCCCCAAAATCGGCGTATTACTGGGCGGGCGTTCAGCAGAAAGGGAAGTGTCGCTGCGAACAGGCGCAGCAATACACAGGGCACTTCTGGAAAATGGGTACGACGCAGTTAAAATTGACGTGGACGTTAATATAGTAGAAAACTTAAAACAACACGGCATAGAGTTGGCTTTTATAGCTTTACACGGTAAGTATGGCGAAGACGGTGCTGTCCAGGGCATGTTGGAAATGCTGGATATACCGTATACCGGCCCTGATGTGCTGGCCAGCGCCATAGCCATGAACAAAATTGCCACTAAAAAAATATTGCTGGCCGAAGGCATCCCGACACCTGATTACCGCGTTGTTAGCAGCATTGAATATCAAAGCCAGCTGCTACCTGTTATAGAACAAAAGATAATTGAACTGGGACTGCCGGTGGTTATAAAGGCGCCCACTCAAGGATCCACCATCGGCATAACTTTCGTACATGCCAAAGATGAAATCAAGGCCGGATTGGAAGAAGCCTTCAAGTACGACCCCGTAGCTCTGGTGGAAAAAATGGTACCGGGAATTGAAATCACCGCATCGGTGCTGGGTAACGAAGACCCGCAGGTTTTACCCCTAATTGAAATCGTCTCGAACACCGGGGTTTATGATTACGAAGCCAAATACACTGTCGGTATGAGCGAGCACATCATTCCGCCCCGGGTAAGCATGGAAATTCAGGACAAAATCAGCGTGCTGGCCCGCCAAACATACCTGGCCCTGGGCTGTCGGGGTTTGTCCAGAGTTGATTTTATGGTGGACGATGCCGGCCAATCTTACGTGCTGGAAGTCAACACCATCCCCGGCATGACGGAAACCAGCCTTTTCCCGGACGCAGCCCGGGCGGCAGGTATTTCTTTTCCGGCGCTGGTTAAAAAATTGGTTCAGTTAGCCCTAATCAGAGGTTAGAGGTTAGAATAAAGCACTAAAAAGTGCGCAATATCTAGGTTCGTGTCATTCTGAATGGAACGAAGTGAAATGAAGAATCTATAAAGGCGCTTAAATACTAAGATTCTTCGCTACGCTCAGAATGACAATCTTGCCTATTAGGCACTTTTTTTTGCTGGACAAGCTTTAACTAGGAGGTACTGTTTGTAATGACAATAAAATTTTCCCGTACCCAAAACGAGTCCGTTTATTTGGATCCTCGTAAAGATTTTGAGCCGAAAACAGTGGTCAGTGAAACACGCCGCGACCCACTAACCGGCCAGATATCACGTATTTTCCCTTTTCGCAAGCTGATGCTGCACCAGCACGACTGGACGCCGTTTGTTGAAGAATCCAAACAAAAATTTTGCCCTTTTTGCCCGGAGGTAATGGAGCGGGTTACCCCCAAGTTCCCGGCGCCCATTGCCGCCGAAGGCCGCATCAGGGCCGGCGATGCGGTGGCGATTCCCAACCTTAATCCGTACGGAAAGCACGCTGCTGTGGTGATTATGACAGACCGGCATTACGTGCCCATGCATGAAATAGATATTCAATTAATCGCAGAAAGCTTTCGGGCCGGCCTGATATACCTGCAGCGGGTCGCTGCAGTTGACCCGGATGGTGCCCGATACGGCTCAATTAACTGGAACTATATGCCTTACTCCGGCGGTTCTTTAATTCACCCGCACCTGCAAGTGCTTGCCGAACCAGAGCCATGCACATTTGATAACCGAATGATTATGGCATCTGCCGAGTACGCCAGGAACAATAAAAATAATTACTGGACTGACCTGGTGGAAACCGAAGCGGCCAGAGGCGAAAGGTATTTGGGAAAAACCGGGCGGGCCCAGTGGCTGTGCGCTTACGCTCCGCGGCATGTAGGAGACGTGCTGGGCATTATGCCGGGCAGAAGAACCATTGATGATATTACTGACCAGGATCTGAACGAATTAGCGGCAGGTCTTATAAATGTGATTAGATACTACGCAAGCTGCAATATTCCTTCGTTTAACACTGCCCTGTATTTAGCTCGCCAGGAAGACGAAGGTTTTACTGCACACGTAAGGATTGTGGGCCGGTTTACCATTTCCCCCCTGGTAGGAAGCGATATCACCCACATGCAGATATTGCATGATGATCCCTGGACGGTAATTCTGCCCGAAGTAGTGGCGGAGGAGATAAAAAAAGAGCCCCTTAATCAGTTTGCTTAGGGGTAGGTTCTATAATTCACACTGGCCCACTTAGTAAGCGTTGTTCTTACTATTAAGAAGGGAATTACACTCCCGGCGAAGAATATATTTTACTAGAATATTATCGCCGGAGGTGTTAAAGATGGCTGAAAAAAAATGCATCATGTGCGGTAGGTTATTTGACCCCGACCAGATGGCGCAAGACAATAAAAACCCCTATCTGGACGACGACGATGACATCCCCAAAAAGGTGCCTTCATTTTGCCAGCTATGCGAGGCAAAAATCAGGTATGAAGCCGATGACACAAAAAAAGCAGCCAAACCGATGTAGTAATTGACATTTATATATTAACAGGAGGAGAATTATTTGCCTAAAGGAATGAAGTTGTTTGTTTATGCCATAGTTGGCGTCCTGGTGCTCCTGCTATTGCTGGCCAGGTGGGGCGCTAATCTTTATGTCGACTGGTTGTGGTTCCAGTCTCTTGGCTACGCACAAGTATTTACAACCATCCTGCTTTCTGAAATTGGCCTGCGTTTTCTGGTGGGAATAGCGGCGTTTATTTTCGTTTTTGTGAACCTGACGCTGACCCGCAAAGCGGTGCTGCAGCGCTTGAATTCACGCCAGTACATGGAATCCGAAGATATCATCACTATCCACCAGTCACCGTTGAATAAATTCATTACCCCTCGTCTTTTGACCCTTGTCTATGTGGGCGCCAGTTTACTTCTGGGCCTTTTTGCCAGTACGGCAGTAACCGGTGATTGGGTGATCCTGCAAAAATTCCTGCACCAAACATCCTTTGGTTTCACCGATCCCATCTTTAACAACGATGTTGGCAAATACGTTTTTGAACTGCCATTTCAACAGTTTATTTACAGATTACTAACCCTGTTTATTGTCATGGCCGCGCTGGCGGTGGCGGTGGTTTACTTTGTTACCGAAACCGGCAGTCAGGGGCTGGCCAAGGTATTCAATAGTCTGTCAGCCAGGCTCCACCTGTCGTTCCTGGCAGCGTTGTTTTTCATGGTCCGGGCCTGGGGTTACCGCCTGGAGCAGTACATGCTTTTGTATTCACCAAACGGTGTAGTGGCCGGCCCCGGCTATACGGATATTAACGCCCGGTTGCTGGCTTTTAAAGCGCTGATGATTATAGCGCTGTTCATCGCTGTTCTGATTTTGGTCAACCTTTTTCTGCGCCGTTTTAAACTGATTATCTACGGTATAGGCGCACTGTTCCTGGCCTCCATTCTCTTAGGCGGTGTATACCCTACAGTTATTCAAAACCTGGTGGTCAAACCCAACGAACTGAACAAGGAAACTCAGTTTATTGAAAACTCCATTGAATTCACCCGCATAGCCTATAACCTGAACAATGTGGAGATTGAAAAATTCCCTGCCGGACAGAGACTTACCGCCGCCGATATTGAACAAAACCAGGAGTTGATTAATAACATCAGGCTCTGGGATTGGCGGCCATTAACAGAAACATATGCCCAGTTGCAGGCTATTCGGCCTTACTATGCATTGAAAAACGTTGATATCGACAGGTACACCATTAATGGTGAATACAGACAGGTAATGCTGTCGGCCAGGGAAATGGATCAGTCCCAGCTCGCCGAAACTGCTCAAACCTGGATTAACCAGCGTTTGAAGTATACCCACGGCTATGGTATTACCATGAACCCGGTAAACCGGATGACTTCCGAAGGGCAGCCCGAATTTTTTATTAAAAATATCCCCCCGCAGTCCAATGTGGACGTGGAAGTAACCAGTCCGGAAATTTACTTCGGTGAACTAACCGATAATTACGTCATCGTCAATACCAAAGCTCAGGAGTTCGATTACCCCATCGGTGGTAATGAAAACGCATACACAACGTATGAAGGGGACAGCGGAGTAAATATAGGCGGCCTGTTCCGTAAATTAATGTTCGCTTTGGTTATGGGTGACTATAAAATGCTGCTGGCCAACGACATGACCCCGGACAGCCAGATGCTGTTTTACCGTAACATTAAGGAGCGGGTACCCAAACTGGCCCCCTTCCTCAAGTATGACAGTGACCCCTATATAGTTGTAGCTAAAGACGGTGCACTGCACTGGATGTGGGATGCGTATACCGTTTCGGACATGTTCCCTTATTCCGAAGCATTTAGCGGTCGTAACAACTACATCAGGAACTCGGTTAAAGTTGTAGTCAACGCCTATACCGGTGTAGTTGATTTTTATACCGTGGATACCACCGACCCGGTAATTACGACTTACGAAAAGGTTTTCCCCGGGGTGTTTAAACCGCTTGACCAAATGCCGGAAGACCTACAGGAACATATTCGCTATCCCGTGGACCTGTTTAACATTCAGGCCGAAAAATATACCACTTATCACATGACCGATGTAGAAATGCTTTATAACCAGGAGGATAAGTGGAACCTGCCCACTGAAAAGTATGGTAATAAAGAAACCGGGATGGAACCTTATTACGTCATCACCAAGCTGCCCGATAATGACCATTCGGAATTCGTTCTGATTTCGCCCTTCACGCCGAAGAATAAGTCAAATATGATTGGCTGGATGGCGGCCAGATCGGACGCACCTAATTACGGAAAACTTTTAGTCTACGAGTTTCCCAAACAGGAACTGATTTACGGCCCGATGCAAATTGAGGCCCGTATCGACCAGGATACGTATATTTCGCAACAAATTAATCTTTGGAGCCAGCAAGGCACGTCGGTTATTCGGGGTAACCTGTTGGTAATCCCAATTAAGGACTCGCTACTGTACGTGGAACCCCTGTATCTGCAAGCGGATACAAGTAAAATGCCGGAACTGCGCCGGGTGATTGTGGCGCACGGCGACAAAATCGTTATGGAGCCCACTCTGGAACTGTCTTTGCAGCAGATTTTTGGTGGCCAAGTGCCAGAGGATGATATCGGTAAAGACGATGATGATCCGCAGGCACCACCTGGTGGGGAAGCACCATTAACCGAATTGAATGACCTGATTCAAAGAGCCAATGACCTGTATAATCAGGCCCAGACAAGGCTTCAAGCAGGGGACTGGACCGGCTATGGTGAATCACTCGACAGGTTACAAGAAACACTTGACGACATGGCAAATAGGATGGAATAATGAAACCAAAGTTATAAATAAGAACGTGCTATTGATATGAATGCATCCTTTAAAGGAAGGAGATGAGGGAGATGTTTTTTGAAGTCTGGTGGCAGGGAATTATTTTCGGTATCGTAACTGCTGTAGCCATGCTGGCCATTGGTTGGGCTTTTTCCCTGGGCTGGAAGAAATATGAAGGTAGCGGCAAAACCCAGGAAGATCATTCATGTGATGTACACCATTAATTCGGAATATATTAAAGATGTTGCTGTTTGACTGACATATTGTTTTAAAATACCGGTCCAGCACCGGTATTTTTTTTAAACCGGGGGAGTGTCTAATATGCCTAAAGTATATATAAATAGCCAAATGTATCACTATGTAGCCGGCGTTCCCGGCAATGAGCCCCGGGGAGCAATTATTTTCGTCCACGGTGCCGGGGGTAATCACCGGCACTGGGATTACCAGCTTCCGTATCTGGGTCAAGTTTGGCTCACTATAGCCGTTGACTTGCCCGGTCATGGCCTTTCAGAAGGCCGGGCAGCCCAGAGCATTGAAGATTACGCCAACTTTATTTACGATTTTGCCGAACACGTAGTTGGGACACGTTTTATCCTGGCCGGACACTCGATGGGCGGGGCCATCGCTATGAATTTTGCTCTGCGGTTTCCGCAACAACTAGCCGGACTAATCCTTGTGGGCACAGGAGCACGGCTGCGGGTGGCGCCGGAGATGCTGGAGCATTTCGGTGCGGGCAAACACTTTTTGCCTCTAAATGACCTGGCCTACGGTCCGGACACTCCTGCCGAACTAATTACCCTGGCCAGGGAAGAAATGTTACAAACCAACCCCGAAGTTTATCACCACGACTTTATCGCCTGTAATGGCTTTGATGTTATGAGTCAGGTTAAAGATATTAATGTGCCTACTTTAGTGCTGGGGGCTTCAGAAGACCGGCTGACCCCGGTTAAGTACAGCCGTTATCTGGCCAATCAAATTAATAACGCGCAGCTGGAAATAATAGCCGGAGCCGGTCACATGATGATGTACGAAAAACCGGCAGCATTTAACCGGTATCTACAGCAATTCACTACGACAGCTATCTATTAGGGAGGCGATAATGTGGTTAAGTCAGCCGTTAAAAGAATAGGCGTGCTAACCGGTGGAGGGGACGCGCCCGGGCTGAATGCGGTAATTCGGGCTGTAGTTAAATCAGCTAGCCGGGTTTATAATATGTCAGTGGTGGGTTTCGAAAACGGTTTCGGCGGCTTGATTAAGAACCAAGCCCGGGAACTTACCGAAGCTAACGTAGGGGGCATTCTACCCATTGGTGGCACCATTTTAGGTACGACCAACCGAGACAACCCCTTTCATTACCCCGTTACCAGGGGCGAAGAAATAATTTATTCCGATGTCTCCGACCGGGTCTTTGAAAACATCAGTATTCATGGTATTGAAGCGCTAATCGTTATCGGCGGCGACGGAAGCCTGGCCATTGCCAATGAATTGTACAGCCAGGGCCTGAAGGTAGTAGGGGTGCCCAAAACAATTGACAACGACCTTTCCGCCACCGACCAGACTTTTGGTTTTGACACTGCCCTGGCCACAGCCACCGAGGCGCTGGATAAACTGCATACCACTGCCGAATCCCATCACCGGGTCATGGTGCTGGAAGTAATGGGGCGGTACGCCGGTTGGATAGCGTTATACTCAGGATTGGCCGGCGGAGCAGACGTTATTTTAATCCCTGAAATACCTTACGACATTGACGTGGTCATAGAAAAAATTAATGCCCGCAGCAAGGAAAAGAAAAAATTCAGTATCATTGTAGTGGCTGAAGGAGCCAAGCCCAAAGACGGGGAGATGGTGGTTAAAAAGATGGTTGAGGGCAGCTTTGACCCGATCCGGCTTGGCGGCATCGGCGATGCGGTAGCCCAAGCAGTTGAATTAGCCACCGGTAAGGAAAGCAGGGTTACTGTCCTGGGCCACCTGCAAAGAGGTGGATCACCCACTGCCTTTGACCGCATCCTGGCCACCCGTTACGGTGTAGGTGCTGTGAACTTGGTGGCCGAAGGCAATTTCGGCAAGATGGCCTGCTTGAAAGGCCTAAACATAGAATCAGTCCCGCTGGCAGAGGCCGTTGGAGAACTGCGCACTGTCCCCACGGACGGCGAACTGATTAAAGTGGCTAGACAGTTGGGCATTTGCTTGGGGACTTAAGGCACTTTATAAGAAAAGGGAGAGGAATAGTAAAAGTGATTATAAATTACCCGGAAGTGGCTGTCAAATCGCTGCTGGATGATGTTTTGGACAATTATGCCAACAAATATCCTGATATTTGCCGTTGTGAGCGCTGCCGGGACGACATCATGGCCCTGGCTTTAAACAGCCTACCGGTCAAATATGTGGTCACGGATCAGGGAACCATAATTACCCGTACTGTTTACGAGCTAATCGGAGGCAAAGTACAGGTTATTGCTGCTATTACTGCTGCCATTCAAAAAGTGCAGAAAAACCTTAAACATTGATTAATTTTTAAGTGGTTACAAAAATTAAACATCCTCTTTAAAGGAGGACCGTCATGCATTTAGAACCTCCAGTTTTTAGGCCGCCCAGCGAAGCTTACAGTCTAATTCTGCAACTTACTATCGGGTGTCGTCATAACGCCTGTACTTTTTGCGGTATGTATCGGGGTAAAAAGTTCCGCATTAAGTCCTGGGCTGAAGTACAAAAAGACATTGACTTGTGTGCACTGCAGATGGTCGGCATGCACAGGGTTTTTCTGGCCGATGGTGACGCACTGTCAGCCCCGGCTCCGCTTATCACACAAACGGCACAGTATCTGTATAGTAAACTGCCCGGGCTGGAACGTATCAGTATGTATGCCGGCCCCCTGGACATTCTGGCCAAAACCACAACTGAATTACAAGACATTCGTAAATCAGGCGTAAGCCTGCTTTATATGGGCTTGGAGAGCGGTAGCGAAAGAATTTTAAAGACGGTAAGCAAAGGAGTAACTGCCGCGCAGATGGTGGAGGCTGGCAAAAAAGCCATCCAGGCGGGATTTGAGCTTTCAGTTACCATCATCAATGGTCTGGGCGGTTATGAATTGTGGCGGGAGCACGCCACTGACACAGCCAGGGTGTTAAGTAACATAGACCCCACTTACGCGGGAACACTCACCTTGATGGTAGTGCCTGATACCCCGTTATATCGAAAAATTCAACAAGGGGAATTTAAGATTCCCGGCACCATAGACATATTGAAAGAACTCAAATGCCTTTTGGAAAATGTAAATTTAACAAATTGTGTGTTTCGTTCTAACCATGCGTCTAACTACCTGCCGCTAAGGGGCGTCCTCAACAGGGACCGGGATAAACTGGTAGCCCTGCTGGAGCAAGCCGTTTCAGAACCGGACGCGGTTCCGTTACGACCGGAAAGCAGCAGGGGGCTATAACAACTGCCTAAAGAATAAGTGATTTGAATCCGGTTGATCGAGCTTATTTCAAGTGCACTGTCCGGTAAAATATGTTAATATGTAACTACATTAACATATTTTACCGGAGGCGGTTTGCGTGAAGCTATGGTCGGCACCACTTGCTCTGTTTTTTGTACTCATTTTAAACTGCTCTGTCCTGACTGCTGCTCCCGTGAGCATTATTAAGCCCGCTAATGCTCAAGAAATTATGCATTTGGTAAAGCAAGCGGTTGAATATAACGGCTGGGTTAACGAACCGGAATATAAAAAAGAGCTTGGCCGACTGTATGACGGTCTATTACTAACCGAATTGATAGATTCAGTTGAACAATTTAGAAGTACAGGCACCGACTGGCATACCTTGACTTTTGCACCAAAGTGTCATATTGTGTATAACGATGGAGAGACGGCTCTGGTTCTAGCCTACTTAATGGAAACAAGCCCCGAAGGAACCGAAATGGGGCAAGGGTGTGGAGCTTTTAGTCTACATAACACCCCATATGGGTGGCGTATAACCCAAATGGAAATCATATGGCCGCCGCCTAATTAAAGCATAACTTTTGATGAAAGGGGTGACCATTGTTGGGCCTGAAAATTGGTATTTTTACTGATAGTTACCGGCCATATACCAGCGGAGTGGTAAGGTCGATAGAAACTTTTTCAGAAGAACTCCAGGCTCAGGGTCACGAAACATATATTTTTGCTCCTGATTATCCAAAATGTGAGGGCAATGAACACGGTGTTTTCCGGTTTTCATCCATACCGGCACCGACAAACAGTGATTTTACGCTGGCGTTACCCATTTCTTTTCGATTGCGACCACTGCTTAAGAAACTTGACCTGGACATCATTCATGTGCATTCGCCTTTTATGCTGGGGCGGTTGGGAGCCAGGTGGGCCAAAAAACTTAACCTGCCCTTGGTGTTCACTTTTCACACGTTATACGACCAGTATGTGCATTATGTGCCATTCGGGCAGAACCTGACCCGGGAAATAACAAGAAAATTCTGCACCGATTTTTGTAATAATTGTGATCTGGTGATTGTACCCACCGGGGTTATAACTGGACATCTAAAAAGTTGGGGTGTGGCCAGTCAAATTCGGGTTATTCCCACCGGAATTAATTTGCAAAATTTTCGTAAAGACCAAAAAGACTGGCTGCAAAAAAAATTCAACATTGACCCGGCCAATAGAATAATAATGTCTGTGGGCCGTTTGGGCAAGGAAAAGAATTTTAGCTTTATTATCAACAGTTTTAAGCGAATTGTTAATTTATTCCCCGATACCAGACTGATTTTGGTTGGAAACGGGCCGGAAAAAGAAGCCCTGGTTAAACAATGTATCAATTTAGGTATAGCCGACAAGGTAATCTTCACCGGTACCCTTACTGGTGATGAAACAGCCCTGGCATATAATAGTGCTCATATCTTTGCCTTCGCTTCAGTTACCGAAACACAGGGCTTGGTAATCGGGGAGGCTAAAACAGCAGGATTGCCGGTGGTAGCGGTCAGGGCGTTTGGTGTATCAGAAATGGTTGAGGATGGCATAGACGGTTTTCTCACTGATTTAAACATGGATCTGTTCACGGACAAAATAATATATTTATTGAACAATGAAAATGTACTGCGTTCGATGGGCCGAAAAGCCGCTATAAACGCAGAAAAGATATCTGCACATAACTGCACCAACCGGCTGTTGGACAGTTATTTTGGGATTATGCGGAATAAGGACAAAAAGGTTAGTACATCGTTTTAGGTTAGCAGGAAAACGGAAGTTAAAATCGAATATTGAAGTACAAATGGGAACGCATTGTTGGTTCCCATTTGTACTTCAAAGGCTAATTAACAACTGATGGCTCGGACAAAAAATGGAGGGTTTTTAAAGTGGAACAGTGGTACCCAATTATTTTTTCTTATTTATTTATATTTATCGCCCGGGTAGCTGACATGTCGCTGGATGTCCTGCGTATTTTGATGTTGATGCGGGACCGGCGCGTATGGGCCGCCGTCATAGGTTTCTTTGAAGTATCAATATTTGTGCTGGCTCTAAACGAGGTTCTAAAAGGCGGCATGGACGACCCGGTTAAAATTATTGCTTATGCCGGCGGTTTTGCCATGGGAAACTACGTTGGCAGCGTTATTGAATCCAAATTGGCCATCGGGTTTTTATCGGTTCATATTATACCGCCCAGAGAAATGGTAGAAGAATTTACTCGCTTGATGCGCGATGAGGGTTTTGGTATTACCGCGGTGCAGGGATGCGGCAGAGACGGTGAAAGAACCATGCTATTTGTAATGATTAAACGTAAGGATCTGAACAAGGCACTTAATTTAATTAATTGTCATTGTCCCAATGCCTTCTTTAATGTTTCCGACGCCAGACGTATCCACGGCGGCGTTTTTCCAATGAAAAAGGGTAAGTAATGAATTTAGGCGGGGTGGCTATCCATCCCGCCTAAATTGGGACAGGGCTTTGTTTACATAATATGTTTGAGGGGGTCAGGCCTGTCGTAACTATACTAACTGCAAAATTTAAATATATAAATAATAGAGTTAGTATAGTTACGACAGGCCTGACCCCATAAAGTGAACCTCGCCGATGGCGAGGTTTTTTTTAAAGCATAATTGCGTAGAACCGCCTCGCCAAAACTACAACCAAGATAGCCAGTGCAAGTAGCTAGAAAGTTCGGCACTAAAAATTAATTCGCCGTCCTACGGAAGAACGATAAAACTCTACCGCCCCCCTCAATTACCCGCAAGTTTACATAATACTTATTTTATGAATAGCGCTAAAAAAGGGAAGAGGGGCTAAGACCTTTAGGTACAAGGCCTTAGCCCCTTATTACATTTTTTAACAGTTAACATAATTGGTATTTTCGGTATCGTTTAAATATAGCTTTGATTAAAAAACTTTAAACTAGTTACTTAATGACAAGCTGTATTATATATCTTCAATCTGCCAGTCAATAGTGGTCCTGCCTGCGATTTAAAAATTCGTTAATCTTAGAGAAAGGTCGGCTGCCGAAAAACCCTCGTCTGGCAGATAAGGGGCTGGGATGTAAAAGATTCAATTATTTTGTGCTTCTTTTTATTTATAATCTTTAATTTAGTCCTAGCTTTGTTATCCCAAAGAACAAATACAATGGGTTCAGCCTTATTATTAAGCGACTTAATTATCCTATCTGTAAACTGTTCCCAACCTTTGCCTTTATGAGAGTTTGGTTCTCTTTATCGGAGATAGATTAGTGATGAAGTTCGGTACTAAGAATTATTGAACTCGTCTTGGTAGAACTCAAACATTGTTATAGGTCATGGCACTTAGGTTTTTATCAACTCTGCAATTAATTTTAGTCATTAACGGTAGGGCATAAATAGATAACTTGATTGGCGCAAATTTTAGCCGTTAGTAGAAGTTACATTCTGCCACCTGATATAATTAAAGAATCCAGTAGATATCCATTGACATGGAGGAACGCATAATGACAAAGGAATCATGCTCTAACTGCGGCGAAAGCACCTACGGCATGGTAATGCTAACAGACGGGGTAGACCAAACCAGACTCCTTTGCAATAGATGCCATAATGAAGAAATGGCTGATCTCATGGGTGTTGATAATTACAACGATTTCAAAGAGACCTACCAGACCAAGGACAGTAGTGGTAAGCTGCGAAATTTCTATATACAGAAGCGCCTATTTCCCCTGGGGGTTAAATGGAATGCTTATGAAAACAAAAATGGCAAGGTTCTAGAGGAAGGTTATCAATTTCTTATATACGCAAAGCTAGAGGAGAACCCTAAATTTAGCTTGCAAAGACTATTAAATAAAATAAATAAAGGTCTGTCGGTTAAATACATCAAGCAAAAGCGTTTCGACGGACAAGTAATGTATACATTACTACATGATAAACTGGTTGGCCGCATTGAGTGGGATGATGACTTTAACGGGCAGATTCCCAAAGTAATCATTGACGGCAAGGCTTATACTTGGAACCAGGTAGGCAAAATGCTTATGAGCTATGAGGGATGGAACTTAAAGCTTGAAATAACCGAAGAAGGTGAGGACTAGAGTTAAAATGGAAGTTATTTAGCTTTTAATTTTATCCTAAGATTTTCCCTCTTGAAAAACAATTAATGAAACCATTTTAAATCATGTAATTTAAGATAATTACGGGTTAGCACATATTTCCAGATAGAATACTTCTTAAGTAGCTCGCACTAAAAACCTAGGTATGTAAATGAACGAAGTGTGGTTTCCTTATATATCAATTTTAGGTAACTTTAAGAAGGTGTTTGTGTTTTATATCCAGAAATTAGTTTAAAGTTACAAGCCACCTAGGTAACAGGTGGCTTCGTCATTTTGTGGCCAGTTAATATTCTTAGGAGGTGTTTAGTTTGAAAAAAATATTTATATTGCTCCTTGTACTGGTATTGGCCCTATCACTCTGCGGAACGGCTACTGCCAGTGACATCTCAGTAAAACTCAATGGTTCCCAGCTATCTTTTGACGTTCCGCCTACATTGGATAACGGCCGTACGTTGGTGCCTCTAAGGGCAATATTCGAGGCCATTGGCGCCGATGTCAAGTGGGATGGAGACACGCAAACAGTAACAGCAACAAAAGATGGAACAGTTGTAGCCTTGACTATAGGCTCCAAAACAGCTTACAAAAATAATGGTCCAGTAGAACTCGATGTTCCTGGCAAGATAATAAATCAAAGAACCCTGGTGCCGCTTAGATTTGTTGGCGAAGCCTTTGGATCCAACGTTGTATGGGATGGCAACACCCGCACAATTACCATTACATCAGGCTCAGGCTCTGGATCACCACCGTCAGACCCGCCTACAAAGAGCAAAATGAAAGCCCACTTTATCGATGTTGGCCAGGGCGATGCTATACTGATCCAGTTCCCGAATGGCAAATCCATGCTGGTCGATGGTGGCCCCAGGACTGCTGGCGAAAAGCTAGTATCATACCTCAAAAAAGCTGGCATAACGTCCATAGACATAGTAGTGGCTACACACCCGCACGAAGATCACATTGGCGGACTTTTAAATGTACTTAATAACTTTCCAGTTAATAAGGTAATTGACTCGGGATATCCACATACAAGCAAGACCTATGAGGATTATCTCAGTTTAATTGACCAGAAGGATATCAGCTTTGAAATCGCCCACGCATTTAATTCTATTAATATTGACCCAGGTGTAAAAATCACCATATTGCACCCTGGGACAACTATGGCAGACAGTAATAATAATTCAATAGTGCTAAAGCTCCAACACAACCAGGTAGGGTTTCTTTTGACGGGCGACGCAGAAGCAGAGGCAGAGAAGTACTTAATGGAAAGAACGGATGCCACAACCTTAAAGAGCGACATCTTGAAGGTTGGTCACCACGGAAGTAGAACATCAACTTCGGATGCATTCTTGAAGAAGGTAAGCCCATCAACATCAATAATCATGCTAGGCGAAGATAACAGTTACGGCCACCCCCACTCAGAAACGATAACTAAACTGGTTAAAATCGGTTCGGAAGTTTATCAAACAAATGTTAATGGTCATATTGTTGTATTTAGTGATGGAAATAAAGTAAATGTTTTCACCGTTTCGGATAAACCAATAAGCAGTGATTCAGTCGTAATAGAAGGTGGGGAAGTAACTTTACAGCGTTACGTGGGCAGCATAAAATCGGATAAATACCATTACCCCAGCTGTCGGTACGCACAGAGTATAAACCCAGAAAACGAAACCTGGTTTAATAGTAAATCCGATGCACAAACTGCGGGCTATGTACCCTGCGGGGTGTGTAAACCATAGTCTATACAGCATAGGATGTTACTAACGCCCTATAACGTCCAGTAATAGACGGTGTTAATTGTCCACGAGTTGACGGACTTAGTGACCAAAACCAGCCCGGGGAAGGGAGAATTATAACAATTCTCCCTGGATAACCAACTTCACCATGTGATCATCAATAATCCGACGGCCATTCTGAGCTCCATAAAGCATGCAATGGGTGCAAACCTTGTTCACAAGCCTGGCCGCACCGCTGGAATAGCGGAAAATCTCATCAATCGCATTGTCTGAAAAGATATCGTGTTCGGCACCGGCATAAGCCAGGTGCCGATTAATATATTCCCCGACCTGGGCCCGATCCAGGTGCGGCAGTTTACATTGTAGGTCGATCCGTTGGCGGATGGCGGCGTACGCTTGAAGCTGGAACTTATCCCACAGTTCGCTCTGGCCCACCAAAATCAGTGCCATAGGGCTTTGGGCATCCATTTTAAAGTTCAATAGGAACCGTACCTCTTCTAGCATTTCTTTGTCCAAAAGATGCGCTTCATCTACGATAACAACCGGTTGCAATTGCTGAATACCGCGCATGAGTTCGACTTCCCGGTGCAACTGACGCTTGGCGTCGCCGCG
>LADP01000027.1 GCA_000961575.1 Peptococcaceae bacterium BRH_c8a
AACGCCAAAAGTAAAGCTTGCGGCGTTTTTGTTAAACTTTTATGTAATTATTAATATTATATGCTGCGACCAGGAATTAAATAACCAGTTCAATCTAATTTTTAATTTTTTACAATATTTATTAAGGGCGTTGGTAACATGCAAAATATTTAACAATATATTAACATGCTTTCCAGTTTAAGTCTATTGTTTTTTTATTGGGCATATGTCAGTATCAAAAGCAATGTTTAGCATAAAGCAATAAGCTGGATTAAGTGCAACTAAAATGGTTTTTAAAGATTTAAAAAACATTTTTAAGTTAAGCAATAGTTTTTGCTTAGTTACTTTTGGTACATAAGAAAATTAAACTGTTATTACTTAAAGACCTAATAATTCTTGTTTAATTTTGCGTTAACCACTCAATGGTCACTTGTCCACATTAAATTACTTGCGTAATGTGCACATAATTCTTATTGTAAAGATTAAATACCGGCTAGTACTTTAATAATCACTTTTCTCCGGCGGGGGCCGTCGAATTCGCAGAAAAAAATTTTTTGCCACGTACCCAGCGTTAGTTTCCCCCCGGTCACAGGCACCGTTTTTTCCGCCCCGGTCAGCAAGGACTTAATGTGGGCAGCCGAATTGCCTTCGGTATGCCGGTAACCGTTGCTCCAAGGTACCAGCTTATCCAGCTGCATTAGAATATCATCTACCACACTGGGGTCGGCTCCCTCGTTAATGGTCACTCCGGCTGTGGTATGCGGCACATAAACCAGGCATACCCCTTCTTGAACACCGCTCTGAGCAAGAAATTCAATTATTCCCGGTGTAATGTCAACAAATTGTTCCCGACCAGCAGTACGAACTTCCAATACATGCAGGTAATTATCCACGTGATTCCCCCCAATCATCTGTTGTAGGGGCACCCTTGCGGGTGCCCAGTTAACCCCCAAAAGTACAATAACCTACCCTACCGGGCAGGTTATTGTAGTTTAAGGTTTTGTTAACTAGTTTTATAAGCTCTGGGCGGCCCGGAAACCCAGGTTAAAAGTTAGGATTTCCAGTTTAACCGATAGGTCTACATTACGGGTTTCCACATGCTCCGGCACGCTTAGGGCTATCGGCGCAAAATTAAGTATCGCTTCAACCCCGTTACTGATCATCATGTCCGCCACCTCTTGGGCGCCTCTGATGGGTACGGCAATGATACCAATCCGTATGTTTTCACTTTTTGACACTTCGGGGAAGTTATCCAGCGGTAGTACTTCCAGGTCGCCAATTTTTTTGCCGACTTTAGTGGGGTCATTGTCAAAAACTGCGGCAATATCAAAACCTCTGACGTTAAAACCGTGGTAGGTGCAAAGGGCAAAACCGAGATTTCCCGCCCCGACAATGGCCAGCGACCAGGTTTGATCCAAGCCTAAAATTTTTAGGGTGTACTTCATCAGATCCTTAACGTTATAACCTACACCCCTGGTGCCGAATTCACCAAAATAAGCCAAATCCTTACGAACCTGAGCGGGGCTTACTCCCACTCCTTCTGCAATTTCACCCGATGAAACTGTTGTGATGCCGTTTTTATCTAATCGTTCCAGGAATCTTGAATAAATGGACAGCCTGGTTACCGTTGCTTCCGGCACCCTTAAAGTTTTCAAAAAATCCGCCTCCTACTCCTATTCGGTAAAAAAAACAACGCAGCTATTGTCGCTGTGCAGCAAGTGATAATTATAACCTTTTGAGCTGCCCCGTAATACAGTGATACGCTGATAAAGAAATTGATACAAACGGCGTATTCTCTGAAAAAAAGCATAGTTACAAAATTCACATACTTTTAATATATATATCATTTGCCTTTATTTCTGTCAAATAGCTTTTTCCAATTGGCTGTTTTTCTTGCTTTAACGGCCTTTTTTTCGGGGTGAGCGCCTTTAATGCCTAAAATGCTATAATCAAGGGCTGCTTGGGCGGTAAAGAATCTTTTGTAGGTTAAAAGTACCAGCATCAAGCAGCCTATCGATACGGCTGCGGTAATCATTAACATGACCACAATCTGGTATCTTACGGCTTGCTGCGGATCCACTCCGCTCAGTATCTGACCTGTCATCATGCCCGGCAAACTAACCAGTCCTACCACCATTAGGGAATTGATCGTGGGGGTCATGCCGGCCCGGAGCGATTCCCGCACTCGTTCCTGTACCGCTTCCCAAGGAGTGGCGCCAAAGGACAGCAAAGCTTCGATTTCAGCGGCGTGTGTCCTTATTTCTGCGTACAGACGCTCCAGGGACAGAGCGATGCCGTTTACGGAGTTACCTAAGATCATGCCAAAAATGGGAATTACAATGCGCGCCAAATACCAGGGCTGGGGGCCAATAACTAACGCCACCACAATAATACCCACCAGGAATGTACTGACGGTTAGGGACAAAAAACCAATCAGAGCCAGGTAACCGGATTGATGTGGTATGCGGCGCATCGAAGCCCGGGTGGCAATGGTGCACATGACTAAAATAATACCGAAAATTAACACCGGGTGGTTGAGATTGAATATGTACGACAGCGCATAACCGATAAAGAATAACTGGGCGAATGTGCGGACGGTGCCCCATAGCAGGGACTGTAGCAGTCCCAGTCGCAGTAATGCCGAAACAATGCCGGCAGTTAGCACCAGAACGACGCTAAGAACCAGCTGCGCGTTAGTAATGGGGATTACTCCTTCATTCATTAGCCCGACCTCCCGGCCTTTGCTTCTTTTAAACATTATACTTGGTCACATGTTCATTTATTTTAATCTGCTTAAGTACAAAAAATCAACTGCTACTCCAAATTGGGTAAGCTTAGCGGCGTCATTGCCGTGGGAAACCATGACTAGGCCCCGTTGTTTCTTCTCGGTTAGCCACTTGGCCAGGATTTGCATCACCAAGGTGGCGGTGTCCCCGTCCAGAGCCGCCGCCGGCTCATCCAGCAGTAATACATCAGGTTCTAGCAGCATGGACCGGATTAGCGCCAGCCGGGCCTGTTCGCCGCCGGACAGAGTGGCGGCATCCTGGTGCGGGTCGTTGTGCGTTAATAAAAGCGCCAGCAGGCGCCGCGCTTCAGACGGGTTAAAGGAGAGTTCTTTTTGTACAAGTGCTATTGAAAAAGGCACCGTCAGGTTGTCCCAAACCGTACCTTTAAAAACCACCGGCTTTTGGGGGATGTAATGTACCAGCCTGCGCCACCGGTAGACCGAAAAAGTATCCCATGACTGCCCCGCCAGACGCACTGCACCTGAATGAAAGCCGTGCAGACGGCAAATGGTGCGCAGCAGCGTTGATTTGCCCACTCCTGACGGCCCGGCAACGATTAGGGCCATGCCCGGTAACAGATTGGCGGATACAGTTATGGGCCCGGTAGTGGCGCCGGTTTTAAAGGCCAGGTTGGCTATTTCCAGTAAAGGTTGCATGTCCTTACCCCGTAAACAAAAAGGGAACCGCTCCGGTTTATTTTGCAAAACCAATGCTGTTCCCATTTTGAAGGCTATTAATTTCTATTGCTGACTTTTTTAAAGGCTATCCGGGCTGCCTCGATGGTATGGTCAATCTGCTCGTCGGTATGAACCAGGGACATGAAAGCCGCTTCAAACTGGGCCGGGGCCAGGTAAACCCCCTCTTCCAGCATGGCCCGGAAGAAGTTGCCGAACATTTCGGTATCCGCGCTGCAAGCCGATGTAAAATCAGTGACGGGCTGGGGGGTGAAGAAAGTGCACAGCATGGAACCCACCCGGTTGAAGGTCAGCTCCAGCCCCGCTTCCGTCGCAGCCTGCCGTAAACCGGCGTCCAAGCGGGCAGATTTGGTCTCCAGCTCTTCGTATACACCAGGCTTTTGCAGTTCTTTTAGTGTGGCAATACCTGCCGAGACGGCCAAGGGATTGCCCGACAGGGTGCCGGCCTGATAAATGGGTCCGGACGGGGCCACCCGGGACATAATTTCCCGTTTGCCACCATAGGCCCCCACCGGCATACCGCCGCCGATAATTTTACCCAGACAGGTTAAATCGGGTTCAATGTGATAACGATTTTGGGCCCCGCCGTAGGCCAGCCTGAAGCCGGTCATCACTTCATCAAATATCAGTAGTGCGCCATACTGGCGAGTAACCTCCCGCAACCCCTCCAAAAAACCGGGGGCCGGCGGCACCAGACCCATGTTGCCGGCAGCCGGTTCCACAATAATCGCAGCTATTTCCTCACCGGCAGCGGCAAAGATTTCTTTGACCGCCTCCAGGTCATTAAAAGGAGCCACAATAGTGTTCTCGGCGGTGCCCGGGGGTACGCCGGGGCTGGTGGGTACGCCCAGGGTCAGGGCACCGGAACCGGCTTTAATGAGCAGGAAATCGGCGTGACCGTGGTAACAGCCGGCAAACTTGATAATTTTATGCCTTTCAGTGTAGCCGCGGGCCACTCGGATGGCGCTCATAGTGGCTTCGGTGCCTGAATTGACCAGGCGGACCATGTCCATCGCGGGCAGGGCATTGACAATTAACCGGGCCAGATCGGTTTCCCGTTCGGTGGGGGCGCCAAAACTGGTGCCGACCTCCAAGCATTCCCTTAGCGCGCCGATTACTGCAGGGTGCCGATGTCCCAAGATTAGCGGTCCCCAGGAGCCCACATAGTCTATGTAAGTATTGCCGTCGGCATCGTACATCAGGGCGCCGTCCCCTTTTTCAATGTACACCGGGGTACCGCCCACTGATTTAAAAGCGCGCACCGGGCTGTTTACACCGCCCGGGATTAGCTCGCATGCTTCTCTGTACAACCGTTCCGAACGTTCAAATCCCTTATGCATCATTATCACCGACCTTTATAAAAAATACTTCATACTGCTTTTTTTCAGTTCTCTGGTACTGAATAGCAGCTTATACTCCTTTATGCCTGTGGCGGCGGCCAGTTCGGCGGCCGTTTTTTGGCAATCGTCACGACTTTGACCGTGTAGCACGGTAAATATGGTGTAGGGCCAGTCCGGCCGGCGCGGTCGTTGGTAACAGTGGGATACCTGTTTATAGCCGGCCATTATCCGGCCCACCTGGGGCGCCTTGTCTTCGGGAACGTCCCAAACCACCATCGCGTTGGCGGTAAAACCCAGGTCTTGGTGCTTTAAAGCAGCACCGAAACGCCGGATAATCCCCCGCTTAATCATGTCCTTAATGGTTGTGATCAATTCTCCCTCGGTCAGTTCCACCCGCCGGGCTAATTCCAGGTAAGGCCTTTCCACCAGCGGCAGACCGGCTTGTAGTTCCCTGACTATTCTAATCTCCAGGTCACTTAACATGATGTACTCCTTAATTTTTTAAGTAGTCAGACCCCCACGCCGCTATTGCGCGGCACCATCAGTAGAATGAAAGTAACTATTCAGGTATGCAATGAACCCTGTCATTTTCGTAGGGAACGGCCCCTGTGCCGTTCCGTATTAAACGTCATCTCCGGCCTATGGACGGAACGCCACAGGGGGCGTTCCCTACAATCCAAAGGATATTTTCAGGGCAGGATTCAGAATAAAAAATAATCACGCTTACCCTTACCAAATAATGACCAACCGATAAATTTTTAGTTTTTTTATTCTGACTTCTGACTACTGAGTTTTACAGCTCGAAGTTCACCCGCACTTTGAAGAGGTTTACCGCCGGCAAATCTAAAATGTGATCGATGCCGGTTTTGTGACTGATCTCGGCTAGCAATTCTTTTAGTCTGTTGTCTGATTCCGCCAGTAGAGTAAACCACATGTTGTAATCGTGGTTGCGCAGGTAGTTGTGGGTTACGCCGTGGTACTCGTTGATAATGCCGGCTATCCGTTCGATATCTTCCGGGGGTACCCGCATGGCGCACAAGGTTCCGGTGTAGCCCAGTTGGCGGGAATTAAACAGTCCACCCAGGCGGCGGATTAAACCCTGCTCTTGCATGCGCCCGATGCGTTCCAACACTTCCCCTTCGGTTATGCCTATTGATTCGGCGACCTGCAGGTAGGGCCTTTCCACCAGCGGAAAATCGGACTGGATGATTTGAAGTATATTTCTGTCGATGTGATCCAGGCTCATGGCTGAATAACCTTTCCTTCCCGGTACAGACACCAGGGCTCTTCAGCCATGTAATCGCCGTGGTAGAAGTAAGCCCTGGCCCGGCAGCCGCCACAAATCTTTTTGTACTGACAGCTGCCGCACCCGCCGTCGTAATCCATAGTGCGCAATTTTTTTAAAACTTCGTTTTCCCGCCAAATTTCTCCGAAAGAAACCTGGCGTACGTTGCCCAGCGGGATATCCAGGTAAGCGCATGGCTGCACGTCGCCCTTGGGACTGATGATGCAATAAGCGGTGCCCGCCAGGCAGCCCCGGCTGAAGCGCATGTCTACTCCCAACTGGCGGGCTATGCGCATGAACTGGGGCGCACAGGTGGGTTTAAGCTCGATGTCCACCAGACTTTGTTTTTTAATAATGCGTTCCAGCAGTTCTTCGTATTCGGTGGCGCGTAGGGTTTCTTCTTCTATATTTACAGCCCGGCCGGTGGGAACCATAAAAAAGATATGGTGGCCGCGGGCGCCCAATTTGACAGACAGATCGGTAAGGTCTTCTATTTCCCCGCTGTTCCAGTCCATTACGGTGGTGTGCACCTGGAACGGCAGTCCCGCCGCCTGGCAGTTCCGCATACCATCCACGGCGCCCTGCCAGGCAGCGGAAGAGGATCGAAAATCGTTATGCCGCAGGGGATCGGTGCTATCCAGGCTGATACCCACCGCCAGAGCCCCCGCCTCTTTCAGCTTACGGGCTACTTCCGGGGTGATCAGGGTGCCGTTAGAGCCCAGCACCGGCCTGAGTCCTTTGACGGAAGCGTGTTTAATGAGTTGGTAAATATCGTCCCTCATTAATGGTTCGCCGCCGCTAAAAATCATAATCTTAAAACCGGCCGCGGCAATTTCATCAATCAGTTTAAGGCCTTCGGCGGTGTTTAGTTCTTCTTCCGCCTTGATGCCGGAATCTCTGTAGCAGTGCTTGCAATATAGGTTGCACGCGTTGGTGGTGTTCCACGATACCAGCATAGCCACCACTCCCGTCCATTTAAATTGTTTTTTGGTGCCAGGTGTTGCAAGTTGAAAGCTGCAAAACACGCAACTTTCAACTTGCAACACCTGGCACCTTACCGGTTATGTTTCTTGCAGCCAGCGGGCCGCGTCTACTGCGTGATAGGTGATAATTATGTCTGCTCCCGCCCGTTTTAGGCCGGTGAGCATTTCCATAGTGACCTTTTGCTCATCAATCCAGCCCATCTGGGCAGCGGCTTTGATCATGGCGTATTCACCGCTGACGTTGTAGGCCGCCACGGGGAGATCACAATTTTCCCGCACCGCAGCAATGATGTCCATGTACGCCATCGCGGGCTTGACAATGATTATATCCGCGCCCTCAGCGATATCTTGTTCGGCTTCTCGCAGGGCTTCCCGCACATTGGGCGGATCCATCTGGTAGGTCTTACGGTCACCGAACTGGGGTGCCGAGCCGGCGGCCTCCCTAAAAGGCCCGTAAAAGGCGGAGGAATATTTAACGCTGTAAGACATAACCGGTGTCCCGGCGTAACCATGCTCATCAAGGGCTTCCCGGATGGCCTGCACCCGGCCGTCCATCATGTCGGAAGGCGCCACCATATCCGCGCCGCTTTGGGCGTGGGACAGGGCGGTACGGGCTAAAAGTTCCAGACTGGCGTCGTTTAGTACCTGGCCATCGCGGATAAGGCCACAATGACCGTGGTCGGTGTACTCGCACAGACAGACATCGGTAACCACCAGCAGTTCCGGGTACTTGTCCTTGACCGCCCGCACGGCATTTTGGATAATCCCATTATCGTCATAGGCACCGCTGCCTATGGCGTCCTTGGTTTCAGGCAGCCCGAACAGCAAAATACCTGGAATATCCTGTTGCACCGCTTTTTCCACCTCGGGCAGCAGCAAATCCAGGGAAATATTATATACGCCGGGCATGGACTGCACCGGTTTTTTAACGTCCCGGCCAGCGGTGACAAAAAGCGGGTAAATCAGGTCGTCCACCCGCAGGTGATGTTCCCGTACCAGCCGGCGCATATTGGCACTGCTACGCAGCCGCCGGGGCCTGGTTATAGGATAATACATTGATCCAACCTCCAGGGAAAATATAATCAGTAATCAGTAGTCAGTAGTCAGAATAAATTCGAGACGATAAACCGTTCTTATATTCTGACTCCTGAGTAGACATCCTGCCGCTGCCGCGAGACCAGTATTTTTTATGTCATTCTGAGCGCAGCGAAGAATCTTAAAGCCAGATCCTTCGCTGCGCTCAGGATGACAACACTAAGGGCTTTGCTAGCGCTCAGGATGACAGCTTCTACCTAATTTCTTCGTCGGTCAGGTAGCAGGCGGGGTCGGAAGCCCAGAAATCATCGTATACTGCCTCGGCCCGGGCCCGGAAGTTGCCGTTGCACATGGCCAGCCAGTGGCAGGAGGCGCAGCGCCCGGTAAGCAGGGGCTTGCGGTCCTTTAGACCGCGCAGTATGGGATGGTCGGTGTCCTGCCAGATTTCGGCAAAGGCCCTTTCCCGTATGTTACCCAGCAGATGGTTACGGGTAAACTGGTCGGGATTCACGTTGCCGGCCCAGTCCACCGCTCCGATGGCTACTCCGGAGCGATTGCCCCCGTTCATCAGCAGCAATTCGCGTACCCGCTCAGCCCGCTGGGGATCTGATTTAAGCAGCGACAGGTAAATGTATACCCCGTCGGCATGATTGTCTACGGTTAGAATCTCTTTGCCCAAACCGCGCTGGTGAAAATCCATTGTTTTTTCAATAATCAAATCCATGGCGGCGCGGGTTTCGGCGTGGGTAATGTCCTCGTTGCGCATTTGGCTGCCCCGGCCGCTATAAACCAAATGGTAAAAGCAGATCCTGGGGATGTCTTCGGCTTCGATTAATTTGAAAATATCAGTCATTTGGTGGTAGTTGTGCCGGTTGATGGTGAAACGCAATCCCACCCGCTGGTCAATGGCCCGGCAGGCGCGGATGCCTTCAAGGGCGGCGTCAAAGGCGCCTTTACGGCCCCGGAACCGGTCGTTGTCCGCACCGATACCATCCAGGCTGATGCCCACGTAACTAATACCCAGGCTTTTAATATCCTTGGCTACGTCACGGGTGATCAAGGTACCGTTGGTGGATAATGTGGCTCGGATACCCTTACCCCTGGCATACTCGGCCAGGTTAAAAAAATCTTCCCTAATCAAGGGTTCGCCGCCGGAAAAGAGGATTACTGGCACCTTGAAATCGGCCAAACTATCGATAAATTTTTTAGCTTCTTTAGTGGTCAGTTGTTCCGGATCCACCCGCTCATCTGAACCGGCGTAGCAGTGCAGGCAGCGCAGGTTGCAGGTACGGGTCATATTCCATACCACCACCGGACCGTGTCCTGCAGTGGTGCCGTGTTGCTGGGCACCCGAGTCCGCCTTGTAACGGAGCGAGTCGCCGAAAAACTTGGCTCCGCAGAGTAATCTGCTAACGCTAATCATGTCCATTCTCCTTGTTGTAGGCCAAGATGGCTTGCAGTAAGCCGTCAATAGTATATTCCTTGGCTTGTATGTGTACCGTTAAGCCCAGTTCGTGCGCTGTTTGGGCCGTAATGGGGCCGATGCAGGCCACCAGAGCGCGGCCGATAAGTTCTGGCACGTTGCCCGGGCCCAGCAGTTCCACAAAGTTACGTACCGTGGAGGAACTGGTAAACGTAATAATATCTATGTCGCCGTCGTTCAGCATCTGGGTTATCAGCGGAGCGTTGCCCCGGCCGGCCACGGTGCGGTAAGCTGTTACCTCATCTACCCGGGCGCCCAGGGCGGCCAAACCTACGGGCAGTGCCCCCCTGGCAATGTCAGCCCGGGGCAGCAGCACCCGGTCGCCGGGTTTAATTAAATCACGCAGGCCGCTGACTATCTCCTCGGCCCGGTATTCGCCGGGGACGTAATCCACCCGCAGGGCCAGGTCATGCAGTGACTTGCGGGTCTGGGGGCCAATGGCGCAAATCCTGGCTCCGTGCAGATCCCGAATGTCCCTTCCCAGGTGGCGCAGCCGGTTGAAGAAGTATTTAACCCCGTTGACGCTGGTAAAGATAAACCACTGATATTCTGAAACGCGGCCAATGGCGTCGTCCATAGGTGTATAATCCAGGGGTTCGGTAATGCTGATGGTGGGGAACTCTACAGACTCGCCGCCCAGGCGTTCGATGGACCGGGACAGTGCGCTGGCCTGCTCCCGGGAGCGGGTGACCAATATGCGCTTGCCAAACAGCGGCTTATCCTCGAACCAACGCAGCCGTTCCCGTAGTTTAACCACTTCACCGACCACAATAATAGCCGGGTTTTTAAAATTAGCCTCTTTAGCCAGCCCGGCGATGTTGGTCAAGTTCCCTACCAGGGTCCGCTGTTCCGGGCGGGTACCCCAGCGAATTAGAGCCACCGGGGTTTGCGGGTCACGTCCGTGTTCAATCAGCTTGCTGCTGATGGCGGGTAGGTTGCCCATACCCATCAGGAACACCAAAGTGCCGGCGCCGGTGGCAATTTTGGACCACTGGATACTGGAATCTTCTTTGTCCGGATCCTCGTTGCCGGTGATAATGGCCAGGGTGGAGGTGTGGCTCCGGTGGGTTACCGGTATCCCGGCGTAGGCCGGTACCGCGATAGCCGAGGTAATACCGGGCACCACCTCGAAGGGAATGCCGTGCCGCACCAACTCCTCGGCTTCCTCGCCGCCGCGTCCAAAGACAAAGGGGTCGCCGCCTTTTAACCGGGCCACTATGTGCCCCCGGGAGGCCTCTTCCACCAGCAGGTTGTTGATTTCCTCCTGGGTCAGCGTGTGCCGGTCCGGCCCCTTGCCCACATAAATACAGCGAGCGTCCGGGCGGCTATGCTCCAAGAGCCTGGGCCCGGCCAGGCGGTCGTAAACCACTACGTCTGCCGTTTTAATGCATTCCAAACCTTTTACGGTAATCAGGCCCGGATCGCCCGGCCCGGCTCCGATCAGGTAAACTAGCCCTTGTTTAGTAGTTGTTGTTTTAATCATTAATACCATACTCCTGTCTCGCCCGGCGCAAGATGTCGCCTGCGCCCTGATCCAGTAAAATTTCGGCCAGCCGGTTACCCAGCCCGGCGGCATCATCTGCCGGCCCGGTCACGGCGTGGCGCACGGCATTTGTGCCGTCCAGCCCGGCCACTATACCTTCCAGTTGCAGAGTACCGTCTTCCACCCGGCCCAGCGCCCCGATGGGCACCTGGCACCCGCCTTCCAGGCGTTTCAAGAAAGCCCTTTCGGCCTGGATGGCTGTTCGGGATGGCGCGTGGTCTACAGCCGCAATTAGTTCACGGATTGCGCCGTCATTAGCGCGTACTTCAATGCCCAGTGAACCCTGACCCACCGCCGGCAGGCAAATTTCGTACGGGATGTACTGGGAGATCATATCTTCAAAGCCTAATCTTTTAATCCCGGCATAAGCCAGTACGATGGCGTCCAGCTCCTGCTCTTTAAACTTGCGCAGCCGGGTGTTTAAATTGCCCCGGATGTCCACCATCTGCAGGTCGGGGCGGTAATGCAGCAATTGCGCCCGGCGGCGCAGGCTGCTGGTGCCGATGCGGGCTCCCTGGCGTAGGTTGTCCAGGTTTGCACCGTCACGGGATATCAGT
This sequence comes from Peptococcaceae bacterium BRH_c8a, assembly GCA_000961575.1. Lineage (GTDB taxonomy): Bacteria > Bacillota > Desulfotomaculia > Desulfotomaculales > Desulfallaceae > BRH-c8a. The sequence continues at coordinate 11,687 of LADP01000027.1, forward strand.
ACGTCACCGGGTTGTTCCCGTTGGCATACCGCGCCGATGACCAGCCCGTCAGGCAGCCCGGTGGGCAGGTCCTTCATACTGTGTACCGCCATATCTATTGTGTCGCTTAACAGGGCTACTTCCAATTCCTTGGTGAATAGCCCTTTATCGCCTATTTTAGCCAGGGCTACTTCCAGGATGTGGTCGCCCTTGGTTTTCATACCCGTAATGCGGATGGCTTGCTTAGGGTGCGCCCGGCGCAGCGCTTGGGCTACCCACCGGGATTGCCACATGGCCAGGTCGCTGTCCCGCGACCCGATGATTATTTCTTTTGGCATGTTGGCCTCCAATAAAGAAGACTTGGTTCAGGTGGGGTTTTGACCCATACGTTGGGGACATTCCTCGACCCCAAAGCCCTGACCCCAAAGCTGAGGTGTGTCCCCTATCCGCTGAACCTTAGTTGCACTTATTTCGAGTTTACAGCCTGTTAATCCCCATTAGTTGGGGACATTCCTGGCCCCAGAGAAATACCTAAACTTCAGCAGGTGTGTCCCCTTTCCTTATGCAGGCGGGGTCTTACAGGATGTGCGAAGATATTACTGCGTTGTACAAAGAATGCCCATTCTAACCAGAAAATACTTTTAACGTTGGTTGTAGTGGGCGCGGCGCTCCGGTGATATCGCTCCGCTCTCTCTTGCAATTCTTATTGTTGTGGTCGGAGTGGGTTATTGTTACCGCATGGAACAAACTGCTTAACCGTTTGGCTACGCCCTAAGCAGTCATAAATTCGGGGCTATGACGGGCTAATCAACGCATCCAGGTGCACCGTTCGCTCCGGATATCACCGAACCGCCTCGGAAGCTTTGTCATCCTGAGCGTTAGCGAAGGATCTAGTTTTTAAGATTCTTCGCTGCGCTCAGAATAACCACGCGTAAACGCACCCACGATAAACGAATACAACTTTCTGGTTGGGCTTTGGTGCCAGGTGTTGCAAGTTGAAAGCTGCAAAATACGCAACTTTCAACTTGCAACACCTGGCACCTTTCGTTATCACCTTTCGTTATCACCTTTCGTTATCACCTTTCGTTATCACCTTTCGTTATCACCTTTCGTTTAACGGTGCCCCAGGGCGCGGGCCGGTAATTCGCGGGCGGGTGTCTCACCGTCGGTTTCTGCCGGTGTTTGAGTCTGGTTTTCCTCCAGGCAGAATAGCTCACCCAACGCTTGGTTGTACAGGGGCCCATTTTCAGTCAGGGCAAGCTCCTTGAGCTGGGTCACCGGTGTATGAAGCAATTGATTGACGATGGAACTGGCCAAAGAACCGATCACCTTGCGGTCGCGGTTGGACAGTTCACCCAGCCGATTATAAGCCCGGGTCAATTCCTTTTGTTTAATCTCCTCGCCCCGAATCTTCAAAGCCGTAATGGTGGGAACCACGAACTGCGTACCTTCCCAGCGGGAGAATGCTTCCACTTCCTCTTCAATGATGGCTTCGGCCTGAATGGCAGACCGTTTTCTTTCCATTAAATTATTGTCCACTACGTTTTGCAGCGTATCAATGTCGTACAGGGAAACACCCGGCACCAGGCTCACGTCGGGTTCGATGTCCCTGGGCACCGCGATGTCGATCATCATAATTTTTTTGCCCGGGGTTTCTTTAAGGATTCGGCGCACCCCGGCGGCCCGTAGGACGTAGTGCGAGGCGGCGGTACAGCTGATTACTATATCGGCTGCGCCCAGGTAATGATAAAGGTTGTCAAACGTGACCGCCAGCCCGCCGAATTGGCCGGCCAGGTCTACCGCCCGCTCGTAGGAACGGTTGGACACGATAACCCCGGAAACACCATTGGACACCAAGTGCTTGGCGGTAAGCTCGCTCATTTTGCCGGCCCCGATAATCAGCACCGACCGGCCGGTGAGGTCGCCAAAAATCTGCCGGGCCATTTCCACCGCGGCGTAACTGATGGATACGGCGTGGTGGTCGATACCCGTTTCGGTGCGGGCACGCTTGCCCACCTCGATGGCGCGTTTAAACAAGGTGTTCATCACCTTGTCAGTGGCGGCATGCTGGTGCGCGTGCTGGTAGGCGGTTCTTACCTGGCCTAATATCTGGGTTTCACCCAGCAGCATGGAATCCAACCCGGACGCCACGCGGAATAGGTGGCGCACGGTTTTGCTCCGGGTCAGCACATAAGTGCATTTTTTAATCATTGCCGGATCCGCGTCGGATTTTTGCTGCATCAACTGCAATACGGCTTCGGCACCGGCTTCAATATCGGCAACATGGGCGTAAATTTCGGTCCGGTTGCAGGTGGAGACAATTACGCAACCTAAAACAGCCGGACATTCCAGCAGATACTCGTACGACTGCGGCAAAGAATGTTCCGAAAAAGACAGCAATTCCCGAACTTCCACCGGAGCAGTTTTATGATTGACCCCAATTACTATGACAGACATTTTTCTACCCGCTCCTTTGCCCGCTCTAAATCTCCCTGTTTAAGCATGTCCAGTGTGTCACTGTCCACCAAATGGTTAAGAATTTCCCGGCGCCGCTCGGGGTCGCTGACAGTCTGCAGCACCTGTTTGCGCACCCGGCCCAGGAAATCAATAAAATCTGCAAATTGAGGCCCGTAAGTGCATTCCAGTTCCTGGCGAATTATCCTGGCCAGGTGCGGGCTGTTGCCGCCAGTGGAAATGGCCAGTTTGAAATCTCCCCGGTGCACCACCGAGGGAACCACGAAACTGCACCGTTCTGGGTCGTCCACTACGTTAACCGCAATGTTTTGGGCTGCACAGTCGGCGGCTACGGCACTGTTGGCCTCGTCGTCGTCGGTGGCGCTAATGACCAGAAAAGCATCTTTTAGGTCTGTAACATGGTAAAAGCCGGCGCGGTGATGAATCCGCCCGGTGTCAGACATTTGTTTGAGGCCTGGTGATAATTGGGGGCTGACGATGTATATATCCGCTCCACAGCGGGCCAGGGCCTGAACCTTGCGCTCAGCCACGCTGCCGCCCCCTACCACCAGACACTTGCGGCCTGCCAGTTTTAAAAAAATGGGGTAGTATTCCAACAAATCAACTCCGGGAAATTATTATGACATTAGTAGTCAGTATTCAGTAGTCAGTATTCAGAATGGTTAGAGACTACTTATATTTTCGTGATTTAGTATTCCTACATAACAGGCCTTTGGCCCGTTGAATTAACTGTTAAAAACTCCTGATGCCTACAAAATCGGCAATGGTTTGCATGGTTTTTTTAACCGGCACGTCGGGCAGCTCGGCCAGTTCCTGCTTGGCCTTGGTGATATATTTTTTGGCTACCCCGGCGGCATATTCCACCCCGCCGCACTCCGTAATTAACTCGATGGCCTCGTCGACATCGGCATCGCTCTTGTTACGGTTGGTGGCGATTTTTCTAAGCCTTTCCCGTTGGGGGCTATTATGCAAAGCGTAAATAGCCGGCAAGGTAATAATCCCCTGGCGTAGGTCGCCGCCAATGGGTTTGCCCAGTTTTACCTGCTCCGCGGTCATGTCCAGGATATCATCGGTAATCTGAAACGCCATGCCGATATGATGTCCGAAACGGTGCAGTGCCTGGTGCAATTGCTCCGGTGCGCCGCAGGCCACCGCCCCAAGCTTGCAGGAAGCCGAAATCAACAGCGCTGTTTTACGGTTGATCCGATAAAAATAATCTCGCAGTGCCTGGTTGGTATTAAATGAAGTGGCAATCTGCACAATCTCCCCCTCGCACATTTTCACACTAGTATCAGCCAGTACTTTGGGAATGAGGGGGTCTTTATACTGGGCAATAAGAACCAGTGATTTGCCCAGCAGATAATCGCCCAAGTGGGCAGAAATTTTGTTTCCCCAGCGGGCCTTAATAGTAGGTATACCCCTGCGGGTCATGGATGAATCCACCACATCGTCGTGCACCAGGGTAGCCATGTGAATTAACTCCAGCGCCACCGCCAGCGACACCAACCTGTCCAGGTTAAAGTTATAAAACTTGCCGCCCAGCAGGCAAAAGATGGGGCGCAGGCGTTTACCACCGGCACTAACCAGGTGGGTGGCCGCCTCGGTCAGCAGCGGATCCGGGCAGCGTACGGCAGACATTAGTTCTTTTTCCACAACGCTTAGTTCATATTTTATTTCATCAAAAAAATCAATAATCAACTTTGTCACCCGCTAACCTTGCCGGGCGCCCGGTAAATGTTTCCTATACCGGATAACCCAAGACTTATTCGACGTGGTGGCGCATATATCCTGCCCTGTTTTTTCGCTGTTCTTAGGGCTGAAAACTTGCAGATGCAGGGAAAATGCATACTTTTACGTGGATTTCGCCCAATGCAAAACCCACTATATAAGGTTATTATATTTCGCGGTTAAAATCAATGGAATTGTATACACGGACAACTTGTTTAAGGATGAGGAGTCTGGTATAATAACTATTGCCCTGCTGGAGCAATTCTTGCATATTTTTGGGCAGGCATTTAATTATTTGGGGGTGGATGGGGCCTGGTGGCTCTCCTGGTCTTCAAAACCAGTCGCGGGGCGGCGATCCCGTCCCAGGTGAGTTCGATTCTCACACACTCCCGCCAGTAATAGCCATGCGGGTTTGACGGTATATTACAGAGGTAGGAAGAAATAAAACTTCCTATCTAAAAGTACCAAGACCAGTCGTGCTCAAATACTGTTTTTAGCTTAACTGGATTAAGTCAGCTTAACTGGATTAACTCCTTTTCTGCATTTAAAGAAAGGAGTTTTTTTATTGGGCAAAAAAAGGCAAATGCAAGTTTTCAAACGCACATGGAATGAGTGGTTAAAAGACTTTTTACTTTATAAGAAGGCTGAGGGAAGGGCAGACACAACAATTAATGATTATGAATATCATATCAATTTATTCTCCAGGCGTTTTCCCAATGCTTGGAATGACTTTGATTCTTTGAAGCAGGCAGTATATCAACATTTGGCTGAAGCATCCGACAAAGCTGCAGCAACATTTAATATTAGGCGTGAGTATCTACATGGCTTTTTCAGTTGGCTCGTAGAGGAAGGAGTCTTGAATAAGAATCCTGTTACAGCTATTCAAAAAAAGAAGGATATAGGCAAAATACGGGGCGTAGATGAAGAAACTCATAAACAATTGATAGCATTGCAGATAGAAAAACTTTTGCTGGGTTAAGGGATTATGCATTGGTTCTACTA
>LADP01000015.1 GCA_000961575.1 Peptococcaceae bacterium BRH_c8a
TCCCTAAGCATCTGCCAGTCCGTGGTATAAATACCAGTCGTAGATGGCGCCGTCATCGTAAAGAAGAAAGTTTTCGTTTGGTTAGTAGCGATTGCATCCGCGGCATCGAGATACTGCCTTGCGGCAGTGAACGGATCCGAATTGCCTAAAGCAGCGAGCCGGTAACTATCATCAGCAGTCCAGGTATTCGAGCCGGTATTTTTCACCGTAATACTAACCGGATAAGACAGCCCCGCCGTCATGGTGGTGGGAATGGTATGGTCAATAATTTGTGCTCCGTAAGGAGCCACATTACTTTGCACCGTCACCTGTAAATCTAACGTGTCCCCGAACCATGCAGCGTATTCCCTAAGCATCTGCCAGTCCGTGGTATAAATACCAGTCGTAGATGGCGCCGTCATCGTAAAGAAGAAAGTTTTCGTTTGGTTAGTAGCGATTGCATCCGCGGCATCGAGATACTGCCTTGCGGCAGTGAACGGATCCGAATTGCCTAAAGCAGCGAGCCGGTAACTATCATCAGCAGTCCAGGTATTCGAGCCGGTATTTTTCACCGTAATACTAACCGGATAAGACAGCCCCGCCGTCATGGTGGTGGGAATAGTGTGGTCGATAATTTGAGCTCCGTATGGAGTTGTTGCTTTTTTGACTGCTTCGAAAGCGTCAATTCTTCCATACCCATATAAATCATCTCTGCCTGAAGCACCAAAATCAACTGATGTTTCCTGAATAATACTAACCACCTGTGAAGCAGAGAGGCTTGGTTTTACAGATAAGATCAAGGATGCTAATCCAGAAACATGTGGCGCGGCCTGTGAAGTACCATCTCCAGATACGTAACCTCCATAATAATAAGTGCTTGCAATTGCTTCACCCGGGGCAACTACGTCCACTGACTGATTATATTGCGAAAAAGTAGATTTATTATCCTGTGCGTTTGTAGAACCTACTCCTATAACACCGTAACATGCAGCTGGATATTTTAATTCTGTTGTTCCATCATTTCCAACAGCTGAGACAACAACAACGTTACGAGTTGTTGCATAATCAACCGCGTCTTGCATAGCCGGGCTATATCCTGACCCACCTAAACTAATGTTAATAATTTTAGCACCATTATCAACTGCGTAAATTATACCGTTTATTACATAAGAATCATAAATGTATCCATAACTATCGGATACTTTAACCGGCATTATTTTAGTTTGCCACGAAATGCCGGCGATTCCTTCACTATTATTCCCAATAGCACCAATTATCCCTGACACATGGGTGCCGTGGCCGTCCGTATCGGTAACATAAGTGCTACCTGTTACTATGTTCTTTTGTAATGTAATCTTCCCTTGAAGATCAGGGTGATATGTATCAATACCAGAATCCAATACTGCAACTATAATACTTGAGTTTCCCGTTGTAATATCCCAGGTATTGGGCATATTGATTTTAGGTAGGTTCCATTGGTATTCTGAGTAATAAGAATCATTAGGAACTAAAAAAAGTTCTCTTTTATAGTTTGGGACAACGTATTCCACCTCTGTACTCTTTAGTAAATCTTCTTTGAGTTTTTTGTCAGTTTTAACTTTATAAATTTTAATTTTTTTATTGCCGAGTTCTTCAAATTCAGCATTTTGCATAAGAGATTTTTTTTCCTGCTCTGTAACCCCTGGTTTAAGCTTGATTAAAAATTCTTCTTTAATATCAGCAAAAGCCGGCGGAATCCAAAAAATAAAAACTATTATAATCAGAATAAGTAATTTTAAAAATTTTTTCAATGCAAAACCCCCTAAGAAATATTATTTGTTATAAAATACAACAAAGTTTAATATTTACCTTTTTTTAACACCTTAAAGATTTTAATTTAAGGATCTATTTAAAATTGAAAATCATATTTGCATGGCGGGGAACAAATTACCATTGTCCCCCGTCTTTTTTTATGACCACCTACCCGCACTAATCTTGCCATTTTCGGCAGGACTAGACACTCGGGGCGTCGAATTAACCATTAATCTGAAATAATTACCAAGGGAGTGTGATTTTTACCATGAGGGGACGAGGCCTGCCCAAACTTTTGTGCATTGTTGTGGTTCTGTCACTGGCCGCTTTCCTGTGGGGCGGCGTAGCCCTGGCCGGTTTTTCCGACGTGACGGATAGCCACTGGGCAAAGATGAATATTGATAAAATGAGTGCACGGGGAGTCACAGGGGGCTACCCTGACGGCACCTTTCAACCCAATCAAACTGTTACCCAGGCTGAGGCCGTTTGCATGACGGTGCGTGCCCTGGGACTGCAGGCCTCTTCGAACAGCCTCCCCGAGGTATCTTTTCCGGTGCCCGAGTGGGCCAAATCGGACATTAAGCTGGCGGTGCACCACGGACTTTTGAAAAACAACGACCAGTTTTCCGCTTATTCCGGGGCTTCCCGGGCCTGGATAGCGCGGCTTTTGGTGCGCATGATCAACAAGGAGTCTGAGGCCGAGGAAAGGCTTTTGATGCCCAACTTTACCGATACTTATTTGATTCCCGACTGGGCCGTGTATTATGTCAGGGTGGCCCAGGACAACGATCTTGTCGCCGGGTATGCCGATAAATCCTTTAAGCCTGACCAGCCGGTAACCAGGGCAGAACTGGTGTCTTTTTTGAGCCGCGTAGAAAAGCATCAGCCGGCCCGGGATCTGGGCTACATCACGGGCAGCATCGTTAGTGTTAGCTCCTCGCAAATATCTATTACCGACGATGACGGGCGTAGCCTTACGTTTTCTATTCCTTACGATTTTACTGCTTATGAAGAAAACAAGAAAACAACCGTCTCCCAACTGCAGCGTTCGGATCGTGTAAAGCTGCTGGCCGACGGTACCACGCTTAAGTACCTGGAAGTATCCCCGGGGCAGGGCGTCTCCGCCATGCTTACCGGCACGGTGAAAAAGGTTTACCCGGAGCTTAATGCCTTCGTTATAGAATTGGCCGGGGGTGAACTGAGAACCCTTTACCTGCCGGGTAACGCCTCCCTTTCGGTGGTGGGGTCAACCGCCCAGGGGCTAAATGCACTTAAGCCGGGTGACGTGGTGGATGTTACCCTTGACGCCTCGGGTTACGTTTCAGGCATCATTGTTAACTCGGGAACCAGTTTGGGAAATACCGGTTTTGTATATGACCTGGACCAGGATGCCGGTCTGCTGATTCTTCAGTTGGATAACGACCAGTTAAAGCCTTATACCTTGGATGATTACGTAAATGTCCAGGTGACCGGTGCCCGGTTCCCTACTCTGGGAGATATTCACACCGGTGATAAGGTGAAGCTAACCATAGAAAACGCCCTGGTTACAGACATTGAACTGCTGCAGGCCGCAGCCCGGCTCGACGTTACCGGAGAAGTGTTTATCCTGAACTCAACGCTGGGCGTGCTTAACCTTGAGGTCGACGGCGAACTGCAGGTTTACAGGCTTGCTGCCAGCGTAGAGGTTACCGTGCCCGGGCTGACCGGCGCTTTCCTCTCCGATATCGGCGAGGGTGACACGGTTACTGCCACAGTTAAGGATGGGCAGGTGGTTTCCCTGGCCGTGGAAGGACGGCAGTCGGGCGACATGTTGACTGCCACCGTACTGGCCGTGGACACCGGTAACAGGGTGTTGACAATGGAAGATACGGATAAAAAGTTCATGGTTTACGACATAAAAAGGGAAGCCCGGGTTAAAGTGAACGGCGAAGATGCTTCACTGGACGACATCGAGCGGGACATGGAAGTGAAATTCCGCCTGCTGGATGGGGATATTATTTACCTGGAAGTAGATAATACCATCGGCGGCACGGTGGTCAGCATTGATGAAGACAGCCTGCTGCTGGTGTTGGAGAAGGATAACGGCGAGCGCAAAACTTACATTATGGATGACTCGGTGGACATTAACAGCCAGGATAGCCGCAATGAACTGGATGAAATAGAACGCGGTGACTATGCCAAAATAGAGATTGAAAATGACCAGGTGGCCGAGATTAACCTGCGCAGTTCGATTACTTACCTGGTTACTGAAGTAAGGGAAAACTACGACAGGATTAACGTTGAGGACGAGGACGAAGACAGCTACAGGCTTTACATCAGGGATGGAGTGGAACTGATCATCCCGGGCATTAGTAACCCCGATATAGAGGATGTCAAGGAAGGCGACCTGGTTAGGGCTACCTACATTGGGCGGGATCTGCAAAAGGTTGAGGTAACGGTTAATGTCCGTGGTGAAGTGACATCCATCAACAGTTATCAGGACAGCGTAAGCATCAAGTTATTTAATGGCACAACAACTTCGGTAAGCTTTTCTACCGGCAGCAAGGTAGAGACCGGGGGCAGGACGTATACATTACTAACCGCGCTGGCTGTTGGCGACCGCGTGGATGTGCTGGAAAACATGCAGGGCGGCAGTACCTTTAAGGTGATGCAAAAGGTTTCGGGCCGACTGTCCATGGACGGTACTTTTAACGAGGATTATGTGTACCTGGATTCCGGTTCATGGGCACCCTACAAAGTGCATGATGACGCCTATGTACATGATTACTACGGTTCCCTGACCAGCAAGTCTGCGCTTAAGAGCGGGGACAACGTGGATTTGTACCTGCTAAAAGACGTGGTTTATGAGCTGGTGAAGCGGTAAGCTTAGTTTAAGGCCAAGTTAATGGAATGTTAGTGATAAAAAAGGGGACAGGCACCGATGATAAGTCAAATCGGTGCCTGTCCCCTTTTTTGCGTTGGTCTCGAATTTTTTCTTGATTATGTTTTCATAATATGAAAGTGGGTGGTTAATCGGATTAAGGGGGATATTATGGGGGTTAGGCGGGACATAGTATTTGTTTTCGGAGCCGGGGCTTCCTACGCGGACGGCGCGCCGCTGCAGGATGAAATACTGCCCATTATTCTGTCGGGGAAATTAAAGGATATTGAAGCATCAAAGACAGGGAAATCCGTTTGCCAATTTATTAGGGATAATTTTGTTTGGGGCGATCAGGCCGGGGTTTACCCCACCTTGGAGTCGGTTTTTGGGTTTTTGGATTACTTTATCAACCAGGATGAGCATTTAAGCGCCGGGTATCCAAACGGTAAAATTCATGCCCTAAAAGAGGGGCTGATCAAGCTTATCCACTATGTGATCAGCGAAAAATCAAACCGCCAGGCTATGATTTATAGGTCTTTCTGGGAAACCGTTGCAAAGCATAATATCAAACTGTCCATCCTGACGCTGAATTACGATACCCTGCTGGAGGAAGCGCTGAAGTCGGTTCACGCAGAAGCTTACATTGACTACTGCATTCATCTGATGAACTATGATTTACGTGAGGATACCACCTGGGTCAATCCCGGGGAACTCCAGGCCGCGGTAGATGGTGATAATCCAATGCTTGTTAAAATCATGAAAGGCCACGGTAGCCTAAATTGGAAATATTGCAACTGCTGCAATCAGGTGCTGCTTACGCCCTGGGACACCAAAATTGACCTCTTCAGTGGATCTTTCATTAAGGATTGCGAGCATACCGCCGGGGATCACAAGTATAGCTGCCCTGTTGACGGGTCGGAATTTGAAACCCTTATTATACCACCCTCGCATATTAAGAGGATTTCGCACCCGGTGGTATCCCAGATTCTCAATGCATCATTAAGGGCAATAAGAGCGTGCCGAAAAGTGATTTTTGTTGGTTATTCCTTTCCCGATGCGGATGTGCATTTTAAAGCGTTATTTAAAAAAGCATTGATTAACAACCAGGAAGTTTATGTTGTTAACAGAACTATCGATCAAAAGTTAAAACTGAATTATACCGCCCTATCCAAAGGAGTAAATTTTATCGAGTCCCCATTTGCTGATTTTATTAAAGATGATCCTCTGGTGCAACAGACTTTAAGATGACCGGGTTTGGAATTCAACATCAAATAGTCTGTGCCAGGGCAACTTAACGCCTGTAACACTAACATCTCCGAATTCGGCTAGGTTGTCTCGGGTAAACACGTTTAACCTGTCTTCAATCACCTGGGTAATTTCGCTTTCCAAAGCAGCGTCGGTAATTAACTGCTGCTGGTTTTCGGGGGTTAGTTTTTTAATCTTGGGCCTAACTTCGACCTGGTAACCCCAGTCTTCAATCAGGCGGGTCAGGAGAACGCCGCGGTGCTGCTCTTTAAAGTCTGGAGCACCGGAACCTTTCCCTGTTATATACAGCAACCCCTGGCTGAGCGCCAGGCCGATGGAATTCCCCGCGGTGTTCCAACCTGCATAACCCGCTAGCGATGACAGGTCAGTGGCCCGATTCAGTTCCCTCAGGAATGCCGGGTCTCCGCCGTTGGCGTACCTAACGTCAGCTACCGCTACCGGTTTTCCCGTTTTGAGGTAACCTTCTATCCGGCTAACAAAAGCAGTGTACTCGCCATCACCGCCCTGCGCTGCGGCTACCCCTGCTGCTGCGGGCCGGTTGTTTACCGCCAGTACAATTTCCGCTTCTTCAGCGCTTTGAGCCATTGAGCCGCCGGCAGCCAGTATATGCCGCTGCACGTTTTCTTCCAGGGGTATGTCTTCGTAAGGCTGAACAAGCCCTGCTCCCGAGGCCTGCGCGTAGTCCACAAAAACTGCCGGGCTGTCGCCGTTAACCTTGTTAACCGTGGCGGCCAGCAGCAACATGCCGCACTCGTCGGTACCTGGGAAAAATATTACCTTTTCCGTAACCCCGTAACGGCTTGCCAGCGAAATAAGCCTCTCCTTTTCGGCCCGACTAAAGCCGTAGGGGGAAGTGTCGTCGCTACCCACCACCAGGTAGTCGATAAACCCCTGCTGGACCAGCTTTAATACCTCGGCTGTAATCTGATGATTTTTATCCCGCCGGGCTGTAAAATCTTCAAGATAAGCACCGGGAATGGTTTTAGCCAGTTGGGCCAGCTTCTCTTTGTCGCCCGGTTCGCTGGCCCCGCTATTTAGCTTGTCTTGTAGTACCCCGTACTTGTAAATGTGTGCGCCATATTCAGCAAAATAATCGGGCATGGTGTATTGCGTGTTTGCGGCCGGGGTTCTCATTATGGATGTAAAGGCTAAAACAGGGCCGTTTAACTCCAGTTCTTTCATTAAACTCAATTGAGAGTATAGTTCATCTACCGTAAGTTGGTGCTTCCTGGATTCCACCAGACCGCCGTATACCAGCATGTCCAGCGAAATTACTGCAGCCTTGGCCCCGCCGGAGTTTGCCTGTAGCCAGCCCGTTAATTCCTGCTGCGATTTTAATTGATCCGTGGCCGGGGTTTTTACGTCTTGACCGGTCAGGTTGGACAGTTCAATAGTGTTTGCATAATTAACCGGTCTGTCATCTAGCGGTATGTAAAGGATATGCCCACTGGGTTCTGCAGATGCCGAGTAGTTGCAACCAGTCAAAAGTAAAAGGCTTAAGCAAAGTAAAAATACACGCGGCAGCGCTTTGTTGAGTACTTTCATTGGCTCTCCCCATTAATCCATATTTTAAATCACACTACCACACACCCGCGCGGCGGTCAATAATGGTAGCAGGAACAGCGGTACTTGTCTAACTGCAGGAAATAACATCCGGTTGTCGAATAACTCATTAATATATCACGGCAGGGGGTAATGTGGTGCGTTTTGTCAAAAAGAAGGTTGTTGTCGTTGCCTTGCTCTTAACTTTTAGTGTGGTTATCGGGTTTTCCAGCCTTGCCGGGGCGGATAGCAGCGGCAGTCCGGGTTCCACCAGCGACCCGCTGGTCACCAGGAGCTTTGTGGAGAAGTACGTCCAGGAATTAGTGAGTAAAATGGCGCCTTCCGGAGGAGGATCACTGGAGTGGAGTGTGGCCGAACTGATGGTAGACGAGGAGTTTATCGGCAAAGCCGGCACCGAGTTTATCGTGCGCGGCGGCCAAGTTGTGGTGGTCGACCCGACGGGCGGCGGCATACCCGACCTGACGGCGGGTAAAAACGTGGCGGCCGGTCAGGTGGCCGAAAGCAACCACTTGTTCAGTATCCCCCGGTCGGACGGGCGGGGTATTAAGGCGGCCAAGCCAACCATTATTATGTACCGCGGATTTTAACCCGGTGGTAATAAAGTGGTTATAAATAAGAAAACTCTTTTTGCTTTTGTGATACCCGGGACTGTCCTGCTTTTATTGCTGGCATATAGCAGGTTTAGCGGTCCCGGGCCTTATGATGTAAAGCTAACCCCGCTGCATGAAGTTAAGCAGGCTTATGAACTGGTTGTGGTGGGCAGCGACCCGGAAGGTATAGCTGCGGCGGTATCGGGTGCCCGCAACGGCTTGTCGGTTTTGCTGGTGGACACCAGGCCCGAACTGGGCGGGCTGTTTACCCGTGGTTGGTTGAACAGCCTGGATATGAATTACGGCCCGGACGGGGAAATACTTAATGAAGGTCTTTTTCTAGAGTTTTTTAAGCAAATTAAGGGGGATTCCTTTGACGTGGATGAAGCCCGGTGGGTTTTTAACCGGCTTGTCATGGCGGAGGAAAACCTGGCTGTACTGTTGGGCGTCGACGCTGTATCGCCGGTCACGGAAGAGTCACCCGCTGGAACGAAGGTGCGCGGCGTCCGTATCGTAACTGGGGGAAAACAGGTTACTGTGGACTCGGGTGGGGTTATTGATGCTACCCAGGACGGGGACATGGCGGCGCTGGCCGGAGTTCCGTTCAGTGTGGGCCAGGAGGATATCGGCAGGCAGTCAAGTTACATGGCCGTTACTCAGGTGTTTAAATTAACCGGGGTTGGCTGGTCGGACTGGCTGAGGCTTATTTATAGCCTGCGGTATGATGGTAAAAAATCCACCGGGGCCAACTGGCACAGTGCCTGGGGTTTTAGTGACATTACCTCCCAGTACGCACCTTCCGGTGACATGGTGGCCCTGCGCGGCCTTAATATCGGCCGGCAAAGGGACGGCAGCCTCTTAATTAATGCGCTGCTGGTCTTCGGCGTTGATCCGTTAGCGGGTAATTCCCGGCAAAAGGCCCGGGACACCGCTGATACTGAACTGCCCTTGGTTATAACATTCATGCGTGAAAATGTTCCCGGTTTGAGTAACGCCAGGCTGGCCGGGGTGGCGCTGGAATTATACGTGCGCGAGTCCAGGCATATTTACGCCGAGTATAGGCTTACCCTGGACGACGTGCTGGAGAACAGGGATTTTGCAGACCGGATAGCCTTTGGCTCCTACCCGGTGGATATTCAGCCCACCGGTTCCGGTACCCCCGGGGTGATTATCGGCAAACCAAAACAGTATGCAGTACCGTTCCGCTGCCTGGTCCCCCAGGAGGTGGACGGTCTGCTGGTGGTGGGCCGGGCAGCCGGTTATGACACCCTGGCCCACGGCAGTGCCCGGACGGTTCCGGTGGGTATGGCCACCGGGCAGGCCGCCGGGGCTGCTGCGGCATTGGCTCAGGAGAACAACCTGACTTTCCGCCAACTGGCCGCCGATACTATGCTAATCAAAACAATGCAAAACAGGCTCAACGAGCAGGGGGTTGACCTGCATCCCTTTAGTATTGAGAACGAATTGGCTAATCACTGGGCCTACGAGGGGTTGAAATTTGTCCGCCGCCTGGGGCTGGCCGTAGGCGGGTACGGTAATGATTACCGGCTGGACGAACCCATTGAACACCAACGGTTCCTGAATATACTGTCCCGGTCTGTACAGCAGCACGGGGCTGTGCTGCAAGTGCCTGAATTGTACCCCGAGGCCAACACCTTCAATATATATGACGCCAGTTACGCCCTGGCTGCTTACCTGGGGCTGAGTTTAAGCAAGGAAGACTCTTATGCCTATCTGCAGGAGCAAGGTTTTTTCCGTCCGGAAAGCGCCCATTGGGCCGGCTATGCGGGCTACGATACCCCGCTAACCAGCGGTGCGGCTTACATGCTGCTTAAAGACTTTATTGTATATGTCGGGGATCCTGGGGATGACTAAAATAAAAATTCAGTAGTCAGGAGTCAGGAGTCAGAATTCAGTATACAGTATAGCCCGTTCCCCTATTCTGACTACTGACTCCTGAGTACTGAGTACTTAAAAAAATCGGAGGTGGCCCGGTGAACGTTAAGAAGTGGCAGATGTTGCTTATATCAGTAATTATCCTTTCGCTAATATCAGCCGGTTACACCGCGCTTAAGCGATACAACCTGGAGCAGCAGCACCGCGGGGTGGCCATTTCCGTCGTCTACGACGAAGTGGTAAACTTGGCCCGATTGCAGGGTCTGGAAACTGCCAATGTGTTGCGCATGTTCCGGGATGCCGGAGTTGGGACGGTACTGGTCAAAGAGACCACCGTAAAAGACGCGGTTCAAAACGGGGAACTCGTACTTAGAACCGGCCGCGAACTGCTCTTACTGGATGACACCGGTGTGCTAGAAGCAATTGGTGCAGGCTTTCGCGAGCAGGTCAAGCCTGTTTACCGTTACCTGATTATCTCCGACCGGCAGGTCTTTGACCGGGTGCAGGGACAATTGGCGGCCAAGGAAGTGCCGCTGCAAACTTGGGCCCGGGGTTCGGTGTACGCTATCGAGACCGGTATGAGCCAGGCAGCCCTGGAAATAATGGGCACGGGGTTCCCAGATCCGGTCATACAGGAGATTAATAATGCCGGCCTCAACTCCATAGTCCAGGTACGCACCTGGAACGAGGTAACCCCGGAGGGCTTGCGGTACGTCTTTGAGGAAATAGGTAACGTACCGCACCTTGCGGGAGTCGCCTTTAACGATCCTTACCTGCCAGGTGTACCGGATTTAATCCGGCCCCTGGCTTATGAAGTTCAGGATCTTAACGTCCCCATTGTACAAATAGAGTTTTCCAACCAGGTGGGGCTGTCCAGGTTAGGCCTGACGCTGGAGAAAAACGTTATCCGGCTGCATACCATCTCCCTGGAAGAGGACGCCAAGAAAAATTACAGCCTTACCGCTCTGGTGGACCGGTTTAATTTGGCGGCCACGGAACGCAACATTAGGGTGTTGCTGGCGCATACCTATTTTAAACCCGGGGTACCGGATGCGTTGCAGTTTAACCTGGAACTGGTGGAAAGTATTAAGAGCAGCCTGGAAGCCGAGGGACTGCAGGTCAGTGAAGCTTCGCAACTTAAGCCGCTGAATTTATCCCGTCTGGTGCTGTTCCTCACCGGCCTGGGTGTTATTGCCGGAGGCATGCTGCTGACCTTCGTTATGGGCTGGGGTCGGTTAGCACCGTACCTGGGCCTGGCCGGTCTGCTGCTGTGGACGGCCCTGCTGGCGGTAGACCTGGTCAACCCGGCGCGCAAGCTGATGGCTTTTGCCTCCGTAGTCATCTTCCCCACCCTGGCATTGGCACTTAACGTCAGGCGGGATGGTGCATCCCCGCTGAACTGTGTACTGTTGCTAGTGCGTACTTCACTGTTTTCACTGGTCGGGGCCCTTTTGATGGTGGGCTTGCTGGCGGATGCAGGTTTCATGCTCAAGTTGGACCAGTTCACCGGGGTTAAACTAGCACACGTAATTCCCCTGGCGCTGGTGGCAGGTATCTTTTTCTTCCGGGGGGCCGGTAAGGAGGGTGGCTGGCGACGTCAGGTACAGCAGTTCATGGAACAGCCCATTTTAGTTAAGTTTGCTGTTATGGCCGGGGTGATTTTGGTGGCGCTGCTGGTATACGTTTCCCGTACCGGTAATGAATCGGCGGCCGTTTCGTCGCTGGAGCTGCAGTTCCGTACCCTTTTGGACAATATTTTGGGTGTGCGCCCCCGTACCAAGGAGTTTATGCTGGGCCACCCACTGCTGTTGTTGCTTTTTTACTTGGGTTTCCGGGACAACCGGTACCAACCCCTGCTGCTGGCCGGGGTTATCGGCCAGGTTTCGCTGGTTAATACCTATGCCCATATCCACACACCGCTTATGGTTTCGCTGCTGCGCAGCTTTAATGGGCTGTGGTTGGGAATCATCGGCGGCCTGGTGTTAATTGTTTTGTGGAAAGCAGGCGAGGGAATTATGCAAAAATATTTACGTGAATAAAATTTAAGGGAACAAACTGCAGGTAATTTACGTCATTATAATTAAAATTTCTCTGCAGGGAGGGCTTAGCATTAAAAAGAATCGGGTTGTAACAATTTTTTTACTAGCGGCATTATTGGTGTTTGCCTTTGCGATGGCCGGGGAGGCCGCCGTGGGTGCAAAACAGGTCAAGATTGATTATAACAACTTCAAAATAACAGTGGATGGCCAGCCAGTTAACTTGTTAGGCAAGGAACCTTTTGCTATTAACGGCACCATTTACCTGCCGCTGCGGGTGGTGGGGGAAGCGCTGAACAGCAGCGTGAACTGGCAGAACGAAACCAAAACCGTGTCCATCACAAGTGGATCTACGGCAGAAGTAAACAGCCTGAGGCTGCAGTTAACCAGCAAAGAGCAAGAGATTGAAAACCTGAAAAAACAGGTAGCCGTTTTGCAGAAGCAGTTGGCGGAAGGTGAAGACCTTTCCAATCTGGAAAGGGATTTGATCGACGATTATGATGAAATCGGTGATGTGCCCGTCGACGATATAACATTGGACGGCGACGAGGACGAGGTGGATGTTGAAGTCGAGGTAGACCTGTACCGTTATGAGGATGAGTGGAATGACCTGCGCGACCGTGATATTGAAAATTGGCTGGAAGACCTGGTAGAATACATCCAGGATGAACTCTCCGAGGACACCGAAGTAAACGGTGAAATAATCAACATTGACAACGGCGACGTGCTGGTAGATTTTTATAAAGACGGCGACGATGACCTGGAAGTAGACTATGAAGATGATGATTACCGTGGCGGTGGTAGTGGCAGCATTACCGACGTGGCGCAAGGACTCAGCGGAGAAAGTTATTATGTGGGTGACATCGAGTTTGCAGTGGAAAACGCAAGCTACAATATAATTGACATCATCACAGTATACATGGACGCCGAGGATGACGATGCTTACGACCTCTGGGACGAACTCAGTACCGGGGAAATTGAAAACGACGTGGAAGACATTTGCGTGGACATAGCAGAAACCTTTGAAAATGACGCCAATGCCGACCCGGAGCTGGTAAAAATTTATTTTTATGATGAAAACTCAGACTTACTGGCAAGATATGATTACGATGTAGCATATGGTTCTTTAGACTAATCTTTTAAACATTTAAACTTACCAGGCTAGGTGATTGCATGCGCGTAGAGATACTTGGTGCCCCGGTGGATCGGCTTACCCTGGGCCAGGCCGTGGATCGGGTGGCCGAATTGGTTAGCGCCGGTCGGCCGGGCCGGGTGATTACGCTTAACCCTGAATACCTGTACCGGGCAGTAACGGAGGACAAAACCCTGATGAAGCTGGTTAACCGGGCCGACCTGGTTACCGCCGACGGTGAGGGTATTGTCTGGGCGGGCCGGGTGGCCGGGACACCATTTCCCGAAAGGGTTACCGGCATCGACTTGATGCTGGCTTCGGTGCAGCGGGCGGCTCAAGAGGGCTGGCCGGTGTTCCTCTTGGGGGCAGCCCCGGGGGTGGCCGAAGAAGCGGCGGAAAATCTGCGCCGGCAACACCCGGGACTGCAGGTGGCCGGCACGTATCACGGTTACTTCAAACAGGAAGAGGAAGCGGCGGTGGCGGAGCGGATCCGGGATGCAGCGCCGCGTCTCTTGTTTGCGGCCCTGGGCGCGCCAAAGCAGGAACGCTGGATTGACCAGTATATTGAAAGTATCGGCCCGGTGGTGGCCATGGGCGTTGGCGGTAGTCTCGACGTCTTAGCCGGCCGGGTGACCAGGGCACCTCGCTGGATGCAGCAGTTGCGCATCGAGTGGCTGGGTCGTCTGGTAATGGAACCGTCCCGCTGGCGGCGCATACTGGTGTTGCCCAGGTTTGCCTGGTTAGTGCAGCGCAACTACCGTTTCGGCCGTGGTAACCGATAAACTGCGGAACACCGATATCCTTTCCGTGATAAAGGATATCTCTTGTTTCCGTCGAAGTTTATTTAAATTGCTGGTTGAATAATTAGCAGCAAGGCGGTATTATTTACATTGTAACTGTGACGTTGATAGGGCATTTGACAGGCGTCGTCGCAAAGGAGGTGCCTTTAAGTTATGCCCAGAAGAAAAAGAAGAAAGCTTAAAAGTAAACTTAGACTGGCCATATTTCTAGTAGTGCTGATCGGCCTATTTGCCGGTGGTTTTGGGCTGGCCAATAACCTGCTTTGGCCTTGGCTCACCGGGGAAAATCTAGTTGCCGAAAAGCCGGATGAAGAGGAAGAAGAGCTGACCGAACTACCGGGAATCAACGTGTTGATGATGGGCGTTGATGAACGCGAGGATGACAAGAGCCAGCGTACTGACACTATGATTTTGGCCAACGTGAATAACAAAGACAACCGGATTTCCCTTTTGTCCATTCCCAGGGACACTCAGGTGTACCTGCCCGGTTACGGGATAAATAAGGTTAATGCGGCCAACTATTACGGCGGGCCCGAAATGGCCATGCAAGTTGTTTCGGATCTTACCGGCGTATCGGTGGACTATTACATGACCACCAACTTCAACGGGTTTAAAGATATCGTAGACGCCCTGGGCGGCGTGACTGTAGATGTGGATAAGCCCATGTATCACAGCGAGCGGGCATACGGCGGGGAGTATAATATCAACCTGCAAAAAGGTGTCCAAAAACTGGATGGCAACCAGGCTTTGATGTTTGCCCGTTATCGGAACGACGAGTTGGGGGACATTACCCGTACTCAGCGTCAGTTGAAACTTCTTTCGGCCATTGGGGACGAGGCGATGAAGCCGGCCACCGTTACCAAACTGCCCAAACTTGTTCCCGGTATTTACAATAATGTTGATACCAATATGGGTACAAAACAGCTGTTAGCCATGGCTAAGGCCGCTAAAAACCTGGAAAACTTGCAGATGGCCACTCAGACGCTGCCAGGCTGGTTCCTTGATGAAAACGGGGTTAGTTACTGGTACGTAGATCCCGATAATGCCAGAGAAGTGACGATGGCACTGTTTGAAGATGGCAAGGTCGTAGATATAGTGCACGGCGCCATGGGCAACAAGGAGGAGCCAAGCAGTGAAGGCAAGCAGGTGGCCATGGAACAGCCTGCCGCCGGCAGCACCCCTGTTGCGGATACTGGCAATAATACCGGGGATACTGTTGATACGCAGGGTGCGGCCGATGCTGCTACCGCAGAGCCGGATGGATCCTCAAACCCGGAACAAAGCACAGAAACAGACGGCAGTAACCTGGCCGACCAAGAGTTTTTGGAACGCAACGGCTTTACGGAAGATGAAACCGGCGTAGTACAAGAGCCAGACCAGCAACAGGTCAGAATCATCATCCGGTAACACCGCATTACTTAAAGTCAAATAAGGTAAAAAGGGGACAGGCTACTTTTTTAAGTTTCCTGTCCCTTTGTGTTTCTTAATTAAACAAGAAAGAAAAATTTTTACGGGTTTAAAGGAAATTGATGGCCCTGGCGGCAAATTAGTTTTATGTGTTGTTTGGCCGATGGGGGCCATGGAAATAAATAATAGTGGTAGCAAATACCATAACCACTGAAAAAGTCTAGGTTGTGTGTCATTCTGAATGAAACGAAGTGAAATGAAGAATCTTAAAGCGCTTAAATACCAAGATTCTTCGCTGCGCTCAGAATGACAGATTCATTCATAGCAAATGACAATTTTGATTGCTCAAGAAGGTGCCGAATGAAAAACAAAGTGGTAATTTCCGGTTACTACGGCTTCAACAATTTGGGCGACGAGGCGGTTTTATACAGCATGCTCCAATCGCTGCGCCGGGCGGTTCCGGGCATTGAGATCACCGTGCTGTCCAATGATCCGCCGGCTACTGCCCGGGAATATGGAGTCACAGCGGTGGATCGTTGGAACATGCGCGCGGTGGCCGGTGCCATCAGGCGCTCCCGACTGCTGATTAGCGGGGGCGGCAGCCTGTTGCAGGATGTTACCGGGCTGCAAAGCCTGCTGTACTACCTGGGAATTATTTGGATCGCCCGTCTACTCCGCCGGCCGGTGGTGTATTACGCCCAGGGCATCGGACCGGTCAACACCGGAACGGGGCGGCGGTTGACGGGCCTCACCACCCGGGTCGCCCGGGCGGTCACGGTAAGGGACGGCGAATCAGCTCGAGATCTGGAATCCATGGGCGTGCGCCGGGCGGTGGAGGTGGTGGCCGATCCGGTGTTGGGCCTGCACCCGGATGATCTAGACCTCACTATCGGGGCGAATGTCCTCAAGAAACACGGTGTAACGCCCGGTAAGTGTGTGGTGGGCGTATCGGTGCGCCCGCTGCCCGGGCCCGCGACGGTCTGGGAAGCGGAATTGGCCGGTGCTCTGGATTTGCTGGCCCGGGCAGGCCGCACCGTGGTATTCGTACCCATGCATCGCCCGGCGGATTTGATAACCTCCCGGGAAATTGCCTCCTTAATGAAAGAGCCACACGTAATAATCGGGGAAAAGCTCAACGTGCCTCAGATGCTGTCTCTGGTGGCAAACCTGGATCTGCTGGTGGGTATGCGGCTGCACGCTTTAATATTCGCTGCGGTAAGCGGAGTACCGCCGTTAGGTATTGTCTATGACCCCAAGGTCGAGCGATTCTTACGGCGCATTGACTTGACCCCGGCAGGAACACCGGATCAGTTAAGGGCCGAGGGCCTGGCGGAAATGGCTGCATTATACATCAGCGAACGTGAACAACTGCGGGATCAGATGGCTCGCCGGGCAGGGGAGTTGCGTACTGCCGCAGAGCGCCCGGCAGAAATTGTACGGGAATTGCTTGTAGATTAACTATAAACAAAAAGTAGGAGGGAATTAAAATGCCTGACGGTTTGGATGGGTTGGATGTTAACGAAATCATGAAAATTATCCCTCACCGGTATCCTTTTTTACTGGTGGATCGGATCGAGGAAATGGTGCCCGGGGTGCGGGCTGTAGGCGTAAAGAACGTCACCATCAATGAGCAGTTCTTCCAGGGCCATTTCCCCGGTCATCCGATTATGCCCGGGATGCTGATTATCGAGGCGATGGCCCAGGTGGGCGCGGTGGCTGTGTTAAGCATTCCGGAATTTAGCGGCAAACTGGCTCTTTTCGCCGGTATCGACAAGGCCCGGTTCAGGCGCCCGGTGGTGCCCGGTGATGTGCTGCGCCTGGAAGCCGAAATGGTACGCCTGCGCGGCACTCTGGGTAAAAGCAAAGCCACGGCCCACGTGGGCAACGACCTAGCCGTCGAAGCTGAGCTCCTCTTCGCTATAGTCGAAAGGTAGGGGGAAAAAACGGAAAAAACAGGCAAAAATGATTGTTACGTAGTTTTAGGGGCATACAAGCTATTTTTGGGAGATTATTTGTCAAATTGGGCGAATATTACCGATATTTGGCCTTTGTACAACCATGCCCCCAGGTGATAAAATAAACTACAGTTTGTCTCTATGCGTATTATTGCGCCGTTGGAGGGATAACGCTTGGAATATTATTTAGCAGCTCCGTTAGTGGCTCTGGTTTTGGGCTTTGTGCTTACCCCCTGGGTACGGACGCTGGCTATAAAAGTGGGGGCGCTGGATTACCCCGATCAGCGCAAGGTACATAACGGAACCATGCCGCGTATGGGCGGGCTGGCTGTATACTTGGCCTTTGTGCTGGCCGTGCTATTGTTCCGGGAACTGACTACCCAAGTGCTGGGTTTACTTGCCGGTGCCACGGTAATTTTGCTTTTAGGTATCGCAGACGACATCCGCGGCTTGTCAGCGCGGGTTAAACTAGCCGGGCAAATCTTGGCCGCGCTGGTGATAGTACAGTTTGGTATTCAGGTTCATTATATAACTAACCCGTTAAACGGTGATATATTTATATTGGGATTTCTTAGCATTCCGCTGACGGTTTTCTGGATCGTGGCTGTAACCAACGCTGTCAACCTAATCGATGGTTTGGACGGCCTGGCCGGCGGTGTAGCCTGTATTGCCGCTCTGACCATGGCTACTGTGGCCTGGACCCAGTTCGGTATGAGTGGTATGCCTGAAATGATTATGTTGGCCCTTACCCTGGTGGCTGCGGTAATCGGGTTCCTGCGCTATAATTTCCACCCGGCCCGGATCTTCCTGGGCGATACTGGTTCCATGTTTTTGGGCTTTACTCTTTCGGTATTGGCTATTATGAGCTTGACCAAAAGCGCCACGGCGGTGTCGGTGATAATCCCGCTGGTTATCCTGGGCGTCCCCTTGCTGGATACATTTTTTGCCATCCTCAGACGCTGTCACGAACACCGGCCTATAATGCAACCTGATAAAAAACACCTGCACCACCAGCTTATGGCCATGGGTCTGAATCACAGGCAAACTGTACTGGCCATTTACGCGCTCAGCGCTTTTCTAGGCTTCAATGCCGTAGTGATTAATTTAATTACCAACGATCAGGCGCTGGTTTTACTGGTCATATTGGCTGGGGTAGTAATCTATCTGGCCGACCGGGTTGGTGTGCTGGGCAGATCCCGGCGAACGGGGTGCGACATTCCGGAAGAGTACAAGCAGCGGTCCACGAAAATGTAAGATTGCTTGGTTCTCATTTTTTTGAAAAATTATTCTTGAAATTATTAGTCATAAACATTAAAGTGCGCCAGGGAAGATTGCCGGGGCGTACTTTTTTTATAACTGATTGCAAAAGGGATTTATTAGTTCGCCATTGAATATGTATATATTGGAAGCCCGAGAGGGGGAGGTTTTTATATGCGTATCAAAAAAGCTGTTATCCCGGCTGCCGGGTTGGGTGTGCGGTTTCTGCCGGCCACCAAGGCCGTTCCCAAGGAAATGATCCCCATCGTAGATAAGCCGACTATCCAATATATTATTGAGGAAGCAATCAGTTCCGGCATTGAGGATATTTTAATTATTACCAGTCGCCATAAAAAGGCTATTGAAGACCACTTCGATCGGTTTGTCTCCCTGGAAGATCACCTGCGAGGCAAAGGCAAACACGACTTGCTGCGGATAGTAGAAGAAACCGGTGGAATGGCGGAGATACATTACGTGCGCCAGGGTATACCCCGTGGGTTGGGGCACGCTATCTACTGTGGCCGGCGTTTTGTGGGCAGTGAACCCTTTGCCGTGTTGCTGGGGGACGATATTGTGCGCAGCCAGGTGCCTTGTTTGAAACAGATGATTGATCTTTATGAAGAAGTACAAACCACCGTCATCGGTGTTAAGGAAGTGCCGCAGGCCGAGGTCAGCAAGTACGGCATACTGGACGCCGAACTCGTAAAACAAAACATTTACCGGGTACATGATTTGGTTGAAAAACCGGCACCGGACGTCGCCCCGTCCCGCTTGGCCATCATGGGCCGCTACATAATTGAACCCGAAGTTTTTAATATTCTGTCCTGCACCGAACCTGGCGCCGGGGACGAAATTCAGCTCACCGATGCGTTGAAAGAACTGGCCAGGCAAAAAGATATGTACGGGCTGATATTTG
Source organism: Peptococcaceae bacterium BRH_c8a (assembly GCA_000961575.1). Taxonomy (GTDB): domain Bacteria; phylum Bacillota; class Desulfotomaculia; order Desulfotomaculales; family Desulfallaceae; genus BRH-c8a. The sequence goes on from LADP01000015.1 coordinate 19,449, forward strand.
AAGGTCAACGATACGATGTAGGCGATAAACTGGGCTATTTGAAGGCCACGGTGGAATTCGCTCTGGAACGACCTGACCTGGAACAACCGTTTCGCAGTTACCTGGAAGGTTTGCTGGGCAAAAAAACAAGGCGCTAAAGCAAAAATACGAGGGGTGCTATTTTACGATGCGGGTACTGGTAACTGGCGGAGCCGGTTTTATTGGCTCCCATATAGTTGATGCGTTAATCGCCCGGGGTGATTATGTCAGCGTGCTGGATAACCTGTCCAGCGGCAGGCTGGAGAACATTGACCCCCGGGTCAACCTTTATCACGGTGATATCAGGGATGAACAGTTGGTACGCGAAACCATGCGGTCTGAGCAGCCCGATTTTGTAATTCACCAGGCTGCTCAAATGGATGTTCGGGCTAGCCTGAACGACCCGGCCTTAGACGCTGCCGTGAACATTCTCGGCACCATTAACCTGCTGGAAGCCTGCTGTACCTATGAAGTAAAGAAAATAGTTTACGCTTCCTCGTCAGCGGTATACGGTAACCCTGCCTACCTGCCCGTGGACGAGAAACACCCGGTGCAGCCGCTATCCGGTTACGGCATCTCCAAACATACCGTGGAACACTATCTGGCCGTCTACCGGGAATTGCACGGCCTGAACTTTACAGCGCTGCGTTACGCCAACGTTTATGGCCCGCGGCAGGATGCCAGCGGGGAAGGCGGAGTGGTAGCCATATTCACCGATTTGCTGTTGCGGGGCAAGGGCCCGCGTATTCACGGTGATGGAGGACAGACCAGGGACTTCATCTGTGTACAGGATGTGGCCCGGGCCAACCTGGCGGCCATGGAGACTAAGGACAGCGGTATTTACAACGTCAGCACCGGTGTCCCTACTACAGTAAACCAATTGTTTGAGACTTTACGAGGGATTATCGGTTGTGCAACTGAGCCCCTTTATAGTTCACCGCGGGAGAGAGATATCCGGCACAGTTACCTTGATCCCGGGGCGGCGGCCGACGGAATAAATTGGCGGGCCGCACTGGATCTGTCGGAAGGGCTGCGTCAAACGGTGCCGCGAGTATATTAATTGCGATTCGGCAGGTCACCAGGCTTTGTTCCGGTGGTCTTTTTCTTCGGCACTTTTTTTTCGTCTACCGCTAAGGTATTAATAGAAGTGCCATTTATTTGGGCCAGGTAGTCCCGGTACATGCTCGTACGTTCCATATCCTCTATTTTAACCGGCCCCACAAAGCCCGCGTGAGCCAGTATCTTTTCCCTCATTCTTGTCCACCCCTTTTTTTTGGAATCCCCATTTACCTGCCTTCCATAAAACACCACTGTATTGGGAAAACAATTGTCTGTACATAAATACGCATCTTTGGAATTGAAAATGCAAATTCTTGATATAATTAACAGGAGAGGTTGGAAAAAAACGTTATTTTTTGGGTAGCGGGAGGTATTTGATACTTGAAGGGGATAAAATTCGGCACTGACGGATGGCGTGGGATTATTGCAGATGATTTTACCTTTGCCAACGTGCGGGTGGTCTCCCAGGCGGTGGCGGATTACCTGAACAACAAGGGCATGGGGCATCTTGGTATCGTGGTAGGATATGACAACCGTTTTCTTTCCGAGCGCTTTGCAAGCGTAATCGCTGACGTATTTACCGGCAACGGGATCAAAGTCTACCTGGGCTCTGAGCCGCTGCCTACACCGGTGACGGCCTTTGCCGTCAAGGAGTACGGCACTGCGGGGGCGGTAATGCTTACGGCCAGCCACAACCCGCCGGAATATAACGGATTTAAATTTATACCGGAATATGCAGGTCCGGCGCTGCCCCATATTACCCAAGCTATTGAGGAAAACATAGCCCGGTTGAGTAGGGCACCGGGTCAGGTATACGGGGCCGACCAGGAAATGGCGTCGGAACTAGCTATCCATCCGGTACCGGGAGGGGGTGCAGGTTTACCACCTACCGTTCCTCCAGGGCCGGTTCCCAACGGTGCAACAGCCGTAGCAGGTTTATCCGAACGGCCCCGGGTAAACGGTCAGACAGGACAAATACCTAAGGCCGGGCTCAGGTCTGACCGGCCTGCTGTGGCTGAGCTTGTATTTATTGACCCGCGCCCGGCTTATTTCGCCCACCTGGAAAAGCTGGTGGACATGGATGCCATTGCCCGGGCCAACCTGCAGATAATGGTAGACGCCATGCACGGCAGCGGCATGGGCTACCTGGATGTAATGCTTAAGCGGGCCGGCAATCGGGTGCAGGAATGCCGCTGTCACCGCGATCCGCTGTTTGGCGGCAGTCTGCCGGAGCCCACCGGTAAGTCACTGGAAGGCGCCTGTCAGTGGATTAAGGATGAAGGGGCCCGGTTGGGCCTGGCCTTGGACGGCGATGCCGATCGCTTCGGGATTATTGACTCCGGCGGCATCTTTATCGCTCCCAACCAGTTCCTGCCCGTGCTTTATCACCACCTGATCACTGTTAAGGGCCTGATGGGGCCGGTAACCCGCACCGTGGCCACCACCCACATGCTGGACCGCATTGCCCACCACTACGGTCAGGGGGTCTACGAGACCGCCGTGGGGTTTAAGTATATTGGCCAGAACTTGCTGGAAAAGGGCTGTGTGCTAGGCGGTGAGGAAAGCGGCGGCCTGTCTATCCGGGGGCACATCCCGGAAAAGGACGGCATTTTGGCCGGGTTGCTGGCGGCGGAAATGGTGGCGGTGCACGGTAAAAGCCTGGCCGAACTTATCGATGATGTAGCTGCCATATACGGCGTGAGGCTATACAGCGAACGCTTGGACGTACACACTACGCCGGAGCAAAAGCAGCAGGTGCTGGAAAAGGTCAAAACGCTTGACCCCGGGGAACTGGCCGGCGAGCCCGTCATCGGGCGCATCACCCTGGACGGCCTCAAACTGGTGCTTAAAAGTGGTGAATGGGTGCTGGTGCGGCCATCGGGCACCGAGCCTCTCTTCCGCATTTATGCCGAATCCGACCGCCCGGAACGGATTACCGAAATCCATAATGCCTTTAAAGAGCAAATTAGCCTCTAACCTTTGGGGCAAGGCCTTGACATGGTTGTTTTGACAGTAAATCCCGGCGGCTGATTATAACCCGGGATTTTCTGCTTGATTTCTGGTATAATAACTGATTAGTAAGAATTTTACACATAGTGATGTATGTTAGAAACTGATTTGTTAAATGGTTTCAGAGGGAGTGGAATATTAAATGAACTCTATTAACCCGCATATTAACCCGCACATTTTTCGCCAGTATGATATCCGTGGAGTGGCCGACCGGGATCTGACCGGTGACACCGTGGAATTATTGGGCCGGGCGTTCGGCACCTATGTTAGGCAGCACGGCAGCAGCGAAGTTGTAGTGGGTCGGGACAGCCGGATTAGCTCCCAGCGGCTGAGGGACGACCTGGTGCGTGGCCTAATGGCCGCGGGCTGCCGGGTGGTGGACATCGGCCTTACGGTAACCCCGGTGGTATACTTTTTCCGCATTTTGTTCGGTATTGACGGGGCGGTGATGATCACCGGCAGCCATAACCCGCCTGACGAAAACGGTTTCAAAATCTCCCTCGGGCCGGGCACTATTCACGGGGAAGAAATCCAAACCCTACGGCAGATGATGGAAAAGGGCGAGTTTGCCTCGGGCGCAGGCTCGGTGGAAGAACGGGATGCCACAACCGCTTACCTGGCCATGCTGCAGGAAAAAATCAAACTGAGCCCGCGGCGCCTAAAAGCAGTGGTAGACTGCGGCAACGGCACTGCCGGCCTGTTGGCGGAAAAAGTGCTGCAGGCCTGGGGAGTGGACTACGTCCCGCTGTACTGTGACATCGATCCCTCTTTTCCCAACCACCAGCCCGATCCGGTTAAAAGCAAGAACTTGCAGGATCTGCGCCGGGTGGTGCTGGAAACCGGTGCCGACCTGGGGGTGGCCTACGACGGCGACGCCGACCGCATTGGCGTAGTGGATGAAAAAGGTAATGTTATCTGGGGAGACAAACTGATGTGTTTATACTGGCGGGAGATTATGCCCCGTTATAAAGAGGTGCCCGCCATCATTGAGGTTAAGTGTTCCCAGTGCTTGGAGGATGAAGTCAAACGGCTGGGCGGCGAGCCCTATTACTATAAAACCGGCCACTCGCTGATTAAAGCCAAAATGAAAGAGTTAGGCGCTGTTTTCACCGGGGAGATGTCGGGCCACATGTTCTTTGCCGATGAGTATTACGGGTTTGATGATGCTTACTACGCCACCGGGCGGCTGTTGCGCATCCTAGCCAACGAAGATGCGTCATTATCTCAGCTGCTGTCCGGCCTGACCAACTATCACTCCACGGCCGAAACCAGGGTACCCTGTAGCGACCAGGACAAGTTCCGGGTTGTTTCCGAACTGGTGGAGCGGTTCCGGCAGGCATACGACGTGATTGACGTGGACGGCGTCCGGGTGTTGTTCGGGGATGGCTGGGGACTGGTGCGAGCCTCTAATACCCAGCCTGTACTGGTGGCCCGCTGTGAATCCCAGACCGAGGAAGGGCTGCAGCAAATTTGCGCCATCATGAAAAAGGCGCTGTGTAGTTTTCCCGAGGTGGCAGACTTTGAGTGGGAGTATTAACACTGGTAAAATGATTAATAAATAGTAGTAAGTCTTATAATACAAGGTGTCTGACAGTAGAACTAATCTCTTAAGGAATGATACCTATGAACTGGCAGCAGGCGGTCCTAGCCGTTTTTGTAGGGGCCGTAATTGGATACGTCACCAACTGGATTGCCATCCGGATGTTGTTTCGTCCCCGTCACGAAATAAAAATAATGGGCATACACGTACCTTTTACCCCCGGGGTCATCCCCAGGGGCAAAAAGCGCCTGGCCGAAAGTATCGGCGAGGTAGTGGGAGGTATGCTGCTCACGGATGAGAACGTGCTGCGTCATATGCTGCAGCCCGGGGTGGAAGACCAGGTGCGCCACCGGGTTGATACCCGACTGGCCGAACTGACAGCCCGGGGCGCCACTGTGGGTGAACTGCTGGGCGTAAGCGGTACTGACAGCACAGCAGATACAGCAAGCGGAACCGGGATCAAGACCGGCCTGGCTCCCGGCCTGGTTCGGGAAGAACTGGCCGGTTTGCTGGCGGGGACTGCTGCCGGCCTGCTGCAAAAAAAGGACATGCGCCGCCCACTGGCCCGTTTTGCAGCTAGTGCTATTTACGATACCCTGGATCGCCCGGTGGGTTCGGTGGCCGGTTCCCTGGAGTTTGCCGCCCTTAAAAATTCGCTGCAGCAACTGCCGGGTAAAATCCTGGCCCGGGATGAAGCTAGTCTAGAACTGCGCGCCCGGCTGGCGCAAAAGATTGAAGACCTGTTAAACAGCCCTGAACCGGTGGGCAGTTACCTGCCCGGGGCCGCGCGGGACGGATTGCACCAGCTTATCGCCGACCAGACTCCCCGAATTGCGGCCGCCCTGGAACAATATCTGAGCTCACCGGGCGTGCGACAAGCCATCAAAAACCGGATCGAGAGCTTTTTCGAGGGCACCGCTCTTAAAAGATTACTTAACGGGATGTTTCAACTGGCCGGTTCCGGCCCCGATGCCATTGTGCGGCGCCTGGCCCGGGAATTAGCCACATTTTTATCCGACGAACAAAACCGTGCTGAGCTGGAGGAGCGCCTGCATATACTGGTGGACGAGGCGCTGGCCAAGAGCGTTGCTGAAACCACAGCAGCTCTGGAGCCCGCCGCCAAGCGCGAAAAAGCTAACGAGATAGCGGACTGGCTGCTGGACAAGCTGCACCATCCCGAGACACTGGCTCCGCTGTTGGACGCGCTGGAAGAAATGCTGGCTGCCAATAGTCATCGCACCTGGCGGGAGCTTTTTTACCTGGATGAATTGGGCCTGCCGGCAATGTTGGAAGATTATTTGGATCACCTGCTGGTACGCTTGGCGGAGCGGGAACAAGAGGAACGCTACCTGGAACGCCTGGCCGGTCAGGCGGTGGATGGCTTGTTAAACGCACCGCTGGGCCGGGCACTGGAACTGCTGCCCCCGCAATTGGCGGCCAACCCCGGGGAACCGGTGCTGCAACTCTACCGCTACGCGGTAAGACAGCATGTTCCGGGATTGCTGAGTTTTTTTGACGTCACCGGCATGGTGCGGCAGCGGGTGGAAGAACTGGACGTGCTGCAGGTGGAGGAAATGCTGCTGGGCATTGTACGCCGGGAGCTGGTAGCCATTACCTGGCTGGGCGCCCTGCTGGGAGCAGTATTGGGCGCGAGCATGGTGGGCATGCAGTATATGATGAGATAGGAGTCAGGAGTCAGGATAAGAGAACGGTAATCTTCTACCTAATTCTGACTACTGACTACTGAATTCTGACTACCTTAAGTAAAAGTGTTGACCGGTGCCACATTTATGCGGTATACTTTCTTGTAAGCTTTATTTTGCAAGGGTTATGAAGGGGAGCAATACCTGATAGGCCGTGCTTCAGAGAGCCGGGGTAGCTGAAAACCGGCGCCGGAAACAGGTAAAGACATCGCCCCGGAACTGCCCGGTCGAAAGGCCAATGGCCTGTAGGCCTGGACGGTAGCGGCCCGTTACCACGCCGCCGTGTCGAGCACAAGACACACCGAGTGGCTTTCCGTGATGTAGCGGATTGCAAACAGGGTGGTACCGCGAGAGGTATATATACCTCCCGTCCCTGGTGGGCGTATGCCCAGCCAGGCGCGGGAGGTTTTTAGTTTTTAGGACTTAATAAAGTACTGACTACTGAATTCTGAACTACGTTTTAGTTTTAATATGAGTGGGAAGTGTACCTAGGGTTCCGCCTCTTATTAAAGAGGGCCTGGACCGAGCGGTACAGACCGCCGGGAATAATCCCGGGGTTACACCGTGGGGATAAAAGACCCAAGCGGATAGGTTCCTCTCTTTGGGAATATCAGCCGGGTCTTATTTTATTTGTTTTAACTTAAAACAATCAAATTAAAACAGGAGGGTGAAGCGATGGGTCTTATAATTTATATGGATGGGAAATATGTGTCCGAGGAAGAAGCGGTTGTGTCGGTATTCGACCATGGTCTCCTTTATGGTGACGGTATCTTTGAAGGCATTCGGGCCTACCACAACCGGGTCTTTAAACTATCCGAACACCTGGAGCGGCTGTACGAATCGGCCCGTACCTTGACCCTGGAGATTCCCATCAGCGTGGAGGAAATGCAGGAAGTAGTGCTGGAAACCTTGCGCCGCAACAATCTGCGGGATGCCTACATACGTCTGGTGGTAACCAGGGGTAAGGGTGATTTGGGGTTGGATCCCCGCAAGTGCAAACTGGCCACCATATTCTGTATTGCGGCCTCCATTCAGCTTTACCCGGAAGAACTTTACGAGCAGGGTCTGGAAATGGTCACCGTGGCCACCCGCCGCAACATCCCCGAGGCCTGCAATCCCCGCGTGAAGTCACTGAACTACCTGAACAACATTTACGCCAAAATCGAAGCCAACCTGGCCGGCGTGTCTGAGGCCATCATGCTGAACCAGGAAGGTTACGTGGCCGAGGCCACCGGAGATAATATATTCCTGGTCAAGAAGGGTAAAATGATTACCCCGCCCATTCACGTAGGGCTGCTGGAAGGCATTACCCGCAACGCCGTGATGGATTTGGCCCGCGCCCGGGGCATCGAAGTCGAGGAGCGGGTCTTCACCCGCCACGACGTATACATCGCCGATGAGTGTTTCCTCACCGGTACCGCAGCGGAACTGATCCCCTGCGTGAAAGTGGACGGCCGCCCCATCGGTACCGGCCAGCCCGGCCCAGTGTTCCAGTCACTGCTGCACGACTTCCGGGAACTGACCAAAACCGACGGCCCCATAGTATTCGAGTAGGAGTCAGGAGTCAGGAGTAACTCCAATTTTATTAACTTTGTTCATTGCCTATTTAAATGTAGCACCAAGGAGGACTGGATATGCGCAGCGATGCCATGAAAAAGGGGCTGGATAAGGCGCCCCACCGTTCCCTGTTCAAGGCCCTGGGGCTTACCGACCAGGAACTGGATCGCCCCATCATCGGGGTTGCCAACTCCTTCAACGAAATAGTACCCGGCCACGCCCATCTGCGGGAAATTACCGAAGCCGTCAAGGCCGGTATCCGGATCAACGGTGGTACCCCGCTGGAGTTTCCCACCATCGCGGTGTGCGACGGTATCGCCATGAACCATGCCGGGATGAAATACTCTCTGGCCAGCCGTGAACTCATCGCCGACTCGGTGGAAGTGATGAGCATGGCCCACCCCTTTGACGGGTTGGTGCTGGTCACGGCCTGTGACAAGATAGTGCCCGGTATGCTCATGGCGGCAGCCCGGTTGGACATACCAACTATAGTGGTCAGCGGCGGCCCCATGATGGCCGGCCGGCTGGAAGGCCGGGATTTATCTTTAAGCAACATCTTTGAAGCCGTGGGATCGGTGCGGGCCGGCAAGATGACCGAGGCTGAACTGGCCGAGGTAGAAGAATCGGTTTGCCCCGGCTGCGGTTCCTGTGCCGGCATGTTTACTGCCAACTCCATGAACTGCCTGACCGAGGTTTTGGGCATGGCTCTGCCCGGCAACGGCACAGTGCCTGCGGTTTCTGCGGCCCGCCGCCGCCTGGCCAAGCTGAGCGGCATGCGGGTGGTAGATCTGGTGCGGGAAAACCTGCGCCCCTCGGATATTATGACCGAGAAAGCATTCGCCAACGGCCTGGCCTTGGACATGGCCTTGGGCTGTTCCACCAATACGGTGCTGCACTTGCCTGCCATCGCGGGCGAAGCCGGGGTGGAAATAAACCTGGATCGTATTAACGAGGTCAGTGAAAAGACACCCAATCTGTGCAAACTAAGCCCCATGGGCCAACACTTTATGCAGGACTTAAACGAGGCCGGCGGGGTATCCGCGGTGCTAAAAGAACTGGCCGACCACGGCATGGTTGACGGCAGCGCTGTTACTGTCACCGGCCAAAGCCTGGCTGAAAACGTAGCCTCGGCCACGGTCAAGCGCCGGGACGTAATTCGCAGCGTGGCAGAGCCCTACAGCGCCACCGGTGGCATCGCCATTCTTTACGGCAACCTGGCCCCCGGTGGGGCAGTGGTTAAAAAGGCCGGGGTGGCCCCGGAGATGCTCAAACACAGCGGCCCGGCCCGGATCTATAATTCCGAGGAAGAGGCAGTGCAGGGCATCAACGGCGGTCAGATTCAAAAAGGTGACGTCATCGTCATCCGCTACGAAGGCCCCAAGGGCGGCCCGGGGATGCGGGAAATGCTCACCCCCACCGCCACCGTCATGGGCCTGGGGCTGGATAAGGACGTGGCCTTGATTACCGACGGCCGCTTCAGCGGCGCCACCCGGGGTGCCTCCATCGGGCACGTTACCCCCGAGGCCGCCGAGGGCGGGCCCATCGCCGCGCTGCAGGACGGCGATATCATTGAAATCAACATTCCCGAATATAAACTGGGCGTGCAACTAAGCGAAGAAGAACTGGCCGCACGTCTGGCCAAGTGGCAAAAACCCGAACCCAGAGTAACCAAGGGCTACCTGGCTCGTTACGCCGCGCAGGTCACATCCGCCGGCACCGGCGCAGTATTTAAAAAATAAAGCCAACTTGCAACAAATCAACAACTGGTGCCTGGCACCAAAGGGGTGATTTGTTGCAAGTTGGTGGAAATATTAACCAATGGAGGTGAAGGGGAAATGAAAAAATCCGGGGCGCATATACTAATCGAATGTCTCCAGGCCGAGGGTGTGGATACTATTTTCGGTTATCCCGGGGGGCAGGTGCTTCCCATTTACGACGCACTTTACGATGCTGATTTAAGGCACATTCTAACCCGTCACGAACAGGGTGCCGCCCACGCCGCCGACGGCTACGCCCGGGCTTCGGGCAGGCCGGGGGTATGCCTGGCCACATCGGGCCCCGGCGCCACCAACCTGGTTACCGGTATCGCCAACGCTTACATGGATTCGGTGCCTATGGTAGCTATCACCGGCCAAGTGCCTACTTCCTTGCTGGGGCGGGACTCCTTCCAGGAGGCTGACATTACTGGTATAACCCTGCCGATAACCAAGCACAACTATATTGTTAAGGATATTAGCGAGTTGGCCCGGACCATCCGTGAGGCATTTTACATTGCCACCACCGGCCGTCCCGGCCCTGTGCTAATTGATATCCCCAAGGATGTGTCCGCCGGTCAGGCTTATCACGAGGACCCCGGCCCGCTGTACCTGCCGGGCTATAGCCCCAGGTTGGAACCTGATACTGCACAGGTGGCCAGGGCCGTGAGGGCGATTGAAGAATCCGAGCGGCCCGTTATTTATGCCGGCGGCGGAGTTATTAGCGGACTCGCCCACGGGGAACTGCTGCGCCTGGCGGAATTACTGCTGGCGCCGGTATCCACCACCCTGATGGGTTTAGGGGGATTCCCCGGCGACCACCCGCTTTCAGTGGGTATGCTGGGCATGCACGGCAGCAAGTACGCCAACTACGCCATCTGCGATTGCGATCTGCTGATCGGTGTGGGGGTTCGTTTCGACGACCGGGTCACCGGCAAACTGGATGAATTTGCGCCGGGCGCTACGGTGATTCATGTTGATATAGATCCGGCGGAAATAGGGAAGAATGTGGGCGTGGACATTCCCGTGGTGGGTGATGTAAGAACCGCCCTGCAAAGAATCCTGGAAAAGCTCCAGCCGCGGTTGGCCACTCGCTGGCGGGACACCATCTTGAACTGGAAAAAGGAGTACCCCATTGAATTTGAAGCCAACGGGCGGATTAAGCCCCAGGAAGTAATCCGGGAGATTTATAACGTCACCGGAGGCAATGCCCGGATTACCACCGAGGTGGGCCAGCACCAAATGTGGGCCGCCCAGTATTACACCTACACCCGGCCCCGTACTTTTATTTCTTCCGGGGGACTGGGCACCATGGGCTTTGGCCTGCCGGCCGCTATAGGCGTGCAGGTAGCTTGCCCGGAAGAGACCGTTATTGATATTGCCGGCGACGGTAGCATCCAGATGAATATTCAGGAGATGCAGACGGCGGTAAATTATAAACTGCCGGTGAAGGTAGCCGTCATGAATAACGGATACCTGGGCATGGTTCGCCAGTGGCAGGAACTGTTCTACAACCGGCGCTATTCTTACACCGAACTCCAAAACCCGGACTTTGTCAAACTGGCTGAAGCCTACGGCGCCGCAGGCATCCGGGTAACCAAGAAGTCGGAAGTCCGCCCCGCCCTGGAGGAAGCCCTGCGCATCCCGGGCCCGGTGATGATTGACTTCCATATTGAGCGGGAGGAAAACGTGCTGCCCATGGTTCCCCCCGGTGAACCAATTAATAAGATGTTGGGCTAGGAGGGGTGACGATGCGACATACCCTGGCGGTAATGGTGGAAAACAACCCCGGCGTGCTGGCGCGGGTAGCCGGCCTGTTCAGCCGGCGCGGCTATAATATTGACAGCCTGGCGGTGGGGCGCACCGAGAATCCCGAAGTTTCCCGGATGACCATTGTGGTGGAGGGAGACCAGCGGGTGCTGGAGCAGGTTACCAAGCAGCTGCACAAGCTGGTGGACGTGATTAAGATCAGCGACGTTACCACCGAACGCTACGTGGACCGGGAGCTGGTGATGATTAAGGTCAGTGCCACCCCGTCCCAGCGGGGCGAGATAATGCAGATTGCAGATATCTTCCGGGCCCGTATCGTGGACTTGGGCGCCAAATCCATCACTTTGGAGTGTACCGGCAACGACGGCAAAATCAACGCGTTTGAAGAATCCCTGCGTTCTTATGGCATCAAGGAGCTGGTGCGTACCGGTAAGATTGCCATGCTTAGGGGTATCAGGTATACAGGAGTGCAGGCTCAGGAGTCGGAATGAAAACAGGATTCAGGAGTCAGGATTCAGGAGTCAGAATAAGAACAGAAGACAACATAAGAGAACGGTGTAGCATTAAAAAATAGACTTGCTGTCATCCTGAGCGAAGCGAAGGATCTTAGATTCTTCACTCCGTTCAGAATGACATTGAGTTGTATAACTACTAAATTCCAAAACCTAAATACTAACAACAACGTATAAAAGAGGAGGTTATTAAAATGGTAGAAGTTTATTATGATCACGACGCCGATCTGGCGGTACTTAAGGGCAAGAAAATTGCGGTAATGGGTTATGGCAGTCAGGGGCACGCCCAGGCTCAAAACCTGAAGGACAGCGGTTTGGATGTTATTGTGGGACTGCGCAAGGACAGCGCCAGCGTGCCCAAGGCACAGGCTGCCGGGTTTCAGGTACATACAGTGGCCGAGGCGGCCAACCAGGCCGACGTAATCCAGATTCTGCTGCCTGACGAACTGCAGGCCCAGATTTACGCCGAAGAAATCGAACCATATCTTACCGAGGGCAAAGCCCTGATGTTCAGCCACGGTTTCAACATTCATTACGGCCAAATTACGCCCCCCAACAACATAGACGTATTCCTAGTGGCACCTAAAAGCCCCGGCCACCTGGTGCGCCGGATGTACGAAAGCGGCCAGGGCGTACCCGGCCTGATAGCCATTCACCAGGATTACACCGGCAAGGCCAGGGATATTGGTATGGCTTACGCCAAGGGCATTGGATGCACCAGGGCCGGTGTGTTCGAGACCTCCTTTATGGAAGAAACTGAAACCGACCTGTTCGGTGAGCAGTGCGTGCTTTGCGGCGGCGTTAGCGAGCTGATTAAAGCCGGGTTCGAGACCCTGGTAGAAGCGGGTTACGCTCCGGAGATGGCTTACTTTGAGTGCCTGCATGAATTAAAGCTAATTGTAGACCTGATTAACGAGGGCGGCCTGGGCTTCATGCGCTACTCCATCAGCAACACCGCCGAATACGGCGACTACATGGTGGGACCGCGCATTATCAATGAAGACACCCGAGATGAAATGCGGGCCGTATTGGCTGAAATCCAGGACGGCACCTTCGCCAAGGAATGGATCCTGGAGAACAAGGCCAACCGCCCGGTATTCAACGCCGTGCGGCGCCAGGAGCAGGAGCATCCCGTCGAGCAAGTGGGCGCAGAACTACGTAAAATGATGCCTTGGCTGAAGAAGAAGTAAGGTAACTGGCCAGGCAATAGACTTTAAGGCTTGTCATCCTGAGCGTTAGCGAAGGCTCTTAAGATTCTTCACTTCGTTCAGAATGACAAGAAGAGGTTAGGAAGACAGAGTCAGGAGCCAGAACAGGTGTCAGAAGCCAGGCGTCAACATGGGAAAAGATTTACTGCCTTAAAGTCTCCTGACTCCTGAATACTGAATTTATTAAGGGGGGACTCGCCATGGAAATTACGGCTGCGGAAGCCCTGGTGAAGTGCCTTGAAAAAGAGCAAGTGGAAGTAATCTTCGGCTACCCTGGCGGGGCCATACTGCCGGTATACGACGCTTTTTTCCACTCCACCATTAAGCACGTGCTGGTACGGCACGAGCAGGGGGCGGTGCATGCGGCAGACGGTTATGCCAGGGCTACCGGCCGGGTAGGGGTTTGTGTGGCCACATCCGGTCCCGGGGCCACTAACCTGGTTACCGGCATTGCCAACGCGTACATGGACTCCGTGCCTCTGGTGGTTTTCACCGGACAGGTACCCACCAGCCAGGTGGGCACCGACTCTTTTCAAGAAGTAGATATCACCGGCATCACCATGCCGATAACCAAGCACAATTATCTGGTCAAGGACGCCAGCCAGCTACCCCGGATTATTAAGAGTGCCTTTCACATTGCCTCAACCGGGCGGCCGGGACCGGTGCTAATCGACTTACCCAAAGACGTGGCCCAGACCATGATCAAGTTTCAGTACCCCCGTACAGTACAACTGCGGGGCTATAAACCGAATTACAAGGGACATCCCAACAAGATTGTCGAGGCAGCCCGGCTGATTACCCGAGCTCAGCGGCCGGTTATCTATGCCGGGGGCGGCATACTTAACGGCGGTGCCAGCGAGGAACTGCTGGCCCTGGCCGAGGCTATCAATGCTCCGGTCACCAACACCTTTATGGGTCTGTCTAGTTTTCCCGGCGATCATCCGTTGTTTTTAGGCATGCTGGGTCTGCACGGTACCCGGGCCGCCAACCTGGCGGTAACCAACTGTGACCTTCTAATTGCCTTGGGTGCTCGGTTTGACGACCGGGTTACCGGAAAGTTAGCTGAGTTTGCGCCCCAGGCCGGGGTAGTGCATGTGGATATAGACCCCGCCGAAATTGGCAAGAACGTGCAGGTGCACGTACCTATCGTGGGTGACGTGAAGTTGGTGCTGAAGGAACTGCTAGCCAGAGTGGAAAAACGCAACGACACCAGTTGGCTGGATCAAATTCAGGCCTGGAAAGAACAATATCCGCTGCATTACGACCCGGAAGGCAAGCTTAAACCACAATATGTGATTGAAAAACTGAACGAAATTACCGGGGGCAACGCTATGGTGGCCACCGACGTGGGCCAGCACCAGATGTGGGTGGCCCAATATTACCGTTTTAAGCGGCCCGGATCGCTCATATCTTCCGGGGGGCTGGGCACCATGGGCTTTGGCCTGCCGGCGGCAATGGGCGCCCAGGTTGGGATGCCCGAGCAACAAGTGGTGCTGGTAGTAGGCGACGGGGGCTTCCAAATGACCATGCAGGAACTGGCCACCGTGGTGGAGCAGGAACTGCCCCTGAAGATGATCATCATGAACAACCATACCCTGGGTATGGTGCGCCAACTGCAGCAGCTTTACTGCGACAGCCGGTACATGGCGGTGAACTTCAAGTTCTTGCCGGACTTTGAGGTGCTGGCCAAAGCATACGGCATTAAAGGATATACATTACGCACCAACGAGGAAGTAGACAAACTGCTGCCCGAGGCGCTGGCTCAACCCGGCGCGGTGCTGATCAACTGTATTGTCGATGCCGATGAAAACGTCAACCCCACCGTGATGGCGGGTAAGTCCATCAGTGAAGCAATAGACTGTTGATGCTCAGGAGTTATTAATTCTGAATTCTGATTACTGACTACTGACTACTTAAATATTTTCCGGAGGGATCCCTGTTGAGCAACCGGGTTTATATATTTGATACTACCCTGCGGGATGGTGAGCAGTCCCCGGGCGTCAGCCTTAATGCCGGCGAAAAGCTGGAGATTGCCAGGCAGTTGGCTCGGCTTGGTGTTGACATTATCGAAGCAGGCTTTCCCATCACTTCTCAGGGCGATTTTAATGCTGTCAGCACTATCGCTCGGGAAGTTCGCGGCGTCACTGTGGCGGGGCTTGCTCGCACCAACCCCGCCGACATCGACCGCGCCTGGGAAGCGGTTAAACACGCCGAACAGCCTCGCATTCATACTTTCATTGCCACCTCGGACATCCACCTGCAGCACAAGCTGCGCATGTCCCGGGAACAGGTGATTGAAACGGCGGTGGCCGGGGTGAAGCGGGCCCGGGGTTATACTTCCGACGTGGAGTTTTCCGCCGAAGACGCCTCCCGCAGCGACCTGGAATTTTTGTGTCGGGTGGTAGAGAACGCCATCGAAGCTGGAGCTACCACCATCAACATCCCGGACACCGTGGGTTACACCACCCCGGACGAGTTTGCTGATTTTATCCGGGGCATCATGAATGGTACCAAGGGCATTGAGAAAGTAGTACTTAGTGTACATTGCCACGACGACTTGGGGCTGGCGGTGGCCAACTCTCTGGCGGCAGTGCTGGCCGGCGCCAGACAAATAGAAGGCGCCATTAACGGTATTGGCGAGCGGGCAGGCAACGCCTCTATAGAAGAGGTGGTTATGTCCCTTTACACCCGGCGAGACCGCTACGGTCTGGAGACCGGGGTCAACACCGAGGAAATCTACCGCACCAGCAAGCTGGTGAGCAAGCTTACCGGCATGTCCATCCAGCCCAACAAGGCCGTGGTGGGTAAAAACGCCTTCGCCCACGAGGCGGGCATCCACCAGGACGGGGTGCTTAAAGAGCGTACCACCTATGAAATTATGAACCCGGCTATGGTGGGCATATCCCATAGCAACTTGGTGCTGGGCAAGCACAGCGGGCGGCACGCCTTCCGTTCCCGACTGGTGGAACTGGGCTTCTCCCTTAGCGATGAAGAGCTGAATAAGGCTTTCATCCGGTTCAAGGAAATGGCCGACCGGAAAAAAGAAATCAGTGACCATGACATAGAAGCCATTGTGGAAAACGAAATCCGCAAGGTGCCCGCCACCTATGAGCTGGCCTACCTGCATATCAGCAGTGGCACCACCATTGTGCCCACCGCTACCGTAGGGCTCACCCAAGGCGAGGAACTGGTGGAGGAGGCGGCCTGCGGCAACGGCCCGGTGGACGCTATCTGCAAGGCTGCGGATAAAATAACCGGCTACCACTGCCGGCTGGCTAGCTGGGAAATCAGCGCCATCACCGCCGGCAAGGACGCCCTGGGCGAGGTCACCCTGCGGATCGCTGAAAACAATACCGATAAACTTTACATGGGCCGGGGCATCAGCACCGATATCCTGGAAGCCAGCGCCCGGGCCTACGTCAACGCGGTAAATAAGATGATTTATGAGAAAAAGAACGGCAAACCGGTGGAGTGAAATTTATTCTGACTCCTGACTCCTAAATTCTGACTACTGAAAAAAAATAGAGGTGAAACGCGAGATGTCCATGACAATAACCGAAAAAATATTGGCCGCCCACGCCGGGGCCGAAACTGTGGAACCAGGGCAACTGGTCAACGTAAAAGTAGACTTGGCTCTGGGCAATGACATCACCGCCCCGGTGGCCATCCGCGAATTCGAGCGCATCGGCGTGGAAACAGTATGGGATCGGGATCGGGTGGTGCTGGTACCTGACCACTTCGTGCCCAACAAAGACATTAAATCTGCGGAGCAAGCCCTGCAACTAAGGGAATTTGCCCGCAAACACAATTTGACCAACTACTTTGAAGTGGGTCGTATGGGCATCGAGCACTGCCTGCTCCCCGAGCAGGGACTGGTGGGCCCCGGCGACCTGGTCATCGGTGCCGACAGCCACACCTGTACGTACGGTGGGCTGGGCGCATTCTCCACCGGGGTGGGCAGCACCGATTTGGCTGCGGCTATGGCCCTGGGGGAAACCTGGCTCAAGGTGCCCGAAAGCATCAAGTTTGTTTATCACGGTGAACTGCCCCGCTGGGTTAGCGGCAAGGATCTGATCCTATATACAATCGGCCAAATCGGGGTGGACGGTGCCCTGTATATGGCTATGGAATTCACCGGGCCGGCGGTGGAAGGCTTAAGCATGGATGGGCGGCTGACCATGGCTAACATGGCGGTGGAAGCCGGTGCTAAAAACGGCATCGTGCCCCCGGACGAGATAACCCGCCGCTACGTGGAAGGCCGGGCCAAGCGCCCATACACCTTCTACAGCAGCGACCCCGATGCCCGGTATACCAAAGTTTACGAATTCGACGTCAGCAAACTGGAACCCCAGGTGGCCTTCCCCCACTTGCCCGAGAATACGCGCCCGGTCAGCGAGGCTGGAGATGTCGCTATTCATCAGGTAGTCATCGGCTCCTGCACCAACGGCCGTATGGATGATCTGCGGATAGCCGCTGAGGTGCTAAAAGGGCATAAAGTTAACGACAACATCCGCCTGATTGTCATCCCCGGCACTCAGGATATTTACCTGCAAGCCATGAAAGAGGGCATCGTCGAGCAGTTTATCAATGCCGGCGCAGCGGTGAGTACCCCCACCTGCGGGCCCTGCCTGGGCGGCTACATGGGCATCCTAGCTAAGGGCGAGCGTTCACTGGCTACCACCAACCGCAACTTCGTGGGCCGCATGGGCAGCCCCGAAAGTGAAGTGTACCTGTGCAACCCGGCCGTGGCTGCCGCATCGGCAGTGCTGGGCCGCATCGCCGCACCCTGGGAGGTGGAGTAAATGATGATACAGGGCAAAGCGTGGAAATTCGGCGCCGACGTGGACACTGACGCCATTATTCCGGCCCGTTACTTGAATACATCTGACCCGGCAGAACTGGCTAAATACTGCATGGAGGATGCCGACCCGGAATTCGCCAACAAGGTTAAGCCCGGCGATGTCATCGTGGCTGACAAAAACTTCGGCTGCGGTAGTTCCCGGGAGCACGCCCCCATAGCTATTAAGGCTGCAGGGGTCGGCTGTGTAATTGCCAAGTCTTACGCCCGGATTTTTTACCGCAACGCCTTCAACATCGGGCTGCTCATTTTTGAGTCACCCGAAGCGGCGGACGGCATTAAAGAAGGCGATGAAATATCTGTAGACCCGGGGCAGGGCCTGATTAAAAACCTAACCCGCGGCGAAGAGTACCGAGCCACTCCGGTGCCGGACTTCATGCAGCAAATCATAGCCGCCGGCGGGCTAATCGATTACGTATCCCAACGGCTGAAAAAATAGAAAATATTTCCACCAACTTGCAACAAATCCAACTTGCAACACCTGGCACCAGAGGGGGGAGCACCAGTGCCGACAATAGAAATTTACGATACCACGCTGCGCGACGGGGCCCAGGGCGAGGGCATCTCTTTTTCTGCCAAGGATAAGGTGAAAATTGCCCTCAAGCTTGACGAACTGGGCTTTCATTATATTGAAGGTGGTTGGCCTGGTTCCAACCCCAAGGACATGGCTTTCTTTGAACAAATTAAAAACCACCGGTTAAAGAACGCCCGCGTTACCGCCTTTGGCAGTACCCGGAGGCCCGGCGTTTCGGCTGACCGGGATGAAAACCTGCAGCAAATTATCAAGGCCGGGGTGCCCGTGGCCACATTATTCGGCAAAACCTGGGACTTTCACGTGAAACAAGCTTTGCAGACAACCCTGGAAGAAAACTTGTTGATGATCAAAGAATCAATCGCGTACTTGATCGAGCAGGGTATGGAAGTAATTTACGACGCCGAACATTTCTTTGACGGCTGCTGGGCCAACCGGGATTATGCCATGACCACCCTACAGGCGGCCCGGGATGGTGGCGCCGCCCGGATAGTCCTCTGCGATACCAACGGCGGCCGACTGCCTAATGAAATATATGAAATGGTTACCGCGGTGGCCGGCGAAATAAATGTGCCCTTGGGCATCCACTGCCACAACGACGGCGAACTGGCGGTGGCCAATTCACTGATGGCGGTGCAGGCCGGGGCGGTTCAGGTACAGGGTACCATCAACGGCTATGGAGAACGCTGCGGCAACGCCAACCTGTGCTCGATAATCCCCAACCTGGCTATCAAATGCGGGCTGGAAAGCATCCCTGACAAAAACCTTAAGGAGATTACAGAACTCTCCCGCTTTGTTAGTGAAGTGGCCAACATGCATCCCCTGAGCAACCAGCCTTATGTGGGGGGCAGCGCTTTCGCCCACAAGGGCGGCGTGCACGTCAGCGCTTTGCTGAAAAACCCCCGTACTTACGAACACATTGAGCCGGAAATGGTAGGTAACCGGCGACGGGTGCTGGTATCCGAACTGAGCGGGGTCAGCAACTTGCTGTACAAATCCAAGGAACTGGATCTGGGACTGGGGCTGGAAAAGGAAGAAAACCGAAAACTACTGGAAGAGCTAAAAGAGCTGGAAAACCGGGGCTACCAGTTTGAAGGGGCCGAGGGTTCCTTTGAACTGCGCCTGCGCAAGGCCTTCCACGGTTACCAGGAGCCATTCTCCCTGGAAAACTTGAAAATACTAATTGAAATGCGTGACGGCACCGTTTACTCCGAGGCCATCATCAAAATGAACGTGGGTGGCCGGTTGGTTCATACCGCCGCCGAAGGCAACGGCCCGGTAAACGCTTTAGACAACGCGCTGCGTAAGGCTCTGGAGGAAAACTACCCGCAAATTGCCGGTATGCAACTGGCTGACTACAAGGTGCGGGTGTTGGAAGGCACCGACGGTACCGGCGCGCTGGTAAGGGTGCTGGTGGAAACCGGCGACGGCCACTGCTCCTGGGGCACCGTGGGCGTCAGCACCAACATTATCGAGGCCAGTTGGCAGGCGCTGGTGGACAGCATCGCCTATGGCCTGCTGCGGCTGGAAACCAAGGATGAAGAAGACCCGGAAAAGGTCACCGGCGTCTTCCGGGGTAAGTGCTAAAAAGGGGACAGGCCACTTTTTACATTAACTGATCAAAGTAGTAACGGCCGAACAAAAAGGGGACAGGTTGCTTTAATCAAGAAGTTAAAAAGCAATCTACCCTTTTTTTGTTGTTTACTGTCACTTTATTGTCACCAATGGTAAGGTTAATTTTGAAGTAATTATTTTCAATAGATTTGTTATAATTTTACTTTTATTTCATCCGCGGCAGCGATACCAGGAATCACTGTTTTGACAAGCGACATAGTTAATACAAATATTAGCAACGTTTATTTCTTAAACATGATAACCCTCCATTTTGATGTTTTAACAAAAAAGCTTACCCCGCGTGAAAAAACAGGATAAGCTATCTGCTCTATTATGCATGTACCTTCGGTAACCCTGCTGTCATTGCAGTTTTCCTGCCTTAGACCCGTGGCTTCTAATTCTATCCCTGTGACTCCGGTTTGACCTCGATGTAAAAGGCGGCGCCGTCATTTTCGTTGGCCGCTCGAATGGTGACCTGGTGATAATAAAGAATTTGTTTTACTATGGCTAGGCCCAGGCCGAATTCGCCGTTTAAGCCCGATTGGTAACGTTCAAATATTTTTTCCACTGCTTCCGGCTCCAGGGGGGGCCCGTCGTTCCAAATTCGAAGCTGACCGTGATTACAGCCGGATGGGTGGTAAAGCAGGAATTCCACCCGCTCTTTGGCGTAGCGAACCTGGTTGTCCAGTAGGTTCTCCAAGGCCACACTCCATTGTTCACGGTCGCCGCTGATTTGTAGCGGTTCCAGGTTAACTTCCCAGACCAGACCGGAGCGCCGGTACTTGAACCGCTGTACATGATCGTGCACCAGTTTGGCTAAATCAAATATTTCATGCCGCCGTTCCCGGCCCTGCAGGTAATTAAGCTTGGTTAACTGCAGCAGGTCGCGGATGCGTTTTTCCAACCGCTCGGCTTCTTTGTCAATTACTTCTACGCTGCCTTCCAGGGTGTTCCGCGGGTAGATGCCGTCTTTAATAGACTGCACATAGCTGCGGATTACCATCACCGGAGTCTTTAATTCGTGGGAAACGTGCTGCAGTAGGTTTTGCTGGGCCCGATCCTGCTGCACCAACCGCTGGCGCATGTTTTCAAAGGAACGGGCCAGCCTACCGATTTCGTCCTGCCGATCCAGATTGAATGGTTGGTGCCAGTCCCGCTCGGCGATGCGGGCGGCGTGTTTTTCCATCTGCACCAACGGTGCGGAAAGGTAACGCGCCAGCCACAGCGAGGGTAGCCAACTGAGCATTATTAAACCCAGCATCATTAGCAAAAGGTTGCGGAACATATCAGCCACCAAGTCATTGCGGTAACTGCTCCAGGAGTAGGATACCAGGTAGCCCGGTTCTTCCTGGAATTCCTGCTTGCTAACCACGTAGAAAAGGATCCGGTCGTCAATTTCCCGGCTGTACCTTTGCACTTCTTCCTTCTGACTGAGGGCATCATTTTCCACCAGTTGGTAAAAAGATTCAGGCAGCGACGGGGGGCGAAATCGAAAATCCTTTGTAATTACCAGGTGCTGCACCGCCGGTACTCCCCGTTTGGAGATGGGGTGCCCCGGTAGTAGTTCCCCGGGGGTGAGTATGCGCACTCCAATGTCGGGCTGCCCGGCATCGGAGTTGGATGGAAAGAAACGCATAAAAACGTCTGGTTCGGCCTGACCGGTTCCGGTGCTATTTTGTTCTACTTCACGATACAGAATATTGTCATCCCGATTCCTGGTGTCCCGAAAAAAGGTAAGGTTTTGTTGGGAATCTTCAAGAAGATGGAAAACCTGCCGGGTGAAAAAATTTTGCAGTGTCCAGGGAAGAAATACTGCCATCAGGGAAAATACGCATAGGGTGATAACAGCGCACACCAGCCAGATTTGCACCGCCAAGGGCAGATTTTTCATGGCTTCACCAGCCTGTAACCGTATCCGTAAAGGGTTTCCAGCCGCAAGTTAGGCATTTTTTTACGCAGCCTGCGCACCAGGTCGTCCACCACCCGGTCGGAGCCAAAATAGTCGGCACTCCAAACGTGCCGCAGCACCTGCTCCCGGTCCAGGGCCTGTCCCAGGTTGCAGCCCAGGAACAGTAGCAGGTCGAATTCCTTGGCTGTCAGTTCCAGCAGGCAACCGTTATCCGATACGGTACGAGATTGAGTGTCGATGTGGTAAGACCCCCAGTCGAATACCTGCCTGGCGGGTTCTTTTGAGGCATTGGCGGTTGGGCCGTAAACTCGCTCCAGTAGTTTGCGGGTGCGGATTACCAGTTCCCGGGGCAAAAACGGTTTGGGCAGGTAATCGTCACTACCCATTTCCAGTCCCACAATGCGGTCGATATCCTCGTCCCGGGCGGAAATAAATATCACCGGCATTTGGTGGTCACCTGCTTTTATCTCTCTGAGCAGCTGGTAACCGTCCAGCCCGGGCAGCATGATGTCCAAGATCCACAGGTGCGGGCGCTGGTCGATGGCCTGGTGGGCCTGGTGCCCGTCAGTAAATGATTGCACTTGCCAGCCTTCCTTTTCCAGGTACGAGGTGAGCACCCGGTTCAGGTTTTTTTCATCTTCCACCAGATATACACGGTATGACATGTTCTTCACCTTTTTTATCAGGAGTCAGCATTCAGGAGTCAGTACTTGATTCTAAGCGAATTGAAGAATCTAAGATCCTTCGCTAACGCTCAGGATGGCAGTCTAAAGTCTATTTCCAGAGTAGCCATAGGATTTTAAACCGTAGGGGCACCCGCAAGGGGTGCCCCTACGACAGTACATACTACTCTTTACTGCGGAATTTTTATGATTAGTTGACCATTATGCCATCTTCCGCCAGTTCCAGGGCGCGGCAGAGTAAGTAAAAACTATACCCGGCGGAAACACTTTTATCCTTCGCATTCTGGCAGTTCAATACGCTTTGCAGCAGATCCAGCCTAGATAGTCGCCCCATCCGGTATCTTATTTCATCCCATTCATAACTCTGCTGCGCGTAGGCATAGTTGATTTGGGAAACCTGGTAGTCTTCCTGCCTGGCTTGCACATCTGTAATCAGGTTGTTTACCCTTTCATTTAAGGCCAGTCTTTCTTCCGCTAACTGCAGTTTCATTTCCTTGATTTCCAACTCCAGTATATCATGCTCGTAATCAGATTCACTCACCGAGTCCAGGTCGTCCTTCTTCTTATCCAAATCCCTCTGTAAAGCTGCCAGCGCGTCATAATCCCTGGCGGTTTTAGATTTTAAAGCGTCTATATTGGGTAATTCAATCGATTCCTGCACCTCAAAATGGGCCAGTGTCAGTTCATCTTCATATTCCCTGCCCATCATATCGTTTAAATTGCCTTTTTGGGTGTTAATTAATTTGCCCAGTTCAATACTCTCCCTGTCCAACTGCCTGACTTCCATGGCCAAGCTGTCTACTGCCGCCTGACTGGTTCGGCCCAACTGCAGTTTTTTATTTTCTATCTCAAGCCGGCTCTGCTTCAATTCTTGTTCTATGTATAGCGCCTGCAGATTTCCTGCTTGGTTTAATATGGTGGTGTACACCTGGGCTACAATATATACCAGTTGTTTTTCATAATTATCTTCCGCCGCCACCGTATCGTCATATTTATCTTCGGCGTCTTTTTTCTGATCCACAGTCGAATCCATCTGTTCAGACTGCCGGTCCATTTCATCCTCAATTTGCCTTATTTCTTCCTGAATCTCATTCATTCTGACCAGAATTTCGGAGGTATCTCCCTCGGTCTCGTTTAACTCTTTTTCCAATGCGGAGTATTCATTGCTTAAACTGTCGTACTTATACCAGAGACTGTTTGATTCGTAATTGGTTTCATTGTACCGGTCTTGCGCCTGGTACAATTGGTATCTCGCTTTTTCTTTATTTATTTCGTACCTGGTCATGGTTCTGCTGTTCTTAACGGTTAGTTCCACAGCCTGCTCCAAGGTCACTACATTAACGGCCGCATCTTCTACAGCCGCATTTCCTTCGGCATCGGCGCGGTTAATACCGCCCAGCGCATTAAGCGTGACCAATAAGACCAATATTAAGAACATTTGGCTTTCATCCGTATTCCACCTTTACTACTCATATCTTAATGCGTCGATGGGGTTTAACTCGGCGGCTTTCCAGGCCGGGTAGAACCCAAAGAACACGCCGGTGGCTACCGAAAACATCAAGCCCAGCAAAACGCCGCTGATGGACGGCAGGGCGGGAAGTTCGAAATATTTCAAAAGGGGCACGGTGAAAAACCCTATTAAGACCCCCAGCATCCCGCCAACCAGGCTGATAACCACGGCCTCAATCAAAAACTGGCCCAGTATTTCCCGCTTTTTGGCCCCGATGGCCTTTAAAGTGCCTATTTCCCTGGTTCTTTCCTTTACCGTTACGAACATCACGTTCATGATGCCGATGCCGCTAACCACCAGAACCACCACCGCCACCGCCAGCAGCAA
Organism: Peptococcaceae bacterium BRH_c8a; assembly: GCA_000961575.1. GTDB lineage: Bacteria > Bacillota > Desulfotomaculia > Desulfotomaculales > Desulfallaceae > BRH-c8a. The sequence continues at coordinate 44,013 of LADP01000015.1, forward strand.
CAGGGACATGGTTCGGGCCGACTCCTGGGCCGCCACCAGCCTGCTTCCGGCATCCATAAGGCGAAACTGCTCCGCTCCCCCGGCGCGGTGGGTTTCGTTCAGGATATTCGTGATATAGTCCATGGCGGGTTGAACCGCTTGCAGATCCGCGGCCTGAACCGTAATAACGGGGTTGGCCCTGGTGCCCAGCAGATATTTTTCTCCCACCGTGTAGGGAATAAATGCCGAGTCGTCGTAGCCCATGCCCGAGCCGGCATCGCCAATCCGGTTGTAGACACCCACCACCTGGAACTGCCGGCGGTTGATGGTGATCTTTTCGCCCACAATGGCGGCAGGGTCACCGTCGGTGAGTGTGTTGGCCAGTTCAGCCCCCAGTACGGCGTACTTATGTCGCTTGCTTTCATCATCTTCTTCCAGGATGCGCCCATATTGCATAGTCAGGTTGTTGCTGGATTGAAACCCGGGTGGAATGGCGGAAAAACCGCCCCGGGTGGAAAAATTATAATAATTGATGTCACCGTTGCCCTGTAAAACCGGGAAGGCGTGGGCGATGTGCTCGCTTTGGGCAAACATGTCGGCGTCTTTAATGGTTAAGGGATCCACCACCCGGCCTCGTTGGGCCGGCATGACCATAATCGTCCCCACGCTGAGCCGGGAGTACTGTTCGTTAACTTGCGCTTCGCCCCCGGTGCCGATGGCCACCACCAGGAATATGGTGGCCGTGCCCACGATTACCCCCAGGGTAGTTAAAAAAGTGCGCACCTTGTTCTGATAGATGTTAACCAGAACCAGCTTGAAAAGTTGTTTTAGTTTCAATTAATCACCTACTTTGCTGGTAAACAACGGTTTCGTTGCCGTCTAAACCGGACAGAACCTCAACATCCGATCCGTCCGTAAAACCAGCTTCGATCTGCTTGGTCACTTGGCCATCTTGGTCGAGGACGGTTACAAACTGTTTACCGTCGACCATGGTTACCGCCCTGTAGGGTACAATTAAACAATTCCTTACTTCCCTGGTAACAAAGGAAACCATGCTGGTCATGCCGTCCTTTAAATCCGGGTCGGGTTCATTGATGCTAATTTCCACTGTGTAGTTAACCAGTCCGGAGGAATCGGAAGTAGGCAGCGCATTAATTTTCGTCACTTCCCCGGCAAATTCCTTATCCGGTATGGCTTCTACGGTAACATACACTTTTTGTCCGGCCTTGATTTGAGCCACGTCGTACTCGATTACAGTGGTGACGGCGTTAATACTGTTATTTTCGTGGATGGTGGCAAATTCCTGATCATCGACTACGCTTTCACCCACTTTGCTGGATAAACCAAGCACCACCCCCGAAACCGGGGCGTACAGGATGGTATCTTCCAAATCCTCTCGGGCCATCTTAACCGCCAGTTCTTCCTGCCGCAATTGCTTGCCCTGGAGCAGTTCAAACTTCTTTTGCATGTTCTGGAATTCTTTTTCCTTGTTCGCCAGTTCCATTTTTTTCAGCTGAATTTCACTAGCCGGGTAAGCTTCAGGTATGGCCTCCATTTCTGCGTATGCATCCCGCTGCTGCTGCAGTTGCACTTTGGCATTCTCAATTTGCAGTTCATTGTCCAGCAGGCTGGTGGAATGCTGTTCCCGGGCCTCGTTTAACCTGGCTAAGGCCAACTGGTATTGATCCTGGTAGTCTCGGTCATCCAGTTTGGCAAGCACATCTCCCTTTTGCACTTTATCACCTTCGGCTACTGGTATTTCAGATATCGTTCCCCTGACGTTAAACTTTAGCATCAGCTTGGCCAGGTTAATGGTGCCGTCGGAATCAAAACCCACAACAATATCGCCTCTTTTTACCTGTGCCTGCTGGTACTGCACCTCGGCACTTGCGCTGGTACTTTTATTATAAAAGCTCCAGACTGTCACGGCCGCTATGATGATAATTAACAGCACAACTATTGCCAGCCACTTTTTGGATTTGAGCTTTAACAACCGCTTAACCCCCAGTTTCATTTATCTTGCCGTCCCGGATGTAGAATACCTTGTCCACCTGTTCCGCCACCTCGGCATCGTGGGTGATGATTACAATGGTATGACCGTGACGGTTTAGTTCCTTGAAAATATTAATTGCGTCACGGCTGGATTTGCTGTCCAGATTGCCGGTTGGTTCGTCCGCTAAAACCAGGTTGGGGCTGCCCACAATGGCCCTGGCAATGGCCACTCTCTGCTGCTGGCCTCCCGAAAGTTCGTTGGGCCGGTGGTTTAGCCGGTCATCCAGGCCCAAAACGGTTAGCTTTTCCCGGGCTGTTTCCCTGGCTTCATCCTCGTCCACCCCCCGGTAAAGCAGGGGCAGCATCACATTTTGAACAGCGTTTAACCGGGGCAGCAGGTTAAATTTCTGAAATACAAAGCCAATCTTTTGGTTTCTTATTGTGGCCAATTGGTTTTCTCCGGCGGTTAAAACATCCAGGTCGTCCAGGTTATATTGGCCGGAAGTGGGTAAATCCAGGCAGCCAAGAATGTTCATCAAGGTCGATTTACCCGACCCCGAAGGCCCCAATATGGCGGTAAAATCTCCTTGCCAAACCTTCAAAGTTACATCATCCAAAACTTTTAGTTCTTCGGCGCCGTTTTTATAAATTTTGTCTATGTTTCGGGCATCAATAATACACTTGATATTGTTGATCATGGCTGCCTGCCGCCACCTATAAAGACCTGGCCTCCCATGCCGCCTGCGCCCGGCGGCACCATATTGGCGGGCCTTTGCTCGCCGTCGCCCGCAGCGTCCTGTCGATTGCCGGGCATGGCCATAATCTGCACAAATACAATGGCTTCATCCTTTTTCCAGACCCGTATAAACTGTTCTTTTTTAATCTCCGATAGCTCCGTGCGGGCGGCTTCACCGGCGCCCCGCTGAACTGTTGCCAGGGGAGTGCCTACGGGGATAATGAATGTTTCCGTTTCTTCGCTGACCTTAAAACCGGCTCTTGGGGCTTGCGGTCTTTGAGCCTGGTTGTCCGGGGGTGCTTCACCGCTGGCAATTGGTTGACGATTGCCTACCGGTATTCCCCCGCTACCGGCAGGCATTTCCGCTATGTATACCGTTACCTCGTTGCCCACAATTTCCTTAACTTTGCCCACCAGGGCCGGCTCGCCTTCCGGAACTACCACCTTTTCGGCATCTACCACGGCAGCAGTGTTGTCAGCATTGGCCGCCCCGGTATCGCTGCCGCATCCGGCAGCAAATAACATGACTAATGCTGCCCCAAAGAGTAAAACCAGCTTGCTATGATGCACATACATCCCACCCCGTCTAGAATTCTGTTAACCTGATCTACGGTTAAATATACCAACCAATTGTAGCAAAACTGTATTGAAAATGTGGGAAATTGTGAAAGAGGAAAGAAGTGGTCAAGGCCTAACCTCGAAGGGTCTTAACGGAATAGAGAGTTTGCTTACTTTATCACCCTCTATGCAGGAACGTAAATCTTGTCCGGCGAAAGCTTTTTATATTTAACAGGGCAACTACAGCATATGTAAGAAATTAGCAGCAACTTGCAACAAATTAAACTTGCAACACCTGGCACCAAATGGTCATCTGCAGTTGCTATATAAATATGTTAAAATGGTAGGGTAAGTTTAAATTCTCTCAGCAAGGGGGTGCAACACGTGGAATATCTTAAGCAATTAAAGATTAATCTGGATCTGTTTAATATTACCAGCATAATTGATATCTTAATTGTTGCTTTCGTGTTGTACCGCCTGATGCTGCTGATCCGGGGCACCCGGGCCGTACAGTTAATTAAGGGCCTGGTGGTGTTGCTGGTGGCTACAGCTGTAAGCAGTCTGCTTAACCTGGATACCGTGCACTGGCTGCTGCGGCAGACCATGACGGCACTGGTGGTGGCTCTGCCCATCGTATTCCAGCCCGAGCTGCGGCGCGCCCTTGAAAAACTGGGCGGCGGCGACTTTTTCGCCCGCCCGCTAAACCAGATGGCCGAGGGAGACCGTAGTGCCCTGATTAGTGAAGTGGTTAGGGCGGTGCAGAATATGGCCAAGTCCCGCACCGGGGCACTAATCATTCTGGAGCGGTCCACCGGTTTACAGGAACATATTGATACTGGTGTCAAGATGGATGCCGAAATAACGGCGGAATTATTAATCAATCTTTTTATCCCCCGCTCCCCGCTGCATGACGGGGCAGTCATTGTCAGGGGTGACCGCATTCAGGCCGCGGCCTGCGTGCTGCCACTGTCTGAAAGCCGGGAACTAAGTCGTGAACTGGGCACCCGGCACCGCGCGGCGGTGGGTCTTACCGAACAGTCAGACGCCCTGGCGGTGGTGGTATCCGAAGAAACCGGCGCTGTTTCCCTGTCCCAGGAAGGCAGTCTATACCGGCGCCTGAACGAGGCCGGTTTACGGGAATTGCTGGACAAGTTCCTGCAGCCCAACTCCACCCGAAGGAACGCCATATCCTCTCTCTGGCAGCGGAGGTGAAACATTGACTTTTCAGTGGCGCGACAACTATATTCGCATTTTGTCGGTATTTATAGCCCTACTACTATGGGTGTATGTGACCAATGAGCAAAACCCGGTCACCGACCAGACCTTTTCCGTGCCGCTGGTGGCCCAGGATACTCCCCGGGGTTACGTTGTCGACGGCTTACCCGGTACGGTTAGCGTACGGGTGCGGGGCACCAGGATTGTCATCGGTACCCTACAACGGGATGATTTTTCTGCCCGGGTCAATCTAGCTGACATTAAAGCTGGTGAGCAGGAAGTCAGAGTACAGCTGACTGCGCCCCCTGAGGTAGAGGTGCTGCAGGTATCCCCTACACTGTTGACGGTGCAGGCGGATCAAATAGTAGAGAAGAACGTTCCGGTCAACGTGGTCATAAAGGGCACGGTGGCTGAAGGCATGCAGGCCGGCGCCCCCGTACTTGAACCGGCGGTGACAACCGTCAGAGGCCCCACCGGGCTGTTGGATGGTATCAGGCAACTGGCTGTTACAGTTGACGTTTCCGGCGCCGATGAAACGCTGACCCGTCAAATGCGCCTGGATACCGGTGTGGAAGGTGTTACGGCAAGCCCGGATCGGGTGACGGTCACGGTGCCCGTAACCACGTTGGCGGTGCAAAGCCTGCCAGTGCGTTTAAGGACGACCGGTGAGCCCGCGGCGGGGTACGAAGTGAGCAGCACCACGGTGCGCCCGCAGACGGTGCAGGTTACCGCCCGGGATAACGTGCTGCGTGGTATCACAACGGTAAGCACTATGGCCCTGGACATTTCCGGCATATCCGGTGATGTGGAAAGGGAAGTGGTGCTGGTACTGCCCAACGGAGCCCGCCAGGTGGAGCCGGATCGGGTAATGGTTACGATAAGTGTTTCCCAGGTGGAAGAAGAGACGCCGCCTCCGGTAGATGAAGGTGAAGGCGGAACCGGAACGGAACCCGAAACCGGCACTGATACAGGGGACAGTAACAGGTGATATGAGATTTATAGATGAATAAACTGTGCTAAAAAGGGGCCTGGCGCCGATTCGTTTTATGAACCGGGTGCCAGGCACCTATTATTATTCCGAGTCTTTTTTTATTTTTGCCACCAGGTCAGGAAGGTATTTCAAGGACTGGTGTTTAAGATTTTTATCGGAGTTTGTTGGAACGCTGGATGTATCTGTAAGATAGCATGGGCCCGCGTAACTTGCAACAAAATCAACTTGCAACACCAGGCACCATAACAAGAGATACGGCTGGAGCTGAAATTAATATGCACAAGGAGATAGTCCTAGCTATCGACGTGGGTACTCAAAGCGTACGTGCCCTGGCCTTTGATCCCCGGGGGCAAATAATCGATTCAGTGCGCATTGTTTACCAGGTGCCCTATAATTCGCCGCGCCCGGGCTGGGCCGAACAGGCCCCGGGATTTTACTGGCGCAATTTGGCGGAATCATGCCGCAAGCTGTGGGCTAGGGGTATTGTGGAACCGGAATCGCTGGCGGCGGTGGCCGTCACCTACCAGCGGTCAACCATTATCAACCTGGATCATAACGGTGACCCACTGCGACCAGCCATGGTCTGGCTGGACCAGCGCCGGGCCCGTAAACTGCCTTCGGTGGGGCCGCTGTGGTCGGCCATTTTTGGCATTACCGGTCTTAGCGGCACCCTGCGCCACGTGCAGGCCGAATCAGAAGCCAACTGGATTCGGGAAAACCAGCCCACCATCTGGGCCAAGACTGCGCATTTTCTGTTGCTGTCGGGTTACATTACATATCGCCTTACCGGCCAGTTTGTCGACTCTACGGGCTGCCAGGTGGGCTTTTTGCCATTTGACTATAAAAGTCAAACTTGGCCGCCGCTTTCCCATTGGAAATGGCGGGCCATACCCATAAATCCCGAAATTCTGCCCACTCTGGTCCCGCCGGGTGACCGTCTTGGTGAAGTTACCGCTGAAGCCTCGGTCTTCACCGGGCTGCCCGAGGGCCTGCCGGTAATCGCCGCTGCTTCGGACAAGGCCTGCGAGGTTCTTGGTGCGGGCTGTCTGGAACCGCACCAAGGCTGCATCGGCTATGGCACCACCGCCACCATTAACGTTAACTCCCAACGATATATTGAGCCTGTACCCCTGATCCCGGCCTACCCCAGTGCCTGCCCGGATGCCTACAATTTAGAGGTGCAGATTTATCGGGGCTTCTGGATGGTTTCCTGGTTCAAGGATGAATTCGCCTGGCCGGAGACGACCCTGGCCCGGCAGTCCGGGGTGGAAGCAGAGGAATTACTTAACCGGCTGGCGGAAAAGGTGCGTCCCGGTTCAGGCGGGTTGGTACTGCAGCCTTTCTGGTCCCCGGGGGTTCGCTATCCCGGACCCGAGGCCAGGGGCGCAATAATTGGATTTAACGGTTCCCATACCAGGGGGCATATGTACCGGGCGCTGTTGGAAGGAATGGCTTACGCGGTGCGGGAAGGACGGGAGAAAATTGAAAAACGCACCAAGGTGCCGGTGGCCGAGCTTTTGGTCTGCGGCGGCGGCTCCAGAAGCGACGTGGTGATGCAGATTACCGCCGACGTATTCAACCTGCCGGCGGTGCGGCCATCGGTTTACGAGGCTTCCGGGCTGGGTGCGGCCATCCTGGCGATGGTGGGAGCGGGGCTTCAGCCCGACCTGCCCACCGCGGTAAAAGAAATGACCGGCACAGGCCAAGTGTTCAAGCCCCATCCCGGTTCAGTGAAAATATACGACGAACTGTACCGCAAGGTATATCGCCGCATGTACAGGAAGATATCCCCGTTGTACAAGAGTATTATGGATATTAAAATACCCTGAAAATACTATAAAAGTTGGTTGTAGTGGGCGCGGCGCTCCGGTGATATCGCTCCGCTCTCTCTTGCAATTCTTATTGTTGTGATTGGAGCGGATTATTTTTACCGCATGGAGCAAACTGCTTAATCATTTGGCCACGCCCTAAGCAGCCATGAATTCGGGGCTATGACGGGCTAATCAACGCATCCAGGTGCACCGTTCGCTCCGGATATCACCGGATCGCCGCGAGGGCTTTTTTTCATCCTACTAATAGCGCCTCGACAGCGGCATGGGCGTCTACCCGAAAGATAGCGTTTATTAATGCGGCACTTTAAAATAGTAAATCCAAGCTGCTATAGCCAAAAAAGTACATGCAAAGGTTAGTCTTAACCACTCCGGCATTGAAACACACCTCCACTAAGTATTTTAAACTTTGGGGGGATAAATCTCAAGTCGTGGCAATTAGTTAATATATACTGTAACTGAAAAAAGTTTGGTGAGGGGTTTGGTTTTGTCTCGCTCTTTAAAACTATGGTCATAAGGCGGTGAATCCTTGGCAGCGGGCTTTTCCTTTATTCATGCTGCGGATCTGCATCTGGACAGCCCCTTTCGGGGCTTTACAACTTTAGAACATGTCGACGAAGCCACCCGGGACAATATACTGGGCCAGCTGCGGGAGTGCACTTTTACCGCGCTGGACAACATTGTACAAGCCTGCCTGACGCGAAAGGTAGATTTTCTGGTGCTGGCCGGGGACATCTACGACCTGGCCGACCCAAGTCTACGGGCCCAGCTGCGCTTCCAAAAGGCGCTGCAACGGCTGGCCGAGGCACAAATTCCGGTTTTTGTGGCCCACGGTAACCACGACCACCAGTCAGGCCAGCAAGCCGCCCTGGACTGGCCGGCCAACGTGCACTTTTTTCCCCCCGGTCAGGTTCAGGCATATCCCGTTTTACGCCAGGGCAGCGAGATAGCCCGGGTGTATGGCATTAGTTACCCCCGGCGCGAGGTCACGGAAAATTACGCTGCTCTGTTCAAGCGGGATTACGACGTGCCTTTTGCCGTGGCGGTGTTGCACTGCAACGTGGGTGGCGGCACCGAACACGCCAACTACGCCCCCTGCACCCTGAATGACCTGGCTAAATCCGGGTTCGACTACTGGGCTCTGGGCCACGTGCACCGGCGGGCTGTGCTGCAGGAGCGGGTTCCCTGCGTGGTTTATCCCGGCGTGCCCCAGGGACGTCACCCCCGGGAGACCGGCGCCGGTGGCTGTTACCTGGTGCAGGTAAGCCCCAATGGTGAAATAGGGCTACAATTTCTAGAGACCGACCCGGTGCGCTGGAAACAGCTACAGGTACCCGTGGAGGACATTACTACAGAACAGCAACTTATAGAACAGCTCATCGACCGACTGGATGAACTGCGTCGGCAGCATAGCGGGCGTTCCCTGGTGGTACGGCTAGAGCTTGGCGGCCGCAGCCCGCTGCACCGGCGGCTTGGTCAGCCTGGAACCGCCCAGGGTCTACTAGAGGAATTACGCCGGCATTACGCCGCTTCCGCCGGGCTTTTTCTGTGGCCCGAGTCCCTGCGGGTGGCCACTGCATCTCAAGTAGACATGGCATCTTTAGAGGGTAGTGCAACCCTGGCCGGTGATCTACTGGCCATTGCCGCCGAGGCTGGTCGTCCCGGTGAACTAAGGGAAAGATTGCAGCAGGCTCTGGCTCCCCTGCACGAAAAGGCAGGCCGCCAATTTACCCCGCCCGGGGAAGCAGATTTTGACGCCCTGCTCGCCGAGGCCCGGGACACCGCCCTGGATTTGCTGTTGGGGGAGGATGATGACCGGTGAGGCTAGCTGGGCTTTACGTGGACGGGTGGGGTATACTGCACGACTTCACTCTGGGAAAAAATGATCTGGGCCGGGGTTTGAATATTGTTTTCGGGCCCAACGAGGCCGGCAAATCCACTCTGCTGTCTTTCATCCGTGCAATACTTTTTGGTTTTAAGGCCGGGGGCGCGGGTTACGAGCCGCTGCAGGGCGGACGCCGGGGCGGGCACCTACTGTTGGAGGACGGCCAAGAGCTATACCGGGTGGAACGCTATGGCCGGGGTAAAGGCAAGGTTACGGTAGAACTACCCGGTGGCGACAAGACTGGGGAAGATTACCTGCGCACCCGCCTTTTGCGGGGCATTGGCCCGGTGCTGTTTAACAATGTTTTCGCTCTGGGCATGGATGAACTGCGCCGGCTTGACGAGTTGCAAAGGGATGAAATTAGCGCGTACATATACGGGGCAGGCACCGGGGCCAGCCCCCGCCGCCTGGCTGCCGCCGTGGCGGAACTGGATAAAACAGCGGATAACCTGTTCCGGCCCCGGGGGCGCACTCCGGAGATTAACGAGCTGCTTCATGAGCTGGACAGCCTGGACCGGAAAATAAAGGGCTTAGAGCAGCAGCCCAAGTGGTACTTTGAGCTGCGGGAAAAGCTTGCGGCATTGGAACAACAGCGTGACACTCTGAAGCAGGAACTAACCGCGGGCCGCCGGCAGGCCCAACACCTGGGCATCCTGAACAAAGCCCGGGGTCTGTGGGTAGAACTGCTGGAATGCCGGGCCGTACTGCGTGAACATAATGATGTCAACGTCAATACTAACGCCAATGTAACGGTAGATTTAGGCCAAAAAATTGAGATCCTGGAACAAGCCGCAAGGGATCTGGACAGGCTGGAAAGCGCCAGCCCTCTATTAGATGAGCGACGGCAGCAACTGGAACAGCTAAAGGGGCGTCTGCACCGGCTGGAGCAGGCGCTGAGCCAGGCTGGTAGTGGCCGGGTCAGCCCCTGGCCCGCCCTGGCGGCGGTGCTGGTGCTGGGCATCCCGGGCGCCGCCCTGATGTTCCGCGACACTGTGCCGGGTTTGCTGCTGGCAGGCGCGGGCTTGTTTCTGGCAGTGCTGCTGTGGACCGTACCGTCAGCCCGGGCTGGTGAAAAACGGCGTCGGGAGAAGGAACTTCGTGCAGAACTGGCGCCGCTGACCGAAGAGCGAACAGCGGTTGAGGCTCAGCTAAACCGGCTGGCTCGGGAGCGGGTCGCGCTGGAGACCGGTCTGCGGCAGGCGGCCTTGACCCTCACCGGGCAAGAGAGTCTGGCACGGGAGGATATAACGGCACTGCGGCGGCAGTTGCTGGGCCAACGAGACACCCGCCGCCGGTTGGAAGAATTGCACCGTCAGCTTACCGGCATGGCCGGTTCCCCCGCCGAACTGACCCAGATGGAGCGGGAACTGGCCGCTGGGAAGGGCAGCGCCGGCGAATTAGAAAAAATTCAGGCTGTCCTGGCCGATCTGGAAGAACAGCTGAACCGGCTGGTTGAGCAGGCTGCGGGCGTAAAGAATGAAATGGAAGCGTTGGAAACCGGCGAGGAACTTGCTCTGGCCTTGCAGCAGCGGGAAATGCTGCGAGCTAAACTGTCCTCAGCCGCCCGGCAGTGGCACACAGCCGTTCTGGCGCGCACCCTTTTGGATCTGGCCCGGGAAAAACACGAACAGGAGCGCCAGCCCGCTGTACTGGCCCAGGCCTCGGAGTATATCGGCCCCATGACTGGAGGGCGTTATACCCGGGTGGTGGCTCCAGTGGGGGCGGCCCAGATGCTGGAAGTGGAAGAGCCCGGCGGCCGCCGGGTACCTGCCCGCGCTTTAAGCCGTGGCGCAGCGGCCCAGCTATACTTGGCGGTGCGGCTGGCCCTGGCCCGCCACCTGGGCACCGTGCTTACTCCCATGCCCATAATCCTGGACGACGTAACGGTAGACTTCGACGCCAGTCGCCTGCTGGGCGCGCTACAGGTGCTGGCCCGGGTAGCCCAAGAACAGCAGGTGTTACTGTTCACCTGCCACCAGCACATTCTAACCGGCGCCCGGGAACAAGCCCCCGGCGCCGCACAAATCAAACTTCTTTAAGTTGCGTATTTTGCAGCTTTCAACTTGCAACACCTGGCACCAAAGCGAAGAATCTTTCTTATTTACAAAAACAATTCCCGAATTTCTTGTTCGGTCATTTTAGTGAGCATTGTTTCACCGGGCTGGATAACCGACTCAATCATGGCTTTTTTCTTTTGCTGCAGAGCATAAATTTTTTCTTCAATGGTACCCCTGGTAATCAGCTTGATCACCTGAACCGAATGCTGCTGCCCGATACGATAAGCGCGGTCGGTGGCCTGTTCTTCCACGGCCGGGTTCCACCACGGGTCATAGTGGATTACCATGTCGGCACCGGTTAAATTTAAACCCGTTCCCCCGGCTTTCAAGGAAATCAAAAAGGTGTCTCTTGCTCCCTCGTTAAAAGCGTGTACCATTTTACCCCGGTTTTCCATCTTGGTGGCACCGTCCAGATAGAAGTAGGCTATTTGTTCTGTGTCCAGGTAGTTCCGGATGATTTCCAGCATGCTGGTGAACTGCGAGAACAGCAGTATCCGGTGGCCGCTTTCTATGGCATCTCCCATTATTTCTCTTAAATACAGCAGCTTGCCGCTGTCTCCCTGGTAGTCTTCCAGGAAAGTGGCCGGGTGGCAGCAAATCTGGCGCAGTCTGGTTAACAGGGCTAAGATTTTAATCTGACTTTTTTCAAATCCCCGGGCGGCTATGGTTGCTTCAATTTCGCCCTTGGCCTTCTGCAGATAGGCCAAATAAACCATTTTTTGATCCTCGGTTAAATCAGTCAGTACTTTGCTTTCAATTTTGGGAGGCAGCTCCTGCAGCACATCCTTTTTCATGCGCCGCAGTATGAAGGGGGTGATTTGCTTTTGCAGTTCTCTCAGAGCCATTGGGTTCTGGTCTTTAACAATGGGCCGCTCATATTTTTTCATAAATTTTTGGTTCGTTAACAGATAACCGCGCATGGCAAAATCAAATATAGACCACAGTTCGGTAAGGCTGTTTTCCAGGGGCGTGCCGGTTAAGGCGAAATATCCCCGGGCCTTAATTATCTTTACCGCTTTGGCGCCCAGCGAGTGGGGGTTTTTAATCTGCTGCGCTTCGTCCAAGAAACAGTAGCCAAACTCCAAATCTTTGTACAGTTCCACATCCCGGCGGATTAAGGCGTAGGAAGTGACCACCAGGTCGGCCTGCTGGGCCTCTTGCAACAGAATCTCCCGTTCTCCAGGGAGGCCGGAAACCACCATTACCTTCATGCCGGGGGCGAATTTCCGGGCTTCTTCCTGCCAGTTGTAGACCACCGAGGTGGGGGCAATCACCAGCGCGGGCGCCGGCACCCGCTCTTTTTCGGACAAGATAAAAGCAATGGCCTGGATGGTTTTGCCCAACCCCATGTCATCCGCCAATATTCCACCCATGCCGTACATGGCCAGCGTTTTTAACCATTTGAACCCGGTTTTCTGGTAATCACGCAGCACGCCGTTAAAGCTTGGCGGGATGGTAAATTCCATATCCCGCGGTTCATTGATGTTTTGTACCAACCGCTTGAAGGCCGGGTTTCTATCGAACCGCAGGTTGGATTCCCGCAAACAGCGGTCTATATACAGCGCCCGGTACCCTGGTATGGCAAGCGTTTTTTTGGCCAGTTCGCGCGGTGCAATGTCCAGCGCGTCAATCATTTGCATGGCCTGCTCCAGGTTTGAATCCGGCGTGTCCAGCGGTAAAAATGAGCCGTCCTTTAAGCGGTAATATTTTTTTTTCTCGCGTAGCGATTGGAAAATACCACCCAGCTCGGCAACGTCAATACCTTCCAGATCAAAGGAAAACTCCAGCATCCCGTTGTCCTCGTTCAGGCGGACGCCCCCGGTGAGAACCGCCGCACTCCTGGTACGCATACTGCGAAAGCTTTCGGAATAAAAAACTTCGGCCCGGGCCTGCACTTCGGGCAGCATATGACATACAAACTGGTAGACCGCTTCGTCCTCTTTTAAATATAGATTTCCGTTCAGGGTGCGAAACTCCGCTTTCTCGAACAGGTTGGTGATGGCTCTTTCACCTTCGGCGTCGCGAACCAGTATTTTGCCTCCTGCCTGGAGGCCCGGCCCGCCGGCAAAGGGGTTAAATTGTATTTCACCGTAACCAAACTCAACTCTAGCCGTAACTGCGTCGTCCTCTTTATCCAGGTAAACTTTAACGTGTAAATTAGCCTCATGCAATATTTCTTTAACCTCAGTTGCAATTTGCACTTCCCCAATTTGCTTCAATATCGGCAGCAATTCCCCGACTAAACGTTCTTTTTGGTGGGTGGAAAAAGAGACGCCGGCGGGGGACTGCAATAAAGCTTTCAAAAAAGGTAAAAAGAATTTATTTTGCCGGTCCGAAAGTTTGTAAACCTTGCCTTCCAGGAAAAAATACTCTCCATCTTCCAGCAGGGGAAACAGTTTAATCTTCTGCCATTGCAAAAGCAGGTCGTCCTTGCTTTTACCCAGTGTAAAATGGAGCGGCAGATCCTGTTCCACAATCATCACATCTTTGTGTTCAGCTTCATTTAGTTTTAAATTGAATTCATGAGCATGGGCATGCAAAATCGAAAGCAATCTTTTAGCCGCTGCCGGAGTTAAAAAGACGTGTTTGCCTTTGAACAGTTTTTCCTGGCCGTTTGACCAACGCGATGACCAGGGATCCTTGATTTGTTCCTCCATTTCATACAACTCATGCAGCAGGCTGATAATGGGCTTGTCCCCGGGTTGGAATTCGTGCGTATCCGGGTCTAGAGTAAACTGCTTGCCGAATTCGATGATCCCCCCGTTGTGGGCGACCTCAACCAGGTGCTTAACGTTTTTAACAACGTAAGGCTTTTTCTCACCCAGGCGCAAAGAAAGGGCTGAAACCGGTTTGCGCATATAGTGCCTGGTTTCATGATATATTTCCAGGGTTATTTCCAGGTTGATGGGCCTTTTTGACGGCGTGTTCAGGTGATACTCGAAATAATCAAGTATCTCATCCGCCGGCTGTAAACTAGCATCTATTCCATTGGCTTTATCCGCCGCCTGTACGATTTTGTACCTGTGTTGGCAAGCCTTTAAAAGGGCGACAATATGCTTACAGGCCCCGTTGTACTGGAAATAGGCGGGGCAGTCGCAGGACATGTAAATTACTTCCCCTGTTTTTGAAAAGCCAACGTCTACTTCGTAATCATCACTGCCCACAACTACGGCAGAAACGCTTAAGTCTTCCTCGCCAGGCCCAATATCGGTCACCCGGTTGGATCGATAATAGGCCAGGCCTTTGTTAAAAACCCGTTCGTTTGTCGCCAGTTCCTTGATCATCCCATCAGTTATGGTAAACATAAACCCCCCGCGCTAACGATGTAAATTCTATCCGGTGTTCTGTCTATTATATTCTACAGAAAAACGAAACAAATTTCGAGTATCTATACCACCATCTACCGGCATTACGAACCGAACGCCGGCGAGGAGGCCGGCATACCATATACAAGAGTCATAAATATTGCATATGAATATTTATTTACTATAATTTTACACAATTCCAAGTGTTTCTAAAAAAGTACAATTGCGCAATTCCCTCAAACCGCATCTTAAATTGACATCACCGCCCCTGGGCGCATATAATTAGGGGTGTTTATTGTTAGCGGGAGGTAGTTTTATCTATGACACGGTTATTCGGCACCGATGGCGTCCGCGGCGTGGCTAACCGCGATCTCACCCCGGAATTGGCCTTTAAACTGGGCCGGGCCGGGGCGTACGTGATGGCCAGAAGCGGAAGCGGTCGCATGGTGGTGGGCCGGGATACCCGGATTTCCGGGGACATGCTGCAGGCCGCCCTGTCCGCCGGCATCTGCTCTGCCGGTGTAGATGTGCTTAATGTGGGCGTTATCCCCACCCCGGCGGTGGCGCTGTTAACCAGGGATCTGGGCGCCGATGGGGGCGTGGTCATCTCGGCTTCGCACAACCCGGTGGAAGATAACGGCATTAAATTCTTCGGTCCCAGCGGCTTTAAGCTGTCCGACGCCAAAGAGCGGCTAATCGAGGAAATGCTGGCCGACCCCACCCATGAGGTACCCACCCCGGTGGGCGTGAACGTGGGCAGAATCCAGCGGGTGCCCGATGCCGATGACCGTTACGTGGCCTTCCTCAAGCAAACAATAAACTTGGATCTAAAAGGCTTGAAAGTAGTGGTAGACTGCGCCAACGGTGCGGCATATCGGGTAGCCCCCCGGGTACTACAGGAACTGGGTGCCGATGTGGTGCCTGTGTTTAACACCCCTGACGGGGTGAACATCAACAGCGGTTGCGGCTCCACCCATCCTAATGACCTGCGGCAAACAGTAATCCGTACCGGCGCCCACTTGGGTCTGGCCCACGACGGGGATGCCGACCGGCTAATCGCCGTGGATCACCGGGGCGAACTGGTGGACGGCGACCAAATCATGGTTATGTGTGCCCGGCACTTGAAAGCTCAGAACAGGTTGCCCAAGAACACACTGGTGGTCACCGTCATGAGCAACATGGGACTGCATATCGCCATGCGGGAAGCGGGCATTGAAGTGGCTCAAACCGCGGTGGGCGACCGCTACGTGCTGGAAGAACTGCTGCGCACCGGCGCCACCTTTGGCGGCGAACAGTCGGGCCATATTTTGTATCTGGACTACAGTCCCACCGGTGACGGCATCCTTACTGCTCTGCAGCTTCTTGCAGTGGTACAGTCCACCGGACGCAGTCTGGCGGATCTAGCCGCCCAAATGGAACGTCTGCCCCAGCTGCTGGAAAACGTGAAGGTGGGCAACAAACACCGGGTAATGTCCAGCCCAGAATTGGCCCGTGCAATTAAGGAAGCGGAAAAACATCTGGACGGCCAGGGTCGTGTACTGGTACGCCCCTCGGGCACCGAATCCCTGGTCCGGGTAATGGCCGAATGTCGGGACGAAAACCAAATGCGGCAGGTGGTACAGGAACTGGTTGAACTGGTGCAGGGTCTGTAACAGGCCCAATCGGAAGTACGGAATTATTTTTAAACATGAAAATTAGGAGGTGACCCGATGCCGCCGGAGGAGAACGGCGGAACCTTAAGTAAAAACTGAATCTTTCAAGCGCCAGAACCCGGCGTGTTGCCGGGTTGACGAGGAGGGAGTTTAATCGAGTTTTTCGGCGGATGCTCCCCGGTCGGCCACGACCGTAAAAGGTACTACAAAACCAGCGGGTAACCGCAGGGACAAAGGGTGCCTGGTGGCCAGATCATTGGCATATATATACCTATAAGCCGTCAATTAAGGTATGCCTTGTGACGGTATTTTTATTGCCTTTTTTAAAATTGAAATGTAACGGAGGACTAAATATATGTGTGGAATAGTTGGTTACCTGGGCCAGCGCCAAGCCGCGCCCATCCTGCTGGAAGGATTGCAGCGCCTGGAATACCGTGGCTACGACTCCGCCGGGGTCGCCGTCATAGAAAACAACGCCATTAGGCTGGATAAGAAAGTGGGTAAACTGGTTAACCTGCGTGAAAAGCTAAACGGTTCCATGCCCCAGTCCACCGTGGGCATCGGACACACCCGCTGGGCCACCCACGGGAAACCCAGCGACAGAAATGCTCACCCGCACCTGGACTGCTCGGGTCGCTTTGCGGTGGTGCACAACGGGATTATCGAAAATTACATCACCCTGCGGGAATGGCTTATTTCCAAGGGGCACCAGTTCCGCTCCGAAACCGACACCGAGGTGTTGCCGCACCTGGTGGAGCAGTTATACAACGGCGATCTGGTTGAAACCATGCTGCGAGTGGTCAAGAAAGTAGACGGCTCCTTCGCCGCCGTGGCTCTGGCCTTGGATGAACCGGGTCGACTGGTGGCCGCCCGCCAGGACAGCCCGCTTGTGGTGGGCTTGGGCGAGGGGGAGAACTTCCTGGCCTCGGACATCCCGGCACTCTTGAGCCACACCCGACAGACCTACATCCTGGAAGACGGTGAATTTGCCGTGTTGACCCGGGAGCGGGTGGAAGTACTGGATCGCGGCGGCAGCCGGGTGGATAAAAAAATCTTTCACGTTAAATGGGAAGCCGCCCAGGCCGAAAAAGACGGCTACGCCCACTTTATGCTCAAAGAAATTCACGAACAGCCCCGGGCGCTGCGGGAAACCCTGGGCGGGCGCATCGCCCCGGACGGCAGCGGCGTGGTGCTGGATGAACTGAACATCCCGGAGCAGCAGATCCAGGACATCAACAAAATCTTCATTACCGCCTGCGGTACCGCCTTCCACGCCGGCGTGGTGGGAAAATACATTATCGAAGACCTGGCCCGGGTGCCGGTGGAAGTGGATATTGCCTCGGAATTTCGCTACCGGAACCCCCTGGTGGACGATAAAACTCTGGTCATCGTAATCAGCCAGAGCGGCGAGACCGCCGACACCCTGGCGGCGCTGCGGGAAGCCCGGCGTAAGGGCGCCCGGGTGGTGGCGGTGACCAACGTGGTGGACAGTTCAGTAGCCCGGGAGGCCGATGACGTAATATACACCCACGCCGGCCCGGAAATCGCCGTGGCCTCCACCAAGGCTTACTCCACCCAGCTAATCTGCATGTACCTGCTGGGGCTATACCTGGCCCAAAAGCGCGGTACCCTGTCGGCGGAAGAAACCGCCCGTATTGTGGGTCAGTTAAAGAAACTGCCGGAGAAAGTCAGCGCCGTGCTGGAAAACGGCAAAGAGATTAAGGACTTCGTGCGGCGGCACGTCGACTGCCCCAGCTTCTTTTTCATCGGCCGGGGCGTGGACTACGCCGTAGCCATGGAAGGCTCCCTGAAGCTAAAGGAGATCTCCTACATCCATGCCGAGGCCTACGCCGCCGGTGAACTAAAGCACGGCACCTTGGCCCTGATTGTGGAAGGCGTGCCCGTGGTGGCTCTGGCTACCCAGGAAACCCTGTTTGAAAAAACGGTCAGTAACATTAAGGAAGTAAAGGCCCGGGAAGCCACCGTGCTGGCCCTGGCACCACATACCTTGGACGAGGTGGCCAAAGTGGCCGACGAGGTTATCTATATACCGCAAACCCACCCTGCATTAACCCCTGTGCTGGCGGTGGTACCACTGCAATTGCTGGCTTATCATATGGCCGTGGCCCGGGGTTGTGATGTGGATCAGCCACGGAATTTGGCCAAGAGCGTGACAGTGGAATAAAGTTTGAATTAAAATTTTTGCTGTTTGTCGTGAGAAAATAAAGTTGTACACTGAAAAATAATGTTGTACACCAGAAACTAAAGTTGTACACTGGGGCCAGTTAGATGGCTAAATATTAAATAATATATGTAGAATGTTACTTAGAAGCTAAAGAGGCCTAAAACGGCCTCTTTTTTTAGCAGCATTCAGCAGGATCAGTTGTACCATGAACTGTCAGTAATTGTATAAATAGTTGTCTATAGTTTTTGACCGTACAGTTGTAAGTGATAATTTTTATAAATAGTGTTCACCGATATGGTACAATCGCTAAGTCAGTTGTTCATAATATTTGAGAAACGGTTGGAGCAATACCTTTAAACTGTAACCAACGCTCATAATATAATAAGGAACTATGTTCTCATTGCCGTATGAATTAGCTAGGGCCCACATAATACAAATAAGTGGTACAGCTTAATAATACATCTCTATGTAGCTGTAAGCTTTATTTAATAAGTCTTTGTCCTTGATTTTGTATTTTACCCATACTACTGAATTCAAAGCTTTTTTGACCTCTTGTTTTCCTGTAGATGTATCCTGCCATCCATCAAAACGCACAATTTTAACAATTCCATCAATGTCCTTAACAATGCGTTCAACTATTATTGGCGTATTCTTGTTTTTCACGCTATTAAATAGTTCTGTGAGAGCTGCTTTACCTTTATCAATTTCTTCTTCGGGTACAGTTTCTTTTTCCGCTTCAGCTGCATCCTTTGCAAGCTCGAGAAGTCTTTTTAAAAACTCTATACTTGTAATTAAGCCTTGTTCATGTTTTTCTCTTAGTTCTTCGAGCCTTTCGCCCAACATGGTAAATTTTGGATTATTCCCATGCGCCTGGATTCGCGCAACAAGATTGATTTGAATTCTTTTGGCTGCTTTAACTGGATCCTTACGCCCTTCAAGATATTCATCGATTATATCCGCATCAAGACGTAGAATATCTAAGTCATCGTGTACTTTTTCAACTTTTACATTTTCATGTACCAGTTCAATCGTTTTTGCTCCAAGGGCCGCCCAAATTAGCGCCCCTCTGTTATCTGTAGGCTTTACGGACTCATAGACTTTCGTGAGCCACAAATAATCAGATTTATATGGAGCTAAAAATTGGTCCGGAGAAAGAGCATCCCAAGCGCGATTGAGCACACGATAATCTGCCCCAAATTGGTCTTTCTCTTTGTTAGTAGGTAGACATTCTTGTGCTGCAACAAGCCCTTCCCATCCTTCAACAGTGCGATCAACACCGTGGAAATACCCTAAACACTTTTTAACAAATTTTGGTAACCCCTTTTTAACTTCATCAATATTTGTGATTACCTTTTGCACATTCTTTTCATCAAAATCAAGAGCGTTTGCGACGTCGTCAAATATTCCTATATAATCAACAATCAGTCCGTGCGTCTTTTCCTGACCAAATACGCGATTTGTGCGGCATATTGCCTGTAAAAGTGTGTGATCTTTCATAGGCTTATCAAGATACATGGCTTGGAGAATAGGCGCGTCAAAACCTGTTAATAGCTTTGATGTAACGATTACTAATTTAAGAGGGCTGTCTTTTTCACGAAAGTAGTCAAGAAGTTTGGCTTCTACATCACGGTCGCGGCGATAAGCTTTGTACTTGTCTTCTTTGTCATTGTTAGTGTCCATTACAATAGTTGTTGCTTCTTCACCAAGCAATTGACCAAGTTCTTGTTTATAAAGCAAGCAACACTCACGGTCATAACAAACAACTTGTCCTTTAAAGCCATTTGGCTCAATTTTTTCCTTAAAATGTTTTGCAATATGCTCGCATACTTTTTTTATTCTGTCCGTCGATTTCATGACTGCTTCAAGTTTAACACGACGTGCAAGCTCGGCCTTTTCCAGCTTGGTTAAGTCTTTTGTTAGCTGTTCAAAAGCTTTATCAACAACATCTTGATTTATATGTAAATCAACAGGAACAGCTTCAAAATGAAGTGGCAAAGTTGCTTTATCTCTTATAGAATCAGAGAATGAATAACGACTCATGTAACCGGATTTATCTTCAACTGCACCAAATGTATAGAATGTGTTTTTGTCGGTTCGGTTAATAGGAGTACCAGTCAAACCAAAGAAAAATGCATTTGGGAGAGCTGTACGCATTTTTTCACCAAGGTCACCTTCTTGGGTTCTGTGTGCCTCATCTACCATTAAAATAATATTATCTCGCTGGTTAAGAACGCTATCAACCTCACCAAACTTAAATATCGTTGTGATGAGAATTTTTCTCATATCGCCTTTAAAGAAGTTCACAAGGTCTTCTTTGCTGCTTGCACTGGCCATGTTTGGTATGTCTGACGCATTAAATGTTGCAGTAATCTGTGTTTCAAGGTCAATACGGTCATCCACGATTACAACAGTTGGGTTTTTCAGTTCGGGAGTCATGC
This sequence comes from Peptococcaceae bacterium BRH_c8a, assembly GCA_000961575.1. Lineage (GTDB taxonomy): Bacteria > Bacillota > Desulfotomaculia > Desulfotomaculales > Desulfallaceae > BRH-c8a. The sequence continues at coordinate 64,835 of LADP01000015.1, forward strand.
GCAATTTTTGTGCGGCAAATACCATTAGCAGTGATTTGCCACTGCCCTGAAAATGCCAGATAAGACCTTTTCTCGGGTATCCCGCTTTTACACGTTCAACAATGAGATTTGCACCTTCAAACTGCTGATAGCGGCAAATAATTTTATATTTCCGGTATCTTTTATCCGTAGCGAATATAGTGAAGAATTGGAAAATATCCATTATTATTTCAGGTTTTATCATTGATAAGACACTACGTTGTACATCAACAAGTTTACCTTCTGATTTATTTTCGGCAGTGTGCCAGGGTCCCCAAAGGTTTATGGGCATGCCAACAGACCCGTAACGATAGCACTTTCCTTCGGATGCAAAATTAAAAACATTTGTTACAAACATTTGAGGTATGCTCTTCTCATATGCAGAAATGTCTCCAGCACCATCCATCCAGGTAATAGCATTTCTGGTTGGAGTTTTAAGCTCACCGATAGCAATAGGGAATCCGTTAATAAGCAGTACTATATCCAGCCTTTTGCCGCCATCTTCCTTAGGGAAAACCCACTGATTGGTGACAACATACTCGTTAAGAGCAAGGTTTTCCTTTGTAAGGGTACCAAAAAAACGAATAGGAATCATTCTGCCGTCCTTACCAAACGGATATGAATTCTCTTCGAAAATCATTTTTTTAAAGATTTCATTTTGCGTGACTAAGTTGTGGGGCTGCACAGTTAGAATTAACGTACGAAGCTTGTAAATCACCTCATCTGCACGTGAAGGATCCTCAGTTATTTCAGGGTTGAGGCGAATAAGGGCTTCTCGCACCATAGGTTCAACCATAACATCTGAATGTTGGCGTGGAAGCTCTTCTGAGGGAAAGTATTTCCAGCCGTTTTTACTTATACTTTCAATCATCATTTTTTCAAGATCATTTTCAGTGAACATTGATGTTACCTCCAAAATAGTTTTATCCGATATATTGTTTCATGAGGGATTTAACTGTATTTTCAAGGTTTAAAATAGTTTGTTGCAGTTTTAATTTTGATTTATCGATCTGCTGTAGAAAATCTACGAACCGATTTTGAAGCTGTAAAGGCGGAATTGCAAGCTGGAGATTTTTAATTATAGTAAGATTGAGGCCGTTCATTATTGCTCCCTTGGTTTGTGCATGAAGTTGTTCTAGGACAACCGGGTGCTGCTGAAATGCATAACAGATAAAATTGGGATTGACAACACCTTTATCCAACGTCAAGCAAGCAAGGTGCTTGGTATTAATCGCTTTTGGAAAGTTTTCTGGAATAACAGCTGAGCGTCCTACAGTCCCCATGATAGTTATAATTACGTCGCCAGAATGTACGGTGTACCTTTTTAATTGCTCATATTTCTCTTCCGTTATGTATCTCATACGATTGTATGTGAAATGATTTTCTACTGCGTTATCAATACCAAGAACAAAAACACCACTGTCTACAAATTCAGAATGACGTAGAGCACTTCCAAAAGGGCCTGACCTAATACTACCCGGTCGTTTTTTAACAATGTCTATGATTTTCTTTATGGGCCAGTTAACATTTTCTTTGGTATCAGTACTAAACATCTCGATAAATTGGGCCTTTACAAGATCATCGGTTAAAGAGGGTAGTTTTTTATAAGCCCCCTTAGCATCATAAGCTGCCCAAAGCAATTCTGAAAAACGTTTTTGCTCGTCCATTGTAGGTAGATCAAACTCAAAATCTTTTAATTGGCTCCATTTGATTCTTCTGGTAAGTGATCCAGTCGAGTTTGCGACAATGAAATCCCATAGTTTTTTACTATAAAGAACAGCTATTAAGAACCCATCAGAAATCATATTGGGTTTTTCCCGGATAGTTAAAATATCCGCTGAACAGACACCCTCAAAATTTGCACGGGGTGCTCTTTCCCTAAAATCACTTCCATATAAGCTTCGGCGAACCAAAAGATAATCTCCAGACTTAAATGCTTTTTGAGCAGATTTTATTTTTTTTGCAGATGCTTTCCTACTTATCCTAAAGTCAAAACCATCTATACAATCCGAACCAATATACCACTCATACTCTGAAGATGATGGATCGCTTACACGGACGGAATACTCTTCTGCAACATCTCCAAGCTTAACTTTTTTCCAATTTAATCGATCCATATGGGGCAGTACAGTAGCGGCCTCCAAGTTTTTTCTTTCTTTGTATATTACCCCTGGAAGAGCGCGAAGGGTTTCTTGTAGTTTATCTGAACTATCGATGTAGTCTTGGATAAATGCCAACAACTGAACCGTATCGTCGTATATAACTTCAGCATCGTCATTCTCACGGACATATAGCTTAATATTCAGGTTTCCATTATTAGACAATACATCGTCGATGGGAACAAATTTTGAAAAACCGGGGAAGTCAGAATCACTGTTATATGCATTTGCTATTTTTTGTATATCTTCTGGGTACAAATATGACTGTGTCTTTTCTTTATGTAGGCATTTTTCTGCTTCAATAAAAATAATACGCCCTTTGCGATTAAACCGTTTAGTCATCCGGCAAATTAGAATACAAGATTCAAGTCCGGAGTTATAGAACAGATGCCTGCCAAGTCCTATTACCGCTTCAATACAATCTGACTTAACAATTTCACGGCGAATATCTTGTTCCTCTGTACGGTTAAGAACACCGTGAGGCAAAAGAATGGCGCATCTTCCTGTCTGTTGTTTTAAGCTTTTAAGTATATGCTGAATAAAAGCGTAATCGGCCCTAGACTGTGGTGGTGTACCAAAGGAGTTTCTGCCGAATTTATCAGATGAAAAAGATTCGCGATCCCACTGCTTAATAGAGTATGGCGGGTTAGCAAGCACCAAGTCGAACTGCATAAGCTGACCGTTTTCGATAAAAGCGGGATTTTTCAATGTATCATCGTTGATAATGTTAAAATCCTTTACGCCATGAAGGAATAGATTCATTCGGCCAATAGCAGATGTAAGTGCATTAATTTCCTGACCATATATTTTTACATTTCTCCATTCAAAGCCCTGTTGCTTCAAATAGGCGATAGAGGATATAAGCATTCCAGCACTGCCGCAAGTAGGGTCATAAATGCTTTCACCGGATTGTGGTTTTAACATTTCCGTCATAAGATGGACAACGGTACGATTGGTATAAAATTCTTGAGCAGTATGGCCGCTATCATCAGCAAACTGTTTAATTAAATACTCATAGCCTTGGCCAAGTTCATCTTCAGGACAGTTTTCCATCGAAAGTGTTTTGGTGGATAAATGTTCAATCAGATCTTTAAGTAACTCGTCTGGTAAACGGTTTTTGTTCGTCCAAGCACCGTCGCCAAAAACGCCATGCAGTTTTTCAACATTTGCTCTTTCAATGGCGCGAAAGGCATTGACGATTGCGACACCAACGTTTTCGGATACGGAGCGAACATCTTTCCAATGATAACCTTTTGGAACGATGAATCTATGGTTTTCTTCCCATTCAAGGGCCTCTTCATCATCGTCATACTCTTTTAAAATTTCGGCACATTCCTCGTCATAGACATCACAAATGCGTTTGAAAAACATAAGTGGAAAAATATATTGTTTATATGCTCCTGCATCAATATGGGTGCGAAGGAGGACAGCAGAATCCCAGAGATATGATTTTAACTCATCGAGGGTAATACAATTACTCATTGAGGTATCCCCCTTCAATCAATAATCTTTTAAAATTTTCTTCTGCAGCAATGGCCTTATCAAGTGCCAGTAAAAAATTTTTCTTTACTTCTTTAGGGGAGATTGACTCTAGCGCTGCTTTTTCGATGTAGCTATTCACTGAAAGTGTATAGTTTTTTAATCTAATGTCTTCTATGGTAGCTATTTTTGACTTCTCAATTACATCTTCATAAGCCTTATAAAGATTAAATGATTCTTCAACATTTATCTCTGTCATTATGTTTTGCGCACGCTGCGCAGTATAGATATTTGAAGCATCAATTAAGCAAACTTTACCTTTATGATTAGCCTGTTTGTTATTGTTGAGTATCAAAATACAAGCGGATACGCCTGTACTATAAAACATCCCGCTAACAAGTGTGATTACACATTCAAGTTTGTCTGATTCAATAAGCTGTTTGCGGATTTCGCCCTCTTTCCCCCCATGAAATAGTACACCTTGCGGTAGCACAACAGCGCATCTACCAATCTTTTTATCCATAGATTTAACCATGTGTTGAAGCCATGCGAAGTCAGCGCTGGAGTCTGTTGGGCTGCCCCACAGGTTTCGCCCATAAACATCTGAAGCAAATTGATCTGCCCCCCAACTTTTCAGTGAAAAAGGAGGGTTAGCAATAACGCAATCGAAGGTTTGTAACTGGCCACGATATATGAAAAGCGGGGAGCGCAGGGTATCTCCCTGTTTTATGTTGAAATCACGAGCCCCATGTAAAAACAGGTTCATTCGCGCGATGGCAGATGTGGCTAGGTTTTTTTCTTGCCCATAAATCTTGCCGTAGGTGCTTTGGTCATTGTTTATATTACGAATTGCTTCGATTAACATTCCACCGGTACCGCAAGCCGGGTCATATACTGTTTCACCCGGTTTAGGATCGAGGATTCTAACCATCAACTTAACAACCGAACGAGGTGTGTAAAATTCACCTGCGTTCTTCTTTGACAGATCAGCAAATCTTTTAATTAAGTATTCATAGCTATCGCCCATAACATCAGATGAATAATTCTCGTTGCCCACTTTGATTTTAGACATGTGCTCAATCAGATCTTTGAGTCTTTCATCTGATAGTTTGTTTTTATCAGTCCAGTTAGCGTCATCAAAACTTGAGAAAACCCCAAATAGCGTGTCAGGATTTGCACGCTCAATTCCAACCATTGCGTCTACAATAGCTTTTCCGACATTCTCTAATCTTTCACGTACATCGTTCCAATGGCAACCATCCGGAATAATAAAGCTATGGTTTTCCGGAAAAGAAGCATACTCTTCATCTCCACCAGATTCCTCTAGTGCTTTTACAGTTTCCTCATCATAAACATCCGACAAGCGTTTAAAGAATAAAATCGGTGTAACATAACTTTTATATTCATCTTGGTTTATTGGCCCACGAAGGATATTACAGCATTCAAATAAATGTGAAAACAATGCTTGGCTGGTTGTCTGCTCATTTTTTGCAAAACTCATGTTTAGATCATCATCCGCAATATTAACAGCAGAAGCAATCATTTCCTCTCGTTTTCCAGTTTTTACTTTCTTACCGTTTTTTGATTTCTTAATGGCAACTGTTTTGTCTCGATTAATTTTTTCAAGCTTAGAAGGATATTTATTTTCAAAAGCAACCAGTATTTTCATTAAACGCTCATCAAGATATGTTAGAGCATGCTTTCTAATATCAGTTGGAATGCCATAATAGACCTCGGCGATGCCACCGGCTATGGCTGCAAGAGTGTCGCTGTCTCCACCAATAGAGATAGCATTGCGAATAGCATCTTCAAAACTTGTAGACTCAAGAAACGCCATAATTGCCTGGGGCACAGTATCTTGGCAAGTTTCATTAAATTCATATGAGTCACGAATACCGTCTAAAGTAAAATTCATTGGATAGTAATGATCATTGATATAATCACGAATTTCTAGAATGTTTTTTCCCGTTTTGGCAAGAAATATCGCAGCGGTCGTTGCTTCTGCTCCTTTTATTCCTTCCGGGTGATTGTGGGTAACTTCAGTCACTTTCTTAGAAAGTAGTTTTGCTTCTTCTAATGTAGATGCAGCAAAACCGCATGCACTAACCCGCATCGCAGCTCCGTTGCCATAGCTGTTATAGGGCTGCGGATTATCGGAAAACATCCATGTGCTAAACATACCGCCATAGCCGCAGTCCGGATAATGTCTGCCAACCTCCTGCATACATTTAACAGCAAGGATGCCTAATTTATTGTAATCAACGCCGCAGGCAAGAATAGCCTTTGCAACCGCAAGAGACATGATGCTATCGTCTGTCACGGAACAGCGGTAGGTTAAAAAATCAAATTCTTTTGTCTTGATATTGTCCCACTCAAAGCGCGAGCCGACGATATCACCAATAATTGCTCCTAACATAAATCCACCCCATGATATGGAATTTTGTAAAGTTGGATTGCAAAGTCTCTTGACTACTAGAGTTTTTTGCTATAGCTTTTGCACTCCTAATACTATTTTAGATATTTTCATTTAGGTAATGTTTTTTACCTCTATTTTCGCTAACAATTTTATAGAGAATTTTGTCAATTTTAAGGAAGGATTACCCAGTATTATGTCGAAACATAAAACAACAGCTCAGTTTGGATATAATCTGAACTCACAGCTGCTTAATTTAAAAAGCTGCAGCAACTCCATAACTAATAATAAGTTTTATGTTTGTTAATACTAAATAAGTAAAAATATGTAAAGGCGTCGCTCTTGCTTAGAACTCACAGAGATAGCTAGTATTCACGGTTATATAGTACCTGATAAAGGTAGGGATATAATTGCAGCCATGACATGAGGTAAGGATGTACCATCAAAATAATATACAGTTGATGGCAATTTGTTAAACCTATTATTTTAATCAAATATTGAACAAGATTATTTTATATAAAAACTTATCATAGAGGTGTTTTTATTGCCCCGAACTCCAAGTTATCAAACGAAACTAAAAGAAAAACGTGGCCAAGGTAAAGGTAAAGATTATATTCCATGGCATAAGGTACAGGAAGTACCTTCAAAAGGTCGTTCCACAACGATGTTTAGCTGGTCCGTTGACAGAGAACATCACTTACTATCAGATTTAGAGCGAAGTTATTTTTATATTCTAGATTGGTCCGATCAGGTGACTGACATCCGTGAGCAATATCCAATTTTACCATTAGAAAAAACTATAATAATTGCTGAAAGGCTAGGAATAAAGCATCCTGCTTTAAATAATCGTAAACCTCCTGAGCAAGTTGTAACAACGGATTTTCTGGTCAATGTTGGAGACAGGCTTTTTGCCCGGAGCATTAAATACATGAAAGATTTAGCGGACAGAAGAACAATAGAAAAGCTTCAGATTGAACAGACTTTCTGGGAAGAACAAGGAGTAGATTGGGGAATTGTAACAGAAATTGAAATCCCTAAAAACATAGTTGACAACATCCAATTTTTACATAAAGCCTATTATGAAGAGCAACTGCCGGCTGAACTTTCAAAAACTCACATTTTGAGAATTGAAAAAGCGATATGGGAACGGTTACATGATGAGCAATCTTTAAGCCATGCTTGCATGGAAGTTGATGCATTATTAGGGTTGGAAGATGGAACCTCATTGTATTTGGTTAGACACTTCTTAGCAATAAAAAAATGGAAAGTTGATATGACAATACGCATTAACCCTTCTCTTCCAATTAAATTAATTTCAGAGGATAATAATTGTTTGTTTGCCTCTGATGGTGGTGCATAAATATGGATTATATTTATGTCAATGACCTAATTGAATGGGTGGTAGAAGATAAAAATGGTCTTTGTGAAAGAGTATTATGGGTAAATCCCTCTATTAATGAGGTCATTGTAATTAATATTGAACTTGAAAAAGGTGTACCATACGTTAGATCTTTTAACGAGATTAAGATGGGGCTTGAGGAAGGGTACGTTACTAAAGTGCAATGGGTATCTGATAAACAGCGTATCCCAGAAAAAGAGCTATCACAGGCATTAAAGAATAAGAGGGATAAGGCTTGGAAAATTATTGAACCATTGGTTTGTGACGAACCTGACATTTATAACGCATCTCTTCGAGGAATTTTAGTTAATGAAGCTTGTAGTACGCATGGCTGCCAAAAACGTACTATATATCGGTACTTAAGAATGTATTGGCAAAACGGTAAAACTAAAAATGCACTTCTACCAAAATATAATCGGTGTGGGGCACCTGGCAAGGAGCGTAATGCTGGTAACAAGAAAAAAAGAGGCCGTCCCCCTAGGAACGGTAGGAAAGGTATTAATATTACTTCCAAAATAAAGAGCAAAATTCTTAGCGGTGTAGGCCTCTTTTATGATAGACGGGAAAAGCGTCCACTTACAGTAGCTTATGTAAAAACGATGGGTAAATTTTTCTCATTGCGCCATGAAGACGTTTATGGTGAGAAAACACGCAAATTATTACCGAAAGACGAAATGCCTACTTTTGGGCAATTCAGGTACTGGTATATAAAAGAAATAGACCTTAGGAAAAGCTTGGAGGCAAGGGAAGGTTTAAGACGAGTCCAATTAAGACACCGGGAGAGGTTAGGTGATTCTACGCTCGAGACCTTTGGGCCGGGATCACGTTACCAAATAGACGCCACAATAGGCGATGTATATTTAGTCTCTTATTTTAACCGTCATTGGATTATAGGGAGGCCAGTTATATATGTTGTAATTGACGTTTTTAGCCGTATGATAGCGGGATTATATGTCGGTTTAGAAGGACCAAGTTGGATTGGCGCAATGATGGCGCTTGCCAATGCAGTCAGTGACAAAAAAGACTTTTGTGCTAGTTATGGAATTGAGATAACTGATGACCAATGGCCATGTGCACACCTGCCTGAATTGTTAACAGCAGATCGTGGTGTTGAGTACATGGGAGATAAACCCAAACATTTAAAGAAAACTTTACGTGTAGATTTAGAACATCTCCCCCCGTATCGCGCAGATTGGAAAGCCATAGTGGAAAGATATTTTGGTATTGCAAATGAGCAGTTTATTCATTTTATCCCCGGTTCTGTTAGAAAACATGAACGAGGAGAAAGAGATTATCGCTTGGATGCTACGCTTAATCTTTATGAATTTACTGCTCTGATGATTGAACTGATTCTGCATCATAATAACCGCCACAGAATGGAATGGTATAACTTAGATGAATTTGCCATTAAAGAACAAATTCAACCTTATCCGATAGAATTATGGAAATGGGGTTTAAAAAACCGTATAGGAAGATTAAGAAAGGAATCTTACGACATTGTAAGATTGAATTTAATGCCTTCAGGAACAGCCAGGGTTACAGATATGGGAATTAAGTTCAAAATGCCGGGGATACAAATATCCCACGCGGCTTTTTATACATGTGAGAAAGCCTTAAAAGAGGACTGGTTTATCCAGGCAAGAAACAAGGGCAGTTGGCCCATTGAGGTGTCATATGACCCAAGGCTTGTTGATTACATATACATTCGCTTGGATAGAGGTAGAGGTTTTGAAAAATGCCGATTAAAAGATAAACATAGTAACTTGATGGGAAAGCGTTGGGAAGATTTTATAGACATGAGAGAAAGGCGTATTCAAGACAGCCAAGAGGCCTATATCGATGATTTACAAGCTAAAATAGATCTTCAAGATAAAACGGATGCTACAGTTAACAAGGCTAAAAAAGAGAAACAGCAAGATAACAGAAGTAAAAGCCAACGCGTTAAAAGCATTAGAGAGCATAGAAAACTAGAGAAAGAATTTAATAGTCAAAATGAGGCTTTTGAGCTGGATAAAACCGAAGCTGACAAGAATGGTACAGTGGTAGGTCAAGGGCGTTTTACGATAAAACATGAAGATGATAATCCTCCCGCTGATTACTACGACATCCTCGAGAAGATTAAGGAGGAAAACCTTTAATGTCTGAGATTAACGAGAGCGGGGTCTTTGTACTCAGAGGACAGATCATAGATGAGGCTACTTATAAAACGCCAGAAATATCATGTTATCAAGGCAACCCTTTAATAGAGGCTTTACCAGATATTTTATCACCCAAGCAAGCCAGCCGATTGATAGCTAATTTTCCGCCTCATAATACAGATGAATGTTATTTGGAACCATATAAAAGAATGCACTGTGTCCAGCAGCTGTCCAGATTCGTTTTTCCACTTCCTATACATATAGAAACAGAACAGAAACTATCCAGGATTATTCGAGATGGTTACTTTGCCCGTAATCCACTTACATCTGATTATGCCCAAATGATACGCAAATGCCGAACGATTGATTTAGATCAAGAAATAAACGATATCCCCCTTATGAGTCAAGGGGCGAGATCTACAACAAGTGGTTTGGATATTATAGGTATTAGTGGTACGGGCAAAACTACGGCAGTGGAACAAATTTTGTTGACATACCCTCAGCTTATTCTGCACCGGAATTATAACGGAAAAAACCTGACAGGATGGCAGGTAGTATGGTTGAAGGTTGACTGTCCGCATGATGCATCAATCAAAGGCCTATGTTTAATCATCTTTAAGGCATTCGATAGTGTTCTTAATACAAATTATTATAAAAAGTTTGCGGCCGTAAGAAAAACGGTTGATGAGCTGGTTCCTTTAATTAGTCAAATTGCCGCGACACATCACCTTGGAGTTTTGGTTGTAGACGAAATTCAAAATCTTAGCCACGCAAAAAGCGGTGGCTCGAAAAATATGCTTAGCTTTTTTGTGCAATTAATAAATACTGTAGGCGTACCAGTAATTTTAGTGGGAACCCCAAAGGTGCTACCATATTTAGGAAAGGAATTTCGTGCCGCCCGTAGAGGCACATCCCAAGGAGATGTGTTTTGGAGGAGATTAGATTTTAATATGGATTGGGACCTATTAATAAAAGGATTATGGAGATATCAATGGCTCAAAAAACCAAGTGATTTAACAGAAGAAATAAGCAAAACTCTGTATTGGGAATCCGTAGGCATAGCTGATATTGCTGTTAAACTATTTATGCTTGCCCAATGGCGCACAATTTCCAATGGGAAGGAGCTAATAACTGCAAAATTAATTAGAGATATGGCAAGAGAATCATTGCATCTTGTTCGTCCCATGTTAGATGCATTGAGGTCTGGTGCCCGAGAGGATGGATATGACTTTGAAGACTTGGTCATTCCCCATAGTTATATAGACCAAATTAGGAACGACTCGTTACAGCAAATAGATCTTAATTCCATTACATATGAACCGGATATTACCAAAGAGCTTGAGATAGCTAATTGGCTTGTGCAATCCGGTATTACAAGAGATAAGGCTGAAATTATAATTTCTAATTTACTTGCTGAAACCCCTAACGCTAGCGAAACAGAAATTAAAAGAAAAGCTTTTCTAATTGCTAATAACGTTACAATAGACACGCCTAACAAGGCTAAAAATAAGATAAATAAAGGACAAAAAAAGTTTACGACTAAGTCAGGTATTCTGTTAAGTCTATTTGATAAGGCAAAGGACAAAGGGGTTCATCCTTACGATACTTTTAAGGAAAAAGTATACATAAAGCATTCGGAGGAGTTTTTGTCGTATTAATGAAACTAACTTTCTTTCCAGATCCTTATCCAGATGAAATTTTGTATAGTGTACTGGCACGTTATCATCAACGTAGTGGCAATACAAGTTTTCGTCAAACCCAAATCGAACTATATGGTTCTTCAACAGCCAAGGCAGTAATAGATTTGCCGAGCAGAATTTCAGAGCTGTGTAAAAGAATGCCAAAGGGTGCCTGTTATAATACCGATGCTTTAATTATGGGCCAGACGCTTTTGCCTTACTATTCATCATTCATGCCCATTGATAGGGTAAAAACAATTAAAAGTGATATGGTTGGCAGAAAAGGAGGTTCCATACATACCCGTGTAGGTATTCCTGCCGGAGGGGTATGTAATACCCGAACGCTAAAGTTTTGCCCTGCCTGTTTGCTTGAGGACGAAATTATGTTTGGAGAGCCATACTGGCACAGATTACATCAGGCACCCGGGGTATTTATATGCCCTAAACACTCGTTGTTCCTGGAATTAGATTGCCCATGGTGTGGTCCAAAACTTCTTCCTGACCCTACGCAGCAGTATCAATTAGCAGATATTCAATGCAAACAGGGGCATGATCTTCGTTATCCAAAATGCGGCCGATTAATTGACCTGGAGAGGCATACACATAAGTTTTTATTAGATTTAGCTCAGGACATTCAGTGGATTCTTGACCATCCAAGAAATATTGTAGACCTAACCGAAATTCGCGAGAAATATATAAGCTTTTTGCAATATCTTGACTTGGCATTGCCAAGCGGCAGGGTGAGGTTTACCGATTTAACACATGAATTAAGCGCATATTACCCATTAAGTCTTCTTGAGCTACTGGAGACATCAACAAACCCTGGTAAAACGGATTGGTTGGGTAAAATGCTACGCAAACCAAAAGGAATAATACATCCAATAAGACATTTATTATTAATGCGATTTGTGGCGGGATCCCCAGAACGTTTTTGGAGCGATATATGTTATAGGCCCTTCGGAAAGGGCCCATGGCCTTGTCTAAACCCAGTGGCTAAGCATTATCGACAAGATGTTGTTCAAACCTGTAATTTAACCAAGGATTCAAAATCATTAAAACCAGTTGGTACTTTTATCTGTGATTGTGGCTTTATTTATTCCAGAAGTGGCCCAGACTTGATAACAATGGATAGGTACAAATTTGGGTGCATTAAAGCGTTTGGACATCTGTGGCAGAATAAATTGAGAGAACTAATTGTGGAACAAAAACTTAGTTATCGTGCTACGGCAGGAATAATGAAGGCAGACCCAGTGACTATAAAGCGTTATGTGATGGATTTGGGTTTACCATATGCATACGGTTCAAATGTAAACATTGAGCCCGAAGTAGTTTCCAAAAATAAAGGGTTGCAACTTAAGGTAAATAAAGAAGAATATCGCAAGCGTATACTTGAAACAATAAGCGCCAATCCTGATGATACCCGCACCCAAATCAGAAAACGGGTACCGGGTGTTTATATCTGGCTTTATAAAAAAGACAAGGAATGGTTGGACAAAGCATTACCCAGACCCATAAAAAACCATGTTTATACTAACACAAGGGTGGACTGGGACACCAGAGACCAGGATATTTTTTATAAATTAAAACAAGCAGCAGATGACTTACTATCTTTAGTAGACCCACCGGTGAGGATTACGCTAAGCCGACTTGGCCGTAAAATGGGACTGTTGGCTTTGTTGGAAAATTTTCTTGATAAATTACCTAAAACTAAAGCCCTGCTAAACGATTTATCAGAATCTGTTGAAGATTTTCAGATCCGAAGAGTTCAATTAGCTGCACAAAGGTTAGCACAGGAAGGTAAAGAAATTGTCCCCTGGCGGCTTGAAAGAGAAGCCGGCTTAAGGCCGGGTTACAGTAAAAGAGTGCTGTTAGCCATGGAATACGAAATGACTAAGCCGAGCCAAATTGAAATAATTACTGCGTTCAAAGATAGTGAACTTAAGGCACTTCTCCGCCAATAATCCTAATCTTTATTCTAGTTGTGCTAGCTTTTAAGAGAAAACTCTATATTTAGCGTAAAAGTTGACGAGGTGTTTCATATTCGTATTTTTAAGGAATGGCCGTTTAGGGAAAAAGAATTAGTTAAAATATTGTGGCTTAAATCACCGTACAAAAATGAAAGAAATGCTTGGCTCTTGCCGGTTATATTCCAAAGCGAAAACGATAAAATAGTTGAGCTGGAAACTTCATGGGGCTCGCTGCCGTTATTACGTTTTGGACAGTACTTTAATCTTGGTAAACCTATAAAGTCATATAAGGAAGGAACATTAAAAACACATAGAATACCTGATTTTTCTAAAGGTGAACTTATACAGGCTTCAAAGATTGAAGGCCTTACCCAAAACGATTATTTTAAGCAAGAATATTGTTGGGTTTTTAATAATGGAGAAAAAAAATTTGTAGTTCCTTGTATAGAGTTGGTTAGGAGTATTTTAGCTCCCATGAAAATCTTAGCCAACGCGGTGCTGGAGCCAGTTGGTTTAGAAGAATTTATCAATAGTTATTCAATTGAGAAACCTAATAAGTTAAATATTGTTTTTAATAAACGTGTTCCATATAGGACGATGAGTGATGACTTTGCTCGGCATTTTGCCTGGCTTAAGTTTAATAACGAAGTTCATCACAGTTGGACTAAAATAGCTATTGATGTTTTCCCTAAGGGTGCAGTACGCCCCCCTGAACAACCCCCTCTATTTGAATATGGCATTGTAAAGCCTAAATTTTTAACTTATGAGCCACCGTTTAAAGAACAACTTCATATCGCAACCAGACAAATAGAATACGATAACTATTCTTTTATATTCGAGATAGTAGCTATAAAGGGATTAAATATACCGTTTGATGATATCAGTTATTCACATGAATCGTCAGTTACTTATGAAATGACACCAACTGACCAACCAGAGAGAAAGCTTATAAAGAGAAAAAAAGTTGTAAAAAAACAAGAAGAGAATACATTATTTATGCAAAATCCACGCTATATTTCTAATACTATAATTAGTAAAGAAGTTCCAACATTTTTTGGCTATAAAACGGACACCAAGGTTTTGCGTGAAAGAAAGGTTATGCCTAAGCCAGTTAGAATTGAAGAACGCGGCGAGGGTGCAATGCCAAAATGGAAGCCTAAGGTTACTAGTAAAGCAAAAAAACATGGCAGAGCAACTAAGAAGTATGATGAAACAACAAAATTATTTTCTACCGATGATATTTATTCAGATGGAAATCCATTAATTAAACCTGTTGAAATTACAGGATTAAGGTCCTTACAGGAAAATGAAACTTTTATTGATAACACGTTGGGACCTTTTTTAAAAATGACAAAAATTGTTGAGGAACTTTCTAGATATCGTTTTGAATCTGAGCATAAATTATTTACTCTTCCGGGAAGTTCAAAAATCTCCTATAAAGAGGACGGTACCCCCAGGCAGTGCGCACTTGTAACCTTTAGAGATTATTTTCAAGAAATAAACTGCTTTTACCTTTTAGAGGTGGAAAGATTTCTTGATATGTATTTATCCACATTGTTGCTTTGGCCAAAAAATCAAGAAAAATATTTATCCGAAAGGCATATTGCTATAATTATGGAAGAAATAATGTTAAATTTAGTTAAGAATAACGGGCACTGGGATAAAAAGGCATTAAGTAAGGTTAAAGGAGTTAAGATTCATAGATTAAAACATCTAGATATGTGGACAGAAGTTGATTGGGCGACAGTAGTTATTGGTACGATTGATAAATTGTACTTTCACAAGTGAGACCTGTGTCCGCCTACCCGAAAAGGGTTTTCCTAAAACTATGTCGAAATGGCAAATATCATAAATTTTGAACAGCATTGGTTCTATGCTGTTCTTTTTTTTAAAAGGTATTATTTAAAAAAGAGGTTTTCTTTGGAGGCTGGTTATTATGGCTGAAATAAAAATGCCAAATATTAACCATTGGGAAAAAGAAATAGATAGCGTGGTATGGCGTTTAATAAAATTTAAGAAAGGAACCAGTACCAAGTTGAATTTAGGTCATCTTAACTTTATAGAACCATCAGGCGCGATTCTATTAATATTGATATGTAACTATGTATTTAACCTGACCGGTGTAAAAGTAGAGATAACTAACGTTAAACCTCAGGTATTATCATATTTTAATCGCATTTTATTCTTTAATGTTATCAGTCAATGGGCGTTCACAAACGATAAGATTTCTTGGTGGCAAAAGGTACATTATAATCAAAGGTCTTTAAGTGTTGTAGAAATCACTTTGTTAGAACAGGCTTTTGATGTTTACAATTTTACGCAAAAATGCCAAAGTATTATAAGAAGTTGGTTCCCGGAATCTTATCAAAAAGAATACTGTGATAGGGCAATGACTGTGGTTATGGAAGTATGCTCAAATGCTTTAGACCACAGTGGCTCTGAAGCGTATGCTATGTTACAAAAGTATTCAAGAGGCTATGGAAGCCAAATTAAAATTTCTGTAGGAGATATGGGGATAGGTATTCGGGAGCACTTGCTAAAAGCCCATCGTTGGGTAGGAAGTCATGATACAGATTTTATCGAAAAAGCTTTAAACGGTCTATCCGGTCGACAAAATAGCTCTGGTGGGTTTGGCTTAAAGCGGATTCAAGAAATCACTGCTAAACACAAGGGTAAAGTTTTATTGCGTTCCGGGAAAGGCATGGTTGAGATTGAGAATGGGTTAAAGAAATATTACTTTAATTACAGTTTTCCTGGAACGCAATATTTAATTGAATTAAGGAACCATAATTGTTGACAAGCATGTTAAATTAATGTAAACTATGAGTAGGCGTTCACTAAAAAAATATGAAAAGGTGATTATGTGAAGGCTGAACATATTAGTTACAATATGCTAAATTTGATAACCGAGCTTGGGTTAACAGGAAGAAATCTGTTGCTTAGGTCAATTGGCTCACTGGCAAAAGATATAATTAAGACAAAAATTGATTCAGCAAACGCTGGCTCAACCTTTTACCTAAATTTTAAGGGTATTGAATTAACAGACGTATCGTTTGTGGATGAGGCAATTCTTGGGTTGCAAAAAGAAATCGGGGCTGGTTTATATGGAAACCGTAGAATAGTACTAATTAATTTAGATGAGGGTGTAAAAGAAAATCTCGAAGCAGCTATCTATTATAGGGAAGAAAAATATAATGAAAGAGTTCCGGTTTTATTTTTAATGTCTGAAGAAATTACTGTCTTAGGCAATCTTGAAAAGTCACTTTTTGATACTTTTAATTTGATTAAAGACCGCAGGACATTATCTGCACGAGATTTAGCAGAAGAAAAACAGATTGAAATTAATAGTGCTAGTAACAGGCTTAAAAAGCTATATGATTATGGCTTAGTTATTAGAGAGGAAATAATTGACTCAGATGGGCGGCAACATTTATACAGTATACCTGTATAATTTTTTTAGAGAGGCCTTCACCTTTTTTTAATGAAGACATGGCCTTAAGAAAAAAGAAAGGAGATGACATATTACAGCATGCAATGAAATAACTTAAGCACTTCTAGAAAGAATTGCGCCATTTAGATGATGATGTAAATGTCTAAACTTTTATGATAAAGCTTGTAACGCACTTAAAAATCGAAGGCTGTATAGAGTAATCTACTAAATTATTTAGGAGGCACAGGTATGGAACAAAAACATCATAAAGATAACGATAAAAAAATTATCGTTATCATGGTAGTTAACGGAACACCTATAGAATGTGACTTTGCGCTTGGACGTAAATTAAGAAGTATAGTTGTGGAGACCCTTGGAAAAACGGATAACACTGGTCAACAAATTGAGAATTGGGATTTGCGAGACGAAGTCGGAAGCCTTTTGGATTTGGACAAGCACTTGCGGGAATACAACTTTCAGGATAAAGTTAAACTTTTTCTCAATCCCAAGGCTGGTATAGGTGGTTAAGATGGCGCAGCAATTAATTGACCCAAGAGTATCTAAGATGAAATTTGACCGAGAGGTTAATGTTTTATGTAAACAAGCCTCTGATTTGAGAAGTCGTGGATGGATCATTGAATCAATAGAATACCCTGTTGTTAGAGTTACATTTCTAGTTACAACAATTAGGCCTGTCATTGCTCCGTTTACTGTTGAAGTAGATTTTACTAATTATAATTTTCTTCCACTCTCACTTAGATTTCTTGACCCAATAAGTTTTTTGCCTACTAGTATAGATAGTATTAGATTAACGGAAAATGGGCCGCAAAAAGTGATTGTTCACGGCCATCCTGAAACAAAGGAAGACTTTCTTTGTTTGCCAGGAGTATTGCAATATCATTCTCACCCTCAACATTCCGGGGACTCCTGGGATTTGCACCGCTACTCAGGAAAAGGAAAGCTTTATAGCTTACTAGATTATACCTGGCTGTATTGTGTAAGAACTATAAGCGGATTTCAGATTCCACTGCCAAATATAGTAGTTAATGGAGCTTATCTTGCGATGGGGTTAATCAATGAACAGGTTCAGTAGTATTAAAAGAGTAATTTTAACAGAAGAGACAATTTCACAGACAATTGAATGGCTAAAAATAGCGGGGTTAGTGAGATGTGAAGCTTTAGTATTATGGGCTGGGGAGTTTGCCAGTTCTGAAGTCTTTATGGTTTCAACGGCTATATATCCTGAACAGACCCCTATAAGATCACCGAATGGGATAGGGTATGTTGTCGATAGCGAGGAACTTTTCAAGGTTAATAAGTGGCTTTATGAAAACGATAGAATTCTAATAGCACAAATTCATTCACATCCAACACATGCATTTCACTCAGATACCGACAATAAATACCCGCTCGTTACTGCAACAGGGCAGTTTTCGATTGTTGTACCATTCTTCGCTCAAGACCCTAATTTAGATATATTTAGTTGCGCTTTTTTTCGCTTGTCTAATTGGGGAACGTGGTTGACTTTAACAGAAAAACAGATAAAAAAAAATTTTATTAAGGTGGATTACGATGGCAATTGCTAACTTTTTTAATCGTGCAGTGCAAGCCGTTGGACAGGCACTGCCGTTAGTTGACAGGGAAACCTTGGCGCAAAAACTCAATGATTTTATAATTGCTATAGTTTTTGATGAAGCATCCCTGGCCAAACCAAACACAAATTCTATGTTAAGTTTAGCAGTAAACCTGGCATCCAGGTTCTACCCACGTATTTCAATTGTCTACGATGGTTTTTCTGATAAAGGTCAAGCTTTAAAACAAGAACTTGAAACTATGGCGTTATCTATTAATCCCAGCATAGAACTGGTGCCTGTGGGCCACCATGTATTTGCTGCAATCTGTGTTGGCGAACCCAATCTTCAGGCAAAGCATAAAGTCTATGTAAATGCCGGTTCGTGGAATATTGAAGTCAATGTAGGTCGACCAGCTTCTACTATTACCCAGACAGGCTACAACCCATTCTCTGCAACTGCTACTGTATGTTTTGGAATGGACGAAATTTTTCGAGCCGTTTTCAATGATGAAATCTCTCCAGATAGCGCCCCAGCGAACTATTGCCTTTCACTTCTGGATTATTCTCAAAATTTGGCACACGAGACAAATCTTCCGGTTGTTAATCTCAAAGATGTTTCTTTGGTTGGGTTAGGCGCTGTTGGTAGTGGATTAGTGTGGTGTCTTGCGAAACTTGAGGGGCTCACAGGGCATATAACTTTGATAGATCATGAAACTGTTGAACTTTCTAATTTGCAAAGGTATATACTTACAAACCAGCAATCGGTTCAACGGCATAAAACAATCATTGCAGAAGAATACCTTAGAAGAGAAGGTTTAGAAATCTCCTTTTATCCAGAGAACCGTTTTGGCGAATATGTTAGCGAATACCGCCCAAATTGCATGTTTGATGTAATCGCAGTCTCTGTTGATAATGCTGCTTGCCGTTTTGCGGTCCAATCTGTATTACCGCGTGTTGTGCTAAATGCGTGGACAGCGGAAAATGGCCTATTAGGAGTATCGAGGCACTGGTTTGACAGTAATCAAGCATGCCTAGCGTGTCTTTACTTGTCTACCACACAACAAAAAAGCCAACTTGAACAGTTGGTTGAAATAACCGGTTTTGAACCCACTAGAATAATCGAATTAATCACAAACCAGGTTTGTTTAGATAACCAGGCTTTGCAGGAAATAGCTTCAAATAAAAATTACCCTTTCGATGTTGTGGCATCTTTTGAAGGCAATACGATAAATGAATTCTATACTAAGGCCGTGTGCGGAGGGGTATTAATAAATTTTATTGACCAAGTTATAGAACCAGAGGCTATAGTTCCTCTTGCCCACCAAAGCGTACTGTCGGGCGCCTTATTAGCAGCCGAGATCGTTAAGGAGTCACTCGGTCTACTGAACAAAGAACAACCAGTTGAAACAAGGATAGAAGTTCTTAAGCGCCCTAAAGAATACCTGAATTTCCGCAGGAATAAAACACAAAACCCTAAATGTATTTGTCAGGATAGCGATTATTTGTTTGCTTACTCGCAAAAGCACAATTTATAAGTAAATGCTAAACTGGGATGTGTGAATATGAATATATTATTTCATTTTGCAGCTTTAATAGCTGTATGTGCCATATTTATATACGTTTTCGAAAATAGAATTCGCCGCTTTATAGCACACAACTTGAGCCCTTTCGATGAAGAACTAATAAAGATGTTTGGATTTGTTTCAAGGGTTTTAGGAAATAATCCATTATGGTCAAATGTTTTTTTAAGTGTTGGGTTGACCCTTTCATTTTGTCTGTTTAGTTATTCAATTAAGGTTAACAATGCATTAATGGTTGCAATGGCAATGTTTATTCAGTTTATTTCTATTCTATTTTCAGCATCCTTTACTGGTCAGACTTGGGTTAACAGGGGACGGGCTTGGTTTAAAGAATTAAGTCAAAATAAAAATTTTTTTATTATATTATCTGGATTATCCGAAATCTCAGCCTTGGTATTTATAACTTTTCCATTTGTTTTTCTTTCAATGTTGATGCTATTAGCTTATGCGGATGGGTCTGATTCCACGATTCGTGTCCAACTGGTATTCTATTTTTTACCAATATTTTTCGTTATGTGGGTTTATCGCTTAGGCCACAATAATGAACTTATACTAAATATAAAAAGGATACTTGTCTATTTGATAATTGCCATTGCAATTCTTTCAAGCAACGATCCTATTGTACAATTGGCAAATAGAACGGATGTGCCGGATAACGCCTTAGAATTTTTTGGAACTTTGAATCAGTTCTCGATTATCTCTTTTTTAACTTTTGATAGAATAGGTAAGATCATAATTGAATTAACTAAACAAAAATCAAACCTAAGCATGGTGGAAAATGATAGGGGTGATTCGTATACGGCAGTCTGCACTACAAGTAGACCCACTGGCGGATAGCGGTTTACGCCTAAAATGCACTTTGTCTAAATAATCGCCCGTAAAGAGTTTACAACCGCAATAGCTCTTGGCAGAGGGGTTTGGGACACCTTTTGACCGGCCCTCACCTTAGTTCAATATCCTAGAGGTGGTAGCGGTATTCCAAGTCTTTTTAGATGCTTTCGTAAACCATTGTCAGACATACCATATCTTTTGGCCACAGTGGTCACAGGGTCTGTCCAAAATTCGTTGTATAACGCCTCTCTCTCGTCGGGAGTTACGACCCTAAAATACATATAATCACCTTCATAAAATCTATTGACCTTTCAATTCAAATTGAATCATAAAGCTTTAATACGAATTCTGTTATGAGTGTTTTCTTATTGCGAGCCTATTTTTCATTAACATTGTGGCTCAATATTACTTCAACGGTTTAGAGGCACCAAAATAATTTACTATAATTATTAAAAATAACGCTAGTAAATCAATAGAAAAGCAAAAATTTATTCCATATGATTGTAAGTGTCAAATAAGCCCTACCTTGTAAACAAGGTCGGGCGGTGTAAAGTTTGATTTATAATTGGTAATTGGTATAAATTATATAATTAATTGCCAAGGATTGTGATGAAATGGTTAGTTTTTCTGCAACTAATTTCTATAAACTTTATAAGCCATCTAAGTGCGAAAAAAGAGTTTGGTTAATTACCAATCGCCCGGAACTAGCTGAAGATGACATCGAATTCATAGAACTCTTGAAAAGAAGAGGTAAAATCCTTGAATTTAGGCACCTTGCAACACTTGGGTCTTACCAGGAACCTCGATCCCATAATCATGATTACAGGGGTAGATACGAAGAGACTTTAGAACTGATCGAAAACCAAACGCCAATAATATATCAACCGGTATTACTAGACCCAGATGGATTATTTGCTATTCCTGACTTTTTAATATTTGAGCCATATACCCAGAAGTATAAACTTAGAGATGTCAAATTGGCCATAAATATTAAAGAGCATCCCGAAATAGCCTTGCAGCTAGGGCTATATCGTTTGGCTGTTGAAAAAGTTTTAGGGTACACACCCAATACAGAAATAGTGCTGGGCGATAGTACCCTAATTGATTTTGAGCCTGCTTCAGAGTCAGAGGTTATATCAGCTATCGAGCATATTATTTCCATCAAGCATCTTAAAACTGAACCATTTGAACCAGTTGGCTGGTCAAAATGTAACCAGTGTGTTTTCTTCAATTATTGTTGGGCAGCTGCAGTATGTAATTGCGATATTTCAACTGTGCCATATGTTGACCAAAGCGCGTGTATCGCTTTAGCTAATATGGACGTTACAAATTATGACCACCTTCATGAGTTCAGTGAAGAGTTATTAGCCGATATAAAACGCCCTTGGGGGAAACGAGTCCAAAAAATAGGCCCAACAACGGCAAAGAAAATAAAGCTGCAGATTAATGCATTAAAAACCAACCAGACTATAATAGGCCAAAAACCAGAATTACCAACTGGCTTTAGTCCATACCAACGTCCAGTTGTAATATTTGATATTGAGGATGACCCTTTTGACCCCGACCTTGGGGTTAGGGTTTACCTGTGGGGGGTATTAATTTCAGGCCAAGGGGGATTACAACAGACAAATCTATTTTTCGCTGAGCCTGGCATTGAAGGTGACGAAAAAGGGTGGTTTGATTTCCTTAATTATGCCTTTCAGGTATTCGAGAACCATGGTGAAATACCATTCATTCATTATTCTGCTCATGAACGAACAATGGTAAATAAATACATAGAAAGATACGGTGATCCCTGTGGTATTGCTGACAGGGTTTTAAACAATTTGTGGGACATGTATCCCTGCATAGTGCGAAACTTGTTTTTACCTGTACATTCTTACGGCCTTAAACATTTAGAAAAACTGGTTGGTTTCGAAAGGAGCCAGGCAGACTACGGTGGTTTGTGGTCAATAATTCAATATGATAAGTACGTCCAAGCGCCAACAACTGACGAGGCAGAAGCAATTTTAACAAAAATACTAACTTATAATGCAGAAGATTTAGCAGCTACACTTAAAGTGTACGAGTGGTTAGAATCCATATGCTGAGAAGAATAAATAGTATCTCTGGCGGTTACTTGTAATAAGGTGGCGATTTGGCCAGTTCGTCCGCTAGGAGTCAATTATTTGCGGGTATTTCGCACTTATGTTGTTTAGAAACTGTTCATCATCTAGGCCACTTCCTCAGAAGGTGCTATAGAAGTTTGCATAAAAGCCACTTACCCAAAAGATTGGCTTTTTTAGCTGCAATACAAGCTTTTTTAAGTACCATCTATGGTTCTTGGCAATCTAGAAGGGCGTCGGGATCCTTGAAACTGTCACCCTGGAGATGACGTCCATGCTGGCGTATACAAATACACCCGCTGTCAATATGGACAGGGGTGTATTTGTATCTGACAGCTTCGATTGATAGTGGTGCTTTCAATCGGTTTCTTTTCAGTGTTATTTGTTTTCTAGTTCTGTGGATGGTTTTTCGGGAGTATCCCTAGTTTTGTGTAAATGGGTAAATCCAACGAATAATGGAAAACCTAATATAGGCTCTTACTTGCCAGGAGGATAGGGCTCTGCTGGAGAGCAACCCGAGCGCCTGGCAAGGTTCTGCCGGGGATAACGGGGGTGGCTTTTAGCCGCCCTTCACCTCTTTAATAACGCTATCCCTGTGGAGAATCAAAGCGATAAACTCATTACCCAGCTATCATTTCAGGCTCCAGCCGGTCGCTAAAATGGATGGCTAACTGCGAAATACAGCTTTTCCACTCCCTCACTGGCATTGACCACTTTTTAGCTGCTTCCATGGTGGCCAGGTAGATAATCTTTCTTAGGGCATCGTCAGTCGGGTAAGCCGTTTTAGTCTTAGTAACCTTGCGTAGCTGCCTATGGTAGCCCTCGATGATGTTGGTGGTGTAGATAATCCTGCGAATTTCGTACGGATATTTAAAATAAGCTGTTAGTTCAAGCCAGTTGTTCTCCCAGGAGCGAATGATAATCGGGTGTTTCTTGCCCCATTTCTCTTTGAACATCTCAAAGGCCAGTTCCGCTTCCTCAATAGTTAGTGCTTGGTAAAC
>LADP01000004.1 GCA_000961575.1 Peptococcaceae bacterium BRH_c8a
AGTAATAACAGTTTAATTTTCTTATGTACCAAAAGTAACTAAGCAAAAACTATTGCTTAACTTAAAAATGTTTTTTAAATCTTTAAAAACCATTTTAGTTGCACTTAATCCAGCTTATTGCTTTATGCTAAACATTGCTTTTGATACTGACATATGCCCAATAAAAAAACAATAGACTTAAACTGGAAAGCATGTTAATATATTGTTAAATATTTTGCATGTTACCAACGCCCTTAATAAATATTGTAAAAAATTAAAAATTAGATTGAACTGGTTATTTAATTCCTGGTCGCAGCATATAATATTAATAATTACATAAAAGTTTAACAAAAACGCCGCAAGCTTTACTTTTGGCGTTTTGTTTTATAGTAAGCATAAAACAATAAACAAACGTAAAACGTTTTTTACATTATCCGTAAAACGTTTTTTACATTAGCAATTTACATATGGTAAATTTTCAGAATGTTTTGACAATTAACCATTTACAACAACCTCTAATTTTTACGCTGTTAAAATTGCCAAATTGCAGGGGGTTGCTGCCCATGTTTAATGATAAAACGGAACCCAATAAATTGGCGTCAAATGGTAAATGTGTTAACGGGAACCGCACTGAAAATAATATCGACGCAATGGTTGCGTTGCCGCGTCCCAGGACGCCGTCGGAATTATTGTTGTGTATTACAAATTACGTTAACATGTTAAACGACATCAAAGGGTTAAACACTATCAGCAAGGAAACCCTGTATGCCGCGGATGAAATGCTTACCCGAGGCCAGGGTTTAATTAGAAAGTTAATAAGTGAGATAAAACGAAAAGAAGAAGGACAATTACAGTTGCATTTTTCGGTTCGCAACGCCTTTTACGGAGTGACCAAAGCTTTCGGGGATGACAATGATGTAGTACTAACAAAGGCCAAGGATGTCGCAATATCTGTGGGAAAGCAATTGAACCTACCGGATATAGAAAAATACGTTCATTCTCTGGAACTTGAATACAAAAGCGGTGTCAAGAGGTATGCCACCGGAGCAGATACAGGTAAGGAAACAACGGCAAAGTACCGCATAGTCATCGACGGTAAAACGGTATCTGAAAAATGCCGCCGCAATAACATGGAACTGGCCAGGATACTATACAAACAAGGTGTTACCGAAGGAGTTAGAAGCGATGACTGCAAGGCACTGGGTATAGATATAACTGCCATCAATAACCTTAACGATCCGGTTGAGTTTAGAATTAAACGCAAGCATATCAAAATAGAACGGATTAAGTAAAACAGGGTAAGCACGGCGCCCTGCTTTTTAAAATTTTAAATACAAAAACAAAAACACGGAAAAACGTTGTGTTAAGTTAACGCACGTTTTCCGTATTTTTTATTTTTACGGCCTTTTACGTTACCAAAAGAACAACGCTAGCGCAAACACCATTTTAAGCAGGGAACGGCGGATTTGTAAATACGGTTTTGGCTGCAACTGCTTGTTTACGTTGTAGCAGGCAGTGTTTATAGACACTGTGACAGAGGTATTAATTACAGCGGTTTAAAGAATCGGTGATACGAAGTAAGGGGGTGGTGTTTGTTCAAAGAAGACAGCTTGCCAATGAAATTCCGTTTTTGAAACACGGCCCTATCGAACCCTGAAAAGGAGGGTAAAAAATGAAGTATTTGTTGGAGGAAGACTGCCGGGAACATTGTGATTATCACCAGGTATGCGTTAAATACGGAAAACTATACCGCGACGGCTGTGTGCTGGATGGCGAGGATTATGAGGAAGGCAGTCCGGGTGATGCCAAAGAGCGGGAGAAAAGAATAAAGCGACTTCATACCAAGCTTACCGAAATGCAATAAATGTAAATTTTAGATAGGGGGTTTAATGATGAAAGTTATTGATATTTATAGTAACGCTACCAAACCGGTGTTTTCTATTGAATTGTCTCCGCCTTTAAACGGAACCTCACTGGATCCTATTTTTAATACCGTCAGCGGTCTTATGAAATACGAGCCTGCCTTTGTAAGCGTAACCTGCAGTGCCTTGGGCAGCGCAAGAGGTGGAACCATTCCCATAGCGGGGAAAATAAAGAGGGATTATGGGATTGAATCGGTTGTCCATTTGACTTGCGTGGCCAAGTCGCAGCAGGATATTGATAATATGCTGATGGATGTCCGTTATGAGGGGGTACAGAACATACTGGCTCTGCGGGGTGATCCGCCAAAGGGTGAAAAGGAATTCCGACCGCACGAAAAAGGGCACAGATATGCCTCAGATTTCGTGTCGCAAATTAAGCGTTTAAACCAGGGCAAATATATTTCATTTAACGAAGGAGAATACAGGAACGGGGAACCCAATAATTTTTGTGTTAGTGTGGCCGGGTACCCCGAGGGCCATCCCGAGTGCCCGGATAAGGAAAAGGACCTCGAACACCTCAGGGTAAAAGTTGAAAATGGAGCGGATTATATTATTACTCAGTTATTTTTTGACCCGGAAATTTACTTCAGATTTGTAGACCGAGTAAATAATATGGGTATTAGGGTCCCCGTGGTTCCCGGCGTAATGCCGGTAGAGAGCTTTGCCCATTTAGATTTTATACTGAAGCAGCCCATTGGTGTTAGCGTGCCGGAAGTATTTGTAGATAAACTTAGGAAATATAAAGAAGATGGGGATAATGCCTCCGCGCTTCAATTTGGAGTTGAGTTTATTTCATCAATGTGCAATGCCCTAATCGAAGGCGGGGCCCCGGGAATTCACATGTATACAATGAATACTCCCGATCGGGCGGCTAAAATTTTTGACGCTATTTCCAGGTAGTTAGTTAGTTCCCCCTGAAAAAATAAGCATAACTGGGGTTTGGTGTTAATCGGAGGGTTACGTAGGAGCTTAAATCAAAGAGCGAGAGAGTCCGAGGAAAAGCGCCGGTGCTAGACTTTCGCGCCCGCAGGGCGCGAGTTCTCCGGCGCCCGAGGACGAACGAGCTCGTTCAAGCATAACGGCGAGTAGTAACCCGGAGATTAATACCAAACCCTTACCAAGACTTTTTCAGGAGACACTAGTTAAAATCTTGTGGCGCAAATAAAAGCCCTTTCATATTTAAAATTGAAAGGGCTTTTATTTGCCCTGACACCTACCAAAGGATTGAACCGGTAACATACAGGAAGTGGGATTAAAAATCAAACCGGTCAAGTTTCGGGTCGTTACATCCACCGGTGGTGGTCTGCTCGTCAGGGACACCCGCGGAATGTTCACCCTTTCTGACAAAACCGTTGGATTTGACTATGGTAGGCAATTCTTTGGCAGCAACTTTAATATCATCCTCGTACTTTAGCAGCACGTTTAAGGTTTCCCGGGTCAAATCCGGGTCAATACTGTCGCGCCCCAGCAAAAGCAGGGTTCTGGCCCAGTCCAGAGATTCGGCGATACTGGGTGCTTTCTTCAATTTCAACCGGCGCAATTGCTGCACAAAATCCACGATATCAGCGGTCAGGCGCTCGGCAATACCGGGGAGCCTTAAATTGAGCACCGCCCGTTCCAGCTCTTGATCCGGATAATCAATGTGCAGGTACAGGCACCTTCTTTTTAAAGCGTCACTCAGTTCCCGCATCCGGTTACTGGTTATCACCACGTATGGCCTGTGGTTCGCCGTCACGGTGCCGCATTCGGGAATGGTAACCTGGAAATCGTCCAGCGCTTCTAATAGAAAACTTTCTAGTTCTTCTTCACTTTTATCAATCTCATCCACCAGCAGCACCACCGGTCTGCTGCTCCGGAACGCTTTCAACAACGGACGTTCCAGCATAAATTCCGGGCCGAATATATCGGCCTCGCTGCCCTGCATCTGCACGTGCAGCAGTTGTTTCTGATAATTCCACTCGTACAGGGTCTTGCTTTCATCAAGCCCCGGGTAACACTGTAAACGAATCATTTGGGTGCCCAGCGCGCCGGCCATAGCGCCGGCCAGGGCTGTTTTACCCACTCCGGCGGGCCCTTCCACCAAAAGGGGCTTACCCAGGCGACCGGACAGAAAAACAGTGGTGGCTGTATGCCGCTTAACCAGGTAGGTTTGCTGCATTAGTCCGTTCATCACGTTTTCGATGCTGTCAAAAAAATTTTTACCCTCGGTGTTCATGACAATTCTCCCACATGGTAAAATACATTTATTAATCCTGCCCGGTTAGGCCCGGTTATTGCCAAGATAAAGAGGAGACCTCGGATGCAAATAGAAATCCTAAGCCGTAACGTGGATTTGAAGAATAGATTCCTGACCCGGTACGCTGAACACCCGGAGATGTGGGCTGCCGGAAATCGGGTCAAAATTTCCGGCCTGGAAATGCAAATAGCCGAAGATTATTTGCTTTTTAACATTTCATCAGTCACTATAGCGGAAGAAGTCCTGCCGTTGCTTTTTTCAGTCCAACCGGTTAACACGGCCGGCCAGCTATATGAACCGACAGCGGACTTAAAAATGATCGTTACGGCCAGAAGCAAAGCGCTGGCTGAACTGCTGCCCTGTTTGCATGAAGTTAGCCACCTGGATCTGGAGCGCGGCGAATTGCTGGGCGTTAATCTAACCGAATGGCGATCCAGAAACGTGGCCGTGGTTGCCCGTACCGAGTTGGTTGTACAAGGCAGTATTATGGTGGCCAAAATTAAATTCAGCACCCACTCCCGGGACAGCCAATTTAACTGCCAAGAATGTGTGGATAGGGTATCGCTGCTTAAAATGCTGGCACCACTGAGCCCGGAATTTACCACCGCCCCACCCGTACCCAAGCTTTACGGGCCTTTAATCCAGGCGTATCAAAAGGTACCCGGTATAGGCTGGGCGCAACTAATCAACCGCCGGCCCGCGCCCGCATCGTACTGCCGGGATACCAACTGCTTTAACATAGTTTTCAGCAATGCCGGTCAAATTTCCTTCCAGCAGCAACCAGACCAGCGGGAAATTCTCTGCCGGATTGAACTGACCGACCCGGGGGCGCTGGGCAATGGTGTGTTGGAGATGCTGAGCGAATTATTGCAATTGGAACAACTTAAAGTAACCCACCGGGCCGAGGACCTTGTTTTACCGCCTGATTACCTGACCGGCGAACTGGGTTTTGGTAAGGAAACTGAATTTACCCTGTTCGCACTGGCTGCTGACCATTTCAACGCCGTTTATGATGTAAAAAAGTTGACGTTGACCCTGGAACGCACAATTTCCATCAGCAATAGCCAGGCTGCTACCAAGGCCCTGGAGGATACTTTTGCCGGCATGAACCGGTTTATGAAAATGGTGATGTCGAATGCGGGAAACAGTTATTGAAATCGCCGCCGAGTTGCGGCGTTCGGGCTGGCCAATTTCAACCGGGGAAATAGTTGACTTTTTTAAAGCTTTACAGGTGGTAGATTTTAGCCGGGAAGACATGCTGGCAGCAACGCTGTGCACCCTGGCCAAAGACAAGCAAAGCCGGGAGTACCTGGCCGAGATAATCAACCACCGCTTGTATGAGGCAGCCGCCCACGACAAATTTATCCCCTGTAATTTAGATCCAGAGGCGGTGCTGGCAAACCCACCGCGTTTGCCAAACAACACCTTTGCTGAACGCTTAGTAGAACTGAAAGGCTCCATCCGGCGGGAAATAATGAACCAGACCGCAGCTCCGGCGCGTCGCGGCCCGGGGGGCCTTGGCAGGGCCGGTGGCCAATGCGGAACAGCAGGCGCAAAAAGAACTGCCGCTAGCCTCGTAAGTCGTGCAGGAGTACCCGATAACCGTGTGCCGACAAGTTCTTTACAACCTTTTGGCACGCAGCCTGCACCCACCAACCTGCGTTTTATAGACCTGGCTAACGCAAACCCGGCCCAACTGGATGAAATAAAAAAACTGCTGGGCGCCCTGGGGAAAAAGCTGGCCGTCAAGAGGGGCTATAGAAAAAAACCATCCCTGTCCGGCACCGTGGACATGCAACGGACGGTAAGGAAAGCCGTTACTTGCGGCGGCGTACCATTGGTTCTAAAAAAGGAACGGCGAATACCTGCAAGCCCGCTCATCGTCACCCTTTGCGACTTGTCGGGTTCCGTAGCCCCATACAGCGAATTCTTTTTGCAGCTTTTCACCGGGCTGCGCTGCAGGTTTAAGGACATGCGTTCTTACGCTTTCGTGGATCGCGTCGCCGAGGTGACCGGCTTAATCAAAAACCCTGGCGATTCCTGGTCATTGTCAGCCCGCCAAATCCTGCGGGAAGCCAAAATATCTTTGACCGGGTTCAGCGATTACGGACAGGTTTGGGAATGCTTCCATAACCGTTACCGGGACGTATTAACTCCCCGCACAACGGTCATTATCCTGGGTGACGCCCGGAACAACTGGCGTCCCGACGGGGCGGACATATTTCGGTCTATCACCGGTCTCTGCCGGCGTACTATTTGGTTAAACCCGCTGCCCCGGGAAAAATGGAACGCCGGCGACTGTATCATCAGTGCTTACGCACCGTACTGCAGCAGCGTCCAGGAATGCCGGAACGCCTTTCAACTGTCTCAGCTAATCAGGAATATATTGTAAAAAAGTTTTCAGGTAGTCAGAATTCAGGAGTCAGAATTCAGAATACTTCAAGATGATAAACCGTTATCTTATTCTGACTACTGACTACTGACTCCTGACTACTGAGTGGTTACCTAGCATCTTGACTTTAGACCCCATCTATGATAAACTGCACCTTGCGTTTATATTTCGGGATGTAGCGCAGCTTGGCTAGCGCGCCTGCCTTGGGAGCAGGAGGCCGGGGGTTCGAATCCCTCCATCCCGACCATAAGGCCCCATGGTCAAGCGGTTTAAGACACCGCCCTTTCACGGCGGTAACCCGGGTTCGAATCCCGGTGGGGTCACCAATTTATGGAGGGGTTCCCGAGTGGCCAAAGGGAGCAGACTGTAAATCTGCCGGCGACGCCTTCGCAGGTTCGAATCCTGCCCCCTCCACCAAAACCAAAATGGAAGCATTAAAAAGGAACAGGTACTTTTCTTGGTTATTAGAAAAGATGCCTGTTTCCTTTTTAGGCCTAAAAACTTAAGTGCTGGGCCTGTTTTCACCGGTAACCCGCTGCCTTCTCTTTATGTAGGCTGCTTTGCCCATTTCCCACACCGGGCGGTAACCGGGGAATCGGCGCGACGAGACACCTTTAATTTGTTTAGCCAAAAAAATTCCTCCTTCCCGGTAATTTTATGGCTTCTCCGTAATAAATTAAGAACGGGAGCCGGAAATATTTATCTTCTTAGTGTAATGTGGCAGGATTTTATTTTTTTTATGTAGAACCTTTTTCATAAAGTTTTGATAAAAGGGAGGGGTATGAAATTGGCCGAGAAGAAAAAATTTAAATTCAGCTTCACTTTAGATCCTGTATTATGCATGGCCTGCGCCGCGTGTGAACTGGAGTGCAAGGATGACGGAATTTTCATTAACGACAATGTAGCTTACGACATTAACGCCGATAACTGCACCCGCTGTGGCAAATGCTTTAGAGCTTGCCCGGCCGGGGCCATCGCCAAGGTAACCAACGTAGCTTAAATTTTAATGAGTGTTTCAACATCCTAAGCTGGGGGACATTCCTTCCTCAAGAAGGCGTGTCCCCTAATCGGGGACATTCCTCGACCCTAAAGTCTGACCCATAAGCTGAGGTGTGTCCCCTTTCCGCCTTTTCGGTTTCGACCGCAGGCAGCCCTTTTCTTTTAATTGGACGGCTGCTAATACTTCCTGTTCATTACTAGAATAAGGATGTTGACAACGTATTTCTTGTGTGTTAACATTGTTTTTGCGGGTCGAGAGACTCGGTAAATTAAATAGATGCGGCAGTGGCGGAATTGGCAGACGCGTAAGATTCAGGTTCTTATGCCCGTCAGGGTGTGAAGGTTCAAGTCCTTTCTGCCGCACCAATAAAAGCTCATGGAAATATCGTTTCCGTGAGCTTTTTGCATTTCCAAAAAGCCATTGATCACGAATCTTACTTGAATAGCTGAAAAAAGCAGGATTATTGTTGCTTACTTAAGAAAAATACTGAAAACTAAATTCTACTTGGCATAACAATCGAGTTTATATAACCAAGTTTTAGAAAGGCGGGTTCGGCTTGCCACACGACAAAAGGTTCCGGACAATCTCAGACCAACCAATTATTGACCAAGGTGCACATAAAGAGGACTTTTTTTACCAAATCATTGATATGGATATTACGGAACGGAAACAGGCTGAAGAGAAGATTGTCGCCGCCAATCGGCAAATGATGGATATTATCGAATTTCTCCCTGATGCCACCCTGGCGGTGAACCGGGATAAAAAGGTAATCGCTTGGAACCGGGCGATGGAGGAAATGACCGGGATCTCTAAAATTGATATTATTGGTCAGGGCGAGTACGCCTACTCCGTCCCCTTTTACGGTGACCGGAAACCGGTACTGCTGGACTTGCTTTGGACTGAACGCGAGCAAATAGAAAAGCATTACCATAGTGTGGCCCGAAACGGAGATGTCCTGTACGCCGAAGCATTCGCCCCGCTGATGAACGATGGACAGGGTATGCACCTGTGGCTAAAGGCATCGCCGCTGTATGACGGCTCCGGCAACATGGTGGGGGCCATTGAGTCAATTAGGGATGTAACCGGGTTCAAACAGACCCAGGAAGCTTTAACCTGGGAAGCCGAGGCCAACGCCGCGCTGGCTGAGTTGTCCAATGCGCTGGCTAATTCAGATTCCATAGAAGAGCAAACCAGCCTGGTGTTGGAATTGGGTAAACGCCTCACGGGGAGCCAGTTTGGTTTTGTTGGTTACATTGATCAGCAAAAGGGCTACTTGGTTTCACCCACCATGAGTAGGGATGTTTGGGATATTTGCCAGGTACCTGATAAAAATATTATTTTTAAAAAATTTAACGGGCTGTACGGTTGGGTAATTAATAATAAACAATCCCTGTTAACCAATGACCCCGCAAGCGACCCCCGGTCTACCGGTGTACCCCAAGGGCACATACCGATCACAAACTTCCTTGCCGCCCCCGCGCTGCTGGGAGATCGGTTAATGGGCGTTGTTTGCCTGGCCAATTCCAGGCGCGATTACACGAACCGCGACCTGGAACTTGTGGAACGACTGTCTTCACTTTATGCTCTGGCCATTCGCCGTAAACAGGAAGAAGAGCGGATGTCTAAAATTAATGACTGCTTCCTTAGCTTTAGCAGCAACCCCAACGAAAACATCAACCGCCTCACAACTCTGTGCGGGGAATTGATGGGCGCGTCATCAGCCTTCTACAACCGGATAAACCAGGGCATGCTGCACTCGGCAGGTCAGTGGAATACCCCGCCGGATTATAAGCCTGTCGATATTCCCGAAGGCCATATTTGCTACGATGTGATTCGCCGGGGCAGGAATGAGGTCACGGTATTGCGAAACCTGCAGTCCACCCCTTACGCCGACACCGACCCCAATGTGGCGGCATTCGGGCTGCATACTTATATCGGCCACCCGGTTAAAGTGGGCCAAGCCTGTGTCGGGGCACTGTGCGTGGTTTACCAGCAGGATTATGCCCCATCACTGGGCGACCAAAAAATTCTGGGCATCATTGCTTCGGCTATCCGGGTGGAAGAAGAGCGCAAGCAGGCCCTGGTGCGGTTACGCGAAAGCAAGGAATTTAACCTGGCCGTGCTTAATTCCCTAACCGCCCATATAGCCGTGCTTGACGGTAACGGTAATATCACGGCGGTTAACGAGGCCTGGAAACAGTTTGGCCGCAATAACAACGCCGATAATGCTACTATTTTAGCCAGAAACATAAACTACTTGGAAATATGCGCCAAGGGGGCGCAACACGGGGCTAAGGCGGCCCGGCATGCCCTGGCCGGTATTACAGATGTTTTGGAAGGTCGGCTGCCCCAGTATTCAATGGAGTACCCCTGTCACACCGACTTGGAAAAACGGTGGTATATGCTGCACGCTACCCCGTTATCCGGTCCCACGGGCGGCGCGGTGATTTCCCACCTGGAAATTACCGACCGCAAGAAAAACGAAGCGAGACAAGAGGCCGAACTGGCCATGCTGTCCGAGTTGGCCAACTTTACCAACCTTAAACAAGCTCTGCACAACCTCTTGGGCATCCTTACCCGGGTAACCGGGTGCCAGGCCGCCGCCATTAGAATGACGGACGGTAGTGATTTCACTTATTACACTCAATACGGGTTTTCTAATCAATTTATCGAGCATGAATCTTCGCTGTGCCAAATTACTGCCGAAGGGCCGGTGCGGGATGAAGAGGGCCAGGTGCTGCTGGAATGCTTCTGCGGCATGACTTTGAAGAATCGGCTTTTAGGCCGGGTGGATAGCAATTACACCACCCCGTACGGCAGTTTTCTAACCGGTTTTGCATCCGGGCTTAAGGATGACGAAAAAGGGCCCCTGCAGTTGGAAGGCCCCTGGCGGCTGACCTGTGTCCGGCATGGATATGAAACCATTGTACTGGTGCCGATCAAAGATGATGAAGAAAACATTGGCTTGTTGCAATTAAACGGCAGGCATAAAAACCTGGTCACCCGGGAGGACATGCCATTTTTAGAACTGGTCAGCCGGTACATTGCTTCAGCCATCCGACATATGAAGGACTCTGAGGCACTGCAAGAAAGCGAAGGCCGCTACCGGCGCCTGGCGGAAAATGCACCGGATGTCATTTACCGCATCAATCTGGTTCCCGAGCGCCGCTTTGAATACGTCAGCCCTGCTGTTGAACAAATGATTGGTTACACCCCCGAGGAACACTATCAAGACTCGGAGTTGGTTTATAATATCGTCCATCCTGATGACCGGTCGCTACAACACCAATTGGAAAGCGCTGATAAGGATGATATGGAACCCAAAGAATTGCGTTGGGTGGGCAAAGACGGCCAGATTATCTGGACCGAGCAGCGCAACTTGCTAATCCGGGATCGGGACGGTCAGGTTGTGGCTATGGAAGGTATTGCCCGGGACATTACAGATCGAAAAAAAGTAGAGTTCGCCCGTCAGAAGCAAGCGCTTAACGAGCGCACCATGACCGAAGCTATGTCCATATTTACCGGCAACCATAATCGAGATAATGTGTTGGCTGAGTTGCTTGAACTTCTGGCCGAGCGTCAGGGTTACCCATCGGGAGCATATCTGACCTACGATGAATGGTCAAGATCGCTAAAACCGATTGCCTCCCGCTCCGTGGACGAAGAGCTGCTGCCTCAGTCCATCAAATTGAAAGACAACCAAATAGCAGATATTGTCATGGGTAAAAAAGTGCAAATCATAGCCGGGGCAGAGACTTCCATACTCCCTTTTACCCACTCGGCCACGGCTGTAATTCCAGTTTATTATCAAGACTGGCTACAAGGGGTGCTGCTATTGGGCACAGACAGGGAAACCGGCCCCGTCGAAAGAGCATTTTTAAAACGGGTTTCGATACAGTTGGGCATTTGTCTGTACGGAATTAAACAGTTTGAATACCTAAAGACACTATCCCAACAATTAGCGATTAGACAAAAAGAAATTGAGAAAAAGAACCGGGAACTGGAACAGGCCAACCGGGCTAAAAGCGAGTTTCTCACTAACATGAGCCATGAGTTAAGAACACCACTTAACTCGGTCATTGGTTTTTCCGAACTGCTGGAAAGGCAAGTCTTCGGCGAACTCAATTCGCGCCAGCAGGAGTACGTTAAAGATATCCGGGAAAGCGGTGAACACCTGCTGGATTTGATAAATGATATTTTGGACCTGTCTAAAATTGAGGCCGGTTCCATGGAACTTGACTTCAGTGAATTTGAACTACAGGGTTTGCTGCAGGGTAGTTTGCGTATGTTCCGGGAAAAAGCATTAAAAAAGAACATCCGCCTGAACATGGTGGTGGACGAAAATATCGGCCTGGTGGTGGCAGATTCACGCAAACTTAAGCAAGTAGTCTTTAACTTGCTTGCTAATGCCGTTAAATTTACGGAAAGTGGCGGGGAAGTGCTTTTGTCAGCCGTTATAGAGAAATCCAATGTAACAGTGAGCGTTACCGACAATGGCATCGGCATTAATGAATCTGACATGAATAAGCTTTTTAAAGAATTTTCCCAGGTGGACGGCTCTTTATCCAGAAGACACGAGGGTACGGGACTGGGCCTGGCCTTGTCCGGCAAACTGGTGGAAATGCATGGAGGCGTCATCGGGGTGGAAAGTAAATCAGGCCAAGGCAGCAAGTTTTATTTCAGCATCCCGCTGCACCCCGACCCGGACATAATTAACGCCAAGCAAACCATGAACCGGGAAACAAACTGGCCCAGCGGGGGGGAGGCCCCGGAATCCGCGCCACTGGTGCTGGTGGTAGAGGACAACGACCTGGACGCCAAGCTGATCGAAACCTATCTGCGTAATGAAGGTTTTCGGGTGGCCAGGGCAGTCAACGGCCGACAGGGCTTTGAAATGGCTGCCAGGCTCCGCCCGCACGTCATTACAGTGGATATCCTGATGCCGGTTATGGACGGCTGGCAACTGCTCGAGAAACTCCAAGCCGATCCACATTTAAAAAACGTGCCAGTAATTATTGTTACCGTGCCTCAGGAATCCGATCCAAAGCTTGCCTTCGGCGCTTCTGAGTTGCTGCTTAAACCTTTCGACCCCGAAAACCTGGTGTCAATAGTCTGGAAACTGGCTCAGGCCAGCCCTTATTTCAAGCCTTCATCGACAGTGCTGGTAATAGATGATGACCCGCAGGCGGTAGAATTAATTGAGCAGAACCTCCTATTGAGCGGACACCGGGTTCTTAAAGCCTACGGCGGCTTGGATGGCATCCGGATGGCCCGGGAAGAACAGGTGGACCTGATTATCCTTGACTTGATGATGCCCGAAATAAACGGCTTTGCAGTAGCTAAAACCATCAAAGAAGATCCACAGTTAAAAAATTTACCGGTAATTATTATCACCGCCAAGGTGCTTACCGCCGAGGATTACAAAAGATTACAGGGACTCGTTGAGTCAATACGCGAGAAGGGTAATTACGGTCAGGATTCCCTGCTGTCGGAAGTAAGCAGAGTACTGCACCGCCAGTCATCCCGGGAGGAGGGTTAGTCATGGGGCAAAAAGTTATCTTAATTGTTGAAGATAATATAAAAAACTTGCGTCTGGTCAACGACATCATGGAATCGCAAGGGCACCAAACCCTGCAGGCGTCTAGCGGTTATGAAGGAATTGAACTGGCTCGCCGGAATAAGCCCGATTTAATTATCATGGATATTCAAATGCCGGATATTGACGGCATTCAGGTAACCAGAATTTTAAAGCACGAACAGGAGACTTCGACAATCCCCATCATTGCCCTTACCGCTATGGCCATGAAAGGGGACAGGGAAACAATCATCAACGCCGGTTGTGACGCGTACCTGCAAAAACCCATTCGTTTTGACGCCCTAATCGACACCGTAAAACAATGGCTAAAATAAGAAAAAAATCCGGCCCTTAGGCCGGACGGGGAGAGATAGAACTCACCAAAGCGGAGTACTTATATTGTTGCCGGACCGGGAAAATTTATTCAGCGGCCCGGCCCTTTTTTAGCAGACATTTTTTCCAATATGTCATATGTTCATATTTTTCTGACCACGGGAAGGATTTTATTTTACTCCGTCGAAAGATTAGCATATGCAAAAATAATTTAAAAAAAGTCCTTCTAAATTAAACGCAGGCTGCCGTAATCAATATAAAATAATAGGCAACCTGTTAGATTTCTTGTGTTGTTTTAGCAGGAAAACGCTGTTTCATTGTAGAAGTGATTCTTTGCCGATATTGGGTTGAACCAACCCAAGACCTTTTTAATTGCATCAATTTTCAATACAATACGGTGAGTGTTCGTTAAAACATCATTTTATGCAGATACTAAGCTTGCTTTCCGAACATTCTCTAAAACAGGAGTGACAGTCATTGAAACTTGCCATATCAGGAAAAGGCGGCGTCGGCAAAACAACCATAGCAGCGGCTATAGCCAAATTTCTGGCCCGAACCAATGCAACTGTATACGCCATCGATGCTGATCCGGATGCTTGCCTGGCTCCGGCTATAGGCATTCCCGCGGTAGAAGCGGCGGGAATTAAGCCGGTGGTGGAAATGCGTGATGTTATTCGCGCCAAAGCAGGCGGTGGCGCATTTTACACCCTAAACCCCGAATTAGATGATTTTATAGACGATTTCAGTTATAAACTCGGTAATATAAGGTTCTTTCGCATGGGTGATCCTAAAAAAGGCGGTTCCGAATGTTACTGCCGGGAAAATACTTTTTTAAACGCCCTGGTGAGTTCCCTGTTACTGGATAAGAATGAATCAGTAATCATGGATATGGGTGCCGGTATTGAACACCTATCCAGGGGTAC
Organism: Peptococcaceae bacterium BRH_c8a; assembly: GCA_000961575.1. GTDB lineage: Bacteria > Bacillota > Desulfotomaculia > Desulfotomaculales > Desulfallaceae > BRH-c8a. The sequence goes on from LADP01000004.1 coordinate 14,361, forward strand.
CGTCCGGGGAGTGGATATGATGCTGGTGGTGGTGGAGCCAAGCCGTAACAGCGTCAACACAGCCGGGCACGTAATTAGAATGGCCGGGGAACTGGGTATAGCTAAGGTCGGTATTGTGGCCAACAAAATTCGTTCAAACAAAGAAAAACAGTTTATTATAGACAGCTTTTCTCAGCATCCTGTAATAGGATTTATAAGTTTTTCAGAATCAATATGGGCAAACGCCATGGAACCGTCTATGACACCCGAAGCAGAGGAAGAACTAATGTCCGAGGTGCAAAATGTTTGCCTTAATATTTTGGGAGAGGTGGGTGGTAACAACCAAAACTAATCTAACGTAGTTTTTAACCGCAGATTTCTCTTTTAAGGGGTATCTGAAGCGGAAGTCCTTTCCTGCGGGGAGTAGGAAGAGACATTTGCTTACAGGGAGGGGTAGCCTTTTACCCGGGACAGCCGGAAGTGAAGGGGGGAGCAATTCCGGCTGCGCCTTATTGTGTTGTCAATCTATAACCAAGGAGGTTAAAGTAATGCCAAGGTTTAGAGATCCAAACCATACAAGCAAGCCTTCGGGCGCACCTAGAGTGGTAGACCCGAAGAGCATTAAGCGCTCCATTGACCCGGGCGTTATCGAAATGATCGATAAAGCAAAAGAAAACGGCATGATTACTGCTTTTGATCGTTTCGTAGCCCAACAACCCCAGTGCCAATTCGGCTATAAAGGTATTTGCTGCCGTTTCTGCATGATGGGACCCTGCCGCATCAAAGATGACGAAGGCCCTGCCAGCAGAGGTATCTGTGGTGCCAGCGCCTGGACCATCGCCGCCAGAAGTACTGGCCTGATGCTGCTTACCGGTGCTGCATCCCACAGTGAGCACGCCAGCCATATGGCTAAAACTCTTTTGGAAGCCGCTGAAGGGCATGCCCCGGATTACGGCGTAAAAGATGTCGCCAAATTAAACGCAGTGGCCCAACGCGTAGGTATTGAAACAGAAGGCAAAGAAGTTAATCAGATTGCTAAAGAACTAGCTGAAACTGCACTGGCCGACTACAGCCGTCTGGATGGTTTCGGTGAATCCACCTGGGTCAAGACTACTGTTACCGAGGGCCGCTTAAATAAATTCCGTTCCCACAACATTATGCCCAGTGGCGTTTACAACACCATTTCCAACCTGGTTACCCAGGCTCACGTGGGTATGGACAACGACCCGGTTAACTTGATCTTCAGTGCCCTGAAAGTTTCCCTGGCTGACTATGTTGGCATGCACGTCGGCACCGACCTTGCTGACATCATTTTTGGCACCCCCAAGCCTGTCGTCAGTGAGGCCAATCTGGGTGTAATCAACCCTGAGAAGGTTAACATCGTGCTGCACGGCCATAACCCCATCCTGAGTGAAATTATTGTTCAGGCTGCCCGGGAAATGGAAGGCGAAGCCCAGACCGCCGGCGCTAAAGGGATCCAGTGCATGGGTATCTGCTGCACCGGTAACGAAGTGCTCATGCGTCAAGGCGTTCCCTTGGTAACTTCTTTCTCATCCCAGGAATATGCCATTGCTACCGGAGCCATTGACGGCATGGTAGTGGACGTGCAGTGCATTATGCCTTCGCTGCGTACAGCAGCCGAGTGCTTCCACACTGTACTGATCACCACTTCCCCGCTAGTTAAGATTCCGGGCGCGGCACACCTGGACTTTAATACAGCCACTGCCTTGGATGATGCCAAAACAGCTATCAGAATGGCTATTGAAGCATTTAAACTTAGGGATCCGGCCAGAGTGCATATTCCGGATGTTAAGAATAAAGTTGTTGCCGGTTTTAGCCTGGAAGCTCTGTTTGACATTTTTGCTTCGGTTAACGCGGACAACCCGGTTAAAGTGCTCACAGACGCCATCGCCAGCGGCGAGATTAAGGGTGTTTGCTTAATGGCCGGCTGTAACAACGTCAAGCGTCCGCAGGATGACAGCCATATCACCATAGCTAAAGAAATGCTTAAAAATGACGTATTTGTCATTGGCACTGGCTGCGCCATGCAAGCCTGCGCCAAACTAGGTCTGCTTGATCCCGCGGCAGTAGATGAGTATGCCGGCGAAGGGCTCAAAAAGTTCCTGGCTCGCATTAGCGAAAATGCCAATCTCAGCACTGCGTTACCCCCCATTTTCCACATGGGTTCCTGTGTTGACAACACCCGCTGCTCCGACCTTTTAATGGCTATGGCCAATGAAATGGGCGTTGACACACCGAAAGTGCCGTTTGTGGCCACTGCTCCTGAGGCTATGAGTGGTAAAGCGGTTGCTATCGGTTGCTGGTACGTAGCTATGGGTACACCTGTACACGTTGGCGCTATGCCTCCAGTGGAAGGCAGCGACCTGATTTACAGCATTACTACCCAAGTCGCCGGTGACGTTTACGGCGGTTACTTTATCTTTGAAATGGATCCGGCTGAAGCTGCCAAGAAGATGCTCAGCGCACTGGAATACCGCTCCTGGAAATTGGGCATACACAAGAACGTTTCTGAAGACCTTGAAACCGCCCTCTGCCAGAACTATTAATCTGTGGTCGAAAGGAGGATAACGCATGTCTGAACAAATCAACTTTGATCAAATTTTCGAAGGCGCCATCGAGCCGGGCAACGAGCCCAAGAAACTGTTCAAAGAAGCCTATGAGGGCACCATCACCGCCCTTAGCTACGCGGAAATACTCTTAAACCAGGCTATTCGTAAATACGGCAAAAACCAGCCTGTAAGTTACCCTGACACCGCCTACTACCTGCCGGTAATCCGCTGCTTAAGCGGCGAAGAAGTCAGGACCCTGGGCGAAATGGTACCCATACTGAACCGGATGCGTTCCGCTGTTAAAGAAGAGAAGACCTTCGCCAACGCCCGCAAGTGGGGCGAGGCCACCTGGTACGCCGCCGATATCATTGAGGCTATCAAGTACATCGAGCACTCCACTGAGCAACCGCTGTACCAGACCCCCTGGACCGGTTTCATCGGTGACCCCGTGGTGCGTCAGTACGGCACCAAGATGGTGGACTGGACCATCCCCGGCGAGGCTGTTATCCTGGGCCGTGCCAAGACTAGCAAAGATGCCAAGAAACTCATCGACAGCCTGATGGCCAAAGGCCTGATGCTGTTCCTGTGCGACGAAATAATTGAGCAATTAATGGAAGAAGGCGTCAAGCTGGGTGTCGACTATATCGCCTACCCGCTGGGCAACTTCACCCAGGTGGTTCACGCCGCCAACTACGCGCTGCGTGCAGGCATGATGTTCGGCGGCATCCCCGCTGGCGACTATGATGCCCAGCGTGACTACCAGCGCCGTCGTGTGCTGGCCTTTATCCTGTATCTTGGCGAGCACGACATGGTCAAGACCGCGGCCGCTATGGGCGCGATAAACGTAGGCTTCCCGGTCATCACCGACCAGGAAATGCCCGCAGACAAGCAAATCAAAGACTGGTTCGTCAGCGAGCCGGACTACGACAAAATCGTCCAGACGTGCCTGGAAGTGCGCGGCATCAAGATTACCGCCATTGAAATTGACGTACCCATCACCATCGGCCCCGCCTTTGAAGGCGAGTCCATCCGCAAGAAGGAAATGTACGTGGAGTTCGGCGGCACCAAGACCCCGGGCTTCGAGCTGGTACGCATGGGCGACGATACCATTGAAGATGGTAAAGTTGAAGTCATCGGCCCCGATATTGACAGCGTGGAGCCGGGCAGCCGGATGTCCTTGGGTATCGTGGTTGACGTTTACGGCCGCAAAATGGAAGAAGATTTCGAGCCCGTTTTGGAACGCCGCATCCACTACTTCACCAACTATGGCGAAGGTCTGTGGCACGTGGCCCAGCGGGATATCATGTGGGTCAGGATCAGTAAAGATGCCTTTGCCAAGGGCTTCCGCTTAAAGCATATCGGCGAGATCCTGTTTGCCAAGTTCAAGTCCGAGTTTTCGGCCATCGTAGACCGGGTCCAAGTCACCATCTACAGCGACGAAGAAAAAGTCAAAGAGATGCGCGAAACCGCCCGGGGCTACTACCAGAAGCGTGACGACCGCCTCAAGGAACTGCGGGACGAGAAAGTGGACACCTTCTACTCCTGCACCCTGTGCCAGAGCTTTGCGCCCACCCACGTGTGCGTGATTGCTCCCGAGCGGGTCGGCCTGTGCGGCGCGGTGAGTTGGTT
>LADP01000042.1 GCA_000961575.1 Peptococcaceae bacterium BRH_c8a
AACCAACTCACCGCGCCGCACAGGCCGACCCGCTCGGGAGCAATCACGCACACGTGGGTGGGCGCAAAGCTCTGGCACAGGGTGCAGGAGTAGAAGGTGTCCACTTTCTCGTCCCGCAGTTCCTTGAGGCGGTCGTCACGCTTCTGGTAGTAGCCCCGGGCGGTTTCGCGCATCTCTTTGACTTTTTCTTCGTCGCTGTAGATGGTGACTTGGACCCGGTCTACGATGGCCGAAAACTCGGACTTGAACTTGGCAAACAGGATCTCGCCGATATGCTTTAAGCGGAAGCCCTTGGCAAAGGCATCTTTACTGATCCTGACCCACATGATATCCCGCTGGGCCACGTGCCACAGACCTTCGCCATAGTTGGTGAAGTAGTGGATGCGGCGTTCCAAAACGGGCTCGAAATCTTCTTCCATTTTGCGGCCGTAAACATCAACCACGATACCCAAGGCCATCCGGCTGCCCGGCTCCACGCTGTCGATGTCGGGGCCGATGACTTCAACTTTACCATCTTCAATGGTATCGTCGCCCATGCGGACCAGCTCGAAGCCCGGGGTCTTGGTGCCGCCGAACTCCACGTACATTTCCTTCTTGCGGATGGACTCGCCTTCAAAGGCGGGGCCGATGGTAATGGGTACGTCAATTTCAATGGCGGTAATCTTAATGCCGCGCACTTCCAGGCAGGTTTGGACGATTTTGTCGTAGTCCGGCTCGCTGACGAACCAGTCTTTGATTTGCTTGTCTGCGGGCAGTTCCTGGTCGGTGATGACCGGGAAGCCTACGTTGATCGCGCCCATAGCGGCCGCGGTCTTGACCATGTCGTGCTCGCCAAGATACAGGATGAAGGCCAGCACGCGACGGCGCTGGTAGTCACGCTGGGCGTCATAGTTACCGGCGGGGATGCCGCCGAACATCATGCCTGCACGCAGCGCGTAGTTGGCGGCGTGTACTACTTGGGTGAAGTTGCCCAGCGGGTAGGCGATATAGTCGACACCCAGCTTGACGCCTTCTTCCATCAGTTGCTCAATTATTTCGTCGCACAGGAACAGCATCAGACCTTTGGCCATCAGGCTGTCGATGAGCTTCTTGGCATCTTTACTAGTCTTGGCGCGGCCCAGAATAACGGCCTCGCCGGGAATGGTCCAGTCCACCATCTTGGTGCCGTACTGGCGCACTACGGGGTCACCGATGAAACCGGTCCAGGGGGTCTGGTAAAGCGGTTGCTCAGTGGAGTGCTCGATGTACTTGACAGCCTCAATGATATCAGCGGCGTACCAGGTGGCCTCGCCCCACTTGCGGGCGTTGGCGAAAGTTTTCTCTTCTTTAACAGCGGCACGCATCCGGTTCAGTATGGGTACCATATCGCCCAGAGTCCTGACTTCTTCGCCGCTTAAGCAGCGGATTACCGGCAGGTAATAGGCGGTGTCGGGGTAGCTGACCGGTTGGCTTTTGCCGTATTTCCGAATGGCCTGGTTTAAGAGTATTTCCGCGTAACTGAGCGCGGTGATGGTTCCTTCATAAGCTTCCTTGAACAGCTTTTTGGGTTCGCTGCCCGGCTCGATGGCTCCTTCGAAAATCTGATCAAAATTAATGGTTTCAGACATGCTTTTTTCCCTCCCTTCCTCTGCTGTTTACCAGTTCTGGCATAGCGGAGTTTCTAAGTCTTCAGCGATGCTCTTGTGCACGCCAAGTTTCCAGGTTCTGTATTCAAGGGCGCCTAAAAGCTTCTGGATGGAAGCTTCAATATCTGTTTCCAGGATAAAGTAACCACCGAAAACGTCTCCGGCTACCTGAGTCAGGATGCTGTATATGAGGTCGCAGCCCTCAACCGGCGGCATGGTACCGACTTGAGTGGGCATGCCGATGGCAACGGCCCAGGTACCGATGCTGGTGGCTTTACCGCTCATGGCTTCTGGAGCCGAGGCAACAAACGGAACCTTCGGGGTGTCTACGCCCAGATCATTGGCCATGTCCATAAGGAGCTCGGCGGCCCGGGAATTATCCACGCAGGAACCGATATGCAGAACCGGCGGTAGGCCGTATTTGAGATCGGCCTTTGCGGAGATGCGCTTGTAGAAACTCTTTAGACCTTCACCACAGTACTTGTCTACGAAAGCGGGATCCATCAGGCCTTCTTTGGCGCAGGCTTGGGCATTGCAGCCGGTGGAGACGACTAAAACATCGTTCTTCAGCATGGCCTTGGTTATTTCAAGGTGCGCTTGATCCTGGAAGGTCTTTAGGTTGTTACAGCCTGCCATCAGAACGACACCCTTAAGTTCGCCGCTGGCGATGGCATCGTTAAGCACCCGTACGGGGTTTTCCGGGTTAACGGAGCCGAAGATTTTATAAATAGCTTCCAGGCTAAAGCCGGCCACTACTTTGTTAACCACGTTGGGGATGTGCACCGGACGGCTACCGCGCTCTTTGAAAGCTTGGATTCCTTCGCGAATAACTTCCTTGGCGCTGTCCATTGCGGTGGCTTCCTGGTAATCAAGGTGCATGGTGCCGGGGTTTTTAACAATATCCGAGGTGGTGATTAGCCGGGTGCCGAAGCACTGGGCCACAGTGTTTAAGGATGGCATAATGCACTGGACGTCAACTACCATGCAGTCCACGGCTCCGGTGCAGATGGCCAATTCCTGGGACGAAAAGGATGTGACCAGGGGCACGCCCTGGCGCATCAGCACTTCGTTACCAGTGCAGCAGATACCGGACAGTTGAATACCCTCGGCGCCGGCTGCTTTGGCTTCGCCTTCCAGTTCCCTGGCCGCAGATACGATCATCTCGCTGAGCAGCGGGTTGTGGCCGTGCAGGATAATGTTGACCTTTTTCGGTTGCAGCACGCCCATGTTGGCTTCGCTGGCTACCGGTTCGGGGGTGCCGAAGATAATGTCGGACAGATCGGTGGCGATCCACTTGCCGGCCAGGTCGGCCAGACCTACGCGTACCGCGCTAAACACCAGGTTTACCGGGTCGTTATCCATACCCACGTGAGCCTGGGTTACCAGGTCGGATATGGTAGCGTGGATGCCGTGAGGCATAACCATATGGCTGGAATACTTGGCATTTCTGTCTTTGGTTACAGTCTTGGTAATCCAGGCCGAGTCTCCCTCGCCTTTTAAACGCCGGAAATCATCAAGGGCCAGTTCGGCCAGTTCCCTGGCCAGAGCATTGTCGTCTTTGCCTTTAGTTTCAATACCCATCTTATTGCAAATGCGCTGTAATTTGGCCGGATCCTTGATTGAATAATCAGGTGCATGGCCATCGGCGATCATGTGCATCACATGACTGATATGGTTGCCGTGCTGGGCATGGGAAGCGCAACCGGTAAGAATCATCAAGCCTACGCTGCGGGCCACAATGGTCCAGGCGTTAGCGCCGCAAATACCGCGACTGGCCGGGCCTTCATCAGCCTTAATCCGGCAGGGGCCCATCATGCAGAAGCGGCAACAGATGCCCTTGTAACCGAACTGGCACTGGGGCTGTTGGGCCAGAACACGGTCAAAAGCGGTAATCACACCTTTTTCTTTAGCTACGTCAAACATTTCCAGCACTGCCGGGTCTACTGACCGCTTAATGTTTTTAGGTTCTATCACTCGCGGTGTCTTGTTAGATGGCCGGCAGGTCAGGCTGGGGTCTTTGTACCTTGGCATTAATTCAACCTCCTTAAAATAATGTGTGTTGGTTGGTTAACCGATTCTTTTGTTTATCACCATCCTTTTGCTCTTATTTATTTCAAACCGTCTTTTTCCCAATCAAGAAGGTATGGATAGACAATCTCACAAATACTATACTAAATAATTCCTGTTTTGAGCAAATGTCAAAAACAGTGTGCGAGCCAGAAAAAAAGCATGTACTAATGAACTATAGCTTTAAACTAGTTATTTGACATAATTTCATATCTAAAAATTATTTTGTAAACTTTTTAACACCGCTTTGGGGATGGCCGGTTTATAATAGAATGAATATTTAAATATTTAATGGAGGTGGATATTTATGGTAGAAGTTGACAGGGAGAAAATTTTTGAAACTAATCGGGATGCGGCCGGGATAATTGAAAAATATATTCGGCCGGCTAGTTTCCCGGTAGCGGTGCGGATTTCGGAGCATCAGGATCTCCCGGAAGGCACCAGACGTCCCCTGGAGGCCCTGGGACACCCGATTACCATATGCCAGGGTATCTCGATGGCTCGAAACATGGGGTGGGCGCTAGGTTTTTTGCGTGAAGACCACGCCTGCGCCCCGTCCTTTGTATCACTTGGTTTGGTTGAAGCGCCCGAGGTTTGGAAAAATGGTGCTCTAGTCCATCCACTATATGGAGAAACACAGGAAATCTGTGCCCGGACGCAAGAGGCGCTGCCTGCGCTGCCGCTCGGGAGGGCGGCAAGTATCTTGCTGGCGCCTCTGGCTAAGGCCGATTTTAAACCAGATATTATATTGGTTTATGGCCTGCCGGCCCAGGTTGCACGCTTGGTTCACAGTGCCTTGTACCGGCGCGGCGGTGCGTTTTCAACCACCTATGCCGGGCGTAACTCGTGCACCAGTGAACTGGTGGCGCCATTATTGGATCAATCATGTCACTTGGTGGTGCCGGGTTCCGGTGAGCGCCTTTTTGCCCACACCCAGGACCACGAGATGTGCTTCACTTTCCACCGGTCCTGGCTGGATGATATCACTTTCGGCCTGGCGGCCACGCACAAGGCGGGAGCCATGCGCTTCCCCACGCCTTTCTCCGGTATGCGCGCCAAGGTCGATTTTCCCAAGAAATATAAAGAGTTGGAGAACCAGTTCGGCATCAAGTAGCAGGCGTAAAGAAAACGCCCGGCAATTATACCCGGGCGACGATAAAAATTGGCTTTTATAAGTTTACTGGGGGCAGGCCTTAACACAAATACCGCAGCGTTTACCGGCATTGGTCACGAAAATATAATGGGCGCACTTTTCCTTATTAATGGTCCAGCCGGTGCGGTGTGAGTAGTGCTCCTCCCATTGATCCAGCGCGCCTGACGGGCATTGGTGCACGCACTGCTGGCACTGATCACAAGCCGAGACCGGCAGCAATTCATCGTATACCAGCGGAGCGGTGGTAATTACACTGGCCAGGCGCACCCGGGAGCGGTGTTTGGGGGTTACCAGCAGGTTATTAACACCGAAAGTGCCCAGGCCACAGAGTACCGCCGAATGTTTGTGAGAAAAGTCACCTTTTAGCCTGGCGTAATCGCCAATTGATGCTTCCGGGCCGATACCCATGCTTTCGTAACCGTCTTTTTCCAGGCTGCGGGCAAGCTGATGGGACATGCCTAGTAATATCTGGTTGACCGCGTCAAATTCCATGATGTATTGGTTCCTGGAGCCTGGTAAATTATTGAGCGGGCCGTCGTTTAGCCTATAGGTAAATGTGATAACGCTTTTGGCCCCGGGCAAAATTTCACCGGGTCTGTGCCCCGGGGGCGCCTGGTTATACCGTTCGCTTGGTGCCGTACCGACTTCGTCGGCACCAAGTTCCCGGGCCAGGTTTTTTAATTTGCGGTCTGTAGAAGCATTAGCTTTTTACCTCCGTGTAAGTTACAATTGTTATTGCACTATTATTTTAATTATACATTTAATTGTCTGTATCTTCTGTAAAAAAGTTTACAATAGCGGGGTTGCGCCTGTGGAGAGGGAGGATACCGAGTGGAGATGAACCGGCGTTTCTGCCTGTGGGATTTACCCCTTTTTAACGGCATGGAGAGGGGCACATTCAGCCCGGTTTGCCGGGAGGCAGCCGATAAAAAGCATTACAAGCGGGGGGATGTATTGTTTAACCAGGGTGATCCTGCCGAGGCGCTATACTTAATTAAAGAAGGGCGATTTAAGCTGGTGCGGGGCAACGAGGAAGGCAAAGAAGTGATTCTACAGATGGCCGGGAAAGGAGAAGTGCTGGGTGAGGCCGCGCTTTTCCAGGTTGGGGATCACCCGGTCACCGCCGTGGCCATGGAGGATTCCCGGGTATGCTCGCTTAATCGCCAGCGATTTGAGAGTGTGCTGCGTGAATCGCCGGATTTGGCACTTCGGGTTATCTTCAGTTTGGGCAGCAGTCTTTACAGCACCTGGGAGCAAGTTACCGAACTGCGCACCGGAACCACCCGGGAGCGGGTACTCAACCTGTTGCTGCGCCTGGCCACAGAACACGGCGAACCCTGCCCGGAAGGTACTATGGTGAAGGTGCACCTGACCCAGCAGGATATTGCCGATTTTGTCGGGGTGTCCAGGGTAATGGCTGCTCGCACGGTTAAAGAACTGGGTGATTGTAACTACTTGGCCAAGAAGAATAAGTATTATATCCTTAAAGACCGCTGCTTTTAGGTGCCGGGCAGGCATACTTCTACCCGAGCGGTATGAATGTTAGATCCAACAAAGTGTAAACTAATTTACAGACAAACCTTTGCCCGGATTGCTATGCTAGTGTAAATCTGGTAAAGGAGTGAAGAAAAATGGGATGCAATTGTTGTGGATCTGGTTGCAGCGGGATATTAACACCGGAAATCAAGGATGTTATTGGGCAAACCGCATTTGTTGCTATTACCACTTTGTCCGGGGGCGGGCAACCGCACTTGATTGTAGTGGGAAAGGTAAAGGATATTCCCGATGATAATACTTTAATCTTTGGTGTTTATAAAATGGAAAAAACCAGCCGGAACTTGGCTGAAACAGGTTTAATGCAAGCCGCTGTAGTATCCGGGAAAAAAGGATACCGGTTGAGCGGTAAAGCCAGAGTCGAAGGCGACAAAGTATTCTTCACCGTCGAAAACGCCGACCCCCTTCTATAGGGGCACCCCTTGCGGGTGCCCGCTTGTAAATAAGAGCCTCCGGGCTCTTTTTTTATGGCATGGGATAACCATCAGTTGTGGTTCAAACCCAGAAGTGTCATAATGTAGGGGTCAGAGTTAAACAAACTATAATAAATGCTTATTAAGATACGTTTTAGGTTATTATAGTTTGTTTAAGTCTGACCTTGTTCTGGAAAGGAGAGGCTATAATGCAATTACCGGATTTTAAATTGGAGCGTTATTTCGACAGGTACGAGTTTAACGTGCCGTACTTGATGTGTTGTTCGGACTGTGAATCGTTTAGTGTGGGAGAAATACTGGCGATGGATGGGGAAGAAGCGGTTGATGCTTTTATGAACCTGCGGCTTTGTTATACCGAGGCTCGGGGTAACCCGGAGCTTAGGCATGGTATCGCCGATTTTTACAGCACAGTAGGGCCGGATGAAGTATTGGTGTTTTCAGGGGCCGAAGAAGCCATATTTGTTTTTATGAACGCGGCTTTAAGCAAGGGCGATCATGTGATTGTGCAATACCCTTGCTACCAATCACTCTTTGAAGTGGCCAGGGCGGTGGGTTGTGAAATAACTGAGTGGGCAATTAAAGAAGGTAATCAGGGCTGGGAAACAGACCTGGACAATCTGGCCGGCAGTATTAAGGACAATACCCGGGCCATCATAATCAATAGCCCCCATAATCCCACCGGTTACCTGCTAACCCGGGGCGAAATGGAAACAATAGTTGAACTGGCCCGCGAGCGGGACATACTGCTATTCTCAGACGAAGTGTACCGGCACCTGGAGTATGATGCCAAAGACCGGCTGGAAGCCGCCTGCGATGGATACGAAAACGCGGTCTCACTGGGGGTTATGTCCAAGACATACGGCCTGCCGGGATTGCGCATCGGCTGGATCGCCACCCGTAACGCTGCTGTTTACAAGAAGATGGCGTCTTTCAAGGACTATACAACTATCTGCAACAGTGCCCCGGCCGAATTCCTGGCCACGACGGCTTTAAAACACCGCAAAAAACTGGCCGGGCGCAACCTTGGTATTATCAGGGACAACCTGGTCCTGCTGGATGAATTTTTCGCTTCCCACGCCGAGCTTTTTTATTGGCCCCGGCCCAAAGCCGGCCCCATTGCTTTTCCGGGCCTCAGGTGGGGCGGTGATGCCGAAAGCTTCTGCCGGGATTTGGTGCGGGAAAAGGGAGTGCTTCTTTTACCTTCCGCTTGTTACGAATTTGGGCACAGACATCTAAGGCTTGGTTTTGGCCGACGCAGCATGGCGGATGGATTAGAAAAATTGGCTGAATATGTTGAGGAGAAACTTTAATCTTGACAGAGTCATGCTCGACTGCTTATGGCTCCGACCGGGTCGGTACAGGTTTTCTTTCTCCGGTATGAAACCACGCTGATGCTCCTGGCTAATAGGTTAGCTCCCTGCCACACCGTATTCAGGCTGGCGCAGCCCAACATCATAAAGTTGGCGAAACCGGCCGGTGCTACGTTAAATAGTATCGAAACGTCACCCACTGGCGGGAGGTTCTTCTTCATCGCCGCGCCCGGGCGAAGGGGGCCGTTAATAAAACTGATGCGGCCTAATTCTTTATGGCGTCCCATAGTAGCATCAATAGCAACAACAAAGTGATCCCCGGGCACTTGCTCAATTCTATTGGCCATGTTTTTAGCATGTACGGTGTCATCAAGCGAGCCAAGCACGCCGGTAATACCCATCCTTTTAAGCAGGGTGCCGGTTAATGGTCCGAATGAATCACCGGTACTCAGGTCTGAACCAATACATAGGTAGGTGACTTCTACATCTTGGGCAGGTAATATGACTTCCAGCGCCCGGATGACCTTGTTTAGTCCAAATCCTTCAGAATAATGCACGTTTTCTGCCAGGAGTTCTCTGGTCATAAGCTAAACCTCATATTTGTTTATTTAATGTTAAATATTAGCATTTTGAGATTGCTTTATATATCATCCACTGGAACTAAAAAAAGTTGAATTTTCATTTGATGTGTTATGTTTTACTCATACTTTGGTATGATATGAAGCTATCTATTGAGAAAAAAAATTGTAGGGGCAACCACCTGTGGTTGCCCGGGCAGGCACGGGGGCCTGCCCCTACGAATGTCGTTACATAATAATTCCGTGATAGGTCAAGATTAATCATTATGGAGACAAAATCACGGAAAGTATCAAGTTTTCAAATCGGGGCTACTTATATTGGTGTTACCATCGGGGCGGGGTTCGCGTCGGGGCAGGAGGTGCTGCAGTTTTTTGCATTTTTCGGCCAAGACAGTTTCCCGGCGCTGTTGCTGACCACGGTGATGTTTGTTTTTTTCGGCTGGCTGGTGCTGCGCCTGGGTGCGCTTTTAAAAGCCACCTCGCACCGTGAGGTAATTATGCATGCCAGCGGGAAATCGCTGGGAGTAGTGGTGGACATAGTGATTACCTTTTTCCTTTTTGGCTCCTTCACGGTCATGCTGGCCGGGGCGGGAGCATCAGTGGAACAGCAATTCGGCATATCGCCCCTGGCTGGAACACTGGGCATGGCGGTCATTTCTCTGGTTACCGTGTTGTTCGGCCTTACCGGCATCGTGTCGGCCATGAGTGTATTAGTACCGGTGATGGTTATAGGTGTGCTGGGTGTTTTTGTGGGCGTACAAATTGTATCGCCCTTAACTCTTCAAGAGGTTCTTGCTTTTAATTTACCCAATGCGGCCGTTATGCCGTCTTGGCCCCTGTCGGCGGCTACCTACGTATCTTACAATATGCTTGTGGCGGTGGCTGTGCTGTCACCACTGGGTGCGTCGGCCGGGATGGGAAGACGGCTTAAGGATGGAGCCTTGCTGGGTGGTGTAGGCCTGGGGCTGGGGATATTGGTAATCAATCTCGTGCTGATGTCTATCCCGCAATCCGCTGGTTTTCCCATTCCGATGATTTATATTGCCAATCAGATTTTTCCGCTGGCCGGAGTACTTTATACCATGGTGCTGGTAATGGCTATATATACCACAGCTGTTGGCGGCTTGTACGGTTTTTCGGCCCGGGTTGCAGATGTGCTGGGCAAGAATAACTTCAGATCCGGGGTATTAGTTACTGTTCTCTTAGCGGTAATTGCCAGCCAGGTGGGTTTTACAATCTTGGTCAGGTTTTTATACACCGGTTTGGGTATTGGCGGATTCCTAATGCTGGGGGGGTTGTTATACAATTTTTTCCGCGGTGGCCTGCGCCGCCCGCGACCCGATCCAGTGCACTAGTGTAATTGAAGAGGGAGGAATTGAAGCATGGTGGTAGGGGTGCTGACCCTGGAATTGTACCTCGGGGAAGCCGATTCCTTAAAGGGGAAGCGGAAGGTCTTGAAAAGCCTGTTGGAAAGACTGAAACAACGGTTCAATGTTTCGGCTGCCGAGGTGGGGAGACAGGATAGTTGGCAGTACGCCACAGTGGGCATATCAGCCGTCAGCGGGGAAACCGCCCACATGCAGCGGACGCTGGATACGGTGGCTCGTTTCGTGGAAAATCACAACGGAGTGGAAGTGCTGGAAATAAGCCGGGAGTTGTTGTAGACATGGGGTCAGGCCCCTTTAACTTAACTAACTTATTGGCTGATTTATGCCAATAAGTTAGTTAAGTTAAGGGGCTGCCCCCTGTCCTTTAAACTCGGCTACCAGCATCCCGGCCAAGATTAGGATGCAGCCTAGTGCCTGGGCGCCAATGAGCATTTCCCGGCCCAGTACGTGGGCGGTAAGAGCCGCAAATACCGGCTCGGTAGTGAATATAATAGCGGTGTGGGTTGGCGAGGTGTACCGCTGCACTGAGTTTTGAATCAAAAATGCCAGGGATGTAGCTGGGATGGCGGTAAACAGGAATGCTGTCCAGACCGGGGCGGTTATGCGCTCGGGAAAGGTTTCTGTGCCCAGTGCAAAAAACAAGCTGATTGCCGAAACGGTGGTTATTTGGATAATGGCTAACAAAACCGGATCATAGCGACCGGCGAAGCGCCCGACCATAATAATGTGCATTGCGAAACACACGGCACAGCATAGTATCAGCAAGTCCCCAAAGTTAAGGGACATGCTGCCGCCCCGCAGAGTTAAAAAACCTAAACCAATGGTGGCACAGGTAACCCCGGCCAGTAAGTACGGCCCCGGCAGGCGTCGGTAAATAAGGGCCGTTAACAGGGGTACCAAAACTACCGCCAGTCCGGTGATAAAACCTGCGGTGGCAGGTCCGGTGTACTGCAGGCCTACGGTTTGAAAAGCATAGCCCCCAAATAGAAATAACCCGATAAAAACTCCGGTTTTAATTGCTGGTCGGTTAAGGTTCGGTAGGTGGCGCCAGAAAATGATGGCCAGAAAAGCCGCAGCCATTAAAAACCTTAGGGTCAGAAAATAGTAAGGGCCAATTCCGGCCAGCGCGTCCTGCACCACCACGAAGGTCAGCCCCCAGGAAAAAGCGACAAACAGAAGTGACAGGTCTGCTTTGACCTGTCTTTTTTTAATGGCGTCCATCTTAAAGTTCCCTTTCCGTGTTGTCGCTGCAACGTTTAAAAATAAATAAAAAACTGCCTATTGCGCAGCAAACTAATTTTGCCATGGGGCTGCAATCCTGTCAAGAGACAACCCGGTATGGAGGGATAAAAATAAAATCTTTTTAAGAGGCAGGAATATGCTGCTATTTAGCGAAATTTAAGCAGTGCTAAGTTTTCCAGGGGATGTGCGGATCAAGCCCGCTGGGGGGTTAGAAACAATGACAAGTAAGAGGAGGAATAGCTTTGAAGAAAATGTTTAGAACTGGATTGCTACTGTTTGCTGTTCTGGCCATGGTATTTGCGCTGGCCGGGTGCGGCGGCGGTGGAGAAAAGGCCGAGCAAACCGCCGGCGAAGGTGAAAAGCAAGCTGCGGAATCACAAAAGCTTATTTTTGGCTCCGACACTTCATACCCGCCCTTTGAGTCCTTTGATGCCAACGGCGAGTTGGTCGGTTTTGACGTTGACCTGATTGCTGCTATTAACGAAGTGGCCGGCCTGGATATTGAAATCCAGACTTACGACTTCAAAGGTTTGATTCCGGCCTTGGAATCGGCCAGTATTGACGGATCGATTTCGGCGATGACAATTAAGCCGGAACGGGCCGAAGTGGTTGACTTCTCCCTACCGTACTATAAATCAGGCTTATCCGTTGCTGTACGCGCCGATAACGATACCATCAAAAGCTTCGATGACCTTGACGGCAAAAAAATAGGGGTACAAACTGGAACCACCGGCGAACTTGAAGCCAAAAACGTGCCCAATTCACAAATAGTTTCTTTTGATACCATAGTAGAAGCGTTCATGGATCTTAATAATGGCGCTGTGGATGCAGTGGTTAACGATTACCCCGTTACTGCATACTACATTACCACTGAGGGCGAAGGCAAAGCCAAAATCGTTGGCGACATGAGAACCAGTGAGTTTTACGGTATCGCAATACCCAAGCAAAAACCAGAAGTGCTGGAGCAAGTTAATGAAGCACTCTTAGCCTTGAAAGAGAACGGCAAATTCGACGAGATTTATAAAAAATGGTTTGGCGAAGCACCTCCCGAATATCTGCCTGGCGATCCGCCCCAGAGCTAATCACCTATGTAACATGGTACCGGAATAATAAAAATATGCGTAATGCCGCCCTGGTATTACGCATATTTACTGTTTCGGCAAAAGGGGTGTAATTTTTGGAAATTGCGATTAATAGTCTACCACAACTTTTAAAGGGAGCATCTTTAACAGTTACTATAACGGTGCTTTCCGTTACCTTTGGTTGTATAATCGGTCTAATCGTAGGTCTGGCCCGTTTATCCAAGAACAAGTTGCTGCGTTTGTTAGCCACTGCTTATGTTGATTTTTTTCGCGGCACTCCGTTGTTGGTGCAAATTTTAATTGTTTACTTCGGAACCCCCATCTTGCTACAAGATGCACAGGGATTTTTAGTTGACAATTACGGGATGCCCCAACTGATTAGCAATTATGCCATGCCCAGGCTGGTGGCGGCGGTTATTGCCTGCAGCTTAAACAGCGGGGCTTATATTGCCGAGATATTTAGAGCCGGTGTCCAGTCTATTGAGCGGGGGCAGATGGAGGCCGCCCGTTCGCTGGGTATGTCCCCGCGACAGGCGATGCGGCATGTTATTTTACCCCAGGCTTTTAAAAGGGTAATTCCCCCGCTGGGCAACGAGTTCATTGCTTTAATGAAAGACACTTCGTTGCTTTCGGTAATCGGTATCATCGAGCTAACTAAGAGTGGTATGCTTATCGTGGCCTGGTCATACGAAGCATTTGCTATCTATTTGACCGTTGCCTTCATCTATCTAGTGATGACCTTTACCTTGTCCCGTGTTGTAGACTACCTGGAGAGGAGGCTGAAGACCAGTGATTGAAGTACGCAACTTAGATAAAAGCTTTGGCAAACTGGTAGTGCTCAGGGACATCTCATGCCATATTGCGCTACAGGAAGTGGTTTGCGTTATTGGACCCAGTGGTTCTGGTAAAAGTACCTTCCTGCGCTGCTTAAACCTGCTGGAACAGCCCACTGCGGGGGAGATCTTCATTGACGGGGTTAAACTTACCGATAATGATAATACAATCAACTTAGTGCGGCAGAATGTGGGCATGGTATTCCAGCGCTTTAACCTCTTTCCACATAAAACTGCCCTGCACAACGTATCTATGGGACCGGAAATTGTACAAAAAACGCCCAGGAAAGAAGCTGAAAAAATAGCCAACGATTTATTGGTTAAAGTTGGGCTTGCGGATAAGGCCAATGTTTACCCGGATCAACTTTCCGGCGGTCAACAACAGCGGGTAGCCATTGCCAGGGCGCTGGCCATGCAGCCCAAGATAATGCTCTTTGACGAGCCAACTTCGGCACTGGATCCCGAAATGGTGGGTGAAGTATTGGCGGTAATGAAGGACCTGGCCCGGGAGGGTATGACCATGGTGGTGGTGACCCATGAAATGGGTTTTGCCCGTGAAGTTGGTGACCGGGTTATCTTTATGGACGAGGGCCGCTTGGTGGAGGAAGGGACTCCGGAACAGATATTCGGTAACGCTGAAAATGAAAGAACTAAAGCCTTTTTAAGCAAAATACTATAGTTGGCTCCCCCTAAAAAAACAAGTTCCATGGAGTTTGTGTTATGGGAATCAACTAAAAAACATAAGCCGCCATGCGGTCATTAATGACCTCTTAAGGCGGCGTTTTTTTTGGCTGTAAAAATGACTGGTAAGAAAACCTATTGGTACAGTGATGTTATGTTCAGGATAGTCCTGCCGCATCACCGAAACGGTTTTTGAATTTCATTGCTTCGAACAATGAAATATCTTTTTTGGCAACCTTGTGACCGATGCGAGCCATTAGCACGTTAGCCGGATGTTCAATAATGTCCGGGTCGTCAGTGGGAATTCTTTTCATGCCAATAGTGCCGAAAAGCTTGGTCAGTGCCTTTTGATAGGACCAAAGATCCAACTTCGTATTTGACGTATCCCAATGCCAGCAAATTTCCATGGTAATTAGGATGTAATTCTCCATAATAGGGTTGGAGAAGGCCAATTGCAACAGGTTTTCGGCAATTCTACAGCGACGCCAATCGGCGCTGATTTCGATTCCACCCAGCTCAATTACCCGGGGATGCTTAATCCAACGGGAGCATTCGTCAGGTTCATGGAATGTGACATAACCTACAATTTCTTTATCATCACGAGCGATGTAGATCATGCCTTCGGGCAGGTCCGCGATCATCATCAGGGCTTCTTTTTGTTTGTCTGGCGGGCGAAAGTTGGTTAGTTTACTATTCATTTCTATTTCCGCCAGGTAAGAAGAAGGGCAGGGGCCTTCGATAAAAATCACGCCCTTGGGTGTTTGATGAGCAACCTGTTTCATCATGCGATAACCTCCTCGGGCCTGTTAAAAAACCGTTCAAGTTTGTAATTCAACCGCTTAACCTATTATAGCTACTGCTTAATCAGCTTTGCAATAGCTGGAAAACAAGTGTCTAAATTAAAAATTTTCAGTTATTTGCCCCCTACTCACTTATACCCAGTATTCATAGAAACGTAATTTTAGTTCTTTAAGTTTAATTGGTCTGGTGGAAATTTTATTTAGAATTTGTGCTGCTGTATCTAGAGCATATACACTGATGCCAATGCTCCGGGGATCGATTTCGTCCAGATCCAGTTCGTGGCCACCCCGACCTGCTGAACGAATCCGGCCCCACAGCCCGGGCAGGATGATGCCTATATAGGGCCTGTCCACAGGCACTAAAATTACTTCATATACTTTTTTATGGACGCCGTCAAACACAAATTCTTCTTTCATGACCGGGTCTACCCTCGCTTCATAGTTATCCCAGTCAATAATATCTTCATAAATTAAAAGACCAATACCAAAGTGTCTTACCATTCCTATCATTGCCGATCTCCTTATATTTATTTTAATTTTATTAACATATTATTGCCATCCATAACACATCTTTACGATACTAACCAGAAAATAGACGTGCCGAATGCCAACTGATTTTCTAATTCTAGCATGCATTTAGATATGTTTCTACCGTCGGCAGGAAAATAACACAACTGGTTTTTAAATTTAAAAGGAAATGGCGAACGTTTTTTTAATTGGTGTATAATGATCAAAACAGCCAGGAGCTTAAGCATGAAAGATACAGTAACGGACGGTGTACAAGAAAACCAGGCAGAGTTTGTTACACCGGGGACGGCGGAGTTCAGGCGCGCCTCCCTGGCGCTTTTTATAGCTTCCTTTATTACATTTGCCAATATACACCTGACCCAGCCATTACTGCCGGTGCTGGCCCGGGAGTTCGGCGTTTCCCCAGCCGCTTCCAGCCTGACGGTTACAGTTACTATCTTTTCCATTGGTTTCGCCCTGTTTATTTACGGGCCTATATCAGATGCCGTGGGCCGTAGGCCGGTGATGCTGTGGACTATGTTTCTGGGGGTGATCCCGGCCCTGCTGGCCCCGTTAGTCACCACCTTCGACCAGCTAATTTTAATCCGCATCGCCCAGGGGTTACTGCTGGCCGGATTGCCCTCGGTAGCCATGGCTTACCTGGGCGAGGAGATATCACCCCGGGCGCTGGGATTGGCTTTTGGGTTATATATCAGCGGTAATTCCATCGGTGGTATGAGCGGGCGTATTATAAGCGGTACGGTGGCAGAAGCTTATTCTTGGCAGGCGGCTTTCGTAGTTCTGGGGGTTATCGGCTTGGCGGGAGTGGTACTGTTTTATTTTCTGCTGCCCCCATCACACCATTTTACCCCCCGGTCGGCGGGCGTGCGCTCCGGTGCCGCCGCTATGCTGGAACACTTAAGCAATGTTACTTTGCTGAAGGCTTACGGGATAGCATTTATGCTTATGTTTGCCTTCATGGGAGTGTTTAATTACATCACCTTCAGGCTCAGCGGGCCACCCTATGACCTTTCACCGGCGGCCCTGGGCTGGCTGTTCCTGGCTTATCTGGCGGGAACGGTAAGTTCCACCCTGACCGGACGGATTGTGGATGTCGCAGGCCACCGGGTGGGGGTAATCCTGGGCGTTTTCGTTGCCCTGGCAGGAGTGGCGTTAATGTTTATGCCTGCACTATGGATAATTATAACCGGGCTGGTGGTCTTCTGTTTTGGCTTTTTTGCCGCCCACACTACGGCCAGCACCTGGGTGAATAGCAAAACCAATAAGTCCCGGGCCAGTGCGGCAGGCCTGTACCTAATTTTCTTTTACGCCGGGGGGAGCTTCGGTAGTACCGGCCTCGGTTTCATCTGGCATCCCTGGGGTTGGCCGGGGGTTACGGCCGGGGTTTCAGTGACCCTGATGTTAGCGCTTTTGTTCGGACTGACTATGCATGGCACCAAAGTAAAGAACAACAGTTAAAATATAAGGTCAGAATATAATGAAGCAAAACGGGGGTGTAAACAATGCCCAATCAGTTGCCCGGCGACGAAAAAATACGGCCGGAACAGGGCCGACAAACTGAGTTTACCGGTAGTGAGAGTTTTCGTTTTTTGTGCCATGAAGGTCTGGAGTGTTTTAATCGCTGTTGCCGGGACATCAATATATTTTTATCGCCCTACGATGTATTGCGGCTGAGCAGGAAACTGGGTCTGGAAACCGGTGCGTTCCTAAAGCATCATGCCCTCCGGCTGCAGCCCGAGGGCGGCTTTCCGGTGGTAATAATAAAAATGCGCGAAGACGCTGATTTACAGTGCCCGTTTCTTACCGGGCAGGGGTGTTCGGTATATAACGAGCGCCCCTGGTCGTGCCGGATGGCCCCGGTAGAAATAAGGGGCGACAACCGGTACGGTTTTGCCTTTGACAGCAACCATTGCCGGGGGCTGCTGGAAACGCGGGAGTGGACTGTGGATGAATGGATGAAAAACCAGGGCAATGAACATTACGGGGAGTTGGAAACAGGTTTTAAAGATATCCCGAACCAACTGCGTTTCTCTGGCCTTTCATCCCTGGACAGCCATATTAGGGAATCTTTTTTCATGGCTTGCTACGACCTGGACAGGTTCCGTCGTTATGTTCTGGAGAGCAGTTTCCTGCAGGTTTTTGAGGTGGAAAACCCCACCGCGGAAAAACTCGGAGCAGATGACCTGGCCCTTTTGCAGTTCGGATTTCACTGGCTGGCCAACGGTTTCGATCTGCGCCGTTCCATGGAAATAAGAGACGAGGTGTTCGGTAAGTGAAAAAAACCTTCCGCACCGCCTGCCCAATGGACTGTTTTGCTTCCTGTGGATTGTTGGTGATCACGGAAAACGGCAAAGTAGTGGATATCAAAGGGGATCCGGAGCATCCGCTGACCAGGGGGCGGGTTTGCGGCAAAGCCCGGCGGCATCTGGATCGTTTGTACCACCCGGAGCGCTTGCAATACCCGATGGTACGTTCAGGTACCGGCTGGCAGCAGGTTTCCTGGGATGAGGCGCTGGAACTTTGGGCTACTAAACTGGAAGAAACCAGGGCCGGGTTCGGCACCACGGCGGTATTGCACGCTGACGCCAGCGGCTCCAACGGGCTGCTGCGCGGCCTGGGGGAACGTTTTTTTAATGTCTACGGCGGGGTGACCAGACCTACCGGGAGTTTGTGCTGGGGTGCCGGACTGGCGGCCCAGGCGCTGGATTTTGGCGGGCACCAAATCCACGAATGGGATGACCTGGTAAACTCCCGTACCGTGCTTCTTTGGGGCCGGGACCCGACCCGCACCAATATTCATTTACTGGAACATTTAAGAAGGGCCGCCGCGGGCGGTGCCGAAATAATATCCATTAACCCGGTACAAGTGCGAGGCGTGCCGGGGGTGCGGCACGTTTGCCCGCGCCCCGGTACCGACGGCGCTCTGGCCCTGGGGATGGCGCATGTGATTATAGCCGAGGGACTGGTTGATACTAATTTTATAAAACAGCATGTGCAGGGCTACCAGGAATTTGCCGCCTCCTTACGGGACTTTACAGCGGAGCAGGCGGCGGATATCTGTGGAGTGCCCGCGGGTGTAATCAGTGAACTAGCCCGCCGTTACGCCGGCTCAGGACCGGCAGCGATTGTGCTGGGCTTCGGTTTGCAGCGGTACACCAACGCCGGTCGTACGATACGCTCCATCGACGCCCTGGCCGCCATCACTGGTAATGTAGGCATGCCCGGGGGCGGTGTCAGTTACACCCACCAGTTGTGGAAACAGTTTTTCGCCGACCTATCCGGAAGTGAGTTTGCCACAGGCAGGCGCACCTTTCCCTGGCCTGCGCTAGCCCGGTACATCCTGGCGGCGGACGAGCCGCCGGTACGTTGCATTGTGGTGACACGCTGCAACCCGCTGACCCAGTTGCCCGATACCAGCCGAGCCCGGGCTGCCTTTAGGTCGGCCGATTTCGTGGTGGTGGTAGACTTTTTCCTTACCGATACCGCTGCTGAGGCCGATTTGGTGCTGCCCTGCACTACCTTTCTGGAAAGTGAAGACCTGGTATACTGTTCGTTAAACAACTATCTGTCCTATATGCCGGCGGTGGTTGAACCGTTAGGCGAGAGCAAGTCGGAGTTGGAGATATATACATCCCTAGCCCGCCGCATGGGGTTATCTGATTTCGGTTTTTTATCTAACCGTCAATGGATCGATAAAGCGCTTGAACCAGTGGCGGATCAAGGCATCACCCTGGAACGGCTTAAAGAAGGGCCGGTACGTAATCCCGCCGCGCCTCAAGTGGCTTGGGCCGACCGGAGATTTCCCACCGACAGCGGAAAATACGAACTGTTTTCGTTGCGGGCTCAGGCGGCAGGCCTGGAGCCGCTGCCTGTTTACCAGCCACCGGAATCCTTGGCCGAGGGGCTGCAAACTGATTACCCGCTGTACTTGCTGACCCCGCATCACCGGGACTATATCCACTCCCAGTTCTGGAATTCGGCCTGCGAAGGGCAGTTGGAGCCTTTGCCCGGGGTGGAGATGCACCCCGAGACGTCGGCAGGTACGGGCCTGGAGGAGGGGGACATGGTATGGGTAGAAACCAACCGCGGCCGTTTGCAGGGTATCGTGAAGTACGCCAACGAAATTAGCCCCGGGGTGGTGCGTGTATACCAGGGCCGCTGGCACAGCCTGGCGGGCGGGGTAAACTTGCTTACGCCGGATTATATTGCCGACCTGGGAGGCGGTTCCTGTTATTATGACTGCCGCTGTCGGGTGTATAAGTCATAGGAGTCAGTAGTCAGGAGTCAGTATTCAGGAGTTAAATTTAACAATAATTGTCATTATGAGCGTAGCTAAGAATCTGTTTATTAAAGCGGTGCATTATGTCCATTCTCATAGCTTACCTTATTTAATAGCGAAGATTAAAGGTTATTTTTCCGTTGCCGTTGCTGAAACTGGTTATGGAAAGCTTGGGGTAATAGCGGGTAATATCCCAGGTTAAATCGCTATTGTCCAGGATAATTTGCAGCATGTTTCCCTCCAGGGTGTTTTCGTTCACTGTGATGCTCCGGGGTACGAAGATAATTTTTTTCTTGTCCGGGGTAATTGCGAAATTTCCTTTTACGTCAAAGCTAACTCCCTGGTTGCCGGTGCGGCCGGATATAGTGATCAATTCGGGTTTAATGTGCACGTTAATACCGGTTGCCGGGTCTGGGCTAACCATTTTTACAGCCCGGTTGATGGTTGCATCGCTGTATTCCAGACGCATACCACTGAAGCTGAACTTGATCCCGTCGGGAGAAAATTCTTCCATGGGCAGGGTACTAAGGCGGTGGATAATGCCGGAAGTGAGGCCGGTAACCTCAGCCCATTGTTGTGACAGTGCGTTGAGCCTTGCTTCCAGTGCAGCGGATTGGTTTCTTAGGTGGGACAGAAACTGCGCCAAATCTTGTTCTGTCCTTTGCAGTTCAGTTACCTTTTTTTCTAATTGTGACATGTCCCTGGCTATGGTGTCGTTGATGGTGCTGATTAGGTTAAGCTTTTCTTCAACCTGGTTTCTGAGGGCGCGGTTATGTTGGAATGCCAAGGATTGTTGATCCATAATGGCCCATAAGAGGTAAGAACGGTTGATAAAATCGTTAAAATCGGACGATGAAACCAGCACGTCAGTGATGCTTACATACCCGTAACGGTAAGTAAACTCAACCCACTTACCCAGTTCCTTGCTGCTAACGGCCAGGTCAGCCCTTATTTGCAGCAGTTCCTGCTCCTGCACAGCTTTTTCCCGAAGGTTTATTTTCGTGTGTCTCTCCAGAGATTGTATCTGGGTCTGGGCAGCTTCAATCTGCAGTTTCAAAGCCACCAGTTCGGCCATAATTTTGTTTTCGTTGACGCGCAGTTCCTCTGGGGTGGCGGTGCTTTCGGCTTTGTGCCAGGCAGTAGACAAAATAATCGCACAGCAAATAAAAACTAATATAAAACTAAATGTTAGCTGTCTATTAAAGGAAAAGGAAAATTTCACTGCCGCCACTCCGTTCGCTTATTAACACTAGAATTCTGTCTCCACCCCGTTTCTCCTTCCCAACCTGAGCCGTAGGGGCACCCCTTGCGGGTGGCCGGTTCACCATGCCATCGCATTATTAACATTATTAATTCGGGCACCAAAGGAATGCCCCTACAGGGTAACGGTTCGTAAAGTCATTTTTATGCCAACTAGGCGACAAATAAAAAAGCATCCCGGAAGCCGCAGAGGCCGGTTTTCGGGATGCTTTTCTTATGCCTGTTTTCTTATTCTTTTGAGTTGATATAAACCTTGTTGTCTGTATAGTTTACGTCACAATTCAGCGCTTCGGCCACGAAACGAACCGGTACAAAAGTGCGGCCGTCTTTGACTACCGGCACAGTGTCCATTTGGGTTTGCTGGCCGTCTAAAATGTAACTGGTTTCACCTGCGAACATGGAGATTACCTGATCGCCCCTGGTGATGCGGATTACGTTGGGGTCAATCCAACGAACTTTGGCGTTTAGGGACTCGCTGACGAACCGGACGGGAACCATCATGCGGCCGTTTTGCATAAAGGGCTCCGCGTCGGTAGCTACTACCCGATGGTTTACAAAAATGGGTGTATTCCCTCTAGATACCACCTCCACCGTGGTGGGGCCCGAGGAACCGCCGATAACACCAATGCTTGTGTTCATATACTCTTCTATATTGAGGCTGTTGGAAGAGGTCAACGCAGGTACGTTAATCACCATGCCGTCTTCCACTTGCTGGGTTGATTGACCTGAGATGGCCACATCAAATTCAACTTCCCCGGTAGCCTTTTTGGCGGTGGCGTAAAAATCCAAATCCTGAGTTATTGTGTTGTCGCTGGCCTTCACGCCGACTTCCAATGCCCCGTTGACAGAGGTTCCGCCGGGTTCAGTAAAACTCAGCTTAAATTTGTATATGCCGGTCAAATTATCCGTTTTGCCCTTGGATTCCGAGGTGATATCCATTTGGCCGGATCCGATTTCCGGCTGCAGGGCTATAACAGCGTCAAAATTCCTCTGGCCGCCGGGGATTATGGAAGACTGATACTTAAATTGCTTTACCTGTATAAAGCTATTGATCATCTGAAGTTGCTCTTTGGTCGGCCAGGTACCACTATTTACAGCATCATCAATACCTTTAATTATTTCAGCTTTCATTTGCTGCGGGTCGCCCATGGTGCCGGTAGTGTCATAAGTGGTGGCCAGGGTGACCATAATTTCTGCAAAGCGGGTCTTTTCATTCTTCACTTTTTGTAAAATGGCATAAATTGTATCTACAAAACCGTCCTGGTCAAGTTCCAGCGTAATAGTGCCGCCCGATGTGGAAAAGTATTCTGCGGGTATTGCTTCCACAAAGAACTTGATTAAATCCTTGGTCTCCTCGGTAATTTTGGCGTTGGGGTAATCAAGCATGGTTGTCCATACCTGAGTCATCATCGGGGTGCTAAAATAAAGGTATTCCGGGTATTGACTCAGGTCGCCGATGTCACTTTGCGGAGCCAGTTCCTTGATAGCGGTAAGAAAACTTTTAGTAAAAATTAGCTTGTCATCGGACAAGAACATTTGTCCCGGGTATGTCTGGTTATTGTATTTAAGTTTCAGGTCGATTGCAGACTTCTTGCCGGGTACATCCAGTTTAAAATCGCAGTCCAGCGTAGTGCCGCCAGGAATGCTTACTTCCTTCAGGCTGTTGCCGCCGAACCTGTTGACCGTATAGGTTATGTTACCAGATGACTGGTTATAAAACTTTTGGCTGAAATCCAAATCCATGTTGTCAATGCCTGTTAGTACCAGGTCTTTGGGTGACGTGGTGGCGGCCAGTGTGGCAAAGGTAAAGCTAAAACACAGGATAATGGCTAAAACAGAAATTAGCAGAGTTTTTCTTTTCATTATTCCACCTCATGTTGATAGATTAGTTGATTTTTTACTCAACCACCTAATAATATCAGAAAGTCAGTGTAAAATATATCATCCGTTAGTCCCATGTTGATTGTGACCTGGCTTGTGCCAAACAAGTTTTTTATTGCGCAAACTGCTAAAAAAGGATATCTTTATAAAAAAGCAATATGTTTTTTTAGGCACAACGGTTAGCGTTCTTGATGCCAGGTTTTAAATCTCAATTAGGGGGCAGGCCCCCGTGCCTGCCGGGCTACCACAAGGATCTGCGCCATGATTTTTAATGGGTAAAATTATACAAAACGGGGAGGTTTAAAAATGAACAAAAATGTTGAAGAAATTAAAGACGCGGTGCTTAAAGCGGCTGTGGAAGGCAAACTTAGCTGTACCAATGCCAGGCGGTTGGCTGAAGAACTGGGTGTTCCCACCAGTGAAATCGGGCGAGTTGCAGATGAACTGAAGATAAAATTATTTGGCTGTGAGCTGGGCTGTTTTTAAAAGCTGCAGGAGGTTATATATATGACTGAACTATTTCAGGCCCGTACGGTGCGGGAGGCCAGGGAACTGCTGGCCGGGCACATCAAGCTAGACGGCACGGTGGAAAAGGTGTCGCTGCTGGATGCGCTGGGCCGCAGGTTGGCCCGGGAAGTGACGGCCGTTGACCATGTACCTGGCTTTGACCGTTCAACCATGGACGGGTTTGCGGTGCGGGCCCGAGACACCTTTGGGGCTTCTGAAAGCCTGCCCGCTTACCTGGACGTGGGGGGCGAGGTTTTGATGGGCTGTGAACCGGCGGGGGGAATAGCCGTGGGGCAGGCCTGGCACATACCCACCGGGGGCATGCTGCCGCCGGGCGCCGATGGGGTAGTAATGGTGGAACACACCGAGGAATTGGACGACCGTACAGTCGGGGTGAATAAACCGGTGGCGCCCGGGGAGCATGTGGTGCGCGCCGGTGAGGATATTATAGCCGGTGCTGTTGTGCTGCCGGAAGGACACTTAATCCGGCCCCAGGACCTGGGGTTACTGTCGGCGGTAGGAGTGACAGAGGTTCCTGTCACCAGGCGGCTAAGGGTGGGGATTATTTCCACCGGTGACGAAGTGGTGGAGCCCACCCAAACGCCAAAACCGGGACAGGTACGGGACATAAATTCCTATGTACTGTATGGCCAGGCCCTGGCCGCCGGTGCCCGGCCGGAGATCCGGGGCATCGCCTCGGACGAGTTTGAACTGCTGCTGGACATGCTGCAGCGGGCGGTGGATGAATGCGACCTGGTGCTGCTTTCAGGCGGCAGTTCAGTAGGTACCAGGGACGTGGCTTCCCAGGCGCTGGATACTCTGGGTACACCCGGGGTGCTGTTCCACGGCATTTCCATTAAACCGGGCAAGCCCACAGTGGGTGCAGTGGTGGGGGGTAAGCCGGTGTTCGGCTTGCCGGGGCACCCTGTTTCGGCTGCCGTGGTATTTGAACTGTTTGTGACCCCCCTGATTAAATACTGGGGTTATGTCGACGACCCGCTGGAATTTCCCGTGCGGGCCAGGCTGATGCGGAACATGCGCTCTGCCGCCGGGAGGGAGGACTATATCCGGGTTCAGCTGGCCCGGAATAACGGGGATATAACCGCTGAACCTGTGCTGGGCAAGTCCGGTCTGATTAGTACCATGGTGCGGGCCGACGGATTGGCCCATATACCGGCCGAAAAAGAAGGCGTCGAGGCCGGGGAATATATAAACGTGAAACTATTTTGAAACGGAGTGAAACCATGAAACGGGACGTTTACCTGGATGACAAACCGTTGGAGCAGGCACTGGCAGAATATCTGGCCCACTTGGCCGGGGTAGGTGCCCTGCAGCCCGGGCCCGGTGAAATGATACTGGTAGAAGAGGCGGCGGGGCGGGTGACTGCGGCGCCGGTTTACGCCAAAACCTCATCACCCCATTACCATGCCTCGGCCATGGACGGGGTGGCAGTGCAGGCCGCAGACACATTCGGAGCCTCAGACGCCGCGCCCAAGCAGCTTAACCTGGGTGAATACGCATTAGTGGTGGATACCGGCGACCCGCTGCCCCCTGGCTGCGACGCCGTAATCATGATTGAGGATGTCCATTTCATAAACGAGAATACCTTTGAAATTACTGCCGGGGCAGTGCCGTGGCAGCATGTACGGGTCATCGGCGAGGATGTGGTGGCCACGGAAATGATTGTGCCTGCTAATCATCGACTACGCCCGGTGGACCTGGGTGGCATTCTGGCGGGCGGGGTTACCTCGGTTAGTGTATACCCCCGGCCGAGGGTGGCGCTGGTGCCCACCGGCACCGAACTGGTGCAGCCCGGGGCTGAACTAAAACCCGGTGATATTATTGAGTACAACACCCGGGTGCTGGGCGCCCTGGTGGAACAATGGGGCGGCCAGCCTGTGCGCCGGCAGATTACCGCTGATGACTACGAAGCGCTTAAAGCAACTCTGCGCGGGGCACTGGAAGAATGCGATATGGTGCTAATTAATGCTGGTTCCTCAGCGGGCCGGGAGGATTTCACCGCTCATCT
This sequence comes from Peptococcaceae bacterium BRH_c8a, assembly GCA_000961575.1. Lineage (GTDB taxonomy): Bacteria > Bacillota > Desulfotomaculia > Desulfotomaculales > Desulfallaceae > BRH-c8a. The sequence goes on from LADP01000042.1 coordinate 25,232, forward strand.
AATCGGGGAACTGGGCCGGGTGCTCACCCACGGGGTGGCCATCAAACCGGGTAAACCAGTGGTGCTGGGCGAAGTGAACGGCAAACCCGTGGTCGGGGTGCCGGGCTATCCCGTGTCGGCAGTGCTAGCGGTAGATCTATTCGTTAAACCGGTAATTTACAGCAAGTTGGGCTCGGTACCCCCGGCGCCACAGAAAACCAATGTGGTGGTGTCCAGAAAAATTGTGTCCCCTATGGGCACCGAAGAATTTGTGCGGGTAAAATTGGGTCAGGTGGGCGAAAAGATTATTGCCACGCCCATATCCCGGGGTGCCGGGGTAATCATGTCCATGGTGCGAGCCGACGGGATGCTGCGGGTGCCCCGATTGTCCGAGGGTTTTAACGGTGGGCAGGTGGTACCGGTGGAACTGATGCGCCCGTTGGAAGAAGTGCGGGAGACCACTGTGGTTATCGGCAGTCACGATATTACCCTGGATGTGCTGGCCAACCACATGCGTAAAAAATTTCCGTACGCTGCTTTGTCCTCAGCCCACGTCGGCAGTCTGGGTGGTCTGTCCGCGCTGAAGCGGGGCGAGGCCCACTGCGCCGGTACTCACCTGCTGGACGAGGAAACCGGCGATTATAACGTTTCTTACATCAAAAGACTGCTGCCCGACCGTCCGGTGGTGCTGGTGAATCTGGTGCACCGGGAACAAGGCTTTATTGTGGCGCCCGGTAACCCGCACGGTATTCGCGGGGTGGAAGACCTGAAGGAACAAGACATTCCTTTTATTAACCGGCAGCGGGGCGCCGGCACGCGCATCCTGTTTGACTTCAAGTTAAAGCAGCAGGGGATTGACCCGGAACAAATCAAGGGTTACGAGCGGGAGGAATACACCCACATGGCGGTGGCGGCGGCAGTTGCCTCCGGTTCTGCCGGCGCCGGCATGGGTATCCGGGCCGCGGCACTGGCGCTGGGGCTTGATTTTGTGCCCGTGGTGGAGGAACGCTATGACCTGTGCATACCGGCGGAATACTTCGATACCCCCTATATTAGCAGGCTGCTGGAGGTAATGGCCGAGCCGGCTTTCCAAGATGAGGTGCGTTCCCTGGGGGGGTACGACCTGCGGGATTGCGGCAAAATAATGGAACGGGGACAAATCTGAGGTGTGTCCCCGTTCCTTACGTAGGGTATTCTGACTACTGACTACTGACAACTGAATAAGGGTTAAATAACCCGGTAGCCATGGGTGTATACATTCATCCGCTGATTCCGAGCGAATCCCACCACGGTAACATTCAGTTGTTCGGCCAGTTCCAGGGCCAGGTCGGTGGGGGCGGAACGGGAGACAATTAGCGGTACACCCAGTCGGGCGGTTTTCACCAGTATTTCCGAGGAAACCCGACCCGAAAAAAGGAGCATTTTATCGCTACCAGTCACTTTATTCATCAGGCACCAGCCAGCCAATTTGTCCAGCGTGTTATGCCGGCCCACATCTTCAAAAAAGGCCAGGACGGCGCTGCCGTCGCTGAGGGCTGCCCCGTGGGCCCCGCCGGTGGCGGTAAAGAGTTCCCCCCGCTGTTCCGTTTGGGCCAGCAGTCTGGTAACGTCGCCAGCGGAGATGCGCAGTTCTGACTTAACAGGTTCAATCCCAGCATCGTTAACAAAATAAAAGGATGCCCGGCCCCGGCCGCAGCACGAAGCGATGTGCCGTTTAAGAAAACCTGCTGCCGGCTGGATCTGGTGGACGGTTTCCACCCAGGCCAAACCATCTTTATCGTGGCTTACAAAACTGCTGACTTCACTGGCAGTGCTGATCATCCCTTCGGCGTACAGGAAACCAAGGCAAAGCTCCTGCAGGTGAGTAGGCGAACAGACCATGGTGACCAGTTCGTTTCCGTTAAGGTAAAGAGTGACGGCAGCTTCATGTACTACCAGATCTTCCATACGGGTACGGTTTAGCCCCGTTATCTTTTCGATAATTACAGTTTTCCTGTCCTCCAAGCTATTTACCCCCACAGTGTGTCATTGACCAAATTGTACCTGGAAAAGGGCCACCAAAGCAAGGTAAAAACGCGGCCGTTAGGAGGTTTTGCAGGGATGTTTAGTGTGGCTATATTAACCATGAGTGATAAAGGAGCCCGGGGTGAGCGTGAAGACCTCAGTGCCGGAGTAATTAGGGCCCTGGTGGAACAGCAGGGCTGGCGGGTTGGGGATTACCAGGTTATATCCGACGATTACAAAGGGATTAAAGAAACGCTTGTGGACATGGTGGATCGGGGTAAATATGACTTAATCGTAACCACCGGGGGTACCGGTTTAAGTCCCCGGGACAATACGCCCGAGGCTACCCGGGCTGTTATTGATAAGGAAGTGCCCGGCCTAGCCGAAGCCATGCGCATGGAAAGTCTTAAGAAAACCAACCGGGCCATGCTGTCCCGGGCGGTGGCGGGTATCCGGGGCCGCACTTTGATCGTCAATCTGCCGGGGAGTCCCAAAGGAGTACGGGAATGCCTGGAAGCAATCATGCCGGCGCTGCCCCACGGACTAGAGATCCTTACCGGCCGTGGCGGCGAATGCGGCTCGCACTAGGATTAGTATATTTTTAGAGACAAATAAAAAATATACGATAACATATTTTTCCGGCAGTAGTTGTATAAAAACCTGGATCACGTGGGAAAATATTTCTAGGCATAATTAGGAAAACCAGGAATGGCCCTAAGTGAAATATAGAAGGAGATATCAGGAGCAAGAGCGGAACAATTTGCACTAATAGCCCAATTATGGTCAAATTCCGCCTGTTAAATACTTGCTTTTGATTTGCTCGTTCTATATTATATTACTTGGGTGTTAGCACTCGCCTGCAATGAGTGCTAACAGCAAACAAACCAATTTGGACTTACCAAACATTAAAGGAGGGGTTTGTGTTGATCAGACCTTTGGGTGACCGCGTGGTTGTAAAACCACTGGCCAATGAAGAAGTAACCAAGAGCGGTATTATTCTTCCGGATACCGCGAAAGAAAAGCCACAGGAAGGTGAAGTCGTGGCCGTGGGGTCGGGGCGGATACTGGATAGCGGCGACCGTGTGCCCATTGATTTAAAGACAGGGGACAAGGTTTTGTTTTCCAAGTATGCAGGTAATGAATTTAAGAAAGATGAAGTGGATTACTTAATTTTACGCGAAATGGACATTTTAGGAGTCATCGAGTAACGAGTAAAAAAACCATTTACCAGGGGAGGTAAATTCATTGGCAGGTAAAGATATTGTTTTTCGTGAAGAAGCCCGCAAAGCGCTGGAGAAGGGCGTTAACGCCCTAGCGGATGCGGTTAAGGTAACGCTGGGTCCCAAGGGACGTAACGTAGTGCTGGAGAAAAAGTTTGGTTCGCCCATGATTACCAACGACGGCGTAACCATTGCCAGGGAAATCGAGCTGGAGAATCCATTTGAAAACATGGGTGCACAGCTGGTTAAAGAAGTAGCAACCAAGACCAACGACGTAGCCGGTGACGGTACCACCACCGCTACCTTACTGGCTCAGGCCATCGTACGTGAAGGCCTTAAGAACGTGGCGGCCGGCGCCAACCCCATGATGATTAAACGCGGTATTGAAAAGGCTGTGGAGAAGACTGTCGACGCCATTAAGGGCGGCGCTAAGACTGTGGAAAGCAAGTCTGCCATCGCTCAAGTTGCTTCTATCTCCGCTAACGACGACTCCATCGGTAACTTGATTGCCGACGCTATGGAAAAGGTCGGCAAAGATGGCGTAATCACCGTTGAAGAGTCCAAAGGTACCGGCACCACCTTAGAAGTGGTGGAAGGCATGAACTTCGACCGGGGTTATATCTCCCCTTACATGATTACCGATACCGACAAAATGGAAGCCAACCTGGACGACCCGTACATCCTGATTACCGACCGTAAGATTTCGGCAGTGGCTGATATTCTGCCGGTGCTGGAGAAGGTTGTGCAGTCCGGCCGGGCCATGGTTATTATAGCCGAAGACGTTGAAGGCGAAGCACTGGCTACCCTGGTGCTGAACAAATTGCGTGGTACCTTCACCGCCGTGGCCGTAAAAGCTCCCGGCTTTGGCGACCGCCGTAAGGCCATGCTGCAGGATATCGCCATTCTTACCGGCGGCACCGTGATTTCTGAAGAAGTGGGCCTGAAGTTGGATAAGGCTGACATCACCATGTTGGGCCGCGCTTCCAAGGTGCGGATTAAGAAAGAAGAGACCATCATCGTGGGCGGCACCGGCAATACCGACGACATTACCGCCCGGGTGTCTCAGATTAAGAGACAAATTGAAGAAACCACTTCCGACTTCGACCGGGAGAAATTGCAGGAGCGCCTGGCCAAGCTGGCCGGTGGCGTGGCAGTTATCCAGGTGGGCGCTGCTACTGAGACCGAGTTGAAGGAAAAGAAACTCCGTATTGAGGACGCCTTAAACGCCACTCGCGCTGCTGTGGAAGAAGGCATTGTGTCCGGTGGCGGTGTGTCTTATGTACAGGCTATTCACGCTCTGGACGGCTTCGATGCCGCCAACATGGACGAAAAAGTGGGTGTCGACATCATCCGCCGGTCCCTGGAAGAGCCCCTACGGCAAATCGCCAACAACGCTGGAACCGAAGGTTCCGTGGTGGTTGAAAAGGTACGCAACTCTGAGCCTGGTGTAGGCTTCAACGCCCTCACCGGCGAATATGTAAATATGATTGACGCCGGCATCGTGGACCCGGCTAAAGTGACCCGTTACGCGTTGCAAAACGCAGCCAGCATTGCAGCCATGATATTGACCACTGAAACCTTGGTGGCCGATAAGCCCGATGAAGACAAGGGTGGCGGCATGCCTCCTGGAATGGGCGGTATGGGCGGCATGGGCGGCATGATGTAAAAAGTTAAATTAACAGGAAGCCTCGCGATGTAAAATCGCGGGGCTTCCCTATTACTACGACCGGTTTTTGACCGGGGAAGACTTTTTAATTAATTTGTTAATTATTAAACAGGTTAATATTAAAACCATTGTTATTACGCTGCCAAAAAGGACGATATTACTGATAAGATTCAGTATTTCCATAAACTGAACTTTTATTGCTAAATGTCCTGTATCGACCAAATTAACCGGGATGCTAAAAGCCCGGCTAAGGGCCACCATTCCGACAGTTATGGCCATAATAAGCCTAATTTGCAGGTCGGTAACAATCTTTGTGGCTATCGCTCCAATGTTAATACCAATTAGGGAGCCCAGATATAGTAGCAGTACTATTCTAATATCAAGGTAACCGTTTAACGTGTAAAGGTAAGCCCCGTAGGCTCCAGAAAAAATAGCCAGAAACAGTTCGGTGCCGGCCGCGACATAGGGAGAAATCCCAAGCAAGTAAATCATAGCCGGAACGCCAACAAAACCCCCGACCCCAACGGTGCCAGCCAGATAACCGGTAATTAGACCAACCAGCAAAACAATCCAAAGCGAAACCCGTACTTTAGCCACGGGAAAATAGATAACGGGAGGAATGTTTAGCAGCAGACTGGGTTTCATTGCTTGGTTGGGTTTCGAAACGGCTTTTTTCCTTTTGGCAATATCGTAAGTTATCAAAATAGTCACAAAACTTAAAACCAAAACAAACAAGGAATTGATATAAAGATTGGAATACGCTTCGCCTAATTGTTCCATAATTCCACTGTTGGCGTAATAAGCCATTCTTACGCCGGCAAATAAAGCCAAGAACATAATTAACCCCAGCTTTTTGTCAACGTTACCTAGTTCGTTGTGTTTACGCGCACCCTGAATGGCTTTACCAAACTTGTGCGTTATATTTGCGGCTACGGCCATAATACCCGGGACGCCCAAACTCATCATGGCAGGAGTCATGATAAAAGCCCCGCCACTGCCTAACAGACCGCTCATGGTCCCGCCCAAAAAACCAATGCCAATAAGCATTGTGATATTTTGGGGTGTCAGAGTAATCAGGTTTAAAGTATCGGAAATTGCCGGTATCGTGCTTACCATTAATGATCATTCCTTTCCTGCCGCGGATCATCAAGCTTTCTTTCCAGAGTGTTTTTCAGGAAGAGAGATGCCGTGTTACCGTAAAGCCCTGATGCACAAACAACAATTAGCAACACCAGTAAAGTAGCACGTATATCCTTATTTTGCGTTATTTGTGTTATATGTTGGTTAAAAAAGAAAACAAGGTAATAAAAAGCCATACTGGTCAGGGCATAAAAAAGTACCCATAAAATGAATTTATTTTGGGTTTTTACGCTCATTAGCTGTTTCATCTCCAATCCTGAAATGTTTATTAAAAATAAAGTACCACTATAATCTTATATAATCAAATTACTATCTGACATAACTAACATACCTAAATGCTATACCGTGGCCAAATGATAGCCTCATTCAAACAAGTATGCTGCTCATAAGGTTGGGTTATAATTGTCGAAATTTGTTGACAATGTGATATAATTATTTAAAGCGGGGTTATAAAATTTTTACACAGGTTGTTTGTTGAAAAGCGGGAGAGAGAGGGGTAGCATGAACTTAGAAAGACTGAAGGTTTTTAGTACTGTGGCCAATCTTAAAAGTTTCACCCGTGCGGCCGAAGAGTTATATATGACACAGCCTGCCATATCAAAAAATATAAAGCAAATAGAGGAATTTTACGGAGTAGTTTTATTTCGCCGTATAGGTAACCATATTGAACTAACGGAAGCGGGTAACAAACTGCTGCAGTTTGCCAATGATATTTTGAAACTGGCGGACGAAGCCAAAGAAGCTTTAAATGAAGGTAAATTGCAAGCTGAAGAGAAAATAGTATTAAGCGTGGGTTCAACGGTGGGGGTTTATATTTTACCGCTGGTGTTAAAAAAGTTTATAAAGAAATACCCCAAGGTTCAATTTACCATTGAAATCAGTAATGCCCAAAAAATTCTTGATCAGTTTGTGGAAGGTACCATTGATATGGGTATTATTGGAGCGCTGGTGCACAAAACTAGTTTAAATTACCAGCCCTTTATTTCAGAGGAATTAAAACTTATCGTGGCTAATAATCATCCCTGGAGTGAGCTAAATCAAATTTTGGTATCAGATTTAAAAGGTCAGTCTTTTTTCTTGCGTGAGAAGGGTTCCGGCTTAAGGTATGTGGTTGAGGAAAGGTTAAAGAAAGCCGGTCTTGAGTTAGATAACGTTATAGAAATGCCTAACAACGAAGCCATTGTTAAACTGGTGGAAGCGGGTCTGGGGGTTTCCATAGTTTCCGAGTATGCTATTGCCGAAGACCTGGAATTAAACAGGGTTAAAACAGTAGGAATTAAAGACCTCGATTTGCACCGGCATTTTTACCTAGTGTACCAGGAAGAAAAATTATTATCTAAAACATTTAATAATTTTATGAATTACCTATTGGAGATTAACAAAATATAAACTATTTAAGATAATAACCCCATAATTAGTGATAAAAGCACGTATAGCAAATATACGTGCTTTTTCATTTTTACGGAAGACTTAAGACCCATCCCCAAAAGATGTTGGCCGTTGTTATGACTACTATTCCATAAGGTAATGAGGTTATTCCCGGTGGTAATTTGTATAACACAGGCCGGTATGTTAAGTTGGTCTTAAGTTCAAGTTCGTACTAGTACAAGCTACGGAATGTTATGCCAATATTTAGTTAAATGTAAGCTTAAATCCAAGAGGTGATGTTTATAGTTGTGATGTTTATAGTTCTTGTGTGACAAGAGTGTTATTGTTTGTTAAATCATTTTATTAAGATTATGCATTAGGTGTTTCTTCTTTAGGTACTTGCGTTTTGGCTCGGCGGATAATAAATTTTGCAAATAGTAGTAAATTGTTAGTTATATTAAAAGTAAAAAATATATTATCTTGTTGAATTAGGGAGGCAATGATATGGCAATTAGGTTAAAAGAGAAACCAATCTTTGTCATTGGTAACGAAAGATCCGGGACTACACTGGTAATGGTAATGTTGGGGCAACACACCCGCATTGCTGTGCCTGAAGTAGGTTGGCTGTTTCCTCGGTTTTACCCCTATCTGCACACGTACGGCGACTTAAATAAAGAAAAAAACCTTAGAACCCTTGCTGATGAAATGCTATTTGGTCTTAACCGTCATCTCTGGGGCATGGATTTAAACCCCAGAACCGCCGTGGATGAGCTTTTAGCAGAAGTTAAGGAAAAAAGTTTTGCCGGTGTTTACTGCGCTATGCATGAAATGTTCGCCCGCAAAAACGGCAACAAACCGCGTTGGGGACAAAAGACTCCACACAATCTCTACTTTGTCGGTCAAATTAAAGAATGCTTTCCCGATGCCCAGTTTATCCACATTGTTAGGGATGGACGCGATGCTAGTGTAGATTACCTGGAATCTTCCTTTGGCCCGGCTAATATTTTCTGTGCAGCGGAAAACTGGAAAATGACCTGGAACGCTGTTAAACCGTGGCGCGAAAAACTTAGTGCCCAAGAATGGATGGATATCACTTATGAAGACCTCGTCCGTAAGCCTGAAGAGGTGTTGAGGAGCATTTGTGACTTCACAGGAGAAGAGTTTGAACCCGCCATGCTGGACTTTTGGAAGGGCGATATTGGACAAAAGCGTGGTACCACCCGTGATCACAAGCCCCTGGGCCATGCCGTAAGCGACAGATACATTGGCATTTATAAAGAATTGCTCAGTATTCGGGACCAGAAAATATTTACGGCTGTAGCTGGTAAAGAATTGGCAGAGGCCGGTTACGAGAATGTGGTAGAGCCATTGGAAATCACCCCCGCGGATGAAGCTCGCTGGAGAGAATTCGATGGCCGCATCAGGGCCGCGTTGCTTGATGCCCCTGAAGGACATATCCTGTTTGAAAGTTACCGCGATTGGGTGGTAGACCAGCGTGAGGTTAGAAAAAGGGAAGGTATCTGGAGTGAAGCGGATATTCCCAAAGATATGTTCCCCATTGGTCATCCCCATGAAGAGCTTATCGTAGGGTTCCGGGCCTGGAAACAATGGAAAGACCACTTCAGTATTAAAAGACAGTATACTGCCAAAGGCATCGTATACTAAAAAACGCAAGACCCCCATTAAGACACTGTACTTGTGGGTAATCGTTAATGATAAGGGGGAACAACATGGATACCAGACAACTGCCCAAGATAATGATCGGGCCGCTATTGCTGCTAATTGCTTTAATGCTGCCCTTTTTCGGAGAATCACTAACAGCCCGGTTGGGCTTTGGCATACTTTTTTGGATGGTCTACTGGTGGGTAACTGCGGTTGTGGACATGAAAATTACCTGCCTGGTGCCAATAATTGTAGTTGCTTTTTACCCGTTTATACCTCGTGAAGACGTCCTTAAGCTATATATGCACCGTGATTTATTCCTTATTGTCGGCGCATCTTTAATCACTTCAGCCTGGATTAGATGGGATTTGGCTAAAAGGGTATCACTCAACTTTTTAAGCTATTTCAGTAATAACACCCGGGTACAGGCTGTAGGCTGGTTTTGGCTTTGCGGTATAGCCAGTTTTATCATGGGTAATACACCGGTGGGAGCAATTTTTGCCCCCATCGCCGTCGCGGCATTGTTTTACGCAGGCTACAAGACATTTCAGCAAAGATACGATAGCAAGGCGGCATCAAATGTTCTTGTGGCAGTTGCCTGGGGTGCTTCTATAGGCGGTATGACAACGCCTTTGGGCGGCGGGCAGGCTATGGTTACCTGGAGTTTCTTCAATGATTATCTGGGTAGGGAAATATTTTTCCTGGATTGGACTCTGCGGATGCTACCTCTTTCCCTATTGGTTATGGCGGCGGTATCACTGGTTATTTACTACGTCATGAAGCCCGACCCGGAAGAAGAAAGATTTAAAGGAACCCGTGACTTTTATAGGCAAGAACTTAAGGACATGGGCCCCATGAGTTTTGAAGAAAAAATTTGTGGCTATGGTTTTTTAACTATTATTATTCTGGCCATTGCCCGACCGCTGTACGTGGATATTCTAACGGGCCCCTCGTTTCAATGGATGCACCCGGCGCACATGTTCTTTATCTTTGCGATGTTGCTTTTCGTAATCCCCTCTAAACAGGAAAAAGGGGAAGCGCTGCTTTCCGTTCCTACCGTGGTGCAGAATTTCCCGGCTGCCATTCTATTCATTTGGCCAGGCGCGGTTGCTCTGGGCAGGGTTTTATCTAAAACCGGTGCCGATGTGGTTTTGGCCGGGTGGATTCAGCCCATTATTGATGCCGGCACCATAACTGCGATTATCGGCATCAGTGCGGGCTCCACCCTGTTGTCACAGTTTGCCACCGATACAGCGGCAGCAGGGATACTAATTCCCATTGTCATGGAAGCTTTTAATGATTGGGCCGGACTGGAAAAGGGATCCGTTGCCTTTATCTGGATTGCCGCAGCTTCCTTAAGCTGGAGCTTTGCAGTGGTATCCGCTACCGGTGCCCAGGCCATAGTTGCCGGATTTGGTTCAAATATTAAGCGGATGTTCATCTACGGCATGCTGGTAGCCTTTGTTTGCTCAATAATTACGATATTGTACTTCGTAATCACGATTGGCATATTGAAGTTACCTTTCTACACCATGCCGCCCGGTTTATAAATAATGCCTTGAATCTAATATGCTATTCAATAATTTAGTTATTAAGTTATCTACCTCCTCTTCCCATAAAAATACCCCTTTCTTCCGGGGAAACTGAAATTGTATTGATGCCCGAAAGGTTTTAATATCTTATCGGGCAATATTTTTTAAGCTTGGATAATAATTTGTTAGAGGTGTTAGCCCATGCAACAGTCAAGAACGGAAGTGCAACGCCCGCCACGCAACTGGGTGCGACCGGTAGTAGCAGCCGGCTTTTTGCTGGTGTTTTTTATAACGGCCTGGTTGCCCGGAGGTTTTTTCTCCCGTGACATCATAGAATGGGTGCAAGATTACGCCCCGGTGGGGGGGAATCTGTATATTTCGGCTTTGCTGGCGGGCGTCCCAATTTTTACTATGTTTTTACTGCTGGGTGGTTTAAAAAAACCAGCCCACGTGTCGGCATTAATCTCCCTTACCGCAACATTATTAGTTGCTATCATGGTGTGGAAAATGCCTGTGGGACTGGCCTTTAATAGTACGATGTTGGGGATGCTTGTAGCGGTGTTCCCTATTTTATGGACACTATCCAGCGCGGTATGGATATTTAATATGACCGTTGAAAGCGGTTATTTTGAAGTGGTTAAGAGCTCACTGGGCTATGTCAGCAGGGACCGCCGGATACAGACTTTGCTGGTGGGCTTTGGTTTTACGACACTCCTTGAAGGTATTGCCGCTTTTGGGGCACCAATTGCGATAGTTACCGCGATGCTGCTGGGGTTCGGGTTCCCACCCTTGACGGCCGCCACTGTGGCGCTTCTTGCCGATACCACGCCCAGTGTTTGGGGTACTCAAGGTATGCCCGTAGTAGTGCTAAGTTCGGTAACCGGTTTGGATATTAATGAACTTTCAGCGATGTCAGGAATGCAGGCCCCGGTACTTACAGCCTTTTTCCCTGTCGCGCTGGTCATTTTAATCGCGGGCTGGAAAGGCTTCAAGGAGATCTGGCCTTTGACTATTGCGGTCGGATTTAGTTATGCCATTGTCGGTATCCTGGCATCCAAGTCCGGACCATATATTGTTGGCATTTCAGCTTCCCTGGCGTCAATTTTGACCATTCTATTAGTGCTGCGCTTTTGGCGTCCTAAATCAACCTGGCTTTTCCCGGGCGAAGAAGAATTACCTGCTGCAAAAGGCTCGGAAAAAAGAGTACCTATTAGGGAAATTATTCGGGCCTGGTCGCCTTACCTGCTATTGATTGGTGTTATTGGATTGGTGACAGGAACACCGCTGAAAAAATGGCTGACCACTATCAGTACCGTAAATATTGAATGGCCAGGCCTGCACAATACGGTCTGGAAACTGGCGCCGGTTGTACCGCATTCTGAACCTTACGCCGCTGTTTACAGCCAACCTTTACTGGTGGTGGGGGGCTCGCTGGTATTCTTAGCCGGGGTTATTTCAGTGTTTGTGCTGGGCATTAAACCGGCCAAGGCAGCGCAGGTCTATATCGCCACGATTAAGAAACTGTTGCTGCCGGGCGTGACCATTGTTAGTATCCTAGGCATTGCTTATCTCATGAATTATGCCGCCATGACTTACACCATCGGGTTGGCATTTGCAGCCACCGGTTTTTTGTTTCCGGTGGCCGTAGCCCTGATGGGCATGCTGGGTTGCACGCTGGCCGGCAGTGTGGCTGCTTCCAATGCCTTGTTTGGCAACCTGTCTGTGGTTAGCGGTGCTCAGTTGGGTATCGACCCGGTATTCTCGGCCGGCACGCTGGCGTCAGGTGGAACCATGGGTAAAGCAATTGCATTCCAAGATCTGGTTATTGCCAGTGCAACGCTGAATAAGCCGGGCATTGAAGGGGAATTATTACGCCGGGTATTTGGCATTAGTTTAATATTTGTCCTGTTACTTGGTGCCCTGGCGATGCTGCAATTGCACGTTTTGCTAAAGTAAAAGATTATCACTTTTTTTAAATCTTCAAGTGGTATACTTCAGTGACAGACACCTATTTGTTTTGAGGTGCCTGTCACTTTTTATTCTTTTTATATCTAGGCAAGTGCATTATAATATGGAAGGATTGTTTAATAATGATGTAGAAATGGGAAGAATAGCTTTACATCAATTGTAACCAAAGTTTAACGATGCCATGGAGGCATTGCTTAATGAAGAGTTTTTAGTACCTAAAAGGGAGCCGGACATATGACAGACACAAACACCATGACAACCAATTTTATTAAAAATATTATTAATGATCACAGACGGATTAACAGGTTTGACAGCCGTGTGCACACCAGGTTTCCACCCGAGCCAAACGGTTATCTGCATATCGGCCATGCCAAATCTATATGCATTAATTTCGGTATCGCCGGTGATTATGCAGGCCTGTGTAATTTGAGATTTGATGATACCAACCCCACCAAAGAAGATGTGGAATATGTGGAATCAATCCTGGAGGATGTCAGGTGGCTGGGCTTTGACTGGCAAGAGCGGCTGTTTTACGCCTCTGATTATTTTGAGGAATTATACCAGTGTGCTGTTCAGCTAATCAAGAATGAGAAGGCTTATGTCGACGACCTGAAAGCCGATGAAATTAGAGAATATCGCGGCACATTAACCGCTCCGGGTAAAGAGAGCCCTTATCGCAACCGTTCCGTAGAAGAGAACTTGGATTTGTTCCGGCGGATGCGGGAAGGCGAATTTGAGGATGGTGCCCGGGTGCTGCGGGCTAAAATTGATATGGCCTCACCCAACTTGAATCTGCGGGATCCGGTGCTGTACCGGATTCAGCATGCCAGACATCACAGAACCGGGGACAAGTGGTGCATTTACCCCATGTATGATTATGCCCACCCGATATCCGATTCTCTGGAAAAAATAACACATTCTATTTGTACTTTGGAATTTGAGGATCACCGACCGTTATATGATTGGTTGTTGGATGCACTGGGGGTGTATCACCCCCAGCAAATAGAATTTGCCAGGCTGAACCTCAGCCATACCGTAATGAGCAAACGCAAGTTGCGCCAACTGGTGGAAGGTGGCTATGTAAGCGGGTGGGATGACCCGCGCATGCCTACCATATCCGGCCTGCGCCGGCGTGGTTATACACCTGAATCAATCAAAGACTTTTGCGACCGCATTGGAGTGGCCAAGGCCAACAGCTTTGTCGACAGAGCCTTCCTAGATCACTGCATCCGGGAGGATTTGCATCTTAAGGCCCCGCGTGTTATGGCGGTGCTGCGGCCTCTACGGGTAGTAATCGAAAATTATCCCGAGGGCAGCGTGGAGATGCTGGACGCAGAATATAATGCGGAAAATCCGGAACTGGGTTCCCGTCAAATGCCTTTTTCCCAGGTGGTGTACATAGAGCAAGATGACTTTATGGAAGACCCGCCTAAAAAGTTTTTCCGCTTGGCCCCAGGCCGGGAAGTGCGCCTGAAACATGCGTATATCATTAAGTGTGAACGGGTGGTCAAGGATGAGCAAACCGGCGAAGTAATTGAGTTGCGCTGTACATACGATCCCGATACCCGCAGCGGTATGTCCCCCGATACCCGCAAGGTGAAGGGAACGTTACACTGGGTGTCGGCTGAACAAGCGGTTAAGGCCGAGGTTCGCCTGTATGACCACCTGTTCCTGAAAGAGCATCCGGAAGAGGATGCAAACTTTACCACGAATCTGAATCCCAATTCGCTGGAAGTGTTAACCGGGTGCATGCTGGAACCTGTTATGACCGGTGCGGAAAGGGGTACCAGGTACCAGTTTTTACGACATGGCTATTTCTTTGTTGACCCGTTGGATTCCCAAACAGGCGCATTGGTATTCAACCGCATTGTGTCATTAAAAGACTCCTGGGCCAAAATCCAAAAAAATAAAGCTCAAAAGTAGCGTCAATGGATTGATTTTATGATGCCAAGCCCCGGCTCAGGCCGGGGCTATAATTATTATTGCGGGGGTTAAGGATCCTTTTATCGGGTCCATTAACGCCCGGTTTTGTTGTTTGATTGACACGCATTAATGGCGGTGATAAAGTGAATAATAGCTGTAAATTCTGGTTAACGGACGTGATTCAATGTCACTATTTGAATATACAAACCAGTTGATCGGTAATACGCCGCTGTATGTTTTAAAACGGTTTGGCGCCGGGTTGCCGGGTCGCATACTGGCTAAACTGGAATTCTTTAACCCCGGCGGTAGTGTTAAGGACCGCATTGCCAATGCCATGATCGAGCACGCGGAAAAGAGTGGCATCCTGCGGGAGGGCGGGGTGGTTATCGAGCCCACCAGCGGCAATACCGGCATCGGATTGGCCATGATTTGCGTCACCCGGGGTTACCGGTGCATCCTCACCATGCCCGAGACCATGAGCATAGAGAGGCGCAATCTGCTAAAGGCACTGGGTGCCGAGGTTGTACTAACCCCCGGTACCGAGGGTATGTCCGGTGCCGTGCGCCGGGCCGAGGAATTAGCAGCAGAAATTCCCGGGGCTATTATTACCGGGCAGTTTGTCAATCCGGCCAACCCGGCTGCCCACCGGCACACCACCGCAGAGGAGATTTGGCGTGACACCGGCGGTGAAGTGGATGTACTGGTGGCGGGAGTTGGAACCGGTGGTACCATCACCGGTATCGGTGAAGTGTTCAAGGAGAGGAAACCCGGCTTGCGAGTGGTGGCTGTAGAACCGGCCGGTTCACCGGTGCTTTCAGGTGGTCAGCCCGGACCGCATAAAATTCAGGGTATTGGCGCGGGTTTCGTGCCGTTGATATTGAATCAAGCAATCCTGGATGAAATTGTTCAGGTGACCGATGGACAGGCCATTGAGGCTGCCAGGCGGCTGGCCCGGGAGGAAGGCCTGCTAGTAGGTATATCATCAGGGGCTGCAGCGCATGCGGCGTTGGAATTGGCCGGGCGTGAGGAGAACCGTAACCGCAACGTGGTGGTTATTTTCCCGGATACCGGTGAACGGTACCTTTCAACAGAGTTGTTTCAACAAAAGTCTAAAGTCTAAAGTCAATGACTTTCGACCTTAGACTAACGTTACTATAAACAGCTATATTCAAGTCAATAACCGTCCCCGACTTGAATGATGGTAATTGACCAACTGACGAGGTGAAAACTACAAATGTCACAACCGGCAATAAATCCCCACCTGGCGGTTGTTTTAAGCGTGTTCGCCGTATCTTTCGGCGCCATTTTTATTAAGGCCGCCGATGCACCCCCGCTAATTGTGGCCGTTTATCGCCTGGGCTTTACCGTGCTGCTGCTGGCGCCCATTACCCTGGCCACCGGTTGGCAGGAATTACGCACCATGGGGCGCCGGGATCTATCGTTGGCTTGTGCGGCCGGTTTGATGCTGGCATTACATTTTGCGACCTGGATTACATCGTTAAGTTATACATCAATTGCTAGTTCCACCGTGTTGGTAAATATGCACCCCCTTTTTGCTATTGCCGGTGGCTATCTGTTTTATAAAGAAAAGGTAAGTGTAAAAGGCATGATTGGGGCAGCCATAGCACTGGCTGGGAGTTTGGTAATTGGTTTTGGCGATTTTAACATTGGTGGCCAGGCACTTTACGGCGATTTCCTTGCTTTTGCCGGGGCTTTTTTCGTCGCCGGTTACATGCTGGTGGGCCGCGGCATCCGGGGCCGTCTTTCTCTTTTTCCTTACATAATCGTTGTTTATGGTGTGGCTACGCTATTTCTTATCCTTGGTGCACTGGCCTACCGGCTGCCGTTTTACCCATACCCTCCGATGACCTGGCTGATGTTTTTACTACTAGCTGTTTTTCCCACCATTTTCGGGCATACCGTTTTTAACTGGGCCTTGCGTTATGTAAATGCATCCGTGGTATCGGTAAGTATTTTGGGTGAACCGGTGGGCGCTTCAATTCTGGCCTATTTCTTTTTTCAGCAGATTCCTGCAGCGCCCCAAGTTATGGGCGGCTTACTGATTATATGCGGTTTGGTTGTCTTTATCTTTTCCGTCACCGGGGGTAATCGCCAAACTTAGCTTTAAGTGAAAGGAAGTGGACTGTGATGCGCGCCTGGATGTTTCAAACCAGTGCTGGTTGGGTGGCAGCGGCTTGTTCAGATGCCGGCCTGACCAACCTGACATTTCCGGAGGAAAATGAGAGTGTATGTGCCCGGCAGTTGGTAGATATCCTGGATCAAAACGGCTGCGTCAATCAACCGCCCGAGCCGGGCGATGACATGGATTCCCTGGGACAAGCACTAAGCGAATATTTTTCAGGTCATCGTAAAACGCTGGATTTTGCAGTGGACTGGTCTATCTATACACCCTTTCAACGAGATGTGCTTAAAGTGGTTCAGGAAATCCCCTGCGGTAAGCTGCTTACGTATGGACAGGTTGCTGCTATAGCCGGCTACCCCCGGGCCGCCAGGGCCTCGGGCGGTGCCCTGCGGGCCAACCGGGTGCCACTGGTTATCCCCTGCCACCGGGTAGTGCAGAGTGACGGCTCTCCGGGTGGTTTTGGTGGCCGCCCCTGGATAAAAATGCGGTTACTGGCTCTGGAAGGAGTTAACCCCGGCCCGTCCGGACGCTACATGTTTAACTATAATGCCTAACATACACCCAGCATTATTGATTCGGGCACCCGCAAGGGGTGCCCCTACGGTGCATTCCTCATGACAGTTGAAGTAAAATAATGGTTATGCTTTTTACAGAAGAACTTTTTTACCGGAGTAAAAGTAATGTCCAGGAACCTGTTAAACAAACAAACGATGCTGCAGGGAGCACTCATCCTGACGGCAGCAACAATAATAATCAGGATCCTGGGGGCCCTTTACCGGGTACCCCTGGGGCGTATGCTGGGTGATGTAGGCCTTGGTATCTACGCCGTGCCCAACCAATTTTACCTGCTCTTTTTTACGTTATCCTCGGCGGGAATTCCGGTAGCCCTGGCTAGCCTGGTATCAGAAAAAATGGCCCTGGGCCATTACCGCGACGCACTGCGTACATTCCGCATCGCCCGCACTGCCATGGTTGGGCTGGGTCTTTTCTTTTCCCTGCTCCTCTATGGCGGTGCCGGGTGGCTAATTAGATCCGACCTAGTACCCAATCCCGACGCCTACCTGGGGATGAAAGCCATAGCCCCGGTAATTTTCTTCGCTGCGGTAACTGCTGCTTACCGGGGTCTTTTTCAGGGAATGCAAAATATGCAAGCGGTGGCCTATTCCCAGGTAATGGATCAGTTTATGTTGGTGGGTGGCACATTGCTGTTTAGTTACCTGCTATTACCCTATGGCTTGGCTGTGGCCGCCGCTGGGGCCAATTTAGGCGCCCTGCCCGGAGCGATGGGAGCCAC
Source organism: Peptococcaceae bacterium BRH_c8a (assembly GCA_000961575.1). GTDB lineage: Bacteria > Bacillota > Desulfotomaculia > Desulfotomaculales > Desulfallaceae > BRH-c8a. The sequence goes on from LADP01000042.1 coordinate 43,131, forward strand.
CCTAATGCTGGTTTACCTGTACCACACGCAGCGCCGGGAATTAATTGACCTGGCCAACCGGGACCTTTCCGGAGTAAGGGAGAGGACGCTTACCCTGTTAAAGAGGATCTTCAGCACGGCGCTGCCGGTATCATTTGCCAGCGTAGCTATGGCTGTAACCGCCATCATCGATCATAAGCTGATTTTGGACCGGTTGCAAATGGTGGGATACTCCCGGCTGGAAGCTGTGGCCTTGTTCGGGCAATTTAATCAAATGGCTATGTCTTTTATTAATATATCCATTGCCCTGGCCATTTCACTGGGCGCCACTCTGGTACCCGCGGCGGCGGAATCCTTGGCCACTAAAAACGTACAGCGGATAAAAACCCAGCTCTCCCAAGCTGTACGCCTGGCCCTGGTTTTTGCTTTACCCGCCGCCGCAGGCCTGTACTTGCTGGCCCAACAACTGACCCTGCTGGTGTTCGACGTTGGTGACGCCGGGGTGCCGCTGGCCGCGCTGTCCGCCGCCGTTATTTTCTGGTCGGTGCATCTGGTGACTACTGGCGCGCTGCAGGGTATCGGCCGACCCGGCATACCGGTGCGCAACTTGGTGGTAGGCATTGCTATCAAGCTTTTAATCACCTATTATTTCACCCCTACCCCGCTTGGTATCCAGGCGGCGGCCCTGGGCACAGTGGCTATCTTTCTTGTCTCGTCGCTGTTGAACATAGCTTATTTGTCCCGTCTGGTTGGTTTTGAGTTTAGTATTGTAAATACGTTGCTGAGACCGGGATTGGCCACGGCGCTGATGTCGGTTTGTGTTCTGGCTGTTTATCGGTCAGCTTTTGACCAATGGGGAGGTAACACCTGGCCTACATTACTGGCGGTATTCGCGGGGATGGCGGTATATCCGGTGGTGCTGTTGGCTTTAGGAGGCATCAGGTCCGACGACGTGCGCCGGTTGCCGGTAATTGGGGGGCGTGTGGCGGGTATCCTAAAAAGGATAGGACGTTAATATAGTTCAAATGAAACTTTTACACAAAAAGAAGCCCCTTCCGTAAGGAAGGGGTCTCTTTATGTCATGGGCTCGCAACGACCTTTTTAAGGGCCGGGATAACACCGGTTAAGAAGCATTAAGCCTGCCCGGTAACTGCGAACCCGATGTTTGTAGTATTACCTTTGACACGGGAAATATAATGCCAAATATTTAGTTGAAGTTACAATTTTTGCAGAGTATATCTTTTTAAAACAACGCATTTGAGTCAAATAAAACCTACTATGGTATACCTTGCGTGGACAGCCCGCAGTTACCCTTGACAATACCTTGTATTATCGTTAATATATAAGATGCGTTTTAATTCTGATATATGCTTGCCGACGTGGCTCAGGGGTAGAGCAGCGCACTCGTAATGCGCAGGTCGTCGGTTCAAATCCGACCGTCGGCTCCAATATTACCAAGGCCTCCAAGGTTTATCCTTGGAGGCCTTTTTGTGTTTTGGGAGTCTACTTTCATTCCATCTAGAATTATAAGGGAATGCGCGTAATTTTTCTTTTAAGTTTCCAGTTCCCTCACGCACACTAGTGTAACGTTGTCAATGAGTACGGCACTGGTGTTAACGGGTGCAGGTGCAGGCGCAGGCGGTTTAGGCGATACTGGTGGTACATGTGGGGGCGGTACCGGTGGTACATAGGGAGGCGGAATTGGTGGTACATGCGGAGGTGGTACGGGTGGTTTACATGGGGGTGGTATGCATTTTCTTGTCCCACCGCCTACAGCATTAAGGGGTTCAAAACTAAAGCGAACCAGTGCTTCCCTTGTTTCCTCAGGTGATACAGCATTTAAACAGTAGTTGGAGAACCTTTCGTCTGAAATTTGGCTGGCATTCCAACTATTTGTTTCATTGACAAGAACATTACCAAATTCGTCAAGAAAAGAAAGTTCTGCTATGAGGCTATAAGATGTTACACCTCCATGTGTTTTCAGGTACCGGGGAATTTCTTGCGCATCAAAACATAGGCGGTACTGGCAGTTGGGTGAGACGTTAGGAAATTCCCGTTCAATAATTTGAAATAAAGCTGCCGGCTCGCTAGGTATAGCTCCCATCAGTGCGCTACCTTCCTGCAGAACGTTGCTGGCACCCCAGAATATGGGGTTGGTGTTGTTGCCCCAAAATTGAAAGCTGCTGTCCCTAATGATATTAACACCGCGTGGACAGGTTTCGTTTAGTTGCGGGCAAACCTGCACAAAAATTTGCCTTTCTTCTACCACTTTAACCTGGATAATCATAACCCCGGTTTGCTGAAGCCTGGAATTTCGCTGTAAATCCCAACGCATGTCGATTTTCTTTTGGTGCAGTTGTACAATGACGTCATCCTCGTTCACAACGGGCTGGGCTACAGCCAGGGTCACGTCCTCGGCAAAGGGTATATCTTCACCAACGTGCTTGACGTGGTCATTTTTATCTACATAATAAATTTGCTTATGCAGGGTGCCGCTAACCAGTAATTTTTTCACCACTGGTTGGCGGTGTTCGTTCCAGTGCCAGCCGAATCTTTCCCATCCTGCTTCTTCTATTACGCTAATCCACCGGTTTCCGTTTTCATGTACGAAAATTGGTCGGGCCTCAAATTCTTGCAATAGTGCGTCGATGTGGTCAATCTTTTGGGCCAATTCGGGAAGAGTAACGGTGTTGTCAACAATAATTTGCACTTCTTCTTCGGCTAGAACCACGGGTACCTTAATTTTTACACATAAAACATTATCAGGCTCATTGTAGTAATATTGAATTGGCATACTCTAAAACCTCCTTATTTTAAAATTAACTCCCTTGCTCAGCAGGGGAGTTTATAAGCTTTTGAGCAATCTTTTATTTGCTTGAGTAAATCCCTGGGTAAAGAATGTCCTCCTCTCAAAAAGACGCTTTAGTCCAATATATGCTTTAACACAAAAATAGTTAATGACCACTGACAAGTAGTGATATTGATACGGGGATTCTTAATGGTGCATTGAGTGATTTGCGAAGTAATATGAAGGTAGTTAACCTTTTAATAACGAATTTAGAGTAAGAGTTAAGAGTACGGAGGTGAGGAATTGAAATCCCAGGAGCTTGGCAGCCTGCTAATTACAATATTTGATGGGTACTCGTTGAAGGAAGTGGTGGCCTACGGCAGGGACGACAGTTTTAACAAATTGCTAAAGGAAAAACTAGGTGAAGATAAGTATACGGAACTGGATCGGTTGGAGCCGCTAATCTGGTTGGATGCGTTGCGTTCCCTCTACTTTCATTACCTCAACAAGCAAAAAAGCTAAAAAGAGAAAAAAGCCGCCCCTATTGGGACGGCCTTTTTAAGGTTGGAATCAGCGGTCAACTGGGGTCGACTTCATCATAAGACAGGGAAGTCACTCGAGTGAAATTTTTTTTGGCTTTATCTTTTTTACTGGCGTCATCTTTTAAGAAAACGTCATCTCCTGCTGCTGCCGTGGGTTCAAGGTCGTCCATCCCCGTAGTTATTTCACCAATCCGGTCTTTAAGCATTTCCCCAAGGCTCATCCCTGCTTCCGGTCGGTCATCTGGTGGCGGAGGTATTTTCCCAAGCCTGGGTAGCGGTTGCGGGGACTCTTCATGATTATTAGCGCTGGACATTATAATCACCTACTGTTTGTCAATGTGTTTATATTATGCGCTGACAAAAGAGCAGTTATGCGATGTAATATCGCGCGCGCAAGTTAGTTGGCGTCCCAGGGATTTTTTTAAGCCTCGTCTGCTTTAACGCGCTTAAAAAATTTCTTCAGATCATCTGGTTTACCGGGACTTTTTTGAATTGGTGTTCTTAATAAGTGGGGATAGTCAGGCACCTCGCAAGCGTAAATTCGGAAATCTTCGGCGAACCATTCCTCTATTAGAAGGTCCTTGTTCATGCCGGGATCTTTCAAATCATTATGGTATTCCATTGTTTTTTTTCCGTTTACTAAAGCCCGGTATTCCGTCTTATCTTGGTCTGTAAGAATATAATACCAAACCCAGTGGCCTAATTCGTGGCTAAAGCCGTACTGGATGGTTTCTTCACCCACACTGGCAATGTCCCATGTTAATACAATAGCGTTGTACTCTATATCAAACCATGCCAATGTATTTACTGAACGCCCCTGTTTAACTATTGTTATGGGTGTTATTTTGATTTTGGGGATGATGGGTTTACCGTTGCGGTAAGCAGGGAAAGGCTTTAGTCTGGGTGAAATAGTATCTAATGTGTGCTGCATATTTTCCAGCGCTTTGGCCTTGTCTTTGTTTTTAATCTGCACCGGTTTAACAACCCAGGTGCCCTGGTTGGTAAATACATAGGGGAGTACTTTGGGTTGTAATTGGTTGAGGGAGAATGTTGAAATGTTTTCCGATTCTGTGGAGGAAGCAGAGGTATTTTCGGACTTTTCGCAAGCGGTTACTAAGACGGATATAATCAGTAATATTAAAGCTAAAACTATTTTTCCGGGCATCATGGATTTCACCCCATTAGCACCGCTTTTATGCAGGCTTAAAAGAGAAAACATAAGCAATGCTCTTGACACTATTATATTGGATTTGAGAAAAATTTACAACAACGAGTGAAACCGCCGCCGGTGCTTAACCGCGTATATTTGGTTCTTATTCAGGCCAAGTTAATTTTAGCACAGGGGGGGTGATTAAATGGTTAATACCAGCGATAAAGCGGAATTGCAAAACTGCATCGCAAATACCCAGGAAATTATTCGGCAGATAGAATCTAGGGCCAACCGGCTTGTTGGGCAGGCTGAAAAAGAAGAGTTGCATAAACTTACCGGTCAGGCGGATATATTGCTGCAGGAGGCAAACGAAAGGTGTAATAAACTTTTTTAAATACCAGCAAGGGCCGCAATAGCGGCCCTTAATTACGACTTCTTTTCTGTAACAGGTTTTTAAATTTGACCACCGTGTGCGGTGATAACGTTTTCAGCCTGGTCGGCTTTTTCTTCACTGGTTACCAGGGTAAGCAGAAAAGCCCTCCCGCCGGCCACACCGTAATCCTTATCGCCAATGCCGCTAGCGGACGGATCCGCGGCCAGTAATACCCGTTCGGATTCGTTTCGGTTTTCAGCGTTACTGTCCGAATAAATAGTGGGCCCGCTTATAGTTACAGCACGATTAATGGGATTATTATAGTGGGCGTCTAAATTCACGCCATATCGGGATATGCGATCTACTTGCACCGTTCCGAGCTTAGCTTTTTTTAATTCCTCCGCAGCCTGCTCCGCTGCTTTGGAGGTTGGGAAATAAGCTAAAAATGATTTTTCACCGGGTTCTAGCTGCACGTTAACACCTCGCTTTAGCCACTTTACAACAACATATTTGCAGTTACGGATGAATCGCTTACCTCCAGGTATGAAGACGCGCAGAGGGATGTTAACATTAAGGGCGTTCAAGGTTCTGTGTTTCTATCACCGGAGCCGGCTTTCAAAGCGTTTCTTACTCCTGAAAATACTGCCCAGTAAATGATTAACCCTAGGACAGCGACGGACAGTAGCATCATAACCAGTCCCCACAGGCCGAAGCCTCCATAACCGAACATCATGGGCATAATACCACCCTTCCTGTTTTAAGTGAACAATCGTAATTTGAAATTGTGACGTGTATATTTTGCGCAGACAGGTTTTAATTATGCTAAAACAGCTTTTACGTGGATGAATATAAATTGACACATCCGGGCTGGTGGGATTGAACTATAAGTCTGGTCATGGTTTTTTGAATATTAACAAGAACTCATGTATTTTATTAAGCCGAAAAACACTGGGGTATCCCAGCGGCCTCAGGTTGTTGTATTCGTGCCGGCGATCCCAGATAATGATATCGTCAAATATAAAGCCGATTTTTTGCATCCTTTGGGCCAGGTCGCTGTGCAGCGGGTAAAACATACTCTTTTTTCTAATATCCATGACATTGACAATGCAGTATCGGCTGCTCTTTAAAACCTGAAAAACGTTGCAAAAGACCTGTTCCAAGGCTTCTAGAAACCGTTCGTAATCGTTGATCCGGCCCAAGTTCTCGGGTTGATTCCCGTAGTCCCGTTTTTGTTTGCCATCAGCAGTACGTTTTTGAGACAAGATATCCCAGTATGGTGGTGACGTTACGCAACAATCAATTGAATTTGGTTCAATAATTGTGATTAAATTTCGGGCATCGGCTTGATGTATTTCGTACCCGTTTTCTTGTTGCCGGGTAGACTGCTCCAAGCGCGCTCGGGTCAGTTGAATATATTCGTCAACCAATTCGAAACCAATGCCATACTTACCGAGTTCCCTGGCAGCCATAAGTGCAGAGCCGCTGCCCGCAAATGGGTCTAGAACACGTTTATCACTCTCGGTGGTAAAACACATCAGTAACCGGGTAACAAGCATTTGAGGGAACATTGCCGGATGTTTCAACCGAGTTTCGTCCCTGCTTTTCCTAATGTCGTTCCAAACGCTTATGGAATATCTGGACCAGGCAGTGCCATCAAGTTCATTGGCCCTTTTTTTAACCATAAAGATTGTGCTCCTCATATAGGATTGATACTAGTTAATTATATCATAAATGTAATTAAATGGTATATATGATTTTGTCTATAGAAGGATATTGGGTATTTCACCTAGAATTAGATTTTGGATTGTTTAAATGGTCTTTTTGATTGATATTGACAACAAGGGGAGAGTTTCGGGTGAAATTCCTTCATCATCAGGCGGCAGTGCTGGAGAACAAATATCCTGCAGGATTAAACGAGCTTACCGATGAACAATTGGTGGCACTGGGCCAAAAAGGCAATTCTGATTCGGTACTGATTCTATTTTACCGGTATAAGTTGCTAATTAATGCTTTAGGCAGGAAATACTATATTATCGGGGCCGATAAAGAAGACCTGATTCAGGAAGCTATGTTGGGGTTTTACAAGGCCATCAGGGACTTTGACCCGACCCAAAAGCTATCGTTTAAAAATTTTTCAGTTTTATGTGTTAAAAGGCAAATTATCACAGCTATCAAAACGGCCACCCGACAAAAGCATATACCATTAAATTCATTTACTTCTTTAGATATGGATATTAATGAGCAGCCCGGAAGGAATTTGTTTCAGGTCATTAAGAACAGCGAAAGTATGGATCCGGAACGCCAGGTAATCCTGAATGAAGCTTTAAATCAGGTTAAATCAACATTACAATTAATTTTGAGCCCATTAGAAATGCATTCCCTGGTCTTGTATTTGCGTGGTTATACATACATGCAAATTGCAGATGAAATTGGTGTACCGAACAAAACCATCACTAATTCCATGTACCGGGTGCAGAAAAAACTAAAAAAAATATCACCTAGCTTTTTGGATATTTTAAATTAAATTAGAGGGGGTTTTAATTTGGAAGAAAGGGATCTATTTGAAGCAGTCCGGCAAGTTCCCGTATATGTGGTCGATGCGCTTGACGCGCTAAAAGATAAAATTGAAACTTGCACTTGTTGTGCGGAGCAAACGGATGAAAACCCGTATATCAAGGCTTATAGACACGGTATGTTAACCGATCCGGTATTTCTTGGGCAATTTATGATGATGCTTTTTGAATATAATGATTTGGCATACCAGTACCTAATTCAGGAAGACGGTCAGGAAGTTGATTTCGATAAATTACAGTACGCTATAGTTGCGTTGGATATGAAACTGAAGGGCGCTTAATTGCGTAATTTGCTTAATCGAAGGTTGCATAAACCACCCGTAGCAAGCAACGGGTGGTTTATTTTGTTCATTTGGAATAAACATTGATGGGTTTCAAAAACTTTGCATGATATTAACCGCGGCAAAATAAGTTTAAACATAGACTTAGTCTGGTTTAAGTTTGTTAAATTAGAATTAACCAACAATTAACCCTTATTGCTAGGGGGGATTATCAGTTGTTGTCGCCGAGTCTTGAAGATTACCTGGAGGAGATTTACCGTTTTTCTCTGCATAACGATGTTGTCCGGGTAAGCGATATTGCCACATGCCTGGATGTAACCATGCCATCGGTAAATAATGCCATTCGCAAGCTAAGTAATGAAAATTACTTGGTATATAAAAAGTACAGAGAACTGGTGTTGACTAAAAAGGGACGCAAGCTAGGCAAGTTTCTGGTGGAAAGAAACAGTATACTGCAAAAGTTTCTAAGGGTTATTGACTCTGATTGCGATATCAAAGCCGAAGTTGAAGCAATGGAGCATTATTTAACTTTGCCCACCATCAGGGCTATAGAAAGTCTGGTCGATTTTTTTAAAAACAACCAGGAATGTCGCTTAGAATTTCTTAAACACTGTGACCAAAGAAAGGAAAAAGGCCTGGGTTTAATTGACGGGTATAAAGACTAAGATTCACGTATTTGGTAAACCAGGTTTTTATAATCGTTCCGAAAATAATAAAAAATTGCAAGGCCTGGCCGTAGCCGGGTCTTTTTGTTTATTCAAAGCAGGCATAAAGTTAGCAAACATTGCATCATGAACAGGCTGGTTATGCCTTGTAACACAAAAAGCTGCTTAAACATATATTTTTATATATAATGTTAGCTTCATTTAACAAACTAAAGCACATTAAAGTTTAGGGGGCCGAAAAATGAATAAGAGTACGCCGCTAAACCGCCTGGGCAATGGTTGCTGTGCTCTGGTTACAGAGCTAAACGCCCAAGGTCTAACCAGAAGACGGTTGCTTGACCTTGGTCTTGTGCCCGGAACTAAAGTGGAAGTTATACGCAGGAGTCCGTTGGGCGACCCCATTGCTTTTAATATTAGGGGGGCCATTATTGCTTTTAGAAAGGAAGAAGCTGAGAAGGTGCTTGTGGTTCAGGTTTCTTAATTATAGGCACTTCCAAAGGAGGAGCGGAATGGGACTCACTTACCAATCGACCGGAAGGTCAACCACCAGAGAAATATTTAATGTTCCAAATGCCGGGAGCGAATTGGTGATTGCGCTGGCCGGGAACCCAAACACAGGAAAAAGTACTGTATTTAATGCACTAACAGGGCTGCGGCAGCATACCGGAAACTGGCCCGGTAAAACGGTGCTGCGTGCTGAAGGAAGTTTTATTCATGGTGGCCGCAGGTATACTTTAATAGATTTGCCCGGTACTTATTCACTGCATGCCAATTCCGTTGAAGAGGAGGTGGCCAGGGATTTCCTGTGTTTTGCAAATCCGGACGCTACGGTTGTGGTAGCCGACGGAACTTGTTTGGAGCGCAATCTAAACCTGGCTCTTCAGGTAATGGAAATTACCGACAATGTTATTGTATGTGTTAACCTTATTGATGAAGCCAGGCGCAAAAAAATGCACATAAATATCCAAAAGCTAAGTAAAGCACTGGGTGTTCCTGTTGTACCCACGGCGGCCCGCAGTGGGGAGGGGTTGTCTGAATTAATGGATACCATCAGTGATGTAGCTTTGGGGCGAGTAATGCCCAAACCAGTGCTGGTGCGCTATTCGGATGAAATGGAAAAAGCGATTGCCCAAATGGAGCCCAAAGTGCGAGAAATAATTGGTACCCATATAAACACTCGCTGGGTTGCCTTGCGCCTAATAGATGGTGATACGAAACTCGTGCAGGCTATGGAGCGATATTACAAAGAACAGAATCCAAAACAGGCGGACCTGGAGGTGCTGGCGTGAATTCGGAAGCCGCCGTGGGAAACCTGCTTGAAGAGGCCAAAGGCATTATCGGCGACCAACAAGCCGGCATCAGGGATGGAATAGTTAAAAGCATTTACGATACCTCGGAAAATATAACCAAAGACGTGGTTAGCTACACGTCAGTTCACAGAGTTGACTGGGACCGTAAGATAGATAATATTATTACTTCCCCGATCTGGGGATTTCCCATCATGTTCGGCCTGCTGGCCGTTGTATTCTGGATCACCATTGCCGGTGCCAATTACCCCTCCGAGTTTTTAGCAACGCAGTTATTTTGGGTGCAAGGCAGGTTAACCGAACTTTTCTTAGCTTTAAGTGCACCGGAATGGCTGCATGGTTTCCTGGTGCTAGGGGTTTACACCGCGTTGGCTTGGGTTGTTTCGGTAATGCTTCCGCCGATGGCTATATTCTTTCCCCTTTTTACTTTGCTGGAAGATGCGGGTTATTTACCCAGAGTTGCTTTTAACCTGGATCGGTTCTTTAAGAAAGCCGGCGCTCATGGCAAGCAGGCTTTGACCATGAGTATGGGGTTTGGGTGTAATGCTGCCGGTGTGATAGCTTGTAGGATTATCGAGTCCCCCAGGGAACGGTTAATAGCTACGCTGACTAATACCTTTGTGCCCTGTAACGGCAGGTTCCCCACCATCATAGCCCTGGCAAGTCTGTTTATTGCCGGTTCGGTCTCGGTAACCCTGGGCAGCTTCATTGCCACCCTTGGAGTGGCTGGTCTGGTGGTCTTCGGCATAGCGGTAACGCTATTTGTATCCTGGCTTTTATCAAAGACCCTGCTGAAAGGTGAGCCTTCGTCCTTTACCCTGGAACTGCCGCCATATCGGAAACCGCAGGTGGGACAGGTATTGGTTCGCTCGGTTATAGATCGCACCATATTTGTGCTTAGCCGCGCGGTTGTTATTGCCGCCCCCGCCGGTGGGTTAGTCTGGATCATGGCCAATACAACCATCGGGGACAGCACTATCCTCGCCGCCGCCGCTAATTGGCTGGATCCCTTTGCGGGGTTGATGGGGTTGGATGGTTTCATCCTGATGGCCTTTATCCTGGGTCTGCCGGCCAACGAAATAGTGTTTCCCATCCTGATTATGAGTTATGTTTCCGGTGGTACCTTGGTGCAAATGGAAAGCCTGGCCGACTTGCGTCACCTGTTGATCGATCAGCACGGCTGGACTTGGCTAACGGGACTATGTACCGTAATATTCGCGCTGTGCCACTGGCCCTGCGGGACAACGCTTTTTACCATACAAAGGGAACAGAAAAACTGGCGGTGGACTTTATTAGCTGCCATAATCCCGGCTAGTATTGGAGTTATAATCTGTATCACCATAACCACTCTGGCGCGGGCCCTAAATTTAGTTTGATTTTATTAGCTTTCTGGAAATTTAATTGACGTTTGCAGAGGGAAGCGCCAGTTGTTAAAGTGGCGCTTTTTATTGCGAAGAATTACCAGCCACTATAATGAATTGTGTTACTCATTCCCGCAGAGAATTAAATACAACATTAAATCAAACCCTAGGGGAGAGGACGCACATGATTAAGGACAGGTTTCTGCTGGGTATAGTATCCGGCCTCACCGGCAACGCAGTTAAAATTGCATTAGGGTCATTAGCTATGAAATATAACCTGTCCGAGTTCGATGGGCCGGTAAGGGCATCAAGTATGTTACTACCAGCTCATAAAATAACAGGAAAAAGAGGAAAAGTTGTCGGTTATTTGGCCGATAATATCATTGCCGCCACGCTTGGGATTGTCTCGGTATATGCTCTGTCGATAACCGGCAAAGACAGGGCTACGTTAAAGGGTGCTTTGGCCGGTGGCATGATGTGGACAGCCTTATACGGTGTATTTGGAACTATGGGAGCAACCAGAATTCGCGCTGCCCTACCCAAGACCGCGCTTACCGAGTTTTTCGTTCAAACGGTCTATGGTGCGGTAACGGCAACAGTTGCAAGTAAGTTGGGTGCCTCCGGGTTGTTTGAAAACACAATCCCTCTATCAGCCAGTGCTGTAGGCCGAGCGACCACTAAGAACGAAGACCAAGAGCCTGAAGAAGTGAATTATACTTTGTATGAACCGAACCACCCGGGGCAACCGAGGGTTCATTAACTATGATTGTCCATAGGCATGATAAGCTAGTTAGCGTGCTTCAATAAAGTTTTGTGCAAATTCATATATTTTTTGGCAAGGTACTGCCAGATTAAGATTTTGTCCTTTATCAAAACCTGCCGTAATCAATCCCACTAGTCTTCCAAACATATCCAACAGTGCACCGCCAGAACTTCCATTGGAAATCGGAGCAGTGAACTGGATCATGGGTATCCCATTAATATCTCGGAAACCGGAAACAATGCCATCCGAAACGGAATTAAACAACCCTAAAGGACTGCCAATGGCAACAATTTTCTGTCCCCGCACCAAATTACCATCAGTTTTAACAATGAGCGGTGAGCAGTTTTTATCAATTTTAATAATAGCTAGGTCATATTCCTGGTGATATTTAATTAAATCAGCTGTGATATATTCTTTAGTTTCATTTTCGTAGAGCACAGAAAAAAGATGTCCACCCGCAACTACATGTAAATTAGTTAAAATATACCCGTTGCTATGAATGACAACACCGGAGCCGCTGCATAAAATATTATTATGATCATCATAAACTTTAATCATTACAACAGAGTTTGAAAGCCCGGCCAACTCCTCATAACTGTATTCTTTAGCGTTGGATAGATTTGAGGACATTTTTGCAGTATTAGGTATGCTAGAGCGGGAAATATTATCCGGCATTGAGGCCAAGGAAGGATGTCCTAGGTGCGGTGTAGGTAAAAAATCAGGTATTGTTACTTTATCTAGATATAGAGTGCTGCACTTATATAATGTTGAGTATTTTTTTACTTCAGGGTACAAATTGACAATGTCCTCTTGGGGGTTCATATAGCATATGTCACAGCCAAGTCTAGATAAGAAATACAAAAATAATAATTCATGATGTTTAATCTCTCCGATAAAAATAACTTTCGGGGAAACACTGATATTTATTGGGGTATAAAAAAGCCTTGGCAAATAAAGTTGCATCCAATTCATAAATTTAACAACAAAGTTTTTTAATGCAGTCGCATTGGAATTTGGATGTGTATCTTTGTATATCGAAATAATTTCTTTAAAGGTAATTTTCATAGTCCATTCAAGGGTATCGTTACCTAATTGTATGCCCAGAGGTGTTTCATAAAGTGCAAGCGAATCATTGAAGGAATTATGAATAATATTTTGCCAATTTGCCCACACATTAGCTAGCCTGTCAACATCCTGTTGATTTGATAATTTCTCGAGCCTATGCAGCCGTAAGTAAGGAACGGTAGACATGCTTGAAGAAAAATGCCGGTCTATATTTAGAATACTTTCTATGTAAAGCTTAATGGAATCAGGAATACCAATATATCTTACAAAAAGAACTTCTTTAGTATGGACATAATAATTATCATTTTTGTTGATGAGCATAAAATCACCGAGAGGGTTTTTTGTTTCTTTAAGTTTAACCTTTAAAGGTTTAGTGCTCACTATCATATCCATGCTCCCGTACTGAACAATTCTTCTAATGCAATTATAAATAAAGATTGAATCAGTGCATAGTTAAATTTTTAACAAGTTAAAGTACGGTGACCAGGGGTAGATGAAGGTGGGAGGGGTGCACAGGTGTACTGCAGAACGACACAACAAAAAAGGCTTCACAGGAACCTGTGAAGCCTTTTTTGTAATACTTTTGGTGCCGAAGGAGGGAGTCGAACCCTCATGAGTTTCCCCGCACGATTTTGAGTCGTGTGCGAAGTCTAGCACCCTACATATCCAGGTATATCAACGGTTTTCTCTTCATGGTTTAATTTAGACTTACACGATTTCTCTAAATGGAAACATCCCAAATCAGTGAATCGTGTAAGGTAATATTAGCATGATTGGCAAAGCCAAACAAGGTATGCAAAGTCCTCTTACCTTCAAACGTGTTAATTCTTCCTTCTATCTTGACTGCTGACTAACCCCACTCCATAGACAATGGGCATCTAAATTTTTGCTAGTAAACTATCCCCTACCCTCACATATGCTCACCGTGTTCAGGAGTTTAACCTTTCATAGGGATGTGCAAATCCCCCCTTCGCATTATTGCTGACCAAACACTAGTATATAGACAAGCCTTTGTTTAAATTAAGTTTGTAAAGGTGGAGGGTTCCCGCTTTAACAGTACGAAGGAATTTTATACCTGTTCGTTGAAATATGCTTTAAGAATCAAGTCAGCAAGGAGAACTCCTTAATGCAATGTGAACATTACTTTTACAACTGTTCCAAGGAATATATAGATTCTATTAACCACAACCTATATCAAGAAATCATAGATGCATTAGACAAACTTCCAAAGTTGGCAACCCAATCAGAAATCAATCGGCATTTATTCCGGGCATTGCTCAATAAGGGATGGTCTTATGATACATGCCCGCCTGGTGTAAAGGGTTTATCTTCAGGGGTATTGGATGCCTGTGGTCAAGGGAAAACTTCAAACAATCAGCGTTCCTTATGTTTAACTTCTTCAACCCTTGGTGCTAACTGGCATACTGATTTTGCAAAATCTATTAACGGTAAACTGATTCATATCGAAGCCCAATTTGGTAAAGTGGAATCTATGTTTAAAGACTTTTGTGGATTCAGAATAGCTTATTTTGAAAGACGTTTAGCTTTAGGAATTAAAATCGTTATTTCTGAACCCTATAAATACTTTTCTCATAGAAAAGCTTCTATTGGCGGGATGGCATACTTCGATATTGCTAAAAGAACCTTGTCAGCAATTGGATTAAACTGCCCTATTTGGTTGATTGGGCTAAAGGAATAGAATAATCAATCATCTGTAAAATCTTGAACTCTTTCAAAATAAAGATATAGAGGTTGCCTATCAACCCCTAAACCTTTCTGTATCATAATATCAATTATGCTTTCACCATTCATAAGGATTATCGGTACAGCACCCTTTTTTATGGAAGCTTCTTTTGCCTGTTGGGTAAAGTCCGAGGTCGTAAAGAAAATGCCTTGCTCATACTCCCCTTGAATAGCCCCTCTAAATTTATCTATTTCAGGTCTACCAACAACCCCTTGCCAGCGTTTGCATTGAAAGGCTACATACATAGATGCAAGGCCGACTTTCAGTTTTCCAAATCCATCTATACCACCATCGTTTGAAATCTTTGTGTTTTCAAGGCTTACAAACCCATACGCTTGCAAAAACTTTTTAGAGAATGCTTCAAACTGAGCGGGACTTAGTTCAAGCAAACGTTCAAGAAGTTGGGTTCTTATGCCTTGTTCATAATCTTCATATAGTTCAACTAGGTTTTTAGGTTGACTATTAGGTTCCTTATTAGATATACCTTTGATACGTTCGATGCCCTTTGCAGTTATTTCCCATATACCATATTCAGGAGAACACATTTCACCTAGGGATACTAAACGCTGTCTAACCCACTGAATTCTGTTATTCCACTTATTGCCACCAGAAGACAATGTCTTCTGAACATCTTCTTGAGTTAATTGCGGGAATTTTTTAGAAACTAAGGGATATATAATTGATGGTTTACCCTTACCCCCTATTTCAATTAGAACTTGGAGCAAGGGAAACTCAATTTCAGATTGCTTGGGCATAGACATGGGAAAAACCCTCCATTTGCTTTTGAGCATTATACCACGCTTGCTCATTCAAGAAGCGTATATCTTGACTGCTGGCTAACCCCGCTCCATGGGCATTAACCTTTTTTATTTCAAGTTAGTAAACCCCTGCCCTTAACTTATGTTCACTGTGTCCATAAGTTAAGTTACTTATATAACGAATTAAAGTTTTAATTGCATTGATAATTAAATATCAGCTTCTGTAAATGTAGGGAAATAGCGGTAGACTTGTGCATATCGTTCTATATCTCTTTTCGGTACACCAGGAGCATCTAGTTCTTCAAGATTCGCAGTTGGGAGCTGGGCATTAAGCTGACGTATTTCACGTAAGGTTAAATTAGGTACTTCTATGAGATAAGGTTCCTCATTATTTTTTATGAATGGAAGACTTCCAAAAGCACAACTTTCCAGTTTAGGCAACTGGCCTTCATCATATAATATTCCTCCAACGGTAAGCATTTTTGCACCATCAGAATAATGAAAATTAAACAGCTGTCTATATAGAATCTTTTGCCCTGAAGGTCTAATTGCATTTCTATCTGTTAGAGTTTCATCTATTTCGTTTTGAACAATCCTTCTACTTATTTTTGCTAGTCCCCATGAGTTTAAATCTCCTGGTGCTACGTTTGCTGGAACTTTTTCAACGCCGACATACTCCCTTAGTGTGTCTAGCCTTTCAGTTGGAAGTTCTTTATATTGATATGGGTGAGCATTAACAGAGATAATTATTAAGCTCCCAGGTGCTGAATTGGCTGTAATGTGTTTAATATCTTCTAAAACACTATTGTTTAACGCTCCATCGTAATCCAACCATGTTAAGGTACATATATCGCCCCACGGCAATTGCGGTAATATTTCATTTGATTCCCCAAAATTTATTTCAATACATTTAAACGGTCTATTAAATAAAAACCTTTCTGTGTTTTCAGTATCGTGTTCAATGCTATTCATCGCACATATATTTAACTCTTTATGAAAAAGATTAAAGTCACTGAAATAAGGGGAGCCAAATCCTACGTATCTATATGATTCTACCAACCTGAAATCCGATAAGCGTCTAAAGGCTTCACATAACATTTTTCTTTCAATGCATTTAGCTGGTCTTAAGGCATAATTAATCCTCTCATAACTCCCACTCATTATTCCTCACACTCCAAATCAAAATAATACTCAAATGTTTTTTCACCAACCTCCTTATATGTGTCTACGTTTAGAATTTTTTTAATTTTTTCTATTTCCTTAAGTGGTTTAGCATATGAAATACGACCCATCTGTGGTTTGTCCTTTCCTTTTAGACGGGCTGGTGCAATAAAAATCTGTGGTTGGTTGTACTCAAAGCGTTCAATAATTTCTGGTTTAGCATCATTAATAAATAATTCGAGCGGTGTAGGGTCTTCCTTTTCATCTTTATTCTCTTTTTCTGATTCAACTTTTTTTAGAAACTCCAATATTGGACGCATCAAAGTAATCATTTCTAAACGCACTGAACGGAATACTGAAGAACTATAATCAACATCACTTTTGGTAGTATTCCATGGAAGAAATTTTGCTACGTCAGAATCAAAATATGCATAACCTCTAAACCTTGCGTATCTATTATGAAACTGAGGGTTGCCGTCACCCCACCCTGTAGTTTGAGTCTTATCTGCTTCAAGAATCAATCTACCGTTACAAAATATGTGCCAACCTGCTTTAGATGGTTCTGATTTAGATAAGCCTGCAAAAATTTTTACCTTTACTTGATTATCCTCAACAGAAATTGAGAGTTCTTTATGTGCTGGCTTAAGGTTGCTGGACAATAATAACTCAGCTGGCCTATGTTTGAGGGGTATTCCATTTAAAGTAATTGCTAATCCTTTATCTAAACTAGATTGATGAGCAGCTTCAATTTCGGATATAAGACGGGTTTGGAAATTTTCTAATCTAAATTCATCAGATACAGTTTGATGAAGTTCTGTAACCGTTATTTTTGTTCCACTTTCTTGCCCCGCAGGCAATTGCCAATTATCATCTATATCACTAAAATGAAAATCCCAATTAGATTTATCTTTTGCCCATTCAAGAACGTTTTGGGTTACGACAAAACGGGAGTTTTCTGTTTGTGATTCAATGCTAAAAACGTTACCTAACTTAAATAATGACCTTTTCATACCTACACCAAACTGTCCAATGGAATATGGCATATCAGGCATACCTTCAGCCCTGCCGAACCGAAATGCATATTTCCTTGCTAAATCAACTGAAATACCGCCACAATTATCCGCTATTATAAAGTGAGCCTTATCAATTTCTATTCTTATACTTAAACCATCATATTGTCTATTTAGTCTTAACCTTCTTGCACCGTCTACACTGTTATCAACTAAATCTGCAATTGCACGAATTAGTGATATATCCTTTGTAAGCATAAAAATAAAGAATTCTTTTGTTGGGGAAGCATCTATTCTTGTTCTGCTCACTGGTTCTACCATTTTTATCACCTCTCAATCCATATTTCTTCCTTTACCGATGTTTTTCCTTTTTTTTCACATAGAGTAAAACTTAAACTATGACCACAATAATTGTTCGTAAAATACCATTTAAAACAGATTAAACGGTTAAGTTTTCTAGCAACATAAGCTAGCAACACAATGAGAATTATGTTGCTAGTTGCATGGTTATTTGGTATAATAGTGTCAACAAGTAACCACTTAGCAGGTGTAAATCCAGCAACACAATTATTTAAAGCACCTAAAGGAGGATTTACAGTGGAACATGTTGACCAATTCAGAGAGGAATTAATCAGGCAAGAGAAATCAACTAACACCATATCAAATTACATAAGGACAATTGCTGACTTTGCTAAGTACATTGAAGGCAGGACAGGTAAACAATTTGACCCCAAAGAAATGATTGAACTGGATATTAGAGAATATAAATCTTACCTGCTTAGCAATGCCAAGCAGAACCCTGCCAGCATTAACAATAAGCTTTCTGGTTTATCCAAGTTCTGTGATTACCTGTCCGCAATTGGTGTTTTATCATCCAACCCTGCCAAGGCAGTTAAGAAGGTTAAAATACAAGCCAAGGATACCGCTCCCAAGTCTTTGTCAAAGAATGATTTCTACAAGCTAAGAAGGGAGTTCCACAGAAGCGTTAATCTAAGGGACATAGCCATCATTGAAACCCTATATAACACTGGATGCCGTGTCAGTGAGCTTTGCAATATTGAACTAGATGATATTCAAATCAGTGAAAGAAAAGGCACATTAACAATCAGGTCTGGTAAGGGTAGTAAATACAGAACAATCCCCTTAAATGCTCCTATCAGAAAAGCTATATCAGATTACTTAGGGGTTAGACCCTTAACCAATGATAAAAGACTGTTCCTAGGCCAACGTGGAGCTTTAAGAAGGGAAGCTGTTTTCCGTATCCTTAACAGGTATGCAACCAAGGCAAATGTTGGAGAGGTAAGCCCGCATATGCTAAGGCATACATTCTGTCGGGAGTTGCTTACCAGTGGGGTAGATATTACAACTGTTGCAACATTGGCCGGACATGCTAACATTAATACCACTATGGTATATACCCAACCGACAGAGGATGAGAAGATTTCAGCTTTGGGTAAGTTGTAACTTGATTTTTAGCTTATCAGAATGATAAATAAAGGGCTTAAAATTACGGGGTAGGGGTTTATTCCTACCTCGGTTCCTTATGAATTGCATACAAATATTCTGACCATTGCAGGGTAGTATACGGTAGCAAACTGGAGCTAGTTTAAAAATATAAGGAGTGGGGAAAGCTGGTTGTCTAACATCAAACATTTTTAAAATACGCAATAAGATTTGCTGTGAAGGTATAATTAAACTAACACAGAAAATTTACTAAAGGCGTAAGACCAATCTCACCAAGAAAGGAGTTTTCTTTTTGGATACTTCAACAGTGGTATGCGGAGCCAATCACTTAGATGTCAATGCACTTACCTGTCCCGTTTGCGGGAAACCTGGTAAAGAAGTGCGGTCTGAAACAATTAAAAATATCGTTAAGGAAGAATGTCTTCCAACCGTAAATGAAGGCTTTTTTCTCTGCCTTTCTAAGGATTGTAAGGTTATATATTTTGGTAATCAGATTTACTTCAAGCCCGATGTTAAGGTTAAAGTGTGGTTTAAAGAGGAAGATAATCCTTCAGTACCATTGTGTTATTGTAAGAATGTTTCTAAAGAAGATATTTGTAACCATATTGCCTTTCAAAAATGCTGTTCAGATTTAAAAAACATTCAGGAACATACTGGTGCAACTACTGGTAAGGAGTGTCTGACTAAAAACCCAGCGGGCACATGATGTAAACCTGCTGTGCAATCGGTGATTGCTAAAGCTCTGAATATAAGATAAAGGCTATTTACAAAATCCAATGGTTTAATATTGTTGAAAAGCTCTAAGCTATTAGATTAACTGGTTTTAACTTAAGGACACCGTGTCCATGTGTAAACAATATTAGGCTTTACAATATGTACCAGGGCAACGGGGCATCATACGATGTTTTTATCGTTGATAAACTTAGCCTTAGCAGGCCTTGTTGCAAATTTCACATACGGATAAATGTTTGGCAAGAGTATGCAAGAAGGGTGGTTTATTGGGAAAGTATTTCCTTGTCAGTGTTGGAACCTTGTCAGTATTGGAGCAGAGTTTGAATACTACTTTTCCCACTGAATGGCAGGGGGGTCAGGGGGGACGGTTAGTCCCCCAAGCTATTAGGTAAGGTTACTTTCCAATAATAAATCTTCCCCAAATCATTCACAACTATTGAATGATATTGGGTAATATTGAAACATATTGAATATCTATAGTTCCAGTAAAAAATAGCTATTACAGAGTAAAAAACAATGAAATTAGAGTAAGAATTTAAATTATGTGAGTAAAAAATCTTACTCATAATGCATACCTTTTTTCTCTTCTTTGTCTACTATCATGAATAGATTTACTTATCCTTTTAATTTCAACATTTTCTTTGACCTCTACAACCTCATTGCACCAATCATAGGTCAATTCATCTAATGGTGGTAAGCTTATTAGTTCCTTAGATAAAAATTCTAAAGTTTCTTTTAGGGATATTAAGTGACCAATGCGTTTTTGGGTAAGTTCAAATATATCAACGGTAGTCACAGTGTAAGGGTAATTATGTTCCTTAAGTAGTTTAATAATTGAATTTGCTCTATCATTAAACACTTTATTGTGTTGCTCCTTAATTTTAATAACTTTAGGCATTATATCAGTAATAGACTTCCTGGTATAAGTAAATATTTTATTATGTCTTTTATCTTAAATAAGTTCCCGGCATATTCAATGCAATTTTTTATTTCGTCGATTGAAAAGCCCATTGATTGCATTTGTTTAATTTCACTATTTGCTATGGATGTGTTAATATCAGTTAATTTATATTCCTTCATAACATGATTGATAAGCCCAATTGATGGTTTGTCTTTTGAATCACTTGTTAAAGTGTCTTTGCTTTTAAATGGTATAACCTTGTCAGGATATTTGTTTTTAAGGTTTCGTTCATCCTGCTTTTTGTCTATGGCTGGAAACAAAATTTTATATTTGTTGCTGTGTCTTTTGTGTTTGTTACCATCTCCACTTGGTATGATTTCAATCAAGTTGTTTTTTACCAAAATCTTATTGGAACCTGAGATTGTGTTATCAGAAGGTTCTTTATATTGCAGTATCCCATCTTTGTTTACTGTGTATCTTAAGCGTTCCTTAAGTTTATGATACCCAATCCAGCAAATGACACCCTTAATGGGGTCTTTCCTGTCTGCTAGGGAGTTTAACAGGCAGAATTGAGTAAAGGCTTGCTCGCCAATGTCTTTTAACTTGTCCAGTAGTACCCAAGAATAAATTAAGTGATACCCTTTGTTGCCATCTGGTAGATTGATTATTATTGCATGGCCTTTTCTTTGGATTAGTCCTTTATCCTCAAGTTTTTTTAGGCTACTACTCGTTTTACCGCTCCTAGGTTTCCCATCCTTGTCTACACTACTTATTAGTCCAGTATCATACCTCAACTGAATGACATCCTTAACCCTAATATCATCCATGTTGTTTTTTACAGGGTGGTGAAATCAAAACCAGATAGTCCCAAATTGTGTAAGCTGTTGGGAATCAATATTTTTTCTGTGTCCATTCATTTACCTCTCATGTACCTTGTTTTTTGAGTTAATCACTTCCAACTTCAACATGATAATCAGCCCCTTAGAAGATAATTGTGCTTTTATGTTTTCAATACTATTATCGTTTTTTGCTAGTAAATTTCCTAAATAACTTTGCTGGTATTTTATGACTTTAATATCCCCATCTATTACCAAATAGTTCTTTAGGAAAAACACACCCCAAATACGATAATAAAAGTGAAAGCCTTTTTGACAGGGCTTTCATTTCTTTTATAAAGGGGTTGTTGGGTTGGAAAAACAGGAGCGGTGTTGTGTTAATTGCGGTAAGCCTTTGACAAAATCTCAGAGGAAATGCTGTAGCCTATCTTGCAGTGCTACTTATGGAAATAAAAAATCTACTGGTGAGAATGCCCGTCATTGGAAGGGTGGAAAAAGCAAGCATTCAGAGGGTTACATTAGGTTTTATATGCCTGGTCATCCTTCTGCCTGTTCAGCTGGTTATATTTATGAACACCGTTATGTAATGGAACAATTAATTAGAAGGTTCTTGCTTTCTAATGAGGTTGTACATCACAAAAACGGAGATAAAAAAGATAACCGGATTGAAAACCTTGAGTTATTAAACAACCAGAGTGAACACTGCAATTATCATAATAAATTGCGTAAGACTGGCTAAAAAAGAACCTTCCCCTTGGTTGCAGTTTGCAAGAGAATAAAGGGGAAGGTCATATCACTAACAAATCAAATGCTGATCTTCCTAATTCTGTCTTTCTTCTTTGTTACTATTAGTTTATTCAATGGGCTTGCTTTTGCATGGGTATTCTTTAAGTCTTGCCCAGTTAAATTAACATAGCGTTTGGTCATACTCATATCTGTGTGGCCTAAAGATTTCTGAAGAGCAAAAGCATGTCCACCGTTTCTAAGGTATAACAGAGCAAAAGCATGGCGAAGGTCATAAGGGCGGATTTTAAAACCCAATTTGATACTATACATTTCAATTCTATCACCCCATGTATGACGGCTTAAAGTTGTTCCCTCACAACTACAAAAAATAGGAGTATCAATTGCCCATGCAGGGTGTCTTGCCCTAATTAGCTTGTTTAATGCTTTTGCTGTTGGTGGGAGAATTGGCAAACTACGGGTAACTCTTGTTTTAGCTACTTCCTCTGGTATGGTAATAAAGAAGTGTTTTAAATCAATGTCCTGTGGTTTTAAGTTAAATGCTTCTTTAGGTCTTATTCCTGTGTCCAAGGTCAATAATATCAAGGTGTAATCTCTTAAACCTGCAAAGGATGTTTGGTCTGGAAGTTTTAACAATGATTGCAACACATCTTCTGGTATGTTCACAATACGTGGTTGAGCCTTTCTCTTCTTAAAATCACTCAAAGGATTAACATCCAGGTAGCCTTCTCTAATACACCAATCAAATAACGCCCTCAGATAAATAAGTCTTAGGTTATAGGTTGCTGGTTTAATATTATCTGCCATGTGTTGAATTATGGAGTTTCTCAATTTTGCTGACTGCCAGCAATATGGGAACCGCTTGAAGAAGTGGGTAATAACATTTTTATAACCAGTTATAGTCGTAATGCTTAATCCCTGTGCCTGTTTCCAAAAAACAAAACCTTCAAAAGCTTCTTCCCATGTACATTGCGTAAGTTTTGCTGTGGTAACCTTCATTTTGCGAGCCATAATGAACCCTCCTTGGTTATTTACCACGAAGGGAAAATCGTGTGTGTTTCACAGAATCGTGTGTGTTATAAGCTAAATTTTAGGCACACACGATTTAGCAAAACAAAAAGGGTTTGATGAAGATTTCATTCTTCATTCAAACCCTTGATATACTTGGTTTTGGTGCCGAAGGAGGGAGTCGAACCCTCATGAGTTTCCCCGCACGATTTTGAGTCGTGTGCGTCTGCCAGTTCCGCCACTTCGGCCTGTAAAATTTTGTTTGCCGGAGTTCCCCAACCCCGCACATCAGATTGTAACACAGTGAGTTTCCGGTTGTCAACGACCACAAATTGTCGCTTAATTTAGGCGGCAGGAAGTGTATATAGGAATGTCGAATTATTATGCCGGGGTATACACTCGGCTTATTTTTATTATAAGAAATTTATGGTTAAAGCGATTATGATGTTTGAAAAAGCGCGCGAGGGTAATGACCAGGGCGCGCTTTTTTTAGGAGAGGATTTAAGTTGCATTATACGGACGAAGATTTAGTCCAAAAAATAATAAATGGCGATATTGACGCCTTTGACCAACTGGTACAGCGCTACGAGGGTAAAATATACAGCGTGGCCTACCGGTTTATGGGCAACCACGCTGATGCCGGTGACTTGGCCCAGGATACGTTTATCCGTATGTATCAGGCCCTGCCCAGCTTTCGTGGCGACTCTTCCTTTGCTACCTGGTTGTACCGGGTGTCCGCTAACGCCTGCCGGGATGAATTAAGAAAGCGGCAGAGAAGGCGCAGCGTTTCCATGGATGAGATGATTGAAGCATCACCGGCCAATATGCCCGCCGCTGCTAGTGACTACTCGCCGGAGGAGACTGCCCAGCGGCATGAAACACAGCGGCAGGTTCAGGAATGCTTGAACCAGTTATCTAACGATCACAGGTTAATCCTGGTAATGAGGGAAATACAGGGCCTTAGTTACGAGGAAATAGCCAGTGTAATTGACTGTTCCCTGGGCACTGTAAAATCGCGTATTAGCAGGGCTAGGAACGCACTAAAGGAAAAGATAAAACAGCAAGGGGAACTTTTAGATTGGGGCTGTCGTCAAAACGAAAAAGGAGGGAAGCAAAATGCGATGCCATGACACCTGTGAAAACTTATCAGCCTACATTGACGGCATGCTGGATCTAGCTGATGCTTCCCTGGTCGAGCAGCACCTGGAATCTTGCCCCGATTGTAAATCGGAATATGATGACTTGCTGGCCACGGTAGAGTTGGTCAGGGAATTGCCCCAAGTTGAGTTGCCGCCCGGTTTTCGAGATGAATTGAAAAAACGCTTAGTCACCGCCGGGGGTCTTGAAAGAGCGCCTAAACCGGTAACCAGTCGGTTGTTTGGGAGGCGTTGGATGGGTATGGTGGCTGCGGCAGCCGTAATATTTATTACCGTAGGCGTCACCGCTCTTTGGTACAACGAAGGAATGCTGCCCTTCCCGGGTTTTGGGGGTAAAGTAGCCGGAGAATCCGACCTGGCCCAGAATCAAGTAGCCGACCGGGTTGAGGTGACCAGCGAACCGGACGCTAACATGAAGGCGCTTAAACCTGCTGATGGTGTCGGTGAATTGCGCATGGAATCAGACCCTGGGGCTGAAGATAGTACTTATTCAGGGGTGCAGGAAGATACAGAAGCACCGGCGGACCTGGATCTCCAATTGCGTACCGGCATTCCCCGGGATGATACGGGGACATTGATGGATGCTGGCGAAACCCCATCTTCCGTTTCAGCAGTCCCAGAATCTGAAAAGAAAGAGGAACGAGAACCACTTTATTCTATTACAGCCCTGAACGATGCAGAAATGGCGGCCCGGGATGCGGCACCGCAAGGCATGGGCAGCGGGCCAAGCCAGTTGGTTGAATATAGTTTAATTTTACAGGTTGACGATAGGCAAAAAACAATTGAACTGGTTAGTAATGCCGTGGCAAAACATGGTGGTTTTGTAGATTCGCAGCAAGGTCAATCTAATAAATACATGTTGGTTACAGTTCCCTTTTACAATACCCAAACATTGATCGAAGAAATTGGGCAACTGGGGACAATAACCGACCGGCAGTCTATAGAAAAAGACATGAGCACTAAAATAAAACAACTTGAAAATAACATTAGTGAGCTTAAGGCCCAAGAAAAGTACCTGGTGGCACAACTTCAAAACCAGGCCGATAAGGCAGTGGAAAAAGAACTGGCCAAAGTGCGGGAACAAATTACCGGCCTGCAGGCGGAATTGGCTACCGTAAATACAAGCATCATGATGAGCAAGGTGGAACTGACCCTTGTTGACCGTTAACAATATTTTAAGGCCTATAACCACCTGGCTTAACACAAAATAAATATGCTACTGCTGGTTTGCATTTTATAAAAATTGCTGAAAAACCCCGGTTCACTCCGGGGTTTACCCTTGCTTCGCTGGTAAATTGCGGTTAAAATAGGGAGAGCCATTTTTACCCGGCCTACATAGAGTCGGTGAGTTGCTGTATATAATAAGACAAAGAAGGGAGGTCAGATACTGTGCGCGAAAAAGTACAAGCTGCTTTGGATAAAGTACGTCCCGCTTTGCAGCGTGACGGCGGTGACGTTGAGTTAGTGGATGTAACAGATGGTGTGGTTAAAGTCAAGCTGACCGGAGCCTGTGGTAGTTGCCCGATGTCCACCTACACCCTTAAACAGGGCATTGAGCGGACACTCAAGCAAGCGATTCCCGAAGTGAAAGAAGTTGTGCAGGTTTAAATTCTGCGCACCCTTGCGCCGGCGGGGTTTAAATATACTTCATGTTTATACCTTGCCAGG
This sequence comes from Peptococcaceae bacterium BRH_c8a, assembly GCA_000961575.1. Lineage (GTDB taxonomy): Bacteria > Bacillota > Desulfotomaculia > Desulfotomaculales > Desulfallaceae > BRH-c8a. The sequence continues at coordinate 69,161 of LADP01000042.1, forward strand.
TTTTATTAACGGATAAGTAAAGTATGTAAGGCGCGCATCAGGTTAACGAACATGACGCGCCTTTTTGTTTTAATAAAATGAACCGCTATTTTATGAGGACTTGGGGGGTGTACTGGTGAGCATGGAGTATAACCTGGCTGTCTGCCAGTTAAAGGTTTCAGTTGACAAGGCAGACAATATTGCCCGGGCGGAAAAGATGGTTCGGGAAGCAGCGGCCATGGGCGCCCGGGTTGTTACGCTGCCGGAGATGTTTAACAGTCCCTACCAAACTGTCCTGTTTCCCTCGTACGCCGAGTCCTACCCGGATGGTGAAACGGTACGCATGTTGGCCCGGGTGGCCAATGAGGCGGGTATCATACTGGTGGGTGGCTCAATACCCGAGAGGGACGGGGCGTTTGTTTACAACACTTCCTTTATTTTCGGGCCGGGAGGCCGGCTGCTGGGACGGCACCGCAAAATGCACCTTTTTGATGTAGACCTGCCCGGCCTGAGCATCAGAGAATCCAGCACCTTGGGACCGGGCGCCGAGTATACTGTTGTTGATGCCGGTTTTGCCAAACTTGGGGTATGTATCTGTTTTGACGTGCGGTTCCCTGAACTGGCCCGCCTGATGGCCCTGGCCGGGGCTCAGGTAATGGTGGCACCAGGGGCTTTTAACATGATTACCGGTCCGGCACACTGGGAATTGACCATGCGGGCTCGGGCGGTGGACAATCAGTTTTACGTGGCGGCGGCTTCACCAGCCCGGGATGAAAATGACAAGTATGTGGCCTTTGGCCACTCAATGATTGTAGATCCCTGGGGAGAGGTTCTCCAAAAGGCGGGCACAGATGAGGAAATAATTATCGCCGTCATTGATCCGGCCAGGATTGATGAAGTGAAGGGCAGACTGCCCCTGTTGCCCCAAAGGCGGATCGACCTGTACGAACTGGTGTGGAAAAAAGAGTAATCTTGACGGCGTTAAGGCCTGCGGTGTATAAATATTCTTAGTAATGCTGGATGTGGAGGTTATTATAAATTGCTGACGAGCGGAATAGTTGGTCTGCCCATGGTCGGGAAGACCACTTTCTTTAACCTGGTAACGGGTTCCGATTTGGAAACGTCCAATTTTTTAACAGGTAAAACCGAAATCAATATGGCTATGGCCCAGGTTCCCGATGCTAGGATTGACTTTTGCTCCAAGTTATATAAACCTAAGAAAACCGTCTACGCCCAAATTCAGTTTAGCGATGTGCCCGGCCTGGTGCGCGGGGCTAGCCAGGGCAAAGGTGTGGGCAACCGTTTTCTGGACGGTATTCGTAATGCCGACCTGTTGGTGCACGTGGTGCGGGCGTTCAATAACCCCGACGTACCCCATGTGGACGGCAGTGTGGATCCCATGCGGGATTTGGAAACCGTGAACCTGGAACTGCTGCTGTCGGATATGGACCTGGTGGAGAAAAGGATTAAGCGGATTGAGGAAGGTAAAAAAATTAAAAAAGAGCAGGCCGACGAAATAGCCGTGCTGCGTAAGTGTCTGGAAGCCCTGGAAAACGAGATTAGTGTACACCAGGCGGATCTGACGGACGGCGAGCGGGCGCTGCTGGTTAATTACAGCTTTCTTACCGACAAACCCGTTATTCTGGTGGTCAATATTGATGAAGACCAACTAAGGGCCGGTGATTACCCCGGGCGGGATCAGGTGCGGGAATTTGCGTTAACTAAAGGCATTATATTACTGGAAATAAGCGGCCAGATTGAAATGGAAATCAGCCGCCTGCCCGATGAGGACAGACAGGTATTTATGGAAGACCTGGATTTGACCGAGTCCGGCATTGATAGGTTGGCCCGGGCGGCTTACGAAACGCTGGGTTTAATCTCCTTTTTCACCGTGGGTGAAGACGAAGTGCGGGCCTGGACCATTCCTACCGCGCTGGACGCCCGGAGCGCCGCCGGCAAAATTCACTCCGACCTGGAGCGCGGTTTTATTCGGGCTGAGGTAACGGCCTACCATGACCTGGTGGAAGCGGGCAATATGAACAAGGTTAAGGAAAAAGGACAGGCCCGCCTGGAAGGTAAAGATTATATTGTTAAAGACGGGGATATTATGAATATCCGGTTTAATGTTTAACCAGCCGACAGCCTACCGGGACGTGCGACCCAGTCCGTATATTTTGGTAAAAACTCTTAAAAAATAACAAAAATGTATATTCTATATAGACAAGGTCTTACCGCTTGGCGGGAGGCCTTGTCCTTTTTTATGGCCGAAACCGGGTACATGCTTTAAAAAACGGGGTAGATGGTCCTAGGACATAATAAGACTATACCCGCTTTTTTTTTGAGACCTGAGGTTCATGTAAGATGCTGTCAGAAGATTTAAAATTAAAACTACCAAAAAAAACCGGAGGTGTAACTTAGATGACTTTAGTCAGTAGATTATGGAATGAAGAGAGCGGACAAGGCATGGCGGAATATGGTCTGATTTTGGCACTGGTGGCGGTTATATGTATCGTTGGATTTCAATTTTTAGGTGATAAGATTAATGAAAAAGTTGATGCCGTGGGTGATGAAATTATCAAGGATAGGCCAGCAACTACACCTACAACGTAAATACTTATAGAAATGTGTGTAGCTAATGTTAAGGAATTTAACGCTCGAAGATAGCGGCCAGGGTATGACAGAATACGCATTAATAATTTTTCTTATAGCCATTGTGTGTGTGGTTGCTTTTCAAACCTTACCCTCGCCAATTACAGGCTGGCTTGATAAGGTGGCCGTTGAAATGGAGTAGTTCACTTTTTTAAATAGGGACCCTGCTTAGGCCCGGCTTAAGTGGGGTCCTGCTTTAGAAGAAAGGCCGGAATATACCATGTCCATGCTAAATTTTGAAGTACACAACCCCACTTTGATAGACTTTCTGCTGCTGCTGGTACTGCTGTTTTGCTGTTATACCGACCTGCGTACACAAAAAATTTACAATTATGTACTGCTGCCCGCGGTACTGGCGGCCATGTTGATAAACTTCACTACCGGGGGTTTGAGTCTTTTGGGTAATAGCCTGGTCGGACTACTGGCGGGGATGGCACTTTTAACGCTCCCCTTTGCCGCCGGTGGTATCGGTGCCGGAGACGTCAAGCTGATGGGTGCCGTCGGCGCTTTCAAGGGCCCCGAGTTCGCGCTGATAGCCTTTTTGGCCGCTGCCATTGCCGGCGGAGTTTTTTCAGTTTACCTGCTAATCAGGCAAAAAAAGATGATGCTAACCTTAAATAAAATTTACTATTTTTGCTTCAGTAAATTGTTTCATATTCCGGTTACTGTAAATTTTGGCCAACTGGATACTGCGGCTCGTCAAGATAGTTTTCCATACGCCCTGGCTATCAGCGCCGGGGCGATTCTGGCCTATTTTCTGGGGTGATGCACGTGAGGTTATTTAACAAATTGCGCCGAGACAAAAAGGGGCAAGCCATGGTTGAGTTTGCTCTGATTCTTCCGTTGCTGTTGTTTCTGTTAATGACCATTTTTGAGTTCGGGAATATATTCCATTCCTACCTTCTGGTTACTTCGGCATCCCGGGAAGGGGCCAGGATGGGTGTAGTGGGCCATACTGATGCCGAGATAACTAACCGGGTGCAACAGATTTGCTCCACGCTTAATACCTCGCGGCTGTCAGTAAATGTTGATCCTGCGGATTCTCTTAATCGAAACAGAGGGGTTGCTTTAACGGTCAACGTTGATTATGACGTTGCCTTAATTACCCCGTTATTAAACTACGTGCTGCCCGACCCCTTTCCCATTAAGGCTACGTCGATTATGAGAATTGAGTGATAGGTAAAGTGTGAGGTGTGCGGTTAAATGTTCGGTTTGGGGAAAAAGTTATTTAAGGAACACAAAGGTTCCGCAATGATAATGGTATCTATCGCCATGGTATCCTTAATCGGTTTTGGCTCTCTGGTGCTGGATATAGGTAATCTTTTTTTAACCAGAAACAGGTTAAACAACGCTCTGGATGCTTCGGTTTTAGCTGCTTGCCAGGAACTGCCCGACTCAACGACCAGTGCTGGTGAGGTCGTTAAAGAATACTTCGCCAATCACGGTTTTGATGTCGGCGCCTTAACCAACTATCACATATCAGAAGACAAAAAGAAAGTAACCGCAACCGGGCAGGTAACGGTTCAGTACTTCCTGGCCAGGGTCCTGGGGATCGAATCGGCAACGGTTAAATGTACCGCAGCGGCGCAGATTATGCCGCTGACAGCGGCCAGGGGTGTGGTACCTTTGGGCATCCAAGACCAAGAATTACTGTACGATGTCAAATATACGCTTAAGGTTGCCAGCAACAGTAATACAGCAGAGTTTCTGGGGCCCGGTAACTTTGGTGTGCTGGTGCTTGATTCCACGGGTGCGGACAGTTTTGAGGATAGTTTAACGTATGGCTACGACGGAGTAATCAAAGTGGGTGATACGCTTAATACCGAATCAGGCAATAAGAGCGGTGCCGCTAGGGACGGGGTTAATTACCGGGTGGCCCAGTGCACGCACGCCTGCACCCCTTCAAATCACGATCCTTCCTGTCCCAGGATTATCATCTTGCCGGTTTATGAAACCGTGGATGTACAAAACAACAAGGTCTTTAGCGTAAAAATTGTCGGATTTGCTGCCTTTCTAATGGATATCCCCGGGGATAAGATGGTTGGTAACGAGTGCTACGTGGACGGGTATTTCATAAACATGGTTGTCGAAGGGGAAGGCGAAGAAGACGCCAAGGATTACGGAGCTTACGCCGTCAAATTAATTGTTTAACAATTAACGCAAGGGAGAAACAGGTCATGAAAAAAATCAAGTTTAACGTGGTTATTCTCCTGGCCGTGGTTTTTGGTGCGGCTGCGGCATACGGGGTCTACCAGTACCTTAATAACGTTAAGGATGCTTACGTTGAGCAGGGCAATTTTGTGCAGGTGGCGGTGGCATTGCAATATATCCCAGCCAAAACGCCAATTTCACCCCAGATGTTTGCGATGAAGGAAATACCTGCCCATTATGTAAATAACGATGCCGCGGTGGACCCCAAAGAAGTCTCTGGTAAATTGTCCAAGACCCCCTTATACCAGGACGAGCAGATTTTACGCAGCAAAGTAGCGGGGGCGGGGGATCCACCAGAAGAGCTTGCCTTTATCGTTCCGAACGGTCAGAGGGCGGTTACTGTGGCTGTTAACGAGGTCTCAGGGATTGCCGGGATGATTAGGCCCGGGGACAGAATTGATGTGCTGGTCACCTTCGAAGAAGAGGTCGAAAAAGAGAAGAAAATGACTTCTTTGATTCTGCAAAAAATAAGGGTTCTGGCCACGGACCGGTCAATGAGCGCCACGGTGGGGCAGGGTGGTCAGGAAGGAATTTACCAAACCATAACCCTGGCAGTCACCCCCCAGCAGGCGCAACCCCTGGTCTTGGCCACTGAACATGGAAACATGAGGATGATGCTACGGTCACACGCCGACGAAACAGCAGTAAACATACCTGCTGCCAGGGTTAAAGACCTGGTTAGATAAAGAAAGGAGGGCTGACAGTGCAACAAATCAGAGTTTTTATTGTAGACGACGCGCAAAACACCAGGGAAGATATTAAAAGGTTTTTGTACTTTGAAGAGGACATGGAGGTTGTAGGTGAGGCTTCAACCGGGGAAGAAGCGGTGAGCCTCTGCAAGGACGGCAAGCCTGACGTAATATTAATGGATATCAACCTGCCGGGTATGGATGGCATCCAGGCTTCCGAACAGATATCACTTTTATTGCCCGAGGCCGCCATTGTGATTATTTCGATCCAGGGCGAGCAAGAGTACCTTAAAAAAGCGATGGCTGCCGGTGCCAGGGATTACCTGGTGAAACCTTTTACCAGTATGGAACTGGCGGAAACCGTCCGCCGGGTCTGTGCCTTCGCTCGTAAAAAGCGCCTGCATTTGGTGGGTGAGGAAAAACCAAATGCCAAGGTCAGAGCAAAAAACGGCAAAATTATAACCCTCTTCAGCACTAAGGGGGGGGTGGGTAAAACCACAGTCGCCTGCAACTTAGCCATCGCTATTGCCGCGGAATCTCTAAAGGACGTGGTGCTGGTGGATTTGGATCTGCAGGGTGGCGACGTGTCTGTAATCCTGAATTTTAACAACGTGCAAACCATAGCCGACCTGGTGCAGGAGGATATAGAGAACGACCCGACCGTTACCGATACTTGCCTGTCTGCCCATTTTTCCGGTGTTAATGTACTTAGCGCTCCGGCCAGTCCCGAACAGGCGGAATTGGTGACGCCGCAGCACATCAATTCGTTGATCGGTTATCTGAAAACGCGATTTGATTTTGTGGTGGTTGATACAGCCCCCCATTATAGCGAAATCAATTTAAACGTGCTGGAAATGAGCGACAGTGTAGTGGTGATGCTGGCCCAGGATCTGCCCACCTTAAAGCATACCCGTTCAACTATTGAAGTATTAAGTGCCCTAAACCACAGGGAAAAAATTAATCTGGTACTAAACCGTTTACGGAGTGACGGTATCAGCGTCAAGGAACTGGAGAAAAGTCTTGACCTGGCATTGGCCGCTGCCATTCCCACCGACGACCGGACAGTGCTGCAGTCGGTGAATAAGGGACAGCCTTTCGTTCTGGGGCAGAAATCAAGCCGTGTTTCAGAGTGTATTTTTGAGCTCGCCAAAATGATGAGCCGGGAAAAAAAGACTGACCAAAATACCTCAAAAATTACAGCCCCGATGAACCCAATTAAAAAGTTGTTTAGCCTGTCGAGGTGAAATAAAGTATGTCTCTAATGGAGCGATTGGAGAAAAACGTCTCCCGGGTGGCGCCGCCCTCCCTCCCGGAAATGCCGGTTAAAGACACCTACAAAGAATTGCGGGCGGCATTGCATAAAAAAATTATCGCCGAGTTTTCCGGATCCATATTAGAACCCGGCCATGATGGTGAGGTAGCCCAAAAAATAGAGACGCTGGTAATGCAGCTATTAGCTTCTGAAAACGGTGGTCTATCCAGGGCGGAAAGGGATCGCCTGGCGGATGAAGTGATTAACGATGCCATCGGCTTTGGTCCCATTACCCCGTTGTTGGAAGACCCGGATATAACAGAAGTAATGGTGAACGGACCAGACACGGTATACATGGAGCAAAAAGGCCACCTAAAGTTAGCGGGGGTAAGGTTTAGAGACGAAGACCATGTTTATCACCTGATTGAAAAAATTGTGGCTCCCATAGGCCGGCGTATTGACGAAAGTTCACCCATGGTTGATGCCAGGCTGCCGGACGGTTCCCGGGTGAACGTAATCATTCCCCCTTTGTCATTGACCGGACCGGTAATTACGATCAGGAAGTTTTTTCGGGACCCTTTAAAGGTGGATGACTTGATTAACTTTGGCTCTCTTACCGAGGAAATGGCTGACTTTCTAGATGCGTGTGTCAAGGCGCGCCTGAACGTAGTAGTATCCGGCGGTACCGGTAGCGGTAAAACTACAACTCTGAACGTGTTATCCTCTTTTATTCCGGCCAGTGACCGTATTGTCACCATTGAGGATTCGGCGGAACTACAGTTGCGGCAGGGCCACGTAGTCACCTTGGAAAGCCGGCCGCCGAATATTGAGGGTAAAGGGGCCATTAACATCCGCGACCTGGTACGTAACAGCTTACGGATGCGCCCGGATCGGATAGTGGTGGGCGAGGTGCGCGGCGGTGAGGCTCTGGATATGCTGCAGGCCATGAACACCGGTCACGACGGCTCATTGACCACCGGTCACGCCAATACCCCCCGGGATATGTTGTCCCGCCTGGAAACCATGGTGCTGATGGCAGGCATGGAAATCCCGGTCCGGGCCATCAGGGAACAAATTTCCTCGGCCATTGACTTGATCATCCAGCAGGCCCGGATGCGCGATGGTTCTAGAAAGATTACCCATATCACCGAGGTGCAGGGGATGGAAGGTGAAATAATCACTCTGCAGGACCTTTTTTTATACAAACAAACCGGGATAGACGAGCAGGGTAAGTTAAAGGGCAGTTTCGCCGCCACCGGCATTAAACCGAGGTTTATAGACCAGTTTGAAGCGTACGGTATCACCCTGCGCCACGACTTGTTTGCCGGCGATTACTGGGGATAAAGGCCAGGGATAGCGAGGTGATGTAAGTGTCTTTAGCATACATAGCGGGACTGGTGTTCACCACAGTTATATTAACTATATTAGGAGTTTACAGCTTAAAAACTGTAAGCGAGCAGGAATTTTCCCAGCGCATGGCCCGGATTTTAAAGAAAAAAGATGGCAAGCCGGGAGAAGCGGGTGTCGACCGGTTGAAGGGTGCCGGTGGTGGTTTATACCGGGGTCTGAAAAAAATCCTCAGTGCTACCCCGCTTAAAAGACGGGTGGAAAAAGAACTCACCCGGGCCGACCTGCCGCTCCGGGGAGAAGAATTTATGGCCTTCACTGTAATCGGGCTTGGTGGTGTGTTGCTGTCCGTGCTGATATTCACCGGCAGCTTACTGACGGTACTCAGCGCTATGGTTGTTATGCTGCCGGCACCCTATGTTTTTATTAGCCGGGCCAGGCAGAAAAGGCTGCAGCTTTTTAACAGTCAGATTAGTGATGCCCTGGTTATTATCGCCAACTCGCTGCGCTCAGGTTTTAGCTTTCTTCAGGCTATGGATCTGGTCAGGCGGGAAATGCCCGATCCCATCGCCAAGGAGTTTGGCCGCGCTTTTCAGGAAATCAACTTGGGGACACCCACGGAACAGGCGCTCACCAATATGGCTGAGCGGGTGGACAGCGACGACCTGGACATGGTAATTACAGCGGTTCTAATCCAGAGGCAGGTCGGGGGTAACCTGGCCGAGGTGCTGGATAAGATTGCTCACACCATCAAAGAGCGAATCCGGATTAAGGGCGAAATCAAAACCCTGACGGCTCAGGGTAGGATTTCAGGCATAGTTATCGGGTTGATGCCGGTGGCTCTTTGCCTGTTCCTGTATGTGTCTAATCCTGAATATATCTCCCTGCTTTTTAATAACCAAGTTGGGCTGATCATGGTTGGCGCTGCTCTAATTGCCCAGGGCGTAGGTTTCTTTGCGATTAGGCGGATAGTGGACATCAAGTATTAAAGGAGGTGTCCGGGTATGGTTTACATTTTAGTGCTTGTTTTTATGGCGGCATTTTTTATATCGCTGATGGGTTACGCGTTTATGTTCGGCGAGCGGCTTCTGTTGGCCAGGCGGGTGGACCAGGTGGTTGGGGCGCCCTCTATGACCATCAGGGAAAAAGAACTGAGTGTACCCCTGGCCACGAGGGTTTTAAAACCACTGCTAACAAAAGCGGGTTCAGTGATGGTCAGAGTCCTGCCTTCGGAAAAGGAAGAGGCCCTGGAAAAAAAAATCATTATGGCCGGTTTCGCAGGCCGGCTGACCCCGGTGGAACTGATGGTGTACAAGTACCTGGGAGCTGTTTCCTTGGGTTTGGTTGCCTTGTACGCGGCCGGGACATTCCAATGGGGTCTGGTAAATTCCGTGGTGGTTGTGGCTGTTGCCTTGCCGCTGGGGTTAATGGTGCCTGAGTATCTACTTGGATCCAAGGCCAGGAGAAGGAACGCCGACGTGGATGAGCAGCTGCCGCATATCTTGGATTTACTAACCGTCAGCGTAGAGGCGGGACTTGGTTTTGATGGCGCCATGTACAAGGTGATTGAAAAAACCAAGGGTACTTTAATTACTGAGATGAAACAAGTGATGCAGGAGATTAAGGTGGGCAAGCCCAGACGGGAAGCCCTCAAGGATCTGGGGAACAGGTTTAATGTCAGCGACCTGAACAATTTTATTAGTGCCGTAGTCCTGGGGGAACAGCTTGGCATTAGCATTGGCAACGTCCTGCGGCGGCAAGCTGACCAAATTAGAACCCGTAGACGTCAAAGTGCCGAGGAAAAGGCGATGAAGGCCCCGATTAAGATGCTTTTTCCGCTGATTTTCCTTATCTTCCCGGCTCTGTTCTTAATCATTCTCGGTCCGGGGGCCATTCAGATTTACAACCTGATGTTAAAATAATGGACACGGCTGACGGGGGAGAGTACATGATACTGGTCAACAAGTCAACTGGTTCCGTCATCGCCGACCAGGTTGAAGTGGCAGAGAGTTTTGCCCGGCGATTAAGGGGGCTCATGGGCAGAGGTTCCTTCCCTGAGGGGTCGGCCCTGGTACTAGAACCTTGCAGGCAGGTACATACCTTTTTCATGCGTTTTCCTATAGATGTAATTTTTGTTAACGGGCGTGGCGCAGTACTGCATGTCATGACCGATGTACCACCCCGCAGGATCAGCCCGTATGTTCGCGGGGCGCAGAAGGTTGTCGAACTGCCGGCGGGTACGCTAATTGCCACGGACCTGGGCAAAGATCATATTTTACAATTAATCGAGCGGGAGGGTTGAGGATGAAAAAGCTGCCATTGAGCAACATGTCCATAACATTTAAGATTGCCATCAGCCTCGGCATGTTAATAGCCTTTCTGATGCTTACACTGGGTATTATCACCGCTTACCAAATGAATGAAACTGTTCAGGTCGGCGAGAAGGACAAGGGCAGTTATCTGACCGAAGCTTTGTCGGGTCAGATAATAAACCAGTTGCAAGCCGGCAATTATCAACCGGTAAAACAGAACATCAGACAGTTTATATCGGAATTTGGTATGGAAGGCGCGATAGTGGTAAATGCCCAGGGTAAAATCGTAGTCATTGAAGGTTTAACCAGGGCCAACCACATGATGGCCATGATTGGGGATCTTAAGGGCTTTGACAGTACCGGTTACAGCGCCAAGTATATAAAGGAACAAGACGAAGCTAATTCCGCCTTTTTATTCATCAGAGCCATCAAGGATGAGGCAGGACAGCCAATGGGGTACCTGGGGTTGTCCTCCAGCGCCGGTTACCTGCACCGGAACACCAATAGCCTTGTGTATCTCCTGGGGGGCATCACGATTGCCGCGATTATTGCCGGCATCTTTCTGTCCATGATTATCAGCCGCCGTATTCTCAACCGGCCTATTATTGCCCTGGCTGCGGCTACTGAAAATATCGCCACCGGTAATTTTTCCATGAAAGTTAATTCCCGAAACCAGGATGAGCTTGGCAACTTGGCCTCATCATTTAACACGATGACCGGTTACCTGTCCAATCTTTTTCGATCCATCACCACCTATACCGGCGAACTGGTCAAGTCTTGCCAGTCGCTCAGTACCGCTGTAAAATCTTCGGAAAGTGCATCTAAAAAACTTACCGAATCTATGCAAGAACACGCCGGCAGAACCGGCGAACATATATCCATGCTGCGGGGCTGCGCGGACCTGGCCCAAGGCCTTGTGGAGCGGGTAGAACGATCCGGACAGGCGCTCAGAAGGTCGGCCAATGAAATTGCGGCCATTGCCGGCGATGCGCAGGAACCGGCCCGGTTGATGTACGGTGCTGCGGACTCAATTGAAGACGTGCAATGTTCGCTGGAGAGATTGAAAAACTTTGCGGGCGACAATCTGGCCGCTTTTGATGAGATGAAACAATTGGCCTTGGTATTTTCCGATTATCTTGACCGCAGCAGAGCCTTTAACTTTAACCTGGCCCTGGAAGTGGCCAAGCTGGGCGGTCAGGATCTGACCCGGGAACTTAATGACCTGCAGCAAATGTCCGACGAAGGGATGGAGAAAACCAGGGGGTATATTGCTAGTATTGATAATGCCGGCCAGTCCGTTGAATCCATGCTTAAAGCGCTGGATGATAATCTGGGCACGGTGGAGCAGGGTAAAAAGGCCCTCGTTGAAGCCGGTGCGTGCTGGAATTCTTTAGGGGGGAAATTGGTTGCGGAAAGTGATGTCATTGACGGTTTAATGGACAGTATGGCTGAAAATGAGAAGCAAAGAGGACAGTTGCTTGAATCTCTTGGTTACTTGATGGAGGAACTGGATAAAGCCCTGAGGGAATTTAACGGCACCGGTGAGGCCGGTGAAAGGCAGACAGAGCAGTTGGGCCAGTTGGAATCCACGATGCGCAGGATACTCAGAGTGTCCAATGCCCTGAACAATCTGTGTCTGCAATTTAAGATTTAATCAACAAGAGAAAAGCGGGGTCAGGTTCTCTTAAGAGCCTGACCCCGCTTTATTTAATGTATCTCGACCAGTTTTTCCTTAATCGCTATTAGCGCGGCTTGAGTGCGATCGGTAACGTCAAGCTTTTGAAAAATGTTGGTCAGGTGATTTTTAACTGTTTTTTCACTGATAAAAAGCTTATTGGCGATGATGCGGTTGGAGTCGCCGTTGGCCACCAATCGCAGCACTTCCACTTCCCTGTCTGTCAGGCCCAGAGGTCTGTTATCCTGGGTTTTGGTGGAAAGCTTGTTAATCTGCCGGAATACCTTGTCCATTAGTGACGGAGAGATAAAAGAATGTCCCTGGGCTACCTGCAGCATGGTACTAATTAGTTGATCGGGACTTACGTCCTTGAGCAGATAAGCTGCAATACCGTTACGAATCATTTCTACGATATATTCTTCTTGGTCATGAATAGTGAGGGCGATAACCCCGGTTTCCGGAGACTCCTGCTTAATGGTTTTACATACTTCGATACCGGTTATATCGGGCAGGTTGATATCCAACAAAACTAAATCGGGCCTCAGTTCGCGGCAAAGCTTAACGGCCATTGTACCGCTGTCGGCTTCGGTCAATATATTAAACTGCGGTTCCAGGGAAAGTATTTTTCTAATTCCCTCCCTGACGAGGGCATGGTCATCTACAATTAGTACCGAAATTTGTTCATTCAACCGTATCCCTCCCATCTCTAACGCCGGGTTAAAGGGGAATTACGATGGTAATCACCGTACCCTTGCCGGGCGAACTGGTAATTTTAAATTCCCCGTTCAATATCTGGGTGCGCTCGCGCATATTAATCAGCCCGTAACATTCACGATTTTTGCTTTTAGCGATTGTATCTGTATCAAATCCCCCGCCGTCATCACGGATCGAAACAGTAATTTTAGTGCTGAGTTGCTCCATTTTAACCATTACCTGGTGTGCCCGGGCATGTTTTTGTACATTATTCAGGGCTTCCTGAACCACCCGAAACAATGCCACCTCAATAGTAGGGGATAATCTTTCCTGCTTGCCGAAGAATACAAACTCAGCATTTATCTTAAACTGTTTCTTATAATCATCGATATAACGGTGTAGGGCCGGCACCAATCCCAGGTCGTCCAGCACCATGGGGCGCAGGTCGAAAATTATCTTGCGTACATCCTGCAGGCTTTGCCGAACCAGTTCCTGCAGTCTGACTAATTCCGCTTTAACGCTGTGGGGTTCTACTTCCATCAGTTTAAGGATGTATTCAGCCCGCATTACGATGTTGGCCAGCAGTTGCGCCGGGCCGTCGTGGATTTCTCTGGCGACTCGCTTGCGTTCTTCCTCTTGGGCCTTTATAATACTTACACCCAATTGTTGGATTTGCTTGATCTCCTTCAGCTTGGAAAAAAGGTTTTCCATGTTGTTACCCAGGTAATTAAGCACCACGCCCAGGTGGGACATCATGTTCTCGGCTTTTTCCAGCATATCCTGCATGCGGCGCAGGCTCTGTTCCAGGTTATCGCGCTTATACCGGACCAATTGCTCCTGACCCCGCAGGGTGGCCAGTTCCAATTGCAACTTCTGGGCCTTTTCGTACGCATTTTTAATATCATCTTCGTTATAGCGTTTAAAGTTCTTGCTCACTTCCGCCAGGTGGACGCGTGCCTTCTTCTCTTGGGTCGTTAATTGATCTACCCGGTCAATCATTTCAGCTACTTCATTTTTGATGACGGTTAGTTCATTTTGAATGTTCTTATATTCTTTTCGGCTGTTTTCAGCGATATCATAAATTTGTTCTTGGGATCTTTCGATGTGCATTAAAGTTTCATTGATTATTTTATCAAGCATGGCTGAATCAAACATTTGCCGTTCACCTTCCACTACCTGCTAAATGCTTTATAAATTCTCCTTTACATGGGGTTATCCCTGCAGAGATTGTCTAAAAAGTTGCCTTCTGGAAAATAAAAACCGCGTCTTAGTGTTCATTGTCGCAAAAGCAGTACTAGGTTAGATTTTTAGGGGTGACAGGTATGCCGTTCAAAAGTTTGACCAGGGATGAACTACAGAGCAGAGCCCGTAAAGCGGCAGCGCTGCTCGAAAAGTGCGCGGTGTGTGCTCACTGCTGCGGTGTGAACCGTCGGGCGGATGAAGTGGGGCTATGCCGGGCCGGTGGGCGGGCAGTGGTTAGCAGTTACGGTCCTCACATGGGTGAAGAAAGCGTACTTACGGGCAGCCGCGGCTCGGGAACCATATTTTTTGGATACTGTAACCTGGCCTGTAAGTTTTGCCAAAATTACGAGCTGAGCCACCAGGGTGAAGGTGATGAGGTTACCGGCGGTGAACTGGCGGAGATTATGCAGCAGTTGCAAAGGATGGGCTGTCACAACATCAACCTGGTGTCCCCCAGTCATTATGTGCCTCAGATCCTGGAAGCATTGGTGCTGGCGCTGGATGGCGGCTTAAGGCTGCCGGTCGTCTATAATACCGGTGGATACGACGCCTTGCCAGTTCTGCGACTGCTGGATGGGCTGGTGGATATATACATGCCGGACATTAAGTTTGGCGATGACAAAACTGCTGAGAAGTATATCGGCGCGCCCGGGTATTTTACCATGGCGCGCCGGGCCGTGCTGGAAATGCACCGGCAGGTGGGAGATCTTAAAATTGACGGGCGAGGCTTGGCGGTGCGTGGCCTGTTGGTGCGCCACCTGGTTATGCCGGACGGACTGGCCGGCACCGCCGCGGTAATGAGTTTTCTGGCTGATGAAATATCCCCGGACACCTTTGTCAATATCATGTCCCAGTATCACCCGGCTCACGAGGCTTTTCATTACCCTGAGCTTAGTCGCCGGGTAAATAAAGAAGAGTTTCAGGCTGCAGTGCGCCTGGCCCGGGAGGCGGGCCTGCACCGCTTTGATTAATCCGGTACACAAAAGTCCTAATCCGTTGCATAAATGGGTTAGGGTTAATCGCCATGGGCGTTGGTAAACGTTAAGCAGCGTGTTTCCTGTTCCCAGCGGACTTCTGTATTGGTTAAGGTTTTTTGCCATAAAGAGATGGGCCCGTAGGCAGTGCCGCCAACTATCTTTATGACCGGCCCCTCGGCCACTGTTGAGCCGGTGGTGACCTGACGGGTGAGATAATCAACGGTGATAACTTGATTACCTCTGTGCAGGTTAACCCTGGAGGTGTCGGCGTCCCACAATACACTGTATCCCAGTAGCTCGAACACATTGCGCAATGGCAGCAGCGGGTGCCCATCCCCGTTATTAAGCGGGTTATTAATTTCTACCCGGTGCTCCCCATATACAACGGTTATTGGTACGGGTTTGGGAGCAGGCTTTGCAACCACCCTCGCAGATATTATGCGCACCGGTGTACCCGTAGGTGTATGATCATAAAGCCAAATAACGTCATGATTGTGCATCCGGATACATCCCGCCGAGGCGTAAGTGCCGATGGAAGACGGATTATTGGTGCCATGGACACCGTAAACCCCGCCACCGCCGATACTGAGCCCCAGCCAGCGAACCCCCAGAGGGTTATTGGGACTGCCGCCGGGAATCCCTAGCTTGGAATAATAAGGGTTAACCAGTTTTACCACTACGGCAAAGTTACCTTCGGGCGTATAGGAAGGGTGCCGCCCGGTGGCCACCGGAAAGGTCTTGACTATGTCGCCATCCTGTAAAAATTGTAACTGGTTAGTTGCCTTGTTGATAATAATTTGCGAACCGGCCAATGCCAAATCAGCCTGACAAAAAAACAAAAACAAGGTTAATATAAGTATGGTAACACTTTTGCCCACCGGCGTACCTCCCAGAAAAATATTCTTATTAATATTACGGGCCTAACTTCGGTTTGATGACCCGCTGGACATGTGGTAACTTAAAGATAACAATAGAATTATTTGGAGGAACCAATTTGCACGAAGTAAAAGGTGAAAAAAAAGAACGTGTTATCCTTGCTGCTCTGGAACTGCCGGGCATGGAAAGCGAGGATGTTGAGGAGTCACTAATCGAATTGGCCGGGCTGGCCGAAACCGCCGGCGCCGAAGTGGTGGACAGCGACGTACAGCGTAGGCAGCGCCCTAATTTTGCCACCTATTTCGGAAAGGGGAAAGTGGAGGAACTAGCGGAACGGGCCCGGCAGTTGGAGGCCGACCTGTTAATAGTGGACCGGGAACTGCAGCCTGCCCAGCGGCGCAACCTGGAAGAGAACATGGAACTGCCGGTGGTGGATCGGACCCAGCTAATTCTAGACATTTTTGCTCGCCGCGCCCGCACCAGAGAAGGCAAAATGCAGGTGGAACTAGCCCAATTACAGTACCTGCTGCCACGCCTTACCGGACTGGGCACCCAGTTATCTCGGTTGGGTGGCGGCATTGGTACGCGCGGACCCGGCGAGACTAAGCTGGAGGTGGATCGCCGGAGGATCAGAAAGCGGATCACCGACCTGAAAAATGAAATTGAAGAGGTACGCCGGCACCGGGCCCTTTTGCGCCGGGGCCGGCAAACAGTGCCCCTGCCGCTGGCGACTCTGGTGGGCTATACCAACGCCGGTAAATCGACGCTGCTAAACGCCCTTACCGGGTCTGATGTTTTGGCTGAGGATAAGCTGTTTGCCACCCTTGACCCCACCACCAGGCGGGTGGTTCTGCCCACTGGTGATGCTGTCCTGTTAATTGACACCGTTGGTTTTATCCAAAACCTGCCCCATCACCTGGTAGCCGCCTTCAGGGCGACCTTGGAAGAGGTGGTGGAGGCCGACATCATAATCCATGTAGTGGACACCTCACATCCCCGGATGGATGCCCAGATGAGCGCTGTGGAAAAGGTGCTGACCTCGCTGCAGGTCGAGGGCAAACCGCGCCTAACCGTTTACAATAAGGTTGATAGGGTAGACGGAACCACAGGTGGGCTGCAGTCGCGCAGCCTCCCCGAGGGAGTAGCGGTTTCCGCGCTTCGCGGCGGCGGGTTGGATGAGATGCTGAAGAGGCTTTCAGTAATGTTGGCTGCGGGGCGGGTAACAGAGACTTTTTTCGTGCCCTACCACAAAAGCAGTGTACTGCCGCTAATACATGAAAACGGACGGGTATTGGAGGAAGAACATGGTCCGGAGGGGTTACTGATTACTGCCGAACTGGGCATGGTCTGGGCCAGCCGGGTGCGGGTCAAACTAAAACAGTAGCTTACCCGAACTTCAGCGGGTGTGTCCCCTGACTGCTAACCAATTATAATGGCGAGTGGCATCCTGGAGATAACACCAAACCCCAAGCAATGCAAATGTTGGCTGGTTATAATCTACTATTATCCGGCACAATACATTAGATAAATTTTTTACAGGTAGGGCGTGATGCTATGGCCAACCAGGCAATTATGCATGAGATCATGGAAACTATAAAAAAGTTGCCCCCGGAAAATCTGGGTAATGTCCTTGAATTTTTAAAAACACTGTCCCAGGAAACCGATGATTCGGGAGAAAATGAATCCGATATTTTAACCATGGATTAAAGATTAACTTAAGCAATTTGGCAAATGAGGTTTTTTAATTGGTCCGGGTACAGCCCGGGCCTTGTCTTATTTTACCACACTTGTTAATACATAAAATTTCGTCCAGGCAAGAAAATAGCTAGGAATACAGATTCTGGGGGAGGTGATAATTTTATGCACATGGGGAGACTGACGGAAATGGAAAGGCTTGTTGTTGAGGAACAATTACGGGCTGAAGATATTTGTGCCAAAAAGATTCAACTGTATATGAGTATGAGCCGCGATCCATCCGTACAAGCCATCCTGCAGCAGATGGCGGAAAAAGGCCAGCGCCACATAAGTACTCTCAACAGTCTGATGCAGGATGCGGGTATGCCGCTTAGCATGACCCAGCAGCATTAGAGGAGCAAAGGAGGTGTAATTATTGCAGCTTAGTGACAAGGACATCATGACTGACCTGCTTTTGGGAACCAAGTTTATTTCCTCTCAGTATCACATGGCTGTTCTAGAATCGGCTAATGACCGGGTACGCAACACTTTGATTCAGCTCAATAATGATGAAATAAACCTGCAGAAACAGATGTTCAACTTGATGCACGACCGTAATTGGTACCAGGTACGGCCCGCTGCCAGCAGCGCCGCCTGGCAGACCGGCACGACTGCCGGTACAACCGCCGGTCTGGGTGCAGGTGCAGGAACCACGGGTACTAGTGCCGGAGCCGGAACTATCGGTATGCAGCAGCAAATGCCTTACTAGAATAGGCAGATTAAGCTTGTCATCCTGAGCGTAACGAAGGATCTAATCTTTAAGATTCTTCGCTGCGCTCAAAATGACAGATTCGTTGTATTCATAACAATGACATAGGCCAGACTTTTCAGTGTATCTAGCAGTCCCCTTTTCCGGGGTCAGGCTGTTAACTGGTTAACTTTTTAGTATGAAGAGTTTTATTTTTTGTATCAGGTGTTAGGCTATGCTCAAGTTGGCGAATTCTGTGCCGATAATTGTAACGTCTAAAACGCCCGGCACTTGTTTTTTCCCACCGGAAAAGAATGTCGTTCTGTTAAAGGTTTAGCGGTTGCTGCGGCGAATAAATATTTCAGATATTTTACTTACAGCGTGTGATTTAACAAGGGGGAATTTTAGCCTTGCATATATTTTCCTTTGACGGAGAACAGTTCAAATTTATGCTGGTGGGCGGTGCCAACCAACTGGCCGAGAATAAG
This sequence comes from Peptococcaceae bacterium BRH_c8a, assembly GCA_000961575.1. Taxonomy (GTDB): domain Bacteria; phylum Bacillota; class Desulfotomaculia; order Desulfotomaculales; family Desulfallaceae; genus BRH-c8a. The sequence goes on from LADP01000042.1 coordinate 87,973, forward strand.
GCCGATGTGGACGCTTTAAACGTATTTCCGGTTCCCGACGGAGATACTGGCACAAACATGTACCTCACGGTATTGTCCGGGGTCAAGGAAGCCCGTCAAGTGGAAAGTGGCCGAATAGACGACGTAGCCGCGGCTATGTCGCGGGGTTGCCTGCTGGGTGCCAGGGGGAATTCCGGAGTCATACTGTCTCAGATATTTAGTGGATTTGCCGTGGCGTTGCAGGGTTTGGCAAGAGCGGGCGCAACCGACATTGCCCGGGCCCTGGTCAGTGGCTCGGAGGTTGCTTACCAGGCGGTGAGTAACCCGGTGGAAGGTACCATTTTAACGGTGTGCCGCAAAACAGCCGAAGCCTGCTCCAGGGCAGTGACCCGGAGTAACGACCCGGTTCGCTTGATTCTGCTGGCCTGCAGGGCTGCATCTAAGGCGCTGGCCGAGACACCTGCCCAACTGCCGGTGCTGCGGGAGGCCGGAGTGGTGGATGCCGGGGGTAAGGGACTGGTGGTACTGCTGGAAGGGATTATCAGGGCGCTACGGGATGCCGCGGCCCAGCGTAATGTGGAACTGTTCGACTTGGCGACCAGCCAGCAAAAGGAGTTTGCCAGCAGTCGGGCCAGGGAATTTACCGCAGATATCGAATTTACCTACTGTACAGAATTCATTCTGACGGGTAGTCATGTCCCCCTGGACACCCTGCGGGAAGAATTGGGGCCCTATGGCGACTGTTTGTTGGTGGTAGGGGACGATCGGACAGCTAAAGTACATATTCATTCCAATCATCCCGGACTGGTGCTGGAGTGCGGGCTTAAGTACGGAGCTCTGCAGCGGGTTCAGGTAAACAATATGGAGGAACAGCACCGTGAATTTAGCCGCAATCCGGTCAACGAAACCAGGCCTCTGGGTGTTGTGGCCGTGGGCATTGGCGAAGGTATAGTCACTATCCTGGAAAGTCTGGGTGTGAACGTGGTGGTGGAAGGCGGCCAAACCATGAACCCTTCGGCGGAGGATCTGGTTCGGGCGGTTAACGAGATTAACGCTGAAGCAGTTATAATTTTACCGAATAATAATAATATATTACTGGCGGCCCGTCAGGCAGTTTCTCTGGCCGAAAGGGAGATTTTGGTGGTGCCTTCGGTCAGTATTCCCCAGGGTTTCGCCGCTATGCTGTCATTTAATCCATACGATTTGCCCGCAGCAAATGCGGCTCGTATGGAAGACTCCATGGTGGGCATTAAAACAGGAGAAGTGACCCGGGCGGTAAGGGACACCGTGATTGATAACCTGGCGGTAAACAAGGGAGATTTTATCGGGCTGGCAGATGATAGGCTGGTGGCGGTGTCAGGGCGGTTGAATGAACTGGTGCAAGACTTATTGGTAAAAATGATTGATCAAGATTCCAGTCTGGTCACCTTTTATTATGGGGCCGGGGTGACTGGAGCAGAGGCGCGTGAAATAACTGAAATAGTGCAGGATAAGTTTGCTGACCTGGACGTTGAGGTACATTACGGCGGACAGCCGTTATATCATTTTATAATATCCGTAGAATAAGGAAGGTGAATTCCACATGGCGAAGGTGCGCATTGTTACTGACAGCACCGCTGATTTGCCGCAGGATCTGGTGGACAAGTACGACATAACCGTGGTGCCACTAAAAGTGTTTTTTGGTTCGGTTTGTTTCCAGGATGGGATTGACCTGACCAAGAAAGAATTTTTCCAGCGCATGGCTTCCAGCAAGGAACTACCGACCACTTCACAGCCTACGCCGGCGGAATTTGCCGAAGTGTACCGCCCCATGATGGAGGAAGGTGCGGAAACAGTTTCCATCCACATATCGTCCCTCATGAGCGGGACTGTACAATCGGCCCAGTTAGCCAGGACCATGCTAAATTACGAGGGATTGGAAGTCATTGATTCCCGGGCGGTTAGTGTTGTGCTGGGAATGGTTGTGCTGAGTGCGGCCAGAGCCGCCCAAGCCGGTTATTCCAGATCCGAAGTGGTGGCTTTGGTACATAGTATTATGGCCAACCATAAAATTTATTTCATGGTCGACACCCTTGAATATTTACAGCGTGGTGGTCGGATTGGCAAGGCACAAGCCTTTCTAGGCACAGTACTGAATGTGAAACCGGTATGTACAATTAAGGAAGGCGTCATATACCCGCAGGAAAAGGTGCGGGGCCGTAAAAAGGCTCTTGGACGGATGGTTCAACTGTTGTCCGAGGGATTCAACGACGAAATTGTTTTCTGTTTTCTGACCCACGGAAACGACCCCGAGGGCTTGGAATATACTAGGGAACTAGTGCGTGACCAGCTAAACTGTGGTGAGATTATCGAATGCCAGATGGGTTCCGTGGTAGGTACCCACGCCGGACCTGGAATCCAGGGCGTGGCGCTCTGCCGGATAAATTTCATGCAACCGGAACAATAAATTTTTAGGTCTATTTAATTAAATGATTACGGACATATAGATGCGGTGGCGCGATAGCGCCTTTTATTTTATGCCATGTAATTTTACAGTAGGGAGTAAGGGTAATGTATTTAATCCTGTTAAGCCTTGGTTTAGGCATAGCGGTTGGTTACTTGCGTCCATTGTCACCGGAAAAAGCCCGGTTGGCCAACGCGGCTACCACGGTTGGCTTGTTTGTGTTGCTAATGTCTATGGGCGCGCAGTTGGGCAGTAACGAGGATGTATTGGCCGGACTAGGGCGGCTGGGGTTGCAGGCCGTTATACTTGCGGCTTTCAGCGTTTTGGGCAGCGTGATTATGGTTTACCTGGCCAGGGACTATATATACAGGGGCTTGGAACAAAGACTTAGCCGCCGGCAGGGAAGGGCATCCCGATGACTATACTGGTGATTTGTGCTATAGCGATTGGCGCCCTGGCCGGTTTCTGGCTGTTGCCTCAGGAGGCCGTAGGTTATCTGGATACCGTCACCACTGCCGCCTTGTGCCTGATGTTGGTGGGCATTGGTTTGGATCTTGGCAGCCGGCGGGAGACCTGGGCCCGGTTGCGTGCCCTAGGCTGGAGAGTACTGTTAATACCGCTATTGATAGCCGTGGGAAGTCTGGTTGGAGCAGTGGTTGGTGGTTTCCTGCTAGGTCTTCCGGTAAACGAATCCTCAGCCATCGGAGCGGGGTTTGGATGGTACAGCCTGTCCGGAGTATTGCTGGCCAAAATTTACAGCGTAGAAACCGGCGCGCTGGCTTTTATGACCAATGTGAGCAGGGAGGTTATTGCTTTCGTGCTGATACCGGTGTTGGCGGTTAAGTTGGGTTACCTGGTAGCCATATCACCTGGCGGGGCCACCACCATGGATACCACACTGCCTCTGATTTCCAAGGCCACCGATGCGGACACCACTATTATTGCCATGGTCAGCGGGACTGCTTTATCGGCTATGGTGCCACTACTGGTGCCGCTTTTAATAAGGATATGATAAGACATAGGAGTCAGTCAGGAGTCAGAATAAAAGTTATAAGTTTGAATGTCTGCCTGTTCATTTTGAATACTGACTCCTGACTCCTGAATACTAGTATTTGATTTATGACAGGCCGAGTTCGGTAAGTTTCTCTAATGTGGGGTGGCCGGTGGCAGGCTCCCAGCCCCGGGCGCGATAATATTCGGCCAGCGTGGCTTGCACTTTTTCCCGCTCCAGTTTACGGCCTGATGCGGGCCCTGCACCCACCGGTTCATCATAAAACCGGGCGGGGTAGTCGCTGTCCGCCGGCTTTTCGCCGTGCCGGATATTAAATAGTTTCTGCAAATTCCAGGTTCGTTCCCCGGCCTGCATAACTTCCTCAGCAGAAATTTCAAGGCCGGTCAAAGATGAATACAACTCGGCAATCAGGGTGGGACCCACAGTATGCAGCACCGGCGGCCGGATGCACAGACCGGTGGAGTTGTAAACTGAAATTAAATCCTCGGACCACTTGGCCATTTTAGGTATGTCCACATCTTTGGTTTGCGGGTCGAATACCGCCTGCTTTAGTTTTTCAGGCATGTCCAGTTTTTCATACATTCCGTCCGGCAAGCCGAATTTTTCGGTGCGGTAAGGCACTGGGTTGTCATTGAAGCGCAGGTTTTCTACCGGGTTTCTGGTACGCAGGTGGTCGCCTCCGCGAATATTAGTGATGTAACCCAAAATCCAGGTTGACCAGCGTCCCCGCGGATCCATCAAAAATGGTTCCAGACCTTTAACGTGCACAGCTTTATCAGCCGCGCCGGGCAACTGCCCCGATGCGCGTCGGGTACCTTCAGCCAGGGTGTCTCCAAGACCACGCCGGTGGGCGATGTCGTCCAGCAGCCGGAAAGTCCCTTCTTCGCTGCCCCAGGCCAGTTGGTATCCCAGTTCTTTTTCGCCCACGTGGCCATCCTGGTATAGCTGCATAGTCATGGCTACCGCGGCGGCAGCTGAAACCATGTCCAGTCCCAGTCGCTGGCAAATTTCGGTAAGCTTGGCAACGGCGGGCAGACCGCCTATATCACAGCCGGCCCCGAAACCAATTACCGGGGTGACTTCCATGTCTTTCATCTTCAGACCGCTATAAGGGCCGTCTTTAACCTCTACCCAGTGGGCGCAGGCAATGGGGCAGGCGATGCAGGCCACGCCACGGTTGCTGTAGCGGGGCACCTGCTTGCGGCTGCGGGTTTCCACCCAACCGTCGATAACGCCGGTTTGAAAGTTTCGACCTGGTAGGATGCCGAATTCTTGGTAGGGCAGGGTGACCAGCATCGTGCCGAAACGTTCGAAGGGGCCGTAAAAAGGTGATGCGAATATGGCTTCACGGGTTGCAGTGACTGTTTTGATAAATTCTTTGACCCTGGCCACCCGGACAGGCCCGGTGCCGCGAACAGCAATGGCCTTGAGGTTTTTGGAGCCCATTACCGCTCCCAGACCGGTGCGGGCCCAGGCGTCGTAAGGCCCGTTTTCAATACTGGCAAAACGAACCAGGTTTTCACCGGCTGGCCCGATGGTGGCCACTTGGATATCCCGGTCGCCCAATTCAGTTTGCAATGCCGCGATGGTTTCCCAGGCGTCTTGGCCCCACAAGTGGTTGGCGGGGATAATACTAGCCTGATTATTGGTTATGGTAATGGTGACCGGTTCGGCTGCTTTACCCCGGATAATTATCCCGTCATAACCTGCGTATTTAAGCTCACTGCCCCAATAGTTGCCGGAATTGGCGGTGCCAAAAAGGCCGGTGGCGGGGGATAAGGCTGAAGCTTCGGAGCGGCTGGCTGTAGGGACATTGGTGCCCACCAGCAAGCCCACGTTAAACGCCAGAACGTTATCCGGACCGAGGGGATCGGTACCCGGTGGTATTAGGTCGTAAAGCAGCCGGGCGTTAAAACCCGCGCCGGAAATGTAATTACGCTGCATTTCTTTATCTGGTGTAATCACGCCAATGTGTCCGCTAGTCAGGTCGATGTCCAGTATCTTGCCGGCGTATCCGTAAGTAGTTGTCATCGTTTAGTCACCTCGCCTGCATTTTTTGCCTCATCGGATGGTATATCCACCAGTTGCAGCGCACCCGATGGGCATACCCGGGCGCACTGTTTGCATCCGTTGCAGGTGGAAGAAAAACGTAGCTCATAAACCCCGGCCAAGTCGTCCCGGTGCACGCGGATATTAGCCCGACCGAGGTCGAAAACCCCATGATGAACCAGCGAACAAGTAAGCGCACAGGTGCTGCAACCGATGCAGCGTCCCGGTTTGATAATCATTTCGGTAGTCATATGCATAATCACCAACCTTGTGCAAATATTCTAAAAAATTTATTCTATGTTTAGTTTAATATTTAATTGGTTTGATTGAAAGAGCTTAATCAAAATAATTCGTACCACATAAGTGTGTCGATACCATAAAATAGTAATTATTTACTGGAAATCTTTGTTGTTGCAGTTTATTTTATATTGGATTACGATAAAATATATAACCGAGGAGGGATATTTTACCTTGAAACTACCAGAATTACAAATAGGCCATTTAAAACCCAGGTATCCTATAATTCAGGGTGGAATGGCTGTGCGGGTATCTACCTCATCGCTTGCAGCTGCAGTGGCCAATGCCGGGGGGATTGGAGTAATTGGGGCTTCCGGAATGGGTGTGGACGAGCTTAGGGATGAAATTCGGACAGCGCGGCGGCTTTCCACGGGTATTATTGGTATAAATATTATGTTTGCCGTGCGTGATTTCGCCAACATGGTCCACGCGGCCATGGAAGAGAAAATAGATGTCATATTTACCGGGGCCGGTTTTTCCCGTGATATATTCGGTTGGGGTAAGGAAAGCGGCACACCAATTGTTTCAATTGTCTCCAGCGGCAAAATGGCAGCTATTGCCCAACGCTGCGGTGCAGCTGCGGTTGTGGCCGAAGGCGTAGAGGCGGGCGGACACCTGGGCACCAACCTGCCTGTTTCCGAAATATTAATCGAAATTAAAAAAGCTGTTAAAATTCCGGTTATAGCCGCCGGCGGCATTACCGACGGGTTCGGTGTGGCCCAAATGTTCAAAATGGGCGCAGACGGGGTTCAGATGGCCACTCGGTTTGTGCTTAGCAAAGAATGTGCAGTAGCCGATTCGTTTAAGCAAATGTATCTTAATGCCCGGGCTGAAGACGTGGTGCTAATCGAGAGTCCGGTGGGTATGCCCGGACGCGCGTTACGCAATCCATTTGTGGACAAGCTGCTGCTTGACTGCCAGCCTGAACCGGTACGGTGCCAGAAATGTCTTAAAGAATGTTCCAAGAAATATTGCATTATTGAAGCCCTGGAAAATTCACGCATCGGTAAGGTGGACGAGGGTGTGGTTTTCTGTGGACAAAACGTTTATAAAATTAAAGAAATTCTTTCGGTACCGGAAATTTTTAGTAATATTTTAGCCGAAGTGGAATCGGTGTCGTAACGTATAAGTAGCAATTGCAGTTTTTGGAGGGAGTATTAGTGACAGATCATAAGACTTATAGTTACAATAATCGGCAGCCATTGTTACACGAACCGGTTTTCGTGGCGCCGGGCGCCCGAGTCGTGGGCCGGGTGGAGATAGGAAAAAACTCAAGCGTGTGGTATAACGTAGTGATTCGCGGTGACGTAGATGAAGTAAAAATCGGCTCCGGCACAAACATCCAGGACGGGGCTGTGGTACACGAAGACGATGGCTACCCCTGTGTTTTAGGCGATAATGTACTGGTAGGGCACAACGCTATCTTACACGGTTGTACCATCGGCGACAACGTAGTTGTCGGGATGGGCGCCATTGTCCTCTCTGGCGCTAAAATAGGTGCCAACAGCGTGGTGGCTGCCGGAGCACTGGTCCCCGGTGGCAGAGAAATACCGCCCAATTCGCTGGCGGTGGGATCGCCGGCCAAGGTGGTGCGGGAGCTGACACCAGAGGAGAAGAAGTCATTTAGTGAAGTGACCAAACGCTACGAAAAGCGGGCCATGTTCAACCTGGGACTTGGTGAAAGCCCCGATTTCTAAAAGACAGACAATTATTTGGCCCTAGCCAAGCTTAATATACATATCTGCTTACCCGGAGTAACAGCATTGTTTTGGGTTTAATTGTACTCTGGCTATTATTGTTTTATAATTTAATTAGTGATACAATTAATAAGCCGACGTTTATAATTCAACTGTACCGGGAGGCATCAAGGATGCACGGAAATCCGGCCGGGGTTGACGCAGGCCTTTTTATCAAATCGTGGCTTGTTTCAGCGAAAAATTATATTGAAGTGACCAAGCCAAGGTCGGTTTTTTTGCTTGTGTTTACTGCCCTGGGAACCATGTTTTTGGCTGCGGCCGAGTACGGCTTGAGCATGCCGGTTTTTATTAAATCACTTTTGGCCATTACCTTCGCTTGCTCCGGTGTTAATGCCGTTAGTTGTTACGTGGATCGGGACATCGACGCGATTATGGAACGGACCAAACACAGGCCCATACCCTCAGGTAGAATAACACCGCCTGTAAAGGCGCTAGTCTGGGGACTGGCGCAGTTTCTCGTTGCTTTGGCCATTGCTTACAGTCTTAACCTGGCTTCTTTCGTCTGCATCATCCTGGGGATGCTTGGTTATGTCGGCATTTACAGCCTGTGGTTCAAACGCATAAGTGCCTGGAATATTATTTTGGGTGGTTTTAGTGGTGGTTTACCGGCTTTGTTCGGTTGGACGGCGGTAACCGGCAGGGTGGAAACACTACCGATACTGATTAGTCTGCTGGTGGTACTGTGGATCCCAAATCACATTTGGAATTTGGCCATATTCTACCGCAACGACTATCGTAACGTTGGTGTTCCCATGCTGCCGGTGGTTTGCGATGTGAAACGCACATTATTGTATATCTTTATTACCGTATTGGCCATGTTCGCTCTTTCCATAGCTGTTTACTTAACAGGTGGGATGGGTACTATTTACCTGGTAACTGCTATTGTATGCGGATTGGCGGTAACGGTTGGAAACCTGTATCTATTTTTTGGGCCGGATCACAAACATGCCTGGTTTTTGTATAAACTATCCAGCCCATACCTGTTTCTTCTTTTTCTAGGCATGATGCTGGATAGGTATATTAAATTTTGACCAGAGGTAATACCTGAGCCTGAACTTACAATTTTTTTTGTGCCAACTACTAACACAATAACAATCGATACAACAAAGGGGGTGTTGGCTGTGCATGAAGACGTTCAGGATATGATTGGTAATAATCAGAGTAGTCTTCTCCGATCTGACCCTATGCTTAATGATATGGAAAAGGTGCTCATTAGGCAGGCAGGTTCCACGGTTCATTACCCTAAGGGGCACGTTATTTTTGCCGCCGGCGATATTTCTGACAGGGTATACCTCATCGAAAGCGGTTGGGCTAAGATATACCGCCTCTCCACCGACGGCAGGCGGGTAACTGTGGGTAGCATACGCAGCCCAGGGGAAATGATGGCCCTGGCGGAAACGCTTTTACACGTTGAGAGGACATGTTTTGCCGGGGCCTTCAGTGATGTGACCATGGTGGTAATGACCAAGAACAGGTTCGAGGAACTTTTAGCCCAGCACCCTTTCTTGGCCATTAAGGTGGCTAAGCTACTAGGAGCCAGGATGCGTGAAGCCGAGGCCATTATACAAGAGATGGTATGTTGGCAGGCTCCGGGCAGGTTGGCCCTGATGTTGATGAAGATGGGCGAAAAGATGGGTGAACCCACTAAAAACGGGATAAAAATTAACTTGCACCTGACCCATGAGGAAATAGCCAGCATGGTTGGTACATCGCGGCAAACGGTAACCTCGTTATTGAATACTTTTAAACAAGAAAAAAGCATCAGCTACGAAGGCCGGGTAATTAGGATCGAAAACCCGGACAAATTAGCCAAATGGATGGTTTAGTTTACTCGTATATTTTTTCGTCTGCTGCAAAAGCTTCTTCAGCGTCCAATTCGTAATCCCGCTCATTGCGGGATTGCGTTTTTTTATGGTATTCCCGGTACCATTCGTGGGCAATAATCATGGACATCACTTCGTTGGAACCGGTCCAGATGGAGGCCAGTCCCAGATCCCGCACGATGCGTTCCACCGGGAATACGTTAGTATAACCAATGCCGCCCATCACCTGCATTGAAATACGGGCAGCATTTTGGCAGGCTTCCGTAACAAATTTCTTTGTTTCGCTGACCGCCCGGCGCACCCGGTTTTCCCCTGCCCCCGCGTCAACGGCCCGGCAGGTGGTATAAACCAGAGATTGGGCGGCATCCAGCAACATTACCGCTTCGGCCACCTGGAAACTGACGCCCTGGAACTGGTTGATTACCTGTCCGAAGGCCTTGCGGCGGCTGGTATAGCGGGTGGCTGTATCCACCGCCGGGCGGGCGGCCCCAATGGTCATAGCCGCGGTGCCTAAGCGCTCGGGGATCATCATGGTATTAAATACAGTGTAAGCCCCGTTAAGTTGGCCCACGATGTTTTCCTTTGGTACTATGACATCTTTAAATACCACCCGACCTGCGCCGCCGCCCCGGCAGCCCATAAGCCTATAGATATAATCCACGTTAACCCCCGGGCTCCGGTCCACAATTAAACAGGTCAGGGCTTTGTGGGGATGCGTTCCGGGCTCGGTATTGGTGCGGGCATAAACTAGGAAGTAATCTGCGGCCTCAGCGCCTACGATAAAGCGCTTCTGGCCGTTAAGTACGAAATGGTCGCCTTTGTCTTCGGCCACAGTGGTGGTGCCGAAGAAATCAGACCCGCCCCGGGGTTCGGTCAGGCATTCAGCGGCGAATATTTCACCGGCCAGCAGCGGCTTGACATACTTTTCCTTCTGGGCATCGCTGCCATGTAAAATGATGGCGTCACAGACCAGTTCGGCGCCCACTCCGAAGGTACAGGCAAAAATATAACCCAGAGTGCCTACTTCCTCCATCACCATGGCAGTGGCCACCCAGTCCAGGCCACGGCCGCCCCACTTTTTGGGATAGCGGCAACCCAGCAAGTTGCGTCGTCCGGCCTCCTGCAGAAATTCTTTGGGAAATCTGATTTGATCCTGGTCCATGTCCAGAATCATCTGCCGGGGCACCCATTTTACCAGCTCCCGAACCTCTTCCCGCAGTTCCAGTTGTTCTTTACTTAATAAAAAGTCAAACATTATTAACTCCCCCCTATATTTGCCTAAACTATTTCCCCTTGAAACCTTAATCAAAACCAATTGGCATAATTATTACAAATTGTAATATTGGGCAGCGACAATGTCAATCCCGGAGTTTTTGAGAGTGTCATGAAGATGACAATATATTTGTCATCAAGCTGACTTTAGGCTGTCGCTCCGACGACACGATGACTGGCTATTATTTGCTAGACTTATTATCATCATTAAGAATAATGATTATTGGCCCTCAATTCAGTGATGTACATAATTACACAAAAAGTATGAATATATCCTGAATTGAAAAAGATACTGATGATGAGGGGGTAGGTAATGACAAATTTGCAAAAGAAGTCATGTTAAGCAAAGAAATTTGGGGTAAAGGCGGGTGATTTGAATGTCTGGTTTTAACTATGCAAAGCTTTGGGATAAAATTTTTCATCCTAACAGAGCTAAACAAGAAGAAATTCAGAACAGGCTGAAAGAAATGCAAGAATTATCTAAATTAGCTACGGAAATTGGCAATAAGCAGATTTATAAAAATCTGCAGGTCGAAATGAACGAACTCTTTATGAAATATTTGACGTATGTCTTTTTTGATGGGCTGCGTTTTATAGCTCCACACTTTTTGCTACTGGCAATTATCACCAGTAAGGTGAGTTTTATATATTTACCCGTTAACTTGCCCCTGTTTGGAAATGAAATTGGAGTTGTGCTTTTGTACCCAGTAATGGCTATCCTGGCTCATTTTGCTTACAAAAGGTTTAGAAGTAAAAAATTGCAATTATCTTAGTATAATTAACATTAAATAGGGGGGAAAGTTTTAAATGGAATTTTCAGTATCTGGAGCAACCGTTAGCCCGATTGTGTTAATCTTATGGTCTTTGTTCGTTGGTTATGTGTTTTCCACCGTAGGCGCCGCTGGCGGCATCTTGGCCGGCGTAGGACATATCACTATCTTTGGTATGAAAAACGCCAATATGGTTAAACCCATGAACCAGGTATTAACCCTGATTAGTCCCATGATTTCAGCACCGCTTTACTTTAAAGAGCGCCGCTTGGTTGTACCCGCTGCTATTGCCCTGGGTCTGGGCGGTATCTTAGGCGCCTTGATTGGTTCTTATTTGTCTTCTACTTACTTACCGGATATGAAAACTTATAAGCCGTTCTTTGGTGCCATTACCCTGTTTATAGCCGTCAAGATTTGGACGGAAATGCTTCCCTCGACAAAGGAAAAACAGAAAACGATTAAAAAAGCCAACAAGGCTTTTGAAAGTAAAGTTAAGGAATTAAGAGCTGCCGGTAAAATGAATGAACTGAAAGATATCGGTGTAAAATTTAGTGAGATGGGTGTTAGCAATACCTTTAGTTTTGCCGGTGAAACCTTTAGGTACAACGTATTTTCACCGTTTGTTTTCGGAGGCTTTGTGGCTATAATCTCAGCTGCCCTGGGTGTGGGCGGCGGGTTCCTGCTGGTACCTTACTTAAGCAGCATGCTGGGCTTCCCCATGTTTATCGTAGCCGGTACATCAGTACTCTCCATCCTGGTTTCTTCCGCCACCAGTATTGCAAACTACGTGCGTATGGGCAGCAGCCTTGACTTCGCCATGCTGGGCTTTGAAGTAGTGGGCGTAGTTATTGGTTCTTACCTGGGACCTGTTCTTTCCAAATATATCAAGGGTGAATACCTGAAAATATTCCTTGCTGTAATACTTACTTATATCGGCCTTCGTTACCTGCTTTCCGCTTTTGGTATCAGCATATAGTGTTAGCAGTAATCCTAAAAAAAACCGGGTTAACAGCCATTGGGTTGTTAACCCGGTTTTTAATTTTAATTATATTTGCCGCGGCCAGTACATAATTACCAATACTCCAATTAGGGCAATAAACCCGCCGATTAAATCAAACCGATCAGGAATTACATGATCTATTTTCCAGCCCCACAAGATTGACAGTACGATAAAAATTCCGCCGTAAGCCGCATATACCCGGCCGAAGTTGGCCGGCTGCAGGGTTGGTATCACGCCATATAAAGCTAAAATAATAGCCCCCATTAGGCCCAGCCAGATAGCCTTATCTTCCCGAAGCCACAGCCACACCAGGTAACCACCACCGATTTCCAACAAACCGGCTAGGATGAAGTAAAATAAAGATTTGGCAATAATCAAAAATGCAGCCCCCTAAGTCCATTTTTAAAACTCATCTTTAATTTTACAATTTTTAGAATCGCTATGGCAAATATAAGCTTTAGATTTTAATATATACTGCCGGGGAGAACTGCATTTCATTAGTATTAAATTGACTAAATGAAAAGGAAGAGGCTTAAGCCTCTTCCTTGACTTCCTTAATCAGTTCCTCGACCGCTTTAACTTCTTTTTTAAGGTCGTTGAGGTACTTTTCTAGTTTGCCCAATTGTTCTTCTTTGCCGTAAGATTGGCGCTTTAAATCACCACCCTGACCACCGCAGCCGCATCCTTCCTGGTGGCTATGGCCCTGTGGGTGCCCGTTTCCCGATCCGTGTCCGGGGCCGTGCCCTTTGCATTGACACATTATTTGTACCCCCTTTCTAATGATTGGTTAAATTGTATAATGGATTTTATAGTAAGTCAAAACATAAGGCAAACTATAACTAAGTTAACAACCAAAATTTATCCACCAAAATTAAAAGTTTTGGCCTGCAAAGGGAGTGATTTTAGTAGAAGCTTGGTATGCTAGTGGAAATAAAAAGTGAGGTCTTCCGAATTTCGAAAGACCGCACTTTGCTGACTTATAAGCTTGGTTCTACCAGGTCGAAACAGCGTTTATAAATCCATTCGTAACCTTTTACGTCAATATCTCGCGGGTTACCTACTGTTTGCGGGTCGTTAAAAGCTTCCTTGGCCAGTCGGGGAATCATGTCTTCGGGTACACCCTGATCGGCCAAGCTGGGAATGCAAAGGTCATCAACCAGTTCGTAAACAGCCAGTACGGCTTCCTTGGCGGCTTCGTCCACAGACATGCCGAACGTATTTACTCCCATAGCCTGGGCAATACGAGCAAATTTTTCGGGCTCGCCCATCCAGTTAAATTCCATTACCGGCCCCAGCATGGTGGCGACACAAGGTCCGTGGGCTATAGGAATAATGCCGCCTAAGGTTTGGGACATGGCATGGGCGGCACCCGCCGATTCGCTGCCGTAAGATAAACCGGCCAGCATGGCGGCTTGGGACATAGCGTACCGGGCTTCTATATCCTGCCCGTTGGCAAAGGCCCGCCTGAGGTACTTGGCACAGTATTCGATAGCCAGCAAGGCCACAGAGTCCGTAATGGGCTGGGCGTAATGACAGGTGTAACATTCAATGGCATGGCACAACGCATCCATGCCGGTTCCAGCGGTAATAAGGGGCGGCATGGACACATGCAGTTCCGGGTCAATAACCGTCAAATGAGCGGCAATGAGAGGGCCGCCGGTATTAAATTTGAATTGCCGGGCCGGATCTGTAATCACCGCCCACTGGGTTACCTCGCTGCCCGTACCCGCAGTGGTAGGGACAGTGGTTAACGGTGGGATTCGTTTGCTGAGTGGCTTTTTGCCATCAGCGCACTCATATTCCAACACTGGCTCTCCGTGGGCAACTTCTACCCCGATGGCTTTGGCGGTATCCATGGAACTGCCGCCACCAACTGCTAAAAGGCCATTGCAATTATTGCCCAGATATATTTTAGTTCCTGCAGCTACTACCTCCAGCGGTGGGTTGGCCACGACGCCATCGTATAGCACAAATGAAACGCCGGCTTTATTAAGACTATCCACAACCGGGTCAATCAAACCGGCCGCACATACTCCTTTGTCGGTAACCACAAGAAGCTTGTCTACACCCAGGTTTTTAACTTCCTCACCCAGATATTGAACCGCTCCGATACCGTGTTTAACCGCTGTGGGCATCTCAAATCCCTTTAATCTGTTCATGCGCTCAAAACGCATATGCAAAGTATCTCCCCCAATTCAATTTAGTTAATTTATAATGTTTAATACTTTTTAAATTGTAACACAAATAAAAAAGTCTGTTCAACCTGGAAATTTGGCCAAATATGATTAAAAACACGGTAATTCCGATTAAGAATAAGCGTTTACATTATTTCTTTTGTATTATATAATTTAAATAATCTAAACAGCGAATGTGCTTGGTGTTTATTTATAAATCTTTGCTTATTTATAAAATTGAGAGGTATGAGCGGTATGGATAACAACGAATCCGGTAACATCAAAAACTTTACCAGCACTGATCCCGAAGCGGTGAAAGTAAACCATGCCAGGGACAAAGTTATTAATGGCATGGCTGAAACAATGGATTTATATGGTGTTACCGCTTCCATCGGTCGCCTGTATGGGACGCTTTATTTTCAACAAAACCCTATGACACTAGATGAAATGAAGGATGAACTGGGCATGAGTAAACCAAGCATGTCCCTGGCGGTACGCTCCCTTTTGGAGATGAAAGTGGTACAAAAGGTCTGGCAGAAGGGGACACGCAGAGACCTTTACGTGGCTGAAAAGGACTTTTTCAAGTTTTTTCAGGTTTTTTTCTCAACCAAATGGAAGCGGGAAATTGAGGTTAACCTGCAGTCTACTAAGGAAGCGTCAGAGGAATTACAGGCGGTACTGAGTGACCCGAATCTTCAATTGACACCGGAAAAAAAGCAGGAAATTGAAACATATAAAAAGCAAATTGACGACTCCAGGGTTTATTATCACTGGTTGGGTGAACTGGTAAAAAACCTGGAAAGCGGGCGGTTATTTGAATTAATACCCCCAACCAAAGTAGACTGATTCCCTAAACCCTCTGCAAGAACCAAGGGGGTTTTATATTTTATTAATACATTTAATACATATTAAATGTATAATACAGAAAACACATGGATGTTCGGGTTAACAGCACTTATATAGGCAATATAAACAATATTCAACTTTGACTTACTAGCTCGTTCATGGTTTTATTTAAAAGGCAGAGATTTTGTCAGAGGGGTGGGGGTAACAACTTATTATAACAGTATCAGTTGCTAGTAGCATTAATTTAAACAATTTAAAAATGTTGTAAATGTGCCACAATATGAAGGGGGAATTCAAGCAAGTGAGTAGTAAAAAGAGTTTGGCCATGATATTAGTTATCGCATTAGCCGCGGGAATTATGTTACTAACCACAGCATGTAGTTCAGGTGAAGAACAAGCGACGGATAGCAAAACAAAGGAAACCATTATTTTTGCCGATGCCGGGTGGGATAGCATTCGCCTGCATAATGAGATAGCCGGCATTATACTCCGGGAAGGTTATGGTTACAAAACCGATGTCATCCCTGGTGGGGAACCTTCTTCACTAATGGGCATTAGTACCGGGGACATAGACGTGTACATGGAAATTTGGACGGGCAATGATATCGACAATTACAACAAACTTTTGGCAGACGGGGACATTATTGAGCTGGCCTTAAATTTTGATGACAACGCCCAAGGCCTCTACGTGCCCACATACGTTATTGAAGGTGACCCGGACAGGGGTATTGAGCCAATGGCTCCGGATCTGAAAACTATCCACGACCTGCCCCAGTACTGGGAATTGTTTAAAGACCCTGAACAGACCAGTAAAGGCAGGATTTACGGTTCCATACCCGGCTGGTTTGCCGATGAGGTGCTGCAGGCCAAATACGAAAACTACGGTCTGAATGAAACCTTTAACTACTTCCAACCGGGCTCCGATACCGCTCTGGCCGCATCGATGACCAAGGCCATTGAAGCTGGTGAGCCGTGGGTGGGATATTATTGGGAACCAACCTGGATTTCCGGTATGTATGATATCACCTTGCTTGAAGATGAGCCGTACAGCGATGAGCTTTGGAGTGACGGATTCCGTTGTGAATACCCGTCGCAGCGACTTACTATTGCCGTCCAGAACCAACTGCCCGATCAAGCTCCCGATGTCACGGAATTCTTAAGTAATTACCAAACCAGCAGTGCACTGGTTGGCGAAGCACTGGCCTATATGCAGGACAACGGTGCTACCAACGAAGAAACGGCGGTCTGGTTCTTGAAAGAAAAAGAAGCACTTTGGACTGCTTGGGTACCTGCAGAGGTGGCTGAGAAGGTAAAAGAGGCCATTTAATTAGCAATAATCAAGTCGCCTAAACAGACAACTTGCTACAGAACTTTAAGTTGAGAGTACGCATTGAAGGGGGTTAGGTTGCAGTTGCTGTAAATATCCTTTTATAGTCACTGCAACCGCTGTTACATGGATAGTTTCCCTGCATCGATAAGGTTTGAACTTGGTGTTTACGTAGACATTTTTGTTAAGTGGCTGTACACCAATTTCGGTGATTTTTTTGACGCCGTCAGCAGTGTTGTTTTGTGGCTGATGGTTAATATCGAAAATATATTGCTTTGGCTGCCCTGGTGGTCGGTATTAATTATTGTTTTACTTCTAGGCTGGCGTTTTGTTTCGCCTATTGCCGGTGCCATTTTTGCACTGATGTTAGTACTGGTGGGATCGTTTGGTTACTGGGACCACATGTTGTATACCCTGGCCATTGTTATGGCTTCGGTGGTGATATCCCTGGTCATCGGGATTCCGATTGGCATTTTAATGGCTTATAGTACCCATGCCCAGTCAGTGATGCGACCGATCCTGGACTTTATGCAGACCATGCCCAGTCTTGTGTACTTGATTCCGGCCATCCTGTTTTTCGGCCTGGGCAAGGTGCCGGGGGTTTTTGCCACCACTATTTATGCCATTCCCCCGGTAATCAGGTTGACCGATATGGGTATTCGTCAGGTGTCCAAGGAAATGGTCGAAGCCGCCGTATCCTTTGGCTCAAGTTCATGGGATATATTGACCAAGGTGCAATTGCCCCAGGCACTGCCCGCTATTATGGCCGGAATTAACCAGACTACTATGATGGCCATTTCGATGGTCGTAATTGCCTCCATGATTGGTGTTAAGGGGTTGGGCATGGAAGTTTTAATCGGCATTCAGCGGATCGATGTGGGGCGAGGGTTTGAGGCCGGTCTGGGTATTGTAATCATCGCAATCATCATGGACAGAATTTCGCAGGGGGTTGCCAACCGTTTCAAGATTCCCAGTTAATGCCTATACCGCGAGTAATTAATCGGGCACCCGCAAGGCGTGCCCCTACGATTTTGTAGCAAATAGAAAGTGGGAGACAGAGCATGCCGGTAAAAATAGAAGTAAAAAATTTGACAAAAATCTTTGGCAAACACCCCAAATCGATCCTGGACAAAGTTAATCAGGGGTGGTCTAAAGAAAAAGTTTTAGCCGAGACCGGCCACACCGTGGGTATCAGAAACGCTTCATTCCAGGTCCACGAAGGCGAAGTATTCGTAATCATGGGTCTCTCCGGCAGCGGCAAGTCAACGCTAATCAGGTGCCTAAACCTGCTTAATAAACCTACGTCCGGGGAGATCTACGTGGACGGGGAAAATATCCTGGACTACGACAAGAAACAGCTGAAGAAATTCCGCCAGGAAAAACTGGCCATGGTGTTTCAGCATTTTGGCTTGCTCAGCCACCGGACCGTCATCGGTAACGTAGAATACGGCCTTGAAGTAAGGAAAGTACCCCGGGAAGAAAGGCTGAGCATCGCCAGGCAGGCCATCGCCAATGCGGGGTTGGCCGGCTGGGAAGATAAAATGCCCAACGAACTCAGCGGCGGAATGCAACAGCGGGTGGGACTGGCCCGTGCTCTGGCCAACGACCCGGATATTCTATTGATGGACGAACCTTTTAGCGCCCTGGACCCGTTAATTCGCAGGGATATGCAGTATGATTTAATGGAATTACAATCCCAACTGCAAAAGACCATTGTCTTTATTACCCACGATATTAACGAGGCCTTTAAAATCGGGGACCGGGTGGCCGTGATGAAAGACGGGGTAATTGAACAAATCGGCACTCCTGAAGAACTGTTGGATGCGCCCGAGAGTGAATATATTGAGAACTTTGTACGGGATATCGACCGTTCGAAAGTGTATCAGGCCAAGCATGTGATGTTTAAAACTACTGTCTTGGTGACTATTAAACAGGGCCTCAAAACAGCCTTAAACGAAATGAAGACTAACGGTATTTCCAGCGTCTTTGTGGTTGATTCGGAAAGAAGGCTGCAGGGTATTATCACCATCGACGATACCGTGGCGGCGATTAAAGAGGGTAAGACATTAAGGGATATCCTGCGTGACGATTTCTTTACCACCGACACCGAGGCATCCTTACAGGATTTGATTCCCAAAGCCACAGATACCAAGTATCCACTGGCTGTAATCGATGAAAACAACAAGCTGTTGGGTCTTATTTCACGTGTATCAGTGCTATCAGCTTTAGTATAGATGACATTTGGATTCGTAAATGGAGGTTTTAAGAAATTGCGAACGGTAATTCATTGCAACTTTGACTTGTGTACCGGATGCGCTATTTGTCAGATGGCCTGTGCACAGGTTAAAACGGGGGGAACCAACCCCCGTTCGGCTTTATTGGAGATTAAAAAAGAGGGTTTGATTTACCGGCCCGAAGTATGTGCTCAGTGTCAAAATGCTTTCTGTTTACAGGTGTGTTCCTTTGAGGCTATTTACCGAAATGATGAAAACAGGGTGCTCATCGACGCCGCTAAATGTACGGGGTGTGGGTTGTGCGTTGAAGCTTGCCAGATAAATATGGTGTCTCTTGACCAGCGGTATAAAAAGGCCATAAAATGTGATCTCTGCGGGGGCAACCCGGCCTGTGTGGAGTTTTGTCCCACCGGTGCTCTGGAAAAAATCACGCTGGGAGGGAATGCCGGTGCCTGATGGTTATATGAATAAGTTTTTGTTTGTCGATCTTACCTCGGGACACAGCAATGCAATTGAGGTGCCCAACTGGCTGCGGGATTATTTTATCGGGGGCAAAGGGTATGGCATTAAGCTGCTTAACGACCTGGTGCCCCGGGGATGTGATCCTTTAAGCCCTGATAATGTGCTTATGTTTATGGCGGGGCCGCTCACCGGCACCCTGGCGCCCTCGATGCGGGCCTGTGTGGTTACTAAATCGCCGCTCACAGGTACTCTGCTGGACTCCTATTTCGGGGGTTCTTTCGGCCACGAGATTAAATATGCCGGGTATGACGGCATCATCATCACCGGCCGGGCCGCTGAGCCTGTATACCTGTGGGTTGACGACGGCAGGGTGGAAATCCGCCCGGCCGCTGGCATCTGGGGCATGGGTACTCTGGAGTCAAACCAGGCCATTAAAGAACAATTAAATGATCGTTCAGTTAAAATCGCCGGCATTGGGCCGGCCGGAGAGAACCTGGTGCGCTTCGCCCTAATTTCCTGTGAATATAACCGCCAGGCCGGGCGGGGCGGTGCTGGTGCAGTAATGGGTGCCAAAAACCTCAAGGCCGTGGCTTTAAGAGGTACCCAGTCGGTGCAGGTGTTTGATAGCGACGCTTTTCTGCAGGCTGTTAAAAAAGGTTACCAGGAGCTAAAGTCCAGCCCCGATATTAAGGCGCTGACGGATGCCGGAACCGCTTCATCGGTGCCCTTTGCCAATGAAGTGGGTGTGTTACCCACGCGAAACTATTATGACGGTACTTTTGCCGGGGCCAACGAGATCAGTGATTTTGGGCAGAGCAAACATCTTTGGCTGCGCAGTGAAGCCTGTCCGGGCTGCCCGATACGTTGCAGTAAGGTGGGCTATATCCGCACCGGTCGATATCAAGGCACTGTTTCGGATATCGTGGAATATGAATCTGCCGCCATGCTGGGTTCAAACTTGGAAATTAGTGATATCAAGGCAGTGACATATCTAACGCACCTGTGCGATGAGCTGGGACTGGATAGTATGTCCACCGGCGGCGTGATTGGTTTTGCCATGGAAGCTGCGGAAAGAGGTCTCATACCGCTGGAAATTGAAGGGCAGCAGATAAAGTTCGGCAGTCCGCTGGCGGCAGAAAAATTAATGCAAGCCATTGCTTTGCGCCGTGGCGAACTGGGTCGCCTTTTGGCCCAAGGAGTACAGCGGGCGGCGGCGGAACTTGGTTCGGACGCCGAGGAATTTGCGGTGCATATCAAGGGCCTGGAAACACCGGCCTGGGGTCCTCGAGGCGCCACCGGGATTGCCCTGGCTTTGATGACCGCAGACCGGGGCGGTTGCCACCAGCGGGGGATGCCGTTGGGTGAAGACTTGAGCGGCGCTCTTTGGAATGATGAGCCCGTTGATCGGCTGGCCCTAACCGGTAAGGGCGAGATAGTAATCCACTACCAGAACTATCTGGCTGCGTTGGATACACTGGTCAAGTGTGACTTTGGGGCTTTCGGGATTCAGCCCCAGACTTATCTGGAGCTTTACCAGGCCTGCACCGGGCGGGATCTGGGCGGTGCAGACGGGCTGCAGCAGCTGGGAGCGAAAATCTGGAACCTGGGGCGGTTGTTCAATCTCAGGGAGGGGCTGGAGCCGCAGACGGATACGCTGCCGAAAAGGTTTACCCAGCCATTACCAAGCGGTCCGTGTCAGGGCCACCGGTTTAGCCCCGAGGATATGCAGGTAATGCTACAGGAGTATTACAGGCTTCGCTCCTGGAGTGCCGACGGTCGGCCCGGGCAGGAAATAATGAATAAACTTGGGTTATCTGATATGCAAACAATGTCAATAACTACTTAGGACACTTTTATGTCATTCTGAACGCAGTGAAGAATCTTAAGATCCTTCGCTATGCTTAGGATGACAACCCTAAAGTCTATTTTCAGGATAGTAACCAATATCATTATCGGAAGGCATGTGCGCAAAATACTATGCTGCCAAGATAAAGTAAGTTCCCAAAAAATTATTGACAATGTTAAAAACTGCAAATACAATGAAAACAACAATAAACAATTAATTTTTCAGGTGCCCGCAAGGGGTAAAAGGGAACCGGGTGAGAATCCCGGGCGGTCCCGCCACTGTAACCGGTAGTCCACCTCGTAACCACCGTTTGTCGTCCTTTTGGGGCAAGGCAGGCGGGAAGGGAGGCGCGGACGCTATCCCGGAAGTCAGGAAACCTGCCTGGAAATGCCCACCACAACCTCGTGGATAAGGATGGTGTACGAGTGTACATGGATTATGGAAAAGTCCATGCCGTAAAAGGCATGGGCTTTTTTTTTTCAGCAAGCCACAGGCCAATGTAATTTTTTGTATAGCAACTATAAAGCCAAAAGGAGGATTTCAATGACCCTGTTAAACAGTGCCCAGAAAGGAAAGACCACGCCGGAAATGGAACAGGTGGCGGCAAAGGAAGGAGTCGCACCGGAATTTATCAGGCAGGGGGTGGCCGAAGGCACAATTGTCATTCCACGCAATATCAACCGCAGCAACATTATCCCGATGGGGATAGGGACGGGCTTGCGCACCAAGGTAAGTGCCAGTGTGGGTATGTATGGAAGAGACGCGGAAATTGGTACTGAGATAAGAAAAGTCAAAGCAGCTTTAGAGGCAGGTACAGACTCCATCATGGATCTTAGCGTCAGCGGAGATATCGACAGCATGCGCCGGGAAACCCTGGCCACCGCTCCTACGCCGGTGGGGACTCTTCCTCTGTACCAGGCTATAGCCGAAGCGGCTGATAAGCATGGCTCATCGGTCAACATGACGGTTGAAGACCTGTTTGAAGTTATTGAGCGTCAGGCTACCGACGGGGTTGATTTTTTGGCCTTGCACTGCGGCACCACCATGAGCGTGGTGGAACGGGCCAAGCGGGAGGGCCGAATAGACCCACTGGTTAGTTACGGCGGCTCCCACCTGATTGGGTGGATGATTTACAACCAGAAAGAGAACCCGCTCTATGAGCATTATGACCGGGTGCTGGAAATTGCCCGCCGGCACGGTGCAACCATTAGTCTTGCTGACGGCATGAGACCGGGCTGCTTGGCCGATTCCCTAGACGGCGCACAGGTGGAGGAACTGGTGATTCTGGGCGAGCTGGTCAGGCGGGCCAGGGAAGCCGGGGTACAGGTAATGGTTAAAGGACCGGGCCATGTGCCTTTAAACCAAATTGAAGCAACCGTCAGGCTGCAGAAGAGCCTGTGCAAGGGAGCGCCTTACTTTGTCTTCGGCCCCGTAGTTACCGACATAGCCGCGGGGTACGATCACATAAGCGCCGCCATCGGAGGTGCCTTAGCGGCCTGGACGGGGGCCGAGTTTATCTGTTATGTAACGGCCGCCGAACACATTGGTCTTCCTGATGTCGACCAGGTACGTGAAGGGGTGGTTGCCGCACGTATTGCCGCCCACGCCGCGGATTTGGCCAAAGGAATGCCGGGAGCTGCAGAATGGGATTTGCAGTTGTCCCGGGCCAGGAAGGAATTGGACTGGGAAAAGCAGATCGCCCTGGCCATAGATCCGAAACGGGCCGGGCTGCTGAGAAAAGAGCGGACCGGAGATTCTTCGTCGGCCTGCGCCATGTGCGGTAAGTACTGTGCGATGGAAGTGGTGTCACGGTATTTGGGCAGCGCCAAACAAGGGTGTTAACGTATTCAGAATTCAGGAGTCAGAATTTCAGAATAATTTGAGACGATAAAAATTAAAATAGCAGGGGTGCATAACATGACACAGTTATCGAAAGCCCGGGCGGGCAAAATTACTGCGGAGATGGAAATGGTAGCTGCTCGAGAAAACCTGGACGTGGAGTTTATCCGGGATGGAGTGGCGTCGGGTAGAATCGTTATTCCTAAAAACATCAAGCGCAAGGAATTTAATTGCTGCGGCATCGGGCAGGGCCTTAGGATCAAGGTGAACGCTCTTATTGGCACATCTAGTGACCGGGACAACATAGAAGTGGAAGCGCGCAAGCTGGCCATCGCCCAGGAGGCAGGGTGCGACGGCGTTATGGATTTGAGTACCGGCGGAAATATCGACGGCATGCGGCGGCAGACCCTGGCCCAGGCCGGCGTGCCGGTGGGCACCGTGCCGATTTACCAATGTGGCATTGAAGCCATTGAAAAACGGGGCAGTGTTGTGGCTATGACGGACGAGGACATGTTTGCAGCCGTGGAAAAACAAGCAGCCCAGGGCGTTGATTTTATGGCTATCCACTGTGCTTTGAATTTCGACGTAATCAAGCGCCTCAAGGCTACCGGGCGGGTTACGGACGTGGTCAGCAGGGGCGGGGCGTTCCTGACGGGCTGGATGCTGCACAACAACAAAGAAAACCCTTTATATGAGCAATTTGACCGCTTACTGAAGATTTTAAAAGCTTATGACGTGACGCTTAGCCTGGGGGATGCGATACGACCCGGTTCCACCGCCGACTCACTGGACGGGGCACAATTGCAGGGTTTGATTATCGCTGGCGAACTAGTAGCCAGAGCTCAGGCAGCCGGAGTGCAGGTTATGGTGGAAGGCCCCGGACATGTTCCCATGCACCACGTGAAAACTACCATGCTGCTGCAGAAAAATTTATGTCAGGGCGCGCCCTATTTCATATTGGGCACCTTGGCCACTGATGTGGCGCCAGGGTACGACCACATAACTTCAGCCATTGGCGGTGCCATAGCCGGAGCGGCCGGCGCAGACTTTATCTGCTACGTAACCCCAGCCGAGCATCTTGGGCTGCCTTCGGAGCAGGACGTCAAAGACGGGGTCATGGCGGCTCGGGTCGCCGCGCATGCGGCGGACCTGGCCAGGGGAAACAAACAAGCCTGGGCAAAGGACATGCAAATTGCCCGGGCCCGGGTTGCCCTTGACCTGGACAGGCAAATCGCCCTTGCCATAGACCCCGGAAAAGTTAAAGCAGCTTTAGGCAGCGGGAGCGGCGACCATTGCTGCGCCGTTTGCGGATCGGACTGCGCGGCGCAGGTGGCGGCCAAATACTTTGGTATTGCCTGAACTGGAGCTGGGACATCTTTTAAGCGCATTGCAGTTTTAAAAAATAAAAAAATCATGGCCATCATGCATGACTCCGCTTGGGTGCCACGGCGTGATGGCCGGCAGTTTTTACTTACATAGTACTCCGGATAGTTAATTAAGCATTTTCTTATTTTCAAACTCTTCTTTAAAAGCTAGTAATATTTTGCTGTCCTCAACCCTTTTCTTACGCATATCCTCTTGAATTTGCTTGGTTTCTTCAATGCCTTTAACGATTGTCTCCCATGACTTTTGCAGTGTTTCAATACTAACAAAACTACCGGAAGCCAGTTTGGCGGTCATTTTGGACTGTAAAGCAGTATTTTGGGCATTTCTTAAAAGCAGTTCGTTTGTTTTATCATCCAGTGCCTGCATGGCCTTGGCTTGAACCGCCTGTCTCTTAAGCATGATTGATTGGATTAGGCATTGCTTGAATATGGGCAGTGTAATAATGAAGGCCGAATTTATTTTGCGAATTAAATTATAGTTACCGTTTTGAATGGACTTAATGCTGGGCATGGTTTGAATAGCGATATTTTCAGCTAATTTTAAATCATGAACCCGTTGCTCCATCATTTCCAACATTTGGTTGGCATTATTTACTGCCAACTGATCAAGCTGATTACCACTTTTTTCGGCTTTTTCTTGCATTTGGGGAATTATATTGCTTTTTACTTCGTTAATGGCCAATTCCCCGGCAAAGATGTATTGCTCTAATTGCTCGTAGTATTCCAGGTTTTTAACAAACATCTCTTCCAGACTAATATTGGTTGTATTGATTTCAGACTCATACTGTTTTAAGGTCACGTAAATCTTATCCACTTCATCACCCATGGTATGGTACTTCTTAAACAATGCTTCGATGGAATCTTTGGCCTTGTTAAACAATTTAGTTAAAAGCCCTTGTTTTTTTTCCTCAAAATCCTTAATATCGAACTTGTCCATAATCTGGTTAAGCTGAATCAGCATATCTCCGGAATCTTCCACTTTAGTGGTTTCCATGCTGTGCAGAATCTGATCGGAAAACTTGGCTAATTCCCCAGTAATGCTTGCTCCAAAGGTCATAATTGTACTGGCGTTGTCCAGATCAATTTGTCCCAATATATTATCTACCACCGGGGAATTTTGGACTTTTTCCGCCACTTCTTGTTTTTGTTTCTCCAAATCGAAAGGAACCACTTCCACTGCCTGTTCGGATTGTTTTTGCGGCCGTGTAATTTTCAATTAAGTTTCCTCCTTATTTTTTGTGAAAAATTATTTAGGAAAGAACTAAGTTTGTTTTCTTCAACTGGCTTAATAGTAATGTCAGGCGCTTTCAAATCCAGATGTACTGCTGGCAACTGATGGACATCCAACAATCCTTCCTTCAAGTTCAGTTCAATGTTGTTATAGTTAGTTGGTGTAAAAATGGCGATATCTATTCCGACCAGATTAAGAAAGGCTATAATTATTGCGTCTTCAGCGCTAAAAACATCCTTAGTACCGTCATAAATTACGAGCTTTGGTATATCACCTGGATAATCAAAGATTTCGATCAAATTTAATATGCTTTCATCCATGGTCAGGATGGTCATTAATATTTTTAAATGCAATTCTTTACTATTATTAATAAATACATTTGCTTTAATTAATTCTTCGATCTTGTTGATGATGGATTCTTGTAATGAAGTTCTTAAATACCCGTACTTGTAAAAATTACTATTAAATAGTTTTTCTCTATCTATTAAGCCGGAATCATTAATTAAAAATGCTGATGCATATAAATCCCGCTTGCTGTAACTTATTTTAGTGAAGGGAACATCGGTTATTACGTGAGTATTCTTAGTAGTAGCCAGCTTTATATAATCATGCCTATACTGTGCTAACTCCTCATGGGTGCCCTTGATTTTAGCAAAAAGGTTCGGTACATAAACAGTGTTGTCGACTACTTTAAACTCGGGTCTTATTCTGGCTTCTTCAGACCACAGGATTTGTAGTTCATCATAAGTGGTTCTAAGCGTAACTGGTTTGGTCAAACTATTCTCAAACTGCCAGGGTTTAAACAACCCTGCATCCCCGTTATAAATAACCTGCTGTATTTCCTGGGATGCATTGTAGGCAACGGTAGCTTTTCTAACTTTTCGTTCTTGCTTCGGAAACTGCTCCAATTCTGTACTAAGCTCATTTTGGATTAGTTTTGTGTGTTCTTGCTTAGCATCGATTTGTTTAAAAATATCATCTTTTTGGATATCAGAGTTAATATATAAAATATCACAACCAATTTTTGAGAAATAAATTAACAGGCATATCTCATGGGTTTTAATGTCTCCATAATATAAAATTTGCGGGCTATCTCTAAAATCAAATGATTTATACAAACATTTAAAGTAATTATTAATCCAGCCAATCATTTTAAGTGCAAAATTTTCTAATTTCGATATACTACTATCGGGCTCCAGTCTAGCAAACAAATTCATTACATCCATAAAAGCTGTTTTTATGGTATTGTTTAATGGCTGGCTTATGGTATTAGGCAAAATATCGGCATTGGTTATTTTGTTTATTAAAAAATCCTTTGCACTGCCATAAAACAGTGTTGTCTTGGCATGCTGCAATTTAGACCTGTAAATAGAAATTTCATTATTTCCAGGTATAGCTAATGGATTTGTTAATCTAATAAATCCATTTTGCCTGTTCCTTAAAGCTTTATCCAGTAGGTAAAGGTTATTGTAATATTCATCAACTGCCAGCGCATCTTTCCCTTTTATGCCAATGTATCTATAAAAATATACCGGCACAATTGGCGCTGGATGGCCAAGGTAGCCACTTCTTTTAATTAACGGTACCCGTATGTCTTTTATTATGTCGTTGGAACTTTTAAGTTTAACAACAGCGAAACAACCCGTGGTGAGCACTACCTGGCTCAATTGCTCCATATTGACCGGCTGTATAGGTTTACTAATTACTTTTATTGGCGGGCTGCTGAGCTTAATTTTAATCTTTTCTTCCTTGAGCATGGAGAACCGGTTATTATTGTCTACTTTTCGATATCCTTGATCGGAGTAAGGGTTGATATATAAAACATCGCAACCGATTTGGGATAACAAAATCAAGAAGTATACCGGGTGTTTTTTTATGTCACCGTAATATAGTATTTTGGGATTCCATGGGGATTTGGTTTGCATGAGACTTGGGATATACTCATGTATCCAAAGGATTAACTTGGAAACAAAATTTTTAATCATGCCTGCGTTGGCAGTCTTTTCTTCCTTTAGATACTTGTCTAGGACAATTTTAAAAGAATTTTTTATTTCCACGGCAGGTACGGGGAATAAGTTGGCCATTTCGATAATATTACATAAATTTTCTACCTGCGAACTATTAGCAGAAACTTCTAGTGAGGCAAAGGTTTTATTTATTTTGTCAGTTAGTTGTTCATTAAAAGGAATTGGAATTTTCTCGATAAAATATAGATAAAGATTACCCAAGTTAACTAGTTTTTGATTCAGCAGGGCTGTTTTATTGATAAAGTCTGTCTGGTTGTTGAAACCTACGATCCTATAAAAGTAAATATACTTTTTGTCTTTATCCTGGGAACGTTCTTTTAACGGCACCAGTATATCGTTATAGATGTCGTTTGATTTTTTTAAAATAATAAGTTCATTTCGATTAATTTCCATCCAGAAAACATGCCCTTTCATTATAATAATTCGGATGTATACCCCTATTATAATAGTTTAGCGATTTGAAAACAAACAACCAAAAAAACGCAATTCCTGGTAGCACATTTGAACCAGGTTGAAAATAATATAATTCCCAGTGCGTAGCATATTCCTGCTTTCAAAAGGCACAAGAAACAAGGAAGATGATTCCAGATTGTTTTTTCTAACCATACCACCGTTACTTGAATCATACCGGAACTTTTGCTTGTTCGGGTGCGTCTTATAAGAAACGACAATAAATCGGTTAATTAGCAAGCACAGGTATTAAAAAAGACGGCTTAATTTTCGGGAGGTATAGGTTGGTGAAAAAAATTATTGTTTTAGTTATGGCTACTGTTGTATTGGCAATGATGCTGGCGCCGGGCGCTGTCCTGGCGGACACGCCAAAGGTAAAATTGGGCAACGAGGTGCTGCTCGATAAGTACCGTCACCTTATCGATGGTAAAAAAGTAGGTCTGGTGACCAACCATACCGGGGTGAACAGTAAGGGAGTTAGCGTCATTGACGTGCTGGCGAAGGATCCCAGGGTTAACCTAGTGGCCCTATACGGGCCGGAACACGGTATCGACGGCAAAGCCAGTGCCGGTACTTACGTGGCTTCTTATACCCACCCTGCGCTGGGGATCCCGGTCTACAGTCTATACGGGTCTACCAGGAAACCTACAGCAGAGATGTTAAAGAATATTGACGTACTGTTATTTGACATTCAGGACATTGGTTCCAGGACATACACTTACATGTCCACCTTGAATTATTGCATGATAGCGGCCAAGGAAAACGGCAAACAGGTAATCGTGCTGGATCGGCCCAACCCGGTAGGCGGTGTGATTGTAGACGGCCCGGTGCTGGATGAGGGTTTCGAAACCTTTGTGGGGGTGGATAACCTGCCCATGGCCCACGGCATGACTGCCGGTGAATTGGCTAAGTTCTATAATCGGCAAATCGATGCCGATGTAAAAGTGATTCCCATGGAGGGCTGGACAAGGGAGATGGTATTCCAGGATACCGGGCTGCCCTGGGTTCCTACATCGCCAAACATTCCGGATCTGGATTCGCTGTTCGGCTATATGGCCACCGGCCTGGGTGAGGGCACAGGTATTTACCAGGGTGACAAGTTCAAGTGGATCGGCGGTAAAGGGATTGATGCCCATCAATTTGCCGGGTTAATGAACGGGGCTGGTTTACCCGGTGTGACCTTTGTACCCGAGTACAAGGGCGAAGCCGGCGGGGTGCGGCTGAATATTACCGATTATCACAAATTTAACCCAGCTAAGTCTGGTTTTTATGCCCTAGCCTACGCTCACTCTCTGAATAATTTTCAGGTGCCCAAAAGTAAGAGCAGCAGCATGAAGGACATGGTGATGTTTGAAAAAATTATGGGTTCTACAAAAGTGGGGCAGTGGCTGGAACAGGGTCTGACCCCCCGGCAGTTTGTAGAAAAATACACTCCGGCTTTAGACCGGTTCAAGGAAGAGAGAAAGCAGCACCTTATTTACGGCTCTAATACGTCTCCTAGTCCCGGCGGCCAGTCGGAGATTCTCGTATACGTTGGGGGCAACCAGGTGCTTTTTGACTCCCCGCCTTTCGTAGACGACAGCAGCCGGTTAATGGTGCCACTGCGGGCTATAACCGAAGCCATGGGCGCTATTGTCCAATATGACGAACTCACCAGGGAAATTTTCATCAGCGGGCGTGGCACATCGGTACTGTTCACTTTGAACAGCAGAACCGCCGTGGTAGACGGGGTGCATAAAACAATGGACACCACACCGGTGATTAAAAACAGTCGCACCATGGTACCCGCTCGCTACGTGGGCGAATTCCTCGGTGCACAGGTAGACTGGATTCCCAGCCAGCGCGTAGTCAAAATCAACTAAATTAAGGGGGTCAGGCCTGTCGTAACTATACTAACTATAAATTGTTTATAGTTAGTATAGTTACGACAGGCTTGACCCCCTCTTATTGGGACAGAATTTGTTTGGCCCGGGCTACGATGGGGGCCTCCACCATTTGGCCATCCAGTTGGATAACGCCGGCTCCTGCGGCTTTTGCTTCCTCGTAGGCGGCCACTATTTTTTTTGCTGCGGCCACTTCATCCGCGGTGGGGCTGAACACATCCAGTACAGGTTGTACCTGGGCCGGATGAATCACCATTTTGCCCTGGAAACCCATTTTCCTGGCTCTTTTGGCGTCTTCCCGCAGGGTGTCGGTGTCTTTGATAAAGGGGCAGACAGTATCCAGCGGCGGTTCGATGCCTGCAGCCCGGGAAGCGTTAACCAGTTTGGCGCGGGCGTAAAACAGCTCGGTCCCGTCCCCGGAATAGCTGGTCCAAATGTCTGCAGTGTAGTCGTTGCCGCCAAAAGCCAGTCTTTTTACCCTGGGGCAGGCCGAGGCAATGGCGCCCGCGTTTTCGATACCGCGGGCGCTTTCAATAAAAGGCACGAGTTCCGTGCTACCGTGTACCAGACCCCGCTCCTCTTCCAACAGCCCCGTGAGCCAGCTCACCTTTCGCACGTCTTCTGCGGTTTCGGCCTTGGCGAGCATAATTCCGGCCAGGCCGGCGCGAACCACTATCTGCAAATCCTGCAGCCCGTGTCTGGTTTCCACGCCGTTAATCCGTACATATGTGGGTGGTAACCCGGGTGATTGGAACACTTCTTGCACCACCTGTCTGGCCCGTCCCTTTTCGGTCGGGGCTACGGCATCTTCTAAATCCAGGATAACGGCATCGGCACCCAGGGAAAAAGCTTTATCGATTTTTCTCCGGTCCACGCCGGGAACAAATAAAAGGCATCTTAGCAGGGTCATGTGACTTTCCATCCTTCCCGTGGTAAAATTGGTTAATATTATTGTTCGCTGGACATGTTTCTATTCCTGTTTTACATGGACGGGAGGTTTTTTAGTATGCCGGACATTGCTTATGACAAGGTACTTAGCTTCCTGGCAGAAAAAGAGACGTCTGACTCGGGCAGTGATGATTTGGCCGGGCTTCACGACATTATGCTTATGTGCCGGGACGGCTTTATGGCCGAGGTTACTCGGAGGCAGGTTAAGAATATTGTGCCTGAGGTTTTGGAAGAGGAAGAGGACGAAGACGAGGAACGGGTGCTGGGTGAATTGCGCCGATTGCCCAAAGGTGGCGTAATTGTCAGCGATGATGGCCGTGAGGTATTTGTTCCCGAGGTGTGGGTTCGTAACCTGGGTATGGATCACGGAGACATTGTTTCCGCAGTTCCGCTGGGCATGATTGGCCAGTCTCCGCTGTTTGAATTTACCGTTGAGGAACGCCGGGGGTTGGATTATGAATCTGACCGGGTCAGTGTGATTGGACCTGTTGCATCGCATAGTGGCGAATGGTTCGTCTACAGCGAGGAAGAGGAAGAACTAATTACGCTAAAACCTAAAGAAGTGCGCAGTTTGGGGCTATACGAAGGTGATCTGGTAGAAGTGGCTTACCCGGCCGGGGATTTATCCGCTGCCCGGGTGGCCTGGAAATTTGACCCGGACGATCCGTACCTGGACGATCTAGCACCGGGTCCCGGGCCCCGCAAACGCCTAGCTAAAAAGCAACCGCCCAGAGACGTAGCCGACCCGGTGCTGGCCGGTAAAACAGTACTGGTAGTGGGCGGCGACCTGTACAAGGATGCCTACCGACTAAACTTTGAACGCCGGGGGGCCAAACTACTCTGGGAGACCGGTTTCCAGGGCGGTCAGGGCAAAAACATTGAATCCAAGGTGCGGTCGGCGGACGTGGCGGTGCTGGTTACGGATATGGCCTCACATCGCTTGCCGGATATAGAGTCTATGTGCAAAAGACACCGCAAACCTTTTGTCTACGCATCATCCCGGGGTTCGTCCGGTGTGGTGCGGTCTAGCCAGCAGGCCTTGATTAAAAGTGGCAAATAAACACAAAAAAAGAGCGCGCTCAATTATTTTCTAGGATGCGCGTTTTTTTGTGCCATTTATCAAGTTTGATCTAATTTGTAATTAGGTTATATTTTTAAGGAGGTAACAATTTTTATATTATAAAAGAGGATATTTACCTGTAATGGTAGAAATTTCTCGTTAGTTTTTTTTACACTTGGTGATTATTATCCTGCACGGAACAAGGAAGGTGTTGACCTTGTTTGACATGGAAAGAAAACACCAACTGGTATTACTTATCATGGCGGCCCTAATATTGTTCGGTGCTGGTTTCAAGTACGCCCAAGTTCAAGGCGACCAGGTAGATAACAATCAGTTAATTGCTGATGTCAATGTTTCCGGTACCGGGGATACTAACAATGCGGGTGAAAAGGATATGAAACCACAGGAGATTATGGTTCATATGGCAGGGGAAGTACAAAACCCTGGTGTTTACCGTCTTACTGCCGGTTCACGGGTGGTAGATGCGGTGAACATGGCCGGACCCACTGAAGCATCGGCGCTGGATTACCTGAACTTGGCTGCGCCGCTGCAGGACGGTAGTCAAATTATAGTGTACAGCAAGGATGAGTTTAACCAAGGTTTACCGGCAGGCGCGGGAAGCGGTACGAGAGGTCCGTCCTTGCCGGAAAGGGAATTGGCCGGGTTTGTTGGTTCATCCGGATTGATTAATATTAACACTGCCGGGCAGGCACAACTCGAAGAATTGCCGGGCATCGGCCCTGCGTTGGCTCAACGGATTATAGACCACCGGACTAAAAACGGCCCCTTCCTTTCTACTGAAGATATAATGGTTGTTTCGGGTATAGGTGAAAAACGCTATGAACAACTCATGGATTTGATAACTGTTTATTAAAACCTAGCGTAGTGTCTCCTGAAAAATTATAGTGACTGATTTTATTTTTTTAGGAATAACTACCGTAGTATCTTAAAGTAACAAAAATTACCTCCGGCAGTGGGCGCCGGGGTTTTTTTTATGCGGAGAAGGGAAGAAAGGTGGATAAATGTAATAGAACCGCGCCGGGAGAGCATTTATGGCCTTACTCATTTACAACTGTTCGCATGAAATGTCGTGTAGTAAACAATATTTTGTCGGCACAATGACCATTTACTTGTCATTGCGCTGACATCAGGCAAGCCAAAAATTTGATATTTTTTATTATAACAATAAGTTATTTTTAAAATAACTGCAGGTAATACAACAGCTATTTTAAAATCTGAACTTGCTGGAAATTGCGGACGTGATGGAACAAAGTAGATGACAAATTATAAAAAATGGGGGGATTTCGGTTGCTGCTAAATATTCAAGGTTTGTCGGAAAAAGAACAACTAACCTATACTGAAATTGGTGAATCACTGGAGTATTTATACAAACTGGATTATCATCCGGTAGCTGTAAAATTTTTCTGGGATCGTGAAGAATACGAAAATTTTCAGTCTGAGAAACTGCCTGGTCCCAAAATGACGATGTGCCAGATTGCCCTGGCTGCTCGGATGAACAATTACATTATCAAAGCCGATGCAGATAACCTTTTGTGCGGTAACGCTAAAACCTGTTTGGGTTTTCGCGAGGCCAGCGATGATGAAGTTGAAGGTCATGTGAAGTATACTGCGGACTGGGATTGGGCTAAAGAATGCTTGCTAGCCAAACCCATGCTGCCTTTGGGTAAGCTAAAAGGGTTTGCCATGGCCCCGCTGCATAAGGCACCGTATGACCCGGACGTGGTATTCATGGTAGTTAACCCGCTGCAGGCCTACCATATTCTAAATGATTACATAGGAGGGACTAAGTCTAGCCCCTCCTTACAGTTCAACCATACGGTCAATTCGGCTGTATGCGGCGGCATGGCATTCACTTATAATAATGAAAAGCCTAACATGAACACCATGTGCGCCGGCAGTTATACATCCGGTAAAACCGAAAAAGGTGAAGTTAACCTTTATATCCCCGGCAAAGATATCGGTGCGGTGGCAAAACAATTAATCAAGCGCACTGCAGTGTATGGCGGTGGTTCGATGGTGGGTACCCCGGGTCAGGAATGGCCGGGACTACATGTATGTAAGAAGTGCCCGATGGTTAAATATAAGGACGCCCAGTAAGTATATAATAAAATAAAAATCGTTTGCCAAGAGGGTGGGGACATTTTTGTCCCGCCCTCTTTTTATGTCTTGGGGCATGGCAAAATTAGTTGTGTATAATTACCAGTGATCCCTGTGGTATGTTCTCGAAAAACCAACGGGCGTCATCTTCGTCAAGTCTTATGCAACCGTGACTGGCGGGCAGTCCCAGTTTGGCATGTTCGTCGTCCTTGGTTTGCCAGCGGTCGTCCCGGGGTACAGAGTGTACCAAAATCTGTCCCGCCAACCGAACCCAATATGTAGCCCCTTCGTCGAATTTGGACGACCAAAAACTGTAACCACGATCTTGGGTGTAAAAATACCCCGTAGGCGTAGGGCTTTCGGGCAATCCGCCTGATGCAGGCAAGTATTTTATGGCATCGCTACCTTTATATACTATTACGGAATGCCTCTCTCCAAGTTTAACTTCTACCCACAGTTTTTCTCCCATAGGCACAGTATTAAAAGAAAAACGGTCCTCCATTTTTATGTGTTCCTTTGATGCTGCTCTAATAATTACAGTATAGGTTTTACTGGGCAGAAAAACGCTGGCGGGGATGAATGATGCCCTAGTTTTACTAATGACGATTTTACCAGGCACCATAATTCTATTTTCCCTGTTAAAAACTAATATGCTAGCTGAAGAGACCGGCTGGTTTAAAGTTACGTCAATGCTCTGGTATAACCGGGCCATTTTTTCATCCCTCGCGGGGCTGGTCTCAATAACTTCCGGGCGTGCTCCCGCGACCACCGTTCTAGACGACGGTTCACTGGTGCCCGGGCGGTAAAGGCCGGATAACAATAGGTTAGGGTACAATAACATCGCCATGCTAAAAATTGCAACCAGTGTAAAACTTACCGTAAGTAATAAAATTAAAGCCCGTTTATACTTGAACATTTTTGTATTCCTTTGCACTGAAATCAAAGTTTCATAAACCCAGATATATTACTATAGTTTTTTATTTTCATTTTATTATTTTACAAATTCATAGTATAATTTTGTTAATTTTATCCTTTCTATGTTATTTAATGAAGATAATAACTAACTATTTGACGGAGAAACCATGAACCGGCCTCTGTTAGTGGTAACCATTTGTTTTACTTTAGGTATAATATTCAATTCCCTGTTAGTGGTAGAATCGGGAATTATTTTTGCTGCGCTCCTGGCTGTTAGTTGCTTGGCCCTGGCTTGTTATGCCCTGTATCGGCGTGAAGGGGCAGCGGTTATACTGCTGCTTTTCGTGTTTCTGGGGTGGTTTTGGGCCGGGGTGGGTGAGCATGTTGCCGGCCGGGGGCCGGAACAATTTGCCGGACATTATGTGACGTTGGAAGGGACTGTGGACTCTGAACCACGGTACGGGAGCGGTGGGGATGACGCTGTTTATGTGTTAGCGGCCAAGACTGTGTACCTGGGGGAGCGTCGGGTGGAAACCACAGGGCTGGTACAGGTTAAAGTAAAGGGTAGCGGCCCGGTTTACAGTTACGGCGAGCAGCTGCGGGCTGATGGTTTTGTTTACCGACCCGGGGAGCCCGGCAATTTTGGGGCGTTTAATTATCGGGATTACCTGGACAGACGAGGCATCCATTGCCTAATGACGGTAATGGGGCCAGAACATATCCGGGCGGTGGCCAGTGAGGGTCGGTTGTCCCCGGTTGGCTTGGCCTTGGAATGTAAGAACGCCCTGCGGTTGGTAGCCGACAGCACCTTGAATCAAAGACAGGCGGCTGTGCTGGGCGGTATGCTTTTTGGCAGCAGAGACCGCATAGACCGTGCTACAAACGATATCTTTGCGGAAACCGGGGTGGCCCATGTGATGCCAGTGGTGGAATAGTGCAAGATTCCGAATTAGCATCTCCATTTTTACGATTGTTTGTGCCATTATTACCGGGTGTGCTATTACCGCCGCTCGGGGGATGGGAATTTAATTCTGGAATAATACATTCGATATCCAGGTGTATCGACCCGTCTTCTTTTGTATCAATCCATATTACCTTAACAAGTTTCATAAGGAATTCTCTTTTTTCTTTAAAGGGAGCATTTAATATATCATGTACGTTAATTCCTTGGTAACGTTCTATTAAGGTTTTTATTCCCTTAATCTTAGTGTCTTCCATTGCGATCTTTAGTTTTAGTTCTTCAGTTTGGCGTACCAAGTTCTGGTGGCGTTCTTTTATGCGATCCATCTCTTTGCCCAAGTCTTCTAATTCAATAAGCTCTTCACGGTAGGCCTTTAATATTCTCTCCTTCTCCTTGTCACAGCGGGATATTGCCTGCTCTATTTCTTTAAATTTTTGATTTAGTTCTTTTTTGGTATTTTCTAATGAGTTATCTTGAGAACAAACAGCTTCTTGCAGCCTGTCAGGATTGGACAATATGTCGATCAAATGTTCTAATACTTTGTTTTCCAATTCGGCACCCTTTACCCATGTAGCACTGCATCTTTTAAGTTCACGTTCCGGGTAGTGGATGGCGGAGATGTTTTTACAACAACGGTAATAATGTTTTTCGCTACGGGGTTTCCCAATTTTTTTACCGCTTTTTCGCTTATACAAATATTGCGTGGTTCCGCCCATGTCCCAGCCGCATTTTTTGCACTTGAGGATGCCACGAAGTAGGTATTGGCGCTTATTGGTGCGGTGTATCATGTTACGACGTTCTTTTAATAGTTCCTGGGCCTTATTAAATGTCGTCTGGTTAATTATTGGGGGCACAAAAACTTTAACGGATGTTTTTCTGCTTTTATAAACCCATTCCCCAACGTAAACGGATTTAACCAAGATTGAATATACTCTTTCACCGTCCCATTTCCCGCCTTTTTTAGTTGGGCGCCCGAGCGCTTTTAGAATTTTTGCGATCGATATGGTGCTATTGTCAGGTTTTATATATTCGGAGAAAATTAGCCTAACGGTCTCTGCTTCTTGTTCATTAATCATTAACTGTCCGTTTTCTCGATCATAGTCGTAACCGAGCGGTGGGTTGGACAATACTACGTAACCTTCCTGGGCGCGTCGCAGCTTTCCCAATTGTGACCTTTCGATAAAGGTATCCCTTTCCAACTGCGCTATTGAGCCCAGCAAGGAAAGCATGAACTTGCCGATTGGGTTTGAAGTATCAAAGGGTTCAGTCACAGAACAAAAAGCTATTCCAAGCCGGTCCATGTGGTCAACAATTAGAAGAAGGTCTTTTACGCTTCGAAAAAATCGGTCTA
Source organism: Peptococcaceae bacterium BRH_c8a (assembly GCA_000961575.1). Taxonomy (GTDB): domain Bacteria; phylum Bacillota; class Desulfotomaculia; order Desulfotomaculales; family Desulfallaceae; genus BRH-c8a. The sequence continues at coordinate 125,432 of LADP01000042.1, forward strand.
TTCTATAGACAATCACCAGTTTAAATTTACCTTCTGAAGCGTCTTTAAGTAGTCTTTGGAGTGCTGGCCGATTTTGAGTGGTGCCGGAATAACCGGGGTCCACATATTCACTATAAATCTTATATTGCATACTCCGGCAATAGTTTTTCAGGAGATCCAGTTGGGATGCAATGCTAAAGTTATCCGCTTGTTCTTCTGTTGATACACGCGCATAAATCGCTACCGGAATTGACATTGTTGGTTTTTCTCCTTGTAAAATAAGAAAATAGGCTCTCTTTGAACACTTGCGTAATTGTCTTATTATGGTTAAACCGTGAGATAAAAAAGGGGCGTCTTTCTATAAATAATGTTGGTTTTTCATCGCTGGCGGTCAGATCGAGCAGAGTAGTCGATATCCTGATACAACTTTAATCAGATCCAAACCCATGAACTTGGCCTGCAGTTCAAACTTTTCATTTATTGTTCCGGTGAAATAACGTCTTCAAGCTCTTTGGAAACACGTATTAAGCATATGCACGGCGCGGTAGTTAGTCATACTAACACCCTCTGAAGAAGTAACTACTCTATTATAATAAATTTCTCCACGCTGGTCGTCGCGCTATAAAATTCGTAGTCACACTTTTCAAATTATCCTCTCCCGTAGAATAAAAACCTGGTGTTGCCAGGCAATAAAAATATCATCTTGTTAAAATACTCTTTAGTTACTTGCAGTTGCTTCCTCAAAATTTGATCCCACATGTAACCGTTCACTTGTCCTGAGCCTCTAACAGGGATAGAAAACAAGAACGAGCTATCATCCACGGGTCAGCTATTGTGCTTTCTCATATCGGGATTCAATAATAGGTTAATACAGTAAATTATTCTTTTTATTGTAATTGCAAGGTGCCAAATTAACATTAAATATATCCCGGCTACGTACCTTAATATCTGTGTGCCGGAAACCAAGCTTTTTCCACATAAAAGGTTGTGTTACTTCGAAGTAGTCAGCCAACTCCCAACAACTACGAAATTTTAGCTTTGATACGGCATATGTAAGTTCTGCATCGTTTATAAGGTAATTGGTTGCCCAGCGCATGGCCTGAGTTTCGTCTTTTGCGACGGTAATTAGGTCCTGGTATGTATCTGTGTTCATGAAATTCCTGCGTATACCTGTAAAATGATGACCCAACTCTTCCGCTAATGTGCATATATTTTTTCGATAATTATTTTTTAGGCCTTCATCTAGGAGTATGCAAGGTGCTATTGGATCCCAGATATAAAGTCCAATTAATTTATTCAGTGAGATTTGTCTTAAATTACGATATAAAATTGAAAGGTTTTCTTTGTTGGCTAAATCTGACAGTAGCTCTAATTTAGTCAATGTATGCAATATGCCTCCTTATGTGTAATATAATGGGACTATAAAATCAAATAATTTGTCGAAAATATAATAAGGCCACTACTCGTTGTCAGTAGTGGCCTTATTATTGCCTTCTTTATTTTTATGTTTAAGCTTAGCTTCCCGTTCTCGTTTGAGCTGTCTTGATTCTCGGATCCCGTTAATTATTATTTCTTCAAGTTCCGGTGTTAGTGGTATGCTCTCAGCATTTTCTAAGTGTGCTGCCATAGGTGTGGAACGGACGTCGATGTCTTCGTATGTTTCTGCTACAATATATAGTTTATTTTTTTCTTTGTCATGATACTCATAGCTTTTTTTGCTTAAGGTCCGTTTTTTAGGCTCCAAATTTTTTTCTCTTTCATTTCTTTCAACTAAAGCTTCACAAATATCAATGAAAACCTCAATTTGATTTGGTTTTAATTGTTGGGAAAGCTTAAGTAAATACTTAAGATCAGGAGGTAATGGATTTCCTTTATTGGAAAAAAACTCTGATAGAGTTAGTCCTAAAGCGTTACAAATACCCTCTAATTTATTTATAGAGGGAGTTTTTTTACCTTGTTCTATTTCACTTAAATATGAATGCGACATTTCAGTAAGTTTAGCTAGATCAACTACTTTTAATCCAAGTTTTTTTCGAATTTCTTTTAAGCGGTTTGCAATACTATTCATAAGCAGGTCGCTCCTAGCGAATTATGTATATATAGAATACCATGTAATGTTATGTTATTTCAAGAAAGCTGAAGGATTATCATGATAATTATTTAATACAATCGCTAACAGCGACGTTGGATAGTTGCAATCAGTCGCTGACAGAGACATAATTATCTATAGAGAGGTGGTTATAATGAAAATCATCAAAAACATTCGAAAGAAAAAAGGTTTTACTCAAAAAGCGTTAGCTTTAAAGGCTGGTATATCTCGTTCATATCTATGTGAAATTGAACAGGGATATAAACAACCTTCATTAGCTACATTATCAAAGATTGCTATGGCACTAGGCGTATCCGAGGCTACTTTGCTTATAAAGAAAAAAGAAGCGGTCTAGATAAACTAATTGCAAGCTTGGTAATCTCATGCAATAAGTTGTTGTTATTTTTGCAATAACGATCCTGACGTTTTGAACTTCGATTAATTAATTGAAAGAAAAACACCATATATTTTATTTACCCAGCTAGAAAGTGATGGCAGCGAGTAGTTATATTAACTAGTTAGGCAAAATGGTACAAATTACCTTTAAAGTTTTCTAATTTTTTAAGGAGTCTTTGAAAATGGGTAAAAAATGTAAGGAAAAAAAGTACATAATTACATCGCGGTTTGTTCAAACTTCCGATTGGCAAAAAGAATATAGGGATGGAATGGTAATTTTTATCAGAATGCTGGAACGAGCTGCAAAAGAATCTACTGATGAAGTTAAGAGGCGAACATCATTAAGTGGCTAATGACTTAAAAAGTTTATCGGAAAATATAATAAATTGTTAACGGGATGGGCGAGGGGGTAGGGGGAAAGTCCGAATTAGCGTATCTTGACGGTAGGTCCCCGGGCAGGGTAGCTGCCCGAAGGCGTGCCGTTATGCGGCGCAAATAAAACCGGAAATTTAGGCGGTTTAAACGGCAAAGTCGCAAGCCGTAAGCGATCCTTGATAATTGAATGATTATACCTCGCTTGTTTATGGTTAAAAAAGACATCTATAGGCGGGATGATGATTGTTTATAATCAGATTGGCAGATATCGGCAAAGAGAGCCGGGAATGAACGGCGAAGCAAATGGATGGTTGTTCACGTAGGTTTGAGGATACATCAGTTTAGAGCGGCTCTGAATTGTGTGTTTTCAAATACCACGTTAATAATAGCCAGGCGCCTAGATGCTAAGAGCTCCCCCAACCGTATAATTTACTCATATTTATAACACCGACTTGGTTGCCAGTGTTCGATTTATATTGCACGGGTTTATCACTAAAGGTGACGGCAAAGGGGCTAGCCGAGCTCCCCGAATAGGGTCAAAAGATATTACCATGTTATGGACAATCATGTTTATTATGAAAAACAGCGTTATTTGTGCGCTGTCGTACGGAGCCGGACAGTTATGCCGGCTCCTTGGAGAGCGCATTGGTAAACAGATAATCTATGGAGGGCTGGTATTGACTGAAATATTAGGTACTGAATCTGAAATTAAGTTAACATGGAGATGTAAGCCGGAATTGAGAATCAGGATGGTCAGATTAATGATTAAAAAATGTGGCCATCCCGGAGTAAGGGCTTTAGCTGAAGTATTAAGTATAAGTTACACTAAGTTATATGAAATTGGCGGATTGGAGGGGTGGATTAATAAGCGTAATTGCCAGCGAAGGCAGCGGCGCATACGGCAGAGAAATAAACTACATGAATATAGCAATGAAATTAAATATGCGCAAGAACATGTTGCCAATGGTGGAGGAAAACGCGGTAAAGGCGGCGGTCTACAGGATGCTGGTAAACGCGCGATTATGCAATCAATATGTGGCCAATGAAAACTCCCGGGTTATTATAGCCCGGGAGTTTTCATGACGGAATATAAGAAACTCTTAATTAGGGAGGTGTCTATATTAAAAAAATTGTTCAAAAAATTGAACAGGCGCGTTTAAACTTAGGCACCATGAAAGGTTCGTTAACAAGCCCCGAGGTAGTGAAGGCCAGCCAGGAACTCGACAAGTATATTGTGGCTTATTACAAAGAGCAGGGCCATCTGGTTCCGGGCGGAAAGGCGGCCGGTAGTTAAGCAATGTCATAAAATTCATCATTAAAGGCAATCACGGGGATAATAGTTTTCATCTATTTGACACTAAACCAACCTCATCTCCTTCCATATTAACTCGGGGTGTTTTCACTTCGAGTTTTCTTTTTTAAGAGGATGTAGCTATTGACAAGATCCAGCGGTGCCTCGATTTTGGTTAAAGCTAGCCTAAAACTTCTCTTATTGAGCTTTGAGGTAATATAAATAGAAAAATACAGCCCCCGGCCATCTAAATAGCAACCGGGGACTGCGCGCACAATGCTGCTCCGCGAGAACAGCATTTTTATTATGTCTCATAATTATGTTATTATACTAGCAATTCCGATTTTCCGCCAATATTACCAATAATAGTCTCTCTTTATTGGAAATATGGCGAAATTAGTTATAACAGAATTAATTTGATATTTCCCCAATAGGAGTGATACTATAATGAATAACGAACTGTTAAATTTTCTTAGTATTTTATTAGACAGAATAACAGTAATTAAGCTCTATCTGCAGATGGATTTAGAGAATAGTAAGGTTGATCATAAAATAGTTACTTTATTGGAGGTTGAGAAGGTAGAAAAAGAAATAAAAGAAATGGTGGATAAAATAATGAGGTAAACTGTTGAAAAGGTTGGTGTTTATATTGTCAGATTATATATTAATTGTGGATGACAATGAAAACATTCTTTATTTGTTGCATGAATTTTTAATAAAAGATGGGTATATTATAGAATTAGCTGGTAGTGGAGTGGAAGCATTAAAAATTATTAATAATAGAATTCCATGTTTAGTTCTTTTAGATATTAAAATGCCCGAAATGAGTGGCTTAGAAACATTAGCTAAAATTAGAATTATAAGTCCATGTATACCGGTGGTAGTGATTTCTGCTTATACTGAGCTGCATCTAGTTCAACAAGCAATAAAAGATAATTTAATCAAATACTACATAGAAAAGCCTTTCGATCTAGGTAAATTACGTAAACTGATTCAAGAAGTTTTACAAAGTCATAGTTATGTGCAAGAGGCGCTCTAATTAATCTTGCATACAGATCGCGGCCTGGACTAATAATAGTAAAAGTTCCTAATAAGAACGAAATTCGTGGATGTTAAATGTTTCAGACCTTGATCTGGGTGAAAGGTAGGAATTGCGTTACATTTTAAAGCGGTAAGGGGGGGCAAGTGGAGAGAAGTGCCGGTGCCGAACGCGACCAGAAAGGCGATCAAAGAGTGGTTGCCGGAGAGGAAAACAAAGTATTCGGGATATAACCCGTAGCTGTTTCCTAATAGAACAGGTGGGCATATCGTAATGATTGAGTACGCTTTCGTTTTTTAACTTGCAAGCACAGGCGTTTAACAATAATTAAATATCAAGCTCCTGGTTAGAACAGATGCGAAATTAATTCCAGAGTACCACCAGTTTAACATAATGTTCATGAGCCATTTTCAACCTGGACTACTCGACGGACATTAACTTACTCTCGCTTTCTGGACAGTTCATCAGGATTACTCATATCCATCGTCACCTTGCCGAATCTTGGTTGAATAAATTTTAAGCTAAAACAATATATTATTTGCAAATTAAACAAAAAAATTACAACAAATGTTGACTTATAATGCCAATGCTGGTACCATTTACTTACATTAAAAATTTGTCTAATTGCGTCTACTTTATCAACGGGAGGGAAAGTATTGAAGGCAACAGGCATTGTAAGGAAAGTGGACGAGCTTGGCCGCGTAGTTATACCTATAGAGCTTCGCCGTACAATGGGTATTGATGAAAAAGACCCTCTGGAAATTTACATTGACAATGAGAAGATTATCCTCAAGAAATACGAGCCTGCCTGCGTATTTTGCGGCATTGCCGCTGATGCGCGGCATTACCGGGGCAAACTGGTGTGCCGGAATTGCGCCGTGGCCATGTTCGAAAACATCAAGACCATGTAGCATGACGTTAAAGCTCGTTAATTAAGATACGTGTATTTTTTTGTATAATTCCCGTCCGGGTAGATCTCAGGCGGGCTTTTTTATGGCCTCATTTGCAGACAGACCATCTTGCGTCAGCAGCCACAATATGTTCATCCAGCGGCATGGTGGCCAATATTTCGGCCTTTCTATAGCCTTCATCCCGGGCCGCCTTCGTCCCCGGGGTGGCTGCGCAGTAAAGTGCCCAATAAATCTGGACGGGGTGTCTCGTAGCAATTCTTCATGCGGCCTGGTCCGTTCACTGGCGGCCAGGTCTGGGCACCGCTCAGGTTTTCCACCAGGTCTTCCAGAGTTATCAGAACCCCGGTTCGGCTTTAACATACTTGATGAAGAGAAAAGTTCCACCTAACAACGATGGGAATATAAGTTTTATTTTAATTTGTAAATTATTGCATATAACCCAAAAAGTAAACTACCGGGCAATGCCCGGTTTTTTTACTTTTAGCCCTTTTAAGGCTTCTAAAAAAATCAAAGGAGCTGTTTAAATGCAAAAAAATCCAGGCATAGCGGCGGTTTTGAGTTTCTTAATTATTGGCCTGGGCCAGGTGTACAACGGCCAGATTAGTAAAGGATTGCTGTTTTTTGGCGGCGCAATCGTAAGCGGATTTTTGACTATGATCATAATCGGTTTTATATTACTTCCTGTGATATGGCTCTATGGTATTTATGACGCCTATAAGACCGCAAATAACTTGAACGAACAGTCCAGGCGGGTGGTGTGATGTGATAATGGATGCCTTAAATGTATTACGGGAGTTTACCGAAAAGAATCCGGCGCCATGGCGGGTTTGTTTATGGACCATCCCCGAAGACGGCAGCGATCCTCAGCAAAAAACAGCTGGTTATTACAGCATCCTGGCAACAGTAGCCTATTTTCCAGACCAGGATCACGGGATGATGGTGTTGCACCGAGGTGCCGAGGGGGAGTTATCGATAAACCCAAATGGAATTACTAGTCTACCCTTTGAAATTCCCGGAGGTATATGCATACCCTACCAGGGCTTTATCGCTAACACTTCAGGCTTCATTAAAGAAACAATGATTACGATAACTAAAGAATCAGTAGAGGATGATAGGCCATGAAAAAGGTCATCGTATTGGCGCTACTGGTTATTGTAGTAACCGCTGTTCCGGCCCTTGCGGTGGCAGAGGTAAGTGAAATTCAACCGATAAGCCCTGACGAGCTAATGGCCAAGGTTAATAGCTTGGCTACTGACATACATGATGCAGGAAAACCGTACATTAGGTTACTTGGCGTCGCCGCTGTGGCTATGGCCGGTGTGCTGCTCATATTTAACCTGTTCACAAGACGTAACGCCATCGGCAACACCGTCAGCGTAATGGTACTTGTCCTTGTCGGACTAATGCTATACTTAAACGCTGATAAAATAGTCGGAATTTACCTTTGGATGTGTGACTATTTAGGAAAATAGGGAGGTTGGCTAATAAAATGCTTAACAAGATTAAAAAAATCCTGGGCAGGACGGTAGTCACTGTAACAATGTGGTGCATCATGGCGCAGGCGGTGTTTGCTGACACGACATCAATTTCCGAGAAAACAGCAGATGACGTTTCCGGTAGCATTATCGGATTAGTCTCTTCCATTACTAAACCACTCGGCGCCGTAGTGATCTTTTGCGCTATCCTAATTTGCGGATTTAAAATCGTTGCTACCGCAAATCAACCGCGTGAACGTGCCGAAGCACTCGGTGCTATGCCCTACATTCTTGGCGGCGGATTACTTATCGGTGGTGCACTTTTAGTGGCTGGTTTTGTGATGGGCATGTGGGATAACGTTCAATAAACTAAAAGTGAGGTACTATAATGAGAGCATTCCCGGTTCCCGTTCAAATAAACGACGAGGAAAGGATCATGGGGGGGATATTTACCCTGCGACAAACCTTATACCTTTGCATGGGACTAGCCCTTGGTGGGGCTAGTTTTTCTTTTACTTTCCTGCCAATACTGATCCGCTTTATCTTTTTTTTACTTATCCTGGGTGTTTGCGTAGTACTTGCTTTTTTTAAAATTTACGCTATGCGGGCCGACCAGTATCTTGTGTTGTACCTAAAATGGCGGTACAGGGTAAAAAAACACGGTCTAAAAGGGGTGCAGTTAATTGGGTGAACTAATTATGTGGCTCTTTTTAATGCTTTCATTGCTAGTGGCTATCGGCATCCCCATCGTGCTAAAAATGCAAAAAGAAAAGCAAACCGCAATAAACGATAAAGAGATTCCACAGAACCACGGCAAGGGTCAGACCCAGGGCCTAAAAGAACTGTGGGGCATAAAGGACATAAAAAAAGGTGTTATCATTCTCAATAATAACAAATACTGCATGGTGTCAAGACTGGCTGCCGCAGATTTTTTCCTGCTTGGCGAGGGCGAACAGACTATGGTGGAAGATTCGCTGGCTGCTGTGCTGATGGGCCTCACATACGACATTCAAACCCTGGTCACAGCCGAAGCGGTTGACGTGAGAAAGGCGGTTATGGACGTCAGAAACGGCCTCAGTGAGCTACATCCAGCAGTGCGGGATTATGCCAATAGCTACGCAACCGAACTAAACCGCCTGACTAATGAACGGAAGGTAGCGGTTAGAAACGCCTACGCCATCATTGCGTTCGAAACCGATATGGGGCTAGAGTACGCACGAAGCGAACTATATGCCCGGGCCTCGTACCTGACCGAAGGCTTGCGTTCGGCAAAGATTAACTGTGAACTACTGGACACCCCGGCCCTGGCCGACCTGCTCTATCACCTACTTAATCGGGGTAAGCTGTTTAGGCCTTCTGAGGCGGACGGTGCTGGTATCATGAACGAATATCATGTAGCAGAAAGGCAGGTTATCGAAGTTGCGATTTAATTTATATCAAAAAAAAACCGACCCAAAAAAAACAGAACAACCTGACGATATCAACATATTCGAGCGCAACAAGTTGAACGTCAAAGATCTGTTCAGTTCGGACGCGCTGGTAGAATACGATGACCGCCTGAGCTTGGGTGGTAAGTGGTGCCGGATATATGCTATCCAGGGACTGCCCCGGAAGTTAACCATCGGATTTTTGGATGAGATATTCTACCGAGCTGGTGATGTAGACTTAAGCGTCCATATGTCACCGGCACCTGACAAAGAAGTTATGCGATCGCTGATAACTATAGAGACCAAATACCGATCACAGTATATGTTGGACATGAAATCCGATAACATCTCTCGCCTACCCGAACTTGAAGCGGCCATCGCAGATTATAAAAGTATACGTGACCTAATCCAGCTAAACCAGGACAGGCTTTATTTTGTTACCATCTTAATCTCCGTACACGCCAATACCCAAGATGAACTGCACCGGCGCTGCGAGTCAGTCGAGGTGGTGCTGGCCCGTATGAATATATTGTCCCGTATCCTGGTATTTCGCCAGGTGGACGGCTTAAAGGCGGTTATGCCGACCTGTAAGATTAAAATTGATGATTACTGGCGCAACTTGACTACCGGCGCGGCGGCCTGCTGCATGCCCGCCAGCGCTACCGCTGTAGGGCACCCGTCGGGAATATTACTTGGCTTTAACACATCCACTCGGTCACCCATTTTTATTGATCGGTTTGCTGGTGAACGATTAATCAGTAATCAGCATTGGTTTATCTCTGGCGAATCCGGTTCTGGTAAATCGGTAACCACCCGCCTGGCCACACTTCGTGAGTCCGCTATGGGTGTCCGACATGTGTTCGTGGATCCGGAAAACGAGTACGTCAAGATGGTCCGTGACATGGGTGGCCAGGTGCTACGGATTGTCCCAGGTTCGTTCTCAGGCATGAACCTGCTGGAAATCGAGCCGAGTATTGAAGAAAACGAAACCGGCGCGAAAAGGGAAGTGGTCAATATCCAGGACAAAATTTCCGAGGTACAATCCCTGATCGCTGCCGTTATAAAACAACAGACGGGTCAAAGCCTAGGGTCTCGGGAGATAGCCGCCCTGGAAGAGTGCTTACGTAACGATTACCTGGAACGCGATATCACCACCGACCCCAATAGCCTTTACCAAGACGGGGTCAAAAAGATGATGCCTACTCTGACATCCCTGCAGGCAAAGGTAGCAGAAAAAAATGATATCCTAGCCGATATCCTAAAGCCTATGCTAAAAGACGGCAGCATGGGCATGTTTGATGGCCAAACTACGTTAAAACTATCCGATGCCCCAATGATCAGTTTTGGTTTAAAATCTATCAGCGTGGACTTTACCCGTTTTTTTGCCATGTATACGGTGCTCGGTTGGATCTGGCAGAAGTTTGCCCAAAAAGGCGGCCGGGCAGCTAAAAAAAGCGTGCTGGTAGACGAAGCGTGGATGTTTATGCGCTACCCAGAAGCGGCATTTTACCTAGAAGTGTTGGCCCGGCGTGGTCGTAAACACGGTTGCGGGTTGATAGTGGCCACCCAGCGATTTGAGGAATTTGCTTCTACCGCGCCTGGCCGCAGCATTATCGAATCGTGTGCAACAGTGCTGACCCTGCGCCAGGAAGAACATGCCGCCGACGCGGCGGTGCAGTATTTCAGGCTGACCGGCGGCTGCCGGGACTTTCTGACCAATGCAAAACCCGGTATGGGAATATTGAGGTTATCGGGCGCGGTTACTGCGGTGCAGGTGTCACCGGCACCGTTTGAGTGGCCCTATGTTGAAACAAACGTAAGTGCCTAAAAGAAGGGGGTGTACATATGAACCACAGGGAAGAAGATGGCGCAGCGGTTGTTTATCTTGCCCAAAACGGTGAGTTAGATCTGGACGGCGAAAGCCCACCGGAATTGATAGCACCGTTTATACGGTTCATCCTGGGGTTCTCTTTCGGGCTTGCACTGGGCCTGGCCAAGGCTCTTTTAATTATGCTGTGGCAGATCGGTTGTATACTATGTATCGCCGCCCGGAGGGGAAAACCATGATACGGCTACGGATGTTGATATTATTAGTGTTTATGCTGTTATTTGCGATACCGGCTTATGCACAGGTGCCCGAGGCACCACAAAATATCCAGGTAAGCGTACAAAACGATGATATCAAGGTCAAGTGGTCAGCGGTTAAAGGCGCTGATATGTACGCAATTTACCGGGATAACATTTTCATAACAACTCTCAACGCAACAACATATACCGATACGGGGGTTGAACTGGCCAAGATCCACACTTATAAGATTAGGGCCAGGAATAGTGACGGCTATTCTCTGGACAGCAGACTAGTTACATACCAGTCTGGCGGCACAGGAGCAACCAGCCCTGAAAATAACCCGGGCGGCGGTTACGGCGATCCATACGATGAAGAACCAGCCGAAGACGAATCTATCCCTGTGCCGGGCGATGAAGATCCGGTCGAAAGGGTACCCACCAGTCCGACAAGCGACGAGGGCGGTATGTTCGAGAGGGTAATCGCGACGGTGGTGGATGTTCCAATTAAAGTAATCAAATACATCGGCAACGCCGCCGGCATGAAACCCATTGACGAGCTGGTTTTTTTAAACGGATTGTCTGAGGGCGAAAAGAAACTCGCCCCATGGACAGAAAAAGAGATCGAGTTTGTTAAACTGTGGTACGCTGCTTTGGCCGGCATTATCATGCCCTTTATGCTGGTGATAATTATAATCACTGGTGTAAAGTTGACCACCGCCGGGATTAGTCCGGGCTTGCGAGCCGAGGCCATAAACAGCATTTGGCGCTGGTTCGGCGCAGTTGGGATAATACTGGTGGCACCGCTGCTGGTACAGACGCTCTTAACGCTCGTAAATATTGTTCTGGCCGGCATCCAAAACGCTTTTACTTTAGTATCGCAGGAGATTGGCTTTGAACGCACGGTTGGCGATTGGGCATCTATTAATGGCGGCTATTTTGATAGCATTGTCACTGGCTCCGTGTTGGGTACATCCATCGTTAAGGCGATGCTGGTGTTCCTTTTTTTATGGCTTAATATTATCTATCTCGTCCGCAAACTCACCGTAACAGTAATGCTCTGTTTCACCCCATTTATGGCAATATTTTGGGCGACTAACAAGAACGTTAACGCGGCCGGGGTATGGCTTGGCGAAATTGCATCCAACGCCTTCATGCCAGTCGCCCACGCCCTGGTTCTTTGCCTTGTACTCGGGTTCTGTGACGTTAAAAACGTTTCCGAAGGAACCTGGTTTGCGATACTGGTATTCATGTACACACTTATGCCAATCGCTGAGGTGCTTCGTAACTCTTTTCAAAGCCTATTTACCCGGGCATCGGGTCTAAACGAAGCCATGACCGCAAGAAACATCATGGTATCTGCGGTTGGTCTGGGCAGCATTATGTCGCTCGGTCGCGCGGGAGGTGCGTTAATGGGCGCCGGCTCAGCAGCAGCTGCGGCTGGTATGTCTATCGGCGGCTCATGCGGCGGATTGGCCCCGGTGTCCGTGCCGACAAACGGCACAGTACCAGGTATTGGCGTACCGCCAAATATCTACGGAAATTCGGTTGGGCAACCCGGTAACTATGGCTACGATACGACCGAGGGCCAGATGGCAAGCGTACCTTCAACAGACAGGTCAACGATGCGTACCATCGGGTTTAGCGCACAGGATGTGCCCAGGGCCCAACCACAGGCGGCATTAACTGCACCTACCCCCTGGGTTGGCTACGCTATGACCGCGGCAAATGTGGCAACGGGAGCATTCGGCGGGTTGATGCAGGTAGCCTCCGGGGCGGTACCGGGCGGGTATCAGGTATCCAAAACCATGACCAGCGCGGCGCAGGGTGCAGCCCGGTTTACGGTTGGGGCTAGCACGGTGATGGGCCAGGCACTTCACCAGCGCATGACCGGGCAAAGCAATACCATAGGCCAGGCATTACGCCAGGTGACCGGCGTTAAAGAAAACGGTCTTAAAGGCACCTTCATCGCAGCACAGCGGGCCGGTAACGTTGGGATATCAGCCGCCAAGTTTGGTAACCTACAACAACTACAACAATACCAACACCAAGGCAAGGAACAGCAGGCTGAGATTATGCAACCAAAACGGGTAATCGGCTTTAGGCCGCCCACAAGAGGTCTAGAATGAAAGCTTTCCTCAACATGGCAAAACAGGTCGCAAGGCAAATCGTTAAAAAAATAGTTAAGGCAATTGTTAAAAAGATATTGTTAGCTCTTTCTCCTGTGGCCATTGGTTTATTGCTGGCCATATTTTTTATAGCGGCATTTTACAGTGCGATGCCCCAGGAGAAAACGTTTACAGGCGTGGAAGCGTCAGAGCAGGACACCAAAATACGCAAAAAAATCAAGACGGCCGTAAACGTACAGAACGTGGCCGATTATTATATCGTTCCGGGTGAAAAAAGCGAGGGAAGTTGGTACGAAAGCGGTGGGGCAGAGACGGAGAAAGTTGACTACCTGTTAAAGAACGGCGTTGTTCGGTATATGGATAACAATGGCCGGGATGCAGAGCTGGCCAACACCTGGGGCGACGTATTTGCCATATTAATGTACGAAAACGCCCAAAAAAACCGGGCAGCTGAGTACTCACCGAATAAGATTGATAAACTTACAAAGGACCTGCACCCCTATTTTTACGTCAAGCGTTCAGAGATTATTAGGAAATACCCCGTCGAACAGGAAGACGGCAGCATCAAGATGGAGACGGATGTCAATAATATTTTCCTCCTGGTCGAGGCCAAGACTATAAGGGGTTGGTACCAGTATAATTACGATTGGAAAACCACGCATTACGATGACGGAGGCATCAAGAAATATGAAGCGATAAAACAAGTCATGACCCTAGAACCAAAGTGGGAATGGTTTTCTAACTATCTAATTGACTATTATAAATTTAAGCCAGATGAGAAGGCCGCTACACGCGAACTGGTGGTTAACGCCTCGGAAGCCTTTTCCGGCGAAAAAGAGTGGCTTGACTGGCTCCTGAGTTACCACGGCAATATGACCTGGGCGTCCAACACCATGATACCGGGCGAATTAATGAATTTTTTCCAGGAAGCTGAATCTATATACGGTATCCCCTGGTGGTTTTTAGCCGCAGCTGCGTTTAGGGAATCGTCTTTTAACCCGCTGGCCGAAAACGAATCTAGCGGCTGTTACGGCCTGATGCAGGTATCGCCCTCAAACTGGGCGACACATGCCCCGCAGTTAGGTTTCGATGTTGCTGCAGATCGAGATAACCCCCGGGCTCAGATCATCGTCGGTACCTATATGCTCAACGAAGCGGGTTTAAAGAGGGTTGATTGGAATGGTGATTGGAAAGAGCCGACCTTGCCGGTACTTACATTTTACGGTGGTTTCCGTGGGCTGCTGGCTAAAGAGAGGTGCCGCGAGGAATATGCCAGCGATATCTGGGAACTGGCCGAAAGGTTCCAAAACGTCAAGACTGGCTGGCCGGTACAAGGCGAGATAACCTCTCCGTTTGGCTGGCGTATTATTCTGGGCGTGAGGGATTATCATGAAGGGATCGACATCGGGGCCGCGACAGGCACCCCTATAACGTCGGTTTCCGGCGGCGTGTTGACCACTGGCTACCAGGCAGACGGGGCCGGCAACTACATCTATATCAGGGACGGCTATTACGAATACGCCTACTATCATCTTGCAGACTTTGCCGTTTCCGACGGTGACACAATACAACCGGGCCAGATTATTGGCTATGTAGGTAGCACCGGCAGATCCTCTGGCCCACATCTGCATTTCGGTGTACGAACCATAGGCGGAAGTTGGATCAACCCGTTAAATATATTGCCCTGAAAAGGAGTAAAAATCTATTGAAAGTGTTGATTGTATCCAGTAACCCTGATAACACCGTTCAGTACCTAAATCAAGCAGGTTACGAGGCCCTGCCGGTTTACGCCAACGACATGGTAGTAATGCTAGCACAGCAAAAAAACGTCAAGGTCGCTGTATATTTTCAACCATTTGCTGTGCCTGAGAGCCATGAAAAGGTACTTAAAGAGATGTTAGAGGCTCGCATACGGGTGATACTTGTCGCACCAAGAGAAGAAAGAATCGTACCCTACGCGGCAGCATTAGGGGTCTACGATTTACTATCCTTACCAGTAAACAACGAGGACTTGATCAATGCCATTGAAAACCCGGGCGATAATTTTAAAGCTGCTGAATGGGTAAATGGGGGCGATTATAATATCAAAGCTGATGTTGAAGAGGAAAACCATGAAAAAAAGGGGCTGATAGAACGCCTCCTGCCAAAAGGTAAAATAAGTGATAAAGAGCAACCTGCAAAAAGCAGATTCAGGTTGCCCGTGTGTGCAAAACCAAAAGCTTGCATAGAAACAAGTTTACCCAAAACAGTGAGTAAAGATGACAAGGACACCATAAGCACCATACTAAAATCAGCAAGCCAAAACCTAAAATTAAGTTTAATAACTAACAATGAGTTAGATAGAGCATTTGTAGTCTCTGTTATATCACCCTGGATACCAAACATCGGAACAACACGTCTGGCTATAAACTTGGCCAAATACATAAACGCCAACCTTTTTGACGCAGACTTCCATGGCCGTGGTCTTGGGGTGCGTTTGGGCATATCACCAGCGGATATGTGGGAGTACGACTGGCGGGACGGTGCTAACCCGGTTATTTTTAATAACGAAAAGTTAGCATGGACACTAGACCCCCACGTTGTAAACAGCGATAACGAGTTATCACAAAGGATGCAAGAAATTATCCGGCAGTCTGCTGGCAGTAACCTGGTTATAGATGCCGGTAGCGACCCCTTGGCCTGGTACGCAAAGTCTGCTATAGAACAATCAGATATCGTTTGCATACCTCTGGTGGCCGACCCTTTACTGATGGCCCGCGCAATCCCCCGTTGGCGCAAAAAGTTCGCCATAAATAAGCCTGCAGTAATAGCTCTAATTGGGGATGGTGATGCGGCAGAAATATCGGGAATGTTTGGTTTACCCGCTATTAAACTACCAGGGGTAACGGGAAACTTATCCAAGCTAATTAATGAGCTGATAAGTTTTGCTAACGCAGGAACGGTCAAACCACAAATAACCGTATATCTGGCCGGTCATTTTGAGCCCATTGACGTAAACGGAATACACTGCGGGGTTTACCCCGACAGTTTCGGCCTATGGAAAGCCGTGGAAGCTAACGGCATGCCTGACGCTTTGATATTCCAATCATCATCGGGTATCGAGCAGCTGATCGGAGAATTACGCCGAGATAACTATCAGCTGCCGATAGCTATAATCGGGAGCACAGATGAAAAGTATTATAACGCCGGTGCCGACGCCTGTTATGAAAACTTAACACCGGACTGCATACGCGACTTATTTACCCGGTCGGAGCACACAAGAAGGACAAACGAAATGGCCCAAACCGACGAACTAACCGGCTGTTATCGTAAAGCAATGCTGGCAACTTTCATTGAGAAAGAAGCCCGCCGCAATCGTATGACAGGTGAAACTTTTTCGATATTAATATGCGACCTGGATAATTTCAAGCAGGTTAACGACCAATACGGGCATCCAGTTGGCGACCTGGTGCTGAAAAGATTTGGTAGCTTTTTACGTTCTAACACTCGTCATTCGGATAAGGTGGTCAGATACGGTGGCGAAGAATTCGCGGTTATTCTTCCGAAATGTGATATCGGATCAGCCTTTGGGGTGGCCGGGAAACTGCGCCAGGGATGGGAAGAAAATTGTCCTATTGATGTGGGGAATGGAAAGAGTATAACCGTTACCTTTAGCGGTGGTATAGCAGATGTCAACAACTGTATGGATGCACCTATTGATATTATTGATATCGCTGACCGTGCATTGTATAAGGCAAAGGCTGCGGGGCGTAACCTTATTATGAAAGCAAAATGATTTTAATAAAAGCATACGCTCTACAGCAAGAACACTAACAGTTATTGTGTAAATAAAAGAGGAAGTTATAATGCTAATTATATTAAAAGTTTTAAATAAACAACCATAAAAATAAAAAAAGATGTTTTTTTAGTTTAGAAAATGCAACATATATACAAATGACAAATAATAGTTAATTGGGTAGATGCAACATACAGCTTATTGTATAATAAAGGTAGGCTAGGTAATAGATTAGTTGCAAGTGAATTAACACAAAAAGGAGTGATTTATTAATGAAAAAATTTTTTTGTCTGGTGATAATTTTTGCGCTAATCACTATCTTTTTGCCGACCGCACATGCTGGTTTGGACTATAAAGTAAACGTCAAAGTCAATGGTGAAATGATTGATTTCCCCGACCAAAAGCCTTTCATGGATACCAGTGCACAACGCACCTTTGTTCCGCTACGATTCGTATCCGAAGCTCTTGGGTGCGAGGTTGAATGGGATGGTAAAAGCCAAACCGCCATCGTTGATCGGGCGGGCACCTTCATCGAAATGAAAATTGATTCCAGCAAGCCAATAGTTAACAATGAAAGCAAAACCCTGGACGCGCCGGCCAGGCTAATGAACGGCAGGACGATGGTTCCGCTACGGTTCGTGAGTGAGGCGATTGGGGCATACGTAGATTGGGACAGCAAAACCCGGACGGTAATCATCACCGATTTAGATGTAACCGGGGAAGTGACCGATCCCGCAAACGATGATAACAGCAGGGGCAACAATAACATCACCGGAGGAACTATCATTAAAGTCGAAGACGGCGGCGGTGGAACTAGCACTAAACCAGCGGATGATACTCCACCCACACCATGGGGCA
This sequence comes from Peptococcaceae bacterium BRH_c8a, assembly GCA_000961575.1. Classification (GTDB taxonomy): domain Bacteria; phylum Bacillota; class Desulfotomaculia; order Desulfotomaculales; family Desulfallaceae; genus BRH-c8a. Next base: position 143,240 of record LADP01000042.1, read on the forward strand.
TCTAAATACAAAATAAATCTTAGATAGTGGCGGTTGCGGTTGAGACAAACCTCAGCCGTCTTTATATTTGCAAATACTTTTACGAGGGAGGTTCAGCATGAAAAAATTATTATTTATAATGCTGGTAACGATGCTTTTTGCAACACCTGCTTTCGCCCAAAGCACCCCGGTGAACGAGATAAGCACATTCGGATTTACTAATGAAAGGCACAGACATTCAGTGATCCACGGCCCTGTACTCCATGGGATCATGGAACATTTGAAAGGCCCCAGCTATTCTCAACCGCTGATTTTAGACGGTAACAAGTGGGGAGGGAGATTAACAGACCACTGGGTGGCCGTTACCGTCGAAAACAACGTCATGTACGGGCTGCTTCTGCCCTCGACAATGGAAGCCCCACCGGCCCACATTATTGAACCCGAAGAACTCTGGCGCATGCCTTTACACGGCAGTAAGCCAACCAAAAGCCACCCAACTTTTTATGAAAACGACAAGGGCGAAAAATTCATTATTGTAGGTACCTACTCAAAATATATAGACATAATTAATGTAACGGACTTTAAAAACGTGACACAAGACGATTTGATATTACTTGAAAGCCCCCACGCAACAGACATAACATCCGCGCCACTAATACTAAACTGGAGTGGTCATGAAATACTTGTATGCACCAGCGGTAACACTGGTAAGGTGTTTATTACCGTTGACCCGTTCAATCAGAACCCTAAAGGATATTATATCAACGTGGGCCCGGGCCGCACATCCTCGTCGCCAGCACCCATAGACGGGGGTAAAGGCTTTGCCGTGGGTTTGGATGGAGGAGCAAACTACGGTGAGTTCCAATTATACTACCTGAACGAAATACTTGAAGAAAAAAACGGGGGAGTATTTCAAAAGAGCTACGAACCACATTTTAAAAAGAAACTCCAGAGCGGTTTATGTGCCAGTTTCAGCGTTAGCGCCGACCTTGTTTATTTCGGTGATCAGAAAAGTCGTATCTATGTGTTTAACACCGATACCGGTGAATTAAAGATGAATAATACACACCCGGCCGTGGGCATATTCTCCAATCGTTCACCGGCCCTAGACCTAAAAAACAATTTGTTAATATTCCCGGCTGTGGCAAGAGAAGAAGGCGGTAAAATCGTTGCTGTTGACAGCAATACCGGTAAAACAAAATGGGCGCATAGTTTTACATCCCGGGCCCAGACAGCCCCTATTGTAGTTACCCATTATGCCGGTACGGAGATATGGGCAGGTACCAGCAGCGGATACCTGGTCTCAATTAACCCTGCTGACGGGAAACGGAACTGGATCAAGCAAATGAGCGAATTCTTCCGTATGGACGATTATGCCTGGGGCATTTCCGGTGAAGTATCGGCCGCCGTTCCCTTCTACCTGGTATCAACGGAAGAAGGCGTAAGGGGCGGCTGGCTGGCTGATTACGTTGAATATGAAGCCGTGAATCTTGACCCGGGCATCCCCAAGGGTGAGAAGGCCATCCCCGGCAAAACTTATAACGGCACCGCGACATTCAAGTATGCCGACGGGTTTTGGGACTTCATGTTTGCCAACGTTGGCGTATTTTACGGTGATCAATATCTAAAACTCACTTATCCGGATGGCCGAGAGTTAGAAAAATTCGATTGGGCTAATGCCGGGTTGGCCGAATGGGGTACGGTCTATGAACTGCCGATGGCCAAAGGCGATAACATTACACTTAATTTTACCTGGACCGCCAGCGACAGTGATACCATGACCGCACTGGTAAACCTGGACCAAAAGCCAGTGAAAAAGTCCCGGGATGAAGTAAACCTTGATAATAATAAGATTGAAAAAACAGTTAATGTAGAAGTTCCCTGCACCGATATCTCAGTTACTTTAACCAGCCCGGACGCCAGTGACATATTCGCAGGCTATGATTTTGAGCTGGTAGCCACCGTCAAACGTGCCAACAACGGCCCCGATGTCCCGGTCAAAGTGAAAGTCGATCTAAGCGGCAGTGGCATAGATTCAGATAACCCGGTGTACGTAACCTTAAACCGTGGCGAATCACAGAAAGTTCCCTTCTTCGCCATACTAAACTCAGGCGGTTCGCATACCTACACGGTGACGGTGACACCCGTAGAGCCGGCAGGTATAGTGGATTGTGCACCAGGAAATAACAAGTCAAGCTATACCGTAAAAGCACAGGTGATAGAAGATGTGCCAGTAACAGACGATAAAACCAGGGCGGAAATAGTTTGGTAGCTATAGAAAAGCAGGCCGGGGTAATCCCTGGCCTGCTTTTTTTAGGGGGTGGTTTATTGAAAAAAATCTACCGGGACGAACGCGGTAACGCAATGTTAGAGTTTGTTATGATCTTTCCACTTTTCATCGGCTTGATTCTAGGTACAATAAACGTCGCTGTTCTCCTGAACAACGATATCCTTGCATCCTCTGCCGCTAGGGTAGCAGGGAGAACTGCCGCAGTGACAGGCAACCGTTTGGATGGCGAAAACAGGGGTAAAGAGCTATTTAGAAAAGCTGGCCTTGTGCAACTTGACGGTCAGGTAAGAATAACCGGCAAAGACTATGTAACCGCCGAAGTAACCTACCAGGTGCCGGTATTGGTACCCGGTTTTGCGTGCCTGTTTGGCGGCAAACCATGGGATGATGAAATCAAACTAAAGAAAAGGAATAGTTACTATGTAGAATACAGACATCGCTAAATATGGGGGTAAGGTAATATTCTGAACCAGATAAATAAAGACAATCGCGGCAGCGTTATGTTGGAGTTTTGCATAGCATGTATGCTGATCCTGTTAATCTGGGCGGGGTTATGTAACACAGCGTTAATCTTAAAAGACCGGCTGGTGGTGATTGCTGCCGCAAGAGAAACCGGTAGATACTACGCCGCCATCAGCCAGAATGAATCACAAGCACAAAAAAAAGGGTATGAAATACTCGCCAACGGGAACATAGCAAAAAACCGGGCAACTATAAAAATTTATAGGAATAATCCCAGTAGCAACCTGGTACGCTGCGAAGTAACTTGCGACGTGCCGGTGGCAATACCCGGCGCTGGGGCTTTGTTTGGAGGTGACGCATGGAAGAATCAAATCACCGTCAAGGAATCGGTCGTGTTCCGTCTGGAGACCTAATCCGTGACGAACGAGGCGTAATTTTGCTTATGACTGTCATCCTTTTGGTAATGTTATTGGTTCTGGCGGGTATTGGCGCCGATCTGGCCCGGTGGTACGTGGCAAACGAACAAAACCAGACCGCTGTAGACGCTGCATCACTGGCCGGAGCACTTAGCGGTGAAAGGTATGTCACAATTGAGGTACAGTATGCACATACCGAGAAAAGATGTAGCACAAGAGCTGATGGCACTAAAAGATGCCGCACGGTTTGCATATCAGATCCCCCGGTAACACGAACTGGAAAGGAAAAAACGCTGGTTGACGAAGGCGGGTGGCGACGGGGAACGTGCCGGGATCGCTTCCTGGGCTTTAGGGAAAGATGGATTGAATTCCCGGGTGATACAGAGTCTATTGCAAGTGCCGTGTTCAGTTATAACAGGCCGCAACTACTTAAAAGTTCTCATGGCGGCCAATTGGATAACACCCAGTTTAACGCTTACGATAACGGCAGGTATGCACCATCGGTAGTCGCACAATCAGAAGGGAAACTAGATACCTTTCTATTGCATTTAATCGGTATCAAAAACTTACCTGTTGGTAACTGCGGTCAGTCAAGCACCTTTTACGAAGTGATTAGCGGCGGGGTAAACCAGAGCAGAAACGGCGCACCGGAAAACGGTTGCCCATAAAACTAAGGGGTAAAAAATGTTTGTTAGTCTAAACCACATTGCCAAAGTATGGCATAATGTAGTGTGCATCGCGGGTGCCGCTATATTTTTTGCCTGGCTGATGATAAACGCTAACATCTTCAAGACGCTTTCTACTGTCGTTGTTATATCTTATCTATTTTATTTAATCTATCAAAACCAAAATATAATGCTGAAAGGGGTACTGAAATTTGGATTTTAAGAATATGCGTGCTAGCTCGCTCCGGACAAGCTCGCCCGGCGCGATTTTTATTTTTGTGGCGGTTGCATGTGCCATCATAGCAGGGGTATTGGTTGTAAACACACTCAGAATGGCCGTCCCCACCGTACCCGTTATCATCGCCAGCGCGGATATCGAGCCGGGGCAAACAATTACCGAAAATGTGTTGGATATAAAGAACTACCCACGGGCAGTGCTCCCGGATGACCGCATAACTGATAAAAACTTCGATGACATGATTGGCCGGCACGCTAGAACCATTATCGCCGCAGGCGACCCCGTACGCATGCGCCATATTGCTGAATTTACCCCTGAAGGAGGCACAGTGGCCGCACGGCTAACACTAATTGAGAATACTGATATGCGGGCAGTCACACTACCGGTTGAGGCCAGCGAAGGGCTATACGTTGAAACTGGTGACAGAGTAGATATTATCGGTACATTAGACGTTTTAGACACTGACGGACAAATAACAACTTCAAAGGTGTTAGTGTGGGCAGCACCGGTAATCTATACTCCCCCAAACACGGAGGAAACCGATAAGGGCGGCATCGTGGTGGCCCTTTCACCATCTGACACAGAGCGCGTTTCCCTGGCTATAGCGGAAGGTAAGCTATTGGCGGCGCTAAACCCGCTGGGCGAAGTATCAGGGCAAAAAAGTGCAGGGATCACTATTCATGAAATATTTAACCCGGGACAGGGGGAGTAAATAATGTGGATGGAAAACGACCAAACCATACGCATGATGGTGGTAGACGATGACCCGGACTATCGTGGGAAAATGCGTGCCGCTTTCGAGGGCCATCACCGGATTAGGGTAATAGCCTTAGCGCAGGGTGGGCGCGACGCCGTTGGGCTAGCCAGGGATAACGCACCTGATGCGGCGATCATCGACCTGGGTCTGGCCGATATGAGTGGTCTTGACGCAGCAGAGCAGATCGCCCGGGTATCACCGGGAACCGTAATATTTATTGCCACCGATACCCCGTCGATGGATTTGTATCGCCGAGCGACAGCCTTAGGTGTGAAACAGGTATTCACTAAAACCATGACCGCCAATGATATCGCTGGCATGATCGAGCAAGAAGTAGACGCGGTACGTGAAGATATGCGCCGGCAGTCGGAAACAATGCCGTTGGTAACGCCCGGTGCCGGCCCGGCGGGCCTGCGTAACGGCTCGGTGGCCAAACACATACCCCGGCAAATGCAGACATACAAGAAAACAGTAATAGCTGTAACATCCGGTATCAAAGGCGGCGTCGGTAAAACTACCACTTCTGTTGCTATATCTTGTGCTGCCGCTACGCAGGCTGATGTCGGGGTCAGGGTGGCATTGGCCGATTTCAACGAGTCGGGCAACATAACTGTTCAGCTAAACATGGGTACGCCAAAGAATTTGGCTGGCCGTAGTGTATTGAACTGGCAGTACATGAACGATAGTGCAACGGAAGATGAACTGCAAGAATTCATGGTCAAACACAGTCCCAGCGGAGTATGGGTGCTTCCGGCAGTGCCTACACCGGACAGGATAGTGGAATTGAACGAGGAGCTAATCAAGAAAGTCATTAATATATTGCGCCAAAACTTTGACCTGGTGATATGTGACCTACCGCCTTCAATCACCTTTGATGCTTCCTGGGCAACGATAATGCTGGCGGACTATGTACTGGTGGTAGTCTGCCCGGACGACCAGGAAATTGCAGGTATTGAACAGTTTAACGATACGATAAACCAATTAAACTGTGCTAATAAGTGTTACCGAGTAATCAATAAATATAACGAGCCTGAAAGTCTGAGCATTGCTGATATGAACAAGTACCAACCGTTTCCCATGCTGTCCAAATTTCCGTACGAACCGGGTGTTCGTCGGGGTAGAAAACTTGGGCACCCGTTTGTATTAAGCGATCCCAATAGTGAATACGCATGCTCGATTAGGGATGCGTTAAATAAGCTTTTCCCCGTATTCGGCGAAAGTTTCACGGGTCACGAAAAAAAGAAAAGCCGGGGATTGCTTAGCTCACTGTTTAGTATATTCGGTAAGAAAAGTGCTATCTAGGAGGGCAGAATGTTTAACAATAAACGTTCATCAATTAGCGGGTTACAAAACAAATTAGATCGAATGCGGGGTGACGGACACCAGGACGCCCAAACTGAGCAAGCAATGGATCGGCTGGAGCTGTTTAACAAAGTCCGTCCGCTGGCGCAGAAAAGAATCCGAGAAAGGATAACAACGCAGGAGTTGGCAGATAGGTTTGCGCCAGCGCTTAGAACGAAAGTAAAAAAGGAAATCCTTGAAATCGTAGAACAGGAGGCACCCGGGCTACCTAAACCCGCCCAGGTTGGTATAACAGAAGAACTGGTTAACGACCTGCTGGGTTATGGCCCACTCGAACCTTATTTTAGCGGGTTACTTGCAGATCAAGTAACTGAGATTAAGGTTGACAACCCGAGAATTATTTGGGTTGAAATTGATGGTAAAGAAACCCTTGCCACTGACGACAATGGAAAGCCCGTCACCTTCAGAGATGATCAGCATTGCCGTGATGTGCTGGATCGGATGCTGGCCCCCACCGGCAGGCGGGTGGATATCTCCAGCCCACGGGTTAAAGCGCGGCTACCGGACGGTTCCAGGCTGATGGCCCATATCCCGCCGGTGGCTGTTGACGGTACCACGTTCAGTATCAGGCGCTTCAAGAAAGGCTTGACCTTGGCCAACTTGGTAGAGAAAGGGGCGATGAACGAAGAAATTATGCAGTTTATATCTGCCTGCGTAAAGGGCAGGTTAAATGCAATTGTATCTGGTGGCACATCATCTGGCAAAACCACCATTTTAAACGCCCTGGCTTCAGTTATACCAGAGGATGAAAGTATCATCACGATAGAAGATCCCGCCGAACTGCAATTGCAACACAGACATGTAAGACGCCTGGAAGCAAAACCTAATAACGTTGAGGGCGAAGGAGAAGTATCCCAACGAGATCTGGTAGCAGACGCCCTGCGCATGGCCCCGAAAAGGATAGTGGTGGGTGAGTGCCGGGAAGGTGAAGCGTTTGATATGATGCAGGCCATGAACACTGGTCATGACGGCTCACTTACAACCGGGCACGCCAATAACGCTCATGAAATGCTAAACAGCAGGCTAGTTAACATGATCCAGATGGCCGATATGGGACTGCCACGCGAAGCTATCGTCGGTCAAATAGCTGGTGCTGTGGACCTTGTTATTCACATATGTAAGGATCGTACTGGCAGAAGACGTGTAGATCATATCTGCGAAACCACGGGCATTGTGGTAAGCGGGCAGCATGTAAATGTTGGGCTGCATGAGCTTTACCGGTTTGAGCAAGAAAATGATAACTGGGTAAGAACTGAGCATCCTTTCAGCCGTTACGAAAAGCTAAAATGGGCAGGCATAGAGCTTTCGCCGGAGGTGGTCAAGTGCTAGACCTTGGTTTACTTACCTTGCTTGCCGGCGTTCTGGTTGGACTTACGATATTGCTTTTGGGTACCGGGATACGTATCCACCGAATGCAGACCCACTGGCTTTATGTACGAGGGTCGATGAACGAACCAAAACCCAGCCGGTTATCCAAGTTGCAGCGAGAAGCCCTGGCGGCTGGCTTGGAAGTGTCCCCGTTGCATCTAGCTATCGCTGCTATTATTGGTGCTGCAATCGGTGTAGCAGTGGTAGGCGCAATAACCGGGATGGCTATTTTAGCTCCAATTGGTGCTGTATTCGGGCTTGTTGTGCCCGGTATTTGGGTCAAAAGAAGGGTAGCCGGTCGTGCCGCTACCTTTGAAGCGCAACTGGAAGTGGTCCTGGGCCAGATGGCCTCGGCTATACGGGCGGGACTGTCGACGCAACAAGCACTGGAGCAGGCAGCGCTATCAGCCATGCCGCCAGCTAAAGATGTTTTAGGCAAAACACTACACCTGGTGCGAACGGGCAGCCCACTGGTCAAGGCTTTGGAAGAATCAAGCCAGCTAATAAAATCTCGTGACCTGGAAATGGTAGCAGCAGCAACTGGCCTGCACATGCAAACCGGTGGTGACCTGGCCATGATTTTCGACCAGATAGCCGACGGTATTCGTGACAGGCGTACTTTTAGCGCTCAATTGGGTTCAGCCACATCAGAAGGTAGATTAACGACAAACTTTCTATTGGCCATGCCTTTTATTGCGGTTGGCGGCATGAGGGTATTAAGCCCGGAGTATATGGCACCGCTGTTTAATACGGTAGGCGGCCTGCAGGTGCTAGGCATATGCACGGGCCTGATACTATTCGGCTGGCTATTAATTAGGCGCATCGTTGACGTTGATTATTAAGGGGCGGGTTTAGATGACTTTCAATGTAATGCCGATTGCTATATTCGTGGCCATGGCAGTCTTTCTCGGGTTTATAGGGTTAAATTTAAAAAGGCGTGGCAAGTTCTCGCCGACGGCAAAAATCGTTAAGCAGAACCCGGTCGCTGAAAGCGGCAAGATAGTGAATCAGGGCTTGCTAAGCATATTACCGGTAGTAATGGTTGTCTACCCGGAGGACGTAAGATTTCAGACCGAGCGCAAGCTCAAGTGGGGCGGTATTGAAAGTATTACTGCTGGTGAATTTTTAGCTTATAAATTAACAACTGCCGCTGGTATACCCATTGCCGGGGCACTCGCGGGGGCTTTTCTGGGGATACCGTACATCTGGTTTTTGTTATTGGCCGGTGCCGGTTACCTGTTACCCGATATGTGGTTATCCTCAAAAGTGTCGGCACGCCAGAAGCAAATACGCCGGGACATGATGGAATTCGCGACGCTGTTTGCCGTAGTGCTCCGGGCGGGCGGTGACCTTTACGGTGCGCTTAATCGGGTGGGTAAATGGTTCGGTGGGGAAATGGGTAAGGAGGTGATGCAGGCCGCGCATGACATTGCGACTGGTAAACGGCGGACGGAGGCGCTCATGGATATGGCCGACCGCTGTGGTGTAGACGAATTGACCCAACTGGTACAGGTGATACTACAGGCCGAACGGTTTGGTACCAAAATAGCGGACGCCGTGCAACAACACGCAGCACAGGTAAGAATTATGAGACGTTATGCAGCTGAAAAAGTAGCGAACGAAGCAGCGGTGAAAATGACTTTCCCGATGCTTTTATTTTTTATTGGACCGCTAATGGTTTTATTAGCTTACCCAGCGTTCCAGCAGTTTGGCAAAATATTTTAATGGAAGGGGTTAAAGTAAAAATGACTGAAATAAAAAAAATTATCAATGATGAAAGAGGGGCCACGCTCCTTGAATATGCCGGCCTGGCCGTCCTGATACTGGTTGGTATTTGGGTGGCGGCAACGCAGTTGGCCGGTGGCGTAAATGAAAGATTCGAAGATATTCAAGATAGGATAGAACCTTAACATAAGGCGGGCGAATAGCCCGCCTTATGTTTTTAATAAGGGGTGATGATATGGATTATATCTTTTATTCCGGCTTACTGGCACCGGTGACAATCTGCGGAATAACGGACTTGCGAAAGGGAGTTATAAAAAATCAGGTTGTTTTTGTTACAGCGGTTATGGGGTTGATATACCACATGGCTTTGGGTCAGGGACTGGTGTATTCATTAACCGGCGCGTTAATCGGGTTCATAGCCGGGTATATCGGTTATCGCGTCAAAGGCGTCGCTGCCGGCGATTTGAAACTGCTTGTTGCTATGGGCGTCTGGTTGGGCGTTTTTGATCTATACTGGGTGTTATTTACCGGTTCGGTAATCGGTGTGATATGGGGCACCGTCAAACTATTAATGCACAAGGATTTTATGGCGACCATAAAAGAGACCGCTAACATTCGTTACGGAGTAGCTTGTCTAAGGAGGATACCTGAAGATTTGGACGCGCCGCTACCCAAAGATGCTATTCCTTTCGGTACCTGCCTGGCCCTGGCCTCATGGATGGTTTTAATTCTCAAACCAGTGATGGGGGGATTCTTTTGGTAGGTCTGTTCTATGCTGTTATATCGCTTGTAGCGTTAGCCTTTGGGTTTATGTATCCAACCTGTCTATCCAACGCGTGTGTGCAACTGTCCGGCGTTTTCGGTCGTTCCTGGTTCCTGTGGGGGGCTTTGTTCTATGCCTTGGCCGCTGCTCTTTGTCTTAAAAATGTGCAACGCAAACGTTATGTGATCGCTTTTCTGGCCGGCGGCGCTACGCTGCACACAGCGCTGATAGCATACAGTTACGTGGTATATGGTAGCATTTGCCCTGTGTGCTGGAAATTTGCCGTGCTGGGTATCATGTTACCCATTGTCTACTTGTGGATGCCTTACGCTGGTGCGATAACACAAAAAATATGGGTGCCCGCCAGGGTGCTGCCTGTGGTAATGGTTGCCATACTTGTAATTAACCCCATCGCGGGCATCGGTGAAAGCTCTATGACCAGGGTGACAGATCGCGGGGATGTTAAAGCCTTTGACCAGGACAAGGAGCATATTATAACTGTTTCAACAGCTAAAGGGCAGGTCATTAAACTTAATATTAGCCAAAAGCCGGTTTTATTTTTCGCTGTCTGGTGCCCGCACTGCGATGATGCATTGCGTGAGATTGCGGCACTACCTCGGCATGAGCGTCCTGATATCGTTGTTACGTACCTTGAAGCGGGCGACCATGCCAAGGTACCGGGTAAGCTGGCCAAGAACGGTTTGGGGGGTGAAAGATATTATCTTTCCGAATCGCCGCCACAATGGCTAAATTTGGTGCCAACGATTGCGGTATGGAGGAACAGTAAACTTGAACTGAATGAAGGTGGTTATGATGACTGAAAAACAGCTCATGTTAATTATAATCGTGCTATCGTTTATGTATGGAGCGATGACCGGCAGTTTTTTTAACATGCTGGCTTATCGCCTAAAAAACAGACTTTCGGTATTAACGCCGACCAGGTCGTTTTGTGACCATTGCGGAAGGGTTATTTCCTTCATAGACCTGATCCCGGTGTTTGGTTATGTATTACGGCGCGGCAAATCAAGTTGTTGCGGACAGTCCATTAATCCCGTATACCCGGCTATAGAATTATTCACGGGCGTCGTATGCGCTTTCACCATACCCGCAATGTTAAGGGGGTTATTGTAATGGAAACCGCATGGGTTGGTGTCTTAATACCGGCCACCATAAATTTTTATACCGACCTGCGCTGGCGAAAAATTTATAATGTAATAACCCTACCGGCCACAGTGGCCGGTATTCTGTATAATCTAATTTACGGTTCCGGAATCATTTTCAGCTTACTCGGTTTTGCTGTCATGTTTGGGATTGGCATTACCGGCTTTGCCGCAAATGGCTGGGGAGGCGGAGACGCCAAAATGTTGATCATGGTTGGCGCATGGGTGGGTTGGCATACGGCACTGTTGGTGGTGCTGGCCGGGGCGGTAATAGCGCTGCTTTGTTTTATCGCCAGACAACCGATAGAAAGCATGCAAGCGATAAGGGATCAGCTGATACGCATTTGGTTGACTGTGTTTTGGAAAGCAAAAGGCGCCTGGAAGGGTTTTAAAGGCATAGACCAGGCACCTGGTACAGTGCCATTCGGAGCCTGTCTTGCGGTGGGTTCCTGGTTGCTCATGTTGATTCATAAAATTTAAAAGACCAGGGGGTGAAAGTAGTTGCGAAGAATCAATTGGCCTTTAATTATAACCATTATATTGGGGCTGGGTGTATTTGCCGGCGCGTCCTGGTACGTTTTCCAGTATTCAATCAAAAACAGGCCTGTGGAAAAGGTGCTGGTCGCGACTAGAGATATACCGGCCTATCAGGTAATCGGGGATGATGACCTGCAATACCGCACCATACCCGCCGGCGGTGCGGAACCCGGGTCGGTGTTGGATCCTAATTACGCGATAAATAAAATGACCACGGTGTCACTGTATGCAAACAGGCAAATACCTAAGCAAACGCTTACCGAGGATATACTGGTCATAAGACCAGGCGAACGGGCGATAGCGGTTAATGTTGACATTGTCGGCACAGTGGGCAATAACCTGCAACCCGGTGACCTAGTGGACGTGTACTGGGTGCCGTCCAAAGACTTTCCCGGGTACAACATTGCCCAGCAAGCCCGGATCCTAAAAATTGAGGACCAAAACGGAAATCCGGTGATGCTTGGTAGACAGGAACAGCAATCCGGCGGGCTGGCCCAGGCCACTGAATTAAAACCGAACAATAGTTTGCCGGCCGTGGCTGTTTTGATAGTAAAAAACGAATACGTGCCTGAAATTACCCGTACTGTGGTCGAGGGGACCGTAGTGCTAGCCAAAAAAAATCCGACTGATATCTCATCATCTCATAAAGAAAGCAACAAAACCGGTGAGACAAAAGACGAGGTGAACAACAATAGCCTTTCAACTACTGAAAAAGGACAACCATCAGAACAATAAAATTAGAGCTGTGGGTGAGCTTGACACAAAGGAAGCTACCCAAATGATTCAGGAGATTTTGGGCGACCGGGAGAGCTTCGACCCAGAGGAAATTAAAATGCGTGATGAAGTGATGGACAGTGCCATGGCCGGGGCACCCGGCGCGAACACAATGGCTGTGAAGTATATTCAGTCGGTTATGGAACGGTACTCAATTTCGGTAACCGGGATGAATATGGTCGACGCGGCGTACGAAATATATAAATATGTCTGGGGACTGGATGTCCTGGAGGAGCTGTATAACAATCCCAACGTAGATGAAATTAGGGTCAACGGTACCATTGTTACCATCCAGTACCGGGCTAAAAATATGGAAACTGAAGTACGACTCAAGGATGCGTATCATGTGATGAAGATCATTTTACGGTTGATCCGGCACGACCGGGGGGTGGCCCTTACCGACTCCACGCCCCGCGTGGAGTCGATGCGCCGGGACGGAACGAGGATTACCGCAACCTGCCCGCCTTTTTCCAGGAAGCCCACTCTGGTTTTAAGGAAACCCACATTCAAGATGACACTGGATAACCTAACTCGGGCGGGCACACTAAATGATAGTATCTATAATTACATCAAATTGCTAGTTCAGGGCCGGGCCAATATCCTGATTTCCGGTGGTTGCGGTTCTGGAAAAACTAGTTTGCTCCGCCACCTGGTTAGTTTCATGCACCCGCGTTTACGCATTGTAGTTCTGGAAAACGACATGGAACTGAACCTAGGCGATCATTACCCTGATAGAGAGGATATTGTCGAGTTTGAGGAACACCCCGAACTGGGGCTAACACTTAAAGAAGCGTTTCGTACAGTGCTGCGTTATTCGCCGGACGTAATCATCGTCGGTGAGATGCGTGGGGTGGGCGAAGCTGATGAGGCAATAAAGGCTTGCACACGTGGCCACGACGGATCCCTGGCCACAGGTCATTTTACCAGCGTGGAAGAATCGATCGAGGGCACAGCTCTTATGCTTATTGAGGAGGGTAAGAACCTGCCTCTTTCTCTTGCCAAATTACAGGTGGCAAGGGCGTTTAACATCGTGATTCAGCTCTACACCTCTCCTGTGTATGGGGTGAAAAAAATAACTCGTATAGCGGAAATATGGCCCGAAGGGGACAAAGTGGTTATCCGTGACTTAGTGGTATGGCAGTCTCAACCGGATGACTTTTTATCAGGCGAATGGAGAATCATGAACCCACCCTCCGAGCGCCTAACCCAAAAAATGCACCAGTACGGGATCACGTCGGTAGATTTCCGGGAAGCGGGGGTGTTCGTATAGTTGTGCACATAACTCATTATATACCTGCCGGGCTTTCGCTATTGGCCGGGTTAGGTTTAAGTGTTGCTTTTGCGGCCGTTATTCTACCGCTAGTGCGCCGTGTAGTGGGAAAACTTGAACAATACATTTCGGACATTCGCGCCCAAAAAGCATACATGGCGGCCCCGAAGGCCATAAGAAAGAGGTTTTCTTCCCGAACCAAAACCCGGAACCGAAACTTACCGGGGTGGTTTGTTGGTTGGGAAGAACAACTTGAACACAAATTGACAGATGCCGGCCTGGCCATGCATGCCGTGCGCTACATACTGTTTATCATAGCCGGTGGTTTTATCGGTTTTTTGCTCGGCGTAGTGGTACTGAAAAACGTACCTGCTGCATTAATAATTGCAGCGTCAGCATTTTTACTACCAGAACAATATTTGGCTAGCAAGATTACAAAGAAACGGGAAAAGATTATCAACCAGTTAGCTCCGGCGGTGCGCATATTTTACGCAGAATATAACGACACACCGCAGGCTGAAAGGGCTCTTCTCATCACAGGAGAAAGAGTTAGAGCGCCTCTTGGGCCAATATTATATCAGACCGGGAGAAGGCTTGCGTCTAACCATAACCCGGACGAAGCTTTCGCTGAACTTGCCAAAAAGTTAGACTTCTATCATGGTAGAATGTTCGCCCAGTTGCTTAGGCAGGCTTATGATGACTCGGCGGTGGCACCCCTGTTTTCCAGGTTGGCAACCAAAATAGCGTCTTATCAGCAACTGTCAAAAAAGAACCGTTCCAGTCTTGCTTCCGAGGGGGTGGTCGCAAGACTGTTGAATGTGATGGTATTGCCTGTTTTCTTGTTTATGCAGTATATAGTACCGGAAACAACATCGTTTTTAGTTGGGCATCCAGTAGGACGTATTATTGTTACATTATGCTTTGCATCGATCCTGGTCGGGATAATACTGGATAGAATGTTATCGGAGGTTAAACTTTAATGATTGACTGGGTGACATTGGCATCAATCGGTTTAGCTGCTGTTGCGGGCCTGGGGCTGACTGTATCCCTAATTGCTATAATTTGGACGGTGATAAACGCGACACCCTGGGGGCATGTTCGGCAGAGGCTGAACCGGCTAACAAGATTCGAAAAAAAAAGCAAAATCAATATTAAGTTTAATCTTGACCGGCGGGATATTTACAGCTCACTCGCCGGTTTATTAATTGCCGTCACATTGTTGTGGGGTACTCCGGTGCTCCATCTGGGCGCCGGCCTCGGAATTTTACTTAGCCCTGTGGTTGTACGTCTTTACAGCTGGACACAGCGGGGCAGGTTGAAACAAATCAAGTTGCGTGAATGCGCGATCCTGTATGAGGCCATCGACCTGTATACCCATGCCGGATACACAGTTGAGCAGGCGCTAAAAATGGGAGCGGCGTTGACGCCATCCATCAGGCCTGCCGTTGAACGGTGCCTGGCCTACTGGCCCCAGGGTCCGTTGAGGGCATTAGAAAGAATGGGAGGTGATATCGGACTGGAAGAAGCGGAAATATTGATATCGGTTTTAATGCAGGCGGTTAAGGCCGGTCCGGAACGGGTTGCCGGACTACTGGGCGAGGAAAGCGTCAAGCTGGAAGAATTACGCCAAACCATGGCGGAAATAAAGATCGCCGCCAAACCTATATACATGACGGCCTATTACATACTGCCTTTGGCGGCGAACATGGGCATTGTGCTTTCCACTTTGGGCTACAGAATATTATTTACGCTGGATGGAATGAAAGCTGGAATGTGAAAAACTTTTGAAAGGTGCACTATTTATCATCATGAAAACATCTTAAAACCCAAACACGTTATAAAGGGAGGGTGAGAACGAATTAAATGAAGAACATTTTAATTTGCGTACTATTGTAGGTTGTTGAAGCCGGCCATGGATATTGTCTTTCCGGCCTAGTTTATAGACTGATGTTACTTGACGGAATGAAAACAAATTAAAAAATTATAGGAGGAATATTCTGTAATGAAAAACACTGTCAAGAAATTATGGAATGATGAGAATGGATTGACAACGATGGAAATTATCATAGGCACCGTTTTGCTAGGCGGCGCGGCTACCCTAGTCGGGTTCGCGTTGACATCCGGTTTCAGCGGAAAAACTGGAGATTTCGTCGGTGATTTGGAGGATCTCACAGCAATAAACGATGCGATAGACGATGGCAGCGCATATACCTATACTTCCGGAACCACCGGCGCCACCGGTATAATGACCGACGCGACCGGAAACTAATAAATATAAAAGGGAGAAGGGGAAAACCTTCTCCCTTTTATATTTATGGAGGTGTTTTCATGAAAAAGTTGCTTTTAAGATTAATTAACGATGAGAAAGGACTGACTACGATGGAAGTCATCATACTTACAGTATTATTGGCCGGGGCAGCCAGTCTAGTCGGTTACGCCATGACCGCCGGGTCGAGAGGGCTGGCTGGTAAAACATTGCAGGTGATCGAGGACGCTGACCCGACGTTGTAAAAAAAGGAGGATGTAACATGTTTAAACTATTCAAGAGGCTTATCCATGACGAAAGGGGGCTCACCACAATAGAGTGGTTGATTATAACATTCCTGGGCGCATCCAGTGCGGCTTTAGTAGTGTCCGCCTTAAAACCGAAGTTAGCAGATACCCACAACAATGTGATCAACAACATCACAGATGTGACGTCAAGCGGATATTAAGGGATCAGCGAGGAGCTACAGCTATACAGTTTTTGATCGTCTTTACTATTGCAACCTTTATGACCTTCGGAGCGCTAGATTATTGGATACTAATGATAAAACACCAGCAAGCAGAACATCTCATGCACATGAATCTGCAGCGGATGCAGGTTGAAGGGTACCTTACAGCGGCGGATGAAACAGCCATGATTCAAGCGTATAATGATATCGGCTGCCCGGTGGTATCAATTGAAGGCCCCCGGGAATTAGAGGGCGACCCTCGGGTTACAAGAAATCTTTCAACAAATGCTTATATAAACTTAAAAGTGATTACTAAACCCACACCAACACCGCTTTTTGCCGGTGTGCTGATCGGTGGCAGTACAGGTGATGATGCGTTTAGAATCGTTGTTGGAGGGAGGATGCTGTCTGAAAGAGTTAACCCGTAGATTGATAAATAATAATAGCGGATGGTCCGTTATATGGTTGCTGATACTTGTTCCCTTGTTTTTACTGACTGTTTCAACGTCCCTCGGAGTAGTGCAATCCGTTACCGGATCAGATATTGACTTGCAGCGCGCGGTTGAACTGGCTTCCAAAGCGGCCACCATGCAGGTAACGGAAGAAAGTCAGGCGGCGGGAGAACCTTTTATAAACACTTCTGCCGCTCACATGGCGTTTCGTAATATACTGGCCGAGAACATTGGTCTAAACGCCGACATGACACCAAAAACAGGCTCCATGGCTGGCACGACTCCCGATTACGTGCTCGTTGTTTATAACGGCTATGACACTTACGCGTATGAAGCACCAGGGGGGCATAAATATTCATTTGTCGGCGGCACTCTAACTGAACAACCAATAACAGGTATCGGTTTCCCGGCCACGTTTTCCGTTGACAGACAGTCTATATTGGCTGGCGCCGGCGGACCGGTAGAGGTCAAACTAAACAGTCCGGGCGCTATTGCTGTGGTGAATTACGAAACTGTCGAGATTGTGGGAAACGAGACAGTAGAGCCTGTGCGCTGGGCGGCATCACGAGTTTTGTGCCCCGGGGGTGGGTGCAGGTGGGGGAGTTAATAAAGAGAATTAGCCTCCATCTCTTTATTGCTGACTACATTTATATATCGCAATACGTCATTCGAAAAGCCCGCATTACTTTGAGATAAAGGGTAAGCGGGCTTAACACTATGATGAACAGTATGTTTATGATGTTCATAACTAAAGCATAAAAAATTTGGGGTATATTAATGAGGAAGCTATTTAGGCTTATCATTTTTTTATTAACCTCTTGTAATCCAAATTTTAAACATTTATTTCTTGTTTATCTTTGCGTACCATTAATCCTACACCAATGGCAACAAAAAAACCGATGATAGCGTCTATTATAACTATGTGCATATAAAACGAGTCGCTTAACGGCCCTAAATGTTCACGGAGCCAAATGCATATGTCATTACCAGGTTGAAAGATAAGTATCATTATCTGGCATATTAGAAACCCAAGGGTAGTCATAAACAATAAATTTTTTCTTTCAATCTTTTCGTCGAGTAACTGTCTGAAAAAGAAACCGACCAAAAAACCGGGCAAAATTAATAGTGCATAAAAGAATTGGTTAAGTATAAGTGCCGGAAACAAGATGCCCAGTGCGAAAGCGCCTGTACCTGCCAACCACAATTTGCGGAAAGGATAATGCCTCCGAAGTAAGAAAGCCAAAACAGCCATACCAATGGCAGCCTCCACTAAAAAGCCAAACCAGATAACTATAAAATTTAGCAAGAAACTTTCGGAAAATATCAAGTAGATCCCCAGTGTTTTAAGAAGACCACCAATCATAAAAGCAAATCCAGTTAGAATCGATATCACAGGAAGGTTAAATTTTTGGATAGGCTCATTCATAGAATTTACACCTTTCTCTTTATATACTATATATACATATGTCGCTTCTTGTTTAATATATGAAACAGCAGTTTATATATAAATCTATTGCTGCTGCTCTTCCACAATACGAACTAGTTTATCTATAATAACAATCTCCAGGCCATAGATTTATAAAGTTTATATAGCAGCCCTGAAAAGCAAGTGTATTAAAAATGTAATAACAAAAACTAAAACAACATCAAAACACCTTATGGGGGACTGCTTTTGGTCTTCGTTGTCTTTATTAGCCAGGAAATATGGATTGGGTCTCTTGTTTAAAGTATAGATTTCCATTAAAACAGTAGTGAAAGGCATTATTATTGGGTATATGAAGACTCTTATATCCTGAGATATAAGAAAACATGTCATGGAAGAGACCAAATACGAAAGAACAGCGGGGATACCGACTTTAATCCATTGATTATCAAATTTACTCTTATATTTTGCGTAAAAAAAACCCCATAAAACCCAATAAAAAACCATTATTCCCATACCTATCCCGCCATTTTTAAAGCTAAAAAAAGCTATAATAGCTTCCATTTGGTACACCTCCAAAGCCTGTTTGTGATGTGCATTAGCTAAAGAATGCGAACATGTGAGAAATCCAATTACTTCGGTTGATTGTTCAGGGTCTTAGCGATTTCTTTTGTGGAATTAGCAAGGGACTCGAAAGCTTTTGCGATTTTCCATATTGAACCAACTGCAATTACTGCAAGAATAACACCAACTACTGGAATTACAAACTTTACAATGAACATAAGGGTTATTGAAGAGTCCATTAAACTATTCTCCTTTCTTTTTTTTTAAAACCCTTCGCTAGAAAGTGAAGACAACCTCTATATAAATATAGACACGGCACGACATGTAAGAGTCTAATTAAGGATTAGCTCTCATGCACAGTTCAAAGACAATTAAACTTTTAATCTCCGTAGATATACGGAGTTTTTCTTTTTAAGGAGGCGATGCCAATGGTATTGTAAGCTACATTTATATGAGGCATAAAACAATAAACTCACTGCTGGGGGGTGGCCAGATTTCTATGCTCTGGCTGGTGGGTGTAGATGGAATAATTAATAGTTTTGAAAGTGAATAAAAAAGGGGGTTAAAGAAGTGTTTAAGATAATAAGATTGATTATTCTATATGTAATTTTACTTACCGTAAGCGTTGGTCAGGCCCACGCTGGCAGCTGGTCGGCTATTAATACCTTTTCGACAGCTGATAATATAGTTTATGCGGCAGCAGAGGATAAAAACGGGGATTTACTGGTTGCCACAAGTAACGGGATTATGAATAATAGTACCGGCGCACAACTATTGCCTTACACCAACGTTAAAAACATGATTCGCCTATCAAACGGTAACGTCTTTTTTATGGACTCTAGTTATAATTTTCATATTTGGAACGGTTCTACCGACACAACATACGCAAAGCCTAGCTATATCAGTTCCAATAATCCTCACTACTTCGAGGCCAGTCCTGACCCAGGTGGACGTGCCTGGTTTTCAACCGGCTCAACCATTTACGAGTGGACCGGCAGCAGTTGGACCTCAAGAGGTAGCCCGGGGACGATAACCGGTCTTGGAGTCGGCCCGGGAAACATTTGTTATGCCTCGGTTGATAATAAAGTTTTCAAATGGGCAGGTGGCACCAGTTGGGTAGACTACGGGATCACAGATTACGAGCGTTATTTAGGAAATGGTAATACACTTGAATACATTGAAAACTTTAGCATTATAGTCGACCGCAACAACGTCTTATATGTGGCGGCCGAAGCTCGTACCGAAGACAATGATGGAGATGACAGTGATAGGGTATGGCTATTTAGAAAAGCGCCAACAGATAGTAGTTATACCAAAGTAGGTGATTATTCAAATAGCGGTGGTAAAATAATTGACATGCAAATCGATCCTGCAGGTAGTATTTATATCATCTTCCACGACATGTATAGTGATGATACGCCGGAGGCATACAGTTACGGCGGCCCAAATCCGCCCAGGCCCTGGGAAAGAAGAGATGAAAATGCTGTGCCAAATGGTTCATATATGCTGTCTAGTGGTCACTGGTTAACATACGGCCGTTACGATGTAGATAATGGTTACGTTGGACCATATTATTATGGCACATTGAGGAAATGGGACGGCACCGGACTTCGCATGTATGCAACCCCTGCCGGTGCTAATGGATTAACTAACCTAAATTTTAAATGGTTAGATTATAATATAAGACAAACCAATATTCAACTTAGATACAGTTCCGGCCCGGTTATTGAAGAGTTTACCACCGGGGCCAATATGAATAATGTTGATATGCTGCTTTTAGCCAACGCCCTGGAAAATAACAATATGCAGGGTTGGACCAACTACACCTCCGGTGCCTCCGGAGCCAGTATCTCCAACGTAAGCACCTCATACGGGCCAGGAGTAAGGTTAAAAGCTAATAGTGGCGATGTAGGTAAAAAAATAACCTGTTTAACTAACCTGTACGAAAACCAGGCCACGTTGAGAGTGCGTTTTAAGGTCAATAAAAACAGTGGTTATCTGGTACCTAAATGGGACGCAAAGCTCAGTAATGGATCAACCCAAAGTGGAGCCTTTAGTAGCCAGAAGATCGATCTTAGCAATTATACTGTTGGTACCTGGTATACCTATTATTTTCATACCACATCGCCATCCGGTACCACATATATCGACGGCGGCACGTTGTACCTGCACGGTCAGGGCGATATAGATGTTGAGATTGCCGAACCTGCCCTGGTGCCCAGCCCGCTAAAACTATATGCCCGCAGTCACTGGAGCAGTACTTACAGTTGGGATATGTATTCAGGGTGGAGTAACGCTCTTACTTTCCCTTCGTATGCTCCAAATGTAGCCTTCATCAGCACGCCAGTCAGCTGGAGTACCACACGCGGAAAATCGTCGCTTCAGTTAAGTTGGCCGTCTGTACCCGGTGCTTCCGGTTATAAGTTGTATCTTTTTGACGGTAACACCTACCGGGTTAATGACTTGGGCAACGTAACCAGTTGGGACAGCCGCACAGCGAAAGTATTCCCATATGCCTCCGACCTTCCGGAAAATAACACCATCAGCACTGATCCGTTCCGCTGGGACGGTAGTGGCACCGACTTTGATGATAAGGGCTATTACCTGTACCGTAGTACGGTTGGCACCAATTATGACACCAATACAAATTACTGGTTCAAAGTAACTGCATATAATGCAGATATGGAGACAGGGGCAAGTTATTGGCAATATAATGCTCACAGCAACGATCTGGCCAACGCAACCGACACTGCAAACCCCACTGGCACCATAGATGTCATCGGTCAGGAAGGGTTGGAGAAAACCTTTAACCCCACAGTGACAGTTACTGTAAACGCCAATGATTCGGATTCAGGCATTCAGCGTATCGAGTTATCCAACAACGGCACAGGCTATACAACCATGTACTCAGTTGCTATAAACGGTGATGGTAGTACCAATATCAAAAATTATACTAATTCTTGGTCCTGGGATTTACCGTTAGGTGCGGGCACCAAGACAGTTTACGCCCGGATCACCGACGCGCTAGGTCGTCAAAAAGTGATCACCGATTCCATTGCCCTTGCCGACGACATGTTACCGCCTTCAATTACTCTAACAATCAATGACGGTGCCACTGCAACCACTTCCAATAATGTAACGCTTACCATAAGCGTTGCTGATAACGCCAGTACCGAATCACAAATGCAAATGGCCTTTTCTAACAACGGCAACTTGTGGTCCCCCTGGGAATCGTTTGAACAGACTAAAACATGGGATATTACCCACGGCACCTATGGTGGGACATCAGACGCAGGAAAAAAGAAGGTTTACTGTCGTATTTATGACACCGCCCAAAACACTGGTTTAGCCAGCGCCGAGATTGGCTACAACCCGAACCCGCCCACGGGCTCATTTTCTATTACCGGTGGTATCACCGGAACGTATAACGGTAAGTCAGTGATGTTTGTTTCCGCCGACACACCGACTATGAACATCAACGCGACCGGAGCATCAAAAATTCGCTTTGATTCTGGAATTGGTATGTGGAGTGACTGGGAGGACTATACGGACGCGAAAGAAATAGTTCTCGCCAAATCAAGTGGGGTATGCCTGGTCAGAATCCAGGTTAAAGACAATTATGGCGTAACATCGGAACCGGAAAAAGTACTTGTGGTTATTGACGGTCAAGCACCGGTTATTAATTCTTTAAAAACACTTTCGGGTGCCACAGCAACATCAGAAAGTACAATAGACCTAATTATTAGCGTACAGGACAACATCAGTAAAAATCTTCAATACGACATAAACGGCGGGATAATACAAGGCCTTCCGGTTGATAGTATCATAACGGCTCCGGTTAGCGGTAGCGGTCTTGTACAGGTTAAGGCAAATGTATATGACGAGGCTGGAAATAAATCATTTAAAAGCATCCCTATCTGGAAACTTTAAACTTCACACCAACTAAAGGCTCTGATTTAATCAGAGCTTTTTTATTTAATATAAAGCCAATGTAGGGGGGGATAAATTTGAAAAAATTCTACTTGCCGATATTTATAGGTTTACTAGTTGTATCCACGGCCATCGCCTGGTTGCTTATAAGTTCTCAGAACAGTAAAAAAGATATTGTTTCCGTCGTTGAGCAATTCGTGCAATACCTATGCAATAAGGAGATAGAGCAGGCCATAGCATTATCCACAGGAGAAGTAAACCATGCCCTGGGAAGTCGGGGCGGTGACCCGGTATTGACTGCTACGTTAAGAAGGTTAGACACGGAAGTCACTGCGCATAGCAAAAATATTGCTCTAGTAAACGTTACTGCTGATATACAACAAGTCGACGGAACATATAACACCACATGGTACCAGATATTATTAATAAACAAACAGGATAACTGGAAGGTGGCGAGGATACAACCTTTTAATTTTATGGGCGGCGTTATAGGAGGCAAAACCGGAAATTTAGAGTCTGCTCAAGTTGAGTATTTAAAAACGTCGTTTTTGGCATATACCGAAGCAATGGCCGGCGGCAACTGGGAAGAAGCCGGAAAGTATCTTGTAGGCCCGGCTAAAACAGCGCATAACGCATCAAATACTATCCTCAGTAAAGGACAGATAATCCAGGACATTAACTCTTTAGAACTTAAGCCGGCCTGGGCGAGTAAAACCGACATTATCAGCCGGGCAACCTACAAAATGATCAACAGGGATATCGAAGTTATCATTCATTTCCATCTTACAGACGGGGGGTGGAAAATAGCCGAGATTAGCAACATCGGGGGCGGTAAATAATGAAGAAAATTATATTAATAACAGTCCTTTTATTATGTTTTTTATCGGCACCGTTACAAAGCCAAGCCGCCGGCATTTGGGAATATTACATCACTGATGCTGATACGCCAGTCACCATTGACACCGGAGCTACCACAGCCGCAGTTGATATAGTCAACCACGAGATTACATTAGAAAAGAACTTGACGCCAAATGTAGTCTCCTTCTGGCCGGATGGCATGCTTGCCTATACAGTTTTAAAGAGCAACTCCGTAGGGTTTTATATGTTCGACGGCACTCAAATGGTCGAAGCATCATCCCTGGAAATACCGCTGGGCAAAAACCCACTGGCTCTAGCAACTTACTCAACTCTACCCGATATTGCCGTAGCCACGCCAACAGAACTGCGTAGTTATGTGTTTGACGGCAATGGCATGTCCAGAAATCCGGCCCTCGAAACTTCGGGATTGACAAATGCCGTCTCAATTGGCACTCGTGGTTATGACGTGGCCGGCCTTGTTGACAACAATGTGAAATACTTCAACTTTGATGGTAGCGGTATGACTGAAAATACAATATTGGAGCCATGCGAAGCGTTAAATAACCCCTTGCAACTGGCCCTGGTGGAGGATAGCTACGACATGGCTATTCTTGAACGAAACCAGGTGCGCTATTTCAATTTTGACGGGGCCGGGATGGCTGAAAACCCAACCCTAGCGGTAACGGGATTGACAAACCCAAAGGCGTTTGCAGTAAAAGAAACCGGCGAGGTCACCGTAATCGAAGGCAGCGAGGCGAAACACTATCAGTTTGACGGTGCCGGGATGGTATATAACTCTGCCTTATCCGTATCCGGCCTAACCGATCTTACAGCGGTCGCGTTCCGACCGGGTACCTGGGATCGGGTAATCGTTGACGGCACGCAGTTAAAATACTACGCCTTTAACGGATCCGAAATGGTGTATATACCTGAGTTATCGGTGACGGTTAACGACCTGCTTATTGGCGGATCATATACACCCCAAGGTATCGCTCAATCGTTGGGTTATAGTGGCGGTGTAACCAACCGTGTAAGGGTGCGGGCCAGACACAACCTACCAATCAACACGTCGGTAACCTGGTGGGTTACCGCAGACGGCACTAACTGGACGCAAAGTTGGCGGGTGAGAAACGATGGTGTTAACGATTATTGCGAGGTCTACAATGGCGGCACCTGGACATTAATAGGCGACGCTGGCATGGCCCTACCGGAAAACGATGCGACGGAATTGTGGGTCGAATTATCACCTGGTATCAACGTCAGGTGGCAGGCTGTACTCGAAACCGCAGATACCAGCGTAACGCCCAAAATCATCGGCGGCGTTATTCCGGCGGTGGTCATAGAAACTGACCACACACCTGAAAAGCCTACTGTAGACCCTGGTCCTGTCGGTTGCTATGCAAAAACGACCCCAACAATTACCTGGACGTTCAGCGACCCGGACGCGGGGGATACCCAGTTAGCTTACCAGGTGAATATACACCGGCAAAGCGATGGAGCTCTAATCTACGACTCCGGCAAGTTATACGGTTCTGATCAGGAGTTCACGCTCCCGGGCTCAAACCAACCAGACATGCCCAGTGCTTTATGGAGCTCCGGCGACTACCAGTACACGGCCAGAGTAAGATCCTGGGATAGTTTCGACCAGGAAAGCGAATGGTCCGGCCCAGCAGACTTTTGTGTGATAGCCCTGGAACGGTTACGAGTTTCAAAAATAGTGAGCCCGCCGCTAGGACAAACCGAACCGGATCCGGCAGACCCGGCAACACACATCATGGTGCCTGATAGTTTACCGGTTGACCAGCTACCACGTATCAAGGCCGGCTCCGAGGTGCAGATTCTCGTTGATAGCATCGGTCCAGTAGATAGCTTGATAGCACGCTTTCCTTACCTGACATACGAGGCGACAATAAAGGACGGCGCACAGGTGTCTGATAACCCGTCGGGCTCACACGTAAACCGATGGTTGGCAGAATTCTGGACCAGCCCGGATAAAAGCGAGGTGCCTGATGGAACTATAGTTCAGGCGTACCTCGAAGGAGACACGGCGGCAAACTCAGCATATTTAAAAACCGCGGCGCCTTACGAAATTAATCTGGCTCGTATTGAGGGAAGTGTTTTTGAAGACTGGATGGTTATCATTCAGGGGCGAGACTGAATTGATAAAAAAAATAGCGATAAGAAAACTTTAACCAACACAAAGCTGTTTATTTTAACGATAGTATTGTAAGCTGCTAAGCGCACCTCCTATATAAGGTGCGTTCTTTATTTTTTAGGGAGGTGAAATCGTGAATCAACAAAATTGCAGTAAATGCCCGGCATATAAACTATGCGCTGAGAATCCGCAATGGCGTTGTGATTTATGGAAAGCAAAAACGCCCAAATAAAAAGGAGTCGATATGCTCGTACATGCAATAGAAACATTATCGGGTCTATCAGATTTAAAGGATTCGTATCTAACAAAACACCAGCAAAATGTTTGTCTTTATAGTGCGGTGCTATTAAAAACACTGCACTTACCAGGTGATTTATTTGAAACAATCCGGCAATCAGCTTTACTACATGATATTGGCAAGATCGGAATCCCAAACAGTATATTATTTAGACCTGGTAGGTTAACCCACAATGAGTGGGAGATAATGAGGTTGCACCCGGTGACCGGTGCAGAGCTACTATCAAATAGAAACGGGAATTTGAATCCGTTTGTAAACAATGAAGTGATTAACGGAGTAAAATCCCACCACGAAAGATGGGATGGAGCCGGCTACCCGGACGGATTAAAAGGGGAGGACATCCCCCTGGTGGCAAGGATAATAGCCGTAGCTGACGCTTACGACGCCATGACATCTAACCGGCCATACAGAAAAGCTTTGCCAAAGGAAGAGGCAGCCAAAGAAATTATCAGGTGTTCGGGAAAGCAGTTTGATCCCAGGGTGGTAGCGTTATTCTTAAATACTAATGTTACTTTTTAGCACGGTGAAAGCCGTGCTTTTTTTATGTATTTTATAAAATCCAAAATAAGAAAGGTGGAGGATTAAATGAATTCACAAGAAGCACAAATTTGTCATTTTCCACAAAAGGAGCATGTTTTGGCGGTTGATGTTGGTTACGGTTACACCAAGGCGGTTTCTGCCCAGGGTAAAAGAATTTGCTTTCCATCAATATTTAGTTCAGCTAGAGACTTGCCCCTGGCTGAACTTTCGGATGGCCGTACCGGTCACACTGTTACCATTCAAAGGGAAGGATTGCAGACTGAACACTACTTTGTCGGTGACCTGGCTGTCAAAGAAGGCCGTTCCGTTCAATATACCCTGGATGACGTAAAGCATAAACACCCCGTACATGATGTGGTACTCCTAACAGCCGTGGCCCTTTTAGAACCCAAGGCGAACGGCAAGTTGATGGTTGGCCTTCCGGTTGATTACTATCGGGAACAGGGCCAAAGCCTTACCCATCATATTCAAAACTTGTCCGCCATGGTCTCCGTCAATGGAGGTCCGGAAACAAAAATTCATTTCGATGACGTAATGGTATACCCGCAAGGTGCAGGAGCATTGCTGGTTGCAACGGATATGCCTGTAGAGGGTATAGCTGCTCTGGTAGACGTTGGCCACAAGACCACAGATTGTGTAGCTCTGGAATTGGGAAACGGCACAAGCAGGCCGGTACAGTCCATGTGTATTAGTGTAGAAGCAGGTATTGTGCATTTACACCAGGCTTTGGCTGAAGAATTTATAAAACTAACCGGTACTCGCCTACCGGCAGTTTATACCGAGCAAGTACTGCGTACCGGTCGGGTATGGTTCAGGGGACGGGAACTAGATCTAAGCCTTTTTTTGACTGAGGCGCGCAAGGTGATAGCCAGATCCATTGCCGATAGAATACTTGCCGCCTGGGGTGACCGGGCAGATTTTGTGTGCCGGGTATACCTGGCCGGCGGCGGTGTCCTGGAATTACCGGAACTGCATAAGATGCTTCCTGGCGCTGTAGTTATCACCGACCCTCAATTCTCCAATGCTTTGGGATTTCTAAAAGCCGGTGTAATTAAATGGTGTGACGATGCGAACTCAATATTAGCAAGGCATAAGCTCTAATTTTAAGTCAAGACGTCACACCGATTTAGTGTCTTTAGAAAGATTGGTGTGACGTATGGCTCTGAAAGCTAATTCAATCCTTACTGACTGTAGAGAATCCCCGGTCGCACCTATTACAAAACAACGGTGTGACCAAGTAGTTAGTAAAACGAATAAAAGGCAGGCCGGAGTAAGGCTAAAGGCGGTCGCACCAAATCAATGCATATAAAACTACCTGCAACCACCCGGTGTTATCGCTGTCAGAAGGTGAAAAAGTGAAAGCAAGTTAGGCAGCCGGCACAGGAAGGAGAAAAACTGGTTGCTTATGTTTTAACAAGTTTATTCTGCCCAAAACCAGAAAGGAGGTCCAGCTATCATTGCGTGATCTTTTAAATAGGATCCTGCCGGTGGGCCGCAGGAGTGTTCTTTTCGGCACACACCAATTCCTATGGCACCCGCTGACGGTGTATATAGCATGGTGGTGGCTTTACGGCTGGCCGGACTGGAAGGAAACAGTTTGTATCTTCGTCCACGATTGGGGCTATTGGTCTATGCCTAACATGGACGGTCAAGAGGGAGGACGCCACCCGGAGCTTGGCGCTAACCTAGCTGGCCGCTGGTTTGGCCCCGAGTACCAAGAACTATGCTTGTACCATTCAAGGCACTATGCCAAAACAGCCGGCAGGCAGCCATCTAAACTGTGCTGGGCCGACAAATTTAGTATTGGGTATGAACCGCGCTGGTTTTACCTGCTTCGGGCAGTGGCCAGCGGCGAGATCAAGGAGTACCGTCAAAATGCCACCAGGTTTATTCCTGCGAATGAGTCACACCAAAAGTGGTTTGACTGGGTTCAGAAGTACCTAATTCTCGCCGCAGAACAGAATTATTCCCAAATTATATAAGAAGAAAGAGAGGTTTTTAATGAAAAACTGGATGAACGTAAGGGAGAAGTTGGGCGGCCAGATTAACGAGGGCGCCGACCGCAAGAAAATGGCCAGTATTCTAGGTATGACGCCCAAGAAGTTGACCAGGTTGCTGTTGGGGGTAAAGAAACCGTCGCCGGCGGAAACCGAGAAAATGACCATGCTAGCCAAACTATAGAGTAAGGGGGTTATAGAACAACAACTAAAGAAGGTGTGACCGGGGCAATGCAGGTATCACAAGGCATAAACCTTAAATTTAAATTAAAACGTCACACCGTTTTAATAACGCAAAATTATACGGTGTGACGTTAGGCTCTGAAAAACTGAACCAAACCTTACACCAGTAGGGATACCCCGGTCGCACCTATTACAAAAAAACGGTGTGACGAAGAAGGTGGTAAAACACATATGAAAGCAGGCCGGAATATGGCTAAAGGCGGTCGCACCAAATCACTGCATATAAAACTACCCGCTGACCACCCGGTGTTTTCCATCCCCGACGGGGAGCGCAGCCGTGTGGCCCGGGAGTGGATGGAGCAGGGGCGCCAAGTGCTGGCAACTGTGGAAGAGATTAAGCGGGACATTGCAGTCATTAAAGAAAATTTGAGTGGGAGTGAGCAGCGTGGACATTCGGATAAAACTACAGAAAAGAACAATCGTAACAGCCAAACAAACCCCATTGACCCAGCAGTATTCTTGGATATGTAGCTTTTATTCTGGAGGTGATAGCCACGTCCACTGGTAACGGACCTCAGCAAAAAACACTAATTATAAAAGACCCCACACTGCGCAAAGGTTTCACGACCATACCGAATGCTGTAATGTCTGCCAAAGGCCTTAGTATGTCGGCCAAATATTTATACGGCCTACTGCTATCGTTTGCCTGGCAGGATGAAGAATGCTGGCCGGGGCAGAATAAACTGGCCGAAGCCGCTGACTGTTCCGTAAAAACAATCGAAAAATACCTGAAGGAATTGAGGTCGTACGAGTTAATAAGCTGGAAGCGCCAGGGATTAAACAGACCCAACATTTACTATATAAACGACCTGGGTACCGTGGATCGCTTGATAAATCCGGATTTAACCGGGTGTTCCAATCCGGAATGGAAAGGGTGTTCCAATCCGGAATTAACCACGTGTTCCAATCAAGAATGGAAGACGGGTTCCATTCAAGAATGGAAAGGGTGTTCCAATAAAGAATACTCAGTAGAAGAATACTCAGTTAATAAAAATAGTTGTATTACCCTTTCGGGTAATACAACGGGGCAAAGCCCCGCAGCAGCCCAAAACCAGGAAGTGACAATTCCGTCCAACAAGAACCATATTGCTAATTTGACAAACGAATACCGTAACACCGGTGTGGTTCCTAAAGACGGAGACTATGCATTTATCGGCAGGTTGTATCGACGTTACGGTTATGCCAGCGTACTGGAAGGTATCAGTGAGCTTGGCATGGCCATGGCTGTGGAAAAAATTGATAAGCCGCTATTGTACCTGAAGGCTATTGTGGAAGGTAAAAGCAATAAAAAAGTTAAGGATAGCGATCCCGCCCGGGAAAGCAAAAAAGAGTTAATTAAATCCCTGTATAGGTCATGATACCGGAGTTGGTCAAAAATAGCTTAGCAGTGGCAAAAGGAGATTGTAATGGATTCTGAAAAAAAGATGGTTATCGCAGAAAAACCTTCGGTTGCCCGGGACCTGGCCGGAGTGTTGGGCCGGTTTACGAGTAAAGAAGGCTACCTGGAAAACGATGAGTATGTAATCACCTGGGCCATTGGTCATTTGGTGGAGCTCGCGGCACCGGAAGATTACAACCCGCAATTCAAAAAATGGTCTTTTGAAACACTCCCCATACTGCCCGAGACATTTAAACTTAAAGCAAATCAGGGAACAAGAAAGCAATTCAAAGTAGTTAAAGAACTTATTAAACGTTCGGATATAGGGCAGCTCATATGCGCCACGGACGCCGGCCGTGAAGGAGAACTTATATTCCGCTATATTTACCGTCTCTCCGGCTGCAAGAAACCGTTTGTGCGGCTCTGGCTGTCTGAAACAACCCCGGCTGCCGTAAAAAAAGGTTTTGCAAACTTAAGACCCGGTACCGAATTTGACCGGCTGGGCTATGCAGCCCAGGCCCGCAGCCAGGCTGATTGGCTAATCGGTATCAATGCAACTCGTTCGTTTACTGTCAAGCACAATAATTTATTATCTGTCGGCCGGGTGCAAACACCTACACTGGCTTTAATTGTCAATCGCGAACAGGAAATAAACAATTTTATGACCGAGCTCTACTGGGAACTATACGCTGAATTTACCAAAAACAATGGTGAAACATACACCGCCAGGTGGTTTAAAGGGGAACAAAACCGTTTTCATGATCCGCATGCGGCCAGGGCGTTACTAGACAGGGTTGACGGGCAGCCGGCTACCGTCCAGAAAGTGGAGGAAAAGGACATAACTGAACTTCCGCCGCTGCTGTTCAACCTTAACGATTTACAAAAGGAAGCCAATAAAAAATACGGACTGGCGGCAGCCAAAACGCTGGAACTAGCCCAGTCTCTGTACGAGACCAGGAAACTGCTTACCTACCCCCGTACAGACAGCAGACACATAACGAGGGAGCTGGCAAAAACCATTCCCGGCCGCTTAAATGCCCTGACCAACGCGGTTGATTACATGCCATATACCGCCACTGCAATGGCCGCCGGCACCCCGGGTAAACGTTATGTGGATGATGGTAAGGTGAGTGATCATACCGCGCTAATACCCACTGAAATTAAGCCGGTTTTAAACAACCTGCCTACGGATGAGCGCAAGATATACGATCTGGTGGTACGCCGTTTTCTGGCCATATTCTTCCCACCAGCCAGGTATAAGCAGACAAGAGTTGTAACCAAAGCCGCCGATGAAACATTTCTCATAACCGGCCGGGTGGAACTGGAGAAAGGCTGGAAAACGGTGTATGTAACTGTGGGAAATGACCCCAAGGAAGACGAAGATACGGGTGATATACCAGAACTAAGCCAGGGCGAAGCAGTACAAACCACCAAAACGGAAATCCAAGAAAAGAAAACCAAACCACCTAAGCATTATACCGAAGCAAGCTTACTGGCGGTGATGGAAGGAGTCGGACGGTTACTGGATGACAAGGATTTGAAAGAGGCCATGAAGGGGCATGGTCTGGGTACCCCGGCAACTAGGGCGGCCATTATTGAGCGCTTGATCAAAGTGGGCTATATTGAGCGCCAGAAAAAATCTTTGGTGCCCACCGCCAAAGGCGAAACATTGATCAACCTGGTTCCGGATATAATCAAAAATCCGGAGCTTACCGGTCAGTGGGAAAAAACATTGGCTGATATTGAAGCCGGCGCAGCTGATCCGGAAGAGTTTATGGCTGGGATTAAAAAGCTAACCTGCGAGATTGTTGACCTGGCCCGCAACCAGACGGCCAGCAAAGTGTTACAGTCTGAACGGGAAGCATTAGGTAAATGCCCGTTATGCGGCAAAGACGTAATCGAAGGCAACAAAGGTTACGGCTGCAGCGGTTACAAGGAAGGGTGCAAATTTGTAATCTGGAATAAGATAGCCGGTAAAAAGCTTACCCCGGTACAAGTTAAAGCTCTGCTGGAAAAAGGTAAAACCAGTATCATCAAAGGCTTCAAATCAAGGAAAGGCAATAAATTTGACGCAGTATTGCAGATAAAAGACGGCAAAGTGGAATTCCTGTTTAACAGCGAATCCGAAAAACAACCTTATGGCAAATGTCCGTTATGTGGCCAGGGCGTTATCGAATCTGCAAAAGGTTATAGTTGCAGTGGCTATAAAGAAGGCTGTAAATTCGTGATCTGGAAAGAAATTTCCGGGAAAAAGGTCACCGTGAAACAAGTTCAGGATTTATTGCAAAAAGGCAAAACCGTCTTAATTAAAGACTTTAAATCTAAAACAGGTAAAAACTTTGACGCAATTTTAGTGTTGCAGGATGGGAAGGTTGGATTTGAATTCAATAGGGGGTAGTGATGGTGAAGGTAATGGAGTTCACAATGCGGCTAAAAAAAACAACTAAGTGCAAAGCCTGTTACAAAGAAAACATGGACCGTATCGGCAGGATATACCTGCCTATCCCGTTGCTGGAAAAAATGGACATCGATGATGAGTTGCTGGTGCAACTGGCACCTGATAAAAATCTTCTACCACAGGGCGGGTATATGGCCAGGTTTGTGTACGACAAAGAGACAGCCAAAAAAATCAGGTATATCGAGGATATCACGGAAAAAGGAGATTTGGGAATTATATACATCAGCAAAAACATATTAGAAAGTATGGGTGTGCAGGACGAAATAGCCGTGCGTGTCGTGCCGCCTGGCGAAACCGGGGGTGCCTCAATTGCTGAGGGGTAAAACCCGAATACCTTTCGATGTAGGGCTGCCACTATATAACACCCTAGGTGAAAAAACAAAAAAATGTATTAAAAAGCACAAAAAAGTTGCGCTGCTACTGGGAAGTATACCAGTTACCGTGCCGCTTTTTTATTTTGCTGATGTTTGGGTATTAGGTAGCGCCGCAGCTGCCGTATCTGATATTCAATCATGGTGGTCCGGGGTGAATATATTTTCTACTTCGGAGCAGAAGGCTGCAGCTGCTGAATATGTCAACTTATGGCCGTGGTATCTATCCCATCCTTTTCAGGCCGGCCGAGCCTGGCTGACAAGGCCGTCGGAGACATTAACCTATCCTGGAATAAAGCACATATGGCAATGGCTAAACGCACTACTTGCCGTAGGCTCCATTACAGGTTACCTGGGGTGGCGTATAACAGGTCGGCAAAATAAAGAGAACAGTTCAACCCGCGTGCATGGGCTAAAAGTTGTAAACAACCCGGCATACGGCACCTCCCGCTGGGCCGGGTTAAAAGATCTGGTTAACTTTTGCGAGTTGGGGCCGCCGGTACCTTTAGAGAAAAACGCAGGTAATCGAGTTAGGTTCCCCGGAGGCAACTTAATCGGTGAACTGGATGGCAAAAATATCAGAGTAAATTTTGAAAAGATGCCGGATGACACCCCCAAGACAGCACCGCATATGCTTGTGTTTGGCGGTACTGGTTCCGGTAAATCATTTAGCATTGTGATTGGCAATATTATCGCTGCTGTTTCCGAAGGGCAGAGCATCGTGGTCATCGACCCCAAAGGAGAGCTATTCTCTACTACCGGCAACTGGCTTAAGCAACAGGGTTATGAAAATGTATGGGTACTAAACTTTATGCAACCGGAACACAGCCATCGTTGGGACCCGGTAATCGAGTGTCTTGACGATGCTGAAATTTCGGAAATGATAGACACCCTTTCAAAAAATGCTTCTAGTGGAAGTGACTCTTACTTCATGTTAAAAGCAATGGAACTGATGGAGTCAATGATCGGGCTATTAAAGGGCGACTTTCCGGTTGAACAACAGCATATGCGGTCCATAATGACCCTAGCTGCATGGCCGGAAGAAAAGCTGGACGAGCGATTCCGGGAAGCTTACAAATCCGGTAAAATCAGCCCGACAATTTACGAACGCTGGCGTGGAGTAGTAAAGAAAAATTACGAGTACGCCGTTTCCAACTTAACAGCGGTTTTGAAAAACCTCACTACAGCATCACTGGCGGCCATGATGTCCGAGCAGGAAATAGACCTAAACCAAATAGGGCAGAAAAAGACGGCATTGTTTCTCATTATTCCGACCGGCGGGGAGGGGGTTTACCTCAAGCCGATTTTGTCCATCTTTTATAAGTTTTTATTTAAAAGATTGGACAAGCTGGCCTTTAAAAGCCCTGGCCAAAAACTACCGGTGAAGGTTAGAAACATCTGGGACGAAATGGCTAACGTGGGCATGATTCCAGGCCTGCCGGAGATCATATCCACCGCCAGAAGTAAGGGTATCCATATTCAAATGATTTTACAAACCATTAAGCAATTAGAGTCCGTTTACGGTGTTAACGAGGCAAGTACGATACTGGGTAACTGCCCGACCGTTATGCTCATTGGTATTGCACCCGCCGACCGGGATTTGGCCCGGATGTTCAGTGAGTTATTGGGCACGGCGGCGGTGGAAGCGAAAAAAGTAAGCGAAGATTTGACCGTACCAGGAAAACATTTGTTTGAGTTAAAGAAAAAAACTCGAACAGTTATCGAAAGACCACTAATGTCCACGGATGAAGTAATGCGGATTGGCCCCAAGGACTCTGTTGCTATTTTGCAATGGTTTAGGCCTTTGTATCTCCGCAAAGTTGGCTGGATAAAACTCCCCCAGGCGAAGGAAATCAAAAATTGCGGCATGTTACCGGTGGAGCAAATGATTCCGGCCAGAAGCTTTGAAATAAGCCTGCCGGAAATTGAGACTGACATGGAAACGCATAAAGATCCTGAATCTGCACTTTGGATGCAATTAAAAAGACGCTCAATGGTTGAAAACGAAGATAACCAGCCGGCAACTGAACTTGGTTTATTGAAAAACAACATCCATGAAAACCAAAAACACGGAGGCAATACACCCAAACAACCCCAATCCCCTGATTTAACTAATGATAACGGTTACAAAATGAACAGTTATAACCAATTAAATCCGGCTAATGATTATTTAGGGGAAATTGAACCCCAAAAGAATCATGAGGCAACGGAAGAACTTGAGCCAACACAAAACAATGAAAATGTGGCGGAAAATGTAGATGCTCAAGGCTTTAATGTTAAATCACCATTATTTTAAAAATGCTTTAAACGAAAGGATGGTAGACATGGAATTCAAGATTGCACCGGAAGGAATCAAATTGAGGGACATTGATGTATGGGGGGACCTGTACGAAGCTATGGAAAGAGGCACTGCAGTTGAATCGGTGATAACAGGTGTAAGGCGTCCAAACGGAGATAATGGGGACGTTGAATGTTGGGAACTGGCTTTTGATAATAAGCCTGGAATAACCGGTTTTTGTAGTGCATTCGAATCCGGCCTGCCGGCGGGTACCCCGATAAATAATTTCGTGGGTCAAAGAATTGCCGGTAAGATCAGGCGAATTGAAAAGAAAAATTCTTCAGTGGTGCTCAGCAGAAAGGATGCGGTTGAGGGCTCTATCAATAGGTTGATTGGCCAACTAAAGCTGGATGAAGAAATAAATGCAATGGTGCGGGTGGTCAACAGATACCTTTACGTTGATATTGGCGGTGGTGTACTTATAAGAATCATGCAGGAGAAGGCCAGGCAGTCCAATGGAGTACCCCTGCATGTGCAGTATGAAGTGGGCGCGATAATTAAGGTTAAGGTTACTGCACTGGATAGGGATAAAAAATCTATTGAGGTTGAACCCGTTGATCCGTGGAAAGATCACGACTACAAACGGGGTGAAGTGCTCGCCGGCCAGGTTGCCAGTATAAAGGACAATCTGGCCTTTGTAACAGTCAAGCCTGGCATTATCGGCCGGGTTTATTACAAAAAAACAGATAGATACGATTTAGGCGACTATATCAAACTGCAAGTAACGGATTTCAACGCAGAAAAGCGCCTACTTCACCTGATCGTATACGATGCCGGCAGGATTAATGACAGAAGGCGCAACCGGGCTAAAGCCAGATCAAAAGGACTTCGGCGTCAGAAAGGGGGTAATGAAATAAGGACAACAGGTGGCTTTGATAGTATGCTCCAGGATCAAGCCGGTCAATCGCTTAAAATAAATGACCCAAAGGGTGAGATAGTGGAAAAACAGGGCTATGAGAGTGAGGACATCGGCAGCGTGGTGAATAAGGATGAGTAGGGATAGTGCATTTGCGTTAGGAACAGCTGTCAAATATTTAAAATACCCAGTTGATATAAGGAATTTTGAATATAACAATAGAATATACGAGACACTCAGCTATTTAAAAGAAGCA
The DNA here is from genome assembly GCA_000961575.1 of Peptococcaceae bacterium BRH_c8a. GTDB lineage: Bacteria > Bacillota > Desulfotomaculia > Desulfotomaculales > Desulfallaceae > BRH-c8a. The sequence continues at coordinate 179,837 of LADP01000042.1, forward strand.
GAATATCTTCCAGTATCAACAATTGCCATACTTCTAGGTTGCTCCAGGGGTATTGCGCAAAAATTGATGGCTAAAATGTGGAAAGCCCGCCTGGTAAAATGTATAGAAACTGTAACTTATTCCACACCCAGTATGACATTCAAATTATGGATAAATTCAGTTTCTGGATTGCCTAAAAATGCAAACGAATCCTGCAGGCTGGCTGTATTGGGTGCTTTCTACGGCAGAATTAAGAAAGAGCAATCTGAGCTGGAATGGAATCTTCTCAAGTCCAGACGTGGCAAAACCCAAAAACATGTTTTCGCTGAAATGGTATATTTAACTGGAGAAAAAAAAGACAAAACCATCCTCCTTATCGATGCACCAAGACGTGGCGAGAAACCAAACCCGGAGGCGGATATATTTATATTTCCGACCCTGGAAGAAGCTAAGGTGCTTACACCAAAAGGAAAAAGATTTACAACAGATATAGTTTTAATGAACAAAAATATAAACTACTCAAATCTAGTTTCTGACCCGCTAGAATAGTAGCTAGGAGGTGACGGGCAGCAGGTTTTAGTTAAACCTGCTGCCTATTACATATGGAACTAACTAGAAATTATGAAACAATCTATTTTTGCCAGCAGTTAACCGGAGTAAAAAGTAGAAGATATAACATCAGGCCGGATTTGGATGAAGGAATGGAACCCGAAGTCAAGGGATATGTTTACAAAGAAACGATGGCCGGCTTTTTTCGCGCTTGGGCGCTAAATGAAATACATTTGGGACTAACGGCAAAGGTAAATGAAATGTTGGTGGCAGAGAGAAGCCAAATAATAAAAAAAGTAGGTCTGGACGAAAAAGAATGTTTAAAAATTATTGATGAATGCGTAGTAATGGGACTTCTTTGTGAAAATCGGATATTATTCAAGGATGAAGATGATATATATCTGTACATGATAGATACAGGTGGGATATTTGCATTAGAAGAATCTGGCACCCCTTATAACAAAGTAAACTTCACTATTAGTTTAGATCAGAGGTTGAAAATATATAGAAAAAATATATACTTGGTGGAAAATAACCTATCAGAAATAAAATCTGCAAACCTACACTTATTCGAAGATATATTGGGCCTTCCACAGCATGAAAAATTCATTGGAGCGACATTGTTGGTTGACATGAGCATTGCAACAAAAATAGGCATAACCGGACAGGTCACGGCTGAAATTAATCGTATAGTAAAACAAAACAATGCTAAAATTTACGACACCGCGAAGAAAAAATATATTGACATAAAATAACTGTCGTTTTATTATATCAACCAAGAAGCATTATACACTTTACAAGTTTAAATATTTTATTTTTTTACCTAAAATCTAAATATGTTAATCAGTAAGGTTTTTCAATCAAGCAACTCCAGCTTGGTTCGGATGGAAGCTCCGGGATGATGCAATGGCGAAAAGCTTGCATTCAATCGAAAGACCAGGGTTTGCGGAAAGTCCAGGCGAAAAGCAGGTGCACCGTAAATCAGCAGGGCGCTTATGTGAAAAGCGGCGTCATTATCCTTAACCAGGCGAAAAGCATTTAAGGGCGTACACGACCCGCACGCAGGAAGACGGGCAAAATGGCACATCAAAGCGAAAAGCTAGTATGTAGCCTTGTCTGGTTCCACTAGAACGGGACTCTCCGGTTTAAAGAAAAGCGTGTGCAGGCTGGACTCCTGCGGGAGACACGTGACCGGTAAACATGAAATGTCCCAAGCAGCGCTACAGGCTAGCCGGGCGGCCTGGCGTTTGCCCACTCGTAAGGAATCCGGTTGACCTCGAAAAAGGTAGTTTAATGCCAAGCTCACACAAGATTCATGAGTAGTGAGGTGGCTAAATTTTAAGAGCGTTATATGTCCAAATAATAGCTGTTGGTCAATAAGAATTCCTGTAAGAATTAACATAATTTGAAAGCTAAGAAATGTAAAACACCAGGGTGTTTTGTTTAATACAAAATACTTCTAAGGTGTTTTTTGTATTTTAAAAAAGAAAGGGGTAGTAAAGATGATGAACGAAGTATGGCTCATTGGAAGGCTTACAAAGGATCCGGAGGAAAGACAAACCCCCGGTGGCAAGACGGTAACAAAAATGACTTTGGCCGTTGACCGTGACTATGAGAATTCAGAGGGAGAAAGGGAAACTGATTTTGTTGATGTTATTGCCTGGGAGAAGCTTGCTGAGAATTGCGTGAAATACCTTGGTAAGGGCCGCCTGGTTTCCGTCAGGGGGCGGTTGCAAATTCGCTCCTATGACGACAGCCAGGGCATTCGCCGCAAGGCAGCTGAAGTGGTTGCCGAAAAAGTAAAATTCCTGGATAAGGCAAAGGAATCCAATAATGAGCACAAGTAAAAAAGAGGTGATTTGCATGCCACACCTGAGTTATAATAACCTTGAGGTGGTTGCTGTGGCCGTGCAAAAAGAACACTTAAAGGCTCTTATTGACCGTTTAAACCAAGAGCAGTTACAGGCACTTTGGGTAATATTAAATTCCATGACCTGGCCAAAAGATGAGTTGGCTTTAAAAGCATTCGAAGAATCCTTGGAAGAAGAGGAATTAAGCCCGGAAGAGGAAGCTTGTCTACTGGAAAGTGAAAAACAAATACGAAAAGGTATGGGGATAAAAGCATCAGATGTCTGGGATGAAAATGGAATATGAGATCATTTTCTCTCCCCGGGCGCGGAAAGACTTCAAAAAAATCGACAGAGAAACGAAAACCAAGGTCAAGGAAGCATTAAAAGGAATCTTGGCAGTTCCACCCAAAGGCGATATTAAAAAGTTAAAGGGATTTCAAGGACGGTTTCGTCTTAGAGTGGGTTACTGGCGAATACTATATTCCCTTGATAGAAAAATTGGGGAATTAATCGTCTTGGAAATCCTGCCAAGGAAAGATGCATATAAATAAAGCACTTAAAATGTGCAAGAAAGCAAGGGCGAAAAGGTTATGGTAAATAACTTTTTTGCCCTTTTTATTTTAGCAATGATTGTCAATAAATAATAAAAGGTGGTTTTTGATGTGTATAGACCTTTGACGGATGAGCAACTTTACAAGTTTGCGCCTAGCATATTTGCAGAAGAAAAACATGGTTCCCGTTCAAATAAATACACCTATATTCCTACCATTGAAGTCGTCAACGGGCTGAGGAAGGAAGGATTCCAGCCATTTTTGGCTGCCCAATCCAGAGCGCGAGATGAGATCAAGAGAAATTTTACAAAGCATATGATTCGTTTGCGTCATGCGAATCAACTTGCGGATAAAGAAGCATGTGAAATTGTGCTTATCAACTCCCACGATGGCACATCATCATACCAGATGATGTGCGGTATCTTCCGATTCGTATGCCAAAACGGTATGGTCTTAGGAGATACTGTGGAAGATATCCGCATCCCGCATAGAGGGGACATTATTGGCGGTGTTATTGATGCCGCTTATAGCATAGTCGATGATTTTGATACGGCCCAAGAGTCAATGGAAACGATGAAATCAACCCAACTGGCACTCCCAGAGGCTGAAGCATTTGCAACAGCAGCCTTGACTTTAAAATACGACGACATAGAAAAGGCGCCAATTTCCCCTGTTCAGGCACTTTCGTCCCGCCGTCTGGCTGACAAAGGAGAAGATCTCTGGACTACCTTTAGCCGGATACAGGAAAACGTAATCAAGGGAGGACAGCGCGGTAGATCAGTCACTGGAAGAAGGGTGTCGACACGGCCAGTAAAGTCAATTGACAACAATATAAAGCTTAATAAAGCCCTTTGGGTATTAGCGACCCAGATGGCTGCTCTAAAGAATTAGGATGAAATCTCAACCATTTTAAGTCTTTCCCGGGGACAAGAAAAAACGGGTGGTCTGCAATTGGGGCCACCCGACCCTGACAAACCAAGCGGTGGCAAAAAGAGCAAAAGTGGGGGGGGATAAAAAGATGAACATTTCAAAGATACTGGAAAACTGCATGGGAATAGAAAACGCTGATATAGAGAAAGTATTTAAAAACTGCAACTGGGAGAAAAAACTTGAAGTACCTTGCCCTGACTACGATGTTACAGAGGTATTTCGAATTGGGGATGGGGAAAAACTGCAAAAGTATTTGGAAGCTCACGCTGAAAACACTTCTGAAGTAACTCGGACACTGTTCCTCTTTAATGATTCCATTGGGTCCGGGGTTGCTGTAATTGAACAGCCTTGGACAACTTGAGATGAATATCGGTGAGATATAAGCAAGAAGCAATAAGCAATAAGCAGGGTTATGCCCGTTATCCTAACACATTCTATGGGAGGTGGATGGATACGGGCAATGCCCGTATCCGGTAACATGGAAGAATTGCGGATAGAAGCAAAAGAAAGTGACGAACAATACTTAATTGAAAAATGGTTGAAAATAGGTAAGCGTAATCCTTGGATTAGGAATGCCTGTGATCCGCCTTTTACAAAAGAATCCTTTTACCGTTGCGAGACATTGGAAGATCTGTATTATGAGTTAATTAAGGGTAATTGGTGTTTAGCACAAGCATTTTACTTTGGGAATATAGCTTTTATTAACCAGGTTGATGGCGGTGATGAATGGTTGGTTATCCGTAATGAGTTGCCGTTTGAAAGCATCACGGTAAAATATTTTAATTTTGATAAGTTTGTAGATTTTCACAACAGAATTAGAAAAGCAAATGATAAAACGTTAAAGAAATTGGAGTATTAAAAAACTATGAACGTAATTTTAGATAACTAGGGCTTATGCCCGTATCCAACACTAAGGAGGTGAATGGATGCGGGCGTGGCCCGTATCCGAAAAATGGCTAAATTATGTCCGTTCAGAAAGAGAAGAATTATTGTAGCAGAGAATGAATGGGAAGAACATTTTATGGAATGCCATCAAAAAGAATGTGCTATGTGGGTTGAGAATGGTTGCGGTCTGGGCCAGAATAATACGATAACTGACATGTCTACCAGCCAGGAAGCGACAGCAGCAGAAGAGATTGAGCAAAACGGTGATGGCAGTGATGGAGAAATTAAGCCAAACGATAAACTACTTGAAACCTCTATCAAAGTTTTGGAAGTAAAAGAGACCAACACTCCCGGTACGGTAAGGGCTTGGTGTCAGTATACGGATAACGGCAAAAAAGAAGCCTTTTTTGCAAAAAACGGCGCCGGCCAGGTTTTGCTGGAGTTAATTGGCAAGCAGGTAACAACAAAGTACCGCCGCATGGATAACGGTAGCGCATTTGCGGTATTTGTAAAGGCGGAAGAGTAAGCAAGGCCATACAGCCAGGAACTTTAAGGAGAACGATTTTGGGATAAATAATCCCTTGCGTTCTCCTTTTGTTTTTTTACATGTATTTCAAAAAGCAAAGAGGGGTAGGAAATGCGATCATATGAGAAGTTTATCAAAGCCAAGCCATCGAATCCCTGCCCCATCTGCGGTGTGGGTGCTTGGTGTGGTTTTAATAGCTATTTAGCAAGCTGCATGAGGATAAAGGAAGGTTCCTTCAAAGAAGTAACCATGAGCAACGGCCAGATTGCGTACCTCCATTGGCTTGATCCGGGCATGGTAAACCTGCCGGCGCCCACGAGGGATGGTTTAATAATCGCTGAGCAAACTGCACCAGTTGAAGTTCGTGACCGTGTGTATAGAGAATTTTTAAGGCTGTTATCGCTTAACGCGCGCCATAAGGACGACCTTCTGCGGCGTGGACTTAGTGAAAAGGACATAGAAGAAAAATGCTTTAAGTCAGTCCCGGAAGCCGTCCCAGTAGGTAATAAACCATGGAAGATATGCCGCAGGCTCATTGAAAGTGGTTATAGCCTGACCGGTATTCCCGGGTATTACAAAGCCTATGGCCCATATGGTGGCACATACTGGACCTTCGATCGGCAGCCCGGCTATTTCATCCCGGTACTTGACAACAAAGGCCGTATCCAGGCACTGCAGAGAAGGATGGATGACCCAAACCGGGGAGGCAAGTATAAGCTATTTAGCGGCCATAAACATCAGGGCGGTTGTACCTGCGGTACGCCGGCCCATATAGCCAGGCCGGAAAACCTAAGAGACCAACGGCTATGGATCACTGAAGGACCGTTAAAAGCTGATATTGCCTCTAAGTACCTGGGTGCAACATTAGTAGGTGCGCTTAGCGCGACTACATGGAAACCGGTTCTTGATGCAGTACTGGAATTGGGTGCAAAAGAAATTGTAATGGCTTACGACATGGACGCAGCAACCAACCCGATAGTGGCACGGTCGGAAAAGGCATTAAAATGCGAGCTGCTAAAGCACGGGTTAAAAGTACAACGGGCGGTTTGGGAAAACGGCAAGGGTATTGATGATGTGCTTGTGGCCATGCATAAAAGCAAAACGCTTAATAGCGCCGGGAGGTTTTAGTAAATGAAAATAATTTTAGAAAACGAAATGGAAAAGCAGGTTTGGGAAATTATGATGTCGGCTCATTTTAAATGGGAAAGAAATCATGGAGCCCAATTGCAGGATTTCATAAGTTTTTATGTTAATGAGCTGTACATAGAAGAAGTAATGGAAATTCTTGACAAAGAGGTTGAGACAAGGTTGAAGGACTTATATGGAAATGAGTACTTTTGTAGTGAAGATGAATATATCTTAAACGGGATAGATAACAACATTAAGTATTGGAATGATGATAGTTACTATGAGCCATATGAATTTCAAGAAATAGCTGATGAAATTAGTGATTGGATTAAAGATTATAGAGAAGTAAGAGAAGAAATAAAAGATAACAGAGAGGACATAAAAGATGAGGTTGAGGATGAACTAAGATCATTTTATTATACTTTTTTCAATGCACCGGAAGAGCTGATCGTTATATACAATGGTGAGGTAATCCCAAGGTGCAAAAGATAGTAATAATACACAGTTGTAGAGATGTAACCTAAATAATCGTGTAAATGGGACGGGCCATATGGGCCTGTAACCAATCACTCGAAAGGGGGGTTGGATACCGGGCTCGGAAGGCCACGGTGTCCTAAAAAATGGGAAAGAGAAGAAGGTTAACGCTTGAGAAAAAGTGCAATTTAGTGAGGGAATTTGCTGAGAAGCTGATCAATGAATTTGAAGAGAAGGGAAAATCTGAGAAAGATGTGTTATGTTCAATGGCTCAATGGGCTAAGGAAATGAAATTCCGGGAATACTGGTTTGCCATTGATACGAAACTACAAAGGCGATATGAATGTGCCAGTTGGTTCTGGATGGTGCGTAGACTGAGAAACTACCCGGATTATTGGAAATAGCTGATCGGTATTATAAGAGCTGCAACATAATAAAGTGGCATAAATAAACCGGGCACGCGCCCGTAATCCAATCATCTTTAAGGAGGTGAATGGATACGGGCGGCAGCCCGTATCCGTGAACATGTTATGGAGTGAGGAATATTTAAAACAGTATACAGTACAGGACCAATTCAAAGGACAAAGGACACTGGCCTCGGTGGCCAAGGAAGAGGTCATGTGTTATGGAGTTGGGACGTCGGAATTAACGGGCGTACTCGTTTCAATTCTGGGTGAAGTGCCCGATGAAACCTTGAATTATTTGATGAAACAAGGAATTCGAGCAATTTCGGAAATGACGCTCGAAGAATTAATGAATTTGTCGGGTATTGGAAAGGAAAAAGGGCTACGCTTGGCTGCTGCTTTTGAGCTGGCCCGGCGCTTGGCGCGGATCATGCCGGAGGATAAACCAGTAATTAGATCCCCGGAAAATGCCGTAGCCTTAGTAATGGAAGAGATGCGCCACCTGGACCGGGAGCATTTCTGGGCACTTTTGCTTAACGCCAAAAATCAGGTGCTGGCCCGTGAAGTGATTTCCATCGGGACGCTGAACTTTTCAGCTATTCATCCCCGGGAACTGTTCAAGGCGGCCATCAGGCGCAGCGCAGCAGGGGTAATCATGGTGCACAACCATCCCAGCGGAGATCCCACGCCTAGCCGGCAGGATATTGAGGCCACCACGCGTCTGGTGGATGCGGGGAATATTGTAGGAATCGACGTGCTGGATCACCTGGTGATCGGTGACAATAAATTTACGAGCTTCAAGGCCAAAGGATTGATTTGAGGAGGTTTATATTCATGAATATAACTTCAGAAGAGTTTAGGGAATATGTGGTTAGAGCATTAGGCAGAGATTTAACGGAAAACGAAAAGAGTTTTGTAGAACACATTGGTGGTCAACTGGCTGAGTGGGAACAAAGAAATATCATAGGGGCTATTTTTAAGGAAATAGCTGAAAAGTGGGAAATACACAAAAGAGTATGTTAAACAGTTGAATTACCTCATTTATGGCCTGGCATAAGCCGGGCCCCCCCATTGGGGGCATGTGTCCTTAGCTTAGTTCTAGTCAACAGAGTTGCTATTGTAAAGGTTTTAGTTATTCCCCTGGTGGATACCAGGTTATCGGAAATTGGTTCGGTAGAACCCATGCAGTGGAAACTGCAAAACAGCCTCATCTTCATTTCCCAATGAAGATACATTTTCCCCACTTTAAAAGGTGGCGGATCTTTAACGATGATGACCAGGATTAGGGGCGGCCTGCGAGTGCGGCTACGGAGCCCGGTCGTGAGCGCAAAAGCGCATGGGCATGCAGGGGCTGTTATACATTCGGAGCTGCGGGCGGCGAATGTATGGACAAAGCCGGTGGCACATCGGTAGATGTGGCAACGGTACTGATACGAAAAACCTTCCCGGCAAGGGAAGGTGATGAGTGGGGGCGGCGGTACGGCCGTAGGGTCGTTTATTTAGGACGGTAGTCATAAATAAACGACCAGAGGTCGTATGGTGTTGACCCTAGCTTTGCTATTGACTTGACGCGGCAGCGGCAAGGCGATGGCAAAGTTTGAGGGCCGGAGGCCTCGGCCAGGCTTCGGCGGCAGTCGGTGCCTGTTTGCCGACCGGAGGGAGGTATTGATTTGGCCAAGGTTAAAACTATCTTCCGACAGGTAGACCAGCTTTTTGCTATGAGCCGTAGGTTTGGCGAATCAAAAGAAAAGATTAAAAATCAGGGAAAGATGGCGGGGGCTATATCGGGAGGTAAGACTTATGTTGACTACCGGGCTGCCTGCATGAGGTGGGCAGAGGATCTGGCTAAAAAACGAGGTAGTAGTAAATTTCAGATTTGTAGCGTAAAACCGGAGGAGATTAAGAATTTTTTAGAACGGGTTGCTATGACACATCGGCCGGAAACGGTACATCAATACTGTGCGGCGTTACAAAAGCTGGAAAATATGACCATTGAAAGGTTTGGTAAGGTGAGGTGGAAAATAGATGAATTTGAGAAGCCCAGGAGAAAACGGGATGATGTGACTGCCCAACGCGGCCCTGCTTATACTACCCGTGAAGCAGACAAGTTAACCAGGGAAATTGCCCGGGTGGACAAACGTTCCGCGGATGCTTTGAACTTCATTCGTGCCACCGGCTGCAGAGCCGAAACAGTATTTGGACGTCTAGTTAAAACCGGGGGTAAAGTTGTTGTTAATGGAATGGTGGTCAAGGGGACAAAAGTGTCCAGGGATTTTAAAAAAGCCGTCACGACTGAAAGAATTAATCTGGCAAAGGATACCGTTACCCTCTGTGAGAAAGGCGGGAAATGGCGGACGGTTAAGTATGATAGGCGGTACCAGGGTCTTATGGAGAGATTGGTTAAAGAGAGCCCAAGGGGGCCGATCTTTGCTGGGTTAAATCAGAGCACATTATATGGCCGGATAAAAAACACGTCTCGTAAAGCGAGGTTTGTAGGGCGTGGGTTGCATGGGATGCGTAAAACTTTCGCTGTTCAGCGCCATAAGGAATATATCCAAAGGATTAATGATCTGGTTAATAAGAAAGATTGGCAAACCCTGGCAAGAGAGTTTTCGGTTCCCACTCAAAAAGCCCGTGCCATATATAAAAACCCTCATGAAAAAACAGTTGATAACTTGGCCCGTTTAAAACTATCATATGACTTAGGGCATAACAGAATTGAAGTTACTTACCGGTATGTGCCGAAAGGAGTTAACTAGTTTACTACCGGCTGCAAGGTGCCAAAGGTCATGGCTGGCATAAGTACATTAACCTTCCTGCCCGAGAAGTGATCAATGACATCCAAGAAATAAACCAGCATTGTTCGATCAGTGTGGTTTACCGGATGATTCATTTACGGGGTGAAGAGACCAGTGGGATTCCACATTGTCTCCAGATAGCAAGAGGGTTTCAATGTTTTTTTTGTGGCATTTTTAAAGCCTTTTCTACGAGAATGTAGAAAATTTTGTGTAGTGCGGCCGGGCAAGGTCGCTAGTTCTAGTGGGTGAAAGCCCCGCCAGAGTGATGCCTAACCAGCAACTCTGTAGCTAGTCCTTGGAATCTTCCAGGCAACTGGGGGCTTTAAGCGTAGGACGGCAAAATAGCGGGCCGAAAGCGAAAGCTGAAGTGATGAGCCTCGTAATCCTCGTAATATCAGTTGAGTATGGCCGATGTGGTTACACGCACAGAAGGTAATACCAGTATAGGCGTTATGGTGAGTCTTTACTGACACTTCGGGGTCTAAGAGCTCGGCACTTTAACATTGAGAATTAGCGGTAACCCGGGAGATCTTGTCTTTTCCTGGCAACGGGTATGCCCTACAAGCGACAATCAAGAATGAGAGGCAGGAAGCCGGATGACTCGGTTTAACCCCCTATTATTATAGCCTATATCCCAAAATCACCTGATTACATAGAATTTCAATACATTGCTATGTGATTATACTTTCCATGGAGGAACGGTGGCCTTGACAGCCCTAAGGGCTGCGGTGCCGCTAAATTACCGACCGCGGTTCCGAAAACATGCGACATAATCATCCCGTCGGAGATATATTGTGCCACAGCCCCTTTTAACGGGCTGTCAAGGCTACCCTACGGCGCCTAAAGCCTAACCCTGGGCTTGGCCTCAGGAACTCACAAAAAACATGCAAATTTAAACCTTCACTATAAATGGTTTTACCTACCAGTTGTTAATTGATCGATAAACTCCAAGGGTGATAAGTCATATAAGCTACCATGTAAACGGCGTTTGTTGTAAAAATCAATGTAAGCGGTAACAATTCTGGTATGCATCCTTATAGCTGGCTAACTCATGTCGGCTCAAGCAAATCCCTTTCCAAAATAGTATGAAACGATTTATTGATAATAAGGCCGTATTGGCGTTGTAAGCAGCGGGTTAATTTGCGGTACCCATACAAACTTTCTTCGCCGGCAATTAATTCCATAAGCCATTCTTTAATCTGCTCGTCACTATTGGCTTATTGGTTGCGTAAGCGAATACCCGGGGAATTTAGCAATAACCAAAGACAATATGGTTAGTGTATAGTTTGAGTACGCGGGGCTAGTTAATAAGGCAAACCCTAAACTTGCTCACCCATTAACAAATTTCGATAAAAATACAGCATCCCCCCACTCCAATTCACTCTTATGCTATATTATTGTAATAACTATACAACTTCCATCCGCATTAGTACCTTTTCAGCCTGGCCATATCAACCAATCAAGGCATTTTGCCCTATTGATTTTGACTTTTACCCAAATCCATGTTACCTTCCTGCCAACTAGTATCCCATACCAACAAACCAAACCTTTCTACTTTTTCCGCAAAAATATAAAGGATTTTGTTAATATGTGTGGTAAATTATAGAAAAGAAGCAAAACTGTTCTCATAAATAGGAGAGGATATTTTGTGGAAGCTAATAAAATTAAATTATTAGAATTCATTGGGTCAAGCAAGAGAATTGTGTATCAGAGGAATTATGACTGGAAATATATTGAGATCAATTTAAGTGCAATGCAATTCTAAATTATCGCAAATTGATTATTGAAATTATGATTTACAAAATGAAATTTTTTAAACTACGTGCATAGAAATTGCATAAAAAATAACTTTTATAGGCTATATAAAACAAACCAAAATTATTTAGGGCTTGCTGAACCGATCCTTTTTTCAATTAGAACACCATAATGGCGTTCCCAAAAAAGCCCGATTACTCTTAAATAAGTGCTGCAGAAAATAGAACAAAAGAACACGGAGCCTGTGCTCCAAGTTTATTACCAAGAACTGGAGACAAATCACGCTTTCGGCAGTCTCTTTTAGGCGCGTCATAATACGCGCCATGCCATAGCGACGCTTGGCTTCGCCAAATTTGCCCTCAACTGCATTACGTTCGCTGGCATCTTGCCGTTCCAGGCGTTTTTGTTCTTTCTGTATCTCTTTGTCAGCCGGCGGTCTACCTAGCCTCGGCCCACTGAGCCGGATGCCATGTTGTTCGCAGTACCGTAGATTCGCAGCATTTCGGTAGATTTTATCGGCCTGGACGGCTTCAGGATAGTGTCCGTACCTTTTGCGGTAGCATTCCACCAATTCGATTAAGGTTTTACCTTCATTGAAGGGTCCCAACTCAACTTTTCCACATAGGCGTAGCCGTCTACAATACTGATGGCCACTTTTGCACCGAACTCTGTATTGGCCGTGGCTTTACCCCGGACAATGGGACGTACATGCGGCTGGCTGATGCTGACAATGCGATCATTTATCTTGTGGGTGCGGTGGGTATGCATATGCAGCTGCTGTTCATAGAGTGCACGTATGATTTGTAGTGTTTCCTGGTGCTTCTGGCTCAGGTCGTGCCCATCACCGGCCATAGCAAGCAGACGATCTACGGCACCAAGATTGCGCCTCACATAGCGCAGCTGCTTGCCAACAGCTTTACGGATAGTTTTCTTACCGGGTTTCTTGTTCCGAACAATGCTGAGATAATCCCTACGGGCAATTTGTCGATAAGTGCGCGGTCTTTTGCCCGGTTTACCAAAAGTCTTGTGCATGATGTCGATAATGTCATCCAACTTCGCCCTGGCTTCGTTAAGCAATGATAGGTCAGTGGGGTAGCGTATTTCTGCCGGGGCGCAGGTAGCGTCCAAGATAAGTTTGCCTTTGTTTGCCGGGTATATTTTAAAGGGAGACAGTTCTCTTCTTGGTTAGTGGGTTCATCCGCTACTGTTCTATTGCCACCTGAAGGCGGTTTGGGCTTACTGTCGTCGTCATCCTTATCCCGCTTCTCTTCAGCTCCCTTGGCGGCACGGTAGATTTCTTCATTGATTTCTTTTATATTTCTGCGCTAAACCGCTTACGAAAATGCACCATAAGAGAAGGGTAAAAAGGAGGTTTGTCCTGTCCTGGTATTCCTGGATGCCTATGAAATACTGTAAGTAGGGGTTTTCTCTGATCTGCTCAACTGTTTCGTGGTCGGTGCAATTTAATTTTTTTGGGATGAGTATCGCGCCAAGGGCCATCCGTACGCGTTTGGCTATCTGTCCACAATTTTTAGGGAAAAGTTTAGCATAACGACCTTCAATGGTAGCCCAGGGAATGATTTTAGATAATTTTACTCAGCGATTGTTGGCATTAAGTTTGCCTTCAAAAGGGAGTATGAATTCTTCGAGATATATTTCCTTTTCCAATTTACGGAACATATTTTGCCTCCAGGTGCAAGGTTTTTGCATTAGTTGCTGTGTTTTCCATGCATCTTATTTCGACAAATATTCTCCGAAATCCTTGATTTTATTGGTTTTTTGTTCCGTTCAGCAAGCCCTATTTAAATTGATCTTCTGCATAAAATATGGATTTAACCGATGAATAGCTAATTAAGGACTACTAATTAGTTAAAATTAATTCGTGGAGGAGTTTATCTTGCTAAACCAATATGATATTGATTATATAATCAAATGCTTAAAAGATGGTCAGAGCATACCTGGTGAATACAAATATTCTTTATTTCCTACTATACAAATAGAATATGAACTTACTTATGCAGGGAAAATGCGTAAAGAAGATATACTATCAGATACCGATGAGATATCTAACGTGCCTTTACAAATTGAAAAAACTTATAATGGAGATGAACATCCTTCATCAAATGATGATTGGAAGAACCTTTTGGTATTTGGAGATAATCTTCAAGTATTAAAAACAATATATTATGACAAAGATCCGATTATCGCCAAAAAAATCAAAAACAAAATAAAACTTGTGTATATAGATCCCCCATTTGGAACTGGCGATAAATATGACGGTAATAAAGGTCAAAGTGCATACAGCGCTAAGCGAAAAGGTGCGGATCTTGTAGAGTTTCTCCGGCGGAGACTAATACTATTGCGAGAAGTAATGGCTGATGACGGAGTAATCTTTGTTCGTATGGACTATCATTTTGGTCATTATATTAAAATTATTATGGATGAAGTTTTCGGCAAAAATAATTTAAAAAACGAAATTGTTATCAATAGGGTTAAACGGTCTCTCCGAAACCTTACAAGATTTAATGTTAGTACAGAGTCAGTTTTTTTCTATTCAAAATCGTCTGATTACTATTTCAATAATCCCGAAACGCCTCGGAAATGCAATTTCTGCGGTAAAGAAAAAGAACCAATTTGGGATGATTTGACCTCACCTGGATTAAGAAATCCTCCTGAACGAGTTATTTTCGGGAAAACATATTTGCCGAGACGAGGAAGACATTTTACATATACCCAAGAAAAGATTAACGCTTTTGAAAGACAAGGAAGGTTGCGTTTAAATCCTGATATTCCCTATTATGATTTAGAGGGTAAAAAAATTGAAGCTCGCCCGGAGTATTTACAAACAGACTCTATTCCCATTGACAATAACTGGACAGACATAAAGGGCTATGCGTTTGCAAATAAATATCCAACAGAAAATTCTGAAGAATTGCTAAAACGAGTCATTGAAAGCTGTACACAAGAAGGCGATCTAATAATGGACTGTTTTGCTGGATCGGGGACAACTTTAGCTGTAGCTGAGAAATTAAACCGCAGATGGATCGGTTGTGACATTGGAAAATTATCAATGTACACCATACAAAAAAGGTTGCTGGAAATATCAAGAAGTAAGGATATGGCTAATCCTAAGAAAGAGTATAAACATAATACAAAAGCATTTTCTGTGGTAACCGCAGGTTTGTATGATTTAGGAAAGGTCTTTTCATTAACGGAAGATAAATATAAGCATTTTGTAAAAAATTTATTTGATATTGAGGATATAGACAAAGACAACATTAACGGTGTACCAATTGATGGAGAGAAAAGGGGCTACTTCGTCAAAATTTATCCGTATTGGGATGAAAAGATGCGTAATGCTGATGTTGATTCAGAATATTTACATGATCTTCATAGATACATAGGAGATAGAATTAAAAGCCGTTTTTATATTGTAGCACCTGCCAATAATGTTGCTTTCGTAAATAGTTATTATGAAATAGATAGTATAAGGTATTATTTTTTAAAGATACCTTATCAAGTAATCAAAGAATTACATAATCAAGACTTTAAAAAAATCAAACAGCCTCAGAGCCAAGGACAAATTAATGATTTAGACGAGGCAGTAGGGTTTCATTTTATTAGGGAACCAGAGGTTGAAACAGCATTGACCAATATTGATGGAAATTACTATATAACTCTGAAAAAATTTATGTCCGACTATAATATGGATGAGAAGGGAAAAGAAATAAATAACTTTGAGAGTTTGTCCATGGTGCTTATCGACAGCGATTATAGTAGAGATTTTATCATGAAGGATTATTATTTTACTAAAGATTTAATATCCAAAAGTAAAAAAAGCTCAACTCTACATAAAAATATTTCTGATGATGTTAGAAAAGAACTTAAAAATGCCAACATTATAAATATACCCATAAAAAATCCGGGTAAGAAGGTTTTAGCAATATATATTGACATATATGGTAATGAATTTAAAGAAGAGTTTTCTGTGGGGGTGCAGTAGATGGAGGGCGTTATTAGAAACAATGCTTCAGATCTTACTCTTAAGGTAAGATGTAGTTATGATGTGAAAAAACTAAATCTGTATGAATGGGAAGATTATCTGGATATTCTTTGCGGGAATCGCGATTATCAGAAAGAGGCTATTAAGACAGCTATCATATACTTGGCTTCAGGCGAGTATTCGAATATTGATCAGTTGGCAAGAGAAAATTATAAGAATAATCGGGATTTACAAAGACTTTATCGTACAGAACATGATTTCATCCAACATATTCCATTAAAAGGTAAACTATCGGGGGTTATTGATTTAGCAACTGCTACAGGTAAAAGCTATGTAATATATGGCATAGCACAAATTATGTTGTCCCTGAGTTTTGTAACCAAAGTTTTAGTTTTATGCCCTTCTCTAACAATTGAATCTGGTTTAATGGAAAAATTCAAGGAAAAAACTAGTGATGCAAGATTAAAAGCAAGCATCCCTGAAACTGCGTTTTTTAAAAATCCAAGAATAATTGATGCCAATAGCACCATAAAAGATGGAGATATTTGCGTAGAAAATATTCACGCTGTTTACGATGGAACAGGGTCATCCATAATAGAAAGCCTTAAAGGGTGTGGAGAAAAAACATTAGTTTTAAGTGATGAAGTTCATCATGCATATAATTCCAGTGGAGCACATGACATTAGGAAATGGAAAGCTTTTTTGATGAGTGAAGAATTGCAATTTAAATATTTGATTGGTTTTACTGCAACAGCTTACATAGAAAATGATTATTTCTCCGATGTAATATATCGCTTCTCCCTTAGAGAAGCTATGGAAAGAAGTTTCGTAAAACTTGTTGAATATGTAGCCGAAGATGAAAGCGGCGATCAATATGAAAAGTTTCAAAAAATATATGATAATCATAAAGAGTTTCAAAAGAAATATGGTGATATAAAGCCTATAACAATAATGGTTACAAAAGATATAAAATCGGCAGGATTTCTATATGAAGATTTTATAGATTTCATTGAAAAAAAAGAAGGGATATGTCGAGACGAATTTCAAGACAAGGTTCTTGTTGTAACGTCAGCGGCTAAACATAAAAAGAATGTTATTGCTTTAAAAACGGTTGATGATAAGAGTAACCCAGCAGAGTGGATAATTTCTGTATCAATGTTAACCGAAGGCTGGGATGTGAAAAATGTATTTCAAATAGTGCCTTGGGAAGACAGGGCTTTTAACTCAAAATTGTTAATAGCACAAGTATTGGGCAGAGGCCTTAGAATACCTGAAAATACAAGTGGCCAATCAAAGGTTAGGGTATTTAATCATGCCAGTTGGAGTAAAGGTATACAGTCCTTGGTGGATGAAGTGTTGGAAAAAGAAATGACAGTCTCTAGTAGAATTGTAAACTCAATTGACAAAAATAAATATAACTTTAAAGTTTATACAATTAATTACACAAAGAAAGAGCGTACCATTGAAAAAAAGGGTACTAAGGCCCAAGAAGTATTTGATCTAACAAACGGCATTAAACTGGTCTCTCAAAGCGAAAGGGAACCCAAGAAAACAACTTATGAGGATATAAAGGGACGTCTTCATTCAAAATCTACAATTATTCAAAAAGAATTAATATCCATTGATGAAGTCATCTATAGAATTATTGAGAGTTTTAAAGGACGTGCGTTGGAAGCAAAGTTGGTCTTCCCCAGTGGTGAGTACGAGCAAGAGAGATTACCATCTACCAAAGATATTAGAACGTTCATTGAAAAATCAATGAGAGATATAGGTGAGTATGGTTCATTTCTTACTTTAGAAAATGCAGATAAAATATATGGTCGTTTTAATGGATTACTTAGAAGGAAGCCTGCTACGCCTATATTGGAAAAGGCTGTGAATACCTTGGTGCCACTAAATACAGCAGATATGAAATCGGAAATTTCAAGATATGGGACTCTTGTTAGGGATGTTTCATTATTTTTCTCAGATAACTATAAAAGTGAAATAGAAGAGGATGAATTGGTTATTTTTGAGGCCGTACGTCAAGAATTAAAAAAACGTCAAGATAACGAAATAAACAGGTATAATTTCAAAACACCTGTTAATGTGGTTTTTACTACTCTTGAACCTGAGAAAAAGTTTGTGGAGCTTTTGACCAGCAACGGATTTTCTCAACATATTGATGCGTGGATTAAATCACGAGATAAAGGGTTTTACAGTATAGATTATCAAAAGAATAAAGGGAGTAAATTCAAAGCTTTTAATCCAGACTTTTTTATCAAAAAGGGTAATAATATTATTGTCGTAGAAATTAAGTCAGATAATGATGATAACATTGAAAATAGAGCAAAAAATAGAGCAGCTAAAAGACATTTTGAAATATTAAATGTAGAACTTAAAAAACATAAAATACCAAATAAGTACTATTTTACATTCTTAAGTCCAGTAGATTATAATACGTTTGCCGATAACGTCAAGGATGGTAGAATATTTGAATTGAAATTCCGTAGTCATCTTGAAATATTGCTAGAGGATTTTGATGATGAGTAACTGCCACAGCCAAAAAAGCAAGAAACACGCTTTGATTTATTTTAACACTCAAGTAAATTATCAGAAACAAGTACTTATGACTACCATCTCAATACCGTCACCTTATACTTCATTTGGGTAAGTATATCCTTAGAGCTTTTACCATTGTGGTCATGGTATTACCAGAGGTTGTGTACGCAGCAGCGATACTATGGTAGGGTTGGTTGATTCTCTAATCTGCTTACATACTAATCGCTATTAGCTCTTACTGCTGAATAACTCGTACTTAAAATAGCCAAGATTGATTTGTGTATTTATCTTTTCCCAAGGCAATGACATGTCTCTTGATATGATCGGTTTTACAGGATTAGATGTCAATGCTCTTTGTGTTGGCGGTGTACCCAATTTTTAACTCTGCTTTACGACGTAAAAAGATTTAAATAATGGTGTAAATCTGTAATTAGATTAATCCAGGGTAGGGCTTATTTAAAAGCCTATAAGGAGTTGATAAGTATGTTTGACAGTTTGTTTTATTGTGATGTAGAAAATGGTGGTAAAATATCAAGCCTAATAACAGATTTCATGGCTTATTCAGAAAAAGAATCAAAACAGGTGTATATTATTAAAAAAGCTTTAGGTACAGAAAACAAGTATGAATACTCATATAAAGAATCTGCTATTATTTTAGTCCCAAAACATAAAATTGTGGTGCTAAACTATGGTAATAATAATGATGATTTCGGGTATTTTTATGAGGATTTTATTGAAGATTTAGGTTACTTATCTGATAAATTTGATTATAAGAAAATATTAGGACGTCCTAGAGAATGGAATAGATTAATTGTAAAAGAAGAATTTTCAGGTTTCAGTATTAATAATTTTTTTCAAGAAAAAAGAGTAGAATATGCAGATGAGAGAAGAGTAGACCTATTAATATCTTTATTAATAGGTAGTATAAATGATGTTGATAAATTAGGAATAGAAAGTCCCCAAGCTTTATTGGATAAAGTGAAAAAGAAAATTGTTTTATTTGATGGCATGCAAAGCAGATTTATTTATGAAAATGTTGATAAACCAAGTGTGACAATTCAAGGGTTAGCTGGAACAGGTAAAACTGAGCTATTATTGCACAAATTACGAGAGACTTATGTAAAGGAAAAAGATAGTCGTATTGTATTTACATGTTTTAACAAAGTTTTAGCGGAAGATATGAAGAATAGAATTCCAAGGTTTTTTAACTTTATGAAAGTAGAGGAACAAATAGAATGGAATAATCGTCTTTGGGTTTTTTCAAGTTGGGGTTCACAAAGTAATTCAAATTCAGGGCTATATAGCTATATATGTTCATGTTATGGATTAGATTTTATAAGATACTCGTTTTCAAATACCTTTGATACAGTATGTCAACTTGCCAAAGAACAACTGATAGCAAACAAATTTGAACCGTGTTTTGATTTTATTTTTATTGATGAGAGTCAAGATTTTTCTAAAAGTTTTTTTGATTTGTGTACTCTAGTTACAAAAGAAAAAGTTTATATTGCAGGAGATATATTTCAAAACATTTTTGATACAGACATCGAAAACTCGGTAAACTGCGATTATTTACTTAACAAGTGTTATCGAACAGATCCCAAAACTTTAATGTTTGCGCATTCTGTGGGAATGGGATTATATGAAAAACCTGTAATCCGCTGGTTGGAAGATATAGAATGGGAGGCTTGTGGTTATGATTTTTCAAGAGAACATAAAAAATTTGTATTGAAGCGAACCCCTCTGAGGAGATTTGAAGACCTTGAATCAGAAGAAGTAAATAGTGTACAGCTTAGAAGCAGTTCGTCTAACTCTTTCATAGAAGAAATATTGTTATGTATTGATGAATTTAAAGAACGTCACACTACAGTCAAACCTGATGATATCGCAGTAGTGTTTTTAGGAAATAGAAAAGTTAATTATGAGTTAGCAGATGAACTTGTTTTTGCAGTTAATAAAAAGTATAAATGGGAAGCTTGCCTGGGGTATGTAGCCAAAACCAAAATAAAAAATCAATTGTTTATAAGTAATACTAATAATGTTAAAGGTTTAGAATTTCCATTTATAATATGCGTTGAAACGGGTAGAATAACCGATAATATTCAGCAGAGAAATTCTATATATATGATTCTTACCCGTTCATTCTTATCATCATATTTTATTGTAAACAGTATAAATAAAGAATTTATCGAAAGATACTCGCAGGCAATAACGAGTATTAACAAAGATGGTTTTATGAAATTAAGGGAGCCAAGCCAAGCTGAAAAGGAAACACAAGCAGAAAAGATAAAAATTGCTCTCTCAAAAAAGAAATCCGTTGAGGATATAATAAACGAAATAAGCAAGGAGTTTCCAAAACTGACAAAAAAACAAAAGTCAACTCTATACTCTACCATCCCAAATATTATTGAAAATGAAACAGAAGAAGAGGTTGCTAAAAAAACAAGAGGCATTATAAAAGTCTTTTTGGGAGATTGATATTATGAAATCATACCAGTTTCTAATAAATGATTATTTGATTGGTTGGAGAATGGCAATTAGAGAAAAAGCTGATATTATATTATTACTGATAAATACTATAAGATATTTGAATTACTTGACGTTAGATAAGTTGGAGACTGTGCCAAATGCAGATATTCAATTAATTATTCATGTTGATAAAATGAGTAGAATCTTATTGTGCAAAGAAGAAAAGATTCACACATTTCAATTTCCATTTTTAATTTCAGAGGAAGATAATAAACTAGTTGTTTATTATAAAGGACGTGATCTAGATAGCAAGGTTAGTTCGATTATATCAACAATATTTAAAAAAAGTGTACTATTTAATGAATCTATAGATTCTATGTTTGATTTGTATTTAGATGCAATGAGGGAATATGAGATTACTGATAATCTTCAAAGTGATTTTTGTTGGGATTTAGTTATGCATCTATTATCATTTGAGCCTGGATATTTAAGGTATGACTATGATTATGATAGAGAAGATGATATTCTGCATCCTCTAAATCATTTAGACTTTTACTATACAAATAATAATACATTTAAAATAGGGCTTAATGGAAGTATTAATAATAATGATTTAATTAGATTATTAGATATTAATCAACATTGTAAGTATCTAAGATAATGCTTTATTTTAATCTTGGTTAAAGCAATAAAAAAATTACTTTGTTAAAAACAAAATTACTATGCATCCGCCGACAAGCGGTCCGCCTCCACCCAAAATAACAGTAAAATCAAGGGTTTGCGGGTAGTTAAAAAATCTATGTAATAAAAGCGGCTGGCAAGTTAACACTTCCCAGAACGCTTACGTTAAACTAGCCAAATATACAGATTCTATAGTGTGGCTGACTTCCGATGACCGCAAGCTTCTGCACGCCGGCGGCGTCGAATTCTGTTACGTTGGCAATTAAGTTATGCTGCCAGGCGGCTTATTGCTGAGGCCATACAGAAAGCCACCGGGATAAAACATCCAGATTTTATTGAGTAATTGTTGGTGCGCTGGGAGGGGTATGGACCCCCGTTAAAGACCCACAAATTTGCATTTTCCTTGGTCCAGACTACGCTGACCAGTAATCAGGCCACCTTATATGAACTGCTGGACCAGTATGATAAAGACGGCACCATTTGGCTTCTGCCTGGGATCCGGAGTATGGTAAAATATACCACGTCCTCCCTGTGTATATATAGATTAAATTTAAGTGTTTTAAATAAATATCTGCTTGGTAACTTAAGGGTTATTTTTTTGCCCGGGCATTTTGTCAGCCCAAGTACATAGCCTATTAATATATTCACTACATAAACTATTTGCATTTTTCCAATATTCAATATCTATTTTTGCTATATCGCCAAGCTTGAAATTATATAAATTAGAACGAGGTTTCCCTTGGTCGTCTCGTTCTAAATATCGTTCATCCACAATTCCTCGATTATGTACATGAATGTTCCGCCGCATAACCAACTCAACAAGTTCGATGAGTTTATCTCCCAAAGAAGTATCTACGCATTCAACTCCCATCTTGCTTAAGACATACAGCAAATCTTTAAGATAGCGAAAACGAAGTTGTTCATCAATAACATCGTCACGAAAATCTTCAAAAGATTTATATCGGCCCATACGAGCCAAGGAAATTTTTTCTTTGGCACCCAAAACACCAATCAGATTAAAGAAGTTTTTTTGAAGAATTGATCGGGTAATATCAAACACTGCAGCATCAAATGCGGTCATTAGTAAAAGAAAGCCCTGTCTTAGAATGTTAATTTCTGATTCCGGTGAGACAATACGTTCTGTAAGTTCAAACTCAATTGATCTGTCCCTAGCGTAAAATAGATCATGTAGTTTTTTTTCTGATATGATGTAAATTGCGCTTTTAATTACAAAATCTATATGTTCGGTTCCTAATTCATCTATTTCATGACCCTCTCTAATCGCTTCTTCTTGTGCAATATAATAATTAGACCGGGCTGTATTTATTGCCTCATATGATGTGTCTTGCTCTAATTCACCTATAAAGAAATCTATCCATTCACCAGTATTAGAACGAGCATCAATATCATCAATACCATCTGGCCTTTCTAAAGATTTAAGATTAAGTTCTGCTTCTAATATCGCTTGGTTTAAAAAAGGTTTGATCTCGTGAATTGAGGTTACTAATTTTGATGCTTCTGTATGATTGTATGGTTCATGTCTTTTATGCAACTTTGTACTTTCTGGAATTTTTGATACCCCATGTTCTTGGAGTATATTTGAAACTTCTTGCACTTCTGAATCATACATTGTAGCCTTTATCTCGAGGAAAGATATATATCTATTTATATACTCTTGTTCTATATCAAAACGTTTTTTTATATCATGGATATCGTTTTCAATTGGTGTAATTTTAGATTTATCCAAATTTCTCAATACCTACCTTAAAATAAGTTAAAAAATTTGATATCTTGTGATTCGGCTCTTTGATAATAGTCCCTCCCATATTTTACTTTAGTTAAACAGATAAGGAAATATCGCATATATGCGTATATGACGTCAGCTATTTTTAAAACTTACAGTTAAACGCCTGGTAATAGCGTTGGCGCCAGCGGAAAGCCACCGGAGGCTGTCTCGGGTTCGGACCAAAATTTTTATTTATTATCATAATTATAGTTATCACCTCGTTTATTATTGGATTTTTTTAAAAGATAAATAAACCTTCAGAGTAACTATTCGTCCTTCTGTGACTCTCTTCCCTTCCTGCAGGCATACTTCTTACCCTCAGCCTTTTTATTTGGTACAACCTGGGTCTGCGGCTTTCTTTGCCATGCTGCCCGGGTCAGCTTAACTTTTTTCATTGTTTTTACCTCCGTAGCTTGTTTAAATTTATTAATAGAAAAATAAAACCACCTGTGATAAGAGGTGGTAAATTCAAATTGAATATAAAGTTAAGTCTTTACTATCTAAACTCCACCATCATTGGCCCATTTGAAATACCTTTTTAAATTGTTTAGGTGGCTATAGGGAATTACCTTATCATGCTGCAACCTTCCAACAACAATGCCCGGTGCTATGTTGAGACGTTCAGCGAAACTTTGAACTGACGAGTAACTAATATTCCCTTGATCAATAAATTTCTTGTACTCAACCTTAGGAATTAAAAAATCCGAAGCATACCCATTTGCGTCTTCTTCAAGCTCGCTTTCTAATCCATTATATTCCAAAAATACATCTCTTTTTTTATTTTGTAATACGTGTCTAGCTTCATGGAAAAAGGTAAACCATAAATGATCATCTGTTTTATATCTTAAGCTTAATTGAATTACAGCTTTTTGAGAGTTTAACCAATACGTGGCGCCATTAACTCTAGATTTTGGCATTTCTGGCACGAATACAACGGCTACGCCAGCATTAGAACAAATGGATGTCATTTCGTTAACAAATACATCAGGGGGTTCTTTAGTAAGATTTTTTATATTCTCTAAGGCTTTACGAAACTCAGAAGCTTTAAAAGGTTTACATTTAATATTATGGGAATCTATTTGTCCTTTTCTTATCCAAGCAGCAAGGGCACCAGGTTCACTTTTATAGGTAGGGGATTGGCGAAATACTATATGTCCAAAAGTGTTATGCCCTTCTATTATTCTTTTCCACAATTCTCGCCAGGCTTCAACTGTAGCAACTCCGAAAAATCTAAGAGCTTCTTTAAGTTGCTCAGTTTTTATACTTGAACCACTTATCCAGTCTTGCTTAATCATTTCATTAACGGGGATTTCTTTTAACCAGTCCAATTCAGTTTGCATGCGTTTTTTTTCTTCAATTTCTGCAAGTTTTTCTCTGTAATTAAGTTCTAGGTTATTCCAAAAACTTGCTGGAACACCTAGAACCCTTTCAAGTTGAAGGGCTGTTTCAGGTGTAATGGATGCTTTACCTTTAATAATTTCATTTATGGTCTTTTTAGGTCTACCAGTTCTCTCTGCCAATTCTGCCTGCGTTAAACTCAGATGTTCAATAGTTTCTAACAAAGTTTCGCCTGGAGGAACCACATAATCCGGATTATATTGTAAATAACCATTACTTTCTACCCCTCCGTTTATTATCTTTACCATGATAATCCTCCACTTCTATTATCAGAATAGCAGTTACTTCGCTTACATCGATTCCACCGTCACTTTTTATAGGGATCGGCTTATGGGCAGGTATAAAAATAAGTCGATATGGGTGTAGTAAGTCAACTGCGTATTGCCCCTGCCGGTTACCGCTTAATTCGTGAAGCCTTGGTGGTGGCAAGTGACTGATATCTGATAAACAGACGGCAGCACGTAATTCGCTTAAACGCTGTCTCACCTTTTTTGCTATTTCGTGGCCCCATTCTTTAACGGACTCCCGTTCATTATTACATGCCTTTTGCAGCTTTTTATATTTAAAGTATATATCCATTATAATCCCCTGTCAATTTCTTATTAACCCTCGGGGTTAATTTATTTTGGCTTAACTCAATTTTACACCCTATACTTGTCCTGTCAAGATGTAGACAATAATTAAATAACTGGCATATTTATTAGCCCCTTGGTATTGCGATCATCTAACACCGTGTTATAACAAAAATACTTTTGTATGCTGAACGTTGGAGGAAGAAGAAAATACATTGTAGAATTATGGACTTAAAACTAAGTATTAGGTGATTATTATGGCTGCTCGTATCGTATCACAGGATGAAGGGATCCGGTAAGAGTTTCGCAAGAGGATCCAGGCCAAAGTACAGGCCGAAAAGGATACCATGAAGCAAAAGATAGACGAAACCGTTCCCTCATTCTTTTCATGGGCCGTTAAGCCTTTAGCGGGCCTTGCCTTTGACATGAAGAGAAACAGTTACAACACTAAAGGTGAACGTGGTGAGTCCAAAGTTAGTACACAAGTCCGTAATGCTTTATCTGATGATTGGATCCTCATGAATGATGTCACGCTGGAACCGGAGCCTGAAGTATTCTCCCAGACTGACCATATAGTTATTGGTCCGCCCGGGATGTTTGTCATTGAAACTAAAGCATGGGATGGGGCATTTACCGGGTACAAGGACCTTTGGAAACGGAAAGAGGGCAACAAGTGGGTACCCTGCCACAGCCCGACAAAGCAAAACCTCAGGCACGTTAAGTTGATTAGAAAATGGTTGAGTCAAACGGGTATCTTTAATATCACGTTTCCAACGGAGAAATGGATATATCCTATTGTTGCTTTCACCAGAGCGTCCTGGTTAAAGACTACCGACTGCTCCATGCCGGTGTTTGATGGCGCCCGGAGTTTGGCGTCACATCTTCGCAGCCAAAAGGAGACTTACCTGAACGCTGAACAAATTGAGAAAATATCCATGCTGCTTGCTTATCCACAGCTTCAAACCGCGGGCGCCAATTATGGTTACGCATCCGGAAGAAATGTTAGCCTAAACTGCGACTGCATATGGTCAAGAGGTCGGGACTGAACATGAGGAAGGAAACGCCCCTGGCAATACCTTTGGGAACGATGAGCAGAGTGGAGGCAATGTGGAGACCGGCCGTACCCGTAGTGGTAAAATTTTTGTGCGGGTATATGGAAGTAAGGAAGAGGCTGAGTAAGTAAGAGAAGGGTACCAATCCGAGGGGAAAGAGCCCGGGCCGGTTAATAAGGACAAGTACCGGCAGGGTGTGTGGTATTTTTATTATAAATTAAAATGAGCCAAGGCTCTCAAATGGCATGAAAAAACGGGGGTGTACTATATGACTCGACAAAATGAAGAAAAGATTAGAGAAATAGAGAGAGCAATTGATGATCATCATAAATTATTCCCTATTTTTAAAAAGCCAATATCCACTGTTTTATTACATACTTTGCGAGTTTTTGAAGATATGTGCCGGCTCCCTGTTTTGATGGGAGCTTCAGAAACCGAGCTTTTAGAAACATTAGCACATAACAATTTGGACGCCCTTGATATGGCAGTAAAGTGGATCTATGAATGTTGCGAAACAGATAGCTCAGATATAAACTTACTTTTTTCTGTTGATGATTATCTTGAGGCCGGAGAATTGATAATGGAAGCCGGTAACTATAGGAGTGTTTGTGACTCGTATATACTCTGGTCGAGGGGAAGGCAAACATGCAATTTTTATGAATCAGAAAGGCTATTAGAGTTTGCATTTTCGGATTCAAAGAAGGGGACAATAGAGGCAGCCGACTTAGTATTAAGAGAAAAGAAGAAAACAACACTTTTAAAAAACCCTGAGGTGGTTGAGAGCCAAATAGAACTGTTAAAAATAAGAGACAAACTAATGAATTCTATTTATTTTAATAGAGAAAATTGCATTGTTTATAATATAACAGAAGAAATTTGGCAAGCTTTTTTAGGTATTGCAAGAATACAAATTAATAGTACAAGCGAGCTCCCTGAGGAATGGAACTTCACTTATTTTTCACTTAAGGAATTTAAGGAATTATGGGAAGTTCTTTTAACAAAGGCGTTAATACATAATTTTGCTTGCGCTTTATCAGGTGTAGAAGGGGGAGCGGTAGAAAGTGTTGTTATGGTTATACCGAAAGAGGAATTATGTAATGAAATACACTCAAAGACTAATTTATCAATAGATAAAGTAAACGACATATTAAATTTTATAATTTTTAATCCAAGCATAAAAAACAATGACGTTATTTGGCAGCCTTTGTTTTTAATAAATAATAAGTATATTATTTCGCCACACTTAATAATAACTAATAGTGTTGAAAGGAATATAATATCACTAATTAATAAAATAGATCAGGTAAGTTACTCAAGGTTATCAAATCTTAAAGAAGATGTTATGGCTAATTCATTGTCAGAGAGGCTTTTAGGTAAGTTGTTCCTGCTGCCCTATAATGCCCGAAAGCTGATGGTGTTGCCTGTCCAAAAGTTGCCATATATAATGATCATATCATGAAGAAAGGAAAGACGCCCCTGTTTAAATGTGCAACTGCGCCAACAGAAGCACCAGAGGCGTCCACCACTGATTGTATGGTCATTTTAACAGAATATGAGCTAATTGAAAACCTTGAAAAATGTGTTTTTTGTAAAGAGCGCGGAGCAGATTCCCTGCCCCTGTTGTAACGGGTCACTAGATGTCATCGGCAGCCGGCAACGAAAGTACATAAATGGCCTTGGCGATCAAATAGTTCTCATCATTCGCCGGCTCCGTTGTGAACACTGCCAGCGGATACATCACGAACTTCCGGATATCGTCGTCCCGTACAAACGCTACGGCAGAGCAAGTATCGAGGCGGTCATAACCGGAGACACGGCACTAACCGTCACCGCCGACGAATCCACCCTAGGCCGTTGGCGTAACTGGTTTAGTGAAATGTACTATCACTTCCTGGGTTGCCTGGCCTCCATCGATACCCTACTC
>LADP01000019.1 GCA_000961575.1 Peptococcaceae bacterium BRH_c8a
TGCACCGGGAAGTCGAACTCATGCGCGGTATTCAGCAATTGCAACCGGTTGTTATCGTAGATGAAGCGCATCTTTTGGACAAAGAAATGCTAGAAGAGGTACGGTTCCTATTGAACTTTAAAATGGATGCCCAAAGCCCTATGGCACTGATTTTGGTGGGCCAGAGCGAACTGTGGGATAAGTTCCAGCTTCAAGCGTACGCCGCCATCCGCCAACGGATCGACCTACAATGTAAACTGCCGCACCTGGATCGGGCCCAGGTCGGGGAATATATTAATCGGCACCTGGCTTATGCCGGTGCCGAACACGATATCTTTTCAGACAATGCGATTGATGAGATTTTCCGCTATTCCAGCGGTGCGGCCAGGCTTGTGAACAAGGTTTGCACCCATTGCATGCTTTATGGAGCTCAGAATGGCCGTCGGATTATTGATGATCACATGGTGAAGTTGGTTATCCAGGGAGAATTGTTATAATTCTCCCTTCCCCGGGCTGGTTTTGGTCACTAAGTCCGTCAACTCGTGGACAATTAACACCGTCTATTACTGGACGTTATAGGGCGTTAGTAACAGTATTCTTCAAAAATAGACATAAGGCCCTCCTAAAATTGTCTTACGTAAACCCACCAGCAACGCTATCCACTTACGGCCGTGTCCATTCATTATCCAAAACCTTTTCAAGGACTAGCCCTTCCTTAAAACCGCCCCGGTCCTCTTCCTTTTCCGTCCGGATGCGCTCCACATCGGACATTGTTATACCGTGGACTACGGCTGACAGCGCCCGGATTACCTCAAGGATGTCGGCCAGCTCCTCCTGGTTGCCGGACTCATGGTACTCAGCCACTTCCTCCCCTAGCTTGGCCACCAGTAGTTGGCCAAGCTCATCTTGGTCTGCTGCCCGCCGGACAACAGGGGTTTTGCCGTGCTGCCGGATAATCTCGGGTATTTTGTCTCGGACTAGCTTGTTATAGGTAATTTCCACGTTTACTCTCCCTTCCGCCAGGTAGGGAACGAGGCTTTGCTTAATCTTTCTGACCCCGCCCCTGGGATCGGGAACGTCACCCCGGTAGCGGGGTATGATGTGAACATGAAGGTGGAAAATTGTCTGTCCCGCCGCCCCGCCCACATTAACCCCAATGTTGTAACCGTCAGGACTTAACTTAGCCGCCAGCTTGTCCTTTACTTTAAACAATAACTCATTGACAGCCGCCAGCTCTTCCGGGGTGGCCTCAAAAAAAGACTCCACATGACGCCTGGGAATGATCAGCACATGCCCCTCATTTACCGGGTACTTGTCATAAAAGGCCAGGGCCAAATCGTTTTCGGCTACAATTTCTGTTTCCGGCCTCTTGCAAAAGTCGCAGTTTACCATTAATCGTCCTCCCTAAACCGCTTTCTAAAGTAATCACGCCGGCGGTATTCCAGAATATCCATCACATGGCCGGCCAGTTCGCTGCCCAGGTAGGGCTCTAGTTCCTCTGACAGGTAAAACACCTGATTGATTTCATCATAGTTAAAAAACCTGCCCTTGCTTAAAAAGTGGACGGGGTTTCTTTTGGCCAGGTCGGTAAATTCCTTTAGGCCCCAGGCCTTCCAGTTTCGGTTACTCTTGTCCCTAAGATCCTTTTGGTGTTGGGCATGGTCAGTGTAAAAAGACATAAAATATTCCCCCACCTGGGCTAGGGGAACCTGCCGGTTAATCCGGCTACCCTCGAGCACAGCGCTGATGGTGGGAATTTTGTACGCCCTGGTCATGGGTGTTTTTTCAAGCACTTTTAGAAAATCTTCGGCGGGGGTACCGAGCCACCTCAATTCCTGAAGCTCAAGCTCACCGGCTGCCTCCAAAAAGCGCAGCCACCCGTTCTTTAGGAATTCCCTGATGGGGATGTCACTTCCTTCAAACAAATCCACCCTGGTGGGCCTTCTGCCCAGGGAATCTTGCAGCCTGAAGTAGTCATCGGTCATCCGCTTTTTCAGGGGGTCGCTTTTGGCTAAGGCTTCAAAGAGATCCAGTACATTGAAGTCAAACTGAACCTGGCAGTTTTCCGGGTAAATGTAGTCAGAGGGCTTTCTTTGCATCACGCCCCTGGGGTGCATAGGGTTTTCTCCGGCCAGCAGGGCGGGTATGTAGTGGGCCCTTTTATAGTTGCCGATGAAGTCAAGCACTGTTAGACATTCCTTGCCTTGATCCTTCCTCAGGCCCCGGCCCAGTTGTTGTAGAAAAACTACAAAAGACTCGGTGGGTCGCAGGAACATCACCGAGTCAATGCTGGGGATGTCCACACCCTCGTTGAAGATGTCCACGGCAAAGATAACCTTGATGCGCCCAGACTCCAGGGCGCTTATTGCCGCTGTCCTATCCATCACCAGGCCTTTTTCCGCCGGACCGCTGTGGACCGCTGCCGAAGGCACATTGTGTTGGTTGAAATACTGCACCATGTAATTAGCGTGGTTTATAGATACACAAAAAGCCAGGGTTTTACCCCCGGCAAAGCGCTTGTATTTTTCCAGCACCAGGCCGGCCCGCTCCTGCCGGGAAAGCTGCCGCTCCAGGTCGTCCACAACGTACTTGCCGCTGCGGTACTCTACCTGAGAGTAGTCGGTGTCGTCATAAATGCCGTAATATCTGAAGGGGGCTAAAAGATCTCTGTTGATGGCATCCTTCAGGTAGATTTCATAAATCACATTATCATCACATAGAGCATAAATGTCCCGGTTGTCTGTCCTGTAGGGGGTGGCGGTCAGCCCTAGAAGGAACTGGGGCCTGAAGTACTCTAGGACGCTAAGGTAGCTGTCGGCGGCGGCGTGGTGAAACTCGTCAACGATTATGTAACTGAAGAAATCCCTGGGGAAGTGCTTTAAGTTTTGCTCTCTGGCCAGGGACTGGACTGTGGCAAAGTAAATGTCGGCGTTCTCGTCTTTGGCAGCGCCGGTAAAAAAGCCTGTTTTGGCGCCGGGCCGGACATTTTTATAGGATATTTCGGCCTGCCTAAGAATTTCTTCCCGGTGGGCCAGGAAAAGGATCTGCTGATGCTCTAGGGAGTCAAAGGCAGCCAGGTAAGTCTTGCCTACGCCGGTGGCCGCAATCACCAGTCCCTTGACCACGCCCTCCTCCCGGGCTTTTTTCAGCTCGTATAGGGCTTCGATTTGTGCCCCTCTGGGATTGATGCGGGCCTCTTCTTCCAGGTAGGATTGTTCAATTAGTTGCTCCACCTTGACAAAGGCCGGTTTTTTCCAGCCCAGGGTGTAATCTCTAAGCACCTGATGGGTTATGACTACAGAATGATTATAGAACAGGTCGTCAAAGTTAGTGGAGAACTTTCCGTAATCCTCCGGGTGCTGGCTTTTCGCAAGCCGGTAATTCCACTCCAGTTCCCGGGTCAACGCAGAAAGAGACAGGTTGGAGGAGCCCACAAAAACCTCGGCCTCGTCGCCGTAATCAAATATGTAAGCCTTGGGGTGAAAAGAGCGCAGGTTTTCAGCGTAAAACCGTATGTCCAACCTGCCACCCAGCTTGTCCACCAGGTAATAAATAGCCGACGGCTCGGTAACGGACATGTACCTGCCGGTGAGGATCTTCACCGGCACGCCCCGTTTAGTAGCCTCAAGGAGCAAAGGGGCTATGAGCTTAGCCCCGGACTCCATCAGAGCCGAATTTTCTGTGCCCTAGCGATAGCCTCGGAAAGGTATGTTATAAGGTGGTCATCTTCTCCGACAATGGCATTGATCATGCTGTACTCCTTAAATATAAATATATGAAATTAGCTATTGTTCGTGTAAGCGGTTAGGACTGCTAAATTTTTTTAAGTTGATTAATCAAGGAAGTATTTATCTACTTCATTTAAGTACAACTAAAATAAGTACAACTAAAAAAGTTACCTTGTCGGGGTTCACAACTAGCTTCGATATAACCGGATTATGCGCCGCTGGTGAACAGCGTGGGAACCGTTAAAAACGATGGATAATTGCTCATCTTACTTAAGAATTTGAATAAGTTTATTACGCAGTCGCGTTTTCTTTCCGCTTTCATTAGTACTTCTGCAAAATGGCATCTTTCATCTTATTTCTTTCTAACTGCTTAGGATTATTAACATGGAACGCATATCCATCTACCTCCACCACCAGCAAAGGCATTTTGTCCATCTTGTAAAAGATGACAAAAGTTTATTAGCTTATTTAATAAACTAAAGCCGATGTTAAACACAACCAGCTTTAACAAAATAACTAGACAATGAATAATAGATGCTCTTCTTCTTCCGAAAAAATAGACTTATCTAAAGAGGGGCAACATTTTTTACTCTCCATACATATTGTCATTATTTTTTCATTAGAAGGATACACCTCTTTCCAAATATTTGGATAAACATTTCTCAATACAAAAATTACAAATTTTTGAGGAGTTAATATTTTATTTAATGCAACTCTAATTTGGTTATTATGACCAATATGTAAGTGTGATATTGGATGATGAACTGGTTGGTACATACTAAAATTATAATCATATCTTATTGGAATAACACCGTTGTTTAATTTGGCTTCTGCAACATCTTGTTCATATTCAAGCAGTAATTCATCCCCACATTCTTCATAGGTGAAACCAATTTCTTTTAGAAATTCCTCATAAGTTAGATATTCTCTAGGGTTTTGAAAGTAAGCGTATCTTATTGAACCTTCATTTATTTTCCCGTTTCTTAAGGAACAAGAAAACTGAAATATTGAGTCGTCTTTTAATAAATAATCAAAATCTGTATTCTTTAGTGCTGTTTTGTAAATTAATTCATATTCACTGTCTTGACACTTTTGAAAAAAATCAACAGAAAATTTATTTATATTTAATGTTATGTGTCTAGTTAAATTTTCTTGTTTAAAAATACCACACTCTTTTAGGATTATTTTTGTTTTTTTCATAGAGTTAATTAAGCTTGCTTCATTCAAACTTTATCACGCCCATTCAACTCATGATTATGATCAAAAATAGCTTCCCTAATTTCTTTATCAGAAAATCCTTTTTTCTTTAAATTATTAACCATCTCTTCATATTGCTTTCTAATACTAGCTTTCTTTTGATTAACAACTGCTAAATCTCTTTGAATTGTATGTGCTTCTTTATGAATAAAATCTAAAATAAATCCCTTTGAAATAACCATATTAATTTCTTTATTAATTGAGTGGTTTTCAATATCTATTCCACTGACCCGAAGCCACGCCTTTGCTCTAGTAAAAGCAGTAA
The DNA here is from genome assembly GCA_000961575.1 of Peptococcaceae bacterium BRH_c8a. Classification (GTDB taxonomy): domain Bacteria; phylum Bacillota; class Desulfotomaculia; order Desulfotomaculales; family Desulfallaceae; genus BRH-c8a. The sequence goes on from LADP01000019.1 coordinate 5,230, forward strand.
AAACTTTATTTCTCATGCTTCTATTATTTAAATTACTATTTAATATATCACATCCAACGACAATCACCATAGCTGCCTCGTTTCCTTTAGCTTTATATACTGTTGAAAGGGTAACACAGTTATCTTCTGTAAAACCTTTTTCGTATGAACTCACGCATAAGTTATGAGTAAAAATACCTTTACTATATAAATTTTCACTTATTGCACTGCAATAACTTTTACTATATCTATCATCTAAAGAAATCACAATTATGTCATCTGGTCTTAATCCATCAACTTTTATAGTCTCATCAATGGATTGACAAACCCAGTTGACTTCATCATCAAAGTCTTTTGCTGAATATAGTTTGATTATTTCCTCAGCTGTTTGGTATTTTGATATTGAAAGAGGACTATTCTTTTCATCCCTTTCAATAATCATATGATCTCCTGACTTGCAGTTTCCTTGTATTACTTTATAACCTAAGTCGTGCCAATGTTCATTATTTTGTAGAGACTGAATTAGTATTTCATGATAAATTCCAAACCCTAAAGCATGGGCAGTGACTAAGATTTCTTTAGGATTCCGATAGCTCTTTGATAGAACTATATCATTATCAATATCTGGATATTTTTTTTGTAATTCTCCTAAATCAATGCCTTCGGCTCCAAACTCGTTTTGGAATGTACTTATTGTATCCTGGATATTTACATCAAATATATTCTGTAGGTCATCATACCCCCAAACCATACAATCATTATTAACTATTGCTCGGCATATTTGATAGAAAGAAGGTTTAAAGTCTTGTGCCTCGTCCATTAATACATAATCATAAGCCTTTTCTAACACACCATTCTTTCGTTTTAGCAAGTCGTTGCAAATATAGTTAAAAGCCTCTCCCCTTCCAGCTAATATCGCTGCTTGTTTAAATGTAATTGGATCTACAGAATTTCTAATGCAACAATCGTAATATACCCCTTCCACATTTGCGCCACCCCACGCATGTCTAATGTGAATAGAATCCTCAAAATCAGGAAGGTAACCATCACCTATAACTTTGTAAAACCTAGTTATTAATAATTCAATATAGTCGTAAAGACTTTTAGTCATAAAGGTATATAATATCTTTTTTTCAGGGTATTTAAGATGAAGGATAGCTGCTTTCATACATAAAATGATTGTTTTACCAGACCCGGCTAAACCTCTAATGCGCTGGGGACCTTCAAGTTGAGATAGAGCAGCATATTTTTGTTGTCTATCAAATACTGCTATTTCTTCCTCTAAATTTTTAAGGACATAGGATTTTGAAGTCTTGTCCTCTACTTTAACCTTTCTTTCCTTAGGCTTAATAATAGCAGTTGCAGCATCTATAATAGAATAAATTTCTTTTAAAACTTCTTCTTCTATTGGTTCTTCCTTGCAATTGTCAAAAAAATCATTAATATCGAAGTGATTTGTTAATATCTTACTTTCATAATCACCTGGGTCTATGCTTTCAGTGAAATTTGGCATAAAAAGTGCCGATGATAGGTTAAATGATAAATCCCTCTTACCTCTCTTCATCTTTTTATTTGTACTTTTTATTAATTTGGAGAATATTACATCTTCAATTCTTCTAACTTCATTGTCTAGTAAGCTTAAATTATAACCTTCGCGGACTTTACTAATACCATCACATTTAAAAACAATTACTCCATGATTTGGGCTGATTAGCAGAATGCTAGGATATAATAGCTTCTCATTAAGTTCCCTTATAATAGGGAATTGATAATATAAACTTGCTTTATCAAAATCTGCGATGTTACTTTCTATATAATGCACTAAGCTTTGGGAAGCAATATCATCATAAAACTCAGTTGCAAGAATATGTTTTCTGATTTTTTTCACCCCTTATTGTTTTCTTACTTTTTCGGCAAATTGCCATTTTTCCTGTTAATTAAAAATTACTTTATTGCTATTATTGAAATAAGGTGTCAGGTGGGGGTTAATGACACCCCCCACCTGACACCTTAGCAGCAGGAAATGCATTGCTTGGACACAAACAAGCAATCTGGGAAGGCGCTTGTTTGGTAACCGGGAAAGAAATTTTACCGGTTACCATAAGTGAAAACCGCTTGTTGCGAAAGGCTTTATGGAACTAGTTGGTTACGTCAACCGCAGTTCGCCAAAGCCGCAAATAACCTGAGGGTGACAGTAACCCCGTACTCGTGAACCCTATAAATCTTTGTTAGTAAACTCTGATTTGGTTTCTACATCAACTCCCTGCCATTTTAATATTTTCTACTTTTTTTTCGATTTCGTAAACCACCGGAACCTTGCTCAAATCCAATTCCCCCTTAAATGCTCGTTGACTGAGTGAACCGTAGAGGTTTTCCAGTTCACCAAGGCTTTGGTTGTATTTTGCTTTGAGTAAATCGACTTTTTCAACGATGGCGGCGAATTGGTTTTGAAGTTCTATTGGAGGGCATGCGAAAGTAAGGGTGTCTAAAACACGAGTGCTCATATGTGTAAATGCGCCATCGGGGCCTGTTTTCAATCGGCCAACTCGGCCTTTACAATAATTCATTAAAGAAACAAAATATAGAGGTAAAAGTTTGTTTCCAAATCTAACTCTTATTAAATTTGTGCTAATTATTGATTTTTCATCATGAGCCATCCTAGCTACACACATCTTACCTACAGTACCAGCACGAGAGATTATAACATCGCCATTAAGTACGGAATAAGCTTCTAATGCACGATATTTTTCTAGTGATATCCACATTCGTAAGGGCATGACCATTTGACCCGATTTAGAGATGTTGTCCATGTTCCAAACAGGTATCCCGTTATTAACGAATTCTTCTTTTTTTAATACACTGCCAAACGGACCACATTTAGTACCATTCTTTGAATCAATGTATAATTCATGAAGCTCAACGAGAGGAAAGTCCTTGGGGTTAATTTGCGGATCCCCAAACATCTCAAGAAAAGTACTCTTCAATAGTTCATCCAACGCTTTGATGCTCTCTTTGCGTTTGGAAATCAATTTTTCCACCCGAGTTAGAACAGCGGCAATGCGAATTTGGTCGTCGAGGGGAGGAAGGGGGATTTTACTTCTCAGATAGTTCTCTAACCGTAAATTAATTATTCCAGTAGTTTTATTTTGGAACCGAAGTGTTCTTTTGGTTAAATGATTATAAAAAAGTATATAAAAAAGGTATTTAGGAAAAACAATGGATTTGTTTGGCCTTAATGCTGTTGTAAAATTATTACATAAATATATTGAATTATCCGGGTTTTCAAAATAGACCACTCTGCCTACCGGTTGCGCTGGACTACCTCCTGATTTCTCAATAATAACATCACATGAAATAAGCTTCTTTTGTTCTATTTTTTTAGATTCAATCTTTCTTAAAACAATGTTTGAAAAATCAATAACACCCAAATTCGTAAAATTAGCAGTTCGAATAACCTTTACACCATAATCACCTTCCGGTTCTACACCCCATTCGCCAGATATTTTATCAGATAAGACTTCATTAATTGGAGTATATTTCATCTTAACATCCCCTCAAGCTCAATCAACTCTGCATTAATCTCATTCTCCACAGTTTTAAGCTTATCAAGAATCGTCGTAGGCTTCTCATGCACAACCTCTTCAAACACATCCTCTTTGTACCTACTTATAGACAGATTATACTTTTCTGCGACAATCTCATCCTTGGGGACAAAGAAAAACTTTTTTTTACGGTCGCTCTCTTTACTATTGTCACGCTTTTTATACTGCGTCACAATATCCTGCAGGTCGCCATATCCTTCAAGTTTTGTCCGCTTGTCGTCCAGGGTATAACCATCGCTTTGAATATCGTAAAACCAAACATTCTCGGTTTCACCGCTTTTTGTGAAAATCAAAATAGCGGTACTGACTCCGGCGTAGGGTTTAAATACTCCACTGGGCATAGTGATAATGGCTTTAAGTTCGCATTTTTCAACGAGTATCTTTCGCGCTTCAACAAACGCTTTACCACTGCTGAACAAAACACCCTGCGGCACAATCACGCCCGCAGTCCCACCCATTTTAAGTAGATTAAAAATGTTTTCCACAAACAATAGTTCAGTTTTTGTGGTTTTTAATTGTAAAGATTCGTTGATATCCCCCTTGTCAATGCTGCCAGTAAAGGGCGGGTTAGCCATAACAATTTGATATTGATTTGACTCGGTAAATCCTTTGCTTAATGTGTCTTGGTAATCAATGTGCGGCGTGTCCACGCCGTGCATCATCAAGTTCATCAGCGCCAACCGTACCATAGTCACATCGATATCATAACCATACAGGCTATCATTCAGGATATCGCTCACATCTTTAGTCAAAAGACCGCTTACCGAATTGCGGATAAAACCATCTTCGTCGGGCTGAATATTCTTCTTGTTTTTATCAAGCTGAGTCACCATATACTGATAAGCGCCAAGGAGAAAGCCGCCGGTTCCGCAAGCAGGGTCGGCAATCCGGTTGCCCAGTTGTGGTTCAACCAATTCGACAATAAGCTTGACAATATGTCGCGGTGTTCTGAACTGTCCGTTTTTACCCGCTGTGGCAATTTCAGAAAGGAGCATTTCATATACATCCCCCTGAATATCCTGAAACGCTTGTCCACCCTCGTTGGCATCCTTTTCAATCTCTGCAAAAATCTCTTCGATGGTGGACATTGCTTCTACCAGCAAAGCAGGCTTAGAAATAATAAAAACCGCATTCTTCATGTGATGGCTAAAGGGAGATTCAGCCCCATTGAGTAGTTTCAAAAAAGGGAATACTTTAATCTGCACATGTGAAAGCATCTCTTCGGCCGACATATGTTTAAAATGGCTCCAGCGAAGAGTCTGTTTATCCACTTTCTGTTCGATGTCGGGAAGCGTTAACTCGCCATCAAATTTGGAAGTATACTTTTCCCCCGTAAATTCGGCATCGGATATCCGCTTCAGATCAAGATCATCCAACCGTTTCATAAAAAGCAGGTATGTAATCTGTTCAATGGCAGTAAGTGGATTGGAAATACCGCCGCTCCAGAATTTGTCCCATAGTTGAGCAATTTTATTTTTAATTGCAGAGTTGTTTTGCAACATATTATGCCGCCACCTCTTTTGTCAGTTCTAATATGTCGTTGATTTCCGCAGGGGTAAACAAGCCACGGATTCCCTGCGGGTGCAATACCGTAAAGGGTGATTCTATCAGATCGCGCTTTTTTACGGTCTCCTTTTCCAAAATAAATTCTTTCAGTAGATTTAAAAAATCCAGTTGCCTGGAACTTAGATTCGTATGGCTAAGGATAAACTGATCAAATGCCTTGGTGACTGTTTCAGGGAAACTTTCCAGTATTTCAAGTCCCAGAATATGCCTAATGAACTGAATGAACTTGGCTTTTCGGTTTTTATATACATTTTTAAGTAAATCTTCGGTGATATGAGGATGCTCATCGTGTAACTGGGTGGCAAGTTCTTGTGCCTCAGCTTCGGTAATCTCTTTTCCCTCTTTAATCTTTTGTAAAATTGAGTTACTCTCTGTAAGTTCCATGATGAGCTTCTCTACCATTTCGCGATACTTAGAAACACTCACCGCCGAATGTTCGGGCCCAAACTCCACCATTTCTTTTGTTTTTATCAAATCGGTAAAGTCAAACTGAGCAGGGCCCGGTGGTTGAACATTACCATCCCGGTATTTCATAAGTGCAGATAACTTTTCGGCAAGTTCATCAAATGTTTCGTCCGTTGCCTTTGCCCAATAGTTATTTGTTTGAGCTAGTCTAATAATAGTCTCTTCCCTGGCAACAATATTGACTGATAGCGGTAGTTCACCAATCAGCTCGACGATATTATCCTTTAGTGTTTCGAATTTCTTGTGTTCATTAGCCAACTTCGCCAATGATGTTTCAAGCAGATCTTTCTGAAATCGCATTGCTTTAAAATCAGTTTGTGAAACCGTTCTGAAAAGCGGTTTTATGGTAGCGCGTAAAAATTCAATTTTTTCATGGGTCAATCTTGTCCAGAAATTGTCATCTTGAATCTTTTGTAAGTCTGTTGCGGACTCTTGGATAACTACCGAGTTTAGCGGGAGTTCCTGAATCTGTTGTCGAAGCTTACTAATCTCTTTTTCGGCAATGGCATCGTTTTGAGTGTCGATTGCCTTTTCTATTTTATCAAGCCTGATGCCGACAAAACGCACAGGCAGAGGAATTTGAACAGTAGTTTCTTTGCCTTTGGGTTTGAGCTTAAAATATTCAAAGTTATCCCAGCAATCCAGAATAAGAAATTTGTCTTTTTCGGTACACCAGGGCTTTATTTTATGGGGTTCCAAAAGTCGTGTGCCACGACCAATCATTTGCCAAAACTTAGTGTAAGAATACACAGGTTTAGCAAAAACAAGATTCACCAGTTCTCTAATGTCAATTCCGGTATCCAGCATATCGACACTAAGGGCAATACGCGGCATATCGTTGTTAGTAAACTGATCCAACAGCCCGCCCTTGCCATAAACCCGCGGATCGTCCGAAACCAGAACTTTAGCCAGTTCCCCCCTATATTCAGGATAAAGGGAATCAAAAATCTGTTCGATTCTTCGCGCATGGGACATTGAGGAGCAGAAAAATATTGTTTTACCAGGAAGAACACCATTTGAATCTTTTATTGATTCTTCCATGAACTCCTTGACGATGAGCGCATTGGTTCCCTTATTGATAACGGTTTTCTCCAGCTCGGTGCCTTCAAAATTGATCTCTTCTACTTTTTTACCCTCAAGAATCAAGCGTTTTTGGTCTTCCAGTGAGATAGTTCGCTTGCTGATACCTTCATTCTGAAACTTAGTGTGTATTTTCATCACCTGAAAGTTACACAAATAGGGCGGTATGTTATTAACTGCTTCCTCGTATGTGTAGGCGAAAGTTGGAAGACCATCCTCACAGTTAAAAAGCTTAAAAGTGTTGTGGTCAATGATATCAGTTGGGGTTGCAGTTAATCCCAAACTAATCGTTTTAAAATAATCAAGTACTTCTCCGTAGGTGTTATATATGGAGCGATGGCTTTCATCAATCACAATCAGATCAAAAAAGTGGGGTGAAAGGGTGTTACCTTCTTCCCTGATAATATTGAGCATTGTGGGATAGGTTGAAATATAGATACGGCGATCTTTAGCAATGAGCTTTTCACCGAGCTTTGGCCAACGGGGTTCATTGGGTAAATGTTCTTTGAAGGCTAATAGTCCCTGTTCCCGTAATGCAATTCTGTCCACCAAAAATAACATCCGCTCTGCATGGCCTGCACGCATGAGTGCATCAACAAGGGCAATACATGTTCTTGTTTTTCCCGTTCCTGTGGCCATCACTAGAAGAAAATTTCGCTTTTTCTTTTCAATTCCTTCCATAACCGAACGGATTGCCCGAATTTGATAGTCTCTTCCGGCAATTTTAGTATTTATTAGCTCATCAGCAAGTCGTTTTCTATGTTCTCGAATATATTGAAACCGCTCTAAATCATCTCGTGTTGGATAGCCGACTACTTTTCGGGGCGGGTAATTTTCTAAGTCCCAAAAGTAAATCTCAAGGCCGTTAGTATAAAAACAGAAAGGGAGTTTACCGCCTAATTGTTTTTGAATGTTGTAACAATACTGTTTCGCCTGCTCCCGGCCGATTGCAGCGTCTTTGGAACTCTTTTTAGCTTCAACAACAGCCAGCGGTTTCCCGTCTCTCCCCAACAGAACATAATCACTATATTGATGACCTTCATAAGGTGTTCGTGGTTCTGCCAAGCCATCTGGTAAGGGCACAGAAATATCAAACTCTTGTGAAACCTGGGTAAGGTTATTTACATCCCAGCCTGCAGCATAGAGTTTTTGATCAATTAGTTCTTTTCGTGTTTCTGCTTCAGTTTTCATCGTTTCTCCTACCTTAATTGTGCCTGGCAAGGATGCCTGGCAACTAGGGCGCGAGGGTTTATAAGCTATAGGTGTGTATATTTTTGCTTCTTATCTTTCTATGCGCAGTATTTATGCATGCCTACTAGATGATTCGATAATTAGTTCGTTTTAATGCCGGCTTGCATTCTATTTACAATAATTTAGGAAATTTATAATTTATCAAATAAACAAAGAAGATCCGTCATTCCCTAAGAGCTTTTCAAACTCTTTCATAATTACCTTAGAAATAAGCTTCCGCCGTTCCATAAGGAATCCAGGGTAATCCATGTTTTCCCAACCGTTGGGTAATGCATGCCATTCCATCATCTTAAGTAATTCATCCGGATCAAAACGCTGGGCATACAAAGGGAAATATTCCGATGGTGCTTTATCTGATATGCTGATATTATCATCCCACTCAACAAGTGCATAATTAGCTACCTGGTTTGTTTCTCTTACCTCTGTAATCCCTAATGTTTTTAAATAGACTTTGGGAAATAGGTGATGGCGTTCAGTGGCTGATTTTTTGGCTTTAAGAGCCGGATCCAATAACTCAGAACCGCCCCCTTGCATAATTTGCTCTTGCATACTTTGCAGTTGTTTATTACTTGTAAAAAAATGCGTCCACAATATCATCATATGACATTTTATAATAGGCAGTTATATATCGACCAACCCCATCGATCCCTGGAAAAAGATTTTTTTCGTTTATTCCACAAGTATCAAGCTGTTTTATTATTTCTCTCTTGCAATTGCCCAAGATTGTAATTTTAAACAAGAATCTTACATCTGGCGAACATTCTATACGCATACCGTTCTTATTAATTTCCATATAATTGCAAGGTTGAACTATGCTTTCTAATGGCTTACTATTGGATCCCCAAATTAGAAATCTACTCCCCTGAGCTATCATGCGCTGATCAATGTAGTATGGTATATAACTACACGGATATTCTATACAAGGATCATAAGTCTTTAAGTTCTGAATGATATCTTCCAATATTTGTTTTTTATTATAGTGCTTCTTTGCTTTTAAATATTCAGACTTATGGTTAAGAAATTGTTGATAATTTTTCTCGTTTAAAACCCATATTACACCGTCTGTTTCCTGGTTTTCTTTACAACAGAAATACAGTGCCACTAATGGATTAGAAGTGAAATCCAAGAGGCGAGTGGGCGCTCCAAAATGTTGTGCATATTCCAACCAAGATAAATAATTGTCTTTGTCTATACGACTGATATAGCAACTAGCTTCTTTTATGAAATGACTTAATATTTCATTTTCTGATGTTAGGAAAATCCTATTTGTAGTGTTTGTAAATTCATTTGTGGTTTTACGATATATATTGGGAATAAGCTTATATGTAGAATCGCATAAACCACGGTAAGAAAAATCCATTCCCATCTTGCTGTGAGAAAACTGAGCCTTCAGTTCATCTATGATTTTAATGAATTCTTGTAAAGTGCCAATTATTTCTTTATAGATCATTTTTTGTATCCTTTTTATACTAAACTGAGCTTCCTCGGAGAAATAGACAGAACAAATGGTGAGTTTTCTGCTGTTTTCATAGAATTGATTAAAGATAATTAAGGAAGCAGTCATCGTCCCTGATACCCACTCGTGCGTGGTTTAAATTGACTAGCGACGGGGCGGCTCCAGGAAACATGTATTTGATATTGCCCCGTCCGTTTTATATCATACCAAGCCCGGGAACCCCGACTGTCAAGACTATACAAGCGAGTGATTTTCTCAAGTAGCTGCTTTAGTACGTCCTTGACTTTTTTATTTTTAGCAACCCAAATATTCTGTTTTCCGGATAGATATAAGCGACAGTGCTAATGAGTACGTAAATACCATGTTAAATATTAAAACCGCTTCATATGGGTAGTAGAAAGTAGATTTGGACAAAAATCCTTTGCAGGATCCAGTATTATACGCCGTGCTCAAGTAAATTTAGTTAAATCTATGTCTAGTAACATATATAACTCATCTTTATAAGGGATTATTGGCATATACAACTGATAATAAGCACTACCAATTGCGCCATAGAATAAGCGCATCTCTGGAATGTTTTTGCCACACTTTAAGATGTGATCATTAGATATACCAGGGTAAGGATCTATATAGTAAATCTTTTTCATGCCAATTTGATACGCTTTTTTTGAACATAACTCACACGGACTTGCTGTTGTAAAAAGGTATCCATTTTTTAAACTTACCCCACCATATTTGGCTATTTGCAAAAAAGCATTCTCCTCAGCATGCAATGAACGAGTGTGAACTTGGTTTTTCTTTTTCTCAAAAGAATTATAAGTATCTTTAAAACAATAGGCAAAGCATCTACCGTTTAAATTCTTTTCATCATTTATTTTTTCTTTAAATTTTAAAATATATTTGTAATACTCCTCATCATTAAATTCAAAGAAACTAAATGCCTGTTGATCATCCTTTCTTAATAAGGAAGATAAATTTCTTAAGTTACATGGAACCTGCCCCTCTGCCGTATTGTTCCATCCAACTGACTTAATTGAATAATCCGCATCACAAACAACAGCACCAACTTGCCTTGAAAGGCAACCAGAATTCAATTTTGCATTAAAGGCAATTTGCATACACCTTTCTTCATGAGTTGGCGTTACCAATCCCGGATGCATTATTAAGCTGATGTATTTAATTAATAGCTTTTTCAAAAAAGAGTGATTACTATTTCCAAAAGTGGGATTGTTTAAGTGCACATCAGCTAGCTCAATACATTTTTGTATATTCTGTGAAACGAATTTATCTTTACCTAGTTGTTTTAAAGGATACTCTTGTTCATCTAACCTCTTGATTTCTTCTATATCCAAGCCTTTTTCAATTAGCCTTTTTATCCTTGTCTCATCTTCGGTATTTACAGAAAACAAATAGAACGAAGAATATCTGTCTTTAAAAAAGGTTGCCTCATAAGGGTTTCTAAACGCATCAATTACGGCCAAAACTCTCCCTTTTTTTTCAAGATTTCTCCGCCTCAAAATCTTAATTAACTTGTTTATCCTTTGTGATAACCTAAAAATATTTTTTGGCTTAAATTGAGAATCATAAGGACTACCAGATATTCTTATATTATTGCCGAAGGCTTGAAATAAACGAGTATATATATCCCCATGTTTTTTTAAAGTTTCTTCAAAATCATTTATAAACGCAGGAAGATCAATAAAATAGTACTTGTATATATCTTCTTCTTTTAAAGCTCTCTCATCGCCTTCAACTCTAGATTTAATATGTACCCTTTTTGTATGCAAATCATTAAATTTTATTTTTATATTTTCATCTAATTCAGTTTTCACTATTTGTAAAAGATGCTGATCTTCTATAATAATTGTTTCGATAAAAGACATAAAGGTTTTAAAGTCGTTCTCTAGAAGAAACGATAAAATGATGTTTTTTACCTCAATTATAGTAAAATATTCCCAATTACTCCTTGCATATCTGTATAAAGTTTGATATTTTCTTTCCTCGTTATTTTTAAAATCATTTTCTTTGGGTTTTGGTGGAGCAAAATTTGCAAATGACATATTTAGAAGCTTTGCAACGGTAGAACAACCTGACCCAGTTCTACCGGTTAGTCCGATAATGATGAAGTCCTTTCGCTCACTATAAAGCATTTCTGTTGCGCTAGAGACATCCTCTTGATTACTCAAACTATCCATCTCCTTATAATAAGCATAGGGTACTTCCCAGCGGTCATAACACGAAAGGAATTCCTTTATTTGCTTTTCGCAATGCTAATGACCAGGCTAATAATCTGATTAAAGAATGTAGGAACTGCATTCCTTTAATCAGTAAATATTAGTTAAAATAGCTATTTTTGATTTATTTCTGTATATTAATGTTAAATCCTTTTTATATCGCTAATAATCTAGTAAATAGTACCTGTATTAGTGGACAGAAGTTTGCCTTCAGCATAAAAACCGTCTCTGATTCAACAATCTTATTTTGTCACCAGCAATACAAAAAATAAAAGCTCGCTACAAAGCGAGACTTATAACCATTCAGGTAGTATTACTCTAAAAATTATTCTATTTAGTTATCTTTTTTCATAACCAAAGCCCCTATACCCTGTTCCCTAAGCTTTTGTGCATACTGTTCCGCCCGTTCCCTGCTAGAAAAAGCCCCAACTTGAACGATCCATAGCCCGGTGCTGGTTTTGAGCAAGATTTGCTCCGAATCGCCCAACGACGCTTCAACGGCGTTGTTTTGGTTTTTTAGCATTTTTCCCCGCACATCTTCCAGCGGCAAATACCTGCCTGGGCACACAGTGGCCGCCCCCGGCACCTCTCGGTGACCCAGCACGTTCTCCACCGGAATCTGGTACTCCAACATCAACCGCCCCAGCAGCCCAACCAGGGCATCCACCTGCTCCGTTGTGGGCGGGTGTTCCTCCAAATTGCCAATCAACGCAAAACCGATCCCCCTGGTGTTCATACCGCCCGCCCGGCAGTGGGCCCCGGGTATCTCCAAGGATCTGCCCGGGGCTACCAAACCGCTTTTCTCGATCACATAGTTATACCCGATATCCCGCCACCCCAGGCTGCGGTGGTAGCGCCTGACCTGCTCGGTGTCTTGCTCTTCGGCGCCGGTGTGGTGGATGATTAAATACTCCCAGTTCACTTGCCGCCACCCTGCCCCTCAATTAGCTGCCGCGCCTCTTGGTAATCCATGCCGCCCTGCCGGGCCACCACCACGGTAAGCAGGGTGATGGACTTCTGCAGCTCCTTAATCAGCGGCTCCAGGCGCACCAGCAGGTAGCCCGCCACTACCATCGGAAAGCCGTAGTTGGCCGCCAATTTCATATATTCCTCCATCAAACGAGCCTCCTTTCTTTAATTTAGTAGTTAGCTGACGTTGTACCACACATATTCCCGCTCCACTATCCGGGCCTCCACCTTGGCTACCAGGTCTCCGCCCGGGCTGGTGAAAATGTTCTGGCCCATGATCGTATCCATCGCGGCCTCTACCTCGCCGGCCGTCAGGTCGGGGCGGGGGTCAATGACGCTGATTACCACCAGGTAGCCGGCCTGGTTGCGGAAAACCAGTTCCAAATAGGCAACCATCTATATCACCACCTTTAAACCGTGGCCAGGCTCAGGTCGTCCTGGCGGGTAATGTCTACCAGCGGGTGCTGCTGCAGCCCGGCGATGGCCTGGCCCACATCATAAACGGCTTCGTGGGTGGCCTCGGGTTTGACTCGAGTGTAACGCCTGAGCCGGACGATGGGCGCGCCGGTGCCCGGGTCGGTGCCGGTTTGCACTTTTAATACCAGGTCGCTGTCATACTTAGTGGCGTTTACCGCCATTGTTGTTCACCTCCGTAAAAATAGCAAAGGTGGGGTTTTGTGCCCCCCACCCACTGCCCATGCCTATCACTAGGCCTCGTAGATGACATTGACGGTTCGGTCGATAATCTGCGCGCTGTCTTTGCCCACTAGGTCGCCGCCGCTGGCGGTAAATACGTTGGCCGCGATAATTTGGTCCATTGCCGCGGTTACTTCAGCTTCGGTGAGGGTATCTTTGGGGTTGTCCAGCGAGATGGTTACCCGGCTGCCCGCCTGGGTAATAAAACGCATTTGCAGAGTTTGCGTAGTAGCCATAGGTTAAGCCTCCTTTCTTTAGTGTTTTGTCAGTCGATTAGTGGTGTTAAACTGCTTCTTCCAGCCTGGCGCTGTCAATGCGCAGTACGCTTTCCAGGATATGTTCCTGCAGTAGAGCCAGGGCCTGGGCGACGTCAAAAACGTTCTGGTCTAGCGCGTCGGCTTTGACGTTGGACAGGCTTTTGTTGCGGATAACCGGGTCGCCATTGCCATCAACGCCAGTTTGCAGCTGCAGCCGCAGTACCGATCCGACGGGTACGTTGTTAACTGCCATGCTTGTTCCCTCCTTTCTTAACCGTATTTGTGAGGCTGGTTTTTTATTTTATTGGGGGCGGAGCGGCCGGGCCCCGCCAGCCAATAAAAAAGGCCGGATTTTTCCCTCCGGCCACCTTCAAATTAGCATAGGTGATTACAACGTTCAACTAAAATAAGCAAATTTGATTGGTTTTGTCTCTCTTGACATTGTTGGGATAGAAATTTAGAGCAATGCTTACAATAAGTTTATGAAAATAGCAGTCCAAAACATTACTACCTTCAAAGTTGCTGCAGTATACATTGGCACCGTCGTGGGAGCTGGTTTTGCAACGGGGCAGGAAGTGCTGCAGTTTTTTAGCTTCTTTGGCCTGACGGGTTTCATAGCCCTCTTGCTGGCCACAACACTGTTTGTTTTTTTCGGCATGATTATACTTGAATTGGGGCGCAGGCTGGGAGCGGATTCGCACCGGGAAATAATCCAGTATGCTGCTGGACCCTGGCTGGGCAAGGTGATTGACGGCATAATAACCTTTTTCCTTTTTGGTGCGCTTACTGCAATGGCGGCGGGAGCCGGGGCTATTTTCACCGAACAGTTCGGTCTGCCGCATTTGATGGGCAGTTTGGTTCTGGTGGTGGCCACGCTTATAACTGTGCTAATCGGTATTTCAGGTGTTATTTCGGCCATCAGCTATGTTGTTCCGGTACTGCTGCTGGCGGTTTTCGGTATCGCCTGGGCCACCCTGACCGCCACCCCACTAGACATGGGAGAGGTTAACCGCTGGGCTGGTGCTTCCCGCCCCGCCGTACCGTTTTGGTTTCTGTCGGCGGTAGTCTACGTCTCCTATAACCTGGTGTTGGGGGTTGCGGTACTGGCACCTATGGGCAAGCACATCCGGGACGCCAAAGTAATTAGAAAAGGCGCTCTGTATGGCGGTATAGGCCTCGGGCTGGGCGCTTTGGCGATTAACCTGACTTTGCTGGCCAACGTGCCCCAGGTTTCAGGTTTTGAGGTACCGATGGTTTTTATTGCCGCCGGGATTTCGCCTTTGGTACAGGTGGTTTACAGTATTGTGCTCCTGGCTGAAGTGTACACCACGGCGGTTGGCAGCCTTTATGGATTTGTAGAGCGAATCACCGACCAGGGGAAACCAATGTTTCTGTGGCTGGTCATAGGCACCGGGGCGGCGGCCTTTGCGGCAGGACAACTGGGATTTTCCACCCTTGTGCGGGTGCTTTACCCGGCTGTGGGGTATGCCGGCCTGCTGATGCTGGGCGGCTTGTTTTACGGTTACGTTAAGGAAAGGATGGTGCCTTCCCCGGCGTTCAAGCCCAGGGAATAGGAGAAGAGGTCGGTGCCGGTCTGGGCCTAGCAAGGTTTATAAAAACACGTGATCAAGGTTTCTTTACATTACCATTGACAAAATAAACAAGTTATGGTTTAGTAAGATAAATAAATACTAATTGGTTGATTCAAAAAGGGCATAATCGTCAGTTTTCGAGTAAACCAACTCTTCAATGTTGCTTCGAGGGGTAGGTTTATTTATTTTTTAATATGCAATTTTAATGTTTCAAATACCATAAACTAACCAGCTTTGGCAGGCGATTACTTGACTCAGAAATGTAGCATACTAAACTTGCTAACTTTTATTTAACTGTATTGCCTTTTGCCTTTTTCAAAGTTTTAAATATAAAATTTAGGAGAATAGATTTGACAAAAAAACCGGTTAAGTTGATGCATAACGTAACAAAGGGGCAATTGGAAGATCAAATCTCTAAAAAGTTCATGCAATTCGAGCGTGAATTTCTGGGTCGGGGACCGGTTAACGTAAAGACTGATATAATACGGGACATGATACTAATCAGGCTTGAAGGGGTCCTAACCAGGGCAGAAATTGAACTTGCCAAAGATTTGGACGGCATAATAATGGTCAAGTCCATGCGTTCCAAGCTTTTAGAAAACGGCAGAGATTATTTAAAACAAATTGTATTCGATGTTACCGGGTGCGATATCGTTAGCATCCACACGGATATAAGCACTAAAATCGGTGACCGGGTAATTCTAATTACTGTGGATAAGCTTTTGTTTGGTTGATTCTTAAAAGGGCATGTTAATGTCAGTTTGGAATAAACCAACTCTTCATTATTTTTGAAGGGTTGGTTTTTTTATTACCAAAAAATAAAACGAGGTGGGAAAATGGTAAATTGTAATAACTTAGTCATCATGTGTATGGATTACCGATTTCAATCTACTACGCATACATGGTTAAGGCATCGGGGGGTTGAAGGCAAGTATGATGTTATATCACTTGCCGGTTCCTCTTTAAGTATGCTAAACGACACAGAGACCAGAACCATCGTAGTCAACCAAATTGACCTTGCTCGCAAGAAACATAGCGTTAAAAGAATTATAATCTTTCATCATGAAGATTGTGCTGCCCTGAAAGATTGCCCAAAGGACACAAGAGAACAGTTGAAAATACATCATAAAAAAATGTCACTGGCAAGGAATGTGATATTAAACTATTTTCCTGAATTAATTGTTGAAGAGTATTTTATCAGTCTTAAGGGAGTTTTCTACCCTGCGGGATTTAAAGACGTGGCAACGGTGTAAAATAATTTGTTCAAAAGAATTGCCATAATGATTAATGGTGGGCTCATGAATAAACCGATGTGACTTAAACCCTTGTTAAATGCAAGATGAGCTTAAAATTGGGTTGCCCGGCCGTTTCGATAAAGGCTCAGGTAGCCACGGCAATGCCGTTGCATGTACCGGGTGTGAACTTTGTGTACAGGTCTGCGGCAGTGAAGCAATGAAAGGAGGGTTAAACGATGCTTGAACCGGTAAATATTTTAATGGTGGGCGCTGGCGGTCAGGGGACCATCCTGGCCAGCAAGGTCTTGGCAGCTGCCGCGCGGGCGGTAGGGTATGAGGTCAAGGTATCCGAGATGCACGGCATGGCCCAGCGGGGCGGCAGCTTGGTAACCCAGGTTCGCCTGGGGGAAAAGGTTTATTCTCCGCACATAGCTGAGGGTGAAGCCGATTACATTATGGCGTTTGAACAGTTGGAGGCGCTGCACTGGCTGTTATATTTAAAGCCCGGCGGTACCATATATATAAACAACCAACAGATTGACCCGGTGCCTGTTTCAGCTGGCGTGACCGAATACCCCAAGGGAATAATTGAGTTTATCAAGGAACGGGTAAAAAATGTAGTGGTGCTGGAAGCTTTCAGGCACGCCAAAGAACCGGGCAGCGAAAAAGCGGTAAACGTGGTAATGCTCGGCGCATTGGCGCCAAAACTCCAAATAGAAGAGGCGCATTGGCGCAAGGCCATTGCCGATAATGTTCCCGCCCGCTTCCTGGAAATAAATAATACCGCCTTTGACGCCGGCCTAAATGCCGTTTACCCCGGTTTTAATAATTAACTAACGGTAAGTCATTCTGAACGGAGTGAAGAATCTAAGATCCTTCGCTGCGCTCAGGATGACAACTGTGGCATGCGGTTACTCATCTTCCGGTAGCAGGCTTAGCTGTCGGCTGAACCGGTGCTGGGCTATTTTTTCCAGTGCCCGGGCCCGGCGGAAGATGGCCTGCGCCCGGGGTATCAGGTGTCTGGTGGCCACCTCCAGGTCGTCCTCGCCCTGGATGATGAAGTAGCCGCCGGAGTCGGATTCGGTGCTGCTGCCGATGGGGATGCCCCGGTGGACTACCAGGTCGTAAATAATCTCCCTGACGTCCCGCTCAGTCAGGCCGGACAGCCGGGCCAGTATAGCTTTGCGGATGGCTTGTTTGTGGCCGGCGGGGATTAACCCCAGCACCAGGTTCTGTTTTTCACTGAGACTGTTCATCTGCTCCAGTCCTTCCCGCCGGTTGGCAAGCCTTTTGGAAACAATGCTCATAGCTGTAAGCACGCCAACCATTTCCTGCATTTCTTGCTCTGTTTCTTTGGCGTTGGTATTCATATCGTCTTTAGCCACCCTCCATCTTCTGATAATAGAAAAAAACCCCTTCACTTATTAGCCAACGGGAAAGGTACTTTGTTAACCAAATTTATAAAATAAATTTTTTATAATATCAAAAAAGACAAAAAAGCCGGGTAACTGCTGAGTGCTATTGCTCAGCAATTACCCGGTCTGGGTAACTCATTTGATTATTCGTTCAGGATAATACTAAAAGTTATACCACCTTTATGTCCAAAATTAACGATCCTCATTGTTTGCATAGTAGTATCATATAATCTTCTGTTTCTTCCATTTCCAATATCTCTGCCTAGCGTGGTAAAATCAATGTTTAATGAATATTATTCTTTTCTTTTTATAAAACTAATTTAAGATTGTATAAGGAGGTCTTGCCATGCTAGGATTTTTAAAGAAGAACAATCCAACACAAGTTGATTGCCAGGAAGCATATAACCTTTGGGATGCTCTTACATCACGGTATAATACAATTCAGCAGGTGCAAATTTGGCATAACTTTGTTCACGATAAGGACTTTAGCCTGTTAGTAAAACATGCTTATATGGAATTAATGGATAAGCAAGCGAATAAACTTGAGCAAACAATGAATAACTATCAACTAGCTCTACCCAAAAGACCTCCACAGAACATCCACACCCCTACTAATGTAGAAGCCTATGAGGATAGATTTTTGGCCTCAATTGCAATAAACATGATTCAGGAGAATATAACACAGCAAATAAGGTTTATCCGTACAACTTTAACCAGCGAACCAATTCGAAAAATATTTATCGATTTTCTTGGTGAAGGGGCTGATTTATATGATACTGCTATAAAGTATGTTAAATTAAAAGGATGGTTGAGTATACCTCCCCTGTATAAACAAGTACCTCCGGAGAACACGGAATATCTTGATTCAGGGGAAGCCTATCAACTATGGGATCACCTATCTGCAAGATATGACACCATTGAAAAAACCCAGAGGTATCAAAACTTTGCCCATGACGTTGATTTTAAGGCATTACTTGTAGTAGGTCTTCAAATTGTTTTAGAAAAGCAGGCTAACATACTGGAAAAGGAATGTAGTAAATTTGGCATAACCCTACCCTCAAGACCTCCGAAGACTATTAGCACAAATGAAGGCATGGAACTTTATGATGATGAATTAATATTCCGGGATATCTTTACAGGAATGCAATTCATCATGGAATTGCATTCCACAGCATTGAAACAAACCACAACCAATGATAGATTAAGAAGTATGTATAGGAAATTTTTAAATCAAGAATTAAGCGCTTTAGACAACTGGATAAATTATGGAAAAATGAAGGGTTGGCTTAGACCAATTCCAATGTATAAGCTTAAGTAAACCTACGAATGTAAATACCATTAGCGGAGCAGACAAGGGGACAGGGACTTGTCTGCTTTTTACTTAAAAACCAGTAACACCAAAAGCCCAAACCAATGTACTAACCAGTGGTTTGGGCCTTTTAGGTATTACTAAGGTGTAAGAACATGAAGCAGTAAAAGTGCATAGGTAATATCAGTGGCCATTAATTAGGGTAATATGCTTCTTGGACTAGAAAGAAGGTGGGGTAATGGCCGTTATCGCAACATATAAGTCCGGCCCGGGATTGTAAGTTCGGTGCGCAATTCTTTTGGGAATATAAATGCTATCCCCTGTTTCAAGTGTCACCGTACCATTTTCAAATTCAAAAAGGCACTTTCCCGAAATGACGAAGGTGCATTCTTCGCCAACATGTGATAAAAGTTCAGGCGAACTATATTCACCTGCTTCAACTTCCCAATAAATCATTTCTAATTGACCACTGACATCGGGTGTCAATAACTGCAAGCTAATTGCGGTTTCAGAAGCTTTGATAGTTTTACGGTCGTCTTTTCTGATCACATTATTCTTAAAATCTCTTTCTTCTATTAAAAATGAAAAAACAGGTCGATCCAAAGCGTTGCTAATCTTACGCAGCGCCGTCAGGGAAGGTTCAATCTTGCCCAGTTCAACCTGGCTTAAGTAACTTATCGAAAGCCCTGTTATATCGGCTAATTCTTTTAATTTTAATTTTTTATTTTTTCTTACTTTGCGTATATTACTCCCCAGCATATCCTCAGCCTCAACCTTTTCTTATAAATTATATTAATTCACTGCATCGATATTAAATCAAATGTTGCAACAGAGAGTTGATCTATAATTTAAAATACGACATATTTATTGAAGTTCCTTCAATATTTTAGGTATTAACTAAATATAGTGTAACATTGCTATAATTCCCAGACAGTACTTTAAAAATTAAGAGGACCCATTTTAAAAGGTCCTCGTTTACCACAGGTTTATAGCTAACGCATTTAGATTAAGTTACATCCCCACATCCTTGGCTTTCTTTTCTTCCTGCTGGGGGAAAGTGAAGTAGATACTTAAGTAGCCAAACACCGGCCCAATTAGATTAGCTATGATACTAAACGCAAAAGCCATCAAAATGTCCATTTCGGCAGAACCGGTTTGACGGAAAAACCCTCCATAGTAGGTAGCAAAAACGCAGGAATAACCATTAAAGGCCGCCAGACCGCAGCTGGTTACGGGCAGCTTCATTACTAACATCAGTAACAATACCGAAATAAATACAGCTAACATCATCGCCGGCATGAAAGGCATAAAAGCGACAAATATACTAATTAACCAGATGCACGCCGCAGCCAAGACCGCGCCCGCGAATGCTGCGGGGTAAACCATCTTAAATACCGCCGGGGAGGCACCGAGGTTAAAATACCAGGCCCAGGCAATAAATAACGCCCAAACCGGCAAACCGATCTGCGGTAAAGCAACCAAACAAGATAACGCTGCCAGTACCGCCACCACAATCTCTATGGGTATTCGGGTTTTCATATAAACAACCCCTCATTATTTTTTTTGCATCTCTTCAATAAACGAGGTATCGAAAGTTCCGGCCAGGAATTTGGCGTTGCTGATAATATCCAGGTTGACCGGAATTGTGGTCTTAACTCCTTCAATGACAAAGCCTGCCAGTCCATCTTTGAGCCGCTGGATTGATTCTGAACGGGAAGTGCCCCAGGCAATTACCTTGGCCAGCAGAGGATCATAATAAGGTGGGACGACTCCGCCTTCATCTAGAGCGTGGTCAATTCTCAGCCGACCATCATCCATGGAAGGAAAACGCAGTTTGGTAATTCGCCCTGGCGAAGGGAAAAATGTTACCGGGTCTTCAGCATAAACCCTGGCTTCAACAGCATGCCCGTTTAGTTGAATGTCACTTTGTTTAAGCTCAAGTTGGCCGCCGGATGCAATCTGCAACTGCCATTTAACAATGTCCAAACCAGTTACATATTCAGTTACCGGGTGTTCAACTTGCAACCTGGCATTAACTTCCATAAAATAATATTTTCCGGCGTCAGACCTTAAATACTCCACGGTACCGGCGCCCTGGTAATGCATGGCCTGAATCAGCCTGGCAGTGTATTGATAAAGGTTTTCTCGGTCGTTTTCCGTTACCACGGCTGAGGGTGATTCCTCAATAATTTTCTGGTAGCGGCGTTGGATAGAACACTCCCGTTCACCCAAACAAACAATATTTCCGTAATCATCGGCTATGAATTGAATTTCGATATGCCGCGGCTTGTTGACCTTGACTTCGATATAACAGTCGGAAGAGGCAAAAGCCAGTTGACCAATGCGCGACAACCTTTCAAAAGCCTGCTTGACCTGCCCCTGCCCTTGGGCGCTGATAATCTCAATGCCTTTGCCGCCCCCGCCTTTGTCCAGCTTAAGAATAATTGGGAATCCAAACTGGAAACCAAAGCGGCGTATTTCATCGGGGTCTTGCACTGGCTTAACGGTTCCCGGTACCACCGGAACGTCAACCTGGGTGGCCAATTCCCGGCAATAACATTTGGACTCAATGGACTTTAGTACCGCAGGCGCAGGCCCTACCCAGGTCATGCCGTTGGCGGTGACAGCTGCGGCAAACGCTGCGTTCTCCGACAAAAAACCGTATCCCGGGTGCACGGCGTCGGCGCCCGATTTTTTAGCCGCCTCAATAATGGCGTCAATGTTGAGGTAGCTTTTTAGTGGGTTCGCGGGACCGATCAGGTAGGCTTCGTCAGCTTGCTCTAAATAAAAAGCGTTTTTATCGGCCTCAGAGTAAACAGCGATAGTTGCAATGCCCAGTTCACGGCACGCCTTAATTATCCTGGGCACGATCTCTCCCCGGTTGGCTATAAGTAATTTTTTAATCATTTGTCCCTCTACTCGCATTCTAAAATGATCATGGGCATATCCACTTCAACCTCATCCCACTCGGCAACCATGATTTTCTTGACGGTGCCGTCATATGGAGAGAGAACAGAAAGTTCATTTTTCATGCAGTTAATTACGGCCACCTCCTGTCCCTGGGTAACCTTTGCACCTTCATTAACAACCACCCGGGCCACCAAACCAGGCATATGCGCATTGACCGCTTTTTCCATCTTACAGTCCTCCCTTAATTGTTTACTAGTTTTGTAATTTGCTGATTTGGGCTAACGGGATGCCCAAACGTTCAAATTCCTCTTTTATCTTGCTGACGACTTCCGCCGCGTTTGATGAATCACCGTGGCAGCAGATAGTGTCGGCCTCGGCACTGATTTTAATGCCACTGATGGTAGTAATTTGCCCATCTCTGGCTACCATCACGGCCCGCTCGGCAACCTCTTGGGGGGAGCGGGGCTTCTTTTTGCGCTCCAGAACCCAGTTGCCTTGATCATCATAACTAAGGTCCACCAGAATTTCGGCAGCCATCTTTAGGCCCATCTTCTTCCCGCGGGCCCAGATTAACGTGTTTCGCTGCACAAAAAGATAAAGATCCGGGTTGAACCGGGAAACCGCCTGTAAATAAGATTCAGCATATCTCTCGTCTTCGGCCACCATCCGGTAAAGGATCCCGTGCGGCTTCACATGCTGCATTTCCATGTTGTTGGCCCGAAGAAAGGCATCCAGCGCGCCAAGTTGGTATAGTGTGTCCGCCCTAAGTTCTTCCGGGGTGATATCCATTCTTCGGCGCCCGAACCCCTGCTTATCGGGTAGACCGGTATGGGCGCCCACGGCAACCCCGTACTTTTTGGCAAGCAGTACGGTTTCATTCATTACCAGCGGGTCGCCGGCGTGAAAGCCGCAGGCTATATTAGCCGAAGTGATATATTTCATCACTTCCCCATCGTTGCCCAGGTTATAACGGCCAAAGCTTTCCCCCATATCCACGTTAATATCCAATTTTAGTTACCCTCCCAACGCATTTTATGCCAAAGACTTTTCGTCAAATAAAGCCCTTTGTGCCCTGCGCGCCTCCACGGCCTCATCCTGGCTGCATACCGCAAACCTGATAAAATCCCGGGAGGGCGTACCCTGGCCAACTTTCCAGAGATCGGCGTTAATTACCGACAGCACGCACATGTAACCGCCCAGGGTGGGCCCATCCCCAATTAAAAGCACCGGGGTGTTACCGCAAATATTTAATGAACCGCGCATGGCGTAGGCATGATCCACAATATTGGACGGGTGGCTGCCGCCCACACCGCCGTCTTCCCGGGCAAAGAAACCTTCTTTTAGTTCTTGCAAGCGGTAGGCAGAACGGTTGGAGCTATGTGAAATCTTAAAGGCAGTGTTAAAAAGATAATCCATGCCCTCTTCGGTGACGTAGTCCGAGCACGTATTCGGTCCTGGAACAGCCCTCAATACCCATTCACGGGCGTACTGGGGAATAACATCTTGCTTTAGCTTCCGGCCTCTTAGGCTATCAAGCTCCAGAGTGGGGTGCCCAAAATCAACAATGTCCCCGGCCTGCAGTTTTCTACCCTGGTAACCGCCATAACTGCCAAAGATGCAAGTGGATTTGCTGCCCAAGTAGACCGGCACATCAATACCACCGGCGACGGCCATGTAGGTCCTAAAACCAAAAGTTCCAAAATGGTTGAACTTAATTTTATCTCCCTTGCTCACCTTAAGGGACTCCCATATGGGAATGGGCTGGCCGTTGATGGTGGGCTGCATATCTGTACCAGTGATGCTGATGACTGTGTCCGCGCCGAATTCTGCTTCAAAATAGCCTCCGGCAATTTCTATACCAGCCTCGCCCTTTGGGTTGCCCACCAGCAGGTTGGCCAATCCCAAGGCAACATTATCCATAGCTGCGGAAGGGGCCATCCCTTTGCCCAGGTATCCCAAGCGGCCCGGCCAATCTTCAACAATAACCTCGATTCCGGGGTTTATAACCTTTAACATGTTCTTTCCTCCCATCTTAGATAATTGAATAATCTTTAAAGCCTGGGCGCCTTCTTGGTGCCTTCCCTTTGCTTGGCCTGGAATTCCCGGGCACCCCTTTGAACTGCTTCGGAATTATAGAATTCCATGTACTCCTTGACCACGATTTGGCCTTCTTCAATTTGATACTGGTAATCCGTCTTGTCGTGCACGTGTTCGAAAATGTGCAGTATTTCCTGTTCCGTAACCTCGTGAAAGCGGATCCGGTCCGCGGATTTATATAAGAACGGGCTATCTTTAAACAAGGGGTGCTTTTGGCTGAACTGGAAAGTGGGTATGGTTCTGCCGAACACTTGGTACCCGCCGCCCGTGGGGGTGGTGTATGTGAACACGCAGGGCCCGCCGATGCCAACCGTACCTTCTGGTGTCCAGGTTCTGGGCGGGTTATACTTGGGAACCACAATGGCGCACCTGGGATCTACCGGCCAGAAAAATCCTCCACCGGGCCAGAAGCCGCCCCCGCTGTTATACCATTCAGTGCTCAGCAGCATCTTTTTCACTTCTTCCACCGTAACGCCGTTACACATAGCAATGTACTCCAAATTGTAACCGTCAATCACGTTGGGCGCGTCCGGCCTTACTTCCTTTACATATTTCGCCACAGCCTTTTTGGTTTCACTATCCTCAAAAGCGATGGGTAGGTGAATTAGCCTTGAATCAACCACAATATCTTCAATGGACTTTACGGATTCTTCGGCTTCCTTAATGGTATCAATAAGACTTTGAACCGAAAGGGCTTCCGGGTCGAAATGAAACAAGTTGGTCCGGATGCCGGGAACAGTTTCAATTAAACCCGGCAAGTTTTTAGATAAAATTATTTCGTTAATCACCTGAGTCCGGAATGAGTCCTGCAGGTTGGCTCGCTGCGCCCGCCCATACTCAACCTGAATAAAACCATCGCCTGCCTGTCTAAACAGCACTTCCAACCTGGATTCGGTGGCCGGTAAAGTGTCAAGAATAACGTCGTAAAATGATTGTGCCATATTATAACCTCCTATTCTAAATCAGACTTAGAGTCATCATACCTTAAAAATTTACAGTTGCTTTGACGATAAACTTCCGCTTCACCCCGCTTTGCTTTAGTTTATTTTGCTTTTCCTATGCAACTACTTGCAAAATTCCACACATTTAACTGGTTCGTTGGCTATACCAAGTAGACATTTATTGCACGAAATGCACCTGGCGGTTACTTGTTTCGAGACTGCCTGAAACTTGTCTGGCAAGTCGGGCTCACAAATTAAAGGGCGACAGATACCTAAAAGATCCAACCCATCGTTTAATAATTCTTCCATAATTGGCAGCGACCTGATACCGCCGGTAACAGCCAGGGCTTTGGCACCAATGGCTTGCTTAAAAGGTTTTACGGCAAACCTAAAGTAGGCTTCGCCGGGGCCGGCCTGTTGTTTAAGCTTGGCGCGCAGTCTTATCTGATCCTTAACCCCTCCACTTACTTCGATCAGATCCACCCCTGACTCCGCAATTACAAAGGCTGCCTGCAAATATTCATCAATGCCCTGTCCACCTTCAATGTAATCGTCGCAATTGATTTTCCAGAGCAGCGGCATTGGGGCACCAATTTTTTCTTTAATGGCATAACAAACCTCAATGGCAAAACGAAGCCTGTTGCTAAGGGTACCACCCCAGTGGTCGGTGCGATTATTGGTTACCGGGGACATGAACTGGCTAATCAGGTATCCATGCGCGCCGTGTACCGCAACGGCGTCAAAGCCCGCCTTTTTAATTCTAAGCGCCCCGTCACCAAAGGTTTTAATGATGCTTTTAATTTCCGCTGTTGTTAAATCACTTAACGAAAAACCGGAGTTCTTACCGCCATAAGAATAACCAAATCCAGCTAACCCACCGTGATGTAACTGCACTGCACACTTACAATCTTTACCGGATCGGTGTATGGCTGTGGCGATGCGCTCTAAGCCGTTTATGTACTGATCATCCCAGGCGGCCATTTGACGGTTCCATACCTGGCCATTTTTTTCGACCGCACAGGCGCCGGTAATAATTAACCCGGTTCCACCAGCGGCCAGATCTGAGTATAGTTTGATAATTTGATCAGTTACAAAACCGTCTTCGTCCGCCATGTTTTCCATAGTAGCCGAGCGCATGATACGATTTTTAACGGTCATATGCTTAATTGATAAAGGAGTAAAAGATTTAAGCATGTTACACCTACTTTGCGTGACATAATTATCCAACTAAGTATTGGTCTAATATTTAGCCAATTCTGACTTTTGTATACAGGATACAAATTATCCTATTTCCTAAAGTTCGTTAATTCAATAGTTGTTGCCCCGTCTTTCTCTAATAATTTAGTGTGAATGTAAAAAATCATACGGTTATTTTATTATAACTAAAATTTATTAATTAACAAGACCAAAATTACATTATTAGTATAATAGTAGTTAAGTATACATAATACTTTTACGGTTTTATGACTCCCCCTTGGATTTTTACGAGGGGAAGTCGAAGCATCAAAAAAGACAAAAAAAGGCCGGATAATTGCTGAATGCAACTGCTCAGCAATTATCCGGCCTGGGTAATTCATTTGATTGATATCAAAATTACTCATCATGGCATCATGTATCTTGCCATAGTTAATATTTTTTATTGGATGCCCCTAGATGCTCTCCTGCTTTAAGGCATCAATAATGTTTTCTTTTTTAACTTTGGCGCTGGAGTATAGCATTGCTGAACTAACAATAACAAACACCGCAGCCACTACATATAGAATACTAATCCAAGGTATTGCGAATCCATAGCTAAAGCTGTTCATCAATGACCGGTGGATTAAATACATTACGAGTATGCTGATTGGAAGTCCGTAGCACAACGACTTGAGGCCGTAAAAAATACTTTCATAGTTGATCATTTTGTTAAAGCCTTTGGGGGTCATCCCAACTGATTTTAGCATCGCAAATTCCCGTTTGCGTAAGGAAATGCTCGTCGAGATGGTATTGAAAATGTTGGCCATCGAGATCGCGGTAATTAACACGATAAACCCATAAGTAAACACCGACATTAACAGGATGATCTGCTCCTCTTGTTGTCTAGCCTGGTACAAATTGAATACATTGCTCTCATGCATTTCCTCAATTTGGTGCTGGGTGGCCATTGGGTCAGTACTCTTCAGTAATAGTTTGGTTGTTTGAAAATCGGCAACATTCTTAGTACCAATCAATTGCTCCAGAACCTGGGCGGAGACAATGATATTTAACCCGCCTACCCCGGCTGGTAAAACACCCATCGGATATTGGTCTGTCAAGGCGCCGATGGCTAATTTTTGCAAATAGGTCTCTTCTTCTGTTTCCTCATCCGTATAGAATAAATCAATGTCTTGACCAATTGCTGCATTGATAGCCTTTGTTTCGACATATTTCTCTGCTTCGCGATCCTGATAAGTTATGGTATCTATCACAATGCCAGTTAAATGCTCTGGATTTAGTAACTGTTCGTAATCTGTACCAACTTCCTTGGCGTAAGCTTGCAGATTCGCCTCATCTAAAGCATGGATATTAACATAGTAAGGAAATTTTCCGTGCTCAAGGATATTCTGATCCTGCTTTACCTGCCCTTGCAATTCTTTAGCGATTGCTTCCTCGCTGACCCAGGCGTTCACCCTTAATTCTTGCAATACACTATAGGCCGTTACATCATCAAGGGCAGCAATTGATTCGACCAGCCGCTCATCTGCTGTAGTATACGGACTGTCCATTGATACTTGAATATCATAATTCACCCCATGCTGTGAGAGTTCAACGGCTTTTATTAAATTGGCGGTAAAATATGATACGGCTAAAAACAGAACGATGCTAATCACCAGTGAAAATACCGTTGCTTGGTACCTGCGTTTGTTCCTTTTTAAATTTTTTAAGCCAATTTCGGCTTCCATGCCAAATAGCTGGCGCATGAACTTAGATGTTTTTACTGCTTTACCGGTCAGCTTAACATCGGTGGTTTGCCGAATCGCATCAATAGCCGAGATTTTAGATGCTTTTAGGGCCGGCAGATACGTTGAAATAAAGATTGTGAACATTGAAACGGCGCAGGCAATTAAGATGGATAACGGGGTGACGGACACCGTTAATCTTTCAGTCACGCCTAATACTCCTTGGATCATCGGGTTAATGAACCAAAAGGTAATGCCGATGCCGGCCAGGCCACAAATGATGCCAATGGGGATACTGATTAAACCAATGATAGCGCCCTCAAAAAACACCGAGTTTCGCTTCTGCCTTTTCGTGGCCCCCACACTGGAGAGCATCCCTAAATGACGGGAACGTTCCGAGACCGATATCGCAAAAGCGTTATAGATTAATGAAACTGAGCCGACCACAATAACTGCCATAATGATGGCCGATAATGAAAACAGCGTGCTGCGCAGGTTATCATTATTGGTGACGCCATAATAACGCAGTAAATTATTATTAAATTGCACCGTTTCTATTTGGTTTTGCTTGGCTAATTCTTCGGCATGGGTGTACAATGCGCTGTTAACTTTATTTAATACCACCGTGGCATTAACTGTATCATCTTTGCTAATCATGTCTTCATCTACATAGCTAATGATTGTATACCCCGGCGCCCAGGTGGGTTCCCAGGTGGGTCGTTCGATGAACCCTACAACGGTGTAGCTGCGGGTGGTTTTGTTGATTAAGGTTTCGGCAATGGCACCATCTTCCATTTGTAATGCATTAAATTGCTGCAATGCTGCACCACTACCCTCGCCATCAGTCAGGTATCGTTCGCCAATATCAAGTGTTATGCGGTCGCCAATTTGGTAGGCTACTTTGGCGTTATCAGCAATTTCTTCCGAGACCACAATTTCACTACCTGCTTGCGGCAGCCGCCCTTTACTCAAGACAATTGGAAACTGTTCAAAACCTTGGGCATTATACTCCCTGATAAACAAATAGGGCTTGTTTTCATTTTGCCCCCCCTCTAAGGGGGCATAGCCACGGTCTCTGGAAAGCACCAGTGCTTTGGTGGCGGCATCGTTTTTAACCGCTGCCAGCTGCGCTTTGTTCACATCCTGGTAAAGGACATGCCATTCCCCTTCACTGGCGATCGTCTGCCGCTGCATTAATTCTAAAAAGGAGCCGCCCAGAGTTGCCACAGCCGTCACCATAGCAACTGAAATAATCACTCCCATGATGGTAACCAGCGTGCGTCTTTTGTTTTGCTGCAGATGTCTTACCGTTAGCTTATTGACAATGTTCATGGGCGAATCACCTCATCTTTGGCAATTCTCCCATCTTCAATCGCAATCACCCGGTCGGCTTGCAAGGCAATTCGTTCATCATGGGTAATAATGATTAGGGTTTGATGATAGGTTTTATTAAACATTTTTAATAAGTCGATGATTTCACTACTATTTTTACTATCCAAATTTCCGGTTGGTTCGTCTGCCAGCATAATGGCCGGATGACTAATCAGTGCTCTACCGATGGAGACCCTTTGCTGCTGCCCGCCGGAAAGCTGATTGGGCAGATAGTTTAAGCGGTCTTGCAGATTTAAGATGTTGATGATCTCAGCAAACTGTTTCTTATTCACCTGATGTTGATCAAGCAACAAGGGCAGCGTAATATTCTCTTCAACCGTTAGAACCGGAATAAGGTTGTAAAATTGATAAATTAGACCAATTTGTCTGCGTCTGAAGATGGCTAGTTGGGTTTCATCAAGTTTATAAATGTCTGTGTTATCGACCAATACTCGGCCAGCTGTCGGTAAGTCCACTCCGCCAAGCATGTGCAGAAGCGTCGATTTGCCTGATCCGGACGGGCCGATAATAGCGATAAACTCACCTTTATTTACTGCCAAAGAGACATCATCAAGTGCCTTTACCGCGGTTTCGCCTTTGCCATACATTTTAGACAGATGTTCGGTGCGTAGAATTTCCAATTGTAAAACCTCCATGATGTTGGTGATGGGTTTTAGTATAGCTGTCTAAAATGACTTTTAAGTGACTGTTAAGTGACAATCTAGTCACTTTGTGTACGATTTAATCAAATGATCTGTTTGTAAAACTTAATCCGAAACTGGGTGCCTTTTGCTTGCTCACTTTGCACATCGATGTCGCCATTTTGGCTGGTTATAATGCTGTGCGCCATAGCCAGGCCAATACCAATGCTATCTTCGTTGGCATTCTTGCCTTTATAAAAACGTTTAAAAATGTAGGGCCTATCTTCCTTGGCGATGCCCTGCCCGTTATCAGCTATCATAATTTCTGTAAACAGCGCGTTTTCGGCAAAGGAAATAGCAATTTCGCCACCTGCAGCAGTGTGTTCCACACAGTTTTTTAAAATATTGATTAAGGCTTCGGCGGTCCAATTAAAATCACCAATCAAAGAGACGGTATCTGCACCTTTTATCGACACGGTTTGGGATTTAATGTCCATCGGAATCAAAACCGGCTCGAGCGCTTTTTGCAGCAGCTTATCCACTGCTACTTGATCTTTTTTGAATTGGATAGCGCCGGCATCAATTTTCGCGAGCTTTAATAATGAAGCAACAAGCCATTCAATCCGTTCCAGCTGAATACGAATATTGCGTGTGAATTCCGTTCTTTTTGTTACCGTCAATTTAGCATCACTTAACAAATCCGCCATTACCATCATAGAGGTCAGCGGGGTTTTAAGCTGATGCGAAATATCAGAAATAGCATCGGTGAGCCGGATTTTATCTTGCTGCAATTGTGAGCTCTGCTCCGACAGCATTAGCGTTACTTTATAAATATCGTTCTTTAGAATACTGAGCTCACCTTCACGATTATCACGCACATCAAGCGCATAATCACCACCACTAATTTGACGCAAATAGCCGGAAAGTTTGGCTAGTTCGCGATATCTCCAGCTCGTCAATAACAAGCTGCAGCCAATTAACAAAACAGAAGTAATGCCAATGAGCACCGCGGCCGCGAGCGAAAAAAAAGCCGCTATAGCTATAGCCACTAAACTAATCGCGCACATCGTTAGTAATAGCATTTGGATCTCTCTATTACGCAGCATGCTAATCACCAACCTTATAGCCTAAACCGCGCACCGTTTTGATAAGCGTCGGATTTTGCGGCTGGTCCTCTAACTTTTCGCGTAATCTTTTTATGTAAACAGTTAATGTATTATCATTAACAAAGTCCCCGGCCACATCCCATATCCGCTCTAAAAGCTGATTGCGGGAGAGAACTTGTCCGATATGGTTGGCGAAAATAAGTAATAAGCGGTACTCTAAAGCAGTCAGGATAATTTCAACCCCATTTTTATAAACCTTTCCCTCCAGCGTATTAATCCGGACATTTTCTATTTCAAGTATCTCCTTTGGCTGAGTGTGCTTATGGTATCTCCGTAAAACCGATTTGATCCGCGAAAGAAGCTCACGAATGCGAAAGGGTTTGGTAATATAATCATCTGCTCCCATGTCAAGACCCATCACGACATTAACCTCATCATCAATGGCCGTTAAAAAAATGACGGGCATATCGCTTCGCTCTTTCACTATCCGACACAATTCATAGCCGCTGCCATCGGGCAGTGATAAATCGAACAAGCATAAAGCGAATTGATTTAATTCTTCTGCCAACACCTTTTTAGCAGATTCAACATCAAGGCAGTGAACCGTGGCAAAGTGATCTTGCTGCAGCGAATATTCAAGTCCGGAGGCGATTGTTTTATCATCTTCCACCAGTAAAATTTTCATTTTAATGAGTCATCCTAACTTTATTTTACTTTAGAAAACTAATCAGACAGATTACCGGTTATGCGATTATATTACCATACCTCAACTATAATTTAAGCATGTGAGTTCACACCAGTAATATTACCACGTGTCCAGGCTGATTTATGCCGGGGTTGCTAATTAATTAGTAAATAATACCTGTAAAACAGGACAGGAGTGTGTCCCCTGTCCACTTGTCGAAGGTAATAAAATACACCGGAATTTATCCGGTGTATTAAACCTGAAAAAATAACACTGTTTCCGAGTCAATAGTCAGGATGGTTTTAATAAATCCAAAGCTTTGTAGATTTCATTAATGCGTTCTTTGCTTACCATTTGATCTTCTAAACTTTCAGCAGCAAAAAGCTTCATATTTGGTAAGGCATCAATATACTCACTACTTCGTTTCTTTTTGCTATATAGATTATAATAACTATTAATCGCAACCTTAAAAAGCCATGCTTGAATTTTATCTTGATGGTATGGAATCAATATTATTTACCGCTTTATATAAGGTTTCTTGGACTATATCTTCAGCATCTTCTTTTGATGCACCCATTTTAAATAGGTATTTAAAAACTACCTTGACTTCATCTAGAAGGAGTTGCTCTAAGGTTTCATCCTCCATAGTTTACCGCCTTTACGCAGCATTCTAAACCGGCCAGTTGCCACAAGTTTTAGCAGCATACATTTATATAACAACTAAACTTTAAAAAAGTATACACCGTGTAGTTAAAAATTTTTAGCGCAGTCACCAGTTGGTGCTGTGCTACATTTTGTTTGATGGCATTAGATGTGCTTCCCATTCACTCTATGGTAAAACGATAAAATCACCGGATTACTTTCTTAAGACAATAGTCAGAGTTTTAAAACAAGTTATCCCGGTGAAGTTGTCAAAGGTGAGTTTTATTACAACGGAGTAATCTACCGGTGTGCCCCGGACGGTTCAGGGTTGGCGCCTTTTGCAGATGGATTCAGAAACCCCTTCGGGCTGGGTTTTTCACCCGCCGGGAATTCTTGTTCTCTTGTATAGCACGGGTCACCGTGTAATTTTTTTTGGTCGTCGGGTTTAAACTCGCAAGGGGGAGGAAGTAGTCTCTCGAGCATTGTCAGGTCCTCAACTGCACGTACGGCCTCTCTGAACACGTGATCGGCTAAAAGTGGTGATATAATGCTTAATACTCTGCATCTTTCAATTAATTCACGTGCTGTTTGCTTAAAATCACGCAACTCCGCAGTAGCTGCAATGGCCTCTTCAGTAAACCGATCAAGAGAGCCTATGGAAAAGGGTTCAGGTAAACCTTCACCAAATACCCCGGGACGTAAAACAACAGGGTCTGTATCATCAAGAAGTGAATTTTCAAACGTTTGGGGTACAAGCATAGACTCAAAATCCCTGGCGTGCAGACGCAGTTGGTCAAACAAGTCGCTAAATTCCCTTGCGATGCCTATAAAACGTCGTTCAGAAGGGTCAAGTAAGTGCAGGATGAACTTACTGTGATCCGCCATGATACGCAACCAGAAAAGTTGGGACTGGATTAGCTCTTCCACTGACCCGACTGTAAGGCCTTCCTGAAGTCTGACCAGCGATGCACGGAAGAAAATAGCCTCGCGACGGATATGATCTATCAAGAGCGGCAGGTTGAATCCGGTAACGATATCACAGCAGATAATTAGTTGCAAAACACGGCTTTTAAAGTCAATAATAGCCGTTGTCAGGTTAATGGCCTCTCGGTTTAGCCTAAACACTTCATTTTTTGTCGGGTTTTCAGCTATCTGCTGGGCTTCATCAAGTAAGCGGGCAAATTCTTTCTGCAATTGCTCGGCTTCTAAACGTAAAGCCACTTCTTCACAGGGCAAGCCCAGCCGTATAAATAAAGCATGCTCACTCATTATCCGCAACCAGAAAAGGTTTAACCGTAAAGATTCTTCTATAAAACCCGGAGTGGATGGTTTTTTCCCATGATGAAAACGATCGACCACGGCGTTTTCTGTTGAACTGCTCGGTGGGTAATCTTTACCCGCCCCCGTTTTTTCATAGTGCTGCTTTATATGTTTATGAGAATCATCCGCAGTTTTAAATGACTTATTCTTGCCATCGTTAACCATTTTATACTTAATTTCTCCTTTTTGTTTATTAATATGTAATTATTATCCATTTGGTGATTTAGCAAGTGTAAACATCTATATTGAATTGATGTCTCCATTTTACGCCAGGGAAAATGTATAAAGTACCTACTGAAAAACGCGCTCAGAAGGAACTAAATGAGAGCGCTTTTCAGCCGGATGTTAATTTAAAGCGTATATTGGAATGGATAATTTGTAATTTAATAAAGGATTAACCGTTTTTGTGTTGTATTTAATCAGATATTTAACTAAGATTTTTAGTTCGTATCTGGAAGGTAGGTAATAAAGTTGGCAATCAATCTTAGCAAGGGACAAAAAATAGATTTAACCAAAACAAACCCGGGTTTAAGGAAAATTATTGTGGGGCTGGGCTGGAGCATCGGCCAATCTACCGGCGGGCAGAGTTTAGACCTGGATGCCTCGGTTTTTTTACTGGGCGCTTCCGGTAAGGTTGAAAGTGAAAATGATTTTGTTTTTTATAATAATCCCAACGGTGGTGCCAACTCCGTAGTGTATAGCGGAGATAACCGCAGGGGCGGACTTGACGGTGATGCCGAGAAAATAAGTATTGATTTAAATAATGTGCCTGCCCATATAGCCAGAATAGATTTTGCAATTACCATCTTTGACGCCGAGGCCCGCCGACAAAACTTTGGTCAGGTATCCAGCGCTTATGTACGCATTCTTAACGGAGATACCGGGGATGTACTGCTGCAATACAATTTAGGTGAACATTTCTCTGTTGAGACAGCCATTGTTGTGGCTGAACTATACCGCCATCAAACAGAATGGAAATTTAGCGCCATCGGCAGCGGATTTAAGGGGGGACTGGGCGCTTTATGCCACAACTTTGGACTTAATGTGGAAGGCGAGAATTCGGCGACACCACCGCCTAGCCCATTGCCTGGCCCATCGCCATCATACGGCTCTCAGGGAACTTCGCCCAGTAGCGCACCCCCGTCCTATGGCTCACCGGGGGCTCCGTATGGCAACGCGCAGCCTGGCAACGCTCAGCCGCCGTACTCACCGGGGAACAATGGCGCACAGCAATCGGGACTGCGCTGCCCACACTGTCAATCCGACCGGATCACCGCCGGGAAAAAAGGTTTTGGCTTCGGCAAAGCTATTGTTGGGGGTATATTACTTGGCCCGGTGGGTTTACTGGGTGGTTTTATTGGCAGTAAAAAGATGGAATTTGCCTGCATCAGCTGCGGCCGACGCTGGTCGCCGGATAGTAACCAAAACTATGCCCGCTGGTTTGAAGAGCAGCGGCGTAAAACCAAGGACGTAATAAGCAAGTATATGGGGCAGGATTTACTTGAAGCTGTTGTAGCCGGCTGCGCATTGGTAGCAATGGCTGACGGTCATGTGGATAATGCGGAGCGGGAAAAGGTTATAAGCTACTTTAGCAGCAGCGAAGAGTTACGGGCATTTGATATAAGTCAGGTGAATTCCCGTTTTAGCCACCATGTTCAACAGCTAGAGCGTGACCATATGATTGGCCGCGCCGAGGCGCTAAGGGCTGTGGGCAAGCTGGGTCAGAAGCCGGAAGCGGCCCGGTTGCTGGTACGCATCTGTTGTGCCATAGGCTATGCCGATGGTGAATTCAGTGCTGTTGAAAAGCGTGTGGTTGCTGATATATGCCAGGAACTTCATTTAAACTCATCAGAATTTATAGCCTAGCTACAGTCCTAATTTTTTTATTGTGCTCGTCGAAGGGAGTCCCTCCGGACCCTGTCCGGGGGACGTACCCTCTCCCTTCGAGCTCTAAGACCCCACCTTCCTCCATTATGCCTCCCGTCCAAAGGGTGCCGATGTGAGAAAATAGTAATTCTATATTAATTGCTTATGTCAAACCAGTGATTAACTGGTCCATGTCCAAT
This sequence comes from Peptococcaceae bacterium BRH_c8a, assembly GCA_000961575.1. Classification (GTDB taxonomy): domain Bacteria; phylum Bacillota; class Desulfotomaculia; order Desulfotomaculales; family Desulfallaceae; genus BRH-c8a. The sequence continues at coordinate 41,033 of LADP01000019.1, forward strand.
GCCGATGGGCACGGCAGTTCTAATCGCGCCATTAAGAAATGCTTCTGCCCGGTGAACTGCCCCGGGCACATCCATTCCTAACGCCAGGCAGGCGGCAATAGCTGCGGAAAGGGTGCAGCCGGTACCATGCGTACAAGTGGTAGCAATTCTAGGGTTTCGTAATTCCTGATAATAATCACCGTTCGTCAGCAGGTCTACTGCAAACTTATCCTCTCCGGCAAACTGCCTGTGCCCCCCCTTTAACAGCACCCATCTGGCCCCCATGTCCAACATACGCAGAGCCGTGTCTTTTAAACTTTCCACAGTATCAATTTTATATCCGGTGATTATTTCAGCTTCGTAAAGGTTCGGAGTAACCACCAGGCTTAAAGGAAATAGCTCTTTAATATAAGCATGAATAGCGTCTTCCTGCAGCAGCCTGTGGCCGCTTGTTGACACCATTACCGGGTCTACCACCAGATTTATAATCCTATGCGCAGTAACCCTGTCTGCCACTGTTTGCACAACTTCCCGGCTGCCGAGCATGCCTGTTTTGACAGCATCAGTGCCGATGTCTTCGATCACCGCGTCAATCTGGGCGGCCACCAAATCGGGGGAAAGGGTTTGTACGTTGTTTACCCCCAGGGTGTTCTGGGCAGTAATGGCGGTAATAGACGAGGTTCCATAGACCTTAAAATTCATAAAGGTTTTTAAATCTGCCTGTATTCCTGCTCCGCCTCCTGAATCGGATCCGGCTATGGTCATGGCGCTATATAACATTGTATTTGCCTAAAGCTTTGTTCATATTGCGCATAGCACACATCTTACCGCACATGGTACAGGAATCTTCAGCTTCAGGCTGGGACTCGGCCCTGTAGCGGCGGGCCTTTTCAGGGTCAATAGCTAGTTCAAACATTTTAGCCCAATCAAGATTGCGCCTGGCTTCACTCATTTGGTCATCCCACTGCCGCGCCCCCGGTATGCCCTTGGCCAGGTCGGCCGCATGGGCGGCAATGCGCGAAGCAATAATGCCTTCCTTCATATCCTCCAGGGTAGGCAGCCGCAGGTGCTCAGCAGGAGTGACATAACAAAGAAAATCAGCACCGTTGGCAGCGGCAATGGCGCCTCCGATAGCGCTGGTGATATGATCATAACCTGGCGCAATATCGGTAACCAGTGGTCCCAGAACATAAAACGGCGCGCCGTGGCAGAGTCTTTTTTCCAGCAGCATATTGGCGGCTATCTCATTGAGGGCCATATGCCCCGGGCCTTCAATCATTACCTGGATATTCTTTTCCCAGGCCCTTTGGGTCAACTCGCCCAGCACGATCAATTCCTGCACCTGCGAAGCGTCAGTGGCGTCTTTAATACAGCCCGGACGGCAGGCGTCTCCCAGGCTGATGGTTACATCATAGCGGCTGCAGATCTCCAGCAGATCGTCAAAGTATTCATAAAAGGGATTTTCCCTGTTGTTTATCTCCATCCAGGCAAAGAGCAGCGCGCCACCCCTGGAAACGATGTTGGTCAGACGGGGATTATTTTTAAGCCTTTGCGCTGTTTCCCGGTTAATACCGGCATGGATCGTCATAAAGTCCACACCATCACGGGCATGTTTTTCTGCTACTCCAAGGAACTCTTCCGCGCTAATGTCTTCAAGTTCTTTGTCATAAAACCCTACCGCGTCATATACCGGAACCGTGCCGACAGCAGCAGGGGAGAACTGAATCAGCTGCTGCCGGAAATTTTCTGTCTTGCCGAAACAACTTAAGTCCATTATGGCGTCAGCCTTCATTTCCACTGCCAGGCGAACTTTTTCCATCTCGGCGACCAAATCACAGCAGTCTTTGGAAACCCCCAGATTAACATTTACTTTAGTTTTAAGTCCCTGGCCAATGCCGCAAGGCTCCAGGGAGGTATGCTTAATGTTGGCTGGAATAACAACCTTACCCCGGGCCACCAGATCACGGAGCTTTTCAACAGCAACGCCTTCCTTACCGGCGACAGCTTCCATTTCTTTGGTCACTACACCCTGCCGGGCCGCCCCCATCTGGGTATTGTAAGACATATAATTCTCCTCCTTTTAAACTGCAGATACTATTTTACTAAGTAGTTAGAGTTTAAGGCCAGCTGGTCTTTCCTTTACAATGGCGAGCAGTTCTGCTGCGGCTAATGCCACATCCGGGGCCGAGATCACGGCTGAAACCACGGCTACGCCGGCTGCTCCGGCTGCTATTATCTGCATGGCATTAGACTTGTTGATCCCGCCTATGCCCACCACAGGTATACTAACGGCGCGGCAAATAGATTCCAGGCCATTAAGGCCAATAGCCCCGGCATCAGTTTTGGTGGGCGTGGCAAAAACCGCGCTGGCTCCCAGGTAATCAGCGCCGTCAGCCTCCGCCCGTAAGGCCTCTTCAACATTTCCTACCGATACACCGATTATTTTTTCGGTGCCCAAAATGCGCCTGGCCACAACTGCAGGCAGATCGTCCTGCCCCAGGTGCACACCGTCCGCTCCTACTGCCAGGGCCACGTCCAGCCTGTCGTTGACAATAAAGAGGGCTTTTTCTGCAAGTTCTTTTTTAATGGCCAGGGCTTTTTCATACAAGATGTGGGTAGATGCCTGCTTTGCCCTGAGCTGTATCACTCCGGCACCCCCGGCAGCCGCTAGGCCTGCTAACACCTGGTCCGGCCTGCCCAGGGAAAGCTTTTCATCGGTAACCACGTATAAGGACAAAAGTTCTTTAAGTTTATCTTTGCTGATTTCTTTCATCAGCTAACCCTCTTTAATGGTTACCCTGGCACCGGAGATAATTTTCTCCGGGGTAAGGTCATAGACTTGGTCGAACAAGGCCACCTTGTAGGAACCAGGCCGCAGGGGTTCTCCCGACGCGGCTGTTTCACCGGCAATACCGAAGGAAATTAGGGCACCTGCGGCAGCGGTCAGCGGATCCGGGCTAACAGCGGAAAAGGCGCCCGAAAGGGCGGTGGACATGCAGCCAGTTCCGGTAAGTCCGCCCATCATCTGGTGTCCGTTTTCAATCAAAATAGTACGCCTGCCGTCGGAAACAGCATCAATTTTACCGGTAATGGCTACGGTCAAACCAAATTTTTCAGCCACCAGCCGGGCGATTTCTCCGCTTTCGGCTGATACCCCGGCAGCGTCCACACCCTTAACGGTGGCATCCAGCCCACCTAAAATGGCTATTTCAGCAGCGTTGCCGCGTAATATGGTTACACTTATCTCATTGAGAATACGCAGTGAACTTTGGGTTCTGAAGCGGGTAGCGCCTGCCCCTACAGGGTCCAGCACCACGGGGATACCCAGCTGATTGGCCTTCTTTCCGGCAATAAGCATACTCTCCACCAGTTCTGGTGTTAAGGTGCCGATATTTAAAACCAGGGCTCCGGACAGGGCCACCATTTCCTCAACTTCTTCCCGGGCATGGGCCATCACCGGGGAGGCGCCAATGTGAAGCAAGATATTGGCGGTATCATTCATTACCACCATGTTGGTAATGTTGTGTATCAGGGGCTTGTTTTCTCTTATTTTAATTAAACAATCAGCAATATCTCTTAGTATTTTTTCAGTCATCAGTATTCTTCCCTTCGTAATTTAATTTTCCGTTATGTTGGAGGCTTAAAATAAAAACCGCATTCTCAAAGAGAATGCGGTTAAATACAAAATATTTATATCACATCCCTCCGCTGGTATTATCCAGTACCTGCACCATGCAGGCAGCGCCAAATTAGCGCTCAGGTTCCAGGGTCAGCGGGTCTTTCCCGCACTCTCAGCTCCGCACCAGAAGCTCCCCTTGTGCATGTATTTAATTTTTCCAAATCAAGAATACCACAGTAATATACCTATGGCAACAATGTTTTTCGTAAGGATGGCTTTCTTATTGCTTATCCTTCTGTTTTTTGCTAACCGTTAATGCCGCTGATTGTAACTTGCTTGGTTTGTGCGTTATATTCCACCTGCGAACCCAGGGTTTCGCTGACAAACCGCAGTGGCACAAAGGTGCGGCCGGGCGGCAGCAAGACAAGGGGACAGGGACTTGTCTGTTTTGCTTTTTTTCAACCATAAACTTGCTTACCCCTGTTACTCTGATTATACTCCGACAAGTTGTCTTATTGTAATACGTTTATTGCCTTTAAACAAGACAAGTCCCTGTCCCCTTGTCTGCTCATGTGATAAAATTATTGCGAAGGAAAAATTTTGGGAAAGGTTGTTGCGTGAAATGTTAACCAAAATTTGGGGCTGGGTAGGCACTTGTGGGATAGCATTTGCCCTTACTTTGTTCATTAGTATTTTTATATTCCAACCTTACAAGGTTGAAGGGCATTCTATGGATCCAACGTTGCACGATCAGGAACGCATATATGTGTCTAAACTTCAACGCACCTTTTCTTGCATCCCGGAATATGGGGATATTGTTATTATTGATAGCCGGGTTAACCGGGAGCGTTCTATTAAGGATGATTTTTTGGAGTTTCCTGTTATTCTTTCTGTACTGGGCAAAACAGATCATATTTACTACATCAAGAGGGTCATCGGCAAACCTGGTGACGTTTTAGAGTTTAAAGATGACATATTTTATCGCAACGGCGTGGCGTTAAATGAGCCTTATATCAAAGAGGCCATGAACGATTCGCGAGAAGAAAAGTGGGTTGTTCCGGAAAATCATATATTTGTCATGGGAGATAACCGTAATGCCAGCCGTGACAGTAGAGCAATCGGTTTTATACCCCTTGATCACAACATCGGTAAGATGATTTTTTAAATAATACACGGAGGTGCTTTTAAATATGAATAGTCAACTGGTTAATGCTTTATAGTTTGTCTACATCCTTAATATTTGTTGGGCATCAACTAACGCATTGCTATACCTTTAACCTGGCATGATTCCGGGGCGACCTTGAAGCGTCAACATCGTTGCTGTCAGGGGGACAAGACAAGTCCCTGTCCCCTTGTCTGCTATAGCCGCTTATCCCTACCTATCCGGCAACTGGGCCAGTATTCGATCCAACTCATCCAGGTCCACCGGTTTTGCTAAGTGACGATCAAAACCAGCATCAGCAGCCCGCTGCAAATCTTCCGGTAAAGCATAACCGGTTAAAGCCACAAGGAGTATACTATTTAGATCTTTATCCTCGCGAAAAGCCTTTGCGATGTCATAGCCGTTCATGATGGGCAACCCGATGTCGCACAGCAAAATCTCAGGACCAAATTCCCGAGCCTTGTTTAACCCTTCAGGACCGTTGTAAGCAACTGCGACTTCGTGTTCACTAAGTTCGAGCAACTCACGCAGGGTCTCAGCTACATCCTTATTATCTTCGATAATGAGCACCCGCCTGCTGTAGTGGAGAATGTCCGGGAGTGGGGCTTGCGGCTCTTTAGTCGAGATTCCTTCCAGAGGGAGATATACAACGAACTCCGATCCTTTGCCAAGCCCAGCACTATAAGCGCTCATGTCGCCACCGTGCATCTTAACAATTCCCATACTCAGCGCCAGCCCAAGCCCAAGCCCACCGCGGCTCCGGTCAAGGGTTGTTTCCGCTTGCATAAAAGGCTGGAAAAGGCGGGATATTAGCTCGGGCGCTATACCAATACCGGTGTCGGTCACTCGGATGATGGCTCGCTGCCGCGGCGCATCGCTTTCTATGGACACTTTTACGTTTCCGTCACATCTTGTGAACTTGACCGCATTTTGGAGCAGGTTCCCAACCACCTGCACCAGGCGGGCCCCATCAGCGTTTAAAAACATCTCAAATTGAGCGAGCTCGCTCTCCAAACGAATGCCGTTTTTCTCGAAAAGCGGCCGGTAGTCTTCTACCGTCCGGCGCACGAGTTCGTTGATATTAAGCCGCTGCAGGTGAAACTGGATCTTGTTCTGTTTGATGCGCGTGATATCGAGCAAGTCGTCGACCAAACGTGAAAGCTGCCCCACCTGCCGCTCAATGATATTTTTGGCTCGATAAGCTAGATCCCTGCCGGGTGTGGCACGGTCGAGGATTGCCAGGCTGTTTCGGATGGAAGCGAGTGGGTTACGCAGCTCATGCGATAGCACAGCCATGAACTCGTCTTTATGACGGTGGGATTCGCGGAGCTCTTCCGCAAGGGCGCGGTAGCGTTCTTCACTCTCACGCAACGCCTTTTCAGCTTGCTCGCGCTCTGTTATATCGTGGAATACCAAAACCACACCAGTAATGTTACCCTTGTCATCTTTGATAGGTGCGGCGCTGTCATCTATCGGTATTTCTTTTCCGTCTTTTGAGATTAATAGCGTATGGTTTGCCAGACCTACGGTTACGCCTTCCTGTAATACCCTTGCCACCGGATTTTCTGCGGGCTGACATGTCTTGCTGTTGATGATGTTGAACACTGCTATTAATTTCTTGTTTAAGGCTTCCTTCGTCTTCCAGCCAGTCAAGTTTTCGGCAACCGGATTCATGAATGTGACCAGACCGTTATTATCGGTGGCTATCACAGCGTCACCGATACTCCTGAGCGTTGTTGCTAACCATTTTTCGCTCTCTTTTAATTTCCCTTCCATTTTGTGCTTGTACAAAGCCATATCGATGGCGATGTGCAATTCTCTTTCTTTGAAGGGTTTGACGATATAACCATAAGGTTCGGTTATCTTGGCGCGCTGCAGTGTATTTTTATCGGCATAAGCAGTTAAATAAATAATCGGAATATCGAAACGGGCATTGATTTGCTCGGCGGCTGCCACACCGTCTATTTCGCCAGGCAGCATTATATCCATCAACACCAGATCAGGAGAGATTTCCTCTGCTTTTTTAACCGCTTCTTCTCCGGTAAATGCAATATCAGGAACACAGTATCCCAAGCCTTGCAGTCTATATTGTAAGTCAAGGGCTTCAATACCTTCGTCTTCAATAATCAGTATCCTTGCTCCAGACATTATGTCATGCTCCCTTCTTTTTAAATTCTGTAAATGTAATCGTAAATTCTGTTCTGCCACTTGTATTCAGGTGAATGGAGCCCCTGAGTTGTTTTACCAGCACGCTTACTAATTCCAGCCCCAGTGATTTACAGTTCTGAATATCGAAGCCCTGCGGCAGGCCGACACCATTGTCATTGACGGTTAATATGAATTCATTGCCGGTGCCATAGCGCAGATCGATGCAGATTTCATTCTTTTGGCCTGCTCGTCCGGAATAATTTTTAAAGGCATGCTTCAGCGAATTTGAAACGAGTTCATTAATAATTAAAACGCAGGGGATTACCGTATCAATATTAAGCATAAGATTTTCAACATCTATTTTCGGTGTAATGGCTTTTTCGCTCACCCCGTAAGAAAGGAACAGATTGGCTATCAGGCTTTGAATATATCCAGCAAGGTTTATTTCTGCCAGCGACTCGGACTGATATAATTTTTCATGGATCAGGGCCATCGAGTAAACCCGGTTCTGGCTTTCCTTGAACAGCTCGATGGCCTGATTGTCTTTAATATAAGGCAGTTGAAGATTTAGCAGGCTGTAAATAATTTGGAGGTTGTTTTTAACACGGTGGTGTATCTCTTTGAGCAGCACCTCTTTTTCATGCAGGGCAACCCGCAGGCGCGCCTCACTGGCATGCAGTTCCTCGTAGGCGATCGTCAGCTGGATTGTACGTTCGTTAACGCGCTGTTCCAACTCCCGGTTAAGTTTTTGAATTTCTTCTTCAGCCTTTTTGCGGTCGGTAATGTCGATGCCCATCTCCAGGATGAGAGCGGAACCGTCCACGTCGGTAAAGGGGAAGTCGAAGATATGGTAATTGCGACTGTCCGGGCCGGTCCATTCCCACTCATGGGGCTCTAAGGTTTTCAGGACGTTAGCAGTTTCGCAAATCTTGCAAGGTTCGCTGCGCTCAAACAGATATTCAAAACAGCGCCGGCCGTGAGACTCGCCGAAGCGCTTACGGAAAAAGCGATTGGCAAAGGGTACATGATAATCCGGCGTCAATAGTATCAAGTAAGCCGGCAGTATCTCCAGAACAGTATTGAACCGATGTCGTTCCGCCTGTACCGCCTCCTCGGCCTGCTTGCGCCTGACAATATCCCTTTCAAGGAGTTCGTTGGCTCTGGCCAGTTCCGCGGTTCTCTCCCGCACTCGTAGCTCCAATTCGCCTTTTGTACCGCGCAGCCTCTCCTCCGCCTTCTTCATTTCCTCCACCAACCGGGCATTATCAAGGGAAATTGCCGCCTGCGATGTCAGCAATTCAGTCATCTGCGTCTTTTCTGATGTAAATACTGCATTCGACAAACGGTTTTCCAGGTATATGATCCCTATCATTCTTGATTGCTTAATCACTGGCAGACACATGACGGAGCGCAACTGCATCTTCTCGACTTCAGGATTGCCTTTGAACATACCCTCATGCGAAGCGTCGTTAAGGATCAACTTCTTTCCAGTTCTGTATACATACCGGACAATGGCTTTGCAGATATCTTCAGCGTCAATCAGTTTTTGATTAACTCTATGGACTACTTGCTTCACCGTGACATGACTTGCCGCACGGATAAACAAGTTACCCTCTTCTTCGATCAGCAGATAGCCGTGCTGAGCCCCCGAGCTCTCGATAACCATGTTCATGATCTTTTTCATCAGGGCATCCTGCTCTATTTCGGCGGAAATGGCATGGGATGACTTCATGAGGTACTTGATATCAAGGTCGGGAAGGATCCGGGAAGGATACTCCGCATCAAGGGATGGGTAAGAAGCTTTTTCTTCCCCAAAATACTCAGGATATTTACCGATGAGATTGATTTTTTTTCGTTCTGCCCGGCATTTCTTATACAAACGCGTTGCCTCGGCAAAATATACCCTTTCGGAACACTGACCGGATTGCAACAGAAGTTCCCCCAGACATTCGTTAAGATGACCTTCCAAAAACGTATACTTATGTTTATGTGCGGCATCTATAGCGTCGAGGTATAGACTCCTGGCATCCTTAAATTTGCCGGTGATTCTTTCCAGTTCGGCATCAATAAAGGACAGATAGGGTTTCAATAACGGTCCCAGCGCGGCCCATTTTTTAATCTTCTGAATAATTGGCTGGATTTCTACCATTAATTCATGTTCATTTTTGAAATGTAAGCGCTTTTCATACAGCTTGATCGCGTTTAAAACCAGAAAAACATGCCACTGTCTTTTCAGTACGTTATTGGAAAGACCTGACAGGTATCTCTGGCCATCCGTTAGGCATACTTGTGCCTTTTCATACTCTTCAAAATAATAGTGCGTTAGTGCTCTGTGGATATGGTAACTTCCTAGAGAAGCGATGTGGTTATTCTGCTCCCATGCCTTAATTTTTTCTTCCATAAATACAGGTGAATATTCTTTCTTCATCGGCTCGATCCAACCTGCTTGCATAGCTTCGGCAATACCCCTGGAAAAGGAAAGATTATACCTGTTGGAAAATTGCAGGCATTCTTTAGCGTAATCTTCGATAGCAGACATGTCCGCTCCCTGAACCTGAAGGTTCCACAACAGGGGACCGTAAGAAAGGCCGGCATTATTAAGGTCACCGCAGCTTTTTCCACACTGTAATGCCTTAAGACAATAGCCCACGATATCCTTCGGGTGACTTCTTGAGTGCATTAGGGCAAATGCGATACCGGTCATGCATTTTGTCGCGACGAAGGTATGCGGGTATTTTGCGGCCATATCTCGAGTAAGGTCTTCGTATATGAACGACTGGTCGAAATCTTCCTGTTCTGCAAAATAAATCCCCATGGCAACGAAAGCGTATATTACGGATTCATCCATCCCGGCTGACAGGCAGTGCAGGGTTGCCTGTGCCGCCATGAGATACATCTGCGGCACAAATCCGGACATATACTGGGCAGAAATAAGCTCGCTGTAAAATGCGTGCTCGACCTTGTTCTTCCTGTCTGTAGCAAAAGGCATGTTCAGAATCGTTTTCCGGATGTCGAGATCCATGGAGGCGATTTCAGCCATCAACTCTTTCCTTCTTTTATCCAATTCATCCGCATTTTCCGGGATGGATTTTCCGAAATAGCTCAAACCTCGGTTGGCTGTCTCTATAGCTTTAATGAAATTTCCGATGGATGACAGCGAAATTGTCTGTTTTGCCAGACATTCCACCCTGTCCAGGTCGGTTTTGACGTGGTCAAGTAACTCGTTAAGTAGTCTTTCTGATTTTTTATAACTGCCGCACATTAGTTCTGTTTTGGCCGTTTTCTGAAATATCCTGAAAGTGCGCTCATAATGACTGTCCGCCCAGCAGTCATCCGGTAAAAGTACCCTGCTAAGATTGAAGTACTCATTTGCCGCTTCAGTGGCCAGAGAATCAATTGCTTTATTGCCGGCATGGTAGTTGAGGTCGGACAATAAATACGCTGTGTTTACGTCTAGATTATCTTCTCTGCCAAGATTGAGGTGAGAAACAATGGTGACCAGGTTTTCGAGCTTTTCAATGCCCTCAGTGCCCTCCGGAATAGCAGCAAGGAGGCGATTTCCGATCTGCCAGTGAATCTTACGACGTCTTTCAATACTAATCGCGGATAACGCTGCTTCTTGAACCTTGTCGTGGATGAATTGCAACTGGTTCTTGCTTTCTATCAGCAGTCCTTGCCCGAGAGCCGGTTTCAGGATCTCGAAAGTATCCAGCAGGGTCATTCCCCTAATCGCCGATAAATCGGCAGGTGAGAAGGTATTACCCATGCAGGCGCAATATTCAAGCAGGGTTATCAGATCCGGTGGGAGCTTGTGAATCTTTGAACTAAAAAGGGCGACTATGCTGGTTGGCATGCGAGACTGGTGGATCTTATCAAGGTCCCATCGCCATTGCCTGTCTTGATCAAGAAAAAGAAGGTCTTCATGATGAAGATATGACAGGCTCTCACTGACAAAGAGGGGGTTCCCTTCACTGAGCGCGCTTATGAAATCTGACAATGACTTTGTCCACGCAAGAGGAGAGTCGAGAATATATGATACCATTTCATGGCAGTGCTCGGGCTCTAAGGGTCCCAGCCTGATTTCCTTCAATGGCTGGCTGCCTTTTTCCGCACGCCGGATGAGCTTGAACAGGGGATGGCTTGAGTCCACCTCGTTATAGCGATAGGCACCCAGGAAGAAAAGGTATGGATGTTCCAGGTAATTGGCTAATATGTTGTTCAGAAAGTCGAAAGATGCTGTATCACACCATTGGAGATCATCTATGAATATGGTCAGAGGATTCTTATCGCTCACCAGAGAGCTTAAAAACCGGTCAATAAGGTCATTAAACCTGTTCAGTGATTCTGCAGGAGGAATTTTTTTGACCTCTGGTTGCGGGCCGATCAGGAGCTCCAATTCCGGGATTACATCCGTCAGGATCTTCCCATTTTGGCCCACCGCTTTTATTATCCTGTTTTCCCACAGCGCAACCCTTTCGTCGTTTTCGGTAAGAAAGGTTCGTATCAAATTTCTGAAAGCCTGCATAAGCGAACTGTAAGGGATATTTTTTTGATATACGTCGAATTTCCCTGATGTGAAATAGCCCCTGTGTTGCACAATCGGCTTTTGCAGTTCATGTATCAGTCGGGTCTTTCCAATTCCTGACAACCCGGAAATGAACAGCGAGCGAAATGCCCCCCGGGTTACCTGATCGTATTCCCTAAGGATCATTTCGGATTCCCTATTGCGTCCGACCATCTTAGAAATGAAGGTAACCGTGTGGGAGTATACATGGCTCTCCAGAGGGAATTCGCGTATCGTACCGGTCGTTGAATATTCATCCCGGCACCTTACGAGGTCGGCAAAGAGCCCGTTGCTGCTCTGGTAGCGTTTCTCGGGCTCTTTAAGCATTAATTTAGCGGTAATTTTACTTAAAGCAGGGGGGATGTCCGGTTTTAATTCATGGACCTCAGGTGCTTCTTCGGCAAGATGGGAATGGATCAATTCAAGAGGATCATATGATATAAAAGGTAGACGGCGGGTCAGCATCTCGTAGAATACGACTCCAAGAGAATAGAGATCCGAAGCAAAAACCACCCTGTGGCTGATGCGACCGGTTTGTTCCGGGGATGTATAGGACAGGGTTTCTCTAACAAAAGAACGGTCGTAAATGAAATGACTGACATCTCTAACATCAACTATGCTGATGAAGTCTATCAGGCGGATATCGAGAGTGACGGGGTTGACAAGTATATTGTGCGGTTTGATGCCGCCATGAATAATTCCTGCTTCGTGAACTTTATCCAGAACCCGTGCGAGCTGACAAGCTATAGTTAAAAAAAAGTTTAAATCAATGCTGGAATACGATTCAGTCAGCTTATTGAGCGGCACTCCATCAAAATAGTCTTGGGTTATAAAAAAGGTTTTGTCTTTCGCGCTGAATTCGATGGGTGTGATAATCAGCGGATCGTTTAAAACCCGAAGGTGTTCGATTTTGTGTTTAAATTGGGCTTTCTTATATTCTGATAAGAAGGTTGTTTTCAGAATTTTGAGCACAAGCAGTCGGTTTGGGTTATTTCTGTGGTATGCTTTTAAAATTGTAGCTTGTTGACTTTCGGCTATCTTTTTAATTATTTCATAATTCTGGAGTATCATAATTATTTTGCCTCCATTGTACCGTCGGCAATATACGTCGGCAAAATTATACTATGATTAACAACATTATACAACTATATTTAAATCGTCTTAATCGTAATTAAGAGTGAGTATATCCCCCCTAATGTTAAAACAGACAAGGGGACAGGGACTTGTCTGTTTTGCTTTTTCAACCAAAAACTTGCTTACCCCTGTTACTCCGATTACTCCGATAAGTTGTCCTATTATAATACCGTTTATTGGCAATTTTTTTTATCAGGTCCCTTATCTCACATCCTAAATAAATGAGAAAAGCCTTTTTAATTAACCCAGACAAGTCCCTGTCCCCTTGTCTGCTACAACATCCTTGGTATAGGATTAGTGCTACGTTTATCATAGTAAAGTGGCTTATGGTTTTGCGGGCTTAGCGTACTTGAAAATCAGGGGACCGGAATACGCCGGGATGATTAATTCATCTACCTGTTTAATACTAACCTGAATACCATATGGTTGAAGGGAATCCACTACCCCTTCTTTCATTTTCAGGGAATTCTCTAACGTTTCCGGGTTACCCAAGGCATAAATGACAAATGGAGGGCTCAAACGCTGGTTCTTGTTCAACAGTATCGTCGGGCCGATACAGCGTACCTCAGTAGAGAATATAATGCGCTGCCCGTTAATGGAAATATCTGTTGCCCCGGCTGCTTTAAGCTCGTTTAAAACGCTTAGCACATCTTCATCATGAAGGATGAAAATATTGGGGTTTTGCCCTGGCTGAAGTGCGTTGGGGCTGTCCTTTAGCGTTACCTCCACTCCCGGGCCCCTGACTTCCGTCAGACCAGCCAGTCCGCGTACCCGATCCAGTTCTTCTTTAAGCATGGCTAATTCTGGCCCTACCAACGCTTCATCTAGGGAATCACGCAGTTCGTACACGCGAAGCTGTAGTTTTTCCCTTTCTTTTATGTTCTCTTCCAGCTCTTGCGACAGTATTTTAGACCTTTCTTGCGAAGGTGTGTCTTTTGTAATTTCTTTGGTTACTCGAAATTGCATCGCTAAAATGACACCCATAAGCAAACCGACAGCTAGTAGTAGGAAGTAATAGTATTTAAACCTCACAATAGCCCTCCATCTTAGTAACCTGTTCGGGGGAATTGTTTTGGAACCTGATCCATCATACACCTCTTTCTTTTTATTGTACTATATTTGACATAAATATCCTTTCACCTTTTTTGCATTTTGGGTCGCGAAAAGGGCATTTGGGGGAAATAGGCTCCGACAAGTTGTTATTCCCTATCGCACAGCCTAAATAAATGAGCAAAGCCTTTTTAATTAACCAGACAAGTCCCTGTCCCCTTGTCTGTTATCTGCAAAATACCTATATGTCCAACCTGGCGTTCAACGAGATTGCGGCGATGGGGTTGGAAACGGGTGTCAACGTCAGTGTAAAACGGGATCCTGCGGCGGCGGCCTTTGACCTGCAAAAAGCGGCTGACGACTTGGTCTTGGATAAGTTTGCTCCCGCCGGGGTCATTATCAACAGTAATTTAGAAGTAATAAATTTTCGCGGCCGAACCGGAGCCTACCTTGAGCACTTTGCCGGGCCGCCCAGCCTTAAATATTATAAAAATGGCGCGTACTGATCTGGCCCCGGGGCTGAGTGTCGCCATCAGCCGGGCCATAAAGGAAAACGCCCCCGTCTTAAAAGAAGGCCTGCGCGTTGTTGCCAATGGCCAGAAAAGGTATGTTAATGTCAATGTCATCCCCATTAAGGGTGCCGCTGGCCATGATTATTACTATCTGGTTGTGTTTGAGGAGGCGACACTGACTAGTTCTGACAAGGGGGAAAGCCCGCACTGCGATAAAATCGTTGGGGAGCGGGAGGAACAGCCGGAAATGGAGCAAGAGCTGGCTGCCACCAAGGAGTATCTGCATTCCGTGGTTGAACAGTACGAGTCGGCCAACGAAGAGCTCCGCACGGCGAACGAGGAAATCCAATCCAGTAACGAAGAACTGCAAAGCATGAATGAATATGACCCTAAGGACGGCCAACAGGGCTTTTTATGAGACTTTTCAGGTCACTACCGATGAGTCGGTAAAACAAAATCTTTTTGAGCTAGGTAATGGACAGTGGGATATCCCCGCGCTAAAACTGCTGCTGGAAGACATTCTGTACCGGGATTCTTCTTTTAAGGATTTTAAAGTCAATCATGACTTTCCCCATATCGGCCGCCGGGTCATGCTGATTAATGCCCGTCGCATCCCGTCAAGCAGCAAGAGCAAGTTGATTCTAATGTCCATCGAAGATATCACCGAACGCATGGCATCATCGTTATTGTAGAGCCAGCTATGCTTGGTTTTTCAGGGGGAACTGCTTATAGGAAAATAAAATAAAGTGGGACCAGGTGCCTGTACCCTTGGCCCAGGTTAAAGAGAGTAGGGATGATATGTTGAAGCGAAATGCTGCAGCAAAGCCCGAAGATACTAAATCCGCAAACTCTCTACAACTTACCGATAGCATAAATGCGGAAGAAGAAGCGCACCTCCCAACGGAGGAACAGCAAAACTATCGAGATGACTTGGAAGCGCGATACCAGGTGCTGCTTGAGAACCAGGCCGAACTGGAATATTCCAGGAACCATTATGCGATGCTTATGACGCTGCCCCGGTGGGCTGTACGGAAATGGGTTTAGTTACTCAGGGCGGCCAAGTGGTACAGATTCAATTGATTACTGCACCGCTAAATTGTAACGGGGTTCACCCTCCCTGCTATGTAACGGCAATTTTGGATATCACGGAACGCAAACAACTAGACCATGAGTTGCCCCGCTTGGACCGGCTAAATACCATCGGGGAAATGGCAGCAGGCATTGCTCATGAGGTTAGAAATCCCATGACTACGATACGTGGCTTTTTACAGTTATTTAGTGCTAAGGATGACTTCAGTCCTTATGAAGAACAACTTAATCTAATGATTGATGAACTAGACAGAGCTAACGCAATTATTACCAAGTTTCTTTCCTTGGCTAGAAGCAGACCCCTAAAATTAACCAGCCAGAATTTAAATGACGAAATTGAATCCCTGGGCCCAATGTTACAGGCTGATGCCCTGCTGGCGAATAACCAGGTCAAATTTACACTTGGCCAATTACCAAACTTCCCTATGAACAAGGATGAAATACGCCAGCTTATTCTTAATTTAGTCAGAAATGGTTTGCAGTCCATGTCTGGCGGAAACCTGGCCATTAATACTTATGCCCTGGGTAATGAAGTAATTATGGCCGTATGTGACCAGGGGAAAGGTATTGACCCGGAAGTGCAAAAAAGGTTGGGCACACCATTTTTCACAACTAAAGAGCAGGGTACGGGTATTGGTTTGGCGGTTTGCTATAAAATAGCTGCCATGCACAACGCCGTGATCGATTTTGAAACTAGTCCCGCGGGCACTACGTTTTACGTACGGTTCAGACTGACAAGACAAGGGGACAGGGACCTGTCTGGTTTGCTTTTTCAACCATAAACTTGCTTTCCCCTGTTACTTTGATTACTCCGACAAGTTGTCTTATTGTAATACCGTTTATGGCCTTTAAATTTTTTTCATCAGATTCCTATCGCACAGCCTAAATAAATGAGCAAAGCTTTTTTAATTAACCAGACAAGTCCCTGTCCCCTTGTCTGTTCTTAATAGACTAATATTTGGCTGTTGAGCCACCGTCGATAACAAATTCTGAACCGGTAGAAAAACTGGATTCATTCGAAGCCAGGAATACGACGAGGTTAGAGGCCTCCTCGGGTTTACCGATTCTCTTTAAGGGGATTGAATTAGCTAGTTCAACCACTAAGTCCTTCGTATCCTCCTGGACTACCATAGGGGTTTCAATTATTCCCGGATGAACGGAATTTACCCGAATGCCATAGGGGGCAAGCTCGATGGCTGCGCTTTTGGTCATTCCTCTCACCGCAAATTTCGAAGCATCGTAGGCGATGGTATTAGCGCTGCCTCTAAGACCATTAATCGATGAGATATTTACTATCGAGCCGCCGGTGGTTTTTTTCATGGAGGGCAGAACGGCTTTCATCCCTAAAAATACAGAAACCTGATTGATATCGATGACTCTGCGGTATTCTTCTTCGGTATAGCTTTCAATCGGTTTGGCGATTACGATGCCTGCATTATTAACTAAAATGCTGACCGGGCCAAAGGTCTTTTCTGTCTCGGTAACAACCTGTTCCCAATCGGTTGCGTTGGTTACATCATGGCGAATGAATTTGGCGTTTTCACCCAGCTCTTGGGCTAAAGCTTCCCCTTCATTGACCAGGATATCGGTAAAAACTACTTTAGCGCCTTCTTTAACAAACCTGCGCGCGTGCGATGCGCCCATTCCGCGAGCCCCGCCTGTGATAATGGCAACTTTACCTGCCAGCCTTCCCATACTTATCACTCCTATTATTTAATTTATGATCTAAAATAACTTCTCTGAGATGTATTTTTACCTGTTATATCTGATATAAAACACCAGACAATGGGGACCAGACAAGGGGACAGGACCAGACAGGTCCCTGTCCCCTTGTCTGGTCAATTTAAATTAAAAAGACTTGACATATTATCCAAAGTGTATTAAATTATTAATACACCAATACAATAATACAGAGGAGGTAGTACAGTGAGTGCATGGGTAAGTTTGTTGAAAAAAGAAATAAACTCGACGAAGTCAAGAGTATTATGGGGGCTTGTTATTGTTATTGCGATAGGTTTGCTGGACGTCTACCTGGCCAACTATTATGGCCGACCAGGGATGGCAACTATATTAGCCGTTATAGCCATTGTTTTTCATATGTTTTATTTGGCCATTTATATGCTAAAAAGCCTGTCTAATGAATGGAGCAATGCGCATTTATGGCTTCATTTACCCAGCTCGGGGTGGGCGTTAATTTCGGCTAAGTTGGCCAGTGGTTTAATTGCCATGCTTGTATCGTTTGGCATAACTTGTATCTTTGCTTTTTGGGTGGTGTCGATAGAACTTAAGAATTTAGCGCAGTTTTTTGACCCCCAAAAAATAGAAATAATCTCGTCGGCCCTGCTTAGTTACAGCTGGTTAATCGCGTTAATGCTTATTGTGGGTGCTATTTATAATGGCCTGTGGGCGATGATGATTTCCGTGGCTATGGCATCAACCCGAAACGTGATTAAAAAAGGCCGTTTTTTCATCGGGGTTGGGGTCTTTCTAATCCCTACCTGGCTTATGGGCTTATTTTCCAATAGCCACGTTTATGACGCGCTTGTTAATTGGGGTACGGTTAATTTACCGTTAAATTTGACAGCACTTGACAGTATGGAGAACGTAAATATCCAACAAACGTTCTATGCTGGCGAAATTTTATTCTATACTCTGGTCATGGCAGCTGTATTCTACCTGTGCGGCTGGCTTTTAGACAATAAAGTTGAGGTGTAGTTATGACTGGATTTAATGAAACTCAACCAATATACTACCAGCTAGTCCAGAAGGTAATTCTGCAAATTGTGCGGGGTGACTTAAAAGCCGGGGATAAACTGCCGTCGGTTAGAGAAATGGGTGGGCAATTTAAAGTCAATCCCAACACTGTACAGCGGGCCTATGCCGACCTGGAACGTTTAACGGTGGTTGAAACCAGGCGGGGACTTGGTACTTTCGTAACCGAGGACAGAGCCCGCTTAACCCAGCTGCGTGAACAATTAAAACACGAAAAAATTGATACCTTCATTAAAGATATGCAACAAATGGGTTTTAACAACCAAGAAATTAAAGACGGGTTAGATGAACATCTGGGCGATAGTCCAAATAAGGAGGACAAAAATGTCAATTGTTAAGTTTGCCAATGTAACCAAAAAATATTACGGTAAAGTTGCTCTTGATAACGTAAACTTTGAACTTCCCGCCGGGAAGGTAGTAGGTTTAATCGGGCCCAACGGGAGCGGTAAGTCAACAGCGCTAAAGCTTATGGCCGGGTTAATTAGAGCCAATAGGGGCGCGGTGACTGTATGCGGTAAACCGGCCGGCCGGCGAATCAGTGATGAAGTGGCCTTTCTTTCCGAACTGGATACCTTTTATTCCTTCTTTACGGTTAAGGAATCCATAAACTTTTACCACGGCCAGTATAAAGATTTTGACTTGGCTAAAGCTGAGCAAATGCTAAAATTTATGCAGTTAAAACCAGAGGCGCGGGTTAAGGATCTTTCCAAAGGAAACCGGGGCCGCTTAAAAATAGCCTTGACTTTGGCCCGGCGGGCTAAACTTATTTTAATGGATGAACCTTTATCCGGGCTTGACCCGATAGTGCGCGAATTGATCATCAAGAGTTTGGCTTCTTTTATCGATTTGGAACAACAGACTGTAATTATGACAACCCACGAAGTAGCTGAAATTGAACCGCTGCTGGATATGGTTGTGGCCATTAGAGACGGTAATGTACTAAAGATAGAGGAAATAGATAATATACGAGAGGAATACAATATCAGCCTGGTTGAGTGGATGAAAAAAGTTATTGGCCACCTTGACTAAGACAGGGAGAGACCAGACAGGGGGACAGGGACTTGTCTGGTTGCGACCAGACAAGTCCCTGTCCCCCTGTCTGGTCCGTTACTTGTTTATAAAGGAACAAATTTCATTCTTTGCTTGGGTGGCTTCTGGAAAAAGGGGCGCCATAGCCGGATAACAATGGAACATACCCTTGCCAATCCTTAAAGTGACGTCAACACCGGCATCTTTTGCTTTGGCCGCAAACCGAACTGCGTCATCGCAAAGCGTTTCATCCTCGCCGGCACAGATAAGCAAGGGTGGAAGTCCGTGCAGATCCCCATAAAGAGGCGATATATACGGCAAACCAGGATCCTTATCGCCGGCGTAATGCTTGGCCAGCGCGGGCGCCATCCCCTCAGGGGATAGACAAACCTTAGCTTTAGTGCGATAGGAATCCCCGGTACACTTATAATCTGTTACCGGCGAGTAAGCCACTGCTGCGGCCGGCAGCGGAGTGCCTTGATCGCGCAGTGCCAGTAAAGTGGCCAAACATAAACCTCCACCAGCGGAATCTCCCAAAAATACTATCTTTAAAGGGTCTATTCCCTGCTCCAATAACCAGTGATAGGCGGCCAAAGAGTCCTCCAGGGCTGCGGGATAAGGTTGTTCGGGGGCCAATCGATACTCAAAGAGCAGTGCACCTATGTTACTACCTTTAACAAACTTGGCCGTAATTGAACGATGGGAATTACACGTACCAGACACGTATCCGCCACCATGAAAATAAAGCATTATTTTATCTTTGGTTGATTGAGCAGGTAATATCCATTCGGCATAGAGGCCATCTATGTTAACAGGTACTACGCTAATACCCTCCGGCAACTTGCCAAATTTTCCGGCCCCCTCTTCCACCTGTTTTCGAAAATTGAGGATTGATTCATATTTATTCCAATCGATAATTTCCTTTTTAAATTTAAAACTGAATAAATGACGGTTTTGCAATAAACATTTGAAAATGCGACCTCGCAAACTGAGCATATTTCATCCCTCTTTAGTTTTTTATGGTTCACCAAGTGTTATTCCTTAAAAAACATGCTGGTAAGTATATTTGCATTAGGGGCCTTGAATTTTGCTCCGTGGACTGCCTTATAAATAGCCAGACCATTAATTGATGTCCAAAACACCAGCGCTAGTTCCTGGGCATCATGTTTCTTAATTGAACCATCCTTTTGACCGGCAGTGATAATCCGGGCTATTACTTCATATGGAAATGTGTTTTCTTTTTTTATTATTTCTTTAGCCTCATCCGGAATGGCTTCCGATGCAGTAGCCTGCGCGATAAGCAAATGATACCGGGCCGCATGTTCGTCTTGTTCCAGAAGTTTAAGCAGTTCTTTAATCGCAAATTTAATCTTTTCCTTTGGTGCTAGGGGTTGGCTTTCCAGCCAACGGCACGCTACATTAAGCCGGGCAAAGGCAGTTCCGATTAATTCAACAAATACTTCTTCCTTAGACCTGTAATAGTGGTATATCAGCCCCTGGGAGATCCCCGAAGCTGAAGATATATCGGTTATCTTAGTAGCCGACAGACCTTTTTTGGCATAGAGCATTAGTGCGTTTGATAATATCTGCTCTCGGCGTTCATCCTTAATCTTTTGATTTAGTTCTTTATTCCTAGCCAAAAGCTTCTCTCCTATTGATTGAAATTTTATTCAATGAAATTGTACCATAATATAATACTTTTGCAAGCCTAAATTTTACTTGAAAACCAGTAACAGCAAAAGCCCAAACCAATGTACTAACCAGTGGTTTGGGCCTTTTAGGCATTACTGGGCTCCAACACATTTAGCTTCTCTTCATCAATTGCAATGTTTTAACCAAACTTAAATTTAACAACAAGTAGTTGTTCCGCTAATGCCATACAAGGCACCCGGAACTAATTCACACGCCATGACGTATTCATCAGGAATATTGTGGGTATGTTTAATGCCGAAATTAACAGCGGCTTTAAAACCAAATCTATGGTAATACGCAGGATCACCAACAAGAAGAATGGACGTGTATCCCATATCGTTTGCCAATTTAAAACTCTCCTTGATTAGTTTAGAGCCTATTCCTTGATTACGATACTCTAAAACAACTGAAATAGGTGCCAAAAGAAGTGTTTCATATTTATTACCATTGTTGATAATATAAGTCTTTGTTAACATTAGATGTCCAATTAATTTACTGTTCTCTTCGGCAACCAAAGCCAGTTCCGGAATATAATTGCCGTTGCTGCGCAGCTGATTGACAAAATCCTGTTCTTGACCGTTTGTAACTTTTGCTGTTTGAAAAGCAACTTTAACTAGATCATAGATCTGAGAAAATTCTTCCGGTTTTTCTCTTCTAATAACCATCTTTATGATCCTTCCTTTATCTATAATTAACGCTGCCAGATATAGACTGTGCCACTATCCAATATTCGCTGCATGTAGTGCCGGGCGGCGCTTTTTAACCATTCTCTGGTAAGCGGTACCAGCAAAGACAATCCGAAAAGGTCTGTTAATAAGCCCGGGGTGATTAAAAAAGCGCCGCCTAACAAGATAAAAACCCCATCAATTAGCTTATTGCCGGGAAGAATCCCCTGTTGAATGTCCTGCTTCATTCGATTGAGCACGTTTAAACCCTGCGATTTTGCCAATAAGACTCCGACAAATCCGGTAGAAGCCACGATTAGAATGGCTGGCAACGTTCCAATCAATCCGCCCAATTTGATTAGAATCCATAACTCCAGCAGGGGAACCAAGGTAAATAGTAAGAATAGTTTAATCAACATGAATGTATCTCCCTTCACCATAGTTATTTGCTGATGAGCGGAAATTGAATCTAATTGGCTTAAAGACTGCTCCCAGAAGGGACGTTCTGTTTAGTTAATTAAATTGTACTACGCTTAACATTATTTGGCTATAAAAACCCGAAATTCGTTTACAAACGTATTCTAATTATTCACCTTTAGAGGCTTCTTCAATAATATGGTCGGCCGTCCTAGCCGCGATGGCCATAACCGTTTCCGTGGGATTGCCCCCGCCCGAGGTTACAAAAGCAGCGGCACTGCATATATACAGGTTTGGGATATCGTGACTGCGGCAAAAACCGTCTACCACCGAGGTGGACGGATCATTACCCATCCGGCAGGTACCCATCAGGTGGCCGGTATCCGGTATTACAAAAGCAGGTTTACCACCGGCCGCTTCCAATATGTCATTAGCCTTGGCCACCGCGTGGGCAATTAGTTTGTTGTCGTTTACACTATAACCGAATGTCACCAGTGGCCTGGGCATCCCGTACTCGTCCTTTTCGTCGCTTAAGGTAACCGAGTTGTTGACATTGGGCAGCACTTCACCCACCATTGTAATCTGGGCGAAAAAGTTATAATCACGCATGATGTCGTACAGCTTTTGGCCCCAAATGCCGGCCTTGGCGACCAGGTTTTTAGCCAGTCCCAGCGGTCTGGAGCCGTGGGCATTGAAGGTATAGCCCCTGACAAAGCCCCGGGACTGGTCGGTTTCGTAAAAATCCTGCGATACCGCCAGCACGGGAGTTCCTTTGTAGATGCGTACTTCGTCGTGGAACTTGGCAAAGATATCGTGCGCGCTGTGGGTCATCAGTTCCTTGCCCACCATGCCGCTGCTGTTGGCCAGGCCGTCGGGGAATTGCGGGCAGGCCGAGTGCAGCAAAAGGCGGGGTGTTTCGATGCAGAAAGCTGAAATAATGGTGATTTTGGCCTTTTGGAAATACTCCTTGTCGTCATGGACGAAGGTTACCCCTGTAACCAGGCCGGTTTTGTCCACGTCCACGTGAGTGACCATGCAGTCGCTAAGCACTTCGGCCCCGTGTTTAATAGCCTTGGGGATGTGGTGGATTAGGGTGCTAAACTTAGCGTTTGGCAGGCACCCCTGGTTGCAAAACCCCCGGTTGATGCAGGGTGGCCGCCCGTCAAAGGGTGCCGACAGGATGGCCAGCGGAGCCACCGTGCTTTTTAGGCCCAACTTTGCGCAACCCTCACGGAAAATAAGGGCATTAGCGCTAATCGGTTCCCGTTCGGGGTAGGGGTAAGGTCCCTGGAAGGGGCCCCAGGGGAAGTGTTTGGGCCCGGAAACGGCGATGTCCTTCTCTATTTTAGCGTAATAAGGTTCCAAATCCTCGTACCGGATGGGCCAGTCATCGGCCACGCCATCCACGGTTTTAACCATGAAATCACTTTCGTGGAACCGGTAAAACACACCGGTAAAGTGCACGGTGCCGCCGCCCACGCCGCGACCCGAGTTGTTGTGGCCCATTGACAGCGGGTCACTGCCCGCCACCAGCCTGGTATCGTTCCAGGCCAGGCTCTGCATGGAAAGCTCATCACTGGCGAAGTCGGTCTGTGGGTTCCAAAAAGGACCGGCATCAATGACAACCACCTTAAAACCCGCTTTGCTCAGCTCGTAAGCCAGCACCCCGCCGGCGGCGCCGGCGCCGACAATGCAGATATCCGCCCCGTCGCTGTATTTGCGCTTGCCCAGGTGATTATTTCGATGACCGTCGTAATGGTCGCAGTCGTGCTGCACGTAATCATGATTCTTGGGCATTTCTTTTAGCCTCCCAGGGATCAGTCAGTCCTTTTTCCACCCGCACATAGCCGCGGGGGTAGGCCGGGCCGCCGTATCCAATTTCGGACCAGACGGTGGGGTGGGAATAATAAGCGCTGGTAATCTGTGTGGCCAGCTTTTTAAACAGTTCCTTCTGGGGTATGGTCTGCCATTCGGTCATGGGAGCAGCTTTTCCGGCAGCTAAAGCACTTAGTAATAATAGCTGCGGCTGCGGGTCAACTTCCAGGAAAGGGGCCCCGTATTGTTTTTGGGCCAGCTTGTCCAGGGCTTTTAGCCCTTCGCGGATAAGCACTTTTTGATCCGGTGTGCCCACCTTGCGCTGATCCTCGCCGATGGGGGAAGAAAGCTTATTGTCAATGTGATGCAGAACGTAGTCCAGTAATTCTTTTCTTTCATCGTAAAGAATGTGTTTGGCAATGGCGGCAATTAAGTCGGCTTCGTGTTGGTTTAAAAACTTGTGTTTCTCAAATGGCCCTAATCTCTTTAATACTATCGCACGGGTATGGTCATCCCAGTGGTCTTTTTCTTTTAATAAATCGTATCCGGGGTATCTGGTTCGATTCTCCTGCATGCCGCTACCTCCAGTACAGGGCGATTAAACCCAGGATGCTCATCGCCGCCACCATGGCCGGCAGCGTCAGGGGCGGGCCGATCAGGAAGTTCTGTGATTCGCCGTAACCCCCCACCCGTTGACCGATGCCGGTAATATGCAGCACCGTGCCTGTTACGCCTAATGCCACGCCGGCAAAAAGTAAAACTGCCAGGATGGTACGCAGTACCGGCAGGTTATACATTGATAGAAGTAAGGCAAATATCCCAATTAACGGGGCGCCGATTACCGGCCCGTACTGAGCCCAGTGTCTAAAGTTTTGCCGGTAATGAAAAATGCTGACTTGAACGGTGATCATCAGTAAAGCCAGTCCCGTAAATAGAAACAATATACGGCTTATCGGCCAACCGTCCCACATTTGGAGAACCCCCTAATTAATGTTGTAAATTTAGTTTATTTATTCCCCAAGTTAACCTCTTATTATAACAGGCAGGGCGGCTATCCCGCACAGGGACGCGGTTTACCGGTTGGCGAAACTTGTAGGCGCCCTTTTTAATGTGATGCGTGTTGTTCTTTGGGAGTGAAAATTACAAAGCCGTCGTTGGTTATACCATCGACGGCTTTAATAGATTGGTCAACAGGTATGCAAAATGGCCAGGTTTGGGCAACAGTTTTTACAGGAAAAACTGTATAACGTACTGCAGCGCCAGGAACAAAATTAAGCTCGCCATGATTACCTTGACAATGTTCTCTTTTAAATACTTCTGCAAATACGCGCCACAGTATGTCCCGGCAAGGCCGCCTATCCCGAACAGCGCACCCAGCGCCCAGTCGGGCGCCACATTGGTGGACGCGCCCACCGCGGTCATCGCTAAAATGGAATAAAATGCTACTCCCGCTATGGAGGTCAGGAACGTCCCGGCCAGGGCCGCCCCGGCAACGGTGTAAACGGGCAAACCTAAAATGGAAACACAAAATGGAGCAATGATAGCGCCGCCACCAATCCCATAGATGCCACCAATAAGTCCAACTCCCAGCGCCAGCGCAAAAACGGTCATGGTGCTAAAAGAATAGGTTTCACCCCAAAATTCATATTCAATCCGGGTCATGGAAAAGCTTTTGGTTTTTACCACCGCGTCGGCCGGTAAACCGGCAGCTACTTTTTGGTTGCTCTCCGCCTTAATCCGCGCTACCTGTTCTTTAAACTTTTGCTCCAGTGCTTTATTTTGCGCTTTTTGTTTCTTAGAGCCACCGGTGAATTCAGTAACAATTTTGATGCCCAGATATAGCAATACGACACCCATAAATAGTTTAAACGAACGGGGGTCGGGCAAATATGCGATCCTGATCCATGACCCCAAAAACACCCCCGGCAAGGTACCAATAGTCACTACCCAGGTAAGCGGCCAAGCCATGCGCCCCTCTTTAATAAACCGGTAAAGGCCGCCTGGAATGGCCACAATATTATAAATTAAGTTGGTCGGGCTAACCGAAGGACTGGTATATTGCAGCACACTAACCTGAAAAGGCAGCAGTAAAAATGCGCCGGACACGCCGGCGGAGGCAGTTATTGACGAAACAATAAAAGCCACCAGCGGAGGGATTAACGGGTTAATCTCTACGCCGGAGACAGGAAAATACATATTAGGCACTCCTTTATAAAAAAAATTATCGCAGCGCATCAGTTTAGCAGGGAATTAGTCCGTTTGCTTCCAATATTTCTTCTCCTCGGGGCCCGGTAAGTATTTCAATAAATTCCTGGGCCAGTTCCTTTTGATTGGAATTCTTTGGTATGGAAACGGCAAATTCGATGGGGGCGCCCCAAATTTCAGAATCCAGTCCGGGGAAGTTGCCTTCGATAACAACTCGGGCCCGCGCGTAATAATCGGCGTGCCGGGGGTCACTTAGATTAATTTCCGGTGGGAATTGAATATAGGGCAGATTCATTTGTTTGGCCACCGACATATATTCAAAACCATAGTCAATTTTGCCCTCCAGCAAGGCTACGGCCAGGTCTAGGGATTTAGGGTATAAGTTGCTCCATCCGTTTTCCAAGGCCTGGTATAAACCCGGTTTGGCATAATATTGCTCGGCCAGCTGCCACAACATTAATGTTCGGTAACCGCAGGGGTCAAGCCGGTGGTCTGAACGCGCGTATTTAATAGTGGCGTTGCCAAGCAGCACATCCATCCAATTTTGCTCGTTTATTCGGTTACTGTCTGTAGAAAACTCATCAAAGGCCAGCACTATTTGGTCAGTGGCAAAAACAAAAGAGGTGTCCACAAACCGGGGTATTAAGATATCGTTAAACACCTGGTAATCGGCCAGGGCAATTACATCCACAACCTTGCCTTCCGCCACGGCACTGGCGCAGGCCCGTGACCCGGCGTAATCCAGCTCAACTTTTAAAGCCGGGTATTTTTCCCAAAGGAGATGGATGCAATCTTTAATGGGCTTTCTTAGCGCGCCGGCATGCAGTATTTTCAGCGCGTTCGGATCAGTTTTCATCAGAGTGCCCCTCCTTGGCCGCCAAATCACTATATTCGGTTAAGAAATCTTCAATTTCTTTCTTTTGCTGCTTTAGTTTCAGCACAGCTCCTTGTAAGGCTTTAAGCCCCGCTCGGGTGATGGCATAATTCCTTCTGGCCGGCCCCGTCTCGGTAGCCTCCCAATTAGATAAAACAAATCCTTCCTTCTCCATGCGCCGCAGGTTCCGGTAAATAGTGCCCGGCTCCACAATTTCATCTTCATGCAAAGCGTTAAAGCTTTGGATAAGCTCATAACCGTGGGTTGGTTTTTTCAAAATAAGTAAAAGAAGCATGGGCTGGATCATTCTGTCCACTCCATTCAAGCAACGTTCCAGTAATAGTCAATAGCATAGCCTTTTTGCAGAAAAGCTTCAATTATGGTATCCGCATCAATATACGTAGGATTATATATAATCATAATCTGCCCGGTTTTTACCGCAAAATCGCTTGAACGTAGTCCCAGTCTAAAGCGAAGGATGTCCTTAATGGGCAAATTTGCAGCAGGACATTTTTGATTAAGCTTGATGAACATACTTTCCATCGCCACAATCCCCCCATAAATGTTACTCAAGCCTATGTGCGTCATGCACTTAGTGTTATTACCAATATGATAACACTTTATTAATAATTTCACAATGTTTGATTGCCGAACAACTGGTTTAATTATTGCCGGAGATACAACCTTAATTAGGGGGATTGTGGATAAATCGTTAGCACCTTAGTAATAATAAACTAAAATACCATATTATGAGAGGTAACTGGTGAGTGGAAAGAATACCATCTACTAAGCGTTTACGCCGCCCTAAAGCTTATATATCAGCCTTTGAAGCCAACCATGTGCACCTTAGAAACCCCTGGATGACTGTTTGGTTGTCGGCCACCTTTCCCGGTTTTGGGCATATATTTCTGGGGAGCTATTTAAAGGGATTTCTGCTGGTAATTTGGGAGGTTATAATTAACGTCAATGCAAACTTGAACACCGCCATTATGTATTCTTTTACCGGTCAATTTGACTTGGCCATGTCAGTGCTTGACAAAAGGTGGTTGTTGTTTTATATATCCGTTTTTGTTTATTCCCTCTGGGACGCCCACCGGGCAACGGTGTGTATGAATAAGTACAGTATTTTAGCCGACAGAAATCATGCGCCCATCGTTCCGGTGAAGATGAATAGTATAGAATTTAACTACCTGGACAAGCGGCAACCCTGGCTTGCCGCATTTTGGTCCCTTGCTATGCCGGGTCTTGGCCACCTGTATATTCACAGGCTGCTCACCGGTTTTTTTATTTTAATCTGGTGGATTGCCATCACATATTTTTCTCGACTTCTTGAAGCAATACATTACAGCTTCCTAGGAAACTTTAGCCAGGCAACTGCCATAGCAAATCCCATCTGGCTGCTTTTTTTGCCCTCTCTATATGCCTTTGCCATTTACGATTCTTATGTTACCGCAGTTGAATATAATAAGCTTTTTGAAATGGAACAGGCTGATTTTTTAAAGGAAGACTATCAAAACCCAGATTTTGATATTAATGATGTTACATTCTGAAAAGGTCGGTGAATACAATTGCTGGTGATATGTACTTTTGATCATTCCCTGCACTTGGAACTGGCTATTACCAAGTTGGAACAAGAGGGTATTAAAAAAGATAATATATTAGCTGCCCCATTAGAAAGGCGCAAAGAAGAGAAAAAAATATTCGATACTATCCACCACTCAGACGGTATAAGTCTTTTTGATGGGGCATTAACTCTGGGCACCGTTTTTATGGTTTTGGGCACCATTTATGGTTTTATATGGACCTGGGGGCCGATAATATGGGGTTTAATTGGGTTGTTTGTTGGAACTGGCAGCGGGTTAATGCTAGATTTATTGTTTAATAAGCAAAAGAGCAGTACCAAGAAAATAGGAGATAATTTTTCTGAAGTGGTGATTATTATTAAATGTAGCGAAGATCAAGCATCAATGGTTAAACAGGTTCTTTGGGAGCACAACTCCCTGGGGGTTTCATTAGTGGGTATAAAAAAGTGATTTGTGTTCGGTGATTGTGTTTGGTGATTGTGTTTAAGGAGGAATTTATGAATCAGGCCTTTGCAGAACAGATGAAACTTCAAGATAAGTATTTTGGTCAAATATACGAAACATGGCTTATTAATTTATTTACCATCCAGTGGTGGGCACTATTATTGGTGTTTATTATTCCTTGGGTTATTTGGTGGAAGCTTGTTGACAAAAATAAAATTACCGCAATATTGTGTTATGGACTAATAGTTTCTATCCTATCATCAGGCCTCGATGAAGCTGGACATGCACTGCATTTATGGGCTTATAAATATAGGCTAGTTCCATTATGTGTAGAATTAAAACCTACCAATGTAAGTCTAATACCGGTAATTTATATGCTGGTCTATCAATATTTTACCAGGTGGAAAGAATTTATTATTGCTACTACCATAATGGCAGCCTGCCTTGCTTTTATTGGAGAACCGTTTCTTGACTGGCTTGATATTTATAAAAGATTCAAATGGGAATATATATACTCTTTTCCCATCTATATAGCCATCGCAGTATCAGTAAAGCTGTTATTGGGACTAATTACAGGCCCCAATAAGCGTTAAATAACATGCTCGTTACACACAAAACGCCCAGCCCGGCCAATCCCGGGCTGACCAGCACGCGCCAGCCGCCGGGAACACAAACCAGCACTCCTCGTTTTGTGGTTAGACAAAATATTTCCCAAACACTTGTTTTTTCCAAACAAAACATACATAATTTACCGGCAACTTGCAACAAATTCAACTTGCAACACCTGGCACCACCGGGGGGAGTACGAGTACGCTGCCTGTGATGACCTCAATGCCGTCCTGGTTGTAAAAACGCATACTTAAGCGGACAAATTTATTTTTTTCTAGTTTTTCTATCACCTCTGCTTCGGCGGTAATGGTGTCGCCTATTTTTACCGGACGTAGAAAACGGGCGTTGATATCAAGCAAAACTGAACCTAAACCGGGTAGTTGCATGCCGATTACCGGGGCAATTAAGCCCAGGGTTAACGGTCCATGCGCAATCCTTTCGCCAAACTGGGTGGTTTTGGCATATTCGCTGTTTATATGAACCGGGTTAAAGTCACCGGAAAGCCCGGCATACAAGACAATATCGGTTTCGGTTATTGTTTTGCTAAAGGACGCTTTTTCACCGATTACTAATTCTTCATAACTTTTTCCCATTTTAAAGAAACCTCCTTCTAATAGTTAATAATACCATGCGCTTGAGCCAACAGTTCAACGGGATGCCGTACCGATACTTTTAAATGCCTTTTTTTAATCCCGTGCAGTAGTTGGATCCGGCACGCCGGACAACTGGTGGCAACTATAGAAGCTCCGGTTGATACGATACTGTTAATTTTACGATTCAGGATACGCATGGACAAATCGTAATGCGTAAAATTAAAGGTTCCCGCTCCACCGCAACAGCTGTCGTAGTCAGCCATTTCTTTATATCCATCGCCGGCAACCGCCTGTAGCAAAGCAAGTGGCTCGTCATTTACCAACTGATAACGGGACAGGTGGCAAGGTTGATGGTAGGTAATAACTTGCGGAACATTCTTTAGACCGGTTTGCCAATTAATGTTTTGCACTATAAACCGGTTAATATCTACGACTTTACTGGCCAGGGCCTGGGCTTGGTGCTGCCCCGGTTCCCCCGCGAACAATGCCGGGTAACTTTGCCAGGTGGAACCACAAGTGGCACAATCAGTGACAATCAAATCAACATCCTGGTCTGCAAAGGCCATGATGTTTTGCCAGGCCAGTTTGCGGGCCGTTTCCACATCACCGTAAGCTATATGTGGCCCCCCGCAGCAGACTAGTTTTTCAGGTATGATTACTTCATAACCGAAATGGTTAAGCAGTTTAATAACCGCATGGGGAACCCGGGGAAACAGCAAATCATCCAGACAGCTTAAAAACAGCCCCACTTTTTTATACTGGCTGCTCTTTTGCATCGCCGGCCATTGTTCTTTAAAGGTTTTTTCGGGTAGCGGGGGTATGATGTTCTCTTTGGCTTTTAAACCTTTGGGTAACCAATTATTAACCCCCAACTGGCGGGAAACACCCAGCCCGTGCATAATCCGGGCCAGGTTAGCCGGGTACTTTAGAACGTGCTGTAACGCCACCCGGTAAACCAATGGCAGTCCTTTAACGGAGGCATAAGCTTCCTTGTAGGCCAGCACTATTTTATAAGTGGGTACCTGGGAAGGGCAATTATCCGTGCAACTGCGGCATCCCAAACAGGCGTTGATGTAGTCATTTAATTTGGTGCTCATACTAAGCTTGCCCGCCATTAATTCTCTAATCAGGCGCACTCTGCCCCGGGCCAGTGCGGGCTCAAGGCCACTAGAAATAAATGTGGGGCATACTCTTTGACACGCCCCACAGCGCATACAGCGGTACACATCATCTTCAAGGTCAGTTAACCTGGTCATTTGGCTTTCTCCATAACGAAAACCTTCCCCGGATTAAGAATATGGTTGGGGTCCAGAGCTTGCTTAATTTGGCGCATCACACTTACCCCTACCTCTCCAAATTCAGTTTCTATATATTTGCGCTTGGCCAGCCCGATGCCATGTTCACCGCTAAGGGTTCCGCCAATACTAATCGTTTCACGAAAAATTTCGTCGATGGCCTGGTGGACACGGGCCATTTCTGCTTGGTTACGCTCATCGGTGCAAATGATCGGGTGCAGGTTACCATCCCCGGCATGGCCCATAATCGGGATGAACAAATCGTACTTGCTGGCAATTTGCTTAATCTTGTTTACCATGTGGGGCAGCATACTACGGGGCACTGTGGCATCCTCAACGATGGGGGTGGGTGATTTCATGGCCATACAGATAAAAGCTGCCCTGCGTCCGGCCCATAACTCGGCCGACTCCTTTTCAGTACGCGCCAGCTTAACCTCCCTGGCCCCACAGGCTAGGCATAGTTTTTTAATCCGCTCGGCTTGTTCGGTTACTTCATTGTCTCTGCCGTCCACCTGGATCAAAATTACCGCCTGGGCATCCACCGGTAAACCGCATGGTTTTGTTGTCTCCACAAGTTTCATGGTTTCTTGATCCATTAATTCCATCGCCGTAGGGATTATTTTGGCTTTGATTACCGCCGCTACGGCAGCAGCGCCGTCTAGCAGGTCATCAAAAATAGCTAGCATGGTGCGATTAGTTTCCGGCAACGGTATCAGCCGCAGGGTCACTTCGGTAATAATGCCCAAGGTACCCTCTGAGCCGGTAAACAGCCTAATCAGGTCGTATCCGGTAACGTTTTTGATGGTCTTGCCACCGACCCTTAATATCCGGCCATCTGCCAGTACTGCCTGCAGGCCCAGGACATAATCACGGGTTACACCAAATTTTAGCCCTCTGGGGCCACCGGCATTTTGGGCCACATTGCCACCGATGGTAGACATATGTGCACTTTGGGGGTCGGGGGGGTAAAAAAGCCCCAGTTCCTCTACCGTGGCATGGAAAGATGCTGTATTAACCGCGGGTTGCACTACGGCGACCATGTTGTCGGCATCAATCTCCATTATGCGGTTTAACCGTTGCATGACCATAACCATACCCCCTGACAGTGGTATGCTGGCCCCGCAAATATTGGTGCCTCCCCCCCGGGGAACTACCGGCAGGCGGTTATGATTAGCCAGTTCCATAACTTGCGAGATCTCTTCCACTGTTCCCGGGATAACCACAACCTCCGGTAGATGCGAGACGGTGCCGGCATCATATGAATAACAGACCAGATCTTCAGGGCTGGTAAGCACGTTTTGCTTGCCTACTATGGCACAGAGCTGGGCTATAATGTCTTTGGTAATGCCTTTTTTAGACAATAATTTCACCTTCTTTTACTGGATCATCAGCGATGGCAGCCATAGCACGAGCTGTGGGAACAGAATAACCAGTAACAGAGTGATAATTTGCAGTACCACAAAGGGCCAAACCCCGCGCATGATATGACCGGTGGTCACCCCGGGCGGTGCTACACCCTTTAAGTAAAATATGGAATAGGCAAAGGGAGGCGTTAAAAATGAAGTCTGGTACATCACGCAGACAGCGATGGCAAACCAAAGTGGGTCAAATCCCAGCGAAGCTGCAATAGGTGTAAAAATGGGGACAATGATCAGCATGGAGGCGATCCAGTCCATCAGCAGGCCGAGAATAAACACCATGAACATCATTAAGAAAAAGATGCCCCACTTGCCAAAGGGAAGGCTTAAAAACGCATTTTGAACCACGTTGCCGCCGCCCAGGCGCATAAATACACTAACAAACAAACCGGCAAAAATGATAATAGTATAAATCATGCAAGAGGTTTGTAAGGAACGGTACAGGGTTTCTTTAAGCACTTTTAAGTTTAGCTTGCCATAGGCTGCGGCAATAAGCATCGAGGCTAAAGCGCCAATGGCGGCAGCTTCGGTAGGTGGTGCAATGCCGAACCAGATAACTCCCAAAACCGCGAAAATGAGAGCCAGTACCGGCACAATATGAATAAGAATACCCATTAATTTTTCCTTGGTGCTATACCGGTTACGTTCTTCAATTGGTAACGGCGGCCCGGCCGCCGGGTTAAGCTGGCATTTTATTAATACATAAACAATGTAAAGAACACCCAGCACAATGCCGGGGACCATCGCGCCGTAGAAAAGTTTACCAACCGATAACCCTGCCGTTGGCCCGTAGACTACCAGCATGATACTGGGTGGAATTAAAATCCCCAGCGTGCCGCCGGCACAGATGACGCCGCTGGCCATACTTTTGTCGTAATTTTGTTTAACCATCGCCGGCAGGAAAAGCAGGCCCATAGTAACCACTGAAGCGCCCACTATACCGGTAGTGGCAGCAAACAAAATGGATATAAAAAGAGCCGAGACAGCCAGCCCACCTTTTAATCCACCCAGGGCCACCCCCAGTACGTCAAACAGTTTGTTGGCCACCCCCGAGTGTTGCAGCATATTGCCCATGAAAACGAACAAAGGAATGGCTAGCAAAGTATAATTTTTTACCGTACCAAAAAAGTTTAAAAAAACCAGGTTAAATACATCAGGGCCCCAGAATACGTAACCGAATATTACTCCTAAACCACCCAGTACGGCAAACAGATAGTACCCTGAAAAGATACCGGCAATTAACCCTAATAGCATCAAAAAAAATACTGTTAGAGAACTAACTACCATCGGAGGCCCCCCTTTCGCGCTGCAACTTTTGAATGTTTTTGATTAATTCGGCTATCCCTTGAATCAGTAATAACAGCATAGCCACGGCAATAACAGTTTTTACCGGGTAAATAGGAGGATCCCAGATACCGGAATAAATTTTCTCTTGCTTAGACCAGGAGAATATAACCTGTGGTATGGCGTAAAGCAGTCCAATGGTAACCACAGGGAAAAATAAAATAACACTGGCTATAATATCGGCAATGGCTTGTTTTTTGGGCGACATGTTCATGTAAAAAATATCCACTCGAACCTGCTGGCCAGTTTTAAGTGTCCAGGCCGCGCCCAGTACCATAGCCGAACCACCGACCATGTAACTGATATCAAAAGACCAAAAAGTTGGGGCATTAAAAAAGTACCGGCAAACGACCTCATAAGCGATGCTAAAAATTAAGATTAGAATTAGCCAACTGGTTATTTTGCCGGCCCATTCAACAATGCTTTCTAAAACATTGGTTATCTTGGTGGAGATATTATCTTGGTGCAAAATTTTACCTCCTAAGACTAAATATTAGGGGTTGCTGCGTGGCGTTGGTTTGTGAATGGCCATTGCCACGCAGCCCAAATTAATAAAAACTATTTATACTGTGGTTGCATGGCTTCACGCCAGGGACCGTACTCGGCAAGGAATTTATTCTGGGAATCATATACTTTCTTGAAGACCGGGTCTTTGGCTGCTGTTTCGGCGTATAGTTCATCAGCCATTTCTTTAATCTTTTGCTGGTCTGCAGGGTCAAACTCAATAATCGTTAATTTACCGGCTTCTTCTAACTTTTTATACTCCTGCCATACCTTCATGTCTTCGGAAGCACTGTGAGCCCAGGCCTTGCCCCACATGTTCTCGCAGCTCAGTTCGACAATGGCTTTTAAATCATCGGGTAGTTCATTCCACTTGTCCTCGTTGACCATAAAGGAAAAGGTGGATGTTGGCTGGTGAATGCCGGGCACTACCAAATACGGTGCAATTTCATGGTAACCAAGGGGATAGTTGCTGGCCGGGGTGGCGTACTCAATGGCGTCAACCACGCCTCTCTCCAGCGCTTGATAAATTTCGTTACCCGCTACAGATACAACACTGGCGCCCAGCTTGGATTGAAGCTGGCCCCAAAAGGCTACGCCGCGAACTTTCTTGCCTTGCAAGTCTTCGAGATTGCGAATCGGTACCTTGGATTGGTACATAATCTCCGGTGTGTAGCAGCCGGCCGGTAGAACTTTCACGTTATAATCGGCAAAAATTTCCTGCCATAAATCGGCACCTTCACCCTCTAGTACCCAGGTCATATACTCCTGTTCGTTCATGCCCAGGGGCATGGCGGCATAAAACCCGGCGGCGGGAATTTGGCCCATCCAGTAACCTTCCCAGCTGTGGATGGCGTCCACTGAACCGCCGTTAACTGCGTCAAGAAGGTCTAAAGCGCCTACAATGGTGCCCACCGGGTGCATTTCCACAGTCAGGCGACCACCCGAAGTTTCGGTGATATTTTTGGCTATTTCTTGAGCCATCCAGTGCAAAACAGTTCCTTCAGGCCAGGGTGACTGGGCCACCCATTTATATGTTTGCCCGTCGGCTGCGTTATCCGTAGCCGCTTGATCGCTGGTGCTCGCACAGCCCGCGGTAAAGGCGACAGCCAGTACCATCCCTAAAACTAACAGGATACTTAGTTTTCTTCTCATTAACATTGGCCCCCTTTTATAATTTTTGATCAATCAACCAAACTGTTGCCATTGCGAAAGCCTATAGTCCACCTCCTTGGTTTATAAAGTAATTAGTTACATTTGTAATTAACTAAAATTTTAGTCAATTAAAGTTAATCTCTCACATGTAAAATCCACCGCTAACATTAACAATGGTGCCCGTGATGTAAGATGCCTGCGGCGAGGCCAGAAAACAAACCGTTTCGGCAACTTCATCGGGTTTGGCAAAGCGTCCCATCGGGATTCGACTGGTAATTTTATCTTTAAGATCCTCAGTCAATTGCAAACCCATTCCAGTGTCAACATAGCCGGCAGCCAGGGCATTGACGGTAATTCCGTGTTTAGCCACCTCGGCGGCAGTGGCCCTGGTTAAACCCAGCAGGCTGGCCTTGGCGGCGGCATAATATGGCGTGCCGGTAATGCCTGTCATACCCACCACCGAAGTAATATTAATGATACGCCCGTAATTTTGCTGCCGCATCTGTTCCAGCACTGCCTGCATGCAGTTAAAACTCCCGGCCAGGTGCACTGAAACTACTGCATTCAAATCGGTAAGGTTGGCATTGCGCATCAAGCTGTTGCGATTGTTCCCGGCATTGTTAACCAGTACATTTATGCCACCTAAGGCAGTGCCGATTTGTTCCACCATGTTTAAAACCTCGGCTGGATTTGTCACATCAGCCACAACAGCTATGGCCTCCCCGTTTTGCTCCCGTATGGCATCCACCACCTGGCTAAGTTGCTGGCGTTTATTGGACGTATCATTTAGGGCCAGCTTAAACCCTTTTAGGGCTAGGGCCAGGGCTATGCTTTGTCCAAGGCCTTGAGCAGCACCGGTTACAAGTGCTACGTTTCCTTTTGCGCGCATAATACCGATACCCCCGTTAATCAACCGTTTAATGTCTTTTTGCTTAGTCCCATTAATTGGTTGGCAAAAATTCGGCTATCCATTAGTTTTAGCTGTTGGGATATCAAAGGTTTAAACTCCATCTGACCCAAAATATCCCTTTCCAAATCAACTCCGGGAGCGATCTCCAGTAACTCCACGCCGCCCGCCGTTAATTGAAAGACTGCTCTTTCGGTGATATACAGCACAGTTTGTTTGTTATGCCTGGCATACTTGCCGCTGAAAGTTATTTGCTGCACTTGCCGGACAAACTTTTTGGTTGAGCCCTCACGAATAATTTTTAATTGGCCGTCTCCGATGGCTAACTCCAGCCCACCGTTGGTAAACGTACCGCAAAATATTACTTTTTTAGCATTTTGGGAGATGTTAATAAAACCGCCCGGACCGACCACTCGTGAACCAAATTTGCTGACGTTGATATTGCCTGCGGTATCAACCTGGGCCATCCCCAGAAATGCTATATCCACCCCACCCCCGTCGTAAAAATCAAATTGGGCCGGCTGTTCAAGTACCGCATCAGGGTTGGCCGCTGCGCCCAGGCTTAAGCCTGTCGCTGGTATACCGCCCATTAAGCCGGATTCAAGGGTCAGGTAAATATCGTCATTAATACACTCTTCTGCGCTTACCAGGCTGACGGCGTCAGGCACGCCTATGCCCAAATTGACAATTTTGCCCGGTAGCAACTCCAAAGCGCCGCGCCGGCCAATAACTTTGCGCTCATGGAGGGGCAGTTTGGCTATTGCCGAGGTTGGTACGCGCAGTTTGTGACTGTAGGCCGGATCATAATCAATAGTAAAAGACATGGGGTGGTTTTCCTTTTGCGCTACCACAATGATGTCTACCAGGATGCCCGGGACTTTTACCTCCCTGGGGTTTAATGACCTGGCTTTAGCCAAACGTTCCACCTCTGCTATTACCAGACCACCGGAATTTTTAGCGGCTTGGGCGATAGCCAGGGTTTCCAGGAAGACAGCTTCTTTTTCCATCGTAATGTTACCCAGTTCATCGGCCGTAGTCCCGCGAATTAGCGCCACATTAACGGGGAATGACTTATACAGCAACCACTGCCGCCCGTCGATGGTCAATAGCTGAACCAGGTCTTCGGTACTAATCTCGTTTAGTTTTCCACCCTCGATACGGGGGTCGACAAAGGTTTCCAGTCCCACATGGGTAACGACGCCTGGCTTTCCACCCGCGATGGCGCGAAAGAGGTGGGTTATAACGCCCTGGGGAAACGCATACCCTTCAGCTAAATTATTAGCCACTAATTGTCCCAGTTTGGGGGCCAGTCCGATATGTCCGCAGACTATCCTTTTGGTTAACCCCACATGCCCATAGTGGTTGATGCATTTAGTTTGGCTGTCGCCCTGACCGGCAGCATGTACCAGGGTTAAATTTCTTGGTTTCCCGGTGTTTAGAAAACGTTCTTCAATTTTAACGGATAGCTCCTCGGGGTGACCGAAGCCTATAAACCCGTTGATGGCGATGGTGTCACCATCTTTAATCAGGCTAACCGCTGCTTCTGAAGTACATAACTTATTACATAACAAGCATATCCCCCCATAACGGGTAGAAGATTCGAACTAGCCCAGACCCTTTTTCTCCAGATCAAGCTTGCGTAGGTCTTTGCGCATTACTTTGCCGGTTACCGTCATGGGCAGGCTGTCTGTAAATTCAACTTCACGTGGGTATTCATGGGCAGCCAGCCTGTTTTTAACGAAATTTTTAATCTCGTTGGCCAGTTCGGTGCCGGGTGTATACCCCTCGTTTAGCATTATAAAAGCCTTAACAATTTCCCCTCTAATCTCGTCGGGGCTGCCAATTACCGCCGACATAAAAACAGCCGGGTGTTTTAGCAGGCAATCTTCAATTTCAGACGGCCCGATGCGGTAGCCGGCGCTAGTAATAACATCGTCTTTGCGCCCGTTGAACCAGAAATAACCCTCTTCATCCCGACTGGCAGCATCTCCGGTGAGCAGCCAGTCACCGATAAATTTATCTTTGGTGGCCTGTTCATTTTGCCAGTAACCCAGAAACATTACCGGGTCGCCACGCTTTACAGCAACTTCACCCAACTGACCGGGTGGCAGCTGATTGCCTGCTTCATCTAAAATGGCCAGTTCATGACCAGGCACCGCGCGCCCCATAGACCCAGGTTTAATGGGCATTATTTCACTACAGTTGGCAACTAACAAGTTGGCTTCGGTTTGGCCGTAAAATTCGTTTATTTCCAGCCCCAGTTCAGCCCGCCCCCAGTGCAAAATTTCTTCACCCAAAGGTTCCCCTCCGCTGGCCACAGTTCTTAAGGCCAGGCCGTATTTTTCTTTAACTCCGGTTACCGAGCGCATTATTTTCAATGCTGTGGGCGGTAAAAAGGTATTTCTGACTTGATGCCTGACCATTAACTTGATGGCCTCTGTGGGGTCAAACTTTTTAAGGCGGCAGGCTAGAACCGGAATACCATGATGTAAACTGGGAAACAGCACATCTATAAGACCGCCGATCCAGGCCCAATCTGCCGGTGTCCAAAATAAATCGCCGGGTTGGGGAAAGAAATTGTGGGGCGTTTCAACACCGGGTAAGTGCCCCAACACAACGCGGTGCGCGTGTAGTGCCCCCTTCGGGGGACCGGTGGTACCCGAAGTATAAATAATTAACGCCGGGTCATCAGGCGAAGTCACTACGGGTTCATAACTATCCGACGCATTTTCTATTTCATCGTGAAAGATAATTAATCCATCTCCGACCGTAGTGGGCTTGCCGACGCAAATTATATATTCCAGTGCTTTGAGCTTGGGCCTTATTTCCATTATTTTGGGTAGGTTTTCAGAATCTACCAGCACTATCTTGGCCCCACTGTTACTTAGCCTGTATTCCAGTGCTTCCGGCCCGAACAAGGTGAACAGCGGGATATTTATGGCACCCACTTTAAACCCGGCCAGGTGTGCGATTACAGTTTCAGGCTGTTGCGAAAGAACCAGCCCAATTCGATCCCCCCGGCAAACCCCCAAATGAGTGTAAACATTGGCTAGTTTGTTGGATAAAAGCTTTAAATCCTTAAAAGTAAATTTACTGACCTGCCCGTGTTCATCCTCATAAATTAAAGCCAAACGGTTCCTATCGTTGGCATACCGGTCGCAACAGTATTCGGCTATGTTGTAATGCTGAGGTAAATCCCATTTATAGTTTTGATAAATCTCCTGGTAACGCGTAACTGCCATCTCCTTCCTCCTGTATTTTTTAAAATTTTCTGAAACTAATGAATATATCAGCAATTATCATGCCTAATACTAAAACCCCGGATTACTTGGTCTAACGCGGCCGGGTCGAATTTAAAACTTCGATCCTTGTGTCAAAAGCGGACAAAACAGAACGCATTTACCTGCTCCAGGCCCTGGACAGCCGGGATTTATCGTTATTGTCCCAGTAGCGCAACATTGTCCTACCAATAGCACAAAAAAACAAAATATTCGGATTTATTGTGGGAACCCGAATATTTTATAGGTTAACAAGGCAAGCTGGGGGGCGGTTTGCATCAAGGTAAATCAATATGGTATTTTTTTATTTTCCGATATAGCTTTGAACGGGGTATGTTTAATAGCTCTGCTGCTTTGGAACGGTGAAATGATGCTTCCTTAAGGGCAGCAATAATAGCTTTTTTTTCTGACTCGACGACTATATCTTCTAAACAAGCATTATTGACAACCATCTCTTGCGTTAACTTGGTGTCCGGAGTGGCGGTTGAAACAAATGAGGGTAGGTGACCCGGTGTTATAAAGTCATCCTCGACTGTACAAACCAGTTTTTCAAGGGTATTTTTGAGCTCTCTGATATTGCCCGGCCATGCATATTGTTCTAAAATTTTTAGGGCCGGTTTTTTAATTTTCTTTAAGTAACCAGTTTCCAAATGCAATTTAGCCAAATAATGCTTTGTTAATACCGCTATATCGTCGGCATGCTCTCTAAGGGGTGGTATTTTAATGGACAGTACGTTTAGGCGGTAAAATAAGTCTTTACGAAAAGTCCCCTGCCGGACTTTTTCTTCCAAATCAGAATTAGTAGCTGCTACGATGCGCACATCAACAGGCATTAGTTTGTGCCCCCCAAGGCGCTCAATTTCTTTTTCCTGAATGGCCCGCAGGATTTTAGCCTGCATGTTGATCGGCATATCCCCTATTTCATCAAGGAATAAAGTCCCCCGATGTGCCTGTTCAAACTTTCCAGCCAGCCCACCTTTTTTGGCTCCGGTAAAAGTGCCCTCTTCGTAGCCAAAAAGCTCGGTTTCCATAAGGGTTTCCGGTATTGCCGCGCAGTTAATGCGGATAAAAGGATAGTCCTTTCTTTGGCCTTCACTATGAATAGCATGGGCAACAAGTTCTTTACCAACCCCACTCTCCCCGGTGATCAGTACGTTAGCTCTAAGACACGCGATGCGGCGGACAGTTTTATTAAGTTCGAGCATTGCTTTACTGGTGCCAATAATGTTTTTGGTACTATACTTGGCGCCGTGAAACCGTTTAAGCTGGCATTTATAGTAATTGAGTTCTTTTTGCAACATTAAATTTTGTTCCATTAGTTCTTCAAGTTCTAACATGTTTTTAAATAATACCATGCCAAACATGCCATATACTTTGCCCTGGTTAATTAAAGGAATGCGGTGGACAATGGCCTCCTGACCGTGCAAATAAGTCATTTTCTGTGCTATTTCGGCTT
The DNA here is from genome assembly GCA_000961575.1 of Peptococcaceae bacterium BRH_c8a. GTDB lineage: Bacteria > Bacillota > Desulfotomaculia > Desulfotomaculales > Desulfallaceae > BRH-c8a. Next base: position 82,342 of record LADP01000019.1, read on the forward strand.
CTCCGGTTTGTAATACAATCGGCGCCCGGCTGTTGGGGATAAATTCGACAATATTTTTATAAATGGTATCCTTTTTGGTTATTTTTAAAAAGTTTCGGTAACTCCAGTTCAATGCTTTTATATTACCGTTTTTATCAACCAAAATCATGGGAATGGGAATATCCTGAAACACTTTATTAAACATTTCTGAAAAGTTGTTAAACAGATTATCCATATTACATCCCTCTTGGAAAATAAACTTTATTATAAAATATAGTTCGCAAAAAAAAACGATAACCCTTTTAAAATTACTAAAAAGTATGAATAATTTGTCGATTTATGTTGCCAAGGCAAGAAGGAATTTCCGTTGAATTTATGTAAAAAGATATAAAAATAAAAGCCATTCACATTTAAAGGGGGTTATTGCATGAGAGATACCGATATCACCAGACCAGCCCAAGAGGTAATAGACGGCTTCCGGGAGTTGTTAAGGCATTACGAATCGGTTACCTGCGCCATTTCAGACAGCATGGACAGGTTTAACGCCATGACCGCCGATATGAAACCGCTATTTGATGGCATCCGCTTTGCGGGGACGGCTGTAACGGTAAAAACTTTATCTTCCGATTTGGCAGCCGTAATTAAGGCTATCGATGTATGTCTGCCTGGAGATGTTATTGTCATTGATACCATCGGCTGTATCAACACTGCATTTTGGGGCGAAAACATGACCATGTCGGCCTTGAACCAGGGAGTTGTGGGTACGGTTATAGATGGATCCTGCCGCGATGTGGAGGAAATAAGAAAGTTGAAGTTTCCGGTGCTATGTAAAGGTATCGTGCCCAACGCGGGTTCGGTATCAGGATACGGCCAAATTAATGTACCTGTTCAATGTGCCGGCGTACCGGTAAACCCAGGGGATCTAATAGTTGTTGACTGCAATGGCGTAGTGGTCGTGCCCCAAAAAACGGCAGCCGAAATTTTGCACAAGACAACCGCATTGCTGGCGACCGAGCACATTATTCAAGAACAAATTAAAGCTGGTACGACTATTGGTAAACTGCTTAATATTGACGAAGTATTTCAAAACACGTTTAGTTATCAAAACCGGGCCGTCAAGAATAAAAACAAATCTTGACCCCCCCCAGTTAATAAGAATGCTAAGTTATTGAAATAATAATGTCACCGTTGTTTTAAATTGAGGTGAAAGTATGGAATTATCGGTATCCTGGCACGACTGGAAAAGGGTATTGCAGAAAGCGGTGCACGCTGCCGAGTTTGTTGGCCTGTCCGACGACCGGATTAACGATCTGGCGTGCTTGGTCGGTGAAATTTTAGCTAAAGATATAGATCCAGGTAATCGAGAACAAACGCTTTTAAACATCCTGTGGAATGAAGCGGATGAAAACGATAAAAAGGTTTTGGCTAAACTGATAGTCCGGATGGTTGATAAACCCCTTCATTCATAAGGCCGGTGCCTTGGTGTGTTTATGGTTAAGTTTGGCGCCTGCGTTCTTCGTCCCGTATCTCGCGGCGGAGTAACTTCCCCACTTTGGATTTGGGCAACATATCTCTAAATTCAATATACTGGGGAACTTTGTAAAAGGCCAGCCTTTCTCTGCACCAACTGACCAGTTCGCCGGCGTCTACCCCGCGAGCACTTTCTTTTAACACCACAATGGCTTTAATCCGCTCCCCCACCTTGGGGTCCGCAACGCCCACTGCACAGGCCCCCACCACCGCTTCATGATCCTGCAGCACCGCTTCAATTTCGGATGCCGACACCCTATAGCCCCGGTGTTTAATAATATCCGCCCTTCTGTCGACATAATGAAGTTCCCCTGTGTCATCAATGCGTACAAAATCACCCATCCGGTACCACCTTTTACCATCGATATAGACAAATGATTGCGCCGTCTCCTTTGGCTTTTTCCAGTAATCCATTAAAAATTCGGAGGTCACCAACAGTTCCCCTACTTCACCCGGTTTAACCGCCTCTAGATTATTAGGTTCTAAAATTTTAATCTCCCTGGACGGAAACGGGATCCCCAGGCTTTGCGGGGCTGGGTCTTTGTGCATGGGGCTAAGGCAAAGGTGACCAACTTCGGTAGACCCGTAAACCTGATAGATGGGCCGTTTGGTCAATTCTTTAAACCTTTTAAAAACCTCAATGGGCAGCACATCACCACCGCTCCAGCAATATTTCAAAGAAGCCAGATTATATAAATCCAACCGGTCATTTTCTAAAATCATGCGGTAAAGCGCAGGCACACCAAGTAACATAGACACTTTATATTTTTGGATCGCTTCCAGTATGGCATCAACAATGGGCACCGGCATCAGCACGGTAGGGTTGCCGATGGTTAAAGCAATGCCCATAAACATGCCCTTGGCCATAATGTGGAATAGCGGGTTAACCAGAATAAAGCAATCATGGCCTTCTGATACATGGCCTTCGATAACATCATAATAATCCTTGACATATGACACCATGCCGCTATGGGTACCGGGCACTCCTTTGGGCAGACCGGTTGTACCCCCGGTATATAATATGTAGGCCAGTTGTTCTTGGGGGTTAATGACCACTGGCGGCGGTTGGGGTGGATATTTACGCAGCAGGTCCAGAAAAAAGTAGGTATGCGCGTTTTTTTCCACTATGCCCCGGGGCACCCGGTCAAAAACCCAGCCCGTGGTTTTTTTCCACCACGGCAGTAAATCCACCAGGTTGGTTACGATAACCCGCTTTAGCGGTGTTTTAGCAAAAACTTCACTCACATAACCAAAGTTGGTGTCCTGACAAATAATCGTTTCGGCTCCGGAGTCATTTAATTGATAGGATATTTCATAAGGAGTATAAATAGGCGAGGTTGGTACCGGAATGGCGCCAATCTTTTGGATCGCGAAATAAGCGATAATCCACTGGGGGCAATTGGACAGGTAAAGCATGACCTTATCGTTTTTTTCAACCCCTAATTCATATAAGGCGGTAGCAAACCGGTAGATCATTTCTTGTAATGCCCGGTAGGTAATAGTCTCGCCCAGATAAACCAGGGCTACCTTATCGGGTAAATTATGGGTTACCCTTTCTAGTCCGGTGATCACTTCTTCTTCAACCGAAATTATCCCCTTCATATCGTCACCTCGCGGGTAAATTACATGCCAAAATAAGCACTTAGCACATCTGGGTTGTTCATTAGATCTTCGGCGGTACCTTCCATAACAATCGATCCGTTTTCCAGCACATAACCGTAATCAATAATGGGCAGCACCGGTCTGGCATATTGCTCGCCCAATAGTATGGTAATCCCGGTTTGCTGCTTAATTTCATTAATTGCTTTGGCCAGACGGGTCTCTATGCTGGGCGCCAACCCCAGCAGTGGTTCGTCTAACAAGAGCATTTTGGGCTGCGCCATTAACGCTCTGCCGATAGCAATCATTTGCTGTTCCCCGCCGCTTAAAAAACCAGCCTCCCGGTTTTTTAATTTCTGCAGTTCGGGGAAAAGCTGAAAAATATAGGCCAGGGTCTTTTTCGCCTGGGCCTTGTCAGCCAGGTAACCCCCAATTTTTAAATTCTCCAGGGCGCTGCTTTCGGTAAACAGCTGACGCCTTTCGGGACAGAGCACAATGCCTTTACGGGCCCGTTTATGGGGTTGAAGGTTTTGGATGTCTTCCTCGTTAAAATTGATGGCGCCAAATAAGGTGATCCTTTCCCCGCCGGTCATGGCCTCCTTTTTTTTGATATCCAGCATTACCCCAGAAATAGTGTGCATTAGCGTGGATTTGCCCGCACTATTGGCCCCAAATATGCCGGTAATTTGGCCTGTACGGCACTTGAGACTAATATTATTAACGGCCAAGGCATTTTCGTAAAAGACCATTAGATCGCGAACTTCTAATACCCAATCATCATTTGAAGACATAGGTTGTCTCTCCTCCAAAATAAGCTCGCTTCACTTTTTCGTCATTAAAAATATCGCTGGAGTCTCCTTCGGCAATCTTTTCGCCAAAATTTAATACCAATACTTTATTGGCCAACTTAAAAAGTTCTTTGATCCTGTGCTCGACCATAATCAGGGTGATGCCTTCGTCCTGTAACCTTTCCATTAATGGAATCATACTGGCTATTTCAGACATGCTGAGCCCGGAAAAAATTTCGTCGCAAACAATCAACTCGGGCCTTAACGCCAGGCACCGACAAAGCTCAAGCCGTTTAAGGTAGCCTAAGGGAAGAGTGCCCGCCAGTTTATAGGGCACCCGGGCATCGCGCTCAAAACCCACTTCCTCCAGGATATCTATGGCTACGGCACCTCGGTCACCGAGTTTGCCCCGGGCCGTGCGCCTGGCCCGGGGTGAGTACAGGGGCGGAACCAGGTTTTTATAAACCGGCAATGTTGGGTAGGGCCTCATAATTTGGAATGTCCTGGCCAGCCCGGCGTCCGCAATTTTATACGCCGGCCACTTGCTGATGTCTAGACCTTTAAAAATAATCTGGCCGGCGTCTTTTTTTATAAAACCGGTAATCAGGTTATTAAGCGTGGTTTTGCCCGAACCGTTCGGGCCGATGACACCTAAAATTTGACCCTGCCGGAGATTAAAACTGACGTCATTGATAGCCTTGATGCCACCGAATGATTTGCTGACATGCCTGACCTCAAGAATTAACTTGGCACTCATTTTTATACCCTCACCCAACGTTCAAATTGTTCATATCTTCTTCTCAGGTAATTCATAATCCCTTCGGTCCAAAAAACAACGCAGAATACCATTACCACCGAATAGAAGACGATTCTTAAGGTGCCAAACGATCTTAATGATTCGGAAATAGGCACCAGCAGGAATGCCCCCACCAACGGGCCATAAATGGTGCTGGTGCCGCCGACCACAGTGGCCGCCAGGGGCAGAATGGAAAAGTCCATCGCAAACAAAGACATCCCCACCCAACCATAAAGATGGGTCAGGTAAGCGCCGCCAAAACAGCCCATTGCAGCGCTAATAAATACGGCCTGGGCTTTATACCAGGTTACATTTAGCGCGGAAGCCCTGATGGCCAGTTCATTATCTTTAACACCCCGAAAAACCAGCCCGATATCGGCGTGATTAACCAGCCTGGTCAGGGCAAACATACAGGCCAGCACAACCAGGATAATCACATATTGATTAACCCAAACATTGGGCAGCACATTTAACCCGGCTATCCCGTCAGTGCCGCCCCAAACACCCGTCGCGCTAATAATCATTACCGTAGCCAGCGGGTAAATAAAACTGACCACGGCAAAATAAACTCCGCGCAGCGGCAAGCAAGGCAGCAGCAGCAATGTACATAATAAAGCGCCGGTTACGGAAGCGATTGGGATGGTCAATAGCGGGGGCAGGCCCAAAGTAGAATTTAAAACGCCGGATATATAACCACCAACGCCCACAAACATAGCCCCACCCAGATTGACCAACCCGACAAAATTAGCCAAAAACCCAAAACTCACCGCCAGCAGAGCGTAAACACCGGCGATGGTCAATACCTTCTGCCAATAGGGCGGCAAAATTAAAGGCAGGATTAGCAACACGGTTACCAGCGCCAGTCCCGGCCCCACCAAAAACAAGATCTCTTTGGCGGATGAAACGGCATAAATAGTGTCCGAACGGACTTTGACACCTCGATCCAGCCTTTCCCGGCGCCTCTCCTGCATAAACACTACACCCTTTCTTCAAGTTCCTTTTGTCTGCCAAATAGTCCGGAAGGTTTTAAGATCAGAATTAAGATGATCGTCAGCATGGCTACTACCAGATGATAATGAGAGGCTATATAGGTTACGGTGGTTATTTGAGCCAAGCCAATTAAAAAGGAAGCCACTACCGCTCCGCCCCAACTGCCCAAACCGCCACAAACGCTAACCGCGATTGCAAAAATAAGCACTTCATAACCCGTCTGCACGGTTATGTTACCTAAGGGGAGCAAAAGCACCGCGGCCAGTCCGGCCAGCGCCGAACCAAGGGCTACGGAGATGGTGGCGACCAGGTCGGCATTGATACCCAGTACCATCGCAGCTCGTTCATTTTGCGCAATGGCCCTTAAAGCCAGGCCAATTTTGGTATAGTGGGTAAAAAACCATAACAAAGCTACCACTGCAATGCCGGCCCCGACAATAATGAGCCGCTGCAAATCAACCGGCACACCGCCTATATAGACCATCCCTTTGGCGAATGGTGGCAGCATATAGGTTGTGCCCCGGAGCCCGAACCAGCGCAGCAATTCCAATATGGCCACCCCAACGCCGAATGACGCTATAATCTCTGAAATTGGCATGCCCCTGACTCTAATCAGAATAGACCGGTAAAGCATGGCGCCAATGCAGGCGGCCACCAGTAACGACATTATAATGGCCAGCACATAAGGCATTTGTAACCGGTTAAGAAATATCCAGGTTAAATAACCGCTTAATATATATAGAGCGCCGTGGGCAAAGTTAGGCACACGGCTAACTCCATAGGCCAGGGCAAAACCGATCGACATTAAAACCAGGCTGATGCTGTTAATTAGTCCATAGATAAGCAGTTCCATCCATGCTTTACTCCCTTCGCGCCAAACAAGGTCCAACCAAATTATTTATCCATCCACGGGGGGAATTTCAGCGGCGCCGTAGCAATGGCGGTGGGCAGAACTGTTTCCCTTTTGCCATCCTGCCACTGGATAACTTGCGGTACTGCTCCTTCGGCGGGGTCAAGGCTGGGAATAACCTGGTGGTTCTCATTAAATTTTATTTGTCCATAAACCCCGACCATATCAGTTTCCTCCAGGGCCGTAATTACTTTTTCGGGTTCGGTGCTGCCGGCCCGCTCAATGGCATCAACCAGGGTATATATGGCTTGGTAACTGGAAGATGTCCCATACCCTTCGGGTTCGATATTCCACCTTTGCTGGTAGGCATTGAAAAACTCCATCGTTAATGGGGTTACCTCGGCAGGTGCATTACCGGCATTGACCAGGTGCACCATAGTGTATTCACCTTTACCCTCGGTCGCTGCAGAGAAACCGGGCTGCTCGGCGGCATTAATAAAACCGTAGGGCAAAGCCGGTAACTTCATATCGGCGTACTGCTTAAGCAGTATGGAACTTTCCGGCATATCCATCCAAATAAAGATAACCTGCGCCCCGAAATTTTTGGCTTTAATTAAGCCCGCCGAATAATCGGTGGTTCCCGTCGGATAAATTTCCGGGTTCATCACTTGCCAGCCTTTCTGCTGCAGCTGGTCGAACATTATTTCTCCTCCAGCCCGGGCGTGTGCCACATCCTGAACCATAATAGCCACTTTGTCAAAAGCGTAGTTTTCTTTTAAGTTATCAAAAACAGAGAGCATCTCCCCAACCATTGTTTTTGAGCTGCCGGTAATTCTAAAACAATATTTTAGCTGGTCGTAATTTTCGGCCACACTAACTTCAAACTGGGGGGATAAAAACCCGGTAGTCGCGATAAATATTTTTTGGTTTCGGGATACCAAATCCATCGCGGCCAGTGCTGCCTCGGAACGAGCCGGACCGCCGACCAAAAAATCAACTTGCTTGTCCAAAATAAGTTTTTCTACCGCCATCAGCGCGTCGCTTACCGGTACGCTCGGTTCTAGATCCCGGGTGTCGATTACCTCAACTTGGAGTGGACGCTGCTCATCACCAACCTTGACCCCGCCCTTGGCATTAATCTCCTCAACCGCGAGTGTAATTGCTCTTTCAGCATCCCAGCCATACAGGAAAGCCGAAGGCAAAGGGGCACCGATAATAATGGGGTTGGCCTGACTCTCCTGTTGGGGTGCGGCGGAATTGCCACCACAGCCGGCAAGGGATAGCAAACACAGGATGATGATAACGCTAAAAACCACTATTGACCGTTTTTGCAGCACCTGATTTCCCTCCTTAAATTTCTATATCCTTAAACAACTAACTAAAACGTATTATCTTTTTATGCATCACTGTAACAGCAAATTCCATAAAACCGAACTGGAAAGGATTAATTTTACAACCCTAATCGGGGCAGTTATAAATTGAGATTATGTACTGAGCAACCCGGTAATCATCTAAAATTTGTTTATGCCCATCCCAAGAGCCCGATAAAGGGTTAACCGAAATAATTTCCCCATCACCCAACGGATGGCCGTTCTGATCTACAAGACGTGCGGTGAGTGGGGTGACAACCAGGTCTTGTTTAGTTCCAAAGGTAGCTAAATGGATTCCACCTTGATTAAGCTTTTCTGCCGTATTCTTTCCGGTGGATAACACATCGAGTTCATCTTTTAACTGGTACTCGGCTGCCAGTTGCTTAACCACAACGGAGCCCCAGATGGGCCTTATTCTTGCCAGGGCGTCGATGGTTCGGGAATAAGGGGAGCCCAATAAGGGTGAATTAAGAGTAACAACACCTTTGATCGGGCCCGGTTGATTAAGGTGATATCGATTGATATATTCAAAGGCAATTTTGCCCCCCAGGCTGTGACCAACCAGCAAAAAGCGGGCTTCGGGGCGGTTAAATGCTAGTTCCTCAATCATTTCCTTCAGGAATAAGATACTAAACTCAATGGGCTGGCCGGAATCCCGGGTGGTATACGGATTGGGATACCAGCGGCCTTTTTCTACTTGCCCCCCTTGATAGCTATATTTTAAAAAGCGCTCATCGGTATAGGATAGCCCGACCTGGGCAAACTGCCGGCGCAAGTACGAAAAACCCATTTGGTTGTAAGGTGGCTTATCACAATAGGAGTTAAGGCCGGAAAGAAAAATAATGTAGGTATTACTTTGCTGCTTCGGCAAGTTTTGAAAGTTTTGTTGATTATCTGTGGCCTCGGGTTCCGGGCCAGGTAATTCCGGGAGCAAGAATGAGATTAAGATAATGGCCAGGATTAAAATAACGGATGTCAGACGGATCCTCAACAGGTCAACCTCCACCGACAATGATCTGTTTGCTGGCTATTAAAACCGGGGCTGGTTAATCAGCCCCGCATATTTTTATTGATTTTTTCAAATTTAGTCTTAAGTTTCGCCGGCTCTTCACCCTGCTGAATTTGAGTGTTTAACTTCTGAAGTTCGGCAAATAGTTTTTTGTCCGTGGTCACGTAGACTTTGTACTCGGGGGCCAGCCGGGTTATTTCTTGGTGTACTTCCTGGCGGATTGATTTTAACCTTAACCTGTCGAAACCGGTTACTTTGGCGGCCACCGAAATTTCCCGGTCCAAAACCACTACTACACTATCTTCTACCGCGTCCACTGTTTTGGCCCTTTCCTTAACCTGGGCGGCCAGTGCGGTATTTTCAAGTACATCCTGGTTTAATGTTTGCTGTTGTTGGGTCTGAGGTTGTTGGGGCTGAGGTTTTTGGGCCGGCGAATTTTGCATGGTACAGCCGGACATGATCAGCATTAAAAAAACTGTCAATGTCAATCTGGTAAGCAATTTCATCGTCGCATCACCTTTTATCCTTTAGGTTTAAAAAACAGTGAAGCCATAAAGGCAAAAATAATGGCTGCGGATATGCCGGCACTGGTTACTTCAAATATACCGGTTAGGATGCCCACCAGGCCGGTCTTTTCGGCCTCGGCCAGTGCTCCGTGCACCAGGGAATTGCCAAAACTGGTAATCGGCACGGTGGCGCCCGCCCCGGCAAAATCAATTAGCGGCTCGTAAAGTCCGAAGCCCGCCAGTACCGCACCCACAACCACCAGGATGCTGATGGTATGGGCCGGAGTATACTTTCCCACATCAAGCAGCAACTGCCCCACCACACAGATTAGCCCGCCAACTACAAAAGCCCAGAAATATACCTCCAAGTAAACCACTCCTTTAGTGGACGCTTTCGATTGAAACGGCGTGTGCAATGCAGGGAATGCTTTCATTTTGCTGGTACGACAGCGGTGATAACAGCGCACCGGTGGCAATAATCAGTACCTTACCCAGTTCACCCTGCTTCATCCGGTTCATAATGTGACCAAAAGTAACGGTGGCCGAACACCCGCACCCGCTTCCCCCGGCCAGTACTATGGGCTGGTCTGCACTGTAGATTAAAATCCCGCAGTCGGTAAACCTGTCTTCGGGAAAGTCTATGCCGTGTTTTTTTAATAGGTCGTAGGCAATTTTGTGCCCGACGCGCCCCAGGTCTCCGGTGGCGATAAGGTCGTATTCATCCAAGGAAATCTGCAAATCTCTGATGTGGGCGGTGATGGTATCCACTGCGGCCGGCGCCATAGCGCTGCCCATGTTGTACGGGTCGGTGATGCCCATGTCTAGAATTTTGCCGATGGTGGCCGATGTAACCCGGGGGCCTTCCCCTTCAGTGCTAAGCAGGGCTACGCCGGCACCGGTTACGGTCCACTGGGCGGTAGGAGGCTTTTGGGCACCGTATTCAGTGGGATAACGGTATTGTTTTTCTACCGCGGCATTATGGCTGGCGGTACCGCAGATAACATTATTGCCGCCCCGGCTGTCTACGATTAACGAGCCCAGGGCCAAGCTTTCCATTGAACTGGAGCAGGCCCCGTACAGGCCTAAAAATGGTACGGCCAGTGTCCTGGCGGCAAAGCTGCTGGAAATAATCTGGTTCAGCAAATCCCCGCTGAGGAAAAACTGGATATCCTGCTTCTGCAGGCCCGCCTTGCGAATAGCAATTTCACAGGCTTCCTCCAACATCTTTTCCTCTGCTTTCTCATAACTATCCTGACCCAGCCACAGGTCGCCGTGCAGGATGTCAAAGTCATTGGCCAGCGGTCCTTCGGCTTCAAAGGGACCGCCCACTGTGGCGGTGGAGATAATCACCGGCTTGTTCTTGAAGAGCCAGGTTTGGTGGCCGTGCAGCATACTGTTCAGGTCCCCCCCAACTTGGTTAGCAGTGTTTTAATCAGGGCTACAACGAATGCTGAAAATACGCCGAATACAATTACGGAACCGGCCAATTTGAACATTTTGCCCCCTACACCCAGTACAAACCCCTCACTGCGGTGTTCGATGGCGGCCGAGGCCATCGAATTGGCAAAGCCTGTTACCGGTACGGCAGTGCCGGCACCGGCCCACTGGGCAATATGATCATAAACACCTATGGAGGTTAAAATTACGGAAAGCAGGATCATGATCGCCACGGTGGGGTTACCCACTGTCTTTTCGGTGAAATCAAAGTTCCACAAAAAGAATTCGGAAACGCCCTGACCAATCATACATATCAGGCCGCCAACCAGAAATGCTTTCAGGCAATTAAACAGCACCGGGCGTTTTGGTTCTCTGGCCTTGGAAAAACGCTGGTATTCCTGCTGCACTGGAGTTAGTTTTTTCTTTTTTTTGTTGGACAATGCATCACACCCCTATCTTATTAGCAAGGGTTCAAGCTCGCTGATTGTTTCTGTTAGTATGGCTGCGGATTGACTGTACATTTCTTTGGCCGGCGGGTTTTTTGTGCCCAGGGCATATAATTCGCAATCGGCCTGGCATTTTTTTAAAGTTGAATATAAAAGTTCCTTGGCTTTTGGTTTAGGTACCCTAACCACATCATCAAATAGGTCCAGGTAAAGTTGGCCTATTGAGTCAACCTGGGCAATAAAAACGTTTTCCGGTGCCACGCCCACCTTTTCCAGCTCGGTGTGCAGCCAGTTTCTGTTCAGGCCCAGCGCGGTTAATGGTTCGTCCATCATGATTCCGTCCATCATCACTGTCTGTGGTACACTTTCCAGCCCTACGTTTAGGCCGGCTGTTTTTGGTGTCAACGGTTGTTTGTCTTTTTTCAAAAGCACGCTGAGGTCTCCGGCAGGCTCCAGGACGGCAAATTCAACGTCGGCAAAGTTGAATACATTTTTTCTTCTTAGTTGGCTTAGCAGGTCTTCCGGCGTGTACCGGGCCTCCATCATTTTGTCTTCCAGAACTTTGCCGTGGTTAATGAGTACAGTTTCCGACCCCTGAACTATATCTCTGACCGTTTTGTATTTGATGGACAAGACATAAATTAATGCCGGCAGCGCCGTCCATACCGCCAGCGCAATGAGCCCGTGGACTAGATTTCCCACCAGGTTTAAAGAAATGGCAGCGACAATTACGCCAATGGCAATCCCCGTCACCAGGTCAAAAAAAGTTAACCGCGAAGTCAGCCTTTTGCCAAGCAGCCGAACCAATATTAATGTAGCCGCGAAGAGGCCGGCGGAACGTAAGAGTATATTTAACCATTCAGGCACCGTAAATTTCTCCTTTAAAACCCTTTATATTGTGGTTCTTCAAATTCAAGTTCACCGAGTCTTTTTTCCAGGTCATTAATAACATTTCCAATGCCCGAGGCATTACGCTTCAATATCTTGGTCACCTCGTCATTTGTTTCAATGATGGCAAAAGACTCCAATGTGGATTTGGCTCCTTTTAAGCTGGCAATGGTCTGTTTAACTTGGCTTCCGATAGTCATGTTGGTGTCCCCCTTCGCAAATATTCTGCATCATCCGGCTTTTAATATACACAAAAAAACCGGGTCGGTTGACCCGGTTTTCTAAAACCCTTTGTATTGTGGCTCTTCCTGTTCTATTTCGCCAATCCGTGGTTCAATGCTCTGCACAATAGACTGTGTTTGCTGAGCGGCGCTGGTGTATAGCTGTTTGGCTTGTTGGTTCTGAGTTTGCATGGCAAAAGTTTCGAAGCTGGCCTGCACGCTTTTGAGTCCGGCTAATGTTTGTTTTACCTGAGTTGCAACCGTCATAGTATACCCCCTGTAAGTTAAATATTTTACACTGTATCTAGCTATAACCCTTGAACAAATCTTTTATTTCAGGTTAATTTTGGGATTACAACTACGATGTGCAGTTCTACCGGTATGTAATGCAATTTATTGTCCTGCCAAGTCATTAAATGTCGAGATTTTGTAAAGATTGCGTCTAAAGGTACCGATAATTAGGTATAACCAAATTAGAAACTATTAGATGGGTAGTGACAAGTAATGGTTCTTCCAATATGGCTTTATTTGCCCTTGTGTCTTTTGTTTGCTGAGATTTTTCATCAAGTTATATCAATATCGCGCTGGGCTATATACCCGATTATGATTATATTTGGAACTTTAATGACTTTAGGTGCCTTATACGGGGATAAGCTGTAATAAGACGGCAGGCTTGATTGGCACATTTGCTTGAGTTGGGAAGGTTTAAAACGGGGACAGGTTGTTGGATCAAGACAACCTGTCCTTAATTTTTTTTTACCAGCCCAAAGATTTAATGCTGGGAATAACAAACTAGCGGGGCGGTTACTATAACAAAAAATGTAAAGGAGGGTTTTATGATGGATAATATGCAGCCGCAAACAGCCGTCCCGGGTGACGTGGCCCAGGTGATGGCCAATATTAGTAACTTTGAGGGCAAATTCAATCTGGACAAGTCTGGTTTTGATCCCAACATGCCCGGTCACTCTACCAATCACACCATGATAACCCGGCAACAGCCGCGTACCGCCAAAAGCGCCGGAGCAGGCATTGGCCTCTCCCCCGAAGTGCGTCTGGAAATGGGCCTGATGTTGGACGACCACCAGTGTGCCCTTACCGTGGCCCTGCACCAGTATAATAAGCACCACTGGCTGACCGAAGGTGCGGAATCGTTCTTAAGCCTCCATCATCTGCTGGATGAACATATTGATAAGACCCAAAAGCATATCGACTCGGTGGGCGAGCGGGTGGCCCGGTTGGGAGTCGTGCCCACGGCGCACCCGGTAACGCAGCATGAATTATCCTACATTAAACATGAAGTTGAAGGTCGTTACACCATGCGTGATTTTATCCGCAACGACCTGGAGCATGAGCTTAAAATTCAGGAGATGCTGCGTCGAACCATTGCCCGGGCCCATGAACTGCATGATTTCGGTACCGTGGAGGTTCTGGAAGAGGTACTTTTAGACCGCGAAGACCTGGGTTATCACCTGTACAGCGTGCTGGAGGACGATACCCTGGTACGCGGCATGCATCACCTTGTGCATACCGAAAATAACCTGGCCGGCAACCGCATGCTAAGGCCGGACAGCAAACTTCAATAACCAAAACTCCCGGGGGTGAGTGAATGCGGATAGTGGCGTGGATGCCTGACCAGGATCAAGTGGGATTCTTGGTGGATTCGCTGCGCAATGCCGGTTTTGACCGTCAGGACATGATTATATCCGACTTGGCGGATGCGGAAAGACAGCGCCATGACGACCCCGATGAAATTGCTAACGAAGTGGCGTTCATTAAAACCGAGCGGGACGGATTATGGGAAGCCGGAGCCTATGTGGATGGAATTAAAGGTTTTAAACCCGAGGGTAAAAGCGGTTTTGTGGTGGCCGTAAAAACCCCCAAGCACGAAACCGACCGGGTGAGAACCATTATGGAACAGTCGGGAGCCGCCCAAATAATCCAGGATTAACGATAGGCAACCCCAAACCCAACTGAAACAAACAAAATTCCGGTACTTAGCCGGAATTTTTGTTTGTCTTGCATTTTGTGTCGCCGGAGCGGGAAAAATTTATACAGGAGGTTTTGCTATGTTCAGTGATGATAACTTGTTCAAACCAAACGACGGTTCCGGTCACGGTGAAAGCATCAAGAACAGTTTAGCTTTCCAGCAAGTGGCCCCCGGCAGCAGGCGCCGCCGCGATTTTGTGCGTGCTTACCAAAACTGGGTTCAGTCTACAGCCAATCCATAAGCATCTCGTGCTTGCGCAGATAGGAAAGAATGAGTCCTGATAACCCGACAAACAGGTTAATCACACCGATGGCCAGGTATACTGTGCCGATGAAACCGCCCTGCAGTGCCGAAATGATGATGAAAATAATGCCCAGGAAGACAAAAGATAACGCTTTGCCACGGGAGAACATAATGTTCTCCTTGATGGAAAGGGCCATTTCATACCCGGAAATGCGGCTTTCTTTCTCATCGCGCCATTTTTCGTCCGGAAACACCGGGTGGTTGGCTCTCTTGGCCATGCGCAGCACGGCATGACCGTCTACGAGATGGATGCGTACCTGCCCCCGCATCCGGCGTACGAACCGGCGGGTTTCATCGGTAAAAGAGCCGGAGGTAAACACGATTCCGCTATCGAACCCGGCCTGCTTTACTTCGGTATAGAATTTTTGCATCTTCCCGGCTGTGATTTTAAGGTCGTCCGGGCCAGAGTTTACGCACATGACCCCCACTTTGCGGTTGCGGATATAACCGGTCAGGTCAATTGTGGAATCACCGCCCGGGGCCAGCACCTTAAACCCCGTAGCCGGGAGAATGGCTTCCATTAACTCTTTCACCAGTACCGCAAAATCCCCGGGTGATGCCATTTCTTTGAGGTTTTCCCTACACTTGCGGGCAGAATACCAGATGTCCCGGTGTTGGTGCAAAGTTTTGTTTTTGTGTCTGTGGTACCAGACCACCAACCAGGTGCCCAGCGCCAGCACCAGTACCGTTAAGGTGCCGGATAATACCGGGGCCAGTGGCAGTACGCGTACGGTCAGGGCTGCCAATAGCCACACCAGCAACAGGGCCAGCAGTATGTCGATGACCCGGGCTAGACGGGTACGGTCGTCCCGGGCAGGATTTTGCACGTAATAATGAGGCTTGTCTTTAGTCATGACTCTCCTCCATAATTAACAGTTATATTCTACCAGTTATATACCAAATTATTGCCGATTTAGTTGCTTTGTAATCATCGGGGGTGTTCTTAATTGCTCGAACGTGAAGAACTGGAAGCAAAATACGCCGCCCTGGACCGGGTAATTGACCGGTACCACTGCGACAAAGATCAATTAATCCGGGTTTTGCAGGAGGCCCAAGAGGTGTTTGGTTACCTGCCGGAGGAGGTGCAGACTTATGTCGCCGGGAAGATGGACCTGCCTGTGAGCGAAGTGAACGGGGTGGTTACTTTTTACTCCCTGTTTGCCACCGAGCCCCAGGGCCGCTTTTCTATTAACGTCTGCACCGGTACCGCCTGCTACGTGCAGGGAGCGCAAAACTTACTGGAAGATTTTAAAAGAAGCCTTAACCTGACAGATAATGATACTACCCCGGACGGGTTATTTACGGTCAAAAGCACCCGCTGCATCGGTGCCTGCGGCCTGGCTCCAGTGCTGACGGTAAACGATGAGGTGCATGGCAAACTGACTCGTAAGGATGTTGCCAAATTGCTGCGCACCTACAAGCGGAAAGGGGACACCCCTTCTAATGAAATTAAAGAGGTTACTAAGGAATGTCCCCAACCGAGGAGGGTGAAGGATATTGATCAGGTCCCTGCAGGACTTGGAACAGATCAGGAACAACCGCCGGCCGGACATTGAACTGCGTATCAGCAGGGAGGAGCAAAACGGGCAGAAACACGTGCTGGTATGCACGGGAACCGGCTGTGTATCTTCTGCCAGTCATGGAATATTGGAAGAGCTGCAAAAGGAAATTCGGTCTGCCGGTATAAATAAAAAGGTTAAAGTTTTCAAGACCGGTTGTTTCGGTTTCTGCAAGCTGGGGCCCATTGTAATGGTTCATCCCGGTGATTATTTTTACTGCCTGGTGGAAAAGAAGGACGTCCGGGAACTGGTGCGGGAACACTTGAAAAATAACCGGGTGGTGGAAAGGCTGCTGTACCGGGACGAGGTGGCCGGCGGCCCGGTACAGCGGCGCTCGGAGATCCATTTCTTTCAGGCCCAGAACCGGGTGGCCCTGCGTAACTGCGGCCTGATCAACCCGGAAGATATTCATGAGTTTATTGCCGCGGACGGGTATTTTGCTCTGGCCGAAGTACTGCTGCACCGGAAACCCGGTGAGGTAATCGACCTGGTTTTGCATTCGGGGCTGCGGGGTCGGGGCGGCGGCGGGTTTCCGGTGGGTAAAAAGTGGGCGGTGGCGGCGGAATCGCCCGGGGATGAAAAATACGTGGTGTGCAATGCCGACGAGGGCGATCCCGGCGCTTTCATGGACCGCAGTATTCTTGAAGGCGACCCGCACAGCGTACTTGAAGCGATGACGATCGCGGGGTATTGCATTGGTGCCCGGCAGGGTTACATTTACGTGCGGGCGGAATATCCCATTGCTGTAGAACGATTGGAAATAGCCATTCAAGAAGCACGCAAGCTGGGTTTGCTGGGTGACAATATCTTGGGCACGGGCTTTCGTTTTGACATTGACCTGCGCCTGGGGGCCGGGGCTTTTGTGTGCGGCGAAGAAACCGCCCTGCTCCGCTCGGCCGTTGGCCAGCGGGGCGAGCCCCGCCCCCGCCCTCCCTATCCGGCCCAATGTGGTTTGTACGAAAAGCCCACCTTGCTGAACAACGTGGAGACTTTTGCCAATATCCCGGTGATTATCCGGTACGGCTCCCGCTGGTACGCCACGATGGGTACCGAAAAAAGCAGAGGAACCAAGGTTTTTTCATTGGCCGGCAAGATTAACAATACGGGCTTAATCGAGGTCCCTATGGGCACCACGCTGCGCACCGTGGTGTTTGACATTGGCGGTGGCGTGCCCCTGGGCCGAGAATTTAAGGCGGTGCAAACCGGCGGGCCATCGGGCGGTTGCCTGCCGGCCGCACACCTGGACACGCCCATTGAATATGAGTCGCTTAAAGAAAAGGGCTCCATGATGGGCTCCGGCGGGCTAATTGTGATGGACGAAACAGACTGTATGGTTGATATTGCCAAGTTCTACCTGGAGTTTAGCCAGGACGAATCCTGCGGCCAGTGTACCCCCTGCCGGGTAGGTACCAAACGAATGCTGGAAATACTAGAACGGATTACCGAGGGTAAAGGTGAAATGGAGGATCTGGATACCCTGGAGGAACTGGGGGCCGAAATAAGGGACGCCTCCCTTTGCGGACTAGGTGTGGCGGCGCCCAACCCGGTACTTTCGACAATGCATTATTTCCGTGACGAGTACGAAGCACATATCAGGGATAAAAAATGCCCGGCGGGTGTGTGCCGAGCTCTGCTGGACTATTCCATAGACGAGGAAAAGTGCATTTCCTGCGGCATTTGCAGTAAGGCCTGCTCGGTGGGTGCCATCATTGGGGAGCAAAAGGGCCGGCCTTACTTTATCGACCGCCAGTTGTGTCTTAAGTGCGGGGCTTGTATTGCCCGCTGCCCCAAGGATGCCATTTTTACCGGTTAAGAATTTGGTTTGCTTTTTAATCTTGCTTGATGATAGGTAAGCAAAAAAAGGGCAGGTAATTTTTGTAATCAAAAAAGCTACCTGCCCTTTTTTGTCTCCGGAAGTCTTTTATTTCATTATTTTGCCTTGAGGCAGGAATGCATTCCTTTTTCCATACGCAGACAGGCACCGTATTCCCGATGCGTCTGCCGATTTTCCAAGTTATCACGTAATTGATCAAATAAGTCAGTATTAGATGCCAACCGTTGTTCAAAAACTTTTTGATCCAAGGAATAAAATACCCAGCGGCCATCTTTATCATCTTGAACTATACCGCTTTTCTTTAAGAGCCTTAGGTGGTGGGAAACAGCCGGCTGAGACATACCTAAGTCATCCATGATTTCACAAACACACATATCCCGTCTGGACAACATCAGGATAATTTTTAGCCGGGTTTCATCAGCTAAAATTTTTAAGAAATCCAGCACATCTTTTTTCATCATAAATCTCCCTACTTAAAATAATAACCCCGGGGCATTTTTTCGTTTTATTTTCTCAGGCGAGTTAACTTGTTAAAAAGTCTATCCCCTCAACCATTATTTTTTTAAACCATAGCAGTTTACTTAAAGTAATTATTAACCCGTCATCTTTTATGTTCAAGCCATTTTTAATGTGTACTTTGATATCTTTTGTTTCATACGTTCGATATTCTTCTTCGCCCACCGGGCGTTGTGGTTCCACGAACAGCACGGGCGCGGAACCACAACGATTTCACCCCCGCCATACCGTGGTTACCAGCAGGTGGCCGCCTTTGTTAATGATATAATCCCGGGCTTGGGGCTCGATGGTTATTTTCAATGCCATCACCTACTTCCCTTTGGCCGCCGAGGGAGTTTTAACCTCAAACCAGTGTCTGGTGCGCAAGCAGAACCTTACCAGCAACAGCATTAAAGGCACCTCAATAAGTACGCCTACCACAGTAGCCAGGGCGGCGCCGGAAGCAAGACCAAACAGGGTGGCGGCTGTGGCTATGGCCACCTCAAAATGGTTGCTGGCCCCAATCATAGCCGTGGGTGCGGCATCCTCGTAGCTAAGTTTAAGGAATTTGGCAGCCACGTAACCGATGATAAAAATAACCACTGTTTGGATAAACAGGGGAACGGCAATCATGCCGATGACCAGGGGTTGCTGAAGAATAACTTCTCCCTGCAGCATAAAAAGAAAAATCAAAGTAATTAAAAGGGCGATCATAGATACTTTGCCGGTATGTTTTAAAAACACGGCTTCGTACCATTCCACTCCTTTTCTTTTAAGCAGGTTGCTGCGGGTAAAATACCCCGCCACCAGAGCCACCCCAACATAAAATAATATCGCGTAAGCCAAAGTGGCAAAGGGGATGGTTATATCGGATACACCCAGCAAAAGGCTGCCTAGCGGCGCGTACAAAAACAACATGGTTAGCGAATTTATGGCCACCATCACCAGGGTATGGCCCATAAACCCCTTGGCCAGATAACTCCAGACCAGTACCATCGCGGTACAGGGAGCAATACCCAGCAAAATCATCCCGGCTATGTAGGAGTCGGCCATGTCGGCAGGGATAAAAGGTGCCCAGATGTAACGCATAAATATAATGGCAAAAAATAGCATGGTAAATGGCTTGATGGCCCAGTTCACTACTAAAGTTAATAATACCGGTTTTGGTGCCCGAATGGCCTGGGTTACTTCACTGAAATCAATCTGCACCATAATTGGGTACATCATCAGGAAAAGCAATACCGCAATGGGAATGTTGACCGCTGTGCCCGGCACTTGCATGGCGTTAAGGGTTTCTGCCACGTTGGGAAAAGCTGCTCCCAGGGCGATGCCGATAACGATACATAGTAATACCCACAAGGTCAGGTATTTTTCAAAAACCCCCAGGTTTCTTTCTTTTTGTAGCTGCCTTATTTTTACAGCTGCTTGTTGATCCATAAAAACAACTCCTTTCTGTATTAACTTGTTATTAAAATTCATCTATTAGTCCTAAAATATTGGTTTTGAAATTCAAACCTTAATCATCTATTATGGCCCATGATATATAAAAACTTGCTTATATAATAATTACCTATACCTTACAAGTCAACAGCTTTTTGTTAAATACCTGTTAGCTCTTAGATATTTTTAAGGGCAGGCAATCAACTGTCTGGACCAGAGACATTCGGCGCAGGAAGGGCTGTTGCCCCAACAATCACTGTCATTGTTATCCACGTAAGAGCAGCCGTCCATGAACTTGCAATCGGTACAGGAGGGGAACTGAAAATCATTAACCGCCCGCCGGAAGTTAATGTAAATGGGTTCGGTCCAAATATGATCCAGAAGTTCTTTAGCCACGTTGCCCAGGTAAAAAGGATACATTTCCTTGATGCGCCCATAAATATAGCAGTTGTACGAATGCATTAACGCATAACAGGGTGAAACAAATCCCTTGTTATTGATTACCATTGCCCTGTCCTCAACAAATTTGCAGTGCCTTTCGGTGCGCAATTTGATATGCGGCATTTGGGCTTGAACCATCAGCATAGCATCATTGCCGAAAGGTGTGCCTGTATCGTCTATGTCATAAAGGATTTGATCTTTCATTTCTTCATTATAAGGCAGCACATTGGTAACAATCATCCGGCGCGCTTTTAATTCCCGCACCAGTTTGGCCAGAGTGGGAAGTTTATGATAATTATCCTTGGTGGCCACAAACTCAATGCCCAGTTCAGGATAGCGTACGCCCCTTTGGGCTTTTATTTCATTCAGCAGCTTCAAATTGTCCAGCACCCCGTGGAAATCCGCCCCCTGCCGGATATGGCAGTATTCCTCCTCGTCCGGGCCGTCCAGCGAAACAAATATCATATCCAGCTTGAGGTCAATCAGCTTATTGATCACCTCTGCTGATAATAAAGAACCATTGGTAATCACTTCAGTCCGCAAACCTCTGGATTTTATCGTTTTTAGCATTTCCAAAAACCGCGGGTGGCTGAAGGGTTCTCCGAAACCGCCGAAATGTACACACTCAAGCGCCGGCAGTAGATCCAAGCTCTGGGCGATGCGCTCAAAAACACTCCACTCCATGTGGGCCAGATCGTCCTGCCAGGAATTTCTGATGCAGGTTGTGCAGGCAAAGTTGCACACCGTGGTGGCTTCAATATATAATTTTTTAACATCAACGACCCGGGGGATAATTTGGAAACCATTTTGAGTTTTAATGCATAACGCCTCTACAGCTTCGTTGTTACCTTTAGTTTGACTAATATCCGAGGGCAAAATCATCTGGCCGCCCTGCTTAATGGAGACAGTTTGACCCGCTTGAAAGCTGTTGCCTGTAATTACATATCCCTTTGACATGATTTACCTCCTGCTGGCATTGTTAGCATATAACACATTGCATTGTCCTATAACGGAACATGTGTAACAATTCAGTCTAGTTGAGTATGCCGGTTTGGTTATATATAAAAGTTTACTTATATTTTTAAGCAAATGCAATACCACACAACTATGCATATAGCAGGTGAAAATCATATTAATAAACCTCGTAATTATTCATCCGACAAGGCTACACGGTTGTCTACCCGTACAAATGTAATATCCAACTCCTGCTCAAAACCGGCAATAATTGCTTCCTGAACTTCTTCAGCCGTCACCGGGCGGGCTAAAATCTCTTCCAGGCTGGTTACTTTGCATTTTAAAAGCTCGGCCTCGGTACCGGCAAATATCTTGGCCAGCAGGTCACCCTGTGGCTTCAATAAAATTGAACCGTGCTGCAGCAGTGCAGCGCCAATTCTTTTCTGGGCGCTGCCGATAATTTTCCTGCCACACCAGGTGATATCCCCTGGTGTGGCCAGGGCAAAGCAGGACGCCGGGAAAGGTGCCCCGTATTTCTCTTCACCAAATGATGCGTTTACTCCTAAAAGGGCCAGGCCGGCCAGTAGACCCCGGCAGATGTAACGGTAGGACTCCGCAAGGCTGGCCGGCATATCCCGTCCGGCCCGGGCCGTCACACTGTAGGTGAGATCGCCCCAGTGCAGCACGGCCCGCCCGCCGGTAATTCGTTTTACGGTCACAATGCCCAGTTCGTCCAGTGCCTTTTGATCCAGGCCGTCCTCTTGTTGAAAATACCCCAGGGAAACGGCGGGTGGCGACCACCGGTAAAACCGCAGAGTGGGGGTTGAGTTCGCACCAGACTGCTCGGCAAGCAGCGCCTCGTCGACAGCCATGTTTGTCTGGGGCTCCTGCGCATCCTGGATGATTAGACGCCAGACTTTTCCCCGCTCACTTCCCGTCATGGGCAACAACACTCCTGTAATGATCCCCGGCGTGGTAGGAACTGCGCACCAGCGGTGCGGCGGCCACGCTTTTAAAGCCCAGAACCAGTGCAATTTGCTCCCAGTGTTTATATTCCTCCGGCGGCACATAACGCTGCACCGGGTAGTGCCGCAAGGACGGCGCCAGGTACTGGCCGATGGTTAACATATCTACCCCGGCCTGCAGTAAATCCTGGAGCACCCGGTGCACTTGGGCTTCTGTCTCCCCCAGCCCCAGCATGAGGCCCGATTTGGTGATTAGCGCTGGATCCATTAATTTGGCCGCCTCCAGCACCTCCAAAGAGCGGCGGTACCGCGCGTCCGGGCGAACCTCCCGGTATAAGTGGGGCACCGTTTCAATGTTATGGCCGAAAACGTCGGGACGGGCGTCAATGACGATTTTTAAGCTGCCGGCAGCTCCCTTAAAGTCTGGTGTCAGCACCTCCACGGTCGGTGGTCTATCCAATTGCCTCAGCTCATGAATGACCGCGGCAAACTGGCCGGCCCCGCCGTCGGGCAGGTCGTCCCTGGTCACCGAAGTTACCACCACATGGTCAAGCTTTAAATTAGCCGCTGCCCGGGCCAGCCGGTGCGGCTCTTCGCTGTCCGCCGCCACGGGCCTGCCCTTGTCTACCGCGCAAAACCGGCAGTTTCTGGTGCAAATATTACCTAAAATCATGAACGTGGCCGTGCCGCGAAAGAAGCAGGCACCCCGGTTGGGGCAGCGCGCGCTCTCACAGACGGTGTGCAGCTGCAAGTTTTTTATGGCATCGCGGGTTTTGGTCAGGGAAGGGTGGCCAAGGCCGCCGCATCTTTTTCCGCCGCGCACCATCACCAGGAGCCAGGCCGGCGCCGGTTGTGACATAACGTTAACTCCTTTCCGCCGGGGGCATGTGGATGGCCAAACCCAGCGCCCCTTGAGCCGTCTCCAATACGGCTTCGGCCAGGGTGGGATGGGTGTGGATGGTCTCTACAATTCCCCGCACGCCCACCTTGTTCCGCATCGCCAGGGCCACCTCGGCAATTAGATCCCCGGCATGCGGCCCGACGATATGCCCGCCCAGGAGCTGTTCGGTTTTGCTGTCTACCACCAGTTTCACCAAGCCTTCCCATTCGCCCATAGCCTGGGCCATGCCCAGCGACTTAAACGGGAACGAGACTGACGTGACCGTAAACTGCTCCTTGGCCTTATCCTCGCTCATACCCACCGCGGCGTACTCGGGGGTACTAAACACGCAGCGAGGCACCACCCGGTAATCCATAGCCGTCTGGTAACCCATAGCGTGTTCAGCGGCGGTAATCCCTTCAGCGAATGCCACGTGAGCCAGCCACATTTTTCCGGTTATATCGCCCGCCGCGTACACGCCGGGTACACCGGTAAGCATGTGTTCATCCACCGGCAGCGGCTTGCCGTCGGCCTGCAGACCGATATTTTCCAGGCCGATGTTTTCCACGTTGGCCCGGCGGCCCGCGGCCACCAGCAGTTTTTCAGCTTCTAGGGCGCCGCCCCCGGCCAGGGTAACCGTAACGTTAGGGCCGCCCTGGACCTGCTCCACCCGTACCCCGGTCATTACCTTAACCTTGCGGCGTTTGAGCATTGATTGCAGGTAAGTGGCCGCCTCGGCGTCCTCCCGGGGCAGAATGCGGTCTTCCATTTCCAGCAGGGTTACCTTGCTGCCCAGTTCGGCCATGATTACCGCCATCTCCACACCTACAGCGCCGCCGCCTAGTACCAGCAGCGAAGCGGGAACCGCAGTTAGTTCCAGAATATCATCGGTTGTCATTACCCCCGGTATATCACCGGCCAAGGGGCCGGGGCGAGCCGGGCGTGAACCGGTGGCCAGCACCACTTTACGGGCGCAGACCCTGGTTACGCCGGTCTCCCCGGTTACTTCAATCACCCCGGGCTCCAGCAAACGCCCCGTGCCCGGGTACAGATCAACCCGGTGCTGTTTAAAAAGGTGGTGGATCCCGCCGCGCAGCAGTTCCACCACCCTGTTTTTGCGGGCGATAATGGCCGGCACGTCGGGAGAAACGTTTTCCACGTTGATGCCGTAGGTCTTGCCCTTGCGGGCCAGACGCAGCACTTCCACCGAAGCCTTGATAGTCTTGGTGGGAATGCAGCCGCGGTTGAGGCAGACACCGCCCAGGTATTCCTGCTCCACCACCGCCACCTTGCCGCCAAGCTGGGCTGCGCGGATGGCGCCCTGGTAACCCGACGGCCCGCCGCCCATAAAAACCACGTCATAGATATCCGTTGTTTTACTCATCTTAAACTCCCGCCTATTGGATGATTTCGATTACCGGCTCCATAACGATTTCGCTTTTCACCGAATCGGCGATGGTGGAGTATTTTTGGGCTAACTGTAGGGCCCGGAGAACAGTCTTTTCGTTAGTGTTTTTTACTTTTAATTGCGGTTTTAAGGTCACTTTATTGAACCAGGAAGTTTTGTCAACCCGTTCTTCAACTTCGCCGTAGGCTTCGCACTCAAAAGCCACCAGTTCGATTTTGAATCTCTTAACCGCCCACAGCACCATCATGTGGATGCAGGTATTGATCGACGCCACGTAAGCGTCCTCCGGGGTCATCATATTCGGATGCCCGTACAGCGACGGCGGCGCGGAAAATTCCATTTCCGTGCCGTTTTCACAGTACATATAGCCTAAATGCTCCTGTTTCCAGACCACTTTGTTATAATAACTGGGCATGCTTTATTTCCCCCCGTCGTTCGGCTTGCTGATTATTTCATCCACCTTTTTAGCGATCTCACCCGCCACCAGGTCAATGGCCTGCTGGTCCATATCCACCAGCGTGCGGGCCGAGCCCGGGGCGTTGATGCCGTGCTCTTTGAGTAAATCGGTAATTACTATCGAGTGTTCCGGCTTTTTGCCGCCCAGTTTTTCGGTTATTTTTTGGCCGCAGCGCTTGTCACAGCCGTCCACGGTGATGGTGGGGAAGTTCTCCACGAAACCCCGCTCTTCCTTACCGTTGTTGATAAACAGCGGCAGGCAGATGGTCACTGTGTTATTGGGCTTGATTTGATCCAGCACCTTGCGGCAGGCAAACCGAGTCAGTGTCCCCTCCGGCAGTTCTTCACCATTGCAGGGGATAATGCCCACTTTTTTCGGTGGGGTGATTTCAACCAGTTCAAGCATCAGCTGATCCCTCCTTTTTGGCCGGGCAGTCGATCTCCAACGCCAGGTCACTGGCCAGGATCTCCACCAGTTTACGGCCCGGTTCGCCCAGATCCAGTATGCCGGTGGGCTTAAGGTCTCGGTGGTGTTTAAAAGTGTTAATTACCCTGACGGCCCGGTCGGGCTTTTTGCCTGCTGACTCTACGTTTTTGCGGGCGCAGTCCTGGGCACACCCGTCCAGGGTGATGACCGGGTTGTTTTTAACCAGTTCCACCGCGTCGGGGTCGCCGATCATCAGTTTGGCCAGGCAGGTGGTGGTTACCTTGCCCGGGCACAGATCTTCCATCAGAGTATAAGTGGACTGGCGTCCGATTTCCCCGTATGGTTTGCCGATCCCGCTGCAGGGCAATACTACAGTTGTTTTGTTCGCCATTGCTGTCACTCCCTATTTCGTCATTTCATTTTTAATCTTTTCTTCCATCAGCGGGAAATAAGTTTTGGCATCCATTAATGCCTGCTTGGCACCGGCCAGGTCCGCGGGTTCAATTTTGTAAATCCAGCCTGACCCATAAGGGTCCTGGTTGATTTGCTGCGGCTCGTCTTCCAGGGCACCGTTCACCTCTTTAATCACGCCGCTTACCGGCGCGACTAGGGTCATAGTGGTCTTGATGGTTTCCATGCTGCCCATTTCCCCGCCTTGCTTGACTGCGGCGCCGGCTTCCAGAAGCTCAACGAAGGCCACATCGCCGCCGGTCTTCTGCATATAATCAGTAATCCCCACGGTAACCAAACCGTTTTCTTCCTGCTTTACCCAGCACTCGTCCTGGTGGTACAGGTAATATTCCTTGACCCGGAAAGCAAACTTATCGTAATTAAATTCCATATATCCTGTTTCACTCATCTTTAGACCGCTCCTTCTACTGTTTAAGTTTTGTCCAGTTGTTCCTTAACGGCGTCAATAATCAGATCCTGGTCCAGGCCGCCGTGGAACCTGGGCTCGCCGTTGATTACCATCAGCGGCAGGCGCACCCGATCCAGCATTTTTTCTACCTCGGGATAATCTTTAATCTTGTCGGTCTTGACGTCAATGAAAGCACATTCCACCCGGTCACCAAAAACATCCTTTAGTTTGACGGCGAGTTCTCTGGCTTCATCCGGCATGGTTTTCGCGGGTTCGCCGCAGGCGCCCCCTGAACCGCAGCCTCACCCGCCGGAAACAACGGGTGCGTCAATGCCGAATACATAAACTCGGCTCTTGTTTTCTTCCATGTTAACTCCTCCTCGCCTGTGTTTGGTACTAGTTTGTTTGCATTAACCAACCCAAAACATAAAAATACTTTTATGTTTTGGGTTAAAAAAATTGAGATAAAAAACCTATAAGTGATTGCTTATATAATAATTCGCTACAAGCTTCATGTCAACTGCGTTGCAAATTTTTTAACCAGGAACTGGTTGCACTATCAGCCCGCGGGTGATTACCCCGGCGGTTCTAGGCATCTTTACCCGACTTAGTTGCTTGTTTCCATTGCTGGCGTAACGTTTTGCGCCCAGTATTCCCGCAAGTAAGGGGTCAGCCTGTAAAAACCCGCCATGAAAAGCACCTGAATTAGCGGTTTAATGGCAATGATCATCACCGTGAGCGGCGGGAAAAACACCACCGCCAGTGCCAGGGCGATGGAAATGTTTTTACCGCTGACCCCGTAGGCCAGGGCTACCATATCCGGGTAATTGGTGCGGGTCAGCCGGGCATATAACACCGAACTGCTGAACAGCAGCGTATAGAAAACCACCAGTGGTATGGCAATTATGCCCAGGTATTGCGGGTTGTGCAACAGGGTTACCGACTCGGCCATCATGGAGATAAAGAATACCAAGTACATGCCCAGGGCGGAAACCGCCGGGAACACCGGTTTTAATGCCATAAACTTTTGAGATCCCCATTTTTTTACCAGCCACACCCTGGTCAGGTTGCCCAGGATCAGGGGGATGACGAGGGTAAACAAAATAGTTTGCATCATTTGCCAGGCGTTCACCGGTACGTATTTGCCGGCCAGAAAACTCATCCATAGCGGAATCAGCACAATACCGGCCAAAAAACTGGTTACTGTAATAACCAGGGTCATGGGCGCGTTTCCCTTGGCCATAGCCGTCCAGGCCACGATCATGCCCGCACAGGGAACCACCCCGGTAAGGATCAGGCCCACCGCAAAGTCAGGGTAACCGGCTAAAAACACCAAAGCCAACAATGCCGCCAGCAAAGGGGAAATTAAATAATTAAAAACCATTACTACCGACATAAACCCCACTCGCTTGGCGGCCCCGGCAACCTCATTAATTTTAATGCCCACCATCATAGGGTACAGCATAACGAATAGAGCCACTGGGTACAACACCTGCAGTTGTTTGCCAACCCCCGGTAAAATATAGCCCACCAGCAGCCCGAGAACAATTACCCCCATTAATAGCTTAATCATTTGCTTGTTTATAAATTGAGCTACGCTCACTTTTGTTCCCTCCCCAGTGCCTAAAAATTGCAGATATATGAAGAATGAAGCCGGCAAATTAACATCCGTTCTCTAGGGCACTTAATGAAAATAAGTTCGGACTTATATAAGATTATCATAATTAATTTATATTATGATGCAGTTTGTTGCTTGTCAATATTAATATCAGGAAGATAATACTATAAAAAATCGATTTGCCATGATACAAAACAATGGATACTCCCTTGAGTCCCGCAACAAGGAAAAAAAGTGGGCAGGTCTTTAACCCGCCCAACTACTATATATTCTTTCCACGTTTCAGCAGCATTTGCTATTGCCACAACCGCAGCAAGCATCGTTTTCTGATTGCAATACGTTACTATCGGTTTGCCTGATTGTTGTTTTTGTATGGCCGCATAAAAACGTTTCAAGTTGTCCGGCAATATATATTCTTGCTCTGTTGCATTTGAAGGGTGGCGTACACCCCCGTACACTTCCTTGAGAATTGCTTCAATGATCATGGCTTTGGGCGGAACGGTGTAATCCTTGCCCTGATAAACCCAAACCCGGCAGTCTACATCATCACCGCAAAGGTCTCCGCAAGACTCACAAAGACTTTCTTTTACCTCCAGTTGAATATCACGCCCGTTGATACGAATAGTAGGAGAGCTTACAAATTTCCAAGCCCTGGCCAGTTCCTCGCTATGCACATTGATTTTGTTCACCACTACATCAACACCTGTGGCTTGAAGCACCTTGGAAACCTCTAAAACGGCTTCATCAAGGCTTGAGTCGGTTCCCTGGCACAGGGTACAAACACTTAAATCCAGGTATAAAAAGTCAATAATAATTTGTTTTTGAATATCCTTAATTTCACTGCAGCAGTCGGGACCGCAACAACCGCCTGAATTTTGGACTATTATAATCCACTCCCTATATTTTAGTTTGATAAACTTCTCATATCTAAAGACGGCAGATAAAATAAAAGGACGCATATTCTACGTCCTTTAGATTCAACAAAATTTAACATGCACTGCTTTTGTGTTTGTAGTCTATAATACTGCCTGAACGGTCAAACTCTAAATCACAGCAGCCTAGCAGCATCTCCTTAAGCTTTCCCCTGGCTCTTTGCACCCTGGACTTGGCCCCGGTTAATGAAATGCCGGTTCTTGCGCCCAGTTCCTTTTGAGTTAGGTTTTGGTATTCTGTCAAAAATATGGCCTGTTTATATTTTTCCGGCAAGTAACTAATCATGTTTTTCAAGCAATAAGCAATTTCTGCATTGGCGTTTACTTCGGACCAGGGTTCGTTGACCAGATCATCTGGAAGTGGGGTTAATGCTAATGTTCTGTCTCGTCTGCGGTAATAATCAACAATCGCATTTCTTGTTATTCTGTAGATCCAGGGCTGGATTTTGTTTTGGTTTTGCACACTAGCGATATTGTTATGAATCTTACAATAGATATCCTGTAGAATATCCTCGGCGTCATATTCGTTTGGGACACGTCTTTTAATGAGCATTTACACAAAGGGTAAACAGGTTAACACCGATACAGCGGAAGAAATTGTCGACAGGCTGGAGGAAAAGAATTCTAGTGCAACTTTCAACCATTTTAAAACACATCCCTTACATTTCTTCCTGGATGTAACGAATGATATCCTTGTGTTTGGGCACCCGCCCGAACACCTTTACCTTACCGTTAATCACCAGCCCAGGCGTCATTAGCACGTTGTAATCGGTGATTTTGTCCAAATCCTCTACTTTTTCCACCGCAGCGTTTAAACCGATTTCTTCCACTGCCTTATGCACTGCTTTCTCCAGCTCCTTGCATTTTTTGCAGCCTGGACCCAGCACTTTAATGTCCACTAGTTGCGCCTCCTTTTAATGTAGTATTTTATCCCATAAAAACCACAGACCCAGCAGCAGTAATATTACACCGCTAATCCTCTGCGAAATATCGCTCCAAACTTGTAACCGGTCTACTTTTTTAACTAGTCCAGTGAAAGTGCCAACAACCAGCAGGGGCAAGCTGCGCCCCAAAGCATAAATAAATAACAGCATAAACCCGTAAAGCGCGCTGCTCAAAAAGCGTTGTTATATAACGGCTTATTTAGTTGAAACCCGGAAGGTAGGTGTCAAAAAGTTTATATTTCCAAATTATCCATTTGTTTTGCGGGTGGTTTAAGCTTCGCTGGTATTACCCCAAAAAGGGAAAATAATATTGGAAAATGATTTAATTTTATTTATCATAATAGTGATATAATAATGATATAAGCTATTCGTGAGGTGATTTATATGCCAATAATTCGTCCTGTTTCAGATTTGCGTAATAAAACACCTGAGATTGAGGAAATTTGTATCAAAGAACAAAAGCCGGTTTTTATCACCAAGAACGGCAACGGTCATCTAGTTATCATGAGCCAGCAGCTTTTTGAGGAACAGCAAGCTCTATTGGAACTTTATGACAAGCTGGACGAGGCCGAAGAACAAAGCCGCGCTGGAAAGCGTCGCCCGTTCCGCGATGTTATGGCAGATTTAAGGAGCCGTATCCATGCCAAAGTATCTAATTAATTTCACCGAAGCTGCAGAGCAGGATCTGGTTGTAATTGTTGAATATATCGCAAACGATAATCCTGCTGCTGCACTTAAACTGGCTGAAAGATTTGAACAGAGCATTTTGCAGCTTGAGGACTTCCCACTGATCGGCGCGATACCGAAAAATAGAAGACTGATCCGACAAGGATATCGGATGTTGCTAGTTGATAGTTATGTGGTATTTTATGCTCTGCTGAATAATGAAACAGTTGAAATCAGGCGCATTGTTAGCGGGAAAAGAGATTATCAGTTTTTACTTTAAACTAGTTACTGTAATAACCAAGCAATGTGTTAAGTTCCGATGCTAACCATTTCAGGAACATACAAATCTAGTCTTTGAGGACATATAAATAAAGTGGAAGCCCTTGTAAAACGAGGGCTTCCACTTTTTGAGTTAAGATATGAAACCCGGTTGAATTACGTATTGCTGTGGAACAATATCCATATCATTGCTCACCTTAGTTTTACCCGGGCGTCCAGCACCAGGGCGCCTGCAGGGTAAACCACCACCGGGTTTAAATCCAGCTCCATGATTGACGGACACTTTAGCATCAAGTCGGCTACTCCGGTCAGTATACTCTCCAGTGCTGCCAGATCCGCCGGGGGGATGCCTCTGTACCCTTCCAGCAGGCGGGCACCGTGCAGTGCGCGCACCATCGCTGCAGCTTCATGTTTATCGATGGGGAGCATGCGGAAACAATGATCAGCAAGGATCTCGGTAAAAACGCCGCCCAGGCCAAACATAATTACCGGGCCGAAATGGGGATCCACAGTGGCCCCGATAATCACTTCGATGCCCTCTTTAGCCATGCGCTGCACCGTAACCCCAGCGAGCGGGTCTGCCCGGCGGGTGCGGTCCATAATTTCTCGAAAGGCCTGGCTTACGGCATCGGGGCCTGAAAGGTTCAGGCAAACTCCGCCGATATCACTTTTATGGCTAAAAACCGCCGAGCGAACTTTCAATACTATGGGATAGCCAATTCGCTGTGCTAATGCCACCGCTTCTTCTACGGTGGCGGCAGGATAGCTTGCATTGACGGGAATGCCAAACGCTGCCACCAGTGCTTTGCTTTCATCCTCAAAAAGGATGTTCCGCCCTGATGCGCCGGCCTGGGTGATTATTTTACCCGGCATGTTTTTCCCTCCCCCCGTAGTGGATTAAGGCGGATACAGCCGCGGCTGCTTCCTCCGGGGAGGTATAAAGGGGCACCCCGGCTGACTGTAAAAGCTGTCTTTCCTCCCGGCAGGCCTCCCAGGTTGATACGTAGTAAGCTAGTACCGGCTTGCCGCTGCGCTGTTGCGCGGCCAACAGTTCCGCGCTGGGGAAGCGCCAGTTCTTATGTAAACAATAAATGGCCACCAGCAGGTCAATACCCGGGTCATCCAACATGGCATTGACCACCCGGCCGTAAATCCCGGCCTCAAATCCCACACCAACGGTATCCAACGGGTTTTTTAAAACCACCGGCGGGTTTTGCCCCATTGCATCCTTAATGCTGTTAATAGTTGCTGGCTGCAACGCCGGTAGGGAAATCCCCTGGCGGGCGGCCACATCCAGCAGCGCAATGCTGGGGCCGGCGGTATGGGTAACCACACCCAGCCCTCCCCCGGCGGGCAGTGTTGATATGGACAGGGCTTTGCAAGCGGCTACCAGTTCGGCCACGCTGTCCACCATCAACACGCCAAACTGATCCATTAAAATATCCCGGTACATCCGGTAACTGCCGGCAGCGGTGCCGGTATGGGTAAGGGCCACATAATCATTGGCCGCGAACCGGCCGGCTTTGTAAATAACCACAGGTTTGCTCTTGGCAATCCGGGCGGCAGCCTGCACCAAATCGCGGGCTTGCTCGGTGCCTTCAAGGAAAATGCCAATCACATCGGTTTCATTATCCTGGGCCAGGTAGGCCAGATAATCGCTGATTTCGAGGGTGCTGCGGTTGCCAACCCCCACCCATTTGTTGATGCCCAGCCCTTCGTCAGCGGCTTTATGCATCAGGGTCAGGCCGATGCCTCCGCTCTGGGAAACAAATGACACCCGCCCTTTAGGGAGCCGTAAGGGGTAAAAGGTGGAATAGAAATCGGCGCCGGTATTAAATAACCCCAAGGTATTGGGACCCACCAGGGCGATGCCGTAATCCCGCGCCAGGGACACCAGGCGTTCCTCCAGACGCAGCCCGTCGTCCCCCGTTTCCCGGTATCCGCCGGCTACGCATATGGCGGCCTTAATCCCCAAACGGCCGCACTGGGCAATGGTATCCACGGTGGCAAACTGGTTCACTGCCACCACCGCCACGTCCACCGGCCCGGGAACCTCCTCCAGGGTCGGATAAACCTTTAGGCCCTGCAGGGTTGTCAGGCGCGGGTGAACCGGATACACTTGGCCCTTAAAGCCTCCGTAAAGTACACTTTCCAGTAGGTTATAACCCACCCGGCCGGGGGAGTCGGTGGCTCCCACTACGACGACGCTGCGCGGGTTAAACAACCTGTGCATGGCCTGAAGCTTTTCTTTATCCATATCAGACCTCCTTTTTAGGTAATTAAATTATCCGCTATTCTGTATCCTTGCGGATCCGCTTCACCATTCCGGCAATGGGTAAACTGTACCCACTACCGATATAAACTCCAATTAACACCAAGGTACCGCCAAAAAGGTGGTAGGCTTGAATTCTTTCATCCAGAAAAAAATAGGCCATGATGATGGCGTAAACGGGAATGAGGTTATAAAAATTAGCGGCCACTGTGGAACCCAGACGCGCGATGCTATGGTTCCACCACAGGAAACCGATTACTGATGCAAAAACCCCCAGGTACACCAGGCTGACGGCTGCCTGCCAGGACATATGATAGGCAACGTCGCCCCGCCACTCCCAAATCGCCGCCGGCACCAGCAATATAACCCCCACCAGGCTGGCGTAAGTGGTGGCCTCCAACGGTGTTATAACAGTCATAACTTTTTTGCCCAGCGTTGAGTAAACCGCCCAGATAAAGGTGGCCATAAGTATGATTATGTCACCGGGGTTAAAACTCATCGACAAGAAAATACCCCATGAACCGCGTATTGCTATCACAAATACCCCGGCCACCGAGATTAAAAAGCCCCCGATGCGTTTGATACTGACGTCCTCTTTTAGCCATATTACAGCCAGCAAGGCAACTAACACGGGATTGAAGGCGTTAATAATGGTGCTGTTAATTGTTGTGGTATATCGCAGTCCAAAGTAGACCAAGGTATTAAAGGCAAAGACCCCGGTAATGCCAAGTGCGATAATAGATGGCCATAAAGAACGCGGCGGGATTTTAATGTCTTTTCTGGTAAACAGCAGCAGCATTAAAATTATACTGGCTACACCAAAGCGCACCGCAGTAATCGTAAATGGTGGCAGGGACTGCACCAGTATTTTACCCAGGATAAAATTTGTGCTCCAGATTAGCGGTACCAGAGCCAGCAGCAAGTAAGGTGATGTCAACTTTTCTTTTAGCATGTTGTTTCCCTTGATTAGATTCGTGGCGTTGATTGTTGATTAGTGGTGCAAATTATTCTACCATTTCAATTATTCTAACATTTCCTTACCACTTCGTGCAGTGATATTTCACGCAATCCTTTAAAAAGACGCGGCGGCAGCGCCATGTAATAACCGGTACCGGTTTCCAGACTGGCAGCAAATGCATCCGTTACTTCGCCGATATCCACTGCCGGCACGCCAACCAGCAGTCTGCGCGGCCCAACCACGATCCCCGAGGTTACCAGTGCCCCGGCGGCTATGCAGCTGCCGGCGCCAATTTTTACCCCCTGCATAATAATGGCGCCCATGCCTACGACAACATGTTCTTCCAGTACAGCATCATGTAAAATGGCCCCGTGCCCGATATGGCTTTTGGCTCCCAGGATGGTTATAACGCCAGGTGCGGAATGGATGATACAGTTTTCCTGGATGTTGGAGCGCGGCCCGACCACTATTGCACCCCAGTCACCCCTAAGCCTGGCCCCGGGCGCAATATAACAACCGCTGCCTATCTGCACATCCCCAATAATGGTAGCCTCGGGGTAAACATAGGCGTCGGGGGCAATAACCGGCCGCTTTCCCTCAAACTCGTAAATAGGCATAATAACTCTGTCTACCTCCTGTCCGCTAAGATTCTTTCATTCCACTTCGTTTCCATTCGGAATGAGACACAAGTTACAATGATTATCTTAAAAATAAAACACCCGGCGAGAACGCGATCTGTTCCCCGCCGGCGAATTTAATTTCGTGAACGGTTAAATTTTTTATATCAAGGTTTTAGAATAGTCCCAATAATTTAGCGGCATTGCCGCCCAGGATTTTCGCTTTACTTTCTTCTTTCAATGGCAGATTCCGGATCACCTCTATGTTTCCCTTTAAGTCTGTCAGCCCCGGCCAGTCACTGCCGAAGATAGTCTTATCCGCAACCCTTTCCAGCTCCGGGAAATAGGTCATTATTTTTTGTGGCGGCAGTCCCGCCAATTCCATATATACATTGGCATGCAGCCGGGCCAGGAAAAAGGCCCGGTCATACCAAAAGCCCCGGCCGCTGTGTACTATTACGATGGGCAGGTCGGGAAAGTCAACGGCCACATCATCCAAATACAGGGGATCACCGTATTTTAACCGGGAGCCCTTGAATACCGAGGAACCGGTGTGGAACATGACCGGGATCTGCAACTCTTCCGCCTGGGCGTATAAGGGATAAAGCAGCGGGTCATTAGGATAAAACAACTGGTAAGTCGGGTATAATTTAAGCCCGCGAAAGCCGGCTTGCACCAACCTTTTTAACTCCGCGCGGGAATTCGTGGTCATGTACGGGTTTATGCTGGCAAAGGGGATTAACCGCTCTTGCCCGGAACAAAACCGGAGCACATATTCATTAGAACAGATCCCTGTAGCCACCGGCGTTAATTCAGCTAAAACCACACCGTAATCAACCCCGTTATCCCGCATAAACGACACAAACCGTTCCGGGTCGCAAAAACGTTCGTAAAAATCAGGCCAATTGACATCGGTTTGCACCCCCTTAATCCAGTTCAGGGGGCTGTCATTATAATGTTCGTAATAAATAGGGTGAATGTGAAAATCAACTACCGGAGCGCTCACTTTTTTACCACCGTCTTTGGGCTGATTTTTTTGATCATCTTATTATAAATCAATATATTTTGGTGCCCAGTTTTTAAAAGTCAGGTGTCAGAACAATTCGCTTCATTAACTTACCCGCATGGGATTCCTGGAAGGCCTGCTCAATTTGGCTCATGGGCCTTACTTCCACAAACGGTTCGAGTTTAATTTTTTGTTCCAGGACGTATTGTAATACTTCGGGATAATACTGCGGCAGGCAGCCCCAGGTGCCGATGAGCTCGGCATCAAAGGCCATCAACCGGGATAGCATATACTCCACTTTGTGCATCCCATAACCCACGATTATCATTTTAGATACAAATGATAACAGCTCGAGGCCAATTTGCTGCCCGGTCTTGCTGCCGGTGCATTCAAAGATCTTCCACCCGTAACTCGGCAGCCCGTTATCTTTGCAGTAGGCTTTAAATTTATTCCTGACCGACTTTACGTCTTGATCCAGGGTGCTGATGGCATAAGTGGCGCCAAATTCCATCGAACGCTGCAATTTTTCTTTATTTCTGGCAATCGCCACCACTGCTTTGGCACCCAGAACTGAAGCAATTTGGGTCATATGAACGCCAATGCCGCCGGTGGCCCCAATAACTACCACCAAATCGCCTTCACCCAGCCCGGCCCGTTTGGCGGCCTGGTAAGGAGAGGTTATGGCATCTGCTACCACGGACAACTTTTCCAGGGGCAGGTCTTTACAATCATCCACCACGCAAAGATCTCCAGCGGGAACGGGTATATGGCTGGAGAACCCGCCGTAAATGCCCAGGCTGTTGCCGGGCATTTTTTGCTTCAGGCAGCGGTTGCCGCGACCCGAGGCGCAGATGGGGCAATTGTTGCAAGGCATAACCGCCGGGACAACCACGTTTTTGCCCAGCAGGTCTGATTCGCCGGCAACTACCCGGCCGCTTATTTCATGACCCAGGGTCAGGGGCGGCTTAACAACGGTAGGTACACCGTCGTAAAAATAACCAACGTCAGTATGGCACACGCCGCAGCCGGCCACTTCCACCAGCACTTCACCCGGTTGCAGTTCGGGTACGTCAATACTTGTTTGCACCAGTTTCCCGGGCTCCTGCATTTGCCAGGTGTCTATTTTGTTCGGTATGTTCACTTAGATAACCTCCCTAAAACAAGATATTAAAATACTTATTGGCCCTGCCAAATCGGCTTGCGTTTTTCCATAAAGGCCGCCAGCCCTTCCACAGCGTCGGCGGTTTGCATTAATTCCTGCAAATAAATTTCGTCTATTGTTTTAAGCCCGGCCCTGAAATATTTATTTAAGCCGGCTTTGGTTGCCTTTTTGGTTAAGGCCAGGACTACCGGGCTCATGCCCGTAAATTTTTGCAGAAATTCTTGCACGCCCTCGGCAAAAGAATCCTTGGGGACAACTTTATTCACCAGGCCCAATTGTTCCGCTCTGGCGGCATCGAATATTTCGCCGCTTAAAAGCAGTTCCATGGCTCTGGGCCAGGAAAGTAACCGGGGCAATAAGTAACAGGCTACGGGCGGGAATACACCCACCGCTATTTCGGGCTGGCCGAACTTGGCTTTATCGGAGGCCACCACCAGGTCGCAGAATAGCACTAGTTCGTACCCGCCACCTAGGGCGGCACCATTTACCGCCGCCACAATGGGTTTATCGGTCTCATGCATGGCCAGAAAAAGGCGGTCAAATACATCGATCATACCGGCTACTTTATCCGCGGTATGATCGGCAACATCTACGCCCGCCGAGAACGCTTTACCCTCGGCATTAAGCACGATCAGGGTTCCAGGCTGCTCCCTGGCCCAGGCAAAGGCCTTGATTATTTCTTCCATCATGGCGATGGTTAAAACGTTTAAGGGAGGTTGATTCAAGGTTATGAAGGTCATGCCGTCCTCGTTCTTAACTTTTAAAAACTGATAACTCATTTAGATCCCTCCCGAATAAGTGGTTCAAGAATTACTGCCACAGCCCGGCAAGAGGGGCAGACTTCCGCCCCCCCCACCGTAATGCGGTCATGGTTTTAAGGTTATTCTTTGCGCGGCCCCAATACCGCGTCGATTAACTCCTGGTCAAAGGGTTTGCCTTCGGCCAGCAGTTGCCGGTATTTAATAAAGTCAATGGTGTCTTTGCCGGTCAGCTTTTTAGTGTTAAAAGCGTTAAATCCCAGGTAGGCTTCGCTCATCATGTTGGCCCCCAGCCAGTGACGGGAGCTGATCTTGGCCTGGTCCCAGTAATACTTTTTCTTGACCCGCACGCTGTCAACGGACATCTGCAGGCAGTTGGGGAATAAGTTGGTCAGCTTGTAGAGCGTTTTGTCGATTTCTTTGTCCAACAGGGTGAAGTCAACTTCCCCTTCTTTGAGCATTTGCTTGGCTTTGACCGCGGCGTCGCCGGTGACGGACTCACCGTATACAATTTCGCCGTCAGCCACGTACTGGTCGGTAACGATTAGTGGATTACGCATAAATTCGCCACTAAATTTAAGCACGGGAACGGCTTTAGAGATTAGGCCCAGGCGGGCCATTTTATAAGCGCTCCACATTTCGCAGGAAATGCAGTTCCACATGGCTTGCTCCATGCCCAGGTACCAGTGTAAAAAGTCAGTGGAGCCGCCGACGGGGGCCGAACCGTGTTTGGGCCCGGCCTGTCCGAAAATGGCCAGGTCGGAAGAAATGGTCACGTCGCAAGCCATGCCGATTTCCTGACCACCGGCCACCCGCATGCCGTTAACCCGGCAGATTACTGGTTTTTTGCAATTTAAGATGCCGTCCACCATGCCGTTGAACAGATCCATATAGGCCATATACTCGCTGGGATTGCCGCTGTAGTATTCGGCATATTCCTTGGTATTGCCGCCGGTGCAAAAGGCTTTGTCCCCGGCTGCGGTAAAGACCACGGCCACTACCGACCGGTCCATGGATGCTTTATGGAAACCGGCGATTACCCCTTTGACCATTTCCGTTGTGTAGGAGTTATATTGGGCAGGGTTGTTAAGTATAACCCAAGCTGAATATAATCCTTCAATCGCGTTGCCGTTTGGATCTACTATAGGCTTTTTTTCGTATACCACACACGGTGCCTCGGTGCCGAAATGCTCATCACCAAAAATATCGTGATCTTTGATGTCGGTTTGACGGGGCCACTTGTTTAGTTCCATGTTTTAAACCCTCCTGATTAAATTAAATATTTATTTTAAATGGATAAACAAACAATGAGCTTAGTAACTATTCACCTCCCCGATTCATGCCTTAGGCCTTGATAAACTCGTAGGTGATTTGACCATCGGGTAGGTTAACTACCGCGGCCTTTAATGACATCACCACCATCGTTTCTTCTTTGGCGATGGCACTGCTTAAGCGGCCAAAAACCTTAGTCCCGTTAAAGTCCGCCAGGGCCAGGGTGTAGGGTACGTCTTTCTCAAAACCCGTGGGGGCATAGTTGACGCGGGTATAGCTGAGCAGGTTGCCCGGGCCCTCAATGTTAATCCATACCATGTCACTGCCCAGGCAACCACAGCAGTCTGCCCGGGGCGGGAAATATGTATTCCCGCAACTTATGCACTTGGTACCTTTAAGTTCGTTGCTTTCCAGGGCTGCCACAAAAGCGTTTACCTTGGTCTGGGAAGTAAAACTTTTGTGCCCGAATTTTTCAAAACCCATCATCTCTACCTCCCCAGGATTATTACGTTGCCGTAAACACCGACGCCGCCGATATTATGCACCAGCCCGATGGCAGCGTTGGGCACCTGGATTGCGCCAGCCTCACCACGTAATTGCTGCACAATTGTCCGCACCTGTGACCCGCCGGTGGCGCCAATGGGGTGTCCCTTGGATAAAAGCCCCCCGTCAACGTTGACGGGAATTTTACCCCCGATATAGGTTTCACCGGCTCTAATTAGCTCGGCGCCCTGCCCGGGTCCGGCAAAGCCCAGGTTTTCATAGGCCATCAGTTCAGCGATGGTAAAGCAATCGTGCACTTCCGCCACGTCGATATCCCGGGGGGTAACTCCGGCCATTGCATAAGCTTTTTCGGCGGCCACGCGGGCACAGGTCAGCCCGTTTAAAGCATCCCGGCCGGTCAGGGTCATGGATGCTGTGGCCGAACCCAGACCCAGCACCCAGACTGGTTTCTTGGCCATTTCCTTAGCCCTTGCTTGGCTGGCCATAATGATACAAGAGGCGCCGTCCGCATTAGCACAGCAGTCAAACCGCTTTAGCGGGCTGGCCACCATGCCGGCATTCAAGGCGTCTTCCAACTTAACTTCTTTACGGTAAACAGCTTTTTCATTTAAGATCCCGTATTTTGATGCTTTGACCCTGATTAAGGCCAGGTCTTTCTCGGTACTGCCATAGCTGGCAAAATGGGCCTGGGCGTGCATGGCGTAGTAGGCCGGCATCATGGTGCCAAATGGTGCTTCCCACATAATGTCCGCGCCGCGGCCCATGCGCTCCTGGGAATCGGCAGATGATATTTCCGACATTTTCTGAAAGCCCAAGATTAACACCAGATCATGCAGCCCGGACTTAATCATGGAGTAGCCAACCCTGATGCCGGTGGTACTGGAAGAGCAAACGCTCTCCACCGCAAATGTGGGCTGCGGGTTTAACCCCAGGTACTCGGCAATAATCCCCGACGGGCTGCGTTGGTTATCGTATTCCGGAGCCGAACAGATAATGGAGGCATCAATATCACCGGTGCTGATACCCGCATCCTGCATCGCTTCCCTGAACGCTTCAAAGGCCAGTTCCCTGATGGAACCTTGGTAGCTCCGGACAAAGGCGCTCTGGCCCACACCTATAATCGCTACATCTTTAGACATCTATGAACCTCCCCGGCATTACCTATCCGGCACCCGTAATTACAGCATCACCATGCCGCCATCCACACAAATGGTTTGGCCGGTTATATAAGCTGAGTCATCGGATGCTAAAAATACTATCATCGGGCTGATTTCGTCAGGCTGCGCAAACCGGCCCAGCGGTATGCGTTCCAGGTACTTGGCTTTAAACTTGGGGTCGTGGGCAATGGTTTTGGTCATTTCGGTATCGGCCATCGGAGCCACGGTATTAACCCTGATGTTATACCGGGCCAATTCTTTGGCCGCAGATTTGGTTAGGGCATACACCCCACCTTTGGCCGCGGTGTAATTCACTTGGCCGATGGTGCCTAAAAGCCCGGCGGAGGATGTGATATTGATAATGGAACCCGATTTTTGTTCGATCATTGGTTTGGCTACGGCCTGCAGACAGTTAAATGTGCCGGTGAGGTTAATCCGGATGACCTCGTCCCATTGTTCTGGAGTCATTTTCCATAACATGCCCGGCTTGCTGATGCCCGCGTTGTTAAAAAGTATATCGATACGGCCAAATACGGCCAGGGTTTCATCCACCATTTTTTGCACCTGTTCGCGATCACCAACGTCAACGCTCATAACCAGGTACCGGGCGCCTGTC
Source organism: Peptococcaceae bacterium BRH_c8a (assembly GCA_000961575.1). GTDB lineage: Bacteria > Bacillota > Desulfotomaculia > Desulfotomaculales > Desulfallaceae > BRH-c8a. The sequence continues at coordinate 123,520 of LADP01000019.1, forward strand.
GCCTTGACTTTTTCCACTACCGGACTGTCCTGGTTAATACTGCGGCTAATGATTACTACTGCCGCGCCGGCACTGGCCATTGCCAATGCCGCGGCCTCTCCAATGCCCTGCCGGGCGCCCGTGATAATAGCCACTTTTCCCTGCAGTTTCATTTAATCCCCTCCTTTCAAGGCACCCCCGTGCATGCTAACTAAACTATATGGTATGGAATGGATAAAAAAAATCGCTTAAAAGCATGGAAGCGAGGTGAATTAGGGGTGAAACAAGGGTTAACTCTTTTTGGGTAATTTAAGTCGGTGTTGACAGAATTTTCATAAAAGTTATAAAATCTAACTATATAGTTTTCATGAAAAGCCTGGTGAGGTGTTTGGTGTTATCTCCAGGATGCGACTCGCCATTATAATTGAACGAGCTCAATCGCTTACGGGCGCCGGAGAACTCGCGCCCTGCGGGCACGAAAGTCTAGCTCCGGCGCTTATCCTCCAGCTCTTTCGCTCTTTGAACTAAGCTCCTATGCATCCCTCCGATAACACCAAACACCTCCGAAATTTAGTTTTTCGAAGGGAGGCCAGACTTTGTTGTTAACCTTAAAATCCACCGAACCTGAACTGGTTTTGGCCTGCCAGGTGGGCCCTTCATTTAAGACAAACCCTAATTTGGAAGACTCTTTGCAACAGATATTACAAACCTCCGTACAATCATTTGGGTTTGGGCGGGCGACCTTTGTGCTCGTGCGGTCAGGTAAAGCCCCTGTCTGGTGGCATGCTGAAAACAAGCTTATGCCTAAGGAAAACGTTAAAAAAGATAACTGGCATGCCTGGTACGAGAACTTGAACCGCTCCGGTGGCGGGGACATTAATAGGTTGCTTGACCCCTTAAACCCGACGGCTTACACTACCCTGCCGGTGATTTTACAAGCCGGCAATCCGGTAGGTACTATGGAAGTAGGCATTTTTAACACCGACCCCGATACCGCCGAATACATGTTGATTAAAGCACTGTCGCTGGGCCGCCATATGGCCGATATTATTCAGGAATCCTTATTTGGACTGGGCAAAAACCATAAGTTCAGGAACGTGGCGGCCTGGATGGAAATGATTAGCACCATCAGTTCAACCTTGGACATCCGCCAGGTGCTCCATGTAGTGGCCCAGTTAACCGCCGATTGGTTTCTGGCCCGCAGTTGCATCCTGATGCTGGATGAAAACGACCATACCTTAATTCCCGCCGTGGCGGTAGGCAGCTATGATACTAAGCTCAAGGAAAGATTTAAGGCTTTAAAAAACTACCCCCCTTTCAAAGCCATCACTATGGCCATCAAAACGCAACGGCCCGTTGTAGTTACCCCGGATAATATTTATGATTACGTCCCGGCAAATATTGTTGAAGACTTTAATTACAATTGGATGGTTTTTGCGCCGATGATTAAAAACAATAAAATCATCGGGATTTTGCAGGTGGATCGACCCTATGGCCCCGTCGGGTTTGATGCTGAGGCGGCCGAAAATATTTTTGCCGTGGCCAGAGCCACGGCTATTGCTATTGAAAATGCCAGGCTGGTTGAAGTTTTAGGCCAAAAGGAGCAGCTATTACACCAATTGGTTAACAAAATAATTACCGCCCAGGAGGATGAGCGCAAACGCTTGGCCTCAGACCTGCACGACGGGATTATCCAATCCATGATTGCTATTTGGTATCGTTTGCAAAGAGTCTCGGCGGCGGCAGACAAAATTCCTGCCGAATGGCGCAAGGAAGTATCCGGTTTAACCATGCTGTTGGGAGAACAGATTCAGGATATCAGACGAATTTTGTATGACTTGAGGCCCATTATTTTGGACAACTACGGCTTGGTGCCGGCCATTAAATCTTGTATTGAAAAAATTCAGGAGCAGCATGATTTTATTATTGAATTAACTATGGACGGGGAAGACGTCAGGTTTCCGCCGCAAATTGAAATTACCCTGTTCCGTATTTTGCAGGAAGCGTTGACCAACGTAGTTAAACACTCCGGGGCCACGCTGGTAAAAGTTGCTTTTTCTGCTCAAGACAAGGAAATCATCATGTCGATTACGGATAACGGTCTGGGTTTAAAAAAACCAGCCCTTAACCAATCCCAGACTCAGGCCCACCTTGGTCTGGCCAGTATCCAGGAAAGAGCCCTCCTTTTAAACGGATCATGCAGCATCGATTCCCGGTCCGGTGCGGGTACCCGGGTGGAAGTGATCATCCCGCTGCTCAGTGGGCCCGGTAATAACTAAACAGAGCTTATTTACAAACACTCACTTAGAGGAGGTAAACGGCATGTCATCGATAAACCTAATGATCGTAGATGATCACCCGATGATCAGGGAAGGTCTGGTGGCCATGTTGAGTACCAATGATGATATTATTGTGGTGGGCAGTTGCGGGGACGCCGAGGAAGCCAGCCGGATGGCCTTGGCCCAAAGTCCGGACATAATTCTGATGGACATTAAAATGGAAGGCAACAATGGTATTGAAGCCGCCAAACTAATATTAAAGAACCAGCCCGATATAAAAATAATCTTTCTTACTGTTTTTGAAGACACCGAATTCGTCCGGCAGGGCTTACAGGCCGGCGCAGCCGGATACATATTAAAACATGTTTCCCGGGAAAAGCTGGTCGACAGCATCCAACGCGTCCACCGGGGGGAAACAATTATCGATCCGGCGGTTTTTAACCGGATCGTCAACGACTACATAAAGTACTCCAAGTCAAACGAAAAACAAGAGCAGCCCGAGGACACAACACCAACAGTCGAACTTACGCCCCGGGAGCGAGAAATTCTTCATTTTCTGGTCAAGGGCATGACCAACAAGGAAATATCAGCAGCTACGCATCTCGCGGTAGACACAATAAAAACCCACCTGCGGAATATTTTCCGCAAGATGGGCATCAAAAACCGTTCCCAGGCCATTACCCAGGGACTTAAACTCTTGAAAATCGACCAGGGCTAGGGTTTACGTCTACCCCGCATCATTAAAACGGGCACCCGCAAGGGGTGCCCCTACGACTTAGATACGGAGGCGATCCGGTGATATCCGGAGCGCCGCGACCACTACAACCAACTTTAAAATTGTTTTTTTGTGTAGGCGTTCAAGCCGCACGCGGCACCCTGGAGAAGGATGTAAATCTGCTTGGATGTCATGCATGAAGTCTATTTTCTGGTAATTAGTCCTCCAATTTAACTAATTAACTGTTTAGAGTCAATTAATTGAACCAATTTCACTCATTTTTTCTTTACTCTTTCTAACTATCGTTCTTTCTCCTTCAGGCATGGGAGGCGGAACAGGTGCACCGGAAAACTTCGTCACTGCACCAAATCGAGCGGGGCAAACTTCCAGGCATGTGCCGCATTTGATGCATTTATCCTGGTCAATGACGTGAATCTGGTTCTTGCCACCTATAATCGCCTCTACCGGGCATCGCTTAGCGCAAATCATACAGGCCTGGCACTTACCCGGCTCAATATAGTACGAGTTAACTTCGCGAAACAAGCTGTCTATCTCGTCACTGGTGAAAAATTCGTTATACTCTTCCGGGTTCTCAAGACGTGCCGTCAGTTTATCCCCTTTCATCAATTTAATGTAGGTAACCAACTTGGTAATTTCCTCGAGCTGGGACTTTAATTCATTCTTATCTATTCCTTCGCTTTGGGCAAGAGGCCCTAACATCTTCACCTGCTTAACAAAATCATTAACCACTTCGGCAAAAAGGTTTCCCTCGCTGCCAGACATAAATTCAATCCTTAACCTTGCGGGATTTAGCCCAACGTGCTCCATTATTCTTTTACATAGCAGCACCATGTTTAGGGCATGGTAATTGCCATGCGTAGTATAATTACATTCATTTAAACGGCAACCACCAATTAACACCCCATCCATTCCATTAGAGAAGGCCCTAAGCACATAGGCCAGGTCTACTCTACCGGAACACATGACCCGAATAAGCTTCATTTCAGTTGTATATTGTAGTCTGGAAACTCCAGCTAAGTCAGCAGCACCGTACACTCACCAATGGCAGACAAAACCTAATATTTTTGGTTTAAATCTAAGCTCTGTACTCATGCTATTCCACCTCCTTACCTATAATCGCGGCTTTACACATCGCCAACCGCGGCATCAATTTGGCTTAAGAGCTGTTCATCGGTAAAGTGCAGTAGTGAAATAGCCCCTGTCGGACACTTGGCGTTACAGAGACCATCTCCTTTACAGAGCACCGGATTAACTACCGCCTTTTTGCCCTGCCGGGTTTTACGAAACTCAATGGCACCATAAGCACAGGCCGCGATACACGCCCCACACCCCATACACCTTTTCTCATCCACCTCGCAAACTGAGCCCGACGCAATAACCGTATCATGCGCGAGAAGCGTTAAGACCCGGCCGGCAGCTCCATAAGCCTGGTTAATCGTTTCCGGTATATGCTTGGGATAGTGAGCCAGGCCACAAAGATAAACGCCATCGGTACCAAACTCAACCGGTCTTAATTTGACATGAGCTTCTTTGAAGAAGCCATCCGGGCTTAGGGTGACCTTGAATAGTTCGGCGACCTCCTTGGTTGCTGCCGAGGGAATAACAGCGGCAGCCAATGCAATTAGATCGGCATCTAGTTCCAGCTTTTTACCTAAAATATAGTCGGTTACGGTAACCCTTAAGACAGGCCGGCCATCCTCATCTTCAGCCGCTTCCACCTGTGGTTGGTCATGCGGTTCATAGCGGATGAACTTGACATCTTTACTGGCTGCTTCCCGGTAATAGTCTTCTTGGAACCCGTACGTTCGCATATCCCTAAAGAGAATATAGATATCCATCTCGGGGTTTAACTCTTTTAATTGCAGGGCGTTCTTGATCGACTCACTGCAACATACCCGGCTGCAATAATTTCTGTCTTCATTGCGGCAGCCTACGCATTGGATTATCACCAGACTGGCAGCGTTGATTACCTTTTCGTTGCCGTTGGCGATTTGCTGCTCCAACTCCAGGTGGGTGATCACCCGGTCATCTGCTCCATAAAGGTATTCGGTAGGTGTATATACATCAGCACCGATAGCAATGACGGCGGCACCATGTTTCAGTTCTGCAACCCCTCGTTCAGATTGCACCTTGGTTACAAAATTACCTACATAGCCGGTAGCCTCAGTGATTACAGCATCAGTATACACATGTACTAAGGGGTGTTGGTAGATCTTGCCGGTTAAATCACGCAAATAAGCCTGGACATCCAGTCCTTCCAGGGTATGATGTATTTTGCGAGCCATGCCCCCCAGGTGGGTATCTCTTTCCAGCAGGTAAACCTGATGTCCCTGGTTGGCTATGGAGAGCGCACAATTCATGCCGGCTATCCCTCCACCAACCACTAGCGCCGTCTTATTTACCGGCAGATCAAATTCCTGTAAGGGCCCCAAATGGCAAGCTCGGGCTACCGACATCCGGATGATATCCTTGGCTTTTTGGGTGGCTGCTTCCTTTTCTTTAGCGTGCACCCAGGAATTATGTTCCCGTATATTGGCCATTTCATAGTAATATTGATTAATGCCCGCCTCCCGCAAGGTGTCCCGGAATAACGGTTCCAGCGTTCTAGGGGAGCAGGCAGCGACAACCACCCGGTTGAGCCCTTTTTCCTTGGTGATGTCGGTTATTTCTTTGGCCGAATTAGTGGCACATGAAAATAGCTGTTCCTGAGCGTAAACAACATGGGGTAAGGTTAAGGCATATTCAACCGTGGCAGGCACATTGACGATCCTGCCGATATTTGCCCCACAATGACACACGAAGACTCCTATCCGGGGCTCCTCTTGGGAGACATCCTTTTCCAGCGGATAGGTCCTTTCCCGGGCCAAATTGCCTCGCCGGTAGTCAAGGAGTTCACCACATTGGGAGCTAGCTCCGCTGGCGCTAAAAACCGACTCGGGAATATCGGTAGGACCCTGGAAGGCACCGCTGACAAAGATCCCCGGTCTGTTGGTCTCTATCGGATTGACCGGATTAAGCTTGCAAAAATGGTGCGCATTAAGTTCAATGCCGTATTTTTGGGCTAGACCATGCGCATCAGCAGGCGGATTCAAACCGACGGATAAGACCACCAGATCGAATTCTTCCTCTTTTACTCCCTCGTCGGGTGTGGCATACCGGATGCTTACATTCTTGGTTACCGGATCTTCTTTGACTATTGAGGTGTAGCTTCTGATAAATCGGACCCCGGGCAGTTGCTCTGTCCTTTCGTAAAAGCGCTCAAAGTCCTTCCCGTAGGAACGAATATCGTTATGGAAGATGGTGCATTCGGCCTCGGCGTTATGCTCTTTGGTCAAAATCACATGTTTTTGGGCATAGGTGCAGCATACCGCCGAACAATAGCTGTTGCCGCCGGGAGTAACCTGTCTGGAGCCGACGCACTGAATCCAGGCTATTTTTTGGGGATGCTTCATGTCGGAGGTACGCAATATCTCACCTTGGTATGGTCCGGTCGAGCTTAACAGCCGTTCGTAGTCCATACTGGTGACCACATTCGCAAACTCGCCGTAACGATACTCTTCCATCACCTTGGGGTCAAAGGGCTCCAGGCCGGGAGACAGAATAATGGCCCCTACATTTACTTCTTTTATCTGGGCCGTTTGATTTAAATTGATGGCGTTATTCTGGCAAATTCCTTCGCAAATACGACATTTATTCTCTTTAAGGTAGAGGCAGCTTTCATCAATATATGCGACAAGTGGAATGGCCTGTGGAAAGTAGATATGGACGGCTTTATTTTTAGATAGGGCCTGATTAAATTGATCAGGGTATTGCACCGGGCAGTATTCAACACAGGTAGTACATCCCGTGCATTTGTCTTCGTCAATATATTTGGGCTTTTTATTTAACGTTATCTTGAAGTTGCCTGCTTCCCCGACTACACTGTCAACTTCGGTATAGGTTAAAACTTCTATATTTTGATGCCGGCCGACCTCGACCAGCTTGGGTGAGAGTATTCACATTGAGCAATCATTGGTGGGAAACGTCTTGTCCAACTGGGCCATATGACCCCCGATGCTGGGTGCCTTTTCCACCAGGTAAACCTTAAAACCGGCCGTGGCCAGGTCAAGAGAGGCTTGAATGCCGCTAATCCCGCCACCAACAACCATGACGTCGCCAAAATTAATGTCTCCACGACTCTTACAAAGTTGTTGAATTTTTTCTTCCAGCTCTTTTCCCATTTCTCTCAGTCCTCATTAATTTTTATATTCTAATTCGTTGGGCAGCCCAAGCGCTCGGGGTGGGAATACACCGTCAGCCGGCTGCCACGCGCATGGCCAACCAGGGCAATGCCCAGGTCACGAGCAAGTGCAACGGCGCTCCCGGTCGGGGAGTGCAGCGAAACAACAACCGGGGCCTGCATCTTGGCCGCTTTGAGCAACATCTCCGATGAAACACGGCCGGTGCTCAATAGCAGTCTATCTTTGGTTGGTAATCCCCTCAACAGACATTCACCCTGGATCTTGTCTATGGTGTTATGCCGTCCGATATCCTCAGCCACTACGAGCAGGTTCTTGGTATCGGATAGCGCTGAAGTGTGCACGCCACCACTAAGCCGGTACAGCTCCATCTGCCCTTGAAGCTGCTTCATTAGTGACAGCACTTCCGTTGGTGTAATCACAAAATCCGAGGCAACTTGCCGGCTTTTAGTTTTGAAAACTGTACCGCCACCGCACCCGGAGGTGATTCGTCGCTGCGTTGGCAATTGATAGGCGGAATTGCTGAGCCACACATCGGCCACCGCTTCTTCCTCGCACATCCGCATCATCACCACGTCGCCGATGCCGGTGATGATGCCCTCGGCGTACAGGAATCCAAGAACAAGGGCATTTAGTTTGGTTGGCGTGCACAGGATGGAGACCAGTTCCTGGCGATTTACATGGAGGATGAGCTCCATCTCGCTGGGTACGTGCGTTGTGGTTCTGACCCATCCCGCGTCCGAAAAGCGATCGCAAACGATGTCCGCTGCCATACCTTTCATCTCCGATACGCTCATCGCTTTTGGCATGTTGGCTGCTCCTCTAAATCACTTCCTGAAGGATCTCCGTGATGTCCTTAACCTGGATCACGTTTTCATAATTCAGCACTAATCTGCTTTCTTCTAGCGCGGTGATACAATAAGGGCAGGCGGTAACCAGCACCTCGGCCCCAACCGCGATGGTTTGTTCTAATTTAAGGTTGGAGAACCTTTCAGACTTGGCGGTTTCCATCCAAACCCTGCCGCCACCCATGCCGCAACAAAGACTTTCTTCCCGCGCCTCGGCCAGCTCAAGCAGTTCCAAACCAGGTATCTTTTTTAAGGTCTCGCGCGGTTCGTCATAGATGCCATTATGCCGGCCCAGGTAACAGGGATCATGATAGGTAACTTTCTGCCTGTATTCCTTGCTAATTTGTAACCTGCCCTCATTAATCAGTTCGAACAGGTACTGGGAGATATGAACCACCTCAAAGTGCACCTTAAATTCAGGATACTCGTTTTTGAAAGTGTGGTAACAATGAGGGGAAGAAACAAGGATTTTCTTGACTCCGTGGTCGATAAAATTTTTGATGTTTTCCCTGGCCAGAGTTTTGAATAATTCTTCATTACCGGTCTTGCGGATGCTTTCGCCGCAGCAATTCTCCTTGGTACCCAGGATCCCGAAATCAACCCCGGCTTGATTGAGAATATTGACTGTGGCCGCGGCTACCTTCTTTAATCTGGCATCATAGCTGAGGTAGCAGCCCGGGAAATATAAAATTTCCATCCCTTCGGTGAATGTTTTTACCGCCAGGCCCTTGGCCCAATCCGCCCGCTTGCTGCGCTCTGCACCGAAGGGATTACCATCTCCGGCCAGGCCTGCGCTGGCGGTGCGGACAGGCTTGATAGCGGCAGGAAAAACACCATATCCCGTGGCCATCCGGCGCAGGGCGATCATGTCCTGGATCTGCTGTACGTCCCTGGGGCATCGCTGAGCGCACTTGCCGCAGGTGGTACAACGCCAGATTTCTTCATGTTCTATCTCCGTTAAGCCGAATGTAGCCTCGCGGATTAGCTTACGCATACTGAAAGTTCTAACCCTGTTCCAGGGGCACACAGTATCGCATTTTCCGCATTGATAGCAGAATTTAACGGCGTCGCCACCGCTCTCTTTTATTTCATCGATTACCTCTCTAATCGGGGCTTCAGTCTCCACAAGATCCTCTTCTTTCACATAAATTGGTAACTGGGGACATTCCTGTCCCAAAAGTATATTAGTTGGGGACATTCCTATCCACAAAGAATTACCCGAACTTCAGCAGGTGTGTCCCCTGTCCTTACACCTTTAGCAGGTGTGTCCCCTGACCTTATCTGGGGACATTCCTCGACCCCATAGCTTTGACCCTTAATCTGAGGTGTGTCCCCTTTCCTTATTGGCCAAGCGGGCCACGGTATCCACCAGTTGCTGTAATCCATATTTGTCAACCAATGATTTCAATCCTATCTCCATGTCGCCCAGTTGCACTTCTTCTTCGGCCTCCTCTTCTCTTTCTTCGTAAGTCAGGGCCTCAGCTAAGCACCATTGCACACACAAGGGCTCCTTTTCGTCCTCACACATATCGCATTTGAGCGGCAGACCGGAATCGGGTTCTTTGAAAACGTCTCGGGATGGACAGGAGGCCCGGCAGAAAGCACACTCGTCGTATTCCTTGCCGTTAACCACGTATTTGTCCCTGCCCATACATTCGGCTGCCGCATGCTCACCCGCGTACACAGGAAGATAGATGTCTTTTAGTGGATCACGAATCAGTCGGATACGTGACCGGGCCGGATTACTGCTGCTATATTTGGGCGTAGCGTGAAAAGATGAGCAGATTACCTCACAGGCCCGGCACCCATTGCATTTGTCAACATCAATCTTAATAACCTTGACTTTCTTCTTAACTTTGTTCATTTTTTATAATCCCTCTTTGCTCCAAGTCTTCGCTAACGTAACTCATCTCCAATGCCTGCAAAGACTCTTTAGTAGGAATACCCTGGTTATTCCAGCCCTTAAATTTGTAATACTCATCGAGGAGCTTAGTTTCAAGCTCGGGGAATCTTTTCTTCCAATGGTTGGCCGGTGGTTTCTCATCGGCCCTTTTCAGGCCTCTTCTTATGTTAACGGCTCTAAGCAAAGTTCGATTCCGCTTGGCTATCTGGGTTAGTCCGGCTTGATCAATATCCATCCCGGTGGCGGCTGAGATTAAGGCCGGGAGATTGTGTATATGATAAGGTGGCTTTAGGTGAAATGATGATAAACCCGCGCATACCCCGGTGGCGTCATCAATGTAGTGCATCCTCTCTTGCCAGTCAACAATTTCACAAGTTGCTTCAATAGTTGGGTAATAGGGATTTGAAAATTCGCCGCGTGGTTCCCAGTCCAGAAAATATTGCTTAAACTTTTCATCAGGCACCTGGAACCATTCCTTGACGAACTCTTCGCGCTGCTCGCGCTTGGGAAAAGGCGCCTGGGGGAACTGTCCTTCAATCTGGGTAATGTTCATCTTCTCGCCGGTACTGTACATCAGAAAATAAATGGGATTGAGCATTGATAGCTTAAGCGGCAGCTGCTCATGTTTCTTAATCGTATTATGATCGTAGGCCTCGGCCCCCTTGCCAATCTGACGGGCTGCCCAGTAAGTGCCGTTGGCCAAAGCATCGCCTATCCCTTCGCGCCGGACAATGCGATCTAGCAACCAGTAAAATCTCCCCTCGTTATCGGACGGCATGCCCGGCAAATCCTGGTCAGTTAAAATGCCGGCCTCATAAAGCTCCAGGGCGAAGGCCATCACTTGCGGGGTTGAGTATCCGTCCACTCCATACTCGGTAGCGCGCTGAGCGATTTTTAAACCAAAATCCAAATCAGACATGGCTGCCATAGTGTAAGTAAGTTTGGAGAAGCATTTCATCATGTAGGTGGACTGTCCCGGGACGGTAATGGTGGCCCCGCATTTGAGCGGACAGTTATAGCAACTTATTAACCGGGTGCGCATACTTTCCATCGTCTCGGTCCACTGTTTTTCGATTTCTTCGGTCCAAAAATCTTTCTTTCGCGTGCGGGCATTGCCCCACATAAAATTCTGAGTGTGCCACGCCTCATCGTGCACTTTCATCTCTTGCGGCGACCCAAGCACGGCTAAAATGGGTATGACCCCCGGAATGGGGTTTTCTTCGCGGAATTTTATATATTTCAAGACTTCGTTGCAAAGCTCCATAAATTCAGCGGGCCGGGCGATATTAACGTCCTTGGTGCCCCGAACAGCGATTGCCTTTAACCCTTTGGACCCCATAACGGCACCGATGCCACCCCGGCTGGCACTGGACCTACCCTGCTCGATGGAAGCATAATAGACCCTATTTTCACCGGCCAGGCCGATAGCAGCCACCTGGGCGTTCGGCTCATTCAACTCTTGTCGAATAAGTTCTTGAGTTTCCACCGCGCCTTTACCATGCAAATGAGAGGCATCTCGTATTTCTACTTGGTCATTGTTAATCCACAAATAAACCAGATTGGGGGCCTGGCCGCGAATGATTACTTTGTCATAACCGGCGTGTTTCAATTCGGGGGCCCAAAATCCACCCATCATTGAATAGGCCATTAATAAAGTCTGAGGAGAAAAGGTGGAAACAATGGTACGATTAGCACCGGGAGCGGGCGTGCCACACAATATACCGGTGCTGAATATGAGTAGATTTTCTGGGGCAAAGGCTTCAGTTTCAGGGGGCACCCGATCCCATAATATCTTGGTGTTAGTACCTAGGCCCCCCAGATGCAGTTCGGTTAATCCGGGGTCGGTTTCGACCCGCTCAATGTTGCCGCGGGATAAATCAATTTCTAAATTATACCCTGTCTCTGCGTACCTCATTTTTAAACCCCTCTATGTATCTTTAATTTTAATTTTAAATAAATTGTAAGAGATAATAAGACTAAATAAAATCGCTTAAAAGCATGGAAGCTAGGTTAAACCGGGTGAAAGTCGGGGTAACCTGAAAAGATTAACCCGACTTTCACGCTTTCCGTCATAAACTAGTGTCTCCAAATTGCTAAACCCACCGGGGTTTGGTGTTATCTCCAGGATGCAACTCGCTATTATACTTTCCTCAGGAAACTTTAACCACTAGGGCGGCACCGGTATCACCGGCTGCGCACCCCGTGAATAGTCCATAGCCGCCGCCCAGGATAACCAACTCTTCAATCATTTCAATAACCCCGCGTCCTGCGGTAGGCCCTTGGGGGTGCCCGTAAATTAGTGAGCAGCCGTAATTATTGATTTTCATCACCTCAATATTCATTTCCCGGGCCAGGTAAAGATCGTTGGCTGCAAAGGGGTTATGGGTTTTGACGACCTTTACGTCATTGATGCTAACCCCGGCTTTGGCCAGCGCCATTTGGGCTGCCGGTACTACAGCCATAGCCATATGCGCTCTGGGGGCGCGATCAAAACCGTAGGCCAGCACCTGTATTTCAATATTTTGATCAGCACTAAGTTCCCGCGCGGCGTCTCTGGTGGATAATATAAGGCCACAGTTGCCGTCGGCCGGGTGGGTTTGGGAGCCAAATGAGTGTACCCCATCTTTAAGCACCGGTTTTAATTTGGCCAATCCCTCGCTGGTTGTGGGAGGCACACCCTCGTCGGCTTCCAGTAAGGCGGTTTGCTTTCTGCTCTTTTTATATTCCACCGGAAACAGGTAACGTTTCTGAAACTCCCGGTCATTAGCCAGGGCATCCTGGTACTGCTCGTAACGCCGCAAAGTTACCCGGTCGCAATCTTCTTTGGTGATGCCCCCCACTTTTTTAACTACGTTTTCGGCGGTTTGAATCATGGGCACTTTGCCCCACGGGTCATAGTTGAAATTATCCATTAACCAGTTTTCGGCAATTACTTCTCCGCCGGGGCCGGTGGGATTGGGCCAGGTGGTATGTGGGCCGTTGGAACAACGGTCTGTCATCAGACAAAATGCGTTTTTATATTGACCGGTTTCAATGCCCGCCGCCGCTTGGTTGATGCAGGTCGTGGAAGTTGAGCAGGCCTGGGGGATATGGCAACCGGGGATGCCCTCGGCTCCCATGAGGGCAGCTGCCCAGGGGGCGGCGTAAAAGCTATGCAATTGCCCGATGGTTTTTCCTAAAAAGAGATATTCTAATACCTTTACGTCCAGATTCTTTGCTGTCAGCCACCTTTTAGCGGTTGCTGCCGCCAGTTCGATGGCGTTTTCATTTTGCAGGCTCCCCTGCCAGCGGGCAAAGGGGGAACTAAAATAGCCGCGATAAGGAATAAATGCTTTGGAAAACATAAAATAACCTCCTCTATTAACTATAAGATAACAGAAAATAACAGTAAAAAATTTTCGCCAATTACCCCCCTCCTACTATGGCAAAAAAGACTAGTTCATCCCCGGGTGCTACAGGCAATTGTTTATCTGCGGGGTACAAAACACGGTTGCCGTTTAAAACAATTTGATAAATATAATCCAGTTCACCGGAGCTATCAAATAGTTCTTGCTTGAGCTGGGGAAACTGTTCAAAAAGGTGATCCAGCACATCTTCCACCGTCTTACAAGGCACCTGCACCATATATCCGCTGGTCTCGGTAATATTGCTTAAGAACGACATGAATTTAACCCGTATTTTCATTATGTTAACCCCTCACCACGACTTTCTCAGGAGAAACTAATCTGCAATGGTCGGTTCTGTAAAGAAGGGTTCTTGGGGTACGTCTTCCCGCAGATCCAAAACCAGTGCCCCTGTGGGACAGACCTCCACACACACGGGACGATCCCTGTCCCGACATTGATCACACTTGATAGCCACTTTATTTAAAACATCCCGTTTAACCGCCCCGTACGGGCAGGCCATTACACACATCCAGCAACCAACACAGCGTTTCCGATCGTGCAGCACCAGACCGGTTTTATCGTCCTTGGTAATACAACCTACCATACAGGCGTTCACGCAGGGAGGATTTTCACAGTGGCGGCAGAGCTCCTGGAATTCATATCGTTCAAACAGATTCTGCCTGATATTGATTGCGCCCAGACGGGGGTTGGCTACCCCGTGATGATAAACTGAACAGGCATTGGCACAAATCCGACAACCGGTACATAAGGCCGGCCTGGCATAGATTTGCTTTTGAGGCACATCCATCCCCCCTTTATAATGTAGTGAGATTTTCCAGTTCTTGCACCCTGGCAGGAGTCAACCTGCCGTCATGATCCCAACCGCGCAGGAGATAATAATCGTCCAGCATTTGGTCAAAGCCCCGGCGGTCTATGAAGCTTCCCTTGGCTCTGGCGCTGGGCATGGGCTCATCAAAATAACGGGCCGGCAATGTGTCATCTTTACGGTCAATGCCCTTAACCCGGTAATTAATCAATCTTTCCAAATCCACCACCCTGCAACCAACCTGTTCCAGGTCTGGCTTGCTAAATTCCAAACCGGTGGCCAGTTTGGTTAAGGCGCTGAAATGGTCATAATCCAGGTTGCGGGGGCTGTTAAAACCGTGACAGGCAAATTTGCAAATGCCCATACAATCCACCACCGCATAGATGTTATCGCTGAAGTAAACCACTCGTCCCTTGGAGGTATAGGACATGGGGTTGGGATCCACCGGGGCACCGTAGATTTTTTCGGTTACTGCCGGCGGCAGGTCTAATATTTCCAGGGTGGGGCGGCTGCGCAAATGGTCGGCCCCCCGGGACGAAGTAGCTATGCCCAGAGCGAAAGCCTTGATATAGCGCACATCATGGGGGTCAGACTGGGGCAAGCCCTTAACCGCAATTAAAAAGTCCGCCGTTTGGGGGCCGTATTGATTAACTAACTGGCTTCCCTCAGCCAATATATTGCCAAAACCCTTCCGGTGGGCGATATCTTCTATTAACCGCCGCATCATTTCATAATCACCAAATTGCAGCGCATAACCAACCGCATCCTCGGTCAGGTAGCCCTTTTCAAACAGTTCAATCGCCCAGCCCAGGTAGGTGCCGGTCGAGGATACGTCAAGACCTAAGTCGTTGACCAGGTTATTTAAAGCAATCATCTGATAGGTATCGGCAATGCCAATGTTGGCACCCAGCATTACCTCGGTGGTATACTCCGGCCCCTCACCACCTAATTTATTACGGTGGCGGCAGTGGATTACGCAGCCATAACAGGAGAGCATTTTGTCCACATATTTATGCACTTCTTCGGCATTTAGGGTATCAAAGAACACTGTTTGCTGGCTGTTATGCGTGCGGATGGCCCCCAGGTAATTGGACACATCGTAAAGCAAGGGGGTGCCCACCCGCCCCAGAATTTGAGTCACTTTGGATTTCTGCATATAATTTTTCAGTTCAATATATTTATCAAGCAGGCCCCGGGGGTCGGCAATAGGCAGGCCGTAAGTACCCCTGGCCACTAACGCCTTGAGATTTTTGGAACCCATCACCGCACCGGTGCCACAGCGGCCGGCGGCGTTTTTGACCCCGGACATCACTGCGGCATACCTGACCATGTTTTCACCGGCCGGTCCAATGCACTCTATTTCCACATCGGTGCCGAGGTCGTATTTTAATTGCTGTTGCGTACGGTTACAGGTAAGGCCCCAATAGGCTGAGGCATCCCTGATTTCCACCCGGCCTTCGGTCAAGTACAAGTACACCGGTCGGGCTGCCCGGCCCAGTATGATTAGCCGGTCAATACCGGCAAACCTCATTTCCGGGCCGAAAAAACCACCGATATTGGCGTCGCCAATGATGCCGGACTCGGGGGAAATGCAGGTTACACTGTGTCGCCCGCTATTGGGTGCCGGAGTGCCGGTGAGTAAGCCGGTACCGATAATTAGTACGTTATCTGGCGACAGGGGGTCGGCGTGGGGCTTTAAATATTTATACAAGTAATACATATTTAAGCCCCGGCCGCCGATAAATTTCTTTAAAACCTCGGTGGGTGTGGCCAAATATTCAACGGTCTCGTCCGTTAAATTTACAATCGCGTTTAATGCCATCGGCCTGGCCAAGTCGTTGTCGCTCATTGCGTCACCCCCTGTGGAGACCATTTCCTTTCGTCTCGCTCACGTTCGGTCCAACTGGCCTCGTTAAAGCTTTTGCGATAGGGATTTTGGGTTACATAAGTCTCGGGCCACTGGATAGACCTGCCCTCAAGCTGTGCCTGCCTTTTCTTGCGCAAAAAGCCGTATAATTGATAATTTTCGCTAAGAATGGAATCTTTAATGATGCCGACCAGGGTTTGTTCCCTAATTAGCTCTTTTACGGCGCCGCATAAGCCCAAATCACCGATAAATATCGCCCCTTTAAGGCGGTTATCTTTAAAGACCAGCTTCTGATAAATGTTTTGCTGTTTGTTGGTTCTAGTTTTTTGCTCATACCCGGCTTGCTGCTCACTTGCAGGATCGGTAATGCCCAGGGCTACGACGGGTACAGCACCGATGGAGATTACGTTCATGCCAATGGAGCCGTGGTAAGGAACTCTGGCCCCGGCCATATTAAAGCCGGCCACCCCGCCTTGTTCATGGGCATTGGGCCAGTTGGCGTTTATAAATCCAATGCCCCGTGGAATGTCATAGGTCTGGGCCACATCGCCGGCCGCAAATACGTTGCTGTATGTTGTTTGCAGATACTGGTTAACAAGAATACCTTTATCAATCTGCACGCCCGTATTGGTCACCAAATCCAAATTTGGCGCCACCCCGGTGGCCACAACCACGATACCGCAAGCCTCTACCCGGCCGTCGTCCAGAATGATGCCGGCGACCTGGCCGTTTTGGCCTTGAATCTCCTGCAGGGCCCGGCCCTTGATAATTTCAATGCCCTCGGCCTGGAGTAATGATTCTACAAGGGCGGAACCGGCGGCATCAAGAACGCGCCTCATCACCCGGGAACGTACCAGCAGGGCTACATCAATTCCTGCTTCCCTAAGGGACTGGGCAGCGCGCAGGCCGATAAAACCGCCTCCAACGACCACTGCTCGCCGGCTTTTTGACCTCGATTGGTTTTTGATATAATAGGCGTCCGTTAATTTCTGAAAGGTGGTAACCCCTCTCAGGTCAATGCCTTTAATATTTGGCTTTGTGACACAGGAACCGGTACAAATCAACAGGCGGTCAAAATCGATTGCCTTTTCATTGGCCAGGTACACTTGTTGTCCGGTTAAATCGATGCGTGTTGCTTTATATCCTAGTACAGCCTGCACTTGCATCCGCTCATAAAAGTCGGCAGACCGGTAAGCAAGCCGGTCATCCCCCACTTCACCCGCCAAAAAATGGGCAATTAGAGGGCGGGAATAAACGTGGTACGGTTCGTCGCCGATGATAACCACTTGTCCCGCTTGATCCACTTTTCTGATGCTTTCCACTGCGCCTACCGCCGCCGCACTGTTACCTATAATTACATACCGCATAAGCAACCCCCCTTGCCAGGTACAATACTCAAGTTGTAAAGTTTCATTTTAGTCTTGACTTTTCGTATTTTAAAGGCAGCCATCATTAACGCATTTCGCAAGATTCATCTAACTTTATGCCAATAGTTGCCTGGCGATCACGATTCTCTGGATCTGGTTAGTGCCTTCAAATATTTGAAGAATCTTGGCGTCCCGCATGAATTTTTCCACCGGGAATTCTCTGGTGTAACCATAACCGCCGCAGATTTGGACTGCATCCGTGCATACCTGCATGGCCGCATCGCTGGCGTATGTCTTAGCCATAGCTGAATGTTTGGTGAAGGGCTGTCTTCCGTCAATCATCCGGGCCACCTGGTAAACTAATAAGCGGGCTGTTTCAACTTTAATGGCCATATCTGCGAGCATGAACTGGATACCCTGAAATTCAGAGATGGGCCGGCCGAATTGAACTCTTTCTCTGGCAAATTTTACAGCAGCATCAAGGGCAGCCTGGGCTAGACCTACCGCCTGGGCAGCAACAGTGGGGCGGGAGTGATCCAGGGTCTGCATGGCTAGTTTAAAACCGTCCCCTTCATCGCCTATTAAATTGTCAGCTGGGATCCGGACATTTTCAAAAATTACATCGGCGGTATTAGATGCCCGGATGCCCATTTTATGTTCGGTTCTTCCCACTGAAACCCCCTCAGAATCCCTGGGAACCACAAAACAGCTGAGCTTGCGTGAACCCTTGCTTTTATTGGTCACTGCAAATACAGTATACTGGTGGGCGTAACTTGCGTTGGTGATAAAGCATTTGGCTCCGGTAATAACGTAATCCTGGCCCTTTTTAACCGCAATTGTTTTGATGTTTAACACATCTGATCCGGCCTCGGGCTCAGTGAGGGCGAAGGAAGCTAGTTTTCCATCTTCACCAAGGTGGGTTAAAAAACGCCGTTTTTGATTATCAGTTCCGGCCAATAAAATGGCGTAAGAAGCCAGCGCGTTGGCTCCCGCGCTTGTGGCGACGCCGCAGCAACCCCTGGAGATCTCTTCAACCGCAATGGTGTGAGTTAGTTCGTCCGCACCGGTTCCGCCATATTCCTCAGGAACGACCATATTGAGTAATCCCAGCTCATTCATTTTATTGAGCAGTTCAAGAGGAAATTGTTCTTGCTCGTCGTAATTTCGGGCAACGGGAACTATCTCTTTAAGCACAAAGGTACGCACCATGTCGCGAATCATAATTTGTTCATTATTCAACTGGTATGTCATTTTACTAAGACACCTCGATCTTTCGCCGTTCATCAGCCCGCATTTCCCGCCGCAGCAACTTGCCTACCCGGGATTTGGGCAGCATGTCGCGGAATTCGATGTATTGAGGTATTTCGTAAGACGCAAGCCTATCGCGGCACCACTTGATTAGTTCCTGGGAGCTAATTCCCTTGACATCATCCTTTACCACCACAAAGGCCTTAATTCTTTCTCCTACACTAGGGTCCGGCACCCCTACAGCACAGGCAGCCACAACCGCTGAATGCTCCTGTAGAACCGACTCAATTTTCGAAGCGGCAACTCGGTACCCCTTATACTTGATAATGTCAACCGACCGATCCATAAAGAAAAGCCAGCCGTCTTGATTAACTCGTACAATATCTCCTACCTTGTACCATAACCTACCGTCTATATGCACAAAATGATTGGCGGTTTCTTCTGGCTTGTTCCAGTACCCTTTAACCATATGCTTTGAAGAAACATACAATTCGCCCGGCTCCAAGTTGGGGACGGGATCTAACGTATCGGGGTGCACCAGTTTAATCATCTGAGTGCTGAGAACCTTACCAGCGGTTCCATCCGGAAATGGTTCTCCCGCGGGTGTCAGGGCAATGCCGCCGCAGGTTTCTGTAGTACCGTAACCTTGGTACAGTGGCGTGTGGAATTTGTTGAACCACCTATTGGCAACCTCTCGAGGTAAAGCATCTCCAGCGCAAAAATTGTACTTAACAGAGCCCAGATTATAATGATCTAGACGATCATGCTCCAGGATCATGCGGTATAGGGTAGGTGTGCCGAAAAAAGTTGTGGCCTTATATCTTTGAATATGTTCAAATATGGCGTCGAGATTGATTTTAGGTAGCAATATTAGGGTATCCCCAGCCAGAAGTGCCCCTAGGCCCACCGTTTGTCCCAAAATATGGAACAAAGGGGCTCCTTGGATTACGATATCTGTACCTCTTGGAATTACCGATTCACTTGCTTTTCGCTGCTCTTTTACACTTTCTAAAAAAAGAGTACCTGATATGGGCACCCCCTTGGGAAACCCGGTGGTGCCACCAGTGTAAATCATTTCGGCTAAAGTGTCTTTTTCAATGGTTATATGCGGCAAGGGGGGTGTGCTGCATGCTAACAGACTTTTAAAAGTTACCACATTTTCTTCCAAGCAATATTTTCCTTCAGGAATCTTATTGTAAATTTTCCCGACAATCCTCTTCCACCAGGGCAGAAAATCAACTAATGTATTGATAATAATCCTTTTAATTTTGGTTTCCGATAATATCTTGCTTACGTAACCAAAGTTGGTATCCATACAAAATATAGTTTCTGCACCGCTGTCGTTGGCAATATATTTAAGATCGTGCGGTCCATAAAAGTGGGTTACCGGAACAACTACTGCGCCAATCCTTTGCAAGGCTAGCCAAATCATCACCCACTGGGGAATGTGTGGTATGTAAATAATAACTTTATCATGTTTTTCCACCCCCTGGTTGTAAAGGGCGCAGGCAATCTGTTCCGTGTATTTCTGTAACTGGGCATAAGTAAAGGATTGCCCCATGTAAATCAGAGCGGTCTTTTGGGGATATCTTTTTGCTGTTTCAATAAATGTTTCATAAATAGAAGCAGCCTGACCGGCCATGATTTCGAACTCCTTCCCTACGTTTTACATACCAAAATATGCGGCCTTTACTTCCGGGTTATCCATTAATTCTTCTCCGGTTCCGCTGACAATCTGGGTACCATTTTCAATCACATATCCCCGGTCAACAATGGGCATGATTGGTCTGGCGTACTGTTCAGACAATAAAATGGTTACCCCTTGCTTGCTGATTTCCCGCACGGCCCGTACCACTTCTTCTTGCATCAGTGGGCTCAAACCCAGTAGCGGTTCATCCATAAGAATTAATTTGGGCTGGGCTACCAGGGCCATTCCGATGGTCAGCATTTCCTGTTCGCCGCCACTCAACATACCGGCTTTTTTTAAGCTCAACCTTTTCAAATTGGGGAAAAGCTTGTATACAAATTCGATGCTTTCACCTAGGTTGCTGTCTTTGCGCAGGTAACCGCCTAGCTTTAAATTTTCCTGAACGCTGCAATCGCGAAATACAGGATGCCTTTCCCGGCATAGAACAATGCCCTTTTTAACTCGGTAGCTTGGTTTTGTATCAATAATGTTCTCTCCTTCAAAGTTTAACTCACCGATGATGGTGATCCTTTCGCCGCCTTTCCTTTGCTCCCTATGCTTCATGTGAAGTGTCAATCCAGCAACAGTATTCATCAAGGTGGTCTTTCCGGCACTGTTGGAGCCAAAAACTCCAACAACCTCTCCCTTACCGATTTCCAGGCTGAGATCGTTTAAGGCAATGGCGTTTTCGTAAAACACTGTCAAATTGTTTATCTTAAGCACCGGATAATACCTCACTTCCAAGGTATGCTTTTCTGACTTCCTCATTATCCATAACTTCACCGGATGTTCCCTCGGCAATTTTGCCACCGAAGTTCAAAACAATGGCTTTATCAACAACTCTAAACAATTCCCTTAACCTGTGTTCAACCATGATTAAAGTTTTGCCTTCTTCCCTAATTTTTGCCAAAAGGGGTAGTATGCTGGCTATCTCCGACATACTCATCCCCGAGAACAACTCGTCAAGAATGATCAGGTCGGGTTCCAGGGTCAGGCAGCGTGCCAGTTCCAAGCGCTTCAGGTAACCGTGGGGAAGCGCTCCGGCGGCTTTATAGGGTACTTGTGAATCTCTTTCAAAGCCTACATCTTCTAGAAAGTGTATGGCTGCCTCATCCCTGTCCCCGTACGCTCCGCCTTTTAATTTTCTGGCCCGAGACGAGTAGAGTGGAATAATTAAGTTTTTAAAAACCGGTATATTATAAAAGGGTTTAGCCATTTGAAAGCTGCGGGCAATCCCCAGCGACACGATCTTATAAGGAGGCAAACCGGTAATGTTTTCCCCCCGATAAATGATCCGCCCCCCGCTGGGCTTGACAAAACCTGTAATTAGATTTATCAAAGTGCTCTTGCCGGAACCGTTCGGGCCGATAACTCCTAGGGCCTCACCTTCTTGTAGTTCAAAACTAACGTCATTCACTGCTTTCACGCCGCCGAAGTTCTTAGCCAAATTAGAAACTTTCAAAATCAGATCCTGACTCATTTTTTTATCTCCTCCACGGGCACTAACCGCTCGAACTGGTAGTACTTGCGTTGAATATAATGAAAAATACCTTCGGGCAGGCCAATGGCAAATACCAGTAGAATCAGGCAATAAATAACCACCCTTAAGGTACCGAAAGCGCGAAGTACTTCCGAAAGCGGAACCAGGATAAAAGCTCCTAACATGGCGCCGGCGAAAGAACCGGTGCCCCCTATAATTACACTGGTCAGGGGCAGTATTGAATATTCCAGGGCAAAAGCAGGCATTCCTACGAACTGATAATGGTGGGTCAAAAAGGCGCCGGCAAACGTAGCCGGCAAAGCGGCTATGAATACTGCCTGGGTTTTATACCATTGAATATTTATTCCGCCCGCCATTACAGCACGGTCGTTATCTCGGATAGCCCTTAGCACCAAACCGTAATCCGTGTCAATAAGTCTCCGGAAGCCGAAAACGCATACCAGGGTAACCGTGATAATTACATAAAGCTCCACTTTCATACCAGGAAGCGGAGCAAGGCCACTTAAACCTTCAGTGCCACCGAGGATCTTGGTTGCTTCAACTATTCTCATCATCAGCAGGGGCATGGCAAAGGTAATCAATCCAAAATAAATCCCCCTCAAACGCAGTACGGGATACAAAAGCATGGTACATAACAGGGCTCCAGTGACAGTAGCGGCAGGAACGGACAGAATAGGGGGCCAGCCATAATGGTGGCTTAAAAAACCTGTTACATAAGCGCCCGCCCCGAAAAATAAGGCCTGACCCAAAGAGACTAATCCAGCTGAGGCCAGTAAATCCCAGCTTAATGCTAAAAGAGCTATGGTACAGGTAATTATTAAGACATTTTGCCAGTATATACCTGTTAAAACCGCCAACAGCGGGAACATTAATAAGGCCCCGATGACTATAAAACGTGGCAGCGCAATGTATGCTATTTCTCTTGGCGAACAGATGGCAAATATGTCATCGGTTCTGGCTTTTATGCCGCGATCCAGCCTCTCTTTCCTATATCCTTTTTTCATTAAACCCTTTCCTCCAACTCCTTAGACTTGCCACACAGCCCTGAGGGTTTTACGACTAAAACTAGTACTATTGCCGCCAGGTAAATTACCTCCATCCACTCCGGTCCAAGATAGGTGCCAGTGATTACTCGGGCATAACCAAGGATAAAACATCCTACGATGAGCCCATTGGTGCTTTCCAATCCTCCTAAGATGGTGACCGCCAGGGCCAGGAGCAGTACATCATAACCCATGTTAATGGAGATGATGCCCAGTGGTAAAATTATAATGGCGGCTACTGCCGCCAGGGCAGCTCCCAGGGCCATACTTAGCGTGGCCGCCCAGTCAGATTCGATTCCCAAGGACAGCGCGGTGTATTCGTCCTGGGCCATTCCCCTAAGCGCCAGCCCTATTCTGGTATGATGCGTGAAAAACCAGAGAATGACCGCGAGCATCAATCCGATACCGATAATGAAAAGACGTTGGTAATCTATAAAAACTCCCGCGATGCCTATGCTTCCTTTAATAAAAAGCGGTAGATTAAAATCGTAAGTAACAAATCCTCTCCAACGAAAAAACTCCAGAATAGCTACGCCCACCGCAAAGGTAGCCACTACCTCGGATAACACAATTCCCCGCACGGGCATTATAACAGCCCGGTAAATCAGACCTCCCAATATCCCGACTTGAATAACCGTTAATACTGCTGCCAGGGCAAAGGGAAGCCCAATATAATGCATCATCATCCAGGCAGAGTAACCGGATAAAATGTACAATCCGCCATGTGAAAAATTGGCTATACCGCTCAACCCAAAGGTGAGGCTAAAGCCTATAGCGGTTAAGATTAAGGTTACGCTGTTTACCAGTCCATAGATTAGTACGGTTTCAATCATTTTTAATAACCACCTTATGACGGGAATGACTGGTCGGAACTACCTTGGATCAACAAGGTCGCTCCGACCGTCCCTTTCACATAAAATGACCACTATTTGATATATGGAGGTAGTTCAATTTCACCCTCTGCCGCCACCTCCGGGAACACCGGGACTCTGACCCCTGGCGTTTTCCACTGGAAAACGGCACCAATAGCCGTTTCTTTGGGATCAAGACCATAAATCACCTGGTGGTCATTGGTAAACTTAATTTTACCAATAACCCCATCCATGTCCGTCCCCTCCAGGGCGGTAACCAGTGCTTCCGATTCGAGAGTTCCGGCGCGCTCGATAGCGTCGGCCAGTACATATATAGAGTCATAGGCGGGGCCAGGGCCGTGGCCGCTTAACTTGGCCAGGGTTTCCTCACCGTATTTTTTTCCGTAATTTGCATTAAATTCTACCGACTTGGGAACAGCCTGTAACGGAATAGGCCCGATTTCAAAAACCAAGTTCACCAGTCCTTCAACTTCTCCTTCAAATGTTTGCCAGGCGCTATCGGAGGCAGCCGGACTTATAAAGCCAGCCATCAGGGCCGGTACCTGCATCGCTCTAGCCTGTTTCAGGAGGATGCCAGACTGCGGCATGTCAAAAATCGGCACTATTACCTGGGCATTTCCCGCTCTGGCATTCCCGAGGGTTGAGGAGAAATCCGAGGCGCCTGTCGGGTATGAGTCAAAACCGACCACATCCCAGCCGTTAGCTTGAAACCATTTTTCAAGCCCGGTGCCGGTTCCCTTGGCCCAAAGCACATCCTGGGTTACAATGTATACTTTATTGAAATCGAATTTCTGGTTAATAAATGCCATCGTATCAGACAGGTAATTAACCAAGTAGGGGGAATTTAACCCCATCCTGAACATGTATTTGTAATCTGCACTCTCGCTAACTTTTTTTTGAAAATCTGGTGTCATGGCGATTGTGCAGATATACGGAATTTTGTATTTGGCAATTAAATCCATTGCCGATAACAAAACTTCTGAACGGAAAGATCCCACCACTATAGCATCAGGTTTCTTTTCGACAATCATTTTTTCAAGCGCCGCCAGCGCATCGTGTACTGGAAGCCCCGGTTCGTGCTCTCTAGTGTCGATGGATACAACTTCCAATGGGCGTTTTTCGCCATCCACCGACACTCCCCCGGCATTGTTAATTTCCTCTACAGCCAGTTCTACCGCTTTTAAGGAGTCAGCCCCTTCAATTGAGCCCAGGGCTGTGGGCACACCAAGCACAATTGTAGAGACATCATCGATGGAAGCTTCATCATTACTGCCGCAACCAGTCACCATCAATAAAAATAAAATTGCCAGGGCCAGAAATTTAAAAGTTATTGCCTTTTTTTTCATAACTTACTTGTACCCCCTTAATTTTTTAAATTTTTGGGTTGTATTCGAGGCAACTTATTTTTGTCGCGGACTAAGGACACTTAATAAAACAGTTTTACCCTTGAATATCCGGGGGACGGGTCAATCACTCCACTTGCCGTACCTTTCCCGTAGTACCCGGTGCAGTATTTTGCCGGTTCCCGTTCTGGGCATGTTTTCTTCTGTAATGAAATCTATTGATCTGGGCCGCTTAAAACCCGCTATTTTGTCATAGCAAAAAGCGATGATTTCCTTGGCCAGTGCATCGCCCGGCTGGTAATAATCATGTAGGACAACTACGGCTTTGATGGTTTCCCCCCACTTGGCATCGGGGACGCCAAAAACCGCCACATCCTTTACCGCCGGGTGACTGCCAACTACATTTTCCACTTCCGATGGGTAAACATTTTCGCCCCCGGTAATAATCATGTTTTTCTTGCGGTCAACCAGATAGTAATAACCTTCTGCATCTTTCCTGGCCATGTCGCCGGCGGTACACCACTCGCCCCTAAAAACTTCCCTGGTTTTTTCTTGATCACGCCAGTATTCTTTAAAAGCATTCGGTGATCTGGTATAAAGTTCGCCCACTTCTCCATCGGGTACCTGGTTACCATCCTCATCCAGCAGTTTAATCGTATCAATGCCGAAGATTTCCCGCCCGATGGAACCTAATTTCTTGAACTGGTCTTCGGGTCTCAGGTAAGTGATCAACCCCGCTTCGGTAGATCCGTAGGCCTCCCATAGTTCGGCGGATTTAAAGTACTCCATGATGGCCAGCTTCAAATCTTTCCGGGCTGGAGCGGATGAAACCAGTAACTGCCTGATGCTGCCGACATCATACTGCTGCTTAATCTCATCCGGTAAAGCCAGCAGCATGATATAGTGGGTGGGAACAAGTGAAGTAAAGGTGATTTTAAATTCCGCGATGGTTTTTAACAAATCTTCGGGATCAAAACTAACGATGCTGTACACCATCACCGGCGCGGATACGTAAGTATAGGCAAAAGAATAGTAGATGGAATTTACATGGCACATGGGCATCACCATCATTGGTTTGTCGGTGGGTCTTACCCCCATATTGATGTTGCTTAGCAAGTACTCGGCAATATAACTCTCGTGGGTTCTGACTACGCCTTTGGGTTTGCCGGTTGTGCCCGAGGTGTACATGATGGTCCAGGTATCGGCAGCATCTACCGTGACCTCGGGTTCGCCGGGATCTCCGCTGGCGATAATTGCTTCGTAATGTGCATAACCTGCCGGAGCTTCGCCGTCCCCCAGGTAAATAAAGTTTTCTTTGGGGATGTGCTGCCATTTTTCCCTGACGCTGTTGACACTTGCAATAAATGGCGCTTCAACAATAAATGATGTGCATCCGGAGTGATGCACAATATAATCGATATCTTGCGGGGTCAGCCGGAACATGACCGGAACGGCAATTTGGCCTCCCTTGGCACAGGCCGCGTAAATTTCCATCCACTCCACGCGGTTGTAGGCAATAATGGCGACCCGGTCACCGTGACCCACGGCCATAGCTTTTAGGGCGTTGGCCAGCCGGCAGGACCTTTCGTTCCACTCGCTAAAGGTATAACTCTTGTTTTTGTCCTGACAGCCCAGTTTATCCGGATAGTTAAGGGCATTCATCTTGAGTACAGTCCCAACAGGCATCCATTTGCTAACGGTCATTTATATTCCCTCGCTTATAGCCTTTGTTATTAGCAATTCCGCTCATCCACAACCCTGACCGCTTTACCTTCAAACCGCTTGAGGCTGCCAATGGGCTTAAAATGCACATGGCAGGTTATTTCCAGGAAACTGTGCAGCGTTTTTTCCAGGGTGCTGATATATTCATCGTCAATTATTGCCCCGGGTACCGGCTCTACTTCCACCTTTAGGGTATGCAGCCCCTTGCGATTTCCTACTACCAACTGCCAGTGTTCACTAATAGCGGGGTGCTGTAACAGCAAGTCCTCCACCTGGCTGGGGAAAATATTGGTTCCACTGACCAGCAGCATATCATCCACCCGGCCAAGAAAATTAGTTATGCGGGGATGGGTGCGCCCGCATTCGCAGGTGTCATAAGAGATGATGACCCGGTCTCCGGTGCGATAGCGCAGAATGGGCATGGCTTCATAACTGAGGTTGCTCAATACCAGCTCGCCGGGCTGGCCAGGCTGTACCGCTTCCAAAGTATCCGGGTCGAGGAGCTCAATCAGGTAATGATCCAGCCAGATATGGATGCCGCTTTCGCTCTCACAGTCCATGCTCATGGGTCCGCCCATTTCGGTAAGGCCGTAGCAGCGCCGCATGCCTCCGCCGTGGGCTTTATAACCCATCCGTTCATTAATCCGGTGCCTAAGTTCATCCGTACAGGGTTCACCGCCATGAAAGCCCAGCCTTAACTTTAAATCCTTCACTGGATCAATACCATTTTCCAGGGCTACTTCGCTGATATAGGCCGCGTAAGAGGGGGTGCCGGTAAAGACCGTGGTGCCCCAATCCTGCATTAGCCTGAGTTGCCTCTCGGTTCCGCCGGCACCGGTGGGTACAATTTTGGCGCCCACCCGCTCCAGGCCATAGTGGAAACCAAATCCGCCGGTAAACAACCCCAGGCCGTGCGCTTGCTGAACAACGTCATGCTTATTCAGGCCACCGGCTACAAAGTTTCGGGCCATACAGACCGCCCAATTGTCCAGATCGTTTTTGGTGTAAGTCATTGGTGTGGGGACGCCCGTGGTTCCTGAGGTCATGTGAATGCGTACCACGTCTTCCCATTTGCCGCACAATAGTCCGGTTGGATAATTGTCTCGCAGATCATCTTTATAAGTAAACGGAACCTTTTTAATATCGCCCCAATGTTTTAAATCGTCGGGGTGCATACCAGCTTCGTGAAAACGCTTTTTCATAAAAGGGTTCCCGTATACCCGGTGCGCTTGTTTCCTAAACTTATCCAATTGCAGTTGTTGCAATTGTTCCAGCGGCATGGTTTCCCATTCCTGCTGATAAAATGCCACGCCGTATATCCCCTTTCCTATACAACCGCTAAACCCTATGGCTTTCGGACGTAAGATTTGGTTTGCACAACGCTATGCTTGTCGAATAATTAAATAATTATGAGAATATTATGAATATAAGAAGCCTGTTAAGTCCGCTACATTGGTTTATTTACCTTGGAAAACGGGTTTCCTCTTTTCCAACAGGCCTTTCATGCCCTCCACCCGGTCTTCACTGGCAAAAGTGACTAGGAAATTTCTTACCTCATAAGCAATAGCCGCAGTCAGGTCCAGGTTAATACCGGTATTCATGGTGTTTTTCAAGACGCGCATGGCCACAGTAGGTTTGGATGCCAACTTTTTAGCCAGGGTCATGGCTTCATCCATTAAATCGGCCTGGGGGACAACCCGGCTAACCAACCCGTATCTTTCAGCCGTTGCTGTATCAATCATGTCACCTAAAAAAAGCAGTTCTTTGGCCCGGGCTGCACCAATCAACCTGGGCAGCCTTTGGGTTCCGCCTCCGCCGGGGATGATCCCCAGGTTAATCTCTGGTTGGCCAAACCTGGCCTGTTCTGCCGCCAGCCTAAAATCACAGGCCATCGCCAGTTCACACCCGCCACCCAAGGCCAAGCCGTTAATGGCTGCGATGGTGGGTTTATCCAAGTTTTCTAATTTATTTTGGGTCTCCATAGATAATAAACAAAAATCATGCATTTCCAATATTGACAGATTAACCATCTCGGTAACATCCGCACCAGCGGCAAAAGCCTTTTCACCTGCCCCGGTCAAAATAACCGCCTTGACCGAAGTATCTTCCCGGAGTTCATCAAGAGCCTGCCCTAATTCTTTAAACACTCTTTTACTGAGTGGATTCATGGGGGGCCTATTCAAGGTGATTACAGCAATATTATCTTGTTTGTTGAATAATATGGTCTTGTAAGGCAAAGTTCAGATACCTCCTTTAATAATCGTACCAACCGGCGCCGCTCTTGCGACCGAACCGCCCGGCCCTAATCAACGCTTTTAGGGATTGAGGCGGGCTCCAGGACGCCTCTTTATGTTCCTCATACAAGTAGTTAAGTACATGGTACCCGATGTCAACTCCTGCAAAGTCCTGAAGTTCAAACTGCCCCATCGGGTGATTGAGGCCCAGTTTCAGGGCGGTATCGACGTCCTGAGGAGTAGCCACTCCTTGTTCCACCAACCTAATCGCTTCGAGATATTGGGCCAGCATCAGCCGATTTACTACAAAGCCCGGATAATCCTTTTTGACTTCAATAGTTGTTTTACCCATTGCCCTGGCCGCAGTGGAAACAATTGCTACTGTTGCATCGCTGGTATAGTAGCCGCGAATTACTTCCACCAGTTTCATCAAGGGCGGCGGGTTGAAAAAATGAATCCCGGCTACCTGCGTCGGCCGTTTGGTTGCGTTCGATAACACCGTAATGGACATGGATGAAGTGTTGCTAGCTAAGATTGCTTCCGGTTTACATACTTTGTCCAGCTCTTTAAAGGCCGCTAATTTGGCGTCCAGGTTTTCAATAATCACCTCAATGACCATGTCGGCATCGGCAAAAGCGCTAGTCCCAGTGGTGCACGTAATCCGCCCCAGCACCGCATCCTTTTGTTCCGCTGTCATCTTACCCTTGGCCACGCTTTTTTGCATAAAGGCGGTCATCCGGTCCATCGCCTTATTGACAAAATTGATATCAATATCACTTAGTACAACATTAAATCCCGCCTGGGCGGCCACCTGGGCGATGCCTCCGCCCATCGCACCTGCTCCCAAAACGCCAATCACTTTAACATCCACAGTTTTGACCCCTTTCAAAGTTTTTTAGTCAGCAGTTTGTCTAAATATAAACCATTGTTTATTATTTACAAATAGCTAAAAGGAACTGGATTAAGGTTATTGGGGGGTGAAAAAAGAATTACCACCTTGGGGTGACTATGTAAAAGCAAAGTAATCTATAGACAACCTATGAAGGTTAGTTATATGTGTCCGGTGTTAATGGTTGTAAATTCTTATACAAGTCATACGCCAAATTAAGGTTTTGGTGGTTGGCGTGTTGGGCATAAAAATTCCCTTCACCGGGGTATTGGAACCGATAATTCAGTTTTAGCCAAAATTCGGTGGAGTGGTGCTCGGCAGGCAGGGATATGGATTGCAAACCCAGTTCCCAGGCCAGATGCTCTATTGTGTGCACTAGCATGGTGCCCAGCCCTTGGTTTCTTTGGTTCCGGGGCAGGGTGATATGATAAAGCAGTGCTACTCCGGTGTGATAATCTAATTCCAGGTCAATGATAAACTCATTTTCTGTACCGTTATCAATTGCGTCACATAAAAATATAGTATCCGGGTGCTGCGGTATTGTTTGATCTGCAATGGTCAGTTTAGCCTTAATTGGTTTAGCCATAATTTTTTGCACGGACTGGTGAAATTCTTTAAACAGGGCTTTTCGGTTTAGGGGAGTTACATTGGCCATCGGTGTTTCACTCCGTCGTTAACAGTTAATTGCTATCCTACCCAGAAAATACTTTTTAATGTTGGTTGTAGTGGGCGCGGCGCTCCGGTGATATCGCTCCGCTCTCTCTTGCAATTCTTATTATTGTGGTCGGAGCGGGTTATTGTTACCGCATGGCACAAACTGCATAACCATTAGGTTACGCCCTAAGCAGCCTGAATTCGGGGCTATGACGGGCTAATCAACGCATCCAGGTGCACCGTTCGCTCCGGATATCACCGGATCGCCGCGTAAGCTGGTTTTTTATCCTTATGCTGGTGACGCGTTTAGCGGCATTGTAGTCTACCAGAAAATACTATTAAGATGGTTGTAGTGGCTATTTGGCTGGTGTCATCCTGAGCATAGCGAAGGATCTTATCTTTTAAGATTCTTCACTTCGTTCAGCATGACAATCAGCTTTTGGCAAAGATACGAGGGGCCACCGGAAAACCAGGGCCCCCCGTTATCAACGAATTGTGTTACGCCTTAATTTCTTCGCCCGGTAAGACACTCTGCTGACCTACTCCCACACCGGTAAAGCATTGTTTAACATGATCATTGGAGAATTGCGGAGTAAAGTAACTGATGGCAATTAAAGCTATGGTGGAAATGGTAATGCTGTAAAACAGCGGGTCTACAACCGTCCATGGATAGGGCAAAAGTGCATCCGTGCCGAATATAAAGTTACAGATCCCAA
The DNA here is from genome assembly GCA_000961575.1 of Peptococcaceae bacterium BRH_c8a. Classification (GTDB taxonomy): domain Bacteria; phylum Bacillota; class Desulfotomaculia; order Desulfotomaculales; family Desulfallaceae; genus BRH-c8a. The sequence goes on from LADP01000019.1 coordinate 154,858, forward strand.
AAGGTTTTGATTCGGAAGCATGCAGGAAAACAAACCCGAAAATGGATACCCCGTACCCTAGGGCCACGCTCCAAACCGCGGCTTGTTTGGTGACCCGACGCCAGAAAATTGCTCCCAGCAGAGCGGGTAAAAGTCCCGCGGCGCAGATGCCGAACCAGAAAGCGGTGGCCCGGGCAATAATGCTGATGGGCAGGATATAGGCCATAATTACAGCAGCGATGGCGCCGATAACTACGCCGACGCGAGAGTAAAACAGCGGGCTTTTTGTGGTCTTGACCCCCCACTCGGGCAGCATGTCGCGGGAAAAGGCGATGCTTTGTACGTGTATCAAACCCAGCACCGTTGTGAGACAGGCGGAAATCAACGTAATCATAAACAGGTAAATAAAGGCTTTGGGCATCACGGCATTAATAAATGCTGGAATGATTAGATCCGTGTTTCCCCCGGCCGCGGCTATGGCAATTTGCCCGGTGGTATTATGGAAAAATACGTTGCTCAGGGGGCCGACCATGAAAGCCGTGCCAGTGAAAAAGAAAATGCAAATGCCGCCGGTGACAATGGCGCGGTTGAAGGCTCGCTTGTTCGGCACCGTCATAAACCGCAGAGCTAATTGCGGCTGGGCCAGTACCCCGATGCCAACCCCCATCACGATGGTACTAATTACTGTCCACCAGTAAGGTGAGCCCGCGGCAGGCATTGATGTCCACCCCAAGTGGCCGGCCGCGGCCATATTCTCTGGTACCTTGCTGGCTAACTCGGTCAGGGCTTGGTGGCCGCCAACCACGCCGCCAACTATGGAATAGGTCTTAAAGAGGAGAAATACCATACCTAGCAACATGATGCTGCACATGAAAGCATCAGCATACATAACTCCTCGCATACCACCCCAGCCAACGTATAGGGCGACTAGGAGCACCAGCATCAGCAAGGCTATGTTATAATCTATTTTGAGAGATTCTTGGATAAACCGGCCGCCGCCAATTAATACAACTCCGGTGTAAGCCGGCATAAAAATGAAAATCATCAAGCCGGTAAACCAGGTGATAAATTTGGAATTGTAGCGCGTCCCCAGGAAAGAGGCCAGGGTATTGGCGCCCAGATTACTGCTCATGCGACGAATCGGAGCCCCCAAGAAAACAAAGGCCAGGAAAATGCCCACAAATATGTTTAGAAAGGAAAGCCACATCAGGCTAAACCCGAACACACCCGCTGCACCACCAAAACCCACAATAGCCGAGGTACTGATAAAGGTGGAAGCGTAGGACAGGGCCATAACCCAACCGGGAATCTGTCGTCCGGCCACCATATAGTCTTCCTGGCTTTTGGTCTGCAGGGAACCCAGGTAAGTGAGGTAAGTTACAATGCCTAAAAATATCAGCAGGCATACCGCTAGTAAGGGGATATTTATTTCACCACCCATTATTCGTCACCACCCTTATTCCAGTTAATGCCTCCGTAAACCACACAAAGCAACATCGCCCCGACATTTAGGAGCCATACTAATGAAATCCAGGAGTCAGCCATGCCGAGCATAATACAACCTCCTTTTTACCGGTATTACTTAAACTTACACATTATGACTTAAGCCAAGCAATCAATTACCACCCCCGTTTAATTGATGAATACTTTGCCTCGTCGCTACCGCTCCAACCACTCCTTGCGCTTGTCTATCACTCGCTTGGCCTTACCTTCACTGCGCTGGACGGTGCGCGGCGGTACAATGATGATCTTACTGGAGACATAAAGCATCTGCTGCATTTCGTAGTGCAGTTTTTCGGAAAACAGGCTGATTGTATCTGCACCTTGGTTGTAAAATGCTTCGGTAGCTTCCACCTGAATTTCCAACTGGTCGAGGTTATTTTTCCGCTCCACCACTAACACGTATTGGGGCGCCAGTTCACTGTGGCGCAGCAGCACTGCTTCTATCTGGGAGGGGAACACGTTGACGCCTTTTATAATCAGCATGTCATCGGTTCGGCCGGTCAGTTTGAAATGACGCACGCTGGTACGGCCACAGGGGCATGGGTCGTCGGTTAGTCTGGTAATGTCCCTGGTTCGGTACCTGATTAGAGGCATCGCTTCCTTGGTCAAGGTGGTAATCACCAGTTCGCCCTGCTCACCCGGGGGCAGGGGTTCTCCGGTATCCGGGTCGATAATTTCCGGTAGGAAATTGTCGTCTTGCATGTGCAGGCCATTATGGTAAGCGCATTCTACCGATACCCCGGGACCCATAATTTCACCCATGCCGAAAATGTCGTAGGCTTCCAGGTGCAGTTTTTCTTCAATTTCTACCCGCATCTCTTCGGTCCAGGGCTCGGCACCGAATACACCCACCCTGAGTTTAATTCTGTTTCTTATGTCTAAGCCCATCTGTGCTGCAGCTTCGGCCAAAACCAGGGCGTAGGACGGGGTGCAAGTGAGTACGGTGGCCCCGAAGTCTTCCATGAGCATGATCTGCCGGTTGTTTACGCCGCCGGACATGGGCACGGTGGCGGCGCCGATTTTTCTGGCCCCCGTATCGATCCCTAGACCGCCGGTGAATAGCCCGTAGCCGTACGAGTTGTGCACGACGTCACGATAGGAGGCGCCGGCAGAGGTAAGGCTTCTGGCCATCATTTCGGTCCACATCTCAATATCGTTTGCGGTGTAGCCGGAAACAACCGGTTTTCCGGTGGTGCCGCTGGAACAGTGGATTCTAACCACGTCTTTAAGGGGCGTGGCAAAAAGTTCATAAGGATAGTTGTCCCGCAGGTCTTCTTTTACGGTAAACGGTAACCGGCGCAGGTCGTCCAGAGTTCTGATGTCTCCCGGCTTAACGCCGTGCTTTTGAAATAGGCTTCTGTAAAACGGAGATTGTACGGCTATCCTTTCCACCAGATCCTGTAGCCGCTTCAACTGTAATGACCGGCGCTCTTCTATAGGCATGCATTCGGCTTTGCTGTTCCACATCAGGCTGTGGCTGGGTTTGGTCGCCATTTTTTTGCCTCCTTGCACAATATGTTTAAATATTGCCAAAATTCAAATATTATAGGTTTTAGTTTGGCTCTATTACAGAACCAAAGCTTTATTTGTTACTCCGGTTGATAAACTTGCTAGCCCGCACTCAGCTTAGTATTTTTGCAATAAGTGCAAATACGTAAAAATTTGCGGGTCGGACTTAAGCAGGCAAGAGTTTGTGCAATTATAGTTCCTGCCCTTTTTTAAAGGCTTGTTTGTTTAATTCAACAAATTTTTGTGGAACCAGTTGTTCAATCACATTCAACCAGGCACTTTCCGTTCCCCCTACTCTGGCAAATAAAGCGCCCAGCAGCACGACTCCGGCCATTGCCGGGTTGCCCAAATCTTTTGCGATAGCCGTGCCTTCCACCCACTGTAGTTGCCCGGCCCTGGTATTTATGTAATCTTCCAGTTCTTGTTCGGACGGGTAGGCTTTCTGACCCAGGTTTACTGCCGGTGGCGGAATGCGGAATCTGTTCACTATTACTGCCGACGTGCTGTTTAAGTAGGAGGTCCACCTGGCGGCCTCTAACATTTCAAAACCAATCAGATAGTCTGCTTGGCCTTTCTCCACTACCGGGGAATATACTTTTTCACCCCAGCGTACGTGACTTTCCACGGTGCCGCCGCGTTGTGACATGCCATGCACTTCGGATTTCTTGGCATCGTAACCCATCTGTAGACCCACTTCCACCAGAATGTCGCTGGCCAGAATGGTCCCTTGGCCGCCTACTCCAGCCATCAGAAAATCTATTTTCTTCACCTGCCAAACCTCCTTTCCGGTTTTTTTAGCTGCTTGTTTGGTCTGTCTGGATGGCTCCGGTTGGACAAACCTGGGCGCACATTCCGCAGCCGTTACATAACATTGGATTGATGCTGATGTTGTCTTCTTCCTGGGTCAAGGGGGAACAGCCCAGATCCAGGCAGGTGCCGCAGTTGATGCAGGTGTCGGGGTCGACTACGGGAACCGGATGCCTTTCCCGAGTGTATAGGACACATGGGTGTTTGACGACGATTAATGATGGTATTTTGCTTTCCAGGTGGTCTTCAATTACAGCAGACAGTTTCTCCAGGTCGTATGGGGAGACTTCATCTACTTTTTCGTAACCAATCCCCCTGGCCAGAGCGGAAACGTTAACCTCGATGGTTTCTTTGTTTTGCAGGGTGCGGCCGCTTCCCGGGTGCATCTGGTGGCCGGTCATGGCGGTGACCCGGTTGTCCAGTAGAATAGTGGTAGTGGTGCCCTGGTTGTACAATACGTTAATTAATGGATTGATGCCGCTGTGGAAAAAGGTCGAGTCGCCAATGACAGCTACGTAACGGTCACTAACGCCTGCTTTGTCAATGCCGTGCGCGACACCAATACCGGCCCCCATACAACCGGTGGTATGCATGGCCGCCAGGGGCGGTCCGGCACCCAGAGTGTAACAGCCGATATCGCCCAGCACCAAAACGTCAAGTTGTTTCAGGGTGTAAAACACGCCGCGGTGACCACAGCCCGGACAGAGCATCGGCGGTCTGACGGGTAGGTCGAGTTGGGTTGCAGGCGTATCGGAAAGTACCGGGTCGGCTTCTATTAAACCCGCTGCAATAGCACATTCTCTGACCACCTGGGGACTGAATTCATCAATTATGGGGAATATCTCCTTACCCCGCACCGGGATGCCCATGAGTTTGACATGTTCTTCAATGAAGGGTTCGAGTTCTTCAATGACGATTAGTTCCCGAACTTGGCCGGCGAAATCGCGGATTAATTGATCGGGCAACGGGTGAACCAGGCCCAGCTTTAAAAAGCTGGCTGTGGGAAATACTTCCCTGGCGTACTGGTAGGCGATGCCGGCGGTGATAATACCGATGCCGTCGTCTCCAGGCTCAATGCGGTTCAACGGGCTGTTTTCCGCATATTGGGTTAGCCGGTTCTGCCTTTCCTCCACCACCGGGTGGCGGCGCCTGGCGTTAGCCGGAACCATGACGTATTTACCCGGGTTGCGCTGGTAGGCGGGCAAGGCAGTTTTTTCTACTACTGGCGGGGCGGGTTCAACCTCCACCGCGCTCTTGGAGTGTGAAATACGGGTGGTGGTTCGCAGGATTACCGGGGTGTCGTAAGTTTCACTAATTTCCAAAGCAACCCCCACGTATTGCTTGGCTTCCTCACTGTCCGCAGGTTCAAGCATTGGCACCTTGGCAAATTTAGCATAGTTTCGGTTGTCCTGTTCATTCTGGGAGCTATGCATCCCGGGATCGTCGGCATTTATAATGACCAGACCGCCATTGGAGCCGGTATATGATACATAAAATAAAGGATCTGCGGCTACGTTCAAGCCCACATGCTTCATCGTCACCATAGTTCTGGTGCCGGCGTAAGCCGAGCCAACCCCCACATCCAGAGCCACCTTTTCATTGGGTGCCCATTCAGTGTAAACGCCGGGGTACTTGACGAAGTTTTCCATAATCTCGGTGCTGGGAGTGCCCGGGTAGGCTGACCCTACCTTTACTCCACTTAAATACGCGCCGTAGGCGATGGCTTCGTTCCCGGACATTAATTTTTTCATCAAGTTACCTCCTTTCCTTTCCTGACACTTTACCTACGCTAACTTAACTGTTCAAAAAACGATTCCAAATGGATCCTAACCCGGTGCTCGGAAAAGAAGCGCAGATCCGACATGTCGGCATCAAACACTACACCAGGCAATCCCGTTCTTTGGCTGATAATCTTGCGCTTGTCATATAAGCCAAACGCGTTAGGCTTGCAACTGCGGTTGGAAAAGAGCACAAACCCATCCACTCCGTATTTCTCCATGAAATTAATTTTTAGCTGCACCCGGTAATCAAAGCCCCGGTTTACAAATTGTTCGGTATAATTTTCGGCCAGGCTTTCCAGGGGCCGGTTCAGGTCAAATGAGTAGGCCCACGAATGTGTATACTGGGAAGCCACCACCAATGCTTTGTGGGAAGCAAACAAATCTGAAAACCAGCGCAATCTGGGCCAAACCGGAATATGGTCGAAATATATTTTGTATCGCTCGTCCGGTATGGCGTAAATGCCTTGTTTTAGCCGCTCATCCAATTCGTCTTTCAGCGCCCTATAATAAGTGACTGCCTCAGGGGTGCCCCGCCAGGTAACAATGGGCGCCATATGGAAACAAGCATCAAAATAGCCAAATGGGGCCGGTTTTAAAGCCGCCAAATCGAGAATTTCGTTCCACAGCCGGCACGCCTCATTGGAAAGGGACAGTACTGCGGATAAACGGTCGTAATTATAGGGCTGGCCGGTAACTTCTTCAATGAAAGAAACCATCTCTTTTAGTTGGGCAATAAAATACCGTCTGCAAAGTTCATCAGGTTCATCCACGATCTGGGGCGAATCGAGTAGAAAATAAGGAGCGTTATAAAACCGCCCGGCTACTTCAAACCATTTGGGCAGGCTGCCGCACTGGGTATTGCAACATAACAGCAAGTCTGGTTGCACAATTTGGCCCACCGGGTGTTCATCAGCGTAGGCATCTCCAATGCCGCAGCGGGCGTAGGCGCAAAGGTCGTTAAAATATCCCTTGGATTCAGCAACTTCAGAGAGTTTATCAGCCACCTTTCTGGCGCCGGCCAGAGCACCGAAATTTTCCGGGTAATATGGAAACAGTCCGGCCGCGTAAAGGAGTTCCACAGGAAAAACTGCGGTTACCCAGGCCACTGGGACCCCTTTTTCTTTGGCCTCGACACCCTTAGTGTAATAATTGGCCATTAGTTCTTTCATTAAGCTTGCTGTTTTAAAGGCATTTTTTCTGGACATTAATCTGCACCCCCCACCATTTCCATGAATGCCTGCACGCGGGTGTTTAACTGCCCCAGGGAACTGCCCCCGAATTCAGTTTCGAGGCGCAAGGTGGGAATGCCCATTTTTTTTAAGGCCTGCATATTGTCATAGTAATCATAATTCTCGGCTTCACAGTTTTTCAGGTGTAAAAATATTACCCCCCGGGCTTGTTTTTTTTGGGCCAGGTGCACCAGGAATTGCCTTCTGGGATTGCGGACAGTGTCATAACCGGCAAAAGGTATTCTGTTAATTTGATAATCCGCCAGGGCCTCCAGGGGGTCGCCGGTTTCTCGTACATCGGCTTCTATATAGCGCCAGCCGTTTTGTAGATCATCGCCAACAACCGTCCCGCCGGCATGCTCCAGATAGTCCAAAATTTCCGGTGGTTCGCATACCGAACCGGATATAACCAGCCGGGTGTGATTAGCCGCGCTGCTTGATGGGCCATCCTTTTCCAACGCGTCAACCAATTGACCTAAATAGTCGTTTAATATTTCCCGCGGCATGATTAGCCCCGCTCTGATTAAGGCATACAGATCCCGATTGCCGATGCACCCCGGGTTTTGTTCATGCAGCGAAAAGATCCGGCGCAGCAGTTTGCGGTTGCTGTTATATAATGAAATGCTGTTACTTATTTCATCGTCGGTGATTGCCGCCCCCCGGTAATCTTCCAACCGCTCTTTTAACCTGGCTAACTCGCCCACCAGGTAGGGTCTGGCGCTGGGCCGGTCAACTTGCCTGGGGAGCAGATAATTTTCCATAAACGGCAGCGGGCTGGCGTGCTTCCAGATACCCGATACCATGCGGGTTGTGTCGCAGGTATGTGGTATAATCAGGCCGTCCAAGAAATCAAGTTTGCCTTGCAGTGCCAGGGCGAAACTACTTCGCACCAGTGAACAGGCCCAGTTTTGTAGATGCGCGTCAACCCGCTCCTGTCCGCTGCTGCTTCCGCAGATGCCGTAGGGGAAAAAACCTGCGGCATGGATTAACTCCTCCGGGACATCGGTGAGGAGAAAACCGATTACCTTGCCCCTGGATTCATTTTTCCATTCTGTAACAAATTTATCGTGCTCAGTGATTGTTTTATTAAAAAAGTCAACTAGCTGCGCAGCTGCCATCCAGTTCCGTCTCCCCCTTCTCCAACCGCTTGTCATTGCGAGCGTTAGCGAAGCAATCTCCGGCTCTTTCCCTCACTTGATTATGTGAGTTCGCCACGTCGCTATCGCTCCTTGCGATGACTGAGTGGGTTATTAAGTAATACCACATATCAACCCCGGTTGGCTTCAAAGCCAGGTGCCACGTTGATTAATGGCTGCTTTTTGATGAAACGGTCGATGTTTTCAACGAGTATGGCGCCGAATCTTTTTTCGTACATATCAGTCCAACTGGAGATGTGCGGGGTGATAATTAAATTTTTGGTGCCCCATAACTTGTCATCGGGCGGCAGGTAGGATGGCAGCGGGTTTTTAATCCAATGCGTGTCATTAGCGGCACCGGCAATCCATTCCTCGTTCAATGCTTTCATTAATGCTTCCTTGACCACCAGCGAACCACGGGCGCAATTGATTAAATAGGCGCTCTTTTTCATCATTTTGAACCGCTCTTCATTCATCATGTTTAGGGTTTCCTTGGTCTCCGGGCAGGACAGCACTACAAAATCACTCTGGCTAATTACCTCGTCCACCTGGCTGCTTAGATATACTTGATCAACAAAGGGAATGTCTATAATCCTGATGTCGGTGCCGATGACGCGCATTTCAAAATTCTTGGCCCGTTTGGCTATCTCGCGTCCGATACCGCCCAGGCCGATAATACCCAATGTTTTTCCGTATAACTCTTCGCCGCAGATGCGCATAAATTTATTTTCCTTCTGGTTATCCCACATCTGGTTGAACTTTTTGGCTAAGTTCAACATTAGCCCGATGGTAAATTCGGCCACCGGTATACCCGAACCACCGGGCAGGTGCACCAGGGGCACGTGCTTGGGTATTTGGCCCCACTTTTCCCAGTGATCCACTCCCGAGCTGAAGGTCATAATCCACTGCAAATCTTTCATTTCAGGCACCCGGGTGACAATCATGCCCGAACCGATGATATGGGTATTTAAAACTTCATCACCTAAATTAGCGCCGTTAGTTGATTTCCGAATCCGAATGGCGCCGCTGGCCACCTGTTCAGGAAAACGCTGTTCGATTAGTTTTTCATATTCGTCCGGCGTGCCAAGCCCTGGCTGTACTACTACCAAAACGTTTAGGGGATTAAAATTGCCCATAAAAAAGACACCTCACTAACTGAGTTATTTTCTCGGGTGTTAACCGGCAGAGGCATCTATGCAATCGTGTTTATTTTAATTAAGTAGTCATTTAGTTGCATATTAATGCCACATTAACCATTGTAATGACCGAGTACTTTTAGTAACCGGATGCTCAACTGGGCTTGAAACCGGTCTTCATTACGGGAAAGATCTAAACCCGTTAATTCTTCCATCCTTTTTAAGCGGTATCTTAAAGTGTTAATATGCAGAAAGGCCGCTTTGGCGGTCTCGCTAAACCCGCACTTATGCTCCAGAAATAATTCCAAGGTCCATAGCAGGTTGCTGTTGTGCTCCCGGTCATATGCCAATAATGGGCTTAACATGGACAACGCATATTCTTTGAGTTGCTGTTTGTTGCCGGACTCCCACAATATAGCATATATGCCCAATTCTTCAAAACTAGTAGTCACATTATTTTTGCCCAAGTCCTTTAATATATCTGCAGCTTTCCAGGCCTCATCAAAAGAGTAACGGTAGTCGGCAAATTCGGTGCATAACCGACCCCAAACAATATTGGCGGCATAGCCGGTTAAGTTTTTTTGTACCCAAACCCGGATCAATTCTGGAAACAGGGCAGAATTCTCAACTTTACCATCTGGTTCGGAAATTTTTAGCACGACTACAATCCGGTTTTTGCGTAACGCCACCAGACTACCAGGAGAAAGCTGGTTGATTAAATTGTTCATATCCGCTTTGATGAACTCGAACAATTCGTCGTCAATACCGTTTTCCGGGTCGGGTTGAACCGGCTTGATGATATCCACAACGTATATCTGGTGTGGTTTATTTAAATCGAAGCCTAATTTCATAGCCCGGGCCTGAACCTGTTTCAGTTCCGGTTCCCCGGAAAACAGTTCCCCTAACAAATCACCTTTAAGTCTTAGTTCAACTTCCAGCGAAGACTCCTGTTTTAAATAATCGAGGGCGCAAAGGGTACTGGCATGTTCAATAGCCAATAAATTTAATTCGGCAAACTCGTTTTCTTCTTTAACTAGTAGATAACCCCAGCATTTGGTGCCGGTCATAATGGGAGCGATAATCCAGGCTTGCTGTTCATAATTCTCCATCCAATAAGAAAGCCTGGTGATGGACTTAGACTCCAGTTGTTTTTGCGGGCTACCTTTTTCGGGAACCATCTTAGACAGAAATTCCTGCAGGTTCTGACGCAAAATATCAATTTGAATATGATTGGAGATACCGATCCAGCGCATGGCGGGTATATTTAAGAAGCAATCGAAGACCACAACCTGACTGGCTACAATGTTGCTTAACGACTCGACAATCTGTTGAACACCTTTACCCTCCAGCATTAACCGGGTCATTTGTCGGTTTAAGTCAACTGATTTTTGCTCCTCCAACATAGTCTGAAGATTCTTGAAATTTAGCGTAAAGTTGATATTATATAGGTCTTTATTGACAAAGTTTCCCCAATTTTCGCTAGTGCGCATCTCCCAATTGCAGTTCTGGTGCCCCATACCGGCGCACGTTTTTTCCACACAAATCATTTCCTGCCCGGCGAAAACACTGGAAAAGCCACTGGCATAACCGGTGGAAATCCAACAAACGGGGTGCCCGGCCTGGCCGTAATTCTGTACATACTGTTCGGCTTCGTGGGAGTTTTCCCACCGGCCTTCGACATGATAACGGCTCAAATCGGGACCAAAGCGCAATTCCTTAATTATTTTTACCTGGCCGTTGCCCTTCCACTGGTAAATAATCGGACCCAGGTCGATAAATTGCATTTCTTTGCCGTAGTTGGCGGCAATCATTTTGGCGTCATGCATACCGCAGCGGTAACCAAAGCGATATAATACCCCCTGGGCAATATCTTTTCCCAATGAGCAGATCAACTCATATTTTAGGTGCGCTAATGCCGTAACATGTAACAATACCATTCTGCTTTCTTTTAGGGAAATAATACCTTCCTCAGGCTTAAATTCCAGCAGTTCCCTTAAATTAAAATTTCGCATTGCACCCTCCGGAGTTGTATAAATTTTAGCATAAGCCTGTTAGTATTTGTATTGGCTGGGTTATACAAACAATACCACTTAATATGTATAATCAATACATAGACTTGTTATTAATTACCATGATTATCTATTATAACTAGAAATTCCTCCCGGTGAAATTAACTTTGTGCTAAACCGTTGTTAGGCCACCTTGAACGGCAATTTTCCCCAGCAGAAGAAAGTCGATTTTTACAATAAAAATAGCGAGCTCATTTTCGAACTCGCTAAACACTTCCTCGCTCACTACTTACTACATAATCCATCCTACCGTTATAAGTTTATGATCTGGCAGTATAAGTGTAGCCCATGCATTTGGAGATAAATTGTTTTATGGCTTTAGAAACCTCTGACCACTTTGTTGATCAGCAAGTCAAATTCTTGCTGAGTAAGTGCCTGATAATCTTGATTTGCATAATTAACCGCCACGCCCACCGGGTTAACAATATCAAATTTGACCTGGATTGCACTATCTGCCGCATTTTCAATAACGGTAGTGATCGCGTAAACTTTGTTATCTTGTTTAATAAGTACGATGCGGTCCCCTGCTTGCAAAGCCGGCCTTTTTGCTGACCATGGAATGCGGTCTATCTGCCCCGCGTCTTTGTTTAGCAGCACTTCCGGCACCGATTTTAGCAGCATCAAAGGATCTTTGTTTAATGGCACTGCATATCCTACCTTACTACCGTACGCATGGACTTCACTTAATACTCCCGTTTGACACATCGGAATACCTCCTTTATTTTAAAAAAGCGCGTTTAAAATATTCCCCTTGGCCTGCGCTTTTTTATAATTTAACCATTAACCTTAACCGGACATGAATGGGTAAAATTACCTGGGTGAAAAATAAAAACATCCCAGCCCCACTTAGGGACGGGATGTTATGGCCTCGCGGTACCACCCTATTTGTTCCGTATATTTACCCGGAACCACTCATCAGGGTACGGGAAAACACTTCCGATACCCCCTTCCTTTTAACGGTGAAAGATTCCGGCCCGGCCTACTAGCCACCAATGGGCATTCAGCCTGCAGTTCCGGGGTGAACTTCAACTTAACTGTTCCCACCAGGCTCACACCACCCCTGGCTCGCTGTGGGACAAATTAAATCTACTTTACCCCTTCATAACATTTAATTATTAACAACTTAAAAACACTTTAACAATTATAAACTATTCTGTCAACCATTTTACACCGGGCAAAAAAAGAACTTTCCCGACAATTTTAAAAAGTAATTGTAGGGGCACTCGCAAGGGGTGCCCCTACAACAAAAACGTCATCGTACAAGTAAAACTTAAATTTATTTTTAGGGTAGACCACCATGCCGCTAAACGCAGCACCCAACAGAAAATGAAAAACCAGCCTCCGCGGCGGTCCGGTGATATCCGGAGCGAACGGTGCACCTGACTGCGTTGTTTAGCCCGTTATAGCCCCGAATTCATAGCTATTAAGGGCGTACAGTACGGGTACGCAGTGTGCCAGATGCGTTCACCAAAGACTTTTCCAGCCACAGCAAGTAGAATTGCAAGAGAGAGCGGAGCGATATCACCGGACCGCCGCCCCACTACAACCTACATTAAAAGTATTTTGGGTAAAAGTATTTTTAGGATAGGTTAAACCGCTTTCTCTCTGGCCGCAGAGGTCTTGACCTCCCCAACTTTGAAATGATTAGTCATTTCCCGTTCCACAAAGCGCCACGTTTCCTCTGCATTAGTGCGCCAGTTGGTAGGGCAGGCCGCCAGCGATTCCACGAAAGAGAAACCCTTAGCATCCATCTGGTTCTGCAGCGCCTTCTTAATATAAGCTTTAAGCTGCCGCAGATTGGCGATGGTGCCCCGGGCCACATAGGCGTTTTCATCAGTTATGGCGGCCACCATTTCCGGACCCAGCATGGGAGGCCCGGTATAGCGCGGATCCCTTCCATACGGGCTGGTTTCGGTTTTCTGGCCGGGCATGGTGGTAGGGGCCATCTGCCCGCCGGTCATGGCGTAAACAGTGTTATTAGACAGCAGCACAGTTATTTTTTCGTTACGGGCAGCGGCGTTAACCAGGTGTTGGGAACCGATGGCGTAACCGCCGCCGTCACCCATGTAAGCAATGGTAACCAGCTCCGGATTGGCCCGCTTGATACCTACCATCACCGGGGTGGTGCGACCGTGGTGGGTCTGGATGGTGTCCATGTTGAAAAAGTCCCAGGATAAAAGTGAGCAGCCGATGTCGCAGCCGAACACCGTGCGGTCTTGAATACCCAGTTCATCTATGGCTTCACCCAGCGCTTTAAGCACCAGGCCGTGGCCGCAACCGGGGCAAAACTTGTGCGGCTTGGTTTCTATACGCCAAACCCGCGGCATTTTAAGCTCAGGCATAAAAAATAAAACCCCCTTAGGTGTTTATTAAAGGGGGACAGGCTGTTAAAGCCACAATTAATTAACTCTTTTGTCCCCTTTTTTGCGTTCTTAATATCACCCGGAAGGCTTTAATATATACGTTTGGGGAGAATTCAGTAGTCAGGAGTCAGTAGTCAGGAGTCAGAATTAAAAATGAACCGAGCCTATGTATGTCATGTCTGAGCCTGTACCTGCCATGCCTGTCATTGTTATGAATACAAAAAATCTGTCATTCTGAGCGCAGCGAAGAATCTTAAAGACTAGATCCTTCGCTACGCTCAGGATGACAAGCCAGTTTATTATTCTGACTACTGAATACTGACTCCTGACTACTGCCCTTTTTTACCCCAAACTCCTGATTACCGCTACTTCATCGCATTTGGGAAACTTGGGGCAGTTGATGCATTCTTTCCATACCTTTTGAGGCAGGTCTTCCTTGGGAATAATCTTGAAGCCGCACCGCACGAAAAAGGGGGCCTGGTAAGTGAGGGCGAAGGCCCGGGGTATTTCCAAGTCTACCGCTTCGGCCAGGAAAGCTTCCACCAACCCGCGCCCGATACCGCGCTTTTGATAATTCTCGTCGACGGCCAGGGCGCGGATTTCCGCCAGGTCTTCCCAGATAACGTGCAGCGAACCCACACCGACAACCAGTCCGTCCAGTTCGGCAACCATAAATTCCCGAATGCACTCGTACAACGAAAGACGGGAGCGCCCCAGCATCAAATCTTTTTCGGCAAAGTGGGTAATAAATTGGTGGATGGTCTCCACATCTGATATTTTGGCTTTGCGTATCAGCACTGGCATCAATTCCTTTATAAATTCTTCATCGCGAAGTCCACTGCGTTACGGAACAGCGGAATACCGTGTGGTTCACCAAAGTGTCCACGGCGCCAGTTGGGGTGGTGGTATGTTTCCACATAACGCTCGGGGTGTGGCATAAGGCCCAGTACCCGGCCAGTGCTATCACAGATACCGGCAATGGCGTTTAGTGAGCCGTTGGGGTTTAAAGGGTAAACCGCGGTTGGTTTTCCGGCGACCGGGTCGGCGTACCGAAAAACCACCTGGCCGTTGCTTTCTATACCGTCCAGAGTTTCCGCCCCGGTGTAGAACTTCCCTTCACCGTGGGCCACCTGGTACTGGACTACAGTTCCCTCCAGCCCGCGGGTAAAGATACAGGGTGACTCTTCGATCACCAAATTGACCCACCGGCACTCAAAGTGCCCGCTGTCGTTATGCATCAGGGTGGCGCTGATGGTACCCAGTTCGCTCCGGGGCAGTAAACCGGTGCGTACCAGCACCTGGAACCCGTTGCAGATGCCGATTACCGGTTTGCCGGCGGCCACAAAGCTGCTAAGCTGGTCTTTTAAAAGTGAAGTGAGCTCCACCGACAAAATTTTACCGGAGTGAATATCGTCGCCGTAAGAAAAGCCCCCGGGGATGGCCAAAATTTGGTATTCAGCCAGTCTTTTGGCACCGGAGCGAAGTTGATTCACATGAACCATTTCGCACTGACCACCGGCTTTATCGAAGGCGTAGTAGGTTTCCAAGTCACAGTTGGTGCCGTCGGTCCTTAATATACATACCCGTGGTTTCATGCTCCGAACACCTCCTGCATGGGCTTGCGCCAGGCCTCGAACAAAATTTCCGTGTCGACTGCAAATATTTTATTGGCGCCTTGCTGAACGCTTATATTGGGGCTGTCGTTTGTACGGCCCAGCACCAGGTGCGGAACGCCGGCGAACAGCTCCCGGGCGGTGTCCGGATTTGCTACCTCCACTAGGAAGCAGCCTGCGGTTTCGTTAAACAGGAAGTAATCCGCCCGGTTGTCTGCGGGGATATTAATCTCCGCGCCTGCTTGGCCGCCAAAGCACATTTCGGCCAGGGCCGCTAAAAGGCCGCCCTCGCTGATGTCGTGGCACGCCAAAACCTCACCCTTTTGACAGGCTTGGTGGATGGCGCTAAATACACGGGGCAACGTGGGCAGGTCTATTTGTGGTACCCGGGACGAGCTCGCACCGGTAATTTCAAAGTAGGTGGAACCGCCCATCTGGTTGATGTCTCGTTGCCCCACCAGCACCAGCGTGCTGCCGGGCCGCTTGATGTCCGAGGACACCGTGGCGGTTACGTCCCCTACCCGGCCAAAACAAGATACACAAAGTACCGGGGGTATTTTAATCACCGCCCCGTCCCTGGCCCGGTAAGTGCTGGACAGGCTGTCTTTGCCGGATATAAAGGGCATGCCCGTGGCGTTGACAAAATCGGTGCAGGCATCCACCGCCTGATCCAGGTCGTGCAGCGACTCTTCATCGGGGTAAGGCCAAATAAAGTTGTCTATCAACACCAGATCCGCCGGATTGGCCCCCGTGGCCACGGCGTTGGACACCGCCTCAGCAGCGGCCCAGAGACTGCCGTAGTAAGGGTCGGCCAGGTTTAGTACGGGGTTCATGCCGTGGGCTATGAGCATCCCGTATTTTTTGCCCGGCACCGGGGCCAGTACCACACCGTCATTGGGAGCGTTGCCGGGCAGACCGCCAAAAGGCGGCAGGGCGCTGCTCACCTGTACTCCGTGGTCATAAACCCGCACGATCGGCTCCTTGGAACATACGTTTAGATGCGCCATAATGCCGGTGCAGGCCTGGATCCAGTCATCCGGTGCGCTTGGGTCATCTTCTTGTACCGGTTTTTGTTTTTTAACTGCTGTCATGGTGCGCTGGGGCAGGCCGTTATGCAAAAACTCCATGTCCAGTTCGCAGATTTGGTTTTGCTCGTAATATACCTCCAGCCGTCCGGTATCGGTAAATTCACCAACCGCGGTAGCTTCCACGTTGTGCTCGGCACAGATGGCCAGTACCCGCGGCAAGTTTTCGGGAGTCACTGCCAGGGCCATTCGCTCCTGACTTTCGGAAAGCCAGATTTCCCAAGGTGCCAGACCCGGGTATTTGACCGGAGCCTGATCCAGGTGAATTTTAACCCCGCCATGCTCACCCATTTCACCGAAGGCCGAGGCGAAACCGCCGGCGCCGCAATCGGTGAGGGCCCGGATTAATTTTTCGTCCCGGGCTTTTAAGAGCGCATCGCTCATCCGTTTTTCTTCAATAGCGTGGCCAATCTGCACCGCGCTGGCGTTTACATCCATTGTCCGGTGCGTCATCTCGCCGCTGGAGAAGGTGGCCCCGTGGATGCCGTCCCGGCCTGTCCGACCGCCTACCGCCACCGCGATATCACCTTGCCGGGGCTGCCCCATTTGGGCATCTTCAGCGGGCATAATACCATAAGCGCCTACAATAATGGTAGGCTTGGCCCGGAAGTCGTGATGGAAATGCAGCGAGCCATTGTTGGTGGGTATACCCATTCGATTGCCGTAATCGCGCACCCCGGCCACTACCCGCTGCAGCAGGTAGCGGGGATGCAGACAGCCCTCGGGTACCTCGTCTGTCGGCAGGCCGGGCGGTGCAAAACAGAACATATCGGTGGAGGCAACCACCCGGGCGCCCTTGCCGGTGCCCATAATATCTCTGAACACGCCACCGCTGCCGGTCATCGCTCCGCCGTAGGGCTCTATGGCCGAGGGGGAATTATGGGTTTCCACTTTACCGCAAATAGCCAGGTCATCATAAAGGGCCACCACGCCGGAATTGTCTACAAAGGCGGACAACACCAGTGGGTGGGCGGCATCGACGGTGGCTTGCTGGAGTCTTTTCAAAAGTGGCTTTTTAGGTTTACCGTCAACAATAAGCTGGGCTTTAAAGGTCTTGTGCACGCAGTGCTCGGACCAGGTTTGGGCTAAGGTCTCCACTTCACAGTCGGTAGGATCCCGGCCCAGCTCGGTAAAGTAGCTTTTGATGGCTAACATTTCATCCAAGTTTAGAAACAGACTATCCTTGCTTAATTCCATCAGGGCGTCGTCATCCATTGCTCTAATCGGTATAATTCTGGTGTCGGCAGTCTCGCCACTGATTACCAGCGTAAGTGGCCGATCTTTAACTACCCGTTCAACTGTTTCATTGACCAGCAGCCGGGTGTTAATTTCTGCTACTTCCGCTGCGGTAACAGTACCGAAAAAACCATATTCAGTGCTGGCATCGGCTGCCAACAGGCCGCTGATGCCCAAATCGGCAGCGGCTTTCATAATTGAGCCCGCCTCAGGATTCATCACGCCGGGCTTATAGGCCACTTCTACCAGCACCGCGGCTTCATTAATTGGGGATATTCCTCCGCCGGAGGTGTGTCCCCTAACCTCTATAATCGGTTCGTTTAAGGTATAGCGCTGGAAAATGTTTTCGGCCAGCAGACTTTGGGCCAGCAACTCGGCCTCGGTTGCGGATATTCCTTCGAAACGGTATACCCTGGCCGTGGCTATCCGGTCGATGCTGTGGATCCCTAAAAATGTTTTAATCGTGTGCAGCAAGCTCTCGCCCCTGGGGTCGTTCACGTGGGGCAGGTTGGTTACCCGTACTTCCTGAATAGACATTATTTCCACACCTCCGGTTTGTAACGGCATTGGGTATAGGAAAAACAAAAGTTTCCGGCCTCTTGCTCATCTGTAGGCCGAAAACCACTAAAGCTATTTTGGTAATAGAATTAAGTAATCAGTATTCAGTATTCAGAATGTTTCCGGCAGTCATCGGTTCTTCTTTAATTCTGACTCCTGAATTCTGACTCCTGAGTACTGCATACATTTTATTATATCCACTAATAAAAAACAACTCGAATTATCTGGCTGACCTGCACCTAAGTTACCTTTATAGCCACCTGGTCAGCCTGCCCCTGGTCAAAAACATAGTGTTGATCGTATTCCTCTTCGGTAATGGCCCGGGCGGCGCGGCCCAGTTTTTGCATATGCTTTTTAATTACCGCCGGTTCAACGTTTCGTTCTCGGGAGATGTTCTGCTTTAAGCATAGTTCCAGGGGGACGTTAAATAGTGCCAACAGGGTGTGGCAATTGTTTTTGTCGGCCAGTTTTTTTAGCCTGATCCTGGCACTCCGGTCTAGAGCGGTGGAATCGGCCACGGTTAGCCGCCCCTGGGAGAGGCGCATGTCGATTAACAGGTGAAATATTTTAAAAGCCATGCCGGAAACAGACAGGTCGTTTTCATCGTCGCTAATTAAAGCCCGGCAACGATCCGAGGAGACAATTTGCGTTTCCAAAAAGTATTTGCGGGCAAAGGTAGACTTGCCGCAACCGGCGGGGCCGCATAGTATAACCAGTGTATTTTTAGGGATCTGGATCGTTTTCAAGTTAACCCTCCAGGCAAATAAGGTAACAGCTTGCTATATTTAGACGTATTATATGGACTAGGCAATAAAAAAACACTATTTACTCGGCGAATTCTACCTTGCCACCGGCTAGTGATATCACCGGGGCCAGGGATTCTACCCGGACGCCCTTTGCACGCAGGGCGGCGCCGCCTCCCTGGAACACTTTTTCGATGATGATCCCTACCCCGACCAGTGTAGCACCGGCCTGGGCGATAATTTCGGCCATGCCGCGCAGCGCTTCCCCGTGCGCCAAAAAGTCGTCTACTATTAGCACCCGGTCTTCGGCGGCAATAAGCTTTTTGTTTACGTGTATATCTACTGACTCCTGCCTGGTAAAAGAATATATGTTACTTGAATAAGAGTTCTTACCCTGGGTGGCACCTCGCTTTTTCTTGGCGAAAACAACCGGTACCTTAAGGGCCAGGCCGGTAGTGAGGGCCACCGCAATGCCCGATGCTTCCACGGTGAAAACTTTAGTTACGCCATCGCCCGCAAATCGGCGGGCCAGTTCATGACCCAGTTCCACGCTAAATTCGGGATCAACCTGATGGTTGAGGAAAGAATCCACTTTTAGTACGGTATCTGAAAGTACTCGGCCTTCGGTGATGATTTTATCCTTTAATTTTTGCATTGCCTTTCCTCCTTCATCGTTCCTCCCGGTCATAGGGCAAGCCTAAGGCCTTGGGTGAGCCTCTACGGCTTAGCATGTTGCGCCTGGTTACCAGTATTAAAACCAGCACGGTAAAAATATACGGCAACATTTTCAAGAAATATGGTGAAACGGTGACATTTAGCGTCTGCAGCCTTAAGCCCAGGGCGTCCAGGCCACCGAACAGGTACGCGCCCCAGATGGCGTTGGCCGGGTTCCAAGTGGCAAATATGACCAATGCTACTGCTATCCAGCCTC
This sequence comes from Peptococcaceae bacterium BRH_c8a, assembly GCA_000961575.1. GTDB lineage: Bacteria > Bacillota > Desulfotomaculia > Desulfotomaculales > Desulfallaceae > BRH-c8a. Next base: position 174,536 of record LADP01000019.1, read on the forward strand.
GCCCGGCGGTCATGTTCTCCACCCAGACAGGTACGTAGTGCAGTGAAAGGTAAGCACCACCGATGCCGGCCAGCATACCGCCGGCGATTACGTAGATGTAACGAGTGCGAAAAACGTTGATGCCCACCGAGTCGGCGGCCGCCGGGTTTTCGCCCACCGCCCGTAGATTCAGCCCGGCGCGGGTGCGAAATACCAGGAACCAAAGCGCGGGCACTATAAAATAGCTTATATAGACCAGCGGGTCGTGGTTGAACAATACCGGCCCGATAATCGGAATGTCGCTGAGTACCGGCACCGGCACGGCCCGGAAAGACTCCGGCAGGCGGATCCCCACATATGACTTGCCGATGTAACCGGCCAGGCCGGTACCGAACAGGGTCAGGGCCAGACCGCTGACCACCTGGTTGGCTTTGAGGGTGATGGTGAGAAAGGCATGGATCAAGGCCATAAAGCCGCCCGCCAGCATGGCTAAAAGCAGTCCGGCCCAAGGATTGGATGTATGTAGCGCCAGTATGAAGCCGCTGACGGCTCCCACCAGCATCATGCCTTCCACGCCAAGGTTTAAGATGCCGGCGCGTTCGGCCAGTATTTCACCCAACGCAGCGTACATGATTGGTGTGCCGGCGGTGATGGCGGTAGCTAGTATGGCAATGGCAATGTCGGTGTTCATTATTTAGTCGCCTCCCCGGTAGCCGGCACCCTGTTCAGGCGGTAACCGGTCAGCAGTTCCCCGCCCAATACAAAAAATAGCAGCAGTCCTTGCAGCATGTACACCATGGAAGACGGGATGCCGCTGGTCTGGACGATAAAACCGCCCACCTGCAGGCCGCCAAACAGGATGGCCACCAAAATGACGGCAAAGGGGTTGAGCCTGCTGAGCCAGGCGACAATAATGGCGGTATAGCCATACCCGGGGCTCAGGCCATGCTGCAGCCGGTGCCCAATACCGGAAACTTCGGACATGCCGGCCAGCCCGCATAACGCGCCGCTAAACAGCATCACCAGCATGATGTTCCGGGTGGTGTTCATGCCGGCGTAACGGGCAGCGCCCGGGTTTTCCCCGGTGACTCTGATTTCGTAACCCCAGCGGGTATGATAAACCACTAGATACAGGATAATGGCAGCCACAATGCCGAAAAATAACCCGGCGTGGACACGGGAATCGAACAAACCGGGCAAGGTGGCGGCGTCGGAAAACACAGCGGTGAGGGGGAAATTAAAACCGGCAGGATCCTTCCAGGGGCCGTAAACCAGGTAGTCCACCCATAAAATGGCCACATAATTCAACATTAGGGTGGTGATAATTTCGTTTACTCCCCAGATCGCCTTGGGGATGGCGGTTAAGAGCGCCCATAATCCTCCGGCCAGCATACCCAGCGCGATCATGGCGGGCATCACCCACCACACGCTTCCTTCGGGAAAAGTAAGGGCCACCCAGGTGGCGGCAAAGGCGCCCATGTAAAGCTGGCCTTCACCACCGATGTTCCAAAGCTGCATCCGAAATGCCAGGGCCACCCCAAGCCCCACCAGGGTCAGCGGGATGGCCTTGACAATTGTTTCCGTAATCCCGTAACGGGAACCAAAGGCGCCCTTAAACATCTTATAATAGACAGCAACGGGCTCGTGTCCGGAAAAATAAAGGAATATCGAGCCCACCAGTAGAGCCATAAAGATGGAAATAAACGGTATCACAAGATATGCTGAAGAAGACGGAACCAGTCTTTTTTCAATTGTTAGTCTCGTGCCGCGAATGATCATGATGCTGTTTCCCCTGTTCTATCCGAGCCCATCATAAGCAAACCAATTTCTTCAATGTCAGCTGCTTCGGCCGGGAGTATCCCGGTTAAACGACCACCGCACAGCACCCCGATCCGGTCGCTGAGCTTAAATATTTCCTCCAGGTCTTCGGAGATTAATAATATGGCCATGCCCTGTTCCCGCTGTTCCAGGAGCAGGTCGTGCACCGCCTTGGTGGCCTTGATGTCCAGGCCGCGCACCGGATACACAGCAATTAACAGGTGCGGCTGGGAAGTAATTTCACGAGCTAGCAGCAACCGCTGTAGGTTGCCCCCGGACATCAGTTTCACCGGGGCATCCAGGCTGCGCAATGAAACTTCAAACCGGTCCACCATCTGCTGGGCGTTGGAACGGGCCACCCGGCGGTTCACAAAAGGACCCCGGCGTAGTAGATCCCGGCGGTAGTCCTTTAAAATCAGGTTATCTACTGCGTCCAGGTTGGGGATTAGCCCGGTGCCCAGTCTGTCTTCGGGCACCAGGGCCACCCCGCGATCCATAATCCGGCGCGGGGATAGGCCGGTAACATCAGTGCCGTTGATCAGGAGTTGGCCTCCGTTAACAGCTCTAAGGCCGGCCACTACTTCTGCTAGTTCACGCTGGCCGTTACCGGCCACCCCGGCAATGCCGAAGATTTCTCCCTTGTAAACCGAGAAATCTATATCAGTCAGGCCGGCCAGGCCCAGGTCGCTTAAACAGTTTACTTGTTTTAGTTCCAGTACCTTTGCGCTGTCAGGCGGGTTCTTTTTGCGACTTTGGAATACCACGTCTTGCCCCACCATTAACCAGGCCAGGTCACGCTGGTTGACTTCTTGTTTTTCCAGGGTGGCTACCGCTTTGCCCCGGCGTAATACCGTCACCCGATCTGCAATGGCCATTACTTCGTTAAGTTTGTGCGTAATCACCACGATGCCCCGTCCTGCAGCCGCCATCTGGCGCAGGTTATCAAATAACTCTTCCGCTTCCTGGGGGGTGAGGACGGCGGTAGGCTCATCCAGAACCAGTACCTGTGAGCCGCGATACAGCATCTTAATAATCTCCACCCGCTGTTTTTCGCCCACTGAAAGCTGCCACACCATAGCTGAAAGATTTATGCGTAATCCATAGCGCTCCGATAGTTGCGCCAGGTTGTTTTCAATGTCTTTTTTATTTAAGATCATGGGCGTTCCGTCACCACCAAGAATGACGTTTTCGGCCACTGAAAAGGAATCAATTAATTTAAAGTGCTGGTGCACCATGCCAATGCCTGCTTTAATGGCGTCCCGCGGTGAACGCAGGTTATATTTAATACCGCCTACCAGTATATCGCCCTCGTCCGGTCTGTAAAGCCCGGATAAAACAGACATTAAAGTGCTTTTGCCCGAGCCGTTTTCGCCCAGTAGCACATGTATTTCGCCTTCCCGGACGTTGAAATTAACCTGGTCGTTAGCCACAACGCCGGGGAATTTTTTGGTGATGTTAACCATTTCCACCAGTAAAGGCACTGACATTACATTAGCCCCTTAGCAATGGTTGCTGGCGGCCAGGCCGCCAGCAACCGTTTACTCGATACTTAAAAGTATTATATCCAACCTAACGCATGGCTTACTAATATGCGTACTGCGGCGATTTAAAACTGGGGAGCGGTAATTTTACCTTCCACACCCTCAACGAACCAGTCCATAGCCAGCATTTCGTCATCGGTCATCTTTTGTCCCTCGGCTACTTTAACTTCGCCGTTTTGATCTTTAAGCGGTCCATAGAAAACATCCCATTCGCCGCTGATAATACGTGCTTTTTCTTGCTCAACCAGTTGCTTGGTTTCTTCAGGAACCATCGGGCCGTAGTCAGAAATTTTTACCAGACCTTCCTTCAGGCCGCCCCAGTAAGTAAGTGAGCCCGCGGTGGGGGTAGGATCGAAGGTGCCATCTTTAATAGCTTGCACTGTTTCCACGTAGTAGGGGCCCCATTCCCACATGGGTGAAGTCATTACCGCGCCCGGTGCCTGCGCTCTCATATCGCTGTTGTAACCAATACCCAGTTTGCCTCTTTCCTCGGCTGCCTGTTGCGGGGCCGGGGAATCCATATGCTGGGCAATTACATCGGCGCCGGCGTCCAGCAGTACTTCGGCGGATTGTTTTTCCACGGTGGGATCAAACCAGGAGTTGGTCCATACCACTTTTACCACAGCGTCGGGATTAGCCGCCCGGACACCCACTGTAAAAGCGTTAATACCCCTGATCACTTCGGGGATGGGGTGCGCGCCAACGTAACCGATAATGTTGCTTTCGGTGGCTTGGCCGGCTACCAGACCGGAAAGGTAACGAGCCTGATACATGCGGCCGAAATAAGCGCCGACGTTGTCGGCTGTCTTATAACCCGAGCAGTGTACGAAAGTTACGTCGGGATACTTCTGGGCTACGTTGATGGTGGGATCCATGTAGCCGAAGCTGGTGGTGAAAATTACCTTGTTACCCTGTTCGGCGAGCTGAGTAATTACCTGCTCGGCGTCTGCCGGGTTTTCGGGTACGTTTTCTACGATTTCACTGGCATCCACCCAGTCAAGTTGATCCTGCAGGTACAGGCGGCCCAAATCGTGGGCGTAAGTCCAGCCGGCGTCACCGGCTGAGGTGATATAAACAAAGGCTACTTTAAACTTTTCCTCTTCTCCCGGACCCGCTTGCTTGTCTTCTTCGCCACCACTGCCGCCACAACCGGCGAGCATTAGCGCCGCCATTAATGTTGCTACCAGCGCCCAAAGGGTCTTTTTGCCAACTTTTTTCAAAACCTTTCCAACCTCCTCCCAGTAGTTAAAAAAATGGTCTCTTCTTCCTCTTCGACTGCGACACGAGCAGATGTATAACTCCTGGTGTTGATGATTAATTACCGTCTGCTCTTGTGTAAAATATAGGTAATATCGCCTGCTCACAAAAAAAAATGACCAAGGCGCACCAGGGTTATAAAATCGTGCAGCTTTAGCCGCATTAGTTCCTATTCTTGCTTATCAAATAAATTCCTGCTTACTACGACAAAAAAACGTGTGTTTTTAACACAATCAAAATGGGTTATAGATTTAAATAATGCAACTACCTTTAAAGTCTATTCCCGGTAGTCCGGCATAGCACATTATGGTAATATGTAACGAGGCAACCAAGCAGGATTTATACCTATTTTTAAAGTCTTTAATAGTACGGAGGTGATTGGAATCAAGGAATTGGAGATATATACCGACGGGGCTTGCAGCGGCAACCCGGGTCCGGGTGGATATGGCACGATACTGAAGTTTGGTTCGCATGAGAGAGAACTTTCCGGCGCTTACGATGACACTACCAACAACCGCATGGAACTGATGGCCGCGATAAAGGGTCTGGAATGCCTTAAAGAACCCTGCCGGGTGACTCTGTACTCAGACAGTCGCTACCTGGTGGACGCCATGACCAAGGGATGGGTGTTAAAGTGGCGCTCCCGCAATTGGATGCGTACCGGCAGCGAGCGGGCCAAGAACGTTGATTTGTGGGAAAGAATACTCGAATTGGCCGACAAGCACGAGGTAAAATGGGTTTGGGTAAAGGGACACTCGGACAACCCCTACAACAATCGCTGCGACAAACTGGCAGTCGACGCCATAAAAAAACCACGCTGAAAAACTTAGGGGTCAGGCCCTGAATAAGTGCATAACTGCATTTAGTTATGCACTTATTCAGGGCCTGACCCCGTATTTTAAGCCTAAACAGTGAAATAATACTGGCGAGGTGAAAAACATGCGGGGAAAAAACGAACGCCGTTTTATCAGCCAGGTACAGAACCGGGTTTCCGGTGAGGAAACAGGTGAAGAGGAATTACGCGAAACAACAAACAAGCTGCGGGATGAGCCTGATTACCAATTAAATGAAGCCGGTGGCCCGTTGGGCGAAGAGTTCAAAAAGTAAGTTGGGGGAAACCACGGGGTCAGGCCCGGCATAAGTGCATAACCGCAATTAGTTATGCACTTATGCCGGGCCTGACCCCCTAGTAAACAGCCCAGAAGAACCAAATAATCATGATGGCTTCGACGGCCAGTTTAAGCACGGTGCCGCCAAGCATGCCGACCAGCGTGCCAACGCCGGATCTAATGGCGATGTCCAGCTGTTTTTGGGGGCCCATCATTTCGCCGACTACCGCACCAATGAATGGCCCGAAAATAATGCCTGCCGGACCCATCACAAAAATGCCCAAAATAGCACCGACTATACTGCCATACACAGCATTTCTTGAGCCGCCAAATTTTTTTACGCCCACTACGCCCGCTAAATAATCCACAATGTGCACCAGAGCCACTGCCATACCCTGGCCAATGAAAAACATGGTTCCCAGCGTTTCAAATCCGGTCATTACGCCGAAAATCAGCATGCCCACCCAGATCAGCAACGCCCCGGGCAGAACCGGAAGCAGGGTTCCAACCAGGCCGGCGACAAAAAACAGGATAACTATTAAAAACGCTAATATTTCCATAACAATCACCATCAAACATTCTTATTATTTAGTTAGATGTCAAATTGCTAAACATTTAATATAACTTACTGGTTGCCAAGGCACATGTTCGTGTTTGCGGCTTACCGTGCGTTTCGGAGATAATATACTTGACTACTGACTACTGACTACTGACTACTGACTACTGACTACTGACTACTGACTACTGACTACTGACTACTGACTACTGACTACTGACTACTGACTACTGACTACTGACTACTGACTACTGACTACTGACTACTGACTACTGACTACTGACTACTGACTACTGACTACTGACTACTGACTACTGACTACTGACTACTGACTACTGACTACTGACTACTGACTACTGACTACTGACTACTGACTACTGACTACTGACTACTGACTACTGACTACTGACTACTGACTACTGACTACTGACTACTGACTACTGACTACTGACTACTGACTACTGACTAC